>NZ_JBFTPP010000001.1:0-1095618 GCF_056398545.1 Terrabacter sp. 01T434
CGCTGAGGCCGTGAGGCAGACGCGCGATGACGCGCAGAACGAGCTCGGCGACCTACTCAGCGCAGCGCCGTCCACGGTCATCTCGGCCACCCTCGTCCACGACGTCGACTGACCCTGACTGACCTCGCCCGGTACTGGGAAGCACCGGGCCCTGAGGTGCATGATCCGCGGTTCAGGGCCCGTCGATTGACCTGATGGGCAGCGCTCCATGCGGACTCGGCCGGGCCACAGACCTGCACGTCGTCCCCCGGGAGCAACAGTCGTGTTGGGTTTCAGCCCTTGTGCAGCATGGCTCTGGACGGACCATCGTGCACGCGCCGCTGGAGCCGACTCACATGGCCGGCGCCGCAGACGGGAATGGGGATCCTGAGATCGTCGTCGAGGTGATGGGCGAGGCTCCATTCGCCGGAAGAACGTCTCGAGGCGCCGAGGCGGATAGGAAACGAAGTCCGTTCGAGTGGAGTCGGTGCGTTCGGGTCGGGCGGTGGTGACCGTCGCACGATGGCGACGGGTGTTGGCGATGGTGGTGGCGGCGCTGGCATGCGAGAGGCTACAGGTATGGTTACGCGCACGTTCAGAGCTGTCATGGAGAACGGCGACGCCTACGACGATCCGTCCGAGGACGTCCTCCTGTTGCTCCTCGAGGACCTCGCCGCGGGTGAGGGCTCGTGGGTCATCGTCGAGAAAGTCGCGGACGCGTCAGGTCAGACGTACGCGCAGGCGCTCCGGCTGTCCGACGGGTCGTTCCAGGTCGAGCGGCGGCGCGGAAGCTCGGACACGCACGAGGTCGTTCCCGCGCAGTCTCTACGAGAAGCGCACGCACTGCTGACCCGGTGGGCGTTCGCGTTGTAGACGACTGGTGGGACCTCTCCGACGCTACGTGTCCCGGTCGGCCGGCTGGTCCGCTGTCGCTCGCGCCCACCGCTGCTGGTCGCGGGAGGACCGCTCGGCGGAACCTGAGGACGCTTTCGTTGGGTCTTGGCGTGGCTGCGCTTGACGGCCACGAGCTCGCGGGCACCCCGCGCGTCACATGCGATCCCATCGCGACGCTCGTCCTGGTTGCGGACGCCCCACGGCTGCGGCCGGCTCGGCGTCGAGACGTCGGCCACCCGGCCCTGGTCGGGCTGAGCTAGGCGCTGGCGGACTGATCCAGCAGCGCGTGCACTTGGGCGGCGTGGAACCGCCGGTGCCCGCCGAGCGTGCGGACCGCCTCGAGGCGACCCGCCCGAGCCCAGCGCGTGACCGTCTTCGGGTCGACCCGGAAGAGCGCAGCCACCTCAGCCGGAGTCAGCAGCACGTCCGCGGCCGCGAGTGGCGTCGTCGATGTCGTCATGTCGAACCCCAATGCAACGTAGTCCCTGACTACACCTGCAGGCGCGCGAACGTCGCGGTGTGCCCTCCACGGTAGAGCGCCACGGCTCGCGGCAGGCGGGATTGCACCGTTTCCTCAATCGTGGTCCCACTCCTGCATGCAGTAGGTATCGCTGCCTCTGAGGCGACCTCTGCTGCGTCTGCCCGTCCTAGGTCGGCAGCGCCGCGACCTCATCCACCGCCTGGTCGCCGAACCCGGCGCCTGGGCCGAACGCTCAGTTTGTCTGAACTGGGGAGCACGCCAGCATCACCTACGCGGACGCTTTGAGAGCACCTTCGAGTGCGCCCCGTCGCCTCCCACGATGTCATTCGCCATCCCGCCTGTGTCGCTGCGCGCCCGCCCCGCCGGGAGAGTGCCCCGACGCCCTGGCGTGCGCTGGGGCCGCCGGTGCTTCAGGCCGTGGCAGAGCCGGCCTGACCCACGGTCGAATGTCGCGCCCTCGGTGGGCCACGAGCAGTAGCGGCCGGCCACGCCACGGCTAGGCTCGGCATCGAGTCGTTTGCGGGCTCGGACGTTGAGGAGGTCGACCTGATGGCTACAGAGTCACCCGGCGCGGAACGCCAGTGGGCAGCTGAGAAGCGCGACTTCGTTGGCGACCGACGTGACGACCTGGCTGGCGAGCGAGACCTGGCCGGGGACCTGCGGGACCTGACGGCCGACGCGCGAGAACAAGCGCTGGACAAGCGGGAACGTGAGCTGGACGCCCGGGAAGCTCAGCTCGGTCTGGCGCGTCAGGCCGAGGCAACCGCGCACCGGCTCGATGCGCTCGCCATTCGTGGGCAGGCACGGCAGACCCGTGAGCGTTCAGGCGCCGAACGCGTGGCCGCCGCCCGGGCCCGCGACGATGCGACACAGCGACGGCTGGAGGCGGCACCGATCACGGGACTCGCATCGTCGTTCGCCACCATCGCCGCGAACCTCTACGCCGCGGATTCCTACGACGCCGTCCTCCAGCGCATCGCCGAGGCCGCGGTCAGCACCGTCGCCGGGTGTGAGATGGCAAGCGTCACCCTCAGCGAGCACGGGGGCTATCGCACGGCCTCGACAACGGACGTGGCCGCATCGGCGGTCGACCAGGCCCAGTACGACGCCCGGGAGGGCCCCTGCCTCGATGCGGTCGAGACCACGCTGGTCTATGCGAAGTCGTTCCCCGACAACCGCTGGCCCACGCTCGCATCCCGTCCGGTCGATCTGGGCGCGCACTCCGTGGCCTCCTACCGCCTGGCAGCGGCGAGCGAGGGGAGCGCCGGCACGAGCGGCTCGCTCAACACCTACGGCATCAAGCCGGACGCATTCAGCGACGAGGCGCAGCAGATCGGGTTGCTCCTAGCCGCGCACGCCTCGATGGCCGCCGGGGCAGTCCGCGAACGGGACGCCCTGCAGGATGTGGCAGAGCATCTGCACCAGGCCCTGTTGACCCGAGATGTCATCGGCCAGGCCAAAGGGATCCTGATGGAACGGCTCAAGCTCACCCCGGAGGCCGCCTTCAACATCCTGCGTCACGCCTCGAACGCGTTGAACGAGAAGCTTCATGATGTGGCGCTCAATCTCGCGGAGACTGGCGACTTGGACACGCCCGCCCAGCGCCGCGCAGACAGACACTCCTGACTGACGGTCACTCGTCGGCACTACCGATCGGCGGCATATGAGGGCGTTCTCAGAAGGTGACGTCCGGCGGCGCACTTTCACCCACGGCGACCAATCTCAGGAGAGCTCCCCGGGGTCGAGGTCTGGCCTGGTGCGGTGCAGCCGCGCTGCGTGGCGCAGCACGCCCGGTGCGGCGGAGGCGTCGGCGTCGACCTCGACGACGAACGGTGCGACGACCATCACCCGACTTGGCGCAGCTGAACCCCAGGCGAAGGTGCGCTCGAACGTCTCGCCGGTCGGGTGCAGCAGGGGCGCCAGCGATCGGCCGACCGCCTTCGACAGGGCTGTTGTCGAGCCGGCGGTGACCGGGCCACCGTCGTCGTCGACGTTCCCGGGGAACGCGAGGACCAGAGAGGTGGGTGCGGCCGCGTCCCCGGTGAACCCAATCGCGAGCATGTCGAATGTCTCCGTGGCCTTGACCTTCCACCAGGCCCGTTGCTGGGGTGTGGTGGGGTAGGTGCCGCTCGCGTCCTTGATGACGAGGCCTTCGATGCCGCCGGCTGTCAGGGTGTCGAACCACTCGCGGGCGAGGCTGGGGTCGTCGGTCTGCTGGCACAGCACGATAGGGGAGGCGATCCCGGCCAGTGTCCGCTCGAGCAGGGCCCGGCGCTCTCGCAGTGGTCGGCCTCGGAGGTCCTCAGTGCCGGCGGCGAGAACGTCGAAGACGACGAACTGCGCTGGCCGGCGGGCGGCGACGGCGCGGATCCGTCGCCCGGCGGTCATGCGGGCCTGCAGGCCCTCGAAGTCCAGCCGTCCCGTGGCGGGATCCCAGGCGATGACCTCGCCGTCCAGCACTAGGTCCTTGGGCAGTCGTGCGCTCAGGACCGGGGCTAGGTCGGGGAACAGCGGCGTGAGGTTGGTGCCGTTGCGCGAGTAGATGCGGCCACCACCGACGAGGGCGCGGTAGCCGTCCCACTTCGGCTCCCACACCAGATCCGCGGTCTTGGAAGGGACGAGCTCATCGACGCGCCGCGCCAAGGCGACCGGCGCCTGCAACGACACGACAGCCATGTGCTCACCATGCACCCCTGCCGGCCGGCATGCGTGTTCCAGCGTGGCGGGTCATGGACCACCGAGGCTCGTGGCGCCGGGAAGCGCCACGGACCAAGGCTGGGAGGGCGGCTCCACGCCCGTGGAGAGCCGCTCCGGGATGAGCCAGTCCCATCCGCCGTCCTCGGTCGGCACCTCGCGGGTGGCGAGCCACCGGCCGTCGTACCAGCCGTGGTATTCACTCCAGGCCCAGGCGCGAGCTTCGGACAACTGCTGTTGCAGGGACTCGATGCGCTGGTCCTGGTCGTCGTGCGTCATGGACCTAGGTCTCCGCGGCGACGGCTCACGCGTCCGGACTGGTGCAGGATCGGTCAGGTCGACCGCCGTCGCTGCGTCTCGCCGATGAGCCCCGCTGTGGAGGCGGGTAGAGGGCGTCGATGCGGCTGGGCAGCCACCACCGGCGTCCCCGGTGGACGCCGTCCGGGCGGAGAGAGGTTTGGGCGAGGCGGCGGACCGTCTCCCGCGACACACCGAGCCGTTGCGCCAGATCCGACGTCCACAACACGTCCCCTGGCTGCTGTCGCTCGTACTGCTCCACGGCGGCGCGGTCCCACCAGAACGCCCCGCGGCCACCGTGCCGCCCGCCGGCCGGCAGGGCCCGGTTCTGCGCCAGCCGGTGAACCTGGCTGGTGCTCACCCCGAGCCGCGCTGCCACCTCGGTGACGACCAGCGCGTCGGCGGATGGACGGTGTAGGCCCCACCCGGCGACGGTTGCCGGCCACCACCAGCTGCGTCCGCTCGTGCGCCCGTCAGGCCGGTGCTGCCCTCGCGCGATGCGCCGGGTGAGCGAGGCGGTGGTGATGCCGAGCATCGCCGCGACCTGGCCCGCGACGAGGGCGCCGTCGGGTATCCGTTCCCTCTGCTCCTCCGGGGTTGCGGCTCTCCAGAGCCGGTAGTGCGTCCAGCAACGGCCCCGAGCCCGGGCGGGCTCGACGCACTCGACACAGACACCTCGCACACGGCGCGGACTCATGCCAGGCCGGCATCGTCAGGCGCCGGCCGCGTCGCGTGCGCGCGCGGACCAGCGTTCGGCGAAGCGCGGCGCCGGTTGTAGCGGCTGGCGCACGAGCGGGAGCAGAACCGGCGCTTCGATGCCCCGCGCAGCGGGCAGAACTCGACGCTGCACTCCTGACAGACGACGACGATGCCGCGGCGCCGCGAGCCGCCGCGCCGGAGGCCGGCGGCTGCTGAGGCGGCGGCGCCGGCGGGGGAGAGCGGCTGCCCTGCAGCGAGCCGGGCTGCGGTCGCCTTGCGGGTGTCCCGGTTGGCCAGGAACGCCGACCTGCGGGTCAACTGGGCAGCCGAGCGCACCGCGAGCTTCTCGCGCACCGCCGAGGCCACCAGACCCTTCGAGCGACGCAAGCCGTGCTCGATCTTGTAGCTCTGTGCCTGCATCCCATGACTCTTGAAAACGTGAAGCCCGAGATGTACAAAGCGCCTGCCGCACTCGTGGCAGAGCAGCCCGTCCTCGTCCTCATCCAGGACCCCGAAGTGTCCGTGTCCGTCCGGCCGTCCGACCTGGGCAGCAGGGCCGGGGGAGACCCCGGGCTCGGTCTCCGGAGGCGGGAGGAGGTCCCCGGTGGAAGAGGTCGGAGTCGTCACGGCCACATGATGCCCGTGAGCGGGCCATCACGCCCGCCGGACGCCCTGCGGGCGAGGCGGGTCTAGCCGTCAGGGAGAGACCTCGCTAGACCTTCACGGGCTTGGCTGAACAAGTGCGGCACCACCGCGTGGGGCTCCGTGCCCACCCAGCGAGGCGCCTTGTCTCAGCGCTGGGCTGGCGTCACGAACTCCGACGGGAGCCACTGCTGGATCAGGGCATGGTCGCCCTCGAGGAAGTAGGCAACAAGCGCGAACCAGGTCGCGTCCCGCTTCTCCCAGGCGAGCACGATCCCGGCGTGCGGACCGGGTGCGTCCCCAGCCCCGCGCACCCAGCAGTGCCGCCGAGGACGCGGAGGCTCCGGGATCGGGTGCTCATGCCCCCGTCCTGAACCGCCCGCCATCTCTCCAGTGTGCCAAAGGATCGAACTGGTGTACGAATGTGGTTGGGTCGGCGAAGGGCAGCCAGGGCTCCTGTGGTGGTGCCGGCGGTGCCTCAGGCGAGGTCGAGAGGGCTGTGCTCGGACGTTGGCAGAAGACGCATGACCTCGGGGCGGTGGAGCCGTTCTGCTAGCTGAGGCGCCGCTAGCAGCAAGCCGCACAGACCACGCCGGAAGGGACGCTCTATGCCTGAAACAGGCATTTCGCAGCGGCCGGCGTGCTTGACACGTAGCCTCAGGTCACACAGGGAAGCGGGGGTCACGAGAACCTGCGGCATGCGAGGCAGCGGGCGTGCCGAGGTCGACTGGTCGCCCTCGTCCATGGGGACTGCACGGCAGCCCAATGCAGCGCCGCTGTTGATGGCAGTGCTGTCCCCGGTGAAGAGACATGCCCACGCCACATTAACCACAGAAAGATGCCGCTCTGACCGCGACCGGTCGGGACCGGTGACATAGCGCTGAGAAGACGGGCCAAGGTGCCTGCGGCAACACGAGGATCACTGAGTTCGAATGCCTGTCGAGTTCCACGCACCACAAGGATGGCCCGCGCCTCCGACCGGCTGGGTGCCGCCGCCCGGCTGGCTGCCCGACCCGGTATGGCCGCCAGCTCCGGACGGCTGGCAGTTCTGGACGACCGCGCCGGAGTCCCCGGGCGCCGTGTCCCCGGCCTCTTCATCGCTGGCGTCGCCCCCAGCCCAGCCGGCGCGCGCCTCGTACGGGAGTGCAGCACCCCTGCAGCCACCGACGCCGTGGTCTCCGCAGCACGGCGGCGCGGGTAACCGGCCGCCCGCCGCTGCGGTTTCTGCCTTCGTCGCCGACTCCGCGCCTCAGGGTGGCAGCCCCGACCGCGGCCGCATGCTCGCGGTAGCCGGTTGGGGTGGCCTGGCCGTCACCACGCTCGCGGGTCTGATCTCTGGCATCGGCGGTGCGCTGCTCTTCGCGGGGATGTTCGCCTTCTTCGTCGCCATCGTGGCCCTCATCCGCGGGCAGGTCCGGTGGGCTCACCTACCGAGCCGTGCCGCCGCTGCGGTCGCCTTGGTCGGTGCGCTGGTGGCCGTGTCGGTCGGCGGGGCGCTGTCCCCGTCGCCGGCGTCCGTCCCCACCTCGCAGACGGTTCTGCCAGCCGCACCAGCGCCCGCAACCCCGTTGCCGGCGACGGACTCCGCAACGACCGAGCCGGCCACCGCTTCCCCGACCTCGACCATCGCAACCGCTAGCCCGTCGCCGACCGACCCGGTCACCGCCGCCATCGGGCAGGCCCGACCCGGCACGGCGCTCGCGGGGTTGGGCACGTTGACGGTCAAGGGTCGCGGCCCGATGACCGGCTACACCCGCGAGGCGTTCGGTGCCGTGTGGAGCGACACCGACCGCAACGGCTGCGACCAGCGCAACGACACCCTCCGACGCGATCTTCGCTCGCTGACGCTCAAGGCGGGCACGAACGGGTGCGCCGTCATGACGGGCGCCCTGGTGGACCCGTACACCGGGGCGCGGGTGGCCTTCACCAGCGGCGCCTCCTCCAGCTCGGCTGTGCAGATCGATCATGTCGTCGCACTGGCTGACGCGTGGGTCAAGGGCGCCGCCGGGTGGCCACAGGCGAAGCGGACCGCGTTCGCCAACGACACTCTGAACCTGACGGCGGTGTCCGCGTCGGTCAACGCCTCCAAGGGCAGCGGTGACGCGGCGACCTGGCTGCCGCCCGCGATGTCGTACCGGTGCATGTACGTGGCTCGCCAGATCGCCGTCAAGGCCCGGTACGAGTTGGCCGTGACGGCCGCGGAGCGCGTCGCCGTGGCCCGCGTCCTCACGACTTGCCCGGACACGCCAGTCCCGGCGGTGTCGGTGGCCAAGCTCGGCGGCTTCCCGATCTACGCGCCGCCCGCGCCGAAGCCGACCGTCGCGCCCGCCCCGCACCCGACCGTCACGCCGGCTCCCAGGCCGGCACCGCAGCCCAGCCCCTCGCCCTCGCCGGCCGCGCCGTCGCCCCGTCAGGGGGTGCACCCTGGTGCGTTCTGCTCGCCGGCGGGCGCGCTCGGCTACACGAGCGCGGGCACGCTGATGCGCTGCTCATACAAGTCCGGCGACACCCGCGCACGCTGGCGCGCCGCCTGACCAGCCCGTCCATGGCAACCACAACATCAGACGTACCGCCGGGTGCGGTACAGGGAAGGCAGGGCCGGTAGATGGGCCTCGGTGTCAGCTTCAAGCTCGCCCCCGGGGTGCGCGTGCGCGCCTCCAGCAGGGGCGTGCGTACCAGCATCGGCCCCCGCGCCGCCCGGGTCCACGTCGGCGCAGGAAGGACCCGCATCTCCAGCGGGGCCGGGCCCTTCACCGTCTCCACCGCCGTCGGAGGCGGCTCACGCAGCAGCCGGGCCCGCACCTCCACGCGAGCCTCGTCCGGCTCTTGGCCCCAGTCGTCGGGCGCCTCGACCCGGACGGCGGGTGCTTCGCCGCGCCCGCGGCAGCCCACCGTCGCGCAGCATCAGGCCCAAGCCCGGGCAGCCGAACGCGCCCAGGAGGTCGCGGCCGTCGCCGCGGTGGAACGCTCCCTCACTACGCTGCACCACGAGGACTTCCCCGAATCGACACGCCGCGTCGTGGCCGTCCCCGCCGCCCCGGGGCCAGCCGAGGTCAAGGCGGTCCGCCGCGAGCTGCACCGGATCGCCATCGCCGCGGTGCCCTTCTGGAAGCGGTCTGAGCGCCGGGAGGCGAAGGCCTGGGCGGCGCAGCAGGCCACCGCCGAAGCGCAGCGCCGGCACACCGGCGCGCTCGTCGAGGCGCAGCTCGAGCAGTGCCGACTCGACCAGCAGTGGCAGGCGCTGGTCGACCACGACCCGCAAACGGTGATCGAGGCCGTCGAGGACGCGTTCGCGGACAACGCCAGCGACTCCACCTGCGTCGACGCCGAGGCCGACACCGGCGTCCGGTACGTCACGGCGGTCGTCACCTATGGCGGCATCGACCTGGTCCCGGACGTTCGTCCGGACACGACCCCCGGCGGGAAGCCGACGCTGCGCAAGCGCACCAAGACCGACCGCAACTCCCTGTACGCCACTGCTATCGCCTCGACGGTGTTGGCGACCGCCAAGGAGGCCCTGGCCGTAGCGGTCACCGCCACAGAGGTCCGCGTCCTGGTCATTCGCAGTGGGATCGGTGGCAGCACCGGTGGCGTCGAGCCGGTTTACGCGGGCATGCTGCGACGCGACCATCTCGCGCACCTGGACTGGCGAAACCTGGACCCGCTGACGGTGGCCATGTCCGCCGAGGACGCACAGATGGCGCGCAAGGGCAGCGCCCGCGAGGTCGTAGCCCTGCCCGTCGAGCCCGGCTCACCGGCACAGGAGCTGCTGGACGCCTGGTCGGCAGCGCTCGACGACCGGACCGAGGCTCAGCCCGCACCCTTCCCTCCCGCCACACCGACAACCTGAGGCATCCTCGAGCAGGACCGATCCAGGGTGTCTCCCGACGCGTGGTTACGCGTCCTTCTCCATCGCCCTGACCAGTTTCATGGAGGAGAACCAGATCTGGGCGAGCACGTCCCTCCTGGTTGTACGTCTGACGACCCCACCTGCTGCTGGTGCGGACGTCACGGTCGGCGTGGGCGGGGCAGTAGTTGCCTGCCGCCCGGGCCAGCACGTCGGGTGTCAGCTCCTCGGCGAACCACACGAAGTAGGGCTCGAACTGGGTGGGGCGGAAGTGGTCGGGCTGTGGCTCGTCAGGATCAATCTCCCAAAGGCCGTAGGTGCCCAAGCTGAGCCGCCACGGCGGTTCTTGTCTGTCGTCATGCACGATCTGCACGCCGGAGTAGCGCTTCTCCGCTCGCCTGTCACCGCGCAGAGGGAGTTCCTCCTCCACAGGGAGGAGAAACGTCACCGACCTGTCCGGGGCCGGTCGCCGGGTCAGTCGCACGGTCGGCGCGACCAGTTCCACGTCAACGCCGAGCGCGTTCGCGACCTGCTGCACGCACCAGCGACGACGCGCCGCATCCGCCTCGTCCCATGCGGGACGGGAGGTCTCCACGAGCTGGTGCAGGGCCGACGAGAGGTGGCGAGCCGTTGTGGAGTGCGGGCCGTCCAGGCGCGGAGAGTTGCGCCGGTCCTCGCTGCGCGGACGCGATGTCATGGACCGCACCCTACGGGCCAACGGTGGCGCGAGCACTTCGGCCTGACGGCGGCCTTCCCGGCCCTCAGCTGAGGGCCGGGGGACGGCCTTCCGTCGTTGCGCGGCTACGAAAACCGCCACGGTTTCGCCCCGTGTCACTGGCTGGCCGTCCCAGGAGCACAGACCGCGAACCAGGGTGGATGCACTGATGCGGATTCGGAGCGAGCGGGCGGTCATCCCAGCCACGTCCCGGAAGCGGGACACCCTCAGCCAGCGCCAGGCCAACCGGTCACCGGCCCCGCGGACCCCGTCGCGCAATCGGGCGCCCTCGGCCAGCCGGAATACCTCGAGCCGCCCGACCTCACTGGCCGTCGGAGTACCTCCGGTGCTGCTCCCTGAGCTCGGCGCGGACCTGGTTCAGCATCGCGGTGTCCGAGGCCAGGTCAGGGTGCTGCACCGCCCGGTCGAGCTCCACCACCTGTTCCAGCTCGCGGATCGCCTGCTCGAGTCCGCCACGACCTCGAAGGACCATGGCGACATTGAACCGCGTCACCGCCTCACCAGCGCGGTCGCCGACCTCCCGCAAGATCGGCAGGGGCTGCTCGAAGTGGCGCAGGGCGCTCTCGCCGTCGCCGCGTCCGTGGTGGACGGCGCCGATGTTCGTCAGGGTGGTGGCCGCGCCGGCGCGATCGCCAACCTCCCGCAGGATCGGCAGGGCCTGCTCGTAGTAGCGCAGCGCGGTGTCGAGATCGCTCCGGCGGAGGTGGACCAGCCCGATGTTGCTCACCGTCGCGGGCGCCAACCTCCCGCAGGATCGGCAAGGCCTGCTCGAAGTAGCGCAGGGCGATGTCACCGTCATCGCGGCTGTCGTGGACGCTGGCGATGTTGTTCAAGGTCGCGGCTTCGCCGCCGCGGTCGCCGACCTCCCGCAGGATCGGGAGGGCCTGCTCGTAGTAGCGCAGAGCAGTGTCGCCGTCGCCGCGGCGGTCGTGGACGGGGCGCCGATGTTGCTCAACGTGGCGGCCTCACCGGCGCGGTCGCCGAACTTCCGCCGAATCGACAGCGCCTGCTCGTAGTGGCGCAGGGCGGTGTCGAGGTCGCCCAAGGTCGCGCTGGCCCTACCGGCGTACACCAGGGTGCGCGGACTGGTCTGGATGCGTTGCGAGCGGGCCGTCAGCCCGGCCACGTCCCGGAACCTGGACACCCCCAGCCAGCGCCCGGCCAGTCGCTCACCCACCCCGCGCACCACGTCGCCCAATCGGGCGGTTTCGGCCAGCCGGAACACCTCGAGCAGCTCCACCTCACTGGCCACCGGGGCGCCCCCTCTGCTGCTCCGTGAGCTCCGTGAGCTCGGCGAGCTCAGCGCGGACCTGGTCCAGCATCGCGGTGTCCGAGGCCAGGCCAGGGTGCTGCACCGCCCGGTCCAGCCCCACCACCTCCACCAGCTCGCGGATCGCCTGCTCGAGTCGGCCACGGTCCCGAAGAACCATGGCGATGTTGTACCGCGTCGCGGCCTCYCCGSCGCGGTCGCCGACCTCCCGCGCGATGGCTAGCGCCTGCTCGTAGTGGCGCAGGGCGGTGTCGAGATCGCCGCGGCTGTGGTGGACGCCGCCGATGTTGCTCAACGTGGTGGCCTCTCCGGCGCGGTCGCCGACCTCCCGCKSGATSGSWAGSGCCTGCTCGTAGTGGCGCAGGGCGGTGTCGAGATCGCCGCGCCGGTCGTTCACGCCGCCGATGTTGCCCATGGTGGTGGCCTCTCCGCCGCGGTCGCCGACCTCCCGCGCGATGGCTAGGCCCTGCTCGAAGTGGCGCAGGGCGGTGTCGAGATCGCCGCGGCTGCCGTGGACCAGCGCGATGTTGTTCAAGGTGGCGGCTTCGCTGGCGCGGTCGCCGACCTCCCGCGCGATGGCTAGCGCCTGTTCGTAGTGCCACAGCGCCGCGAACCCGTCCCCGCGGCGGTCGTGGACGCCGCCGATGTTGCTCAACGTGGTGGCCTCGCCGGCGCGGTCGCCGACCTCCCGCCGGATCGGCAGGGCCTGCTCGTAGTAGCGCAGGGCCGTGTCGAGATCGCCGCCGCGGTGGTGGACGCTGCCGATGTTGCTCAAGGTGGTGGCCTCGCCGGCGCGGTCGCCGACGTCTTGCTGAATCGGCAGGGCCTGCTCGTAGTGGCGCAGGGCGGTGTCGAGGTTGCCGCGCCCGTGATGGACCAACCCAATGTTGCTCAAGGTGGTGGCTTCGCCGGCGCGGTCGCCGACCTCCCGGAGGATCGACAGGGCCTGCCCGAAGTGGCGCAGGGCGGCGTCGCCGTCACCGCGGCGGTGGTGGACCAGCCCGATGTTGTTCAAGGTGGCGGCCTCGCCGGCGCGGTAGACGACCTCCCGCTGGACCGGCAGGGCCTGCTCGAAGTAGTGCAGGGCGGTGTCGCCGTCACCGCGGCGGTCGTGGACCAGCCCGATGTTGCTCAAGGTGGCGGCTTCGCCGGCGCGGTCGCCGACCTCCCGTTGGATCGGCAGGGCCTGCTCGTAGTAGCGCAGGGCGGTGTCGCCGTCGCCGCGGCGGTGGTAGAGGCTGCCGATGTTGCTCAAGGTGGTGGCCTCACCGGCGCGGTCGCCGACCTCCCGCTGGAGCGGGAGCGCCTGCTCGAAGTGCCCCAGGGCCGCGGTCAGGTCTCCCAGGGTCGTGCTGGCCATGCCCGCCTGCACCAGGGTGCGCGCACTGGTCTGGATCCGGAGCGAGCGGGCGGTCAGCCCGGCCACGTCCCGGAACCTGGACACGGACAGCCAGCGCCCGGCCAACCGGTCACCGGCCCCGCGCACCACGTCCCCGACGCGGGCGGCCTCGGCCAGCCGGAACACCTCGAGCAGCTCCACCTCACCAGCCACCGGTGCGCCCCCGCTGCTGCTCCGCGAGCTCCGCGCGAACCCGCTCCAGCGTGGCCATGTCAGGCGCCAGGTCAGGGTGCTGCATCGCCCGGTCGAGCTCCACCACCTGCTCCAGCTCGCCGATCGCCTGCTCGAGTCGGCCACGATCATGAAGAACCATGGCGATGTTGTACCGCGTCACCGCCTCACCGGCGCGGTCGCCGACCTCCCGCAGGATCGGCAGGGCCTGCTCGTAGTAGCGCAGGGCGGTGTCGCCGTCGCCGCGGCGGTCGTGGACGCCGCCGATGTTGTTCAAGGTGGTGGCCTCGCCTGCGCGGTCGCCGACCTCCCGCTGGATGGCCAGCGCCTGCTCGTAGTGGCGCAGGGCGGTCTCGCCCTCGCCGCGACGGTCATGAACGCCGCCGATGTTGTTCAAGGTGGTGGCCTCCCCGGCGCGGTCGCCGACCTCCCGCCGGATCGGCAAGGCCTGCTCGAAGTAGCGCAAGGCGGTCTCGCCGTCATCGCGACGGTCATGAACGCCGCCGATGTTGTTCAAGGTGGTGGCCTCCCCGGCGCGGTCGCCGACCTCCCGCCGGATCGGCAGGGCCTGCTCGAAGTAGTGCAGGGCGGTGTCGGGGTCGCCGCGGCGGTGGTGGACGCTGCCGATGTTGCTCAAGGTGGTGGCCTCGCCGGCGCGGTCGCCGACCTCCCGCTGGATCGGCAGGGCCTGCTCGTAGTGGCGCAGGGCGGTGTCGGGGTCGCCGCGGCGGTGGTGGACGCTGCCGATGTTGCTCAACGTGATGCCCTCCCCGGCGCGGTCGCCGACCTCCCGCTGGATCGGCAGGGCCTGCTCGTAGTGGCGCAGGGCGGTGTCGCGGTCGCCGCGGCGGTCCTGGACGCCGCCGATGTTGTTCAAGGTGGCGGCCTCGCCGGCACGGTCGCCGACCTCCCGCGAGGTGGCGAGCGCCTGCTCGTAGTAGCGCAAGGCGGTGTCGCCGTCACCGCGGCGGTTGTGGACCAGCCCGATGTTGCTCAAGGTGGCGGCTTCGCCGGCGCGGTCGCCAACCTGCCGCTGGACCGGCAGGGCTTGCTCGAAGTAGTGCAGGGCGGTGTCGCCCTCGCCGCGGCGGTCGTGGACCAGCCCGATGTTGTTCAAGGTCGCGGCTTCGCTGGCGCGGTCGCCGGCCTCCCGCTGGATCGGCAGGGCCCGCTCGTAGTGCCGCAGCGCTGTAGCCAGGTCCCCCAGGGTCATGCTGGCCCTGCCCGCCTGATTGAGGGTCCGCGCACTGGTCTGGATTCGCAGCGAGCGGGCGGTCAGCCCGGCCACGTCCCGGAACCTGGACACGGACAGCCAGCGCCCGGCCAGCCGGTCACCGACCGCGCGGACCACGTCCCTCGTGCGGGCGGCCTCGGCGAGCCGGAACACCTCGAGCAGCTCCACCTCACTGCCCACCGGCGGGCCCCCGCTGCTGCTCGGTGAGATTGGCGAGCTTGGTGAGCTCGGCCCGGACCTTGATCAGCATCGCGGTGTCAGAGGCCAGGTCAGGGTGCTGCATCGCCCGGTCGAGCTCCACGACCTGCTCCAGCTCGCCGATCGCCTGCTCGAGTCGGCCACGATCATGAAGAACCATGGCGATGTTGTACCGCGTCACCGCCTCACCGGCGCGGTCGGCGACCTCGCGCCGGATCGACAGCGCCTTCTCGTAGAAGCGCAGGGCGGTGTCGCCGTCGCCGCGCCGGTGGTGGACGCCACCGATGTTGCTTAAGGTGGTGGCCTCGCCTGCGCGGTCGCCGACCTCCCGCTGGATCGGCAGCGCCTGCTCGAAGTAGCGCAGGGCGGTGTCCCCTTCGCCGCGGCGGTGGTGGACGCCGCCGATGTTGGTCAAGGTGGTGGCCTCGCCGGTGCGGTCGCCGACCTCCCGCCGGATCGGCGAGCGCCTGCTCGTAGTAGTGCAGGGCGGTGTCGCCGTCGCCGCCGCGGTCGTGGACGAGCCCGATGTTGTTCAAGGTGGCGGCCTCGCCGGCGCGGTCGCCGACCTCCCACCGGATCGGCAGGGCCTGCTCGAAGTGGCGCAGGGCGGTGTCGCCGTCACCGCGGATGTCGTGGGCGCCGCCGATGTTGTTCAAGGTGGCCGCCTCGCCGGCGCGGTCGCCGACCTCCCGCTGGATCGGCAGGGCCTGCTCGAAGTAGCGCAGGGCGGTGTCGAGGTCGCCGCGGCTGTGGTGGACCATGCCGATGTTGTTCAAGGTGGTCGCTTCGCCGGGGCGGTCGCCGAGCCCCTGCTGGATCGGCATGGCCCGCTCGAAGTAGTGCAGGGCGGTCTCGAGGTCGCCGCGGCTGTGGTGGACCATGCCGATGTTGCTCAAGGTGGTGGCCTCCCCGGCGCGGTCGCCGACCTCCCGCGCGATGGCTAGCGCCTGCTCGAAGTAGCGCAGGGCGGCGTCGCCGTCGCCGCGGCGGCGGTGGATGTCGCCGATGTTGTTCAACATGGCGGCCTCGCCGGCGCGGTCGCCGACCTCCCGCCGGATCGACAGCGCCTGCTCGTAGTGCCGCAGCGCCGCGGCCAGGTCCCCCAAGGTCGCGCTGGCCCTGCCCGCCTGATTGAGGGTCCGCGCACTGGTCTGGATTCGCAGCGAGCGGGCGGTCAGCCCGGCGACGTCCCGGAACCTGGACACCGACAGCCAGCGACCGGCCAAGCGGTCACCGACCCCGCGCACCACATCCTCCACGCGGGCGGCCTCGGCGAGCCGGAACACCTCGAGCAGCTCCACCTCACTGGTCACCGGTGCGCCCCCGCTGCTGCTCCGTGAGCTCGGCGCGGACCTCCCCCAGCATCGCGGTGTCCGAGGCCAGGTCAGGGTGCTGCACCGCTCGGTCGAGCTCCACCACCTGCTCCAGCTCGCCGATAGCCTGCTTGAGTCGGCCACGACCGCGAAGAACCATGGCGACGTTGAATCGCGTAATCGCCTCACCGGCGCGGTCGCCGACCTCCCGCCGGATCGGCAGCGCCTGCTCGTAGTAGTGCAGGGCGGTGTCGCCGTCGCCGTCGCCGCCGCGGTCGTGGACGAGCCCGATGTTGTTCAAGGTGGTGCCTTCCCCGGCGCGGTCGCCGACCTCCCGCTGGATCGGCAGGGCCTGCTCGTAGTAGCGCAGGGCGGTGTCGCCGTCGCCGCGCCGGTCGTGGACCAGCCCGATGTTGTTCAAGGTGGTGGCCTCCCCGGCGCGGTCGCCGACCTCCCGCCGGATCGGCAGGGCCTGCGCGAAGTAGCGCAGGGCGGTCTCGCCGTCGCCGCGCCGGTGGTGGACCATGCCGATGTTGTTCAACGTGGTGGCTTCGCCGGCGCGGTCGCCGACCTCCCGCTGGATCGACAGGGCCTGCTCGAAGTAGGCCAAGGCGGTGTCGAGGTCGCCGCCCCGGTGATGGACGCCGCCGATGTTGCTCAACGTGATGGCCGCCCCGGCGCGGTCGCCTACCTCGCGCGCTATGGCTAGCGCCTGCTCGAAGTAGCGCAGGGCCGTGTCGCCGTCGCCGCGCCGGTCGTGGACGCCGCCGATGTTGCTCAACGTGATGGCCGCCCCGGCGCGGTCGCCGACCTCCTGCTGGATCGGCAGGGCCTGCTCGTAGTGGCGCAGGGCGGTGTCGCCGTCGCCGCGGCGGTCGTGGACGCTGCCGATGTTGTTCAAGGTGGTGGCCGCGCCGGCGCGGTCGCCGACCTCGCGCAGGATCGGCAGGGCCAGCTCGAAGTGCTGCAGCGCGGTGTCGCCGTCGCCGCGGCGGTCATGGACGCTGCCGATGTTGCTCAAGGTGGCGGCTTCTCCGGCGCGGTCGCCGACCTCCCGCTGGATCGGCAGGGCCTGCTTGTAGTGCCGCAGCGCCGCGACCGGGTCCCCCAGCGTCGTGCGGGCTAGCCCCGCCTGCACCAGCGTGAGCGCACTGGTCTGGATTCGGAGCGAGCGGCCGGTCAGCCCGGCCACGTCCCGGAACCTGGAGACGGACAGCCAGCGCCCGGCCAGCCGGTCGCCGACCCCGCGGACCACGTCCCCCACACGGGCGGCCTCGGCGAGCCGGAACACCTCGAGCATCTCGACCTCGCTGGCCATGGTCCTACGCGCTTTCGGGTTCGACCCACAGCTCGTAGAGGAACCGGGCTCCACGTTCCTGGGCCTGCAGGAGCTCGTCATCGGTGAGCCGTTCGAGCGTCTTCGCCAGCAGTGGCCGTACCAGCGGGGAGACGAGGTAACGCAGTTCGCCGGTGCTCGGGTGTAGGCCGGCCTGAAGCAGACCGACAGAGACCGCGGACTCGATCTCGGCCTTGATCGGTTCGTCGGGGCTGAGCGCGAGGATCGCATCCAGGGGGACCGCGATCTCGTACACAGCGGCCAGGGAGATGGCGTGCCGCACCTCTTCGGACTGCTCGTCGAGCAGTCGGTGCAGGAGCAGCTCTTCGCGGTACTCGACCTCTTTCGCCTCGATGGAGGTGAACAGCGCTTCCAGGCCGCCCGGGTCAGTGCTGAGCAGGCTGTCGAGTCGCTCGAGCAGCCGGGGGATGCCCGCTGCGGCTGTGATCGCCCGATCCTTGACTGCGGCTTCCAACGGACTGGTGGGTGCGAGTTGCTCGAGCGTACGCAGTTTCTTGTCGAGGTCGTTGCCTTGCAGCTGGAGGACGGGCAGCCGCATGGCCTTGACTTCGGTCGGGAGGGGGAAGTCGTATCGGCTGGTCACCACGACGCGGCTGGCGCTGCCGGTGCGAGCGATAGCTGTGGCGAAGCCGCGCAGCACCTCGAGGGCCTCGGCGCGGCAGCGGTAGGCGCCGTGCCCGTCGGACTCCAGGTTGCCGTCCTCGAAGTCGTCGAACACGAACACGCAGGGGGTGTCCGCCAGTGGCCCGTCCAGGACGTACCGCAGCCGGTCCGCCAGGGTGACGTTCTCCCGGCCGAGCAGCTCGTTGACCCGCTGGTCGATGTCGGGGTCGCCCAAGTTGAGGCGCCGCGTCAGCGACACGACCTCTTGCTCGTCGATGCGTCCGACCCAGACGGCGCTCTGGTCGTGGCTGGTCCGCATCCGCTCCAGCAGCCGTGCGGCGAGGGTGCTCTTGCCCAGCCCGCCCATACCGTGCAACAGCGCGAGCTGGGGACCCTCGGTCGGATCGTCGGGCCGAAGCTCCCTCAGCAGCTTCTGCAGCTCGCGCCGGCGGCCCACGAAGCTGGCGCGGTCGGCGACCTTGACCTGCCCTTCGGCGTCCAGGAACAGGGTGCTGCTGGCACGCGTTCGCAGGCGGACTCGTCCCTTGGTGCCGGGGGCCGTCACGAGTGACCCGAGCGGGGTGCGGTCCGCGTACAGTCGCAGCAGGTGCCAGTCCTGACTGTTGGCATCGAACAAGGCCCGTCGGGCCAGCGTCACAGCGTGGTCGATCGGGCCGCCGTCGGCGAGCCGACCGTACAGGGACGCGGCGAGATCGCTTGCGGCCGAGTCTCCCACGGGTAGGGCCCACCCTAGGACGGAGGGGGCGCCGGCGTCGACGAGCGACTCAGCCATCGAGGCCACGACGCCGTCCTTCTGCGCTGCGGCCGTGTAACAGCCAGACACGAACAGCAACCCCGGCCAGCGGCCCTCGATGGCCGCGCCGATCTGTTCCGCGCTGTGGTCGGACTGGCTGCCGTCGGCGGCCTCCATGACAAATCGGGGCCCGGCCGGGGTGATGTATCCGTGACCGCTGAGGTGGAGCACGTCGAAGTAGTCAGGACCGAACCAGGACAGCATCGCGCCAAGCCCGGCGAGGGAGCCGCTCTCCTCCACGACCACCTCGACGCGCCCGGCAGCGGCGGCCAGGATGACGCCCTCCTCCTGCTCGAAGTCCAGGACCGGCTCGACACCCACGGGGGAGGCCGCCATGAACAGGACCCGGAGGGCGCGGTTTGCTGGGTCCGGCCGGGTTGCCTGCCTAGCCGAGACGGCACGAACCGGCGCAACGGGTCGCGTCGGGTGGATCGTCAAGAAGGAGTTGTCGAACATCAGCTCCCACGGCAGTTCCCGGAGGCGTTCCTGCGCGTCAATGTGGAGCGTCATCGGTTTGTGGTCGGATAGCGCTTTTTGCAGCCACCGCTCGGTCGGTCCGTCCAGCCAGTTGTACAAGTCCGCACCGAGCTGCGTTAGCACGGGCGAGTAGGCGGAGTACTCGTTCGCGACACGATCTACGAACTCGTCGATGTCCTTGCGGGTCAGGCGCCGTTCAGCCATCTCGCCCTCGGGCGGAAACCAGCGCAGTCGCGGGTTCGTCCCCTCCGCGTCGAACAACTCGATCCGGTAGCCGTCCGTCATGGGTCACGCCTCCCCTGAACTCGGATCCCGAGGACTGCCGTCAGCGTGCAGACCTGATCCCGACATTGCACCATGCGGGCGGCAGGCGCGGGCGGGTGTTGGGTGGGTTCCTCGGGGTTCGGACCTGTGCGACGGCTGAGGGCTATGCCTGAACCTGCAGAGCCGCGCCTTTCGCTTCGGCCCTAGCCAGCCGTTCAGCAGGTGCCATCCGACGCGGTGGGTTTCGCGTTCCGCGCTCGGTGAGGTCGCGTTCTCAACTACGTCCGGTGGGGGAGCGCACTTGTCCGATGGTGGCAGGTCAGAACTAATGTCCCGACCCCCCAGAGGCCCGGGGGGAAGTCACGTCAGAACGACAGGGATGTGGTTTCGGCGAGACGTCACCCGGGCCCAGTATGCCGTAGGCGGACTGCTCGTCCGGCATCGACGTCGGCCACCCGCAGGCGACCGACGTCGATGCCGGGGAGGCGGCGTCCGGGCCGGGGGCCCGGACGTCGGGCAGCGAACCCGTGGCGAGGTAGGCGGCGATCTTGTTGTCCGTGCAGGCCACGCCCGAGAGCGAGCCCGCATGCGTCGTCCCGCCGACGCCCTCGATGAGGACCGACTTGGGGAAGAGGGACCGCACCTCGAGGCTGCCCTCATAGGGGGTGGCTGCGTCGTGGGTCTCGTCGATGAGCAGGATCGGCGGGGCGTGCCGTCCGGACACCTTGACCGGCTCGGATGCCTTGCCCGTCCAGGTGCGGCACGGTGCGTTGAACCAGGCGTTGCCCCACGTCTCGAAGGGCGCCTTGTCGTAGACCCGCCAGTTGTCCCGCTGCCAGACCGACCAGCTCTTCGGCCACGGCGCGTCGGTGCACGAGGTGGCGAGGTAGATCGCGTACCCGTTGTCGGCGCCCGGTCCCTGGGGGTTGGCGCCGTCCCAGAGCGACTTGATCTTGCTGTAGTCGCCGTGGTTCACCGCTGCCGAGAAGGCGTCGGCGATGTCGGTCCAGCCGTAGACGTAGTAGCCGGCATAGAGGAACACGTCGGTCCACTCGTCCGGTCCGATCGTCCCGCCGGCCTGCGGGTGCGCCCGGAGCTGGTTGAGGATGCGGTAGTAGGTGCGTTCGACAGCCTGGCCGTCGTTGCCCAGGCCGTAGACGCCGTCGTGCTTGGCGACCCAGTCGAAGTAGATGCCCATGTTGGTGTCGAAGGCGTAGTCCTGGTCGAGGTTGGCCTGGTACCAGACCCGCCGCGGGTCGACGTTGCTGTCGAGGACGAAGCGCCGCACCCGCTCGGGGTGCAAGGTCGCGTAGACCTGGCCGAGGTAGGTGCCGTAGGAGAAGCCGTAGAAGTTGATCTGCTTCTGGCCCAAGGCGATCCGGATGCTCTCCATGTCTGCCACGTTGTCCGTGGTCTTCAGGTGGTCGAGCAGCCGACCGCCGGCGGCCGTGCACGCCTTCGCGTAGTTCTTCGTCCTGGTCAGCCAGGCGTTCTCGATTCCGCGGTTCACGGGCACGTAGTACGGCCGGTCATACCCGAAGTAGTTGCCGTCGCAGGACAGCGCCGGGACGCTCGACCCGACCCCGCGCGGGTCGAAGCCGATCCAGTCGTAGGACTTGCCCGCGTTGTTAGGGACGAACCCTTGGTAGATGGAGAGCACCAGGCCCGAGCCTCCCGGGCCGCCGGGGTTGACGAGCATGACGCCCTGGTATTGCGACTGCGGGGTCGTGTGCTTCACCCGGGAGACCGCCAGGTGGATGAGGGTGCCGTGCGGGTGCGCGTAGTCCAGAGGGACCGTGAGCATGCCGCACTGGGCGCCGTAGTGGACGAGCGTCGGATCCGAACAGGCTCCCCAGGTGATCGGCGGCGGGACGTACGGCGTCGACGCACTGTCAGCGGCTGTCGCGACACCGCCGGAGGCGGCTTGCGCCGGGGCGGAGAAGACGGCGGCGCTGACGGTCAGCGCCGCGGCCGCGACGACGGTGATGAGTCGTTTCATGATGGTTCCCCTATGAGCGACCTGTGGCGGCGGACGTCGCCACCCACCAATGTGGCACCGTCGGGAGCGGGGTGGGCGGGCTTCACGCGGCTGTTTCGGGCCACCTCCGGGTCTGAGTCCGGCATGTCACGACAAAGGCGGTGCCCGGGTCCGGTCGAGGGGCTAGCCTCTGCTCACTCCACTGCCGGTCACCGTCGATCGGCACGACAGAACGGAAGAGGCCGAATGCCGTACGCCATCGATCTCAGCGGGCGCGTCGCCCTCGTCACCGGGGGAACCAGCGGCATCGGACTCGCGACCGCGAGCAAGCTGGCGACCGCTGGGGCGCGCGTCGTCATCTGCGGGCGTGACCCGGAACGAGGCGCAGCCGCAGCAGCGGAGGTCGGCGAACACGGTCCCGTCAGTTTCCTGCGGGCCGACGTCTCGGACGACGAGCAAGTCCAGGCCCTCATCAGGGCCATCATGGAGGAGCACGGCCGCCTCGACATCGCGGTGAACAACGCCGGCAATGCCGAGTCGGT
This sequence comes from Terrabacter sp. 01T434, assembly GCF_056398545.1. Taxonomy (NCBI): domain Bacteria; kingdom Bacillati; phylum Actinomycetota; class Actinomycetes; order Micrococcales; family Intrasporangiaceae; genus Terrabacter; species Terrabacter sp. 01T434. The sequence continues at coordinate 21,890 of NZ_JBFTPP010000001.1, forward strand.
CGACCGGTCTGCGACAACCAGCCTGGACGTGAGCCCGTCACACTTCGATGCCACCTTCCGCACGTTGATGACGAGCGCGTGGTCGTGCATGCGCCACCAGATCCCGGCCATGCTCGCCGGGGGCGTCGCAGCCGAGGGTGGCGCGTCCCGTCTGCCCGGGGCCGCCGTCGTCAATGTCTCCTCGATGGATGCCGCCCTGCTTGCTGCGGGTAGCGGCAGCTACTCCGCGGCCAAGCTCGGGCTGGAGGCGCTCACCGTGAGCACGGCCAAGGAGTTCGCTGCCAAGGGGGTGCGCATCAACGCCGTTCGCCCCGGCGCGATCCTGACGCCCATGCTCGAGCGCAACCTTGCGGGCAGCAGCCCCGACGAGCGAGCCCGGAACGTGTCGGCATACGAGTCGCTGATCTCCATGCGGCGGCTCGGGCAACCGCAGGAGGTGGCCTCCGTCATCACGTGGCTGTGCTCGGACGACGCGTCGTACGTGACAGGGCAGGTCCTCAACGTGGACGGAGCGATCTCGATGTAGCGAAGTGCCGGCGGCGTGCCCGGTCAGCCGCGCGGGCTGTCCGCGTCAGGTGTCTCACGACGACGCAACGGGGACAGGAAGGTCCACAGCATGGTCGTGGTGGCGCCTGCCGCAGCAATCCACAGGGCCGTGTGGAGCCCGAGGGTGGTGCCGAGGACGCCGCCCGCGAGCGCCCCGAGGGGCTTGACCCCTTGCGTCAGGAAGCCGTTGCAGGCGCTCACGCGACCGAGCAGCTCCGGTGCCACCGCCCTGAAGGTCAGCCCGGCGGCGGTCACGTCGAAGACCATCACGGCGAAACCACCGACGAGCTCGCCGCCGCCGATGACACCCAGCTCGACCCAGCGAGGGCCGGCGGCGAGTGGCAGCGCGAACAGGGCGAAGGAGAAGACCACCGTCGCGGCGACGATGGCGCGACCCGCGCCGATCTTGGCGGCGATCCGAGGAGCCGCGAGGGCGCCGGCAAGGGCGCCGACGCCGCCGGTCATCATCACCGCACCGATCATCCCGGCCGACAGGCCGAGCGTGCGCGTCGCGTACGCCACGAACAGCGCCATCACCAGCATCCCGAAGAGGTTGAGGTTCGCGGCAGAGCCGGCGATGGCCCGCAGCGAGGGGTTGCGCAGCACGGTCGAGAGTCCCTCGCCCAGCTCTGCACCCATCGAGCGGTTCGGGGTGGTCGGCGTGGTGCTGCGCTCGGGCGACCGGAGCGATCGGATGCAGGCTGCGGAGACGAGGAAGGATGCCGCGTCGAGCAGGATGGCCACCGGCGCTGACACCGCCTGCACGAGGAGGCCGCCGAGCCCGGGGCCCACCAGCATGGCCCCGGAGTCTGAGGTCCGGAGGTGCCCGCTCGCCGTCGTGAGGTGGTCGCGCTCGACGACCTGGGGCAGGTGTGACTGGTAGGCCGGACGGAAGATCACGCGGGCGCACCCGACGCCGAGCTCGACGACCACGAGCTGGGTGACGGTGAGAGCGCCCAGCCACCAGGCGATGGGGATGCTCAGCAGGGCGGCGGCCGAGGCGAGATCGGTGGCCACGAGGACCGGCCTGCGCCGGGGCAGGCGGTCGACCCAGACCCCGGCAACGAGGCCGATCGCCAGGTTCGGCAGCGTGGCGGCCGCTGTGAGCAGGCCCATCTGGAACGCCGAGGCGCCGAGCAGGACCGCGGCAGTGAGGGGCAGGGCGAGGACGGTGATCTCGCTGCCGAACGCCGAGATCGAGTAGCCGAGCCAGAGTCTGCGGAAGTCACGCTGCCGCGCGGGTCCGTCAACGCGGGGCGCCTGTGCTGAGGTCATCGTCGTCATGGACGTGAAAGTAGTCTTTCACGTCCATGTTGTAAAGGGTTTCTTTCGGATATGATCAGGGCATGGCCCACCTCCCCTCGACCGAGCAAAGCCCCGTCGTCATCACCGACCCACGAGCGCTTCGGGCGCTGGCTCACGCGGGGCGGGCGAAGATCCTGGAACGCCTCACCATCTACGGCCCGGCCACCGCGACCGAGTGTGCGGAGGAGGTTGGTCTTTCGGCGAGTGCGTGCAGCTATCACCTGCGGCTGCTCCAGCGGTACGGGTTCGTCGACGAGGCGCACGACGAGGAGCGCACCGACGGCAGGGAGCGGTTGTGGAAGGCCGTCGTGACCTCGTGGCGGGTCGAGGGGCTCGACGACACCGACCCGCAGACGATGCAGAGCATCGACATGGCCTTGGCCCGGGTGCTGCTCGCCGGCTCCGACGAGCGCGTCCTCGCTTGGGTCGACCAGTCGGCACAGGACGGGCCGGAGTGGCACGACGCTTCGCTGATCTCCAACAACACCCTCGCCGCGACCGTCGAGGAGGTGAAGCGGCTCCAGGACCAGATCCACGCCCTGCTGCGGCCCTACCAGCTGGGGAACCGTCGACCCCAGGACCTCCCCGAGGGCACGCGCCTGGTCCACGCCGCCGTGCGACTGACTCCGACCACGGGGCCAGCGACCGCATCCGACCGCGACGACTCGACACGCAGGTAGACGTCCGACTCGATGCGTGGTGCCCGGCGACCGGACGGCGGCAGTCGGTCAGGTCCGACGCCCGATGACCCAGTCCCCGAGCGTCCCGTCGACGCGGTCGCGCATGACGAGGGCCCAGACGAGGACCGACGCGGCGAAATCGCCCATCGGGGCCGCCGCGGCCACTCCGTCACGCACCGCGGCGAAGCTCGGACCGTCGGTGGGTCGGCGGAAGCGCAGCCGGGGGGAGTCGAGCACCACCGCGCGCGCAGCGACGGGGAGGTTCTCGCCGGTCGCCGGTCGTGCTGCGGCGACTGACTGGCGCCGACGGGTCGCGCGCCAACGGAGGAGACCGCCGGCGGCCACGCCGACCGCGGCAGCCGCCAGCACGACCGCAGTGCCCAGGGCGAGCTCGGACCCGGAGGCCGGCCAGAGCCTTGTCACCGCAGCCGCCCCCACGGCCAGAGCGAGCGCCGTGGCGAAGGGCCACCCGAGTCGCCACCACGTTGCCTCACGCTTCAGCCGTTCCTGCTCGTAGAACCGGGCCGTCCACTCCCGGACGGCGAAGACCGGGAAGTCGGAGCCGACCTCCACCCGCGGCCCGGACCTCGGCAGCCCCGGCAGCACCGGGTGGGTGCGGCGCGCTGGTCGTTCCTCGCGCATCGAGCGGCCCCTGTCTGGTTTGTCACGTTCTGCGGCTCCAGACTAGCGACGTTCCCCGGACTGGGAGGGGTCGGAGCCGCTCGCGGGCCCCAGGGCGGACCGCAGGCTGCCCCGAGCGGAGTCGACCACGGCTCGCCGCGCCCTGAACTGGTCGGGGCCGCCGTCGGCGGACGCCGCGAGGTCGGCTCCCACCGCCTCCACCAGGGCGCGCAGCAGCTCGCGGACATCCGTGGCGCGGCTGGCACGAGCTGGGTCCGGTGCAGTCGACGTCAGGGTGTGGAAGGTCGCGTCGGTCTCGAGCAGTCGAGGTTGCGCGGCCGCCCAGATCGACTGGGCCTCAGCGGTGCTCGTCCGGGACAGCACCTGTGGGGTGAGCGAGTCCTCGACCCACGACGCCTCCTGCTCCGCAGTGGTGAGCTGCTCGTCCCAGGCGCGGACCTCGGCCTGCGCACGGCGGCGCTGGAGCAGGAACCACGCCAAGGCGCCGAGCACGAAGATCGCGAGCAGCACCCACGGCCACCAGGTCGTGCCGCCGGTGGACTCTGCGGTTGGAGCGGCCTCGGGCGTCGGCGTCGGGGTCTCGGGCGTGGACGGGGTGGCTGTGGCGGTCGCGGTCTGGGTCACGGTCGCCGTCGCCGTCCGGGTCTCAGTCCGGGTCTCAGTCCGGGTCTCCGTCTGCGTCTGGGTCTGCGTCTGGGTCTGCGTCTGGGTCTGGGTCGCCGTCTGGGTCTGGGTCGCTGTCTGCGTCACGGTCTCCGCAGACCGTGTGGGACCGGTGACCGTCGGGAGCGCGAGCGTCGGCGCGGTGCGGGACGGCGCCGTCACCGACGGCAAGGCCGCGCTCGACAGCGTGACGCTGGGCTGTGACGTCGGCAGCGAGACGGACCCGCTCCCGGAGCAGGCCGCCAGGACTGCAAGCAAGAGGAGGGTGGTGACCAAGGCAGCCGCACGTCTCATGCACGATTCTCCGCGCCGAACATCCTTCTAGGGCGTCACCCGCCGAGGGTGAAGTGGGGTGGAGGAGACGGCAGCAACGGGCAGCGCTGCGAGCCGGAACGGCATACGCAATCGATGGGTATGGTGCAAGCACCAACGGCTTCGCAGGAGGACCGCATGAGCCTCGACCGACCGGTCGCCCCCAACCCCTACGACCTGCTGCCGCAGGTGGCGTCGTTTCGCGTGACCAGCGCCGACGTCACCGACGGGGCCCCGCTCAAGGACGACCAGGTGGCCGACGGGGGCAACACCTCGCCGCAGCTGTCGTGGAGTGGCGCCCCTGAGGGCACTCAGAGCTACGTCGTCACGTGCTTCGACCCCGACGCGCCGACACCGTCGGGCTTCTGGCACTGGGTGCTCGTCGACCTGCCTGCCGATGTCACGTCACTCGACACTGGAGCCGCCGCAGACGCCTTGCCCGGCAAGGCTTTCCACGTGCGCAACGACGGAGGCCAGCAGGGGTTCATGGGGGCTGCGCCGCCGAAGGGCGACATGCCGCATCGCTACTTCTTCGTCGTCCACGCCGTGTCCGAGCCCAGCCTCGGCGTCGACGACTCCGCGTCGCCTGCCGTGGTGTCCTTCAACCTCGCGTTCAAGACGTTGGCTCGCGCCGTCATGCACGGCACCTACCAGTACTGAGGCCGTCCACAGCAGGACGTATGCCGGGTCGTAACCAGGCGGCCCGGCCGGGGTCACGCGAAGGTGAAGTGGCCGGAGGTCGGGGCCCATCCGTCGGGAGGGTCCTCGCCGACGCGACCGTCGAGGGCTTCGCGCAGCAGGTCGGCGTGTCCGGTGTGACGGGCGTACTCCTCGACGAAGTCGGAGACGAGCCGCCGCAGGTTTGCGTGCCGACCGTCGGGCATCGAGGCGTGGACGGCCTGGTCGAGACCGTGGTCGACGAGAGCGGCGGCCAGCCGTTCGCGTGATCGCTGGACGGCGCCGTCGTAGAGGTCGTACAGCTCCTCGGGGGAGTCCTGCTCGGCCGACGCGAACTCCCAGTCGTTGCTGCCGTCCCATCCCGTCCCGTCCCACGGTGGCCCGATGGGTTCGCCGCGCATCTGCTGCGTGAACGTGTAGTCCTCGCAGGACGCAAGATGTTTGAGGAGGCCTCCGAGCGTCAGGCTGGAGGCGCCGACGCGCGCTCGCAGGCCTTCGGCGTCGAGGCCGTCTGCCTTCCAGCGGAAGGTGGCTCGCATCCGTTCGAGGGACCCCACGAGCTGCTCGACGTCGCTGCCGGCGATCGGCGGCTCCCACGGGGTCGGGTTGGTCGTCGTCTGCGGTGTGCTCATGGGGCCACGCTAGAAGGGGTTGCGGACGTTCCACGTCCGGTTCTCGGTGCGGAGCGTGAGCCCGCAGAGCCCGCACCGCCGTCGTCTGCGGTGCGGGCTCGTGGTCACCCGAGGGTGAGGGGTGGCAGTTCCTCAGGCGCTCAACAGCTCCGCGGACTCGAGGTGTTCACGCAGCTCGGCGAGCACGCGCCGCAGCAGCCGGCTGACCTGCATGGCGCTCAGGCCCATCGTCTGCGCGATCTCCGCCTGGGTCATGTCGTGGGCGAAGCGCAGCTCGAGGACCTGCTGGTCGCGAGTGGGGAGTCGCTGGAGGACCGTCCGCACGAGGATGCCGTCGTCGAGCCCGGGGTCCGTCTGGTGCTCGGCGCGTGCGTCGACGAGGTCGAGCACCGGTCGGCCGCCCTCCGTGGTCACCGCGTCCAGGGACGCCGGGCGGAGGTTGGTCGAGGCCACCTGCGCCTCCCTGACCTGCTCCAGGGTGAGGTCGAGGGCTGCGGCGAGGTCCGCCTGGGTCGGCTCGTGGCCGAGTGTCTGCTCGAGGTGCGTGCGGGCGTCCGTGACCTGCTGGCGGCGCTCCTGCAGGCCGCGCGGGGGCCGGACGAGCCAGCCGTGGTCACGGAAGTGACGGCGCAGCTCGCCCGTGATGGTGGGCGTGGCGTAGGCACCGAACTCCGTCGGCTGCTCGAGGTCGAAGCGACGGATCGCCTTGAGCAGGGCGAGAAAGGCGACCTGCTCGAGGTCGTCCCTGTCGAGCCCCTTGCCGGCGTAGCGGTGGGCGAGGGAGCGGGCGAGCGGCATGTGCAGCCTGGTCACCGTCTCCAGGGCCGTCGACCTCTCGGTCTCGGAGGTCGAGGTGCGGTGCGTGGTGATGAGCTCGCGGGTCAGAGCGTCCTTGCGGGGTCCGCGGAAGGGGTCGGTCATGGCGTCTCCATCAGAGGGTCGTGACGGCGCTTGCTTGACCGACGTCCTGAACCTTAGACAAAGTCTCAACATTGCACAAGCCCTCGACAATTGGGCGCGCGCGTCCTCACCGACTCCAACTGGCCAGCGAGACCGGCCGGTCGCGCGTCGCGACGCCAGCATCCCCCGGGCCTCCCTGCGTCGGAGCTAGCCTGCTGGGATGAGCGAGAGCGACCATCGCGCCCCGAGGCGGCCGGCCTTCTTCAGTGAGGCGGCGCTCGAGGCGCATGGTCCCGCCTACGACCCCACCGAGCAGATCCACGTCGCCCACGAGACCGCGCTCGCGCTTGTCCATGCCGGGCGCGCCTCCTCGGACCCGGCGGTGACCCGGAAGCTCGTGGCGCTCGTCGACGACATCGGACTCTCGACGCTGGCCGAGCTGTGGTCGCAGCGCCCGGCCCGGTCGCTTCCCGGGGCACTATGGCGCCTCTACGTGCTGCGTGAATGGGTCCAGCGCGCCCCCGCAGACGCAAGCCGGGAGTATGCAGCCGGCATCCGTTTCACCGGTCCCAACCACGTCGTGGCCGGGGCTGCCGAGCCTCCGGGGCCGCAGGAGATGGGGCGGGTCATCGACGAGGTGCTGCGTGGTGTCTTCGAGGGTGACCTGGCCGTGGCCCTCGAGCGCGCGTCGGCCTTCTGCCGTGTCGTGTCGGCGGGGCGCGCCGACATCTCGTCGGGTGACGAGGCTGCCGAGCAGGCCGCCAGCGTTCTCGGCATGGCCGAGGACCTCACCGTCTGCGCGCGGTTGTGGCGTGCGGACGCGCTCGAGTGAACCCACCCCCGTGCCGGGCTGACGGCGGGTGCCAAATCCGGCGTCGCGGGATCTTTGGTGATCCGTTCGGACGCCTTTATCCTTGAGGGCGCGTCGGGTCGCGGTAGCCCCGGGTCCCAAATCAAGCCGCTACGAGCGGCCCTGTGCCGAGAGGCGCTCCCGGCCCGACGCAACCTCGGCACGACGGCATACGACACGTACAGCGCGCTCACATCGTTCGGGGCTTCGCCGCACGGATGACCATCTGGACGCCTAGATTGGACTCATGATGCCCGACGATGAGCGGTCAGGTGACCTGCTCGATGTCGCCCTCGCCGACGAGATCGAGCTGGTGAGCGACCTCGTCGTTGCCGCCTCGTCGAGCCCCCGTCACTTCACACCGGATGAGGTGGACGCGCTGCTCGGCATCTCGGGTGAGCCGGCCTCCACGGCCCGTTCCTTCCACGGTGCGAGTAGGGCCCGGCCTGACTCGGGGGAGTAGCAGCGGGCGAGCTCCCTCGTCGTCACGAGTGGGGTGAACGCCGGATTGATGCTCGGTTGCGTGGGAGTGACCGCGACGCCGTAGCATCGTCCCCGGACCAGCCCTCGATCGACCGGAGCAGCCCCGTGGGTTTTCGCCTCACACCCCAGGACACCAGTTTTTTCGTTCTCTTCACCTCCTCGGCCGAACTCCTTGTCGAGGCGACCCGCGAGCTGACCCGCTTCCTCGAGGTCGAGCCCTCGCAGCGGCAGTCGGTGGCCGACCGGCTCAAGGACCTCGAGCACGCTGCGGACGACGCGACGCACGAGCTCCTCAACAAGGTCAACAGCTCGTTCATCACCCCGTTCGACCGCGAGGACATCCACCACCTGGCTGCCTCCCTCGACGACTGCATGGACTACATCGAGGAGACCGCCGACCTCATCGTGCTCTACCGGATGGGTGAGATCCCCGAGGGCCTCGCCGAGCAGTTCGAGATCCTCGCCCGGATGGCCGAGGTGACCGCCGAGGCCATGCCGCGCCTGCGCTCGATGAAGGACCTCAAGAGCTACTGGATCGAGATCAACCGTCTTGAGAACCAGGCCGACTCGCTCCACCGCAAGATGGTGGCGGCCCTCTTCAACAACGCGCCCGACCCGGTCGACCTGATCAAGGTCAAGGCCATCGTCGACGGCTTCGAGAACGCCGCCGACGCGTTCGAGAAGGTTGCCCACGTCGTCGAGGGCATCGCGGTCAAGGAGTCCTGAGCCGCTGATGGACACGACCATCCCCGTGCTCGGGGTCGTTGCGGTCATCGCACTGGCCATGGGCTTCAACTACACCAACGGTTTCCACGACGCAGCCAACGCGATCGCAACCTCGGTCTCGACGCGGGCCCTGACGCCCCGGGTCGCGCTCGCCATGGCTGCGGTCGCCAACCTCTTCGGTGCCTTCTTCGGCACGAAGGTGGCCCAGACCATCGGGTCCGGCATCATCGAGCAGCCCCAGGGCGTCAACGGCCTGTGGCTCGTCGCCGCCGCCCTCGTCGGCGCCACCGGCTGGAACCTGCTCACGTGGTGGTTCGGCCTGCCGTCGTCCTCCTCCCATGCGCTGATCGGCGGTCTGGCTGGCGCTGCCCTGGTTGCCGGCGTGGCGGTGCAGTGGAGCGTCATCTGGGAGAAGGTCGTCATCCCGATGATCGTCTCTCCGGTCATCGGGCTGGTCGGGGGCTATCTCGTCATGACCGCGATCTTCTGGCTCTTCCGCCGCGCCAACCCGGGCCGCGTCACGCGTGGCTTCCGGCTGGCCCAGACCGCATCTGCTGCGGCGATGGCCTTCGGCCACGGCCTGCAGGATGCAGGCAAGACCGCCGGCGTCGTCCTGCTCGCCCTCAACATCTCGGGCCTTCACGACAGCAACACCGTCCCGATCTGGGTCCTGCTGCTCTCGGCAGTCGTCATCTCCCTCGGCACGTATGCCGGTGGGTGGCGGATCATGCGCACGCTCGGGCGCCGGATCATCCACCTCACGCCGCCGCAGGGCTTCGCAGCCGAGACGACGGCCGCGTCCATCCTCTACGTGGCCGGCCTGGTCTTCGGTGCACCGATCTCGACGACGCACACCATCACGGCATCCATCATGGGAGTCGGTGCGACCAAGCGTCTCTCGGCGGTTCGCTGGGGTGTCGCCGGCAACATCGTCGGAGCCTGGATCCTCACCTTCCCCGGCGCGGGCATCGTCGCCATCGTCGCCTGGTACGCCACGTCGATCTTCCGCTGACCCTCGAGGTAACCCCCCACCAATCGAAAGAGCAGTCCGTCCGGTTCCGCGTGAGGATGCCTCACGCGAGACAGGGACGGACTGCTCTTTCGATTGCTTCTTCGGGGCGGGCCCGGTCAGCCGAAACGGCCGGAGATGTAGTCCTCGGTGGCCCGCTCGGAGGGGTTGTTGAAGATGCGCGTCGTGTCGCCGATCTCCACGAGACGTCCCGGCTCGCCGGTCGCCTTGAGGTTGAAGAAGGCGGTGCGGTCCGAGACCCGCGCTGCCTGCTGCATGTTGTGAGTGACGATGACGATCGTGAACTCGCTCTTGAGCTCGTTGACGAGGTCCTCGATGGCCAGCGTCGAGATCGGGTCGAGGGCCGAGCACGGCTCGTCCATGAGGAGCACCTGCGGCTGGACGGCGATGGCGCGTGCGATGCACAGGCGCTGCTGCTGACCGCCGGAGAGACCCGCACCCGGCTTGTTCAGGCGGTCCTTGACCTCGTTCCAGAGGTTTGCGCCGTGCAACGACTGCTCGACGATGCCGTCGAGCGTCTTCTTGTTCTTCACGCCGTTGAGGCGCAGGCCCGCTGCGACGTTGTCGTAGATCGACATGGTCGGGAACGGGTTGGGCCGCTGGAAGACCATGCCGACGGTGCGGCGCACGGTGACGGGGTCCATCGAGCTGTCGTAGAGGTCCTGGTCGTCGAGCATGACCTTGCCCTCGACGCGTCCGCCGGGGATCACCTCGTGCATGCGGTTGAGGGTGCGCAGGAAGGTCGACTTGCCGCAGCCGGAAGGGCCGATGAAGGCCGTGACGGAACGGGGCTCGACGGTCATCGAGACACCCTCGACGGCCTTGAAGGAGCCGTAGTAGACGTTGAGGTCGGTGACGTCGATTCGCTTTGCCATCGTGAAGTTCGCTTTCTCTTACTTCTTGATCGAGCCGAAGTGCGCGATGACTCGGCCGATGAGGTTGAGCAGCAGGACGAGGAGGATCAGGGTGAGGGCAGCGCCCCACATGCGCTCGGCGGCGGTGGCCAGGGCGTAGTCGCCGCGGTCCTGGTTGATCATCATGGGCAGCGTCGGGAAGTTGCCGTTGAAGAGGTCGCGCTGGAAGTTCTTCGTGTAGGGCGCGAGGATCAGCAGCGGCGCCGTCTCACCCATGACTCGGGCGACGCCGAGCAGCACCCCGGTGATGATGCCGGAGAAGGCGGTGCGCAGCACGATCTTGACGACCGTGACCCACTTGGCCACACCGAGGGCGTATGCCGCCTCGCGCAGCTCGTTCGGCACGAGCTTGAGCATCTCCTCGGTCGAGCGCACGATGACCGGGATCATGAGCAGCACGAGCGCGAGCGACGCGGCGAAGCCGGACCGGCTGATGCCGAAGGTCGTCACCCAGACCGCGTAGATGAACAGGGCCGCGACGATCGACGGGATGCCGGAGAGGATGTCGACGGTGAAGCTGATGACCCGCGCCAGGGCGCCGCGACCGTACTCGACGAGGTAGACCGCGGTCAGGATGCCGATCGGCACCGCGATGAGGGCGGTGACGCCGACCATCTGGAGCGTGCCCTCGATGGCGTGCCGGGCACCGCCACCGGCGTCGTCGGAGTTGATGTTGCGCTGGTTGCCCGTCCACCACGTCGACGAGGCGAGCATGTGGGCGCCCTTGGCGATCACGGTCCAGAGGATCCACACGAGGGGGACCACGGCGATGACGAAGGCGCCCCACATGACGATCCGGGCGACGACGTCCTTGACCGCGCGGGCCCGGTGGGGGTGGCGCATCTGGGCCAGTGCATCCCGCCCGGGGCGGCCGCCCGGGGGCGAGGCTGCGTCGTCGACGGTGGCGTCGTCGGGGACGCGGCGGTCCGTGGCGGTGCTCATTCGGTGAAGGCCTTCCTGCGCTCGATGACGACGCGGGCGATGCTGTTGACGATGAACGTCAGCACGAAGAGCACGAGCCCGGCCGCGATGTAGGCCCCGGTCTTGTTCGGGTTGCTGAACTCGGCTGCGTTGTTCGCGATCTTCGAGGCGAACGTCTCGCCGCCGTTGAAGAGCGACCACGTCCAGCTGGTGCCGTCGGCGAGCGCGGAGACGAGGAAGGTCACAGCGATCGTCTCGCCGAGCGCGCGGCCGAGGGCCAGCATCGCGGCGGAGATGACGCCGGGGCGGCCGAAGGGCAGCACTGCCGTGCGGATCATCTCCCACTGCGTGGCACCGAGGGCGAGGGCGCCCTCCTTGTGGGCCGTCGGGGTCTGGGCGAAGACCTCGCGCGAGAGAGCCGTGACGATGGGCAGGACCATGATCGACAGCACGATGCCGATGAAGAAGATCGTGCCGCCGGAGATGCCCGTGGGGGCGAAGAGCGGGAACCAGCCGAGCGCACCCTCGATCCCGTCCTGCACCGGCTTCCACACCGGAAAGAAGACGACGAGGCCCCAGAGGCCGTAGACGATCGAGGGCACCGCGGCGAGGAGGTCGACGAGCGTGGCGGCCGGCCCGCGCAACCAGGTCGGGGCGTACTGCGTCAGGAACAGCGCCACGCCGACGCCGACGGGCACTGCGAGGAGCATCGCGACCGTCGAGGCGGCGACGGTCGTCCAGAGGAACTCGAGGATGCCGAAGGCGGGCTGATCGCCTCCGGGGGACCAGACCCGGCTCGTGAAGAAGTTCACCGAGTTGTCCATCAGGGCCGGGACGGCCTGGACCACGAGGAAGGCCCCGATGAGGGTGACGATGCCGATGACGATGACCCCGGACACCGTCGCGGCGCCCCCGAAGATCCGGTCGCCGAGGCGACCCGTGGAGGCCCGGTCGCCCTGCAGCGGCCTTTGCCCGTCCGGCCCGGGAGTCTGGTCCGCGGCTGACACGCCCGTCACTGTGGACACGTGGAGGCCCCTTCCTTCGGTTGCGTGGTACTGGCGCAGGGGCGGCCGCCGAGAGTGGCGCCCGCCCCTGCGTTGTCGACCTGGCCTGATCGCTCCGACCGGGTCATGGGGAGCTTCAGGAGATCGCGTCGACCGCGGCCTGGACCTTGGTCGCGACCTCGGTCGGAAGCGGGGCGTAGCCCTTGGACTCGAGGCCCTTCTGGACGTCGTCCGAGGCGAAGGTCTTGAGGAAGCTCTTGACCTTCTTGCCCGTCGCGGCGTCGGCGTACTTCGAGCAGACGACCTCGTACGTCACGAGGACGATCGGGTAGGCCCCGGCCTCCTTCGTGGCGTAGTCGATCTTGAGCGCGAGGTCGTTGCCCGTGCCGGTCTGCTTGGCCGTGGCGATGGTCTTGCCCGCCGAGGCGGCGGTCAGCTCGACCGGGCCGGACCCGGTGTCGATCTGCGCCATCGGGAGCTGGTTCTGCTGGGCGTAGGAGAGCTCGACGTACGTGATGCCGCCGTCCTGCCCCTTCGTCGCGGTGGCGACACCAGCCGACTTCTCCTTGCCCTCACCCTTGCCGGTCCACTTCTTGCCGGTCTCGTAGGACCAGGCGTCGGGGGCCGCGGCCTTGAGGTACTTCGTGAAGTTCTCGGTCGTGCCCGACTCGTCGGAGCGGAAGAAGACCTTGATCGGCGTGGCGGGGAGCGTGACGCCCTTGTTGAGCGCCGCGATGGCGGGGTCGTTCCAGGTGGTGATCTTGCCGTCGAAGATCTTGGCCGCGACCTCGGCGTTGAGCACGAGCTTGTCGACGCCCTTGACGTTGTAGGCGATCGCGATGGGGCCCGTGACCATGGGCAGGTTCCAGGCGTCGGAGCCGCACGAGGCCTTGGCGTCCTGGGCCTCGACCTTCCCGTCCTTGGGCGTCGTCTTGAGCGACGAGTCGGAGCCGGCGAAGTCAACCTGCTTGGCGATGAACTGCTTGATGCCGGCGCCCGAACCCGTGGGCTGGTAGTCGATGTTGGCGTCGGCGCACTTCGACTGGTACGCCTTGATCGCCTCGTCGATGGCGTTCTTCTGGGCCGAGGAGCCCTCGGCCTTGAGGTCGCCGGTGAAGCAGTCGCCGGCGGCCGTCGAGCCCGCCGCGGTGGAGCCCGCGCCGGGCGCTGCGCCGTTGTTCTCGGACGCGCAGGCCGAGAGCGCGAGAGCGCCGGACAGGGCGATGGCGCCGAGCGCGCTGATACGCGAAACAGACACGAGTGTGATCCCTCTCGATGGGGTGTTCTTGGGTTGTGGGACGGGTCCGGGCAGCGCTGCACGGACGTGGATCCACCGCGAACATAGGCGCGCAGGATGACCGTTCATCCATCTGCGGTTAACGCCGGGTGAACGGAGGACGACGTCTTGGGGCGAGGCGCATCCTCGAGGTGCGCGATGCCGCCCGCAGGCCCACGATGAAGGGTTTCGGACGACACCCCGGAAGGTGCTCAGGACCGTCCGGACGTCAGGTGTCGATGCGCTCGACGTCGACGACGCGCGCGTCCTCGCCCCGACCGACGAGGTGGCAGACGAGCACCTCTCCCTTGGCCATGGACTCGTCCGCGGCAGCGCGCAGGTGCTCGGCCACGAGCCCGCCGCGCTCGGGGGAGTGCGCGACGCGGGTGTGCAGGATCCCGAGGAGGGTCGGGAGCACCGGGCCGTGGCTGCACACGGCGGCGGGGTGGCCGCGCTCGAGCAGGCGCCGCACCTGGGCGACGGCCCCCTCCTGGCTCTCGGCGAAGCCCTCCTCCGAGAGCGCGTCGCGGGTGCGCAGGCGCAGTCCGCGCGCGGCGGCATACGGCTCGACGGTGGCCACGCAGCGGGTCGACGACGAGGAGACGAGGCGCTTCACGCCGTAGGCGCCGAGCACCGCCGAGACGGCGGTCGACTGGGCCCGGCCGAAGGCATCCAGCGGTCGCCGCCGGTCGTCGCCGCTCCACTTGCCGCGCGGGATCGCCTTGGCGTGGCGGACGAACGCGATGGGCCATGTGCGCAGCTCGTCGCTGCGGTCGGCCCGGACGAGCGCGAGCAGCTGCTCACGGTCCCGGGCGTAGTCGAGGCGGTCGTGTGCCGTGCGGACGTCCACCCAGGCGACCTCGTCGATCTCGTGCTCGAGCGTCCCGGTGCCGCCGGTCACGCGGGCCGACCAGTAGTGCACCTGCTTGGTGGCCGGACCTCCGGTCGCGTCGAGCACGGGATACTCCGCCGACGGGAGCGGCAGCCCGAGGCGCACGACGAGCCCGGTCTCCTCGAGGGTCTCGCGCGCCGCGGCCACGCAGGCGTGCTCGCCGGGGTCGAGCTTGCCCTTGGCCCAGGACCAGTCGTCGTACTTCGGCCGGTGCACGAGGGCAACCTCCAGGCGTCCGTCGCGACGGCGCCAGGGCAGCGTGCCGGCGGCAGGGATCACTGAGGCCACGCGTGCCAGTCTGCCCGATGCCGGCGTCGTCGGCGCAGCGACGGTCGCAACCTGGACGTATGCCGACCTGCCGTCAGCGCCGCCGCGCCTTGCGGCGCCGCCTGTCGTGGCGCTCGATGAGCTTCTCCTGCAGGTCGTCCAGCGGTTCGCCGGAGTCGGACAGGTGGTGGCGCACCCAGCGGCCGTCCGAGCCGAGGTCCCAGCGCGACGTGGTCTCCGCGAAGGCGAGGTCGATGAGGTCCGCGAGCTCGACGAGGTGGCTGGGCTCGGCGATGCTCACGAGCGCCTCGACCCGACGGTCGAGGTTGCGGTGCATCATGTCGGCGCTGCCGATGTAGACCTGCGGTTCGCCGCCGTGGTCGAACCAGAACACCCGGGAGTGCTCGAGGAAGCGTCCGAGGATGGAGCGGACCCGGATGTTCTCGGAGAGGCCGTCGACGCCGGGTCGGAGCGCGCAGATGCCGCGCACCCAGATGTCGACGCGGACGCCGGCGATGCTGGCCCGGTAGAGCGCGTCGATGAGCGCCTCGTCGACGATCGAGTTGGCCTTGATGACGATGCGTCCGGACGGAGCCCCCTCGCGGCGCGAGGCGTGGAGGTCGATCTCCTCGTCGATGAGGTCGATCAGGCCCGACCGCACGGATCGCGGTGCGACGAGGAGCCGCTTGAACTTGCTGCGCGGCGCGAATCCCGAGAGGAGGTTGAAGAGCCGCGACAGGTCCTCGCCGACCTGCGGGTCGGTCGTGAAGAGGCCGAAGTCCTCGTAGACGCGGGCCGTCTTCGGGTTGTAGTTGCCGGTGCCGATGTGGCAGTAGCGCACGAGGCCCTCGGACTCCTGGCGCACGACGAGGCACAGCTTGGCGTGGGTCTTGAGGCCGACGACGCCGTAGACGACGTGGACGCCCGCCTCCTCCAGCTGTCGGGCCCACGAGATGTTGTTGACCTCGTCGAAGCGCGCCTTGATCTCGACGACGGCGAGCACCTGCTTGCCGGCCTCGGCGGCGTCGATGAGGGCGTCGATGATCGGCGAGTCGCCCGAGGTCCGGTAGAGCGTCTGCTTGATCGCGAGAACCTTCGGGTCGGTGGCTGCCTGCTCGATGAAGGCCTGCACCGACGTCGAGAACGAGTTGTACGGGTGCTGGACGAGGACGTCCTTCTGACGCACTGCCGTGAGCAGGTCGATGGCCTTGGCGCTCTCGGTCGGGGCGAAGTCCGGGTGGGTGCGAGGGAAGAACTTCGGGAACTCGAGGTCGCTGCGGTCGACGTCGGCGACGGTGAAGAGGCCACGCAGGTCGAGCGGGGTGGGCAGCCGGTAGATCTCGCGGTCGCTGATCTGCAGCTCGCGGGCCAGCATGTCGAGCACCTTGGGGTCGATGTCCTCCTCGACCTCGAGCCGGATCGGCGGGCCGAAACGGCGCCGGGTCAGCTCCTTCTCCAGGGCGGTGAGGAGGTTCTCGGCGTCGTCCTCCTCGACCTCGAGGTCCTCGTTGCGCGTGACGCGGAAGGAGAAGTGCTCCTGCACGAGCATCCCGGGGAAGAGCTGGTCGAGGTGGCTCGCGATGACGTCCTCGAGCGGGACGAAGCGCTTGCGCTCGACCTCGGCGTCGACGTCCTCCTCGACGAGGATGAAGCGGGGGAGGCTGGGCGGGACCTTGACCCGGGCGAAGTGCTCGGTGCCCGTCTTCGGGTTCTGCAGCAGCACGGCGAGGTTGAGCGACAGGCCGGAGATGTAGGGGAAGGGGTGGGCGGGGTCGACCGCGAGCGGGGTGAGCACCGGGAAGACACGGTCGGCGAAGAAGTAGTGGAGCGGGTCCCGGTCGTCCTCGTCGAGGTCGTCCCAGCGCACGAGGCTGATGCCCTCGTCCTCGAGCGTCGGACGCACGTCGTGCTGGAAGACGCTGGCGTGCTGCTGCATCAGCTCGTGCGCGAGGCGGGCGATGCGCTCGATCAGCTCGCGAGGCTCCAGCCCGGCCGCGGTGCGGACCGCCAGGCCGGTTGCGATGCGCCGTTTGAGCCCGGCAACCCGGACCATGAAGTACTCGTCGAGGTTGTTGGCGAAGATGGCGAGGAAGCGGGTGCGCTCGAGGAGCGGCACGGCCGGATCCATCGCGAGCTGGAGCACCCGCTCGTTGAACTGCAGCCACGACAGCTCGCGCTCGAGGTAGCGGTCAGCGGGGAGCTCGTCCTCGTCCTCCTGCCCACCGGCGCCGACGAAGCGCCCGTTGGGTGCCCGCGCGGGCGTGCGCCGGGTCGGGACGGTGCTGGTGAACGAGCTGACCTCTGCCGCCTCGCTCGTCGGCTCCTCGGCTGCGGCGTCACGGGCTTCCGCCGCCTGGGTGTTCTGCTGGTCGAGGTCGGGGGTGGTGAGGCTGCCGGTGCTCATGCGTCCATCGTGGCACCGAACGGTGATCCGAGGGTGAACTCGTCTCAGCCGGGGGCGGGCGAAGCGGTGCGGTCGACCGCTTCCGCCCGGGCGTACTGCCGGTGCACCTCGATGTCGACGAACCCGAGGGCGGCATAGGTGCGCACGGCGGCGACGTTGTCCTCGTCCACGTAGAGCACGACCCGGTGGAGACCGAGGGAGCGCAGGTGGTCCAGGCCCAGCACGGTGACGGCCCGGCCGAGGCCCTGCCCCTGCCGGTCGGGAGAGACCGCGACGACGTAGACCTCGCCGACGTCCCCACCCGGGGGGTCGACCTTGGTCCAGTGCGAGGCTGCGAGCACGTCGGGCGCGTCCGCCTCGACGACGAGGATGAGTCCGGCCGGGTCCCACCACGGCTCGGCCATGCGCTGGTCGAGGTCGGCCCGGCGCAGCGACCCCTGCTCCGGGTGGTGCGCGAACGCCGCGGCGTTGAGGGCCAGCCACGCGTCCTCGTCACGTCCGGGCTCGAAGGAGCGGACGGCATACCTCCCATCGAGCGAAGCGGGCGGCCACGCGAGCCCGTCCTGCAGGGCGCGACCCATGACGTGCAGGGAGCGCACGGCCACGAGGCCGTTGGCGCTGGCGAAGGCGGCAGCCGCGTCCGCTGCCCCTCCCGTCGCGTGGCTCCAGACGCGTATGCCGTCAGGCAGGCTCGCGAGCAGCGCGGTGCCCACGCCGGACCGCCGGGCCGCGGGCGCCACGACGAGCTCCCCGGAGGGCGGTCCGTCGCCGGTGCGCGACTGCGCGTAGCCGACGAGCAGACCCTCGGCGTCCGTCGCGAGCAGGTGGTCGACGCCCGCGTGCTGGCGGGACTGCACGGAGAGCCGGAACTGCTCCGACAGCGCCTGCGAGCCGTCGACCGACGCGGCCTCCTCGGCGAGGGCGAGCACGGCAGCGGACTCGTCGGCGGTGAGCTGGTTCGTCGCGTCGCGCAGGGCGACCGTCGGGCGCGGCATACCGCGATTCCACCACAGCGACGCCCGGGGGTCTCCCGCCTGTCGCCCTTCCCGGCTAAGGTCCGGTCAGGGCTCGGGGGCCCTGCACCGCAACTCACAACATCGCTACTCGGCAAGCCCCTCCGGCGACCCTCCGGGCACTAGCCTCCGTGGGTGCCGATGGGCACGCGACTCACACCGCTGAACAAGGGGAGACACATGTCCCGTACCACCCGCCGCATCACGGGCGTCGCCGTCGCAGGGATCTGCGCCGCGGCCCTCGCGGCACCGGCCCTCGCGGCACCCACCGCCGGGCCCGACACCGGCAAGGCGCCCGGCAAGACGCAGTTCCCGATCCAGATCCTGTCGTTCAACGACTTCCACGGGAACCTCGAGCCCCCGTCGGGTTCGAGCGGCCGCACCCTGACGAAGGCCGGCAACGTCGACACCGGCGGCGTCGAGTACCTCGCGACGCACCTCAAGCAGGCCCGCGCGGGCCACCCCAACACCGTGACGGTGGCCGCGGGTGACATGGTCGGGGCCTCCCCGCTGCTGTCCGCGGCCTTCCACGACGAGCCGACGGTAGAGGCGCTCAACAACCTCGGGCTCGAGGCCACGTCCGTCGGCAACCACGAGTTCGACGAGGGCTACAAGGAGCTCCAGCGCCTCCAGACCGGCGGCTGCATCGACGACGGCGCCGGCGCCAACAACCAGAACTCCTGCCCCGAGGGCACCTTCGCCGGCGCCAAGTTCCGGTACCTCGCGGCCAACGTCGTCGAGAAGGCCACGGGCAAGACGATCCTGCCGCCTTACTGGGTCAAGAACTTCAATGGCGCCAAGATCGGCTTCATCGGCATGACGCTCAAGGACACGCCGTCCATCGTGACGGCATCCGGCGTTGCCGGCCTCCAGTTCAACGACGAGGTCAAGACCGCCAACGCACTCGTGCCGGTCCTCAAGGCCCAAGGCGTCAACGCCGTCGTCGTGCTCATCCACCAGGGCGGCACCCCGCCGGCCGGCACGCCGTACGACTACGCCTGCAAGGGCGGCGGCTCGCTGTCGGCCGACTCGCCGATCATCCCGATCGTCAAGAACCTCGACCCGGCGATCGACATGGTCATCTCAGGCCACACCCACCAGCCGTACGTCTGCGCGATCCCCGACTCCAACGGCGTCCCGCGCCTGGTCACGTCCGCCTCCTCGTTCGGGCGGCTCTACAACGACACCGAGGTGACCTACGACCGTCGCACGTCCGACATCGTCCGACCCACCGAGGCCGACTCCGTCAACAACCTCGTGACGCGCACCGTGGCCGCGGACAAGACCGAGACGGACCTCATCATGAAGTACAAGGGGCTCGTCGAGGCGATCGCCAGCAAGGTCATCGGCACCATCTCGACTGACATCGTCAGGACGCAGAGTGGCGCGGGTGAGTCCCCGCTCGGTGACCTCATCGCCGACGCACAACTGGCCGACCCGTCGGTCGTCACTGGTGGACAGACCCCGGTCGCGGCGTTCATGAACCCCGGCGGCATTCGGGCCGACCTCACCTACTCGAGCTCGAAGTACGGCGAGGCGCCGGGGGCCGTCACCTACGAGGAGGCGTTCAACGTCCAGCCGTTCAACAACTACCTCGTGTCGATGAATCTCACGGGTCAGCAGATCTACGACGTCCTCAACCAGCAGCGGACGGGAGCCAACGCCGGTTCGCAGGCCAAGACGCTCCAGGTGAACAAGGGCTTCACCTACACCTGGAGCACGGCGACGCAGAAGGTCGTCGACGGCACCGTCGCGATCAACGGCAAGCCGGTCGACAAGGCCGCGTCGTACCGCATCGTCACGAACAACTTCCTCTCCGACGGCGGCGACAACTTCCCTGCTTTCCAGGGTGGCACCGGGAAGTACTTCGGTGGGCTCGACATCGACGCCTTCGCGAACTACCTCGCCAAGCCGGCGAACGCGAACTACTCGCCCGCACCGCTCGACCGCATCAGCGTGCAGTGACCCTGTCGCGATGACGAAGCGGCCCGGCTCCCCACGGAGCCGGGCCGCTCTCGCGTGAGCCCCTACCGCGCCGCAGCCCTTGCCGGGGTCAGGCGTCGGCGGTCTCGGGAGTCGGGGTTCCGGGAGCCGGGGTCTCGGCTCGGTCGGGCACCAGGCGGTAGCCGACGTTGCGGACCGTGCCGATGAGCGTCTCGTGGTCGGGACCGAGCTTGGCCCGCAGCCGCCGCACGTGGACGTCGACGGTGCGGGTGCCTCCGTAGTAGTCGTACCCCCAGACCTCCTGGAGCAGCTGGGCGCGGGTGAAGACCCGGCCCGGGTGCTGCGCGAGGTACTTGATGAGCTCGAACTCCTTGTAGGTCAGGTCGAGCGGGTGGCCCCGGAACTTCGCGGAGTAGGACGCCTCGTCGATGACGAGCTCGCCCGAGGTGATCGGCAGGTCGAGGCCGGCGTCGTCGTCCTGTCCCTTGGTCATGGCCAGACGCAGCCGCGCGTCGACCTCGGCGGGCCCGGCGGTGTCGAGCAGGACGTCGTCGAGCCCCCACTCGGACGTGAGGCCAGCGAGGCCGCCCTCGGTGAGGACGGCCAGCAGGGGAGTGCCGATCCCGGTCGTGCGCAGCACCCGGCACAGGGAGCGCGCGCTCGCCAGCTCCCGTCGCGCATCGACGACGACGACGTCGCAGTCGGGCGAGTCGACGAGGGCCGTCGCCTCGGCGGGCAGGACGCGCACCGTGTGGCTCAGCAGCCCGAGGGCAGGCAGCACCTCGGCGCTCGGGGCGAGCGCGTTGGTGAGCAGCAGCAGGCGGGCCATCTCATGCAGGATAGGCGAGACTGGTCACCTGCGAACCAGACCGCATCAACGATGAGACGGAGTGTGAGATGGCCCCGAGTGCACCCGAGCCGCGCACGGCCCCGTCGGCCGCACCGGCGCTCGCCGCTGCCGCGGACACCGCCGCTCCAGCCACGCCCACCGCGACCGTCACAGTGCGCTACTGGGCCGCGGCCCGGGCGGCGGCGGGCACCGACAGCGAGACGCGGACGGGTGCCAGCGTGGGCGAGGTCGTCGACGCGGCGGTCGCCGCACACCCGGAGCTCGCGCGCGTCGCCGCGGTGGCGACCTTCCTGCTCGACGGGCGCGCCGTGGGACGCGAGGAGCCGGTGCCCGACGGTGGCACGGTCGAGGTGCTGCCGCCCTTCGCCGGGGGCTGATGCACAATGGCCACCGTGCCTGAGGACAACGCGGCCCTGCGCGAGCCCGGCCCCGACCGCTCCCACGCCTCCGGTGCACCCGGGGCCGCCGGGTCGCTCCGGGAACCGCTCTCGCCCCTGGGCGCCGCGCGCATCCGCTGGGGCAGCATCGTCGCGACTCTCATGGCCGCGGTGGTCCTCCTCGTCGCGCAGGACTCCGGGTATGCCGCGACGCTGGGTGTGACGCTCGTGCTCGCCCTCGCGTTCGTCTGGGGGTGGCCTCGGCTCACCGGCTCGTGGACGCCGGTGGCGACGACCGTCGTGCTCGGTGTCGCCTCCGTGGCCATCGTGCTGAGCGCCCTGCGCGAGGACCTGCTGTGGGTGCCTGCCGCCGTGGCGTTCGGCATCGTCCTCGCGTTCGTCGGGCAGCTCGTCCGGCGGACGGGCCGCGAGGGCCTCGTCCTCACGCTGCTCTCGTCGTTCGGCGGGCTCGTCGTCATCGCCTCGGGCACGACGGCGGTCGTCGCCGCCGACACCCACCGCGGTCAGGCCGTTGCCGTCGTGGCCATGGCCGCGGTCGCGGCTGCCGTGGTCGCGGACCTCCTCTCCGGAGTCCGGGTCGCCGCGCCCCTCCTTGGCTTCGTCGCGCTCGTGGGCGGCATGCTCGCCGCGGTCGTCGCGTCACGCTTCGCCGGGGCCGGGGTGGGCACGCTCGAGGCGCTCGGCATCGGTGCCGCGGTCGGCGCGGTGTCGTGGTCGTTCCGGCGGGTCCTCGCGCTGGAGCCGGCCGTGCTGACGGTCCGCGGACAGGTCAGCGCCGGTGTCGGTTCGGTGCTCGTCGTCGGTGCCGTCGTGCACCTCTTCTCCGTCCTCACCTGACCACCCTCGAGCCCGACCCGCCCCACCCGGCGCTCCAACCGTCGAGAGGCCACGTCTGGCCGCCTGCCGCCCGTCGAGAGGCCACGTGTTGTCGCCTGCCGCCCGTCGAGAGGCCACGTGTTGTCGCCTGCCGCCCGTCGAGAGGCCACGTGTTGTCGCCTGCCGCCCGTCGAGAGGCCACGTGTTGTCGCCTGCCGCCAGTTGAGAGGCCACGGCTTTGGGAATGCTCAGTAGACGAGGGCCTGCGCGCCCTCGGCCATGACCTCCTCGACGAAGACCGCGGCCCCCTTGATGGCCGCACCGTCGACGAGCTGGTCCTCGGTCAGGTCCCGCCGTGCCGCGCACTGCGTGCAGACGGTGAGCCGGCCACCCGCGAGCACCGCGTCACGCAGCGGGGCGAGCGGGGCGGCATACGGCAGCTCGAACTCCTCAGCCCGTCCCGGAACGGCCATCCACGTCGACTCACCTGTCAGCCAGAGCGACACGGCGACGCCGCTGGCGACGGCCGTCGCGGCGACCGTGAAGGCCTGCGAGAGGCGCTCAGGGGCCTCGGTGCCGGCGGTGACCTTGACGACGAGCGAGCGTGCGGGGGCGTCCATGACATCAGGCTACGATCGGGCGCATGTTCAACCTCGACCAGGACATCCCCGAGCCGCTGCGACCCCTCGCCTGGCTCATCGGACGCTGGGAGGGTGCTGGGGTCGTGGGCTATCCCACGATCGAGTCCGCGCATTTCGGCCAGGAGGTCGAGGTCACCCACGACGGACGCGGCTTCCTCAAGTGGGAGAGCCGAGCCTGGATCCTCGACTCCGAGAACGGGGCCAAGGTGCGCCCGGCGGCGGTCGAGTCGGGGTTCTGGCGTCCGCTGGAAAACGGCGAGGTCGAGCTGCTGCTCGCGCACCCGACCGGCATCCTCGAGCTCTACTACGGCAAGATCGAGCCGGCAAAGATCCAGCTCAAGACCGATGGCGTCCTGCGCGCCCCGGGGGCGAAGGAGTACAACGCCGCGACCCGGATGTACGGCCTCGTCGACTCCAACCTGCTGTGGGTCATGGACATGGCCGCCGTCGGCCAGGAGCTCCAGAGCCACGTGTCGGCCACGCTCAAGCGCGTGGAATGAGGCGTGTGCCGTGAGCGTTCCACCGGGCATGAGCGACGTGGAGCTGCCGACCCCTTCGACGACGAGGAGCCCCCTGCTGTCCTGGCCGGGGGCTGTGGCGGGCGAGGGCCTCGAAGCAGGCGTCGCGCTGCACTACGGCGACCCGATGCGCGAGCAGCGCCTCCTCGAGGAGGGCCTCGCGGTCGTCGACCTCTCGCACCGCGACGTCGTGACGGTTACCGGACCCGACCGGCTCAGCTGGCTCCACTCGCTGACGACCCAGCACCTCCTCGGCCTCGAGCCGCGGCAGTCGCGGGAGGCCCTGATCCTGACTCCCAAGGGCCATGTCGAGCACTCGCTGCACCTCGTCGACGACGGCGACACGACGACGTGGATCACCACGGAACCGGGTGCCGGGCAGGCCCTGACCGACTGGCTCGACAAGATGCGCTTCATGCTGCGGGTCGAGGTCGCTCTCGTCACCGACGACTGGGCGGTACTCGGCGAGCCGCACGCCAGCGAGTCCGTCGAGGGTGAACCCCTGGCCTGGCGCGACCCGTGGCCCGGCCTCGTCGGCGACAGCGCGGCATACGGCCCCGTCGACGAGCACCCCGGCACCGAGCGGGCTTGGCGCGAGGTGATCGTGCCACGCGCCGATCTCGTTGCGGCAGTGGGCGATCGGCCGCTCGCCGGACTCTGGGCAGCCGAGGCGCTGCGTATTGCTGCGTGGCGTCCGCGCCTGGGCCTCGAGACCGACCATCGCACGATCGTCCAGGAGGTCGACTGGCTGCGCACGGCCGTGCACCTGCACAAGGGCTGCTACCGCGGTCAGGAGACCGTCGCCCGGGTGCACAACCTCGGCCGCCCGCCGCGGCGTCTCGTCTTCCTCCACCTCGACGGGTCGGGCCACGTCCTGCCGGCGCAGGGGAGCGAGGTCCGGGCCGGTGACCGCGTCGTCGGGCACGTGACCTCGGTCGCGCGCCACCACGTCGACGGCCCCATCGCCCTCGCGGTCATCAAGCGCAACACCGACCCGACCCTCGAGCTCCTCGTCGACGACCTCTCGGCCGCGCAGACAGTCATCGTCGCGCCCTGAGCGGACGCGGTCGCCGGCGCTGGCAGGATGAGCGCCATGAGCGCCATGAGCACGGCTCGCAGCGTCGCGAGCACCCTGATCACCGTCGCGCCGACCGGTGCCGAGACCGCCAAGTCGGACGTCCCGGCGTTGCCGACGACGCCGGAGGAGCTCGTCGAGACCGCCGTCGCGTGCGAGCGGGCGGGCGCCGCCCTCATCCACATCCACGTGCGCGACCGCGAGCACCAGCCGACGCTGGAGCCCGCCTTCCTCAAGGAGGCCGTCGACGGGGTGCGCGAGGCCACCGATCTCGTCGTCCAGCTCTCGACCGGCGGGGCCGTCACCGACCCGCTCGACAAGCGCCTCACCGTCCTCGACGCGGACCCCGACTCATGCTCTCTCACGTGCGGCACGACGAACTTCGGCGACGGCGTCTTCCTCAACCCGTGGGGCTTCATGGTCGATCTCTATCGCCAGGCGCAGGAGCGCGAGGTCGTGCCGGAGTTCGAGCTGTTCGAGCTCGGACACGTGCACGCCCTGCGCCGGCTCATCGACGAGTGCGGCCTGCCCTACGGGGGCAAGGTCCACGTCGACTTCGTCACCGGGGTGCCGGGCGCCATGCCGGGCACGCCTCAGGCCCTCCTCGCCGGGGTCGCGATGTTGCCGCCCGAGGTGACGAGCTGGTCGGCCACCGGCATCGGCCGCGCGCACCTGCCCATCGTCGCGGCGGCCCTCTCGGCCGGCGGTCACCTGCGCGTCGGCATGGAGGACAACCTCATGTATGCCAGGGGCCGGCCGGTCGAGCACAACCGCGAGCTCGTGGCCCGGGCCGCCGACCTCGCGACGGTGATGCAGCGGCCGCCGATGTCGACGACCGAGGCCCGCGAGGCGCTCGCGATCAAGGACCGCCGCACCCGCTGACCCGCGTTCCCGGAAGGCCGTGGAGTGGTGTGGGACGTCTCACGCTGCCCAGAGTTTGCATTCTGCTTGCTCTAGTTAGCACAATGGAGGCATGAGCAAGCTTCCGCTTCCCGACCTCGGGGCCTACTTGCGCGAACAGCGCGAGAGCGCCCAGCTGTCGCTGCGTCAGCTCGCTGAGATGGCCGGTGTCTCCAACCCCTACCTGTCGCAGATCGAGCGTGGCCTCAAGCGGCCCAGCGCCGAGATCCTGCAGCAGATCGCCAAGGGCTTGCAGGTGTCGGCCGAGTCGCTCTACGTCCGGGCCGGCATCCTCGACGAGCGGGTCACCGACAGTGACCCTGCCGCCGCCCCCGACGTCCTCTCCGCCATCGCCGCCGACCCGGTCCTCAGCGACCGGCAGCGCGCGGTGCTCGTCGACATCTACCTGTCGTTCGTCGGCACCGACGGGACGGCAGCCGCCACGGCACCGCGCACTCCACGCCCCCCGCGCACCACGCATACGCCCGCTGGTGCACCGCGCCGGCGCCCGTCGCGCAGCACGACCGCTGCTGCGGCCCCCGAGCTCAACGAGAAGGAGAACTGAGATGGCACTCACCAAGAAGATCACCCAGGCCGTCAAGGACGCCCAGAAGCAGGCCGAGGCGGCCGTCGCCGACGTGCGCGGACAGCTCGTCCAGGTCGAGGGCCGCATGCCCGACGTCCAAGTCGACCCGACGCCGTTCTACGCCGTCGTCGGCGCCGCGAACATCGCGATCGACACGGTCCGCACCGCAGGCGAGCAGCTCGAGGTCGCCCGCCGACAGGCCAAGGGCGCCGACCTGCGCAAGGGTGCCAAGAAGGAGGCGAACCAGCTGCAGAACGACCTCCAGAAGCGCATCGCCGACCTCCAGAGCCGCACCACCGAGCTCCAGAAGCTCGCGACGACGTATGCCGAGCGCTTCGTCACGCAGGCGCAGGACCTCCCGGCCCGCGTCCTCAACGAGGGCCTCGTCATCGCGAGCAACGCCAAGGACCAGTACGACGCCGCCGCAGCCCGCGGCGAGAAGGTCGTCACCGATCTGCGCGCCCAGGGCGAGCGCACCGCGTTCGACCTCAGCGAGCGCGGCACCGCCACGGTGACCCGTGGTCGTCGCGTCGCCGAGACCGCCGTCACCGAGGGCGAGAAGGTCGCGAAGACCCTCATGGACGTCGTCGCCAAGGATGCCTCGAAGGTCGGCTCGCAGGTCGGGTCCTCGGTCGACGCCGTCGAGTCCGCGGCCGCTCCGGTCCCCGCCGTGCGCACCGCCGCGCACCAGCAGGCGATCCGTAGCTCGGCAGCGCAGAAGGCCGCCGCCACGCGCAAGGACAACGAGGTCGAGGCCAGGACGACCCGCAAGGTCGCCGCTCGCAGCTCGGCCACGACGGACGACCCCAACGCCACGGTCGCCCGCAAGGCCGCGCCGGCCAAGAGGGCCGTGAGGAAGACGGCCTCGAAGACGGCCGCCAAGACGACGGCTGCCACCAAGAGCGCTGCCAAGACCGCCGCCAAGAAGTCCGCGCCGGCGAAGAGGGCCGCGAAGAGCTCGACGAGCACGACCAGCACGACGACCGCGACGAGCTGAGCCTCGCGCCGGCACTCAGCTGGACCGCAGGGCCGTCACCCCACCCGGGGTGGCGGCCCTGCCGCGCCGCTCCGGCATACTGCGGGTCGTGTCCGATCACCGCGCCCCGTCACCCGTCACCGCGTCCACGTCAGTCAGCGCGGCGCTCGCCGCCGCCCCGATCGTCGCGCACGTGGTGCGCGCCGGTTTCGTCGAGTCGGTCCACCACGGCACCGCCGTCGTCACCGCTCCCGACGGCTCGGTCGAGCTCGAGATCGGCGACTCGAGCGGACCCGTCTTCCCCCGCAGCTCGAGCAAGCCGCTGCAGGCGCTCGCGATGGTGCGCAGCGGCCTGGCCACTGACGGGCGCCTCCTGTCGCTCGCATGCGCGAGCCACTCGGGCGAGGACTTCCACGTCGAGGCGGCTCGCGAGATCCTCGCCGGCGCGGGCCTGACCGAGACCGACCTGCAGAACACCCCCGACTACCCCTACGACGACGCGGCGCGGATCGGGTGGATCGCGAGCGGTCGGCCCAAGCAGTCCATCGTGCAGAACTGCTCCGGCAAGCACGCCTCGATGCTCGCCACGTGCGTCGTCAACGGGTGGGACCTCGCGACCTACCGCGACCCGGCCCACCCGCTCCAGGTGGCCATCGCCGACACCGTGCGTGAGCTCACCGGCGCCGAGCCGAGCGCTGTCGCCGTCGACGGCTGCGGCGCCCCGATCCATGCCGTGCCGCTACGCGCGCTGGCCCTCTCGTTCGGCCGTCTGGCCGCCGCCACGGACGGGCCCGAGGCCAAGATCGCGACGGCCATCCGCGCCTTCCCCGAGTATCTCGGCGGCACGCACCGCGACGTCACCGCGCTGATCCGGGGCGTCGACGGGCTCGTCGCCAAGGACGGCGCCGAGGCGGTCTACGCCGTGGGCCTGCCCGATGGTCGTGGCGTCGCGGTCAAGGTCGCCGACGGCACCTCGCGTGCCCGCAGCGTCCTGCTCGCCGCCGTGCTGCGCCGCATCGGCGTGGGCAGCGACGACATCCTCGAGGTCCTCGAGCACCAGCCGGTCCTCGGTCACGGACAGCCCGTCGGCTCCGTCGTCGCCGTCGGCGTCTGAGCCACGCGTGAGGGCGGTGCTGCAGCGCGTCACGAGCGCCCGGGTCGAAGTCGAGGGTGAGGTCGTCGGTGCCATCGACCGCCCCGGCCTGCTCGCGCTGGTGGGGGTCACGCACGACGACGGCCCGGACCAGGTGGAGCGGATGGCGCGCAAGATCGCCGAGCTGCGGATCCTGCGCGACGAGCAGAGCCTGACCGACGCCGGGGCGCCCGTCCTCGTCGTCAGCCAGTTCACGCTCTACGCCGACACCCGCAAGGGGCGTCGACCTTCCTGGAGCGCGGCCGCTCCGGGCCCGGTGGCCGAGCCGCTCGTCACGGACCTCGTGGCCGCGCTCCGGGCGCGGGGGATCGAGGTCGAGCAGGGCCGGTTCGGCGCGATGATGCAGGTCTCGCTCGTCAACGACGGCCCGGTCACGCTCGTCGTCGACGCCTGAACCCGTCGAGTCCGGTCGCCGGTTGGAGGCGGTTCTGACCGCGCGCCGGGTTACGCTGCTCGCATGCAGCTCTACGCGGGATACCAGAGCCTCGTCACCCTCGTCATCGGGGTGGTGGCCCTCGGCTGCGAGATCTTTGCCTTCGTCGACGCCGTGCGTCACCCGGAGAACGCCTACGTGGCCGCCAGCAAGCGCACCAAGCGGTTCTGGCTCCTGATCACCGGGGCGGCGCTGCTCCTCGGCTCCATCTCGGTCTTCAACCCGATCGGGCTGCTCGGTCTGGCCAGCTTCATGGGTGCCGCCGTCTACCTCGCCGACGTCCGCCCCGCGCTGCGCCAGGTTCGAGGCCTCGGGGGCCGGGGCCGCTCGAACAGCGGCTGGTAGGACCCACCGGACACCGCCTGGCCCACCATCGTGGCCGGATGCGGCACACTGGGCTCTCACCGACGATGGGGGACCCCATGACCGACCAGCACCGCGCTGGTGCCACCGTTTCGGCCGTGGCGCCGGGCCAGGGGCCCGCGCACTCGCCCGACGACTACGAGGTCAGCGACCGCAACCCTGCCCAGGACATCTTCGTGGCGGAGCGCCCCTGGGGGCAGTTCCAGCAGTTCGTCTCCAACGAGCAGGTCACCGTCAAGATCATCACCGTGCAGCCCGGCCACCGGCTCTCGCTGCAGCGCCACGACCACCGCGGCGAGATGTGGCAGGTCCTCGACGTGCCGATCGACGTCACGGTGGGCGACCGCACGTGGAGCGCCCAGCCGGGCGAGACGGTCTGGGTGCCGCGCAACTCGATCCACCGCATGGGCAACCCCGGGAGCCGCCCGGGGCGCCTGCTCGAGGTCGGCTTCGGCCACTTCGACGAGGCCGACATCGAGCGCCTCGAGGACGACTACACCCGCTGACAGCGGGAACCAGCGCCTTTCGCACCACGCACGAACGGCAGGTATGCCGCCCGCCCCGCCGGGCGGCATACCTGCGTTCAGCGCTGGAGGGGAGCCACGGCCGACCAGTCGACGGTGAGCTCGCCGAGTCGCCACCGGGACGGTCCGTCGAGCAGCGGCCAGCGCTCCCGGAGCTCGGAGAGGGCGGCCAGGAAGCGCTGGCGAGCACCCCATGACGACTGCGGTGCGTGTCGAGCCCATGCCCGGTCGAGGTCGGCGAGGAAGGCGTGGATCGGCTCGCCCGGGACGTTGCGGTGGATGAGCACCTTCGGGAGCCGCTCGGCCACGTCGGAGGGCCGATCGAGGCCGCCCATCCGCAGCGAGATCGTCAGGCTGACCGGCCCGCGGGCGTCGACCGCGACCCACGCCGCGCGGCGACCGATCTCGTCGCAGGTCCCGTCGACGAGCAGGCCGTCGGGGGCCAGTCGCTCCTGCACGAGGGCCCAGGCGGCCGGCACCTCGTCCTCGGCGTACTGGCGCAGCACGTTGAACGCGCGCACGACCATGGGCCGGGCACCCGCCTCCAGCGGGATCTCGAAGCCGCCGAGCCGGAAGCTGAGGCCGTCGCGCTCCAGTGGCTTGCCGGCCGCGACCCGCGCCGGGTCGATCTCGATGCCGACGACCCGGACGTCGGGCCGCACCCGCCGCAGCCGGTCGTGCAGCTCGACGGCGGTGGTGGGCGACGCGCCGTAACCGAGGTCGACGACGACGGGCGAGGCGGGGCTGCGCCGGAGCCGCCACGCCTGCGGTCCCGCGATCCACCGGTCGCACCGTCGCAGACGGTTCGGGTTCGTCGTCCCCCGAGTCACCGTGCCGACGGGTCGCTGATGGGGAGGCACGTCCGCAGGCTACGCGTGGCGCCCCGTTCGAGGTATTCCACGGTCACCGGCGACGGCGGAATACCTCGAACGGGGGGTGTGGTTGAGACAAGGAACGAGCAGGCCGAGCAGGTCTTGCAGGACGAAGGGATGCCGATGGCGGTCGAGCCGCGACGAGTCGCGATGATCAGCGTCCACACCTCGCCCCTGGAGCAGCCCGGCACCGGTGACGCGGGCGGGCTCAACGTCTACGTCGCCGAGACGGCGAAGGAGCTCGCGGCGCGCGGCGTCGAGGTCGACATCTTCACCCGTCGCACGACCGGTGAGACGCCCGTCGAGGCGGACCTCGTCCCCGGAGTTCGGGTGCGGCATGTGACCGCGGGCCCGTACGAGGGGTTGGCCAAGGAGGAGCTCCCGGGCCAGCTCTGTGCCTTCTCGGCCGGCATCATGCAAGCCGGGCTCTCGGTCCCCGAGGACCACTACGACCTCGTCCACTCGCACTACTGGCTCTCGGGTCAAGTCGGCTGGCTCGCCGCCGACCGGTGGCGCGTCGCGCTCGTGCACACGATGCACACCATGGCCCGCGTCAAGAACCTCCACCTCGCCGAGGGCGACCCGCCCGAGCCGCGGGGCCGCGAGATCGGCGAGGTCCAGGTCGTCGACGCCGCCGACCGGCTCATCGCCAACACCGACGACGAGGCCCGCGAGCTCATCGAGCTGTATGCCGCCCCGCCTGCCAAGGTGTCCGTCGTCCCTCCGGGGGTCGACCTGTCGACGTTCACGCCCGGCGACCGGGCGGAGGCGCGTCGGTCCCTCGGTCTGCCCGTCGAGGGCGAGCTGCTCCTCTTCGTCGGTCGGATCCAGCCGCTCAAGGCCCCCGACGTCCTGCTCCGGGTCGCCGGTGAGCTGCTGCAGCGCGACCCGGGACGACGCCGGCGCCTGACGGTCGCCGTCCTCGGCGGACCGAGCGGCAGCGGGCTCACGCGGCCCCACGAGCTCGAGGAGCTGGCGCGCTTCCTCGGCATCGACGACGTCGTCCGCTTCGTGCCGCCGGTCGACCGTCCGGTCCTCGCGCAGTGGTACCGCGCCGCGGACCTCGTCGTCGTACCGAGCCACTCGGAGTCCTTCGGCCTCGTCGCCATCGAGGCGCAGGCATGCGGCACCCCCGTCGTGGCCGCCCGCGTCGGGGGCCTGCCCACTGCGGTCGGTGACGCGGGCGTCCTCGTCGACGGGCACGCCACCGCCGACTGGACGGACGCCGTCGAGTCGCTGCTGCGAGATACCCCGCGTCGGCTGGCGCTGGGCTCGGCGGCCGTCGCCCACGCCGCGCAGTTCGGTTGGGGCGCGACCACGGACCGGCTCCTCGAGGTCTACCGTCAGGCCATGCGAGAGCGCGCCCACGGCACCAACGAGTCGCCGATCGACGAGGGCCAGAGCCTCGTCGGCGTCCCCACCGCGGTGATCCCGTGACCGCCGAGCTGCAGGACACCACGCCGGCCGACGACTCACCGCGCGCGCAGGCGGAGGCCCGCCTCACGGCATACCTCGGCTCGGTCGGTCTCGACTGGGAGCTCGGCGGACGCGTGGGGGAGTACGTCGTGACCCTGCCGGGGGAGAAGAAGCTCAAGACCGTCGTCTCGGTGCTCGTGCGTGACCGGACGACAAGCGTCAGCGCGTTCGTCATCCGCAACCCGGACGAGAACCACGAGGCCTTCTACCGCACCCTGCTGCGCAAGAACCTGCGGCTGCAGGGGCTCGCCTACGCCATCGACACCGACGGCGACGTCTACCTCCGCGGCGAGATCCCGACCGTCGCAGTGGATGCCGACCACCTGGATCAGGTCTTCGGCATCGTGCTGTCCGCGAGCGACGACGTCTTCAACGAGCTGCTCGCGCTCGGCTTCCTCGGGTCGATGCGGAAGGAGTGGGCCTGGCGGGTCTCGCGCGGGGAGTCCACGCGCAACCTCGACGCCTTCCGACACCTGCTGGACGACGGGTCGGACGCCTGATCGGCCGTCGCTAGGCTGGCGCCATGACCTACACGCTCGTCCTCGTCCGTCACGGCGAAAGCGACTGGAACGCCAAGAACCTCTTCACCGGCTGGGTCGACGTCGACCTCACCGACAAGGGCCGCGCCGAGGGCGTGAGCGCCGGCGAGCAGCTCAAGGAGGCCGGGATCCTTCCCGACATCGTGCACACGTCCCTGCTGCGCCGGGCCATCACGACCGCGAACCTCTCGCTCGACGCGGCTGACCGGCACTGGATCCCGGTCAAGCGCGACTGGCGCCTCAACGAGCGCCACTACGGCGCGCTGCAGGGCAAGGACAAGAAGCAGACCCTCGAGCAGTTCGGCGAGGAGCAGTTCATGCTGTGGCGCCGCTCCTACGACGTGCCGCCGCCGCCCATCGACGCGGACGACGAGTTCTCGCAGCACGGCGACCCCCGCTACCGCGGGCTCGGCGCCGCGATGCCGGCCACCGAGTGCCTCAAGGACGTCGTCGCGCGCCTCATGCCCTACTGGGAGAACGAGATCCAGACCGACCTCGCCGACGGCCTGACCGTCATGGTCGCCGCCCACGGCAACTCGCTCCGCGCCCTGGTCAAGACGCTCGACGGCATCTCCGACGAGGACATCGCCGGCCTCAACATCCCGACGGGTATGCCGCTCGTCTACGAGCTGGACGATGAGTTCCGTCCGGTGACCCGGGGTGGGCGCTACCTCGACCCCGAGGCCGCCCGCGCCGCGGCAGAGGCCGTCGCGAACCAGGGCCGCTGACCCGCCCGCGGTTCCCGTCGGCTCCCCACCCGTCGAAAGGCCACGTGTGGCCGCTTGACCACAGTCGAAAGGCCACTTCTCACGGCGAGGAGTGGCCTTTCGACTGTCACGAGGCGGCCACACGTGGCCTCTCGACGGTTGAAGGGGAGGGGGAGGGGAGAGGGGGAGGGGGATCAGACGGGGGTGGTGGGGGTGGTGCCGCGCTCGATCTCGGCGATGACGTCGGCGTCCTCGTCGTCCTCGTGGTCGAAGCTGACCTCCGAGTCGTACTCGCCCGTGACGAGGTAGACGACGCGGCGGGCCACGGACACGGCGTGGTCCGCGAACCGCTCGTAGTAGCGGCCGACGAGGGTCAGGTCGAGGATCGAGCTGCGCGACCACGACGTGTTCTCGTCGAGCAGCGCCGCGAAGAGCTCGCGGTGGAGGTCGTCCATCGCGTCGTCGTCCTTCTCGAGCGCGATGGCCGCGGCGACGTCCTTGCTCGCGATGATCGACCCGCACTTGGCGACGATCGCCTCGGCGACCTGGCCCATCTGGAGGATGTGGGAGCGCAGCTCCGGCGGCACCGCGGACTCGGGCGTGCGCAGCCGGGCCACCTTGGCGACGTGCCGGGCGAGGTCGCCCATCCGCTCCAGGTCCGAGCTCATGTGCATCGCCGTGACGACGATGCGCAGGTCGGTCGCGACAGGCTGCTGGCGCGCGAGCAGGTCGATCGACAGCTCGTCGAGCTCGATGCGGATGTCGTCGAGCTTGCGGTCGGCCTCGATGACCGACTCCGCGAGATGGACGTCGGCGTCGAGCAGAGCGGTCGTGGCGCGGGAGATGGCCGATCCTGCCAGCCGGGTCAGCTCGACGAGCTGGTCCGAGATCGTGTCGAGGTCCTCGTGGAACTGGTCGCGCATGGTCTTCCTGTCAGTTGCCGGTCGTGCGTCGTCGTCCGTGCTCGTGCCGCCTCGCCGCGTGCCGCCCGTGTCACGGTCGATGGCACGAGGGCCAGCCTGCCACTCCGCGACGCGCGCGGAACGGCATACGAGCGGGGTGTCACGTCCCCGCTGGTGCAGAGGCTCGCAGGGCTGCGTGAATGCGTGGGTACGCCGAGGTGAACAGTGGGTTCGCGATCCGCGTGACCGGAGCGCGTGTGGTCAGAGCCTCGCGGACGGATG
Organism: Terrabacter sp. 01T434; assembly: GCF_056398545.1. Taxonomy (NCBI): domain Bacteria; kingdom Bacillati; phylum Actinomycetota; class Actinomycetes; order Micrococcales; family Intrasporangiaceae; genus Terrabacter; species Terrabacter sp. 01T434. The sequence goes on from NZ_JBFTPP010000001.1 coordinate 55,983, forward strand.
CGTACGCTGAGTGTCGTGGATCCGACAACCGCGGCAACGCTCGGTGGCATCGCCGGCCTCGCCCTCGGCGGCGTGGCGATGGTCGCCGTGCGACTGTCGGACCGATCGACGGCGGCGGAGCAGGCCGTTCCCGCCGACCCGCCGCTGCCCCCCGGCGTCGGCGAGGTCATTGCGGTCCTGCGCTCGAGCGGCATCCTCGTCGACTCCTCGGACCGGGTCGTCAACAACTCACCCGCGGCCGTCGCGCAGGGACTCGTGCGCGGCCAGGAGCTCGTGCACCCCGAGCTGCTCCACCTGGCCCGTGCCGTGCGCCGCGACGGGATCATCCGCGAGGCCGAGCTGACCCTGCAGAAGGGCCTCGGGGACGGCCGCCTCGTCGTGGCCGCCCGCGTCGCGCCCCTCGGCGCCGACCACGTGCTGCTGCTCGTCGAGGACCGATCCAAGGCGGCCCGCGTCGAGGAGATCCGGCGTGACTTCCTCGCCAACGTCAGCCACGAGCTGAAGACCCCCGTCGGCGGCATCTCGCTGCTCGCCGAGGCCGTGCTCGACGCGCACGACGACCCCGAGGCGGTCGCGCGCTTCGCCAAGCGGATCAGCGTCGAGTCCGACCGGCTGACCCGTCTGGTCAAGGAGATCGTCGAGCTGTCCCGCCTCCAGGGCGCCGACGTCGTCAAGGACCCGACGCTCATCGACGTCGGCGCGTGCGCCCGCGACGCCGCCGACCGCAGCCGCCTCATCGCCGACGAGCACCGCATCGAGCTCGTCACGGCGATCGACGAGGGCTGCGAGTTGTGGGGCGACGCCGACCTCGTGACGACCGCCATCAGCAACCTCATCGGCAATGCCATCGCCTACTCCGACAGCGGCACGCGCGTCGGCGTCATGGTGCGCCGCGGCCGCGCCGGCGTCATCGACGTCTCCGTCACCGACCAGGGTCTCGGCATCGCGCCCGACGAGCAGCAACGCATCTTCGAGCGCTTCTACCGCGTCGACACGGCGCGCTCGCGTGCGACCGGTGGCACCGGCCTCGGCCTCGCGATCGTCAAGCACGTGGCCGACAACCACGGTGGCAACGTGTCGGTCTGGTCCGAGCCCGGGCGCGGGTCGACCTTCACCATCGAGCTGCCCGCCGCCCACGCCCCCAGAGCGATCGAGCCCGCCGAGCCCCACGTGCCGAGCACGTATGCCGCCCTGCCGCGCGACGCCGGCGCCGCCCCCTCCGTGAGCGCCTGAGCGCCTGAGCCCGACCGACCCCAGCTGAGCAACCCGCCAGCCCCACGCTGGCCGACCCCGAGAGGCCCCGTCTTGAGCCGCATTCTCATCGTCGAGGACGAGGTGTCGTTCTCCGACCCGCTGTCCTACCTGCTGAAGAAGGAGGGCTACGACGTCGCCGTGGCCGAGACCGGGCCGGACGGTCTGGCCGAGTTCGACAAGAACGGCGCCGACCTCGTCCTGCTCGACCTCATGCTGCCGGGTCTCTCCGGCATCGACGTGTGCCGCGCGCTGCGTCAGCGCTCGTCGGTGCCGGTCATCATGCTGACCGCCAAGGACAGTGAGATCGACAAGGTCGTCGGCCTCGAGATCGGCGCCGACGACTACGTCACCAAGCCCTACTCGAGCCGCGAGCTGCTCGCTCGCGTCAAGGCCGTGCTGCGCCGTCTCGCCGAGCCGGAGGACCTGCTCCCGTCGACGCTCGAGTCGGGACCGGTGCGGATGGATGTCGAGCGCCACACCGTCAGCGTGCAGGGCCGGTCGGTGTCCCTGCCGCTCAAGGAGTTCGAGCTGCTCGAGATACTGCTCCGCAACTCCGGTCGCGTCCTGACCCGCATGCAGCTCATCGACCGCGTGTGGGGCAGCGACTACGTGGGGGACACGAAGACGCTCGACGTCCACGTCAAACGCCTTCGAGCCAAGATCGAACCCGACCCGGCGAACCCGGTCCACATCGCCACCGTGCGCGGCCTCGGCTACAAGTTCGAGGCCAGCTGAGCCGAACGGCCTCGACGCCGACGACGTGGGGCGCGCTCACGGCATACGTCATCGGCGGCCACCACACCCACGAACGAACGATGACCGGCCCTCCCCGCGGGGTGGACCGGTCATCGTGGCGTCGCGGGTCAGCTGCCGGTGGGCGCCGGGGTGACCGTGGAGTAGTAGTTCTGCGGGGTCAGCACCGGAGCCTTGACGACGGCAGTACCGCCGGTGCTCGACGTGACGACCAGCGGCTGGAGACCCCCGGGCTTGGTCGTGACGGCGCTCAGCTGCAGGCCCTTCGTGGCGAGGTTGACCTGCTCGTGCGGACGCAGCTGCACCTCGGAACCGGAGGGTGGCGTCGTCGCGTTGGGGTCGGGCTGCGCGGCGATCTGGACCGTCATGTCCTGCTCGCCGAGGTTGGTCGCCGACCCGGAGACGACGACGGTGCCGGTGCCGTCACCGACGAGCACGAGGTCACGCAGCGCGAGGTGGCCCACGTCGGCCTGGACGCCGTCGGCGGGGAGGTAGGCGACGTTCGTCTGGACGGGGGAGTTGACCTGGCACCCGGTCGTGGCGAGGGCGAGGGCCACTCCGGCGAGAACCGTCGACACTCTGCGGGTGGACGGGCGACGCGCGGGGGCCGGGGCGTGGATTCGACGGTTCACGGGCGACAGCCTACCGGCGGGCGCGCCGAGGGGCCGGGGTACCCGCCGCGGCGGCGTGGACGGCGTTGTGGCGGGCTCCGGTCGGGCTCGGACGAGGCTGCTGTCACGCCGACCGGTGCGGCTGCTGATGCATGCCAGTACGGGTTCTGTCAAGACGTCAACTGTCGGCTTCTGCTCCTCGACTATGGCTCTGACCTGCGACGATGCGGGTTCCTGAGATCGCGATGTGCCTTGATGCGTGATATTCTGGAGGTCGCGAAAGGGGAAAACAGCAGATGGTTTTCAAGGTCGGCGAGACGGTCGTGTACCCCCACCACGGGGCTGCACTGATCGAAGAGATCAACACACGAACGATCAAGGGAGAGGACAAGCTCTACCTGAAGCTCAAGGTCGCTCAGGGTGACCTGACGATCGAGGTCCCCGCCGAGAACTGCGACCTCGTGGGTGTCCGCGACGTCGTGGGCCAGGAGGGTCTGGACCGGGTGTTCGAGGTCCTGCGCACCCCGCACACCGAGGAGCCGACCAACTGGTCGCGCCGCTACAAGGCGAACCTCGAGAAGCTCGCGTCGGGCGACGTCATCAAGGTCGCCGAGGTCGTTCGTGACCTGTGGCGTCGTGATCAGGACCGTGGTCTGTCGGCCGGCGAGAAGCGCATGCTCGCCAAGGCCCGCCAGATCCTCGTCTCCGAGCTCGCGCTCGCGGAGAAGACCAACGAGGAGAAGGCTGAGACCATCCTCGACGAGGTCCTCGCTTCCTGATTCGAGCGAGATCCTGAACAACGAGACCGGAGCCGGTCGCGTCGGCGTCATCGTCGTCGCGGGCGGCTCCGGTTCGCGTCTGGGGGCCGGTGTCCCCAAGGCGTTCGTGCCCCTCGCCGGGGTGCCCCTGCTGGGGCACGCCCTGCGGGGGGTTCTCTCGTGCGCCGCAGTGTCCGAGGTCGTCGTCGTGGCTCCCGCCGCCCACCGGGGTGACGCCGAGGCCCTGGCCGAGGGCGTATGCCGTGAGCTCAAGTCGGCCGCGCCCGTGACCGTCGTCGTGGGCGGGGCCGAGCGAGGCGACTCCGTCGCAGCCGGTCTCGGCGTGCTCGGCGACGACGTCGAGATCGTCCTCGTCCACGACGCGGCCCGGTGCCTGACGCCCGTCGACGTCTTCGACCGCGTCGTGGCTGCCGTGGCGGCCGGAGCCGTGGCGGTCGTGCCGGGCGCTGCCGTCGTCGACACCATCAAGCAGGTCGACGAGGACGGCTTCGTCGTGAGCACGCCCGAGCGTGCGGCCCTGCGCGCGGTGCAGACGCCCCAGGGCTTCCGGCGCGACGTGCTGGAGCGGGCGCACGCCGTCTCGAGCGAGGCGACCGACGACGCGGGTCTCGTCGAGCGTCTCGGCGAGCGGGTCCTCGTCGTCGAGGGCGATCCGCGGGCCCTCAAGGTGACCACCCCGGACGACCTCGACGCCGCCGCCCGTCTCCTCACCGCCACCTGACCCACACCGCACCCTCGCCCCCACCCCCGTTCGATGTATTCGCGCGGGCTCTGGACCGCGCGAATACATCGAACCGGCAGCGCCTATTGTCGGCAGCGTGACCGATGCGACGACCCCCGCCCAGTCCCGACCCCTGGCCCTGATCACCGGTGGCGGCACCGGCATCGGGGCGGCCATCGCGAGGCGCCTGGCGCGCGACGGGTTCGACGTGGTCGTCGCCGGTCGCCGCCGCGAGAAGCTCGACGAGGTCGTCGCCGACATCGAGGAGTCCGGCGGCTCGGCCCGGGCGCTCGTCATGGACGTCACCGACCCGGAGTCGGTGCGGACGGGCGTCGGTTCACTGGCGCGGTGCGACGTCGTCGTCAACAACGCGGGTGGCGCAATCGGCGTGACGCGGGTCGAGGACGGGGACCCTGCGGAGTGGGAGCGGATGTACGCGACGAACGTCGTCGGCACGCTGCGGGTCACACAGGCCGCGCTGCCGCTGCTGCGTCGGTCGGCGCGCGCGACGATCGTCGACATCAGCTCCATCGCCGGTGAGCGGGTCTACGAGGGCGGCGGCGGCTACGTCGCGGCCAAGCACGGCACGTCCGTCGTCTCCGAGACCCTGCGGCTCGAGCTCAACGGCGAGAACATCCGGGTCGTCGACATCCGGCCCGGCATGGTGCACACCGAAGAGTTCTCGCTGACGCGACTGCACGGCGACCGGGCCGCCGCCGACAAGGTCTACGACGGGGTCGACCGTCCGCTCGTGGCCGACGACGTCGCGGAGTGCGTCGGCTTCGTCGTCGGTCTGCCGCAGCACGTCAACATCGACACCATGGTCATCAAGCCCGTGGCCCAGGCCGCCCCGCACAAGCTCCACCGGGGCCCGATCGACTGGAGGGACGCCCGGTGACGGCCTTCCCCCTGGTCGGCGTCGGGGTGGACGTCCACGCCTACGCAGCGGACGGGTCGGACCGCGAGCTCTGGGTGGCGGGGCTGTTCTGGCCGGGGGAGCGCGGTCTCGACGGGCACTCCGACGCGGACGTCGCCGCCCACGCCGCCTGCGACGCGATCTTCTCGGCCGCGGGCATCGGTGACCTCGGTGCGCACTTCGGCACGTCGCGTCCCGAGCTCGAGGGAGCCTCGGGAGTCACGCTGCTCGCCGAGGCGGCTCGGCTCGTGCGCGAGGCCGGCTTCGAGATCGGCAACATCGCCGTCCAGGTGATCGGCAACCGACCGAAGGTCGGCACGCGACGCGCCGAGGCCGAGGCTGCCCTGTCCGAGGCCGCGGGCGCCCCGGTGTCGGTGAGCGGCACGACGACGGACGGCCTCGGACTGACCGGTCGTGGTGAGGGCGTCGCCGCCATCGCGACGTCGCTCGTCTTCCCCGCCGGGAGCTGATGACCACCCGGAAGTCGAGTGCTCAGTTTCCTGCCGTCGGGAAGTGGGCACTCGACGGGAGGGGTGGGGCATCCGGGCCGAGGCCCGCGGTGGCAGGGTGGACCCGGGACCGCCGGACCACGGCCACCGATCACGAGGAGTAGTCATGCCGCAGACCGTCAAGGGTGTCATCAGCCGCAGCAAGGGGGCCGACGTCGAGGTCGTCGACATCGTCGTGCCCGACCCCGGACCCGGCGAGGCCGTCGTCAAGATCGAGACGTGCGGCGTGTGCCACACCGATCTGCACTACCGCGAGGGCGGCATCAACGACGACTACCCGTTCCTGCTCGGGCACGAGGCGGCCGGCTACGTCGAGGCCGTGGGCGAGGGGGTCACCGACGTGGCTCCCGGCGACTTCGTCATCCTCAACTGGCGCGCCGTCTGCGGCCAGTGCCGCGCGTGCGCCAAAGGCAAGCCGTGGTACTGCTTCAACACCCACAACGCGACGCAGAAGATGACGCTGACCGACGGCACCGAGCTGACACCGGCGCTCGGGATCGGCGCCTTCATCGAGAAGACCCTCGTCGCCGCCGGCCAGTGCACCAAGGTCCCCGAGGCCGACGCCGCCGCGGTCGGCCTCCTCGGCTGCGGCGTCATGGCCGGCTTCGGCGCGGCCGTCAACACCGGCGGCGTGACCCGTGGCGACTCGGTCGCCGTCATCGGCTGCGGCGGCGTCGGCAACGCCGCGATCGCCGGCGCCCAGGTGGCGGGGGCGACGACGATCATCGCCGTCGACGTCAGCGACGCCAAGCTCGAGCAGGCGAAGCACTTCGGCGCGACGCACACGGTCAACAGCAAGGACACCGACGCGGTCGAGGCGATCCGCGGCCTGACCGGCGGCAACGGAGCCGACGTCGTCGTCGAGGCGGTCGGGCGCCCCGAGACCTACGAGCAGGCGTTCTACGCCCGCGACCTCGCCGGCACGGTCGTCCTCGTCGGCGTCCCCACGCCCGACCAGCAGGTGACGCTGCCGATGATCGACATCTTCGGCCGTGGCGGCGCGCTCAAGTCGAGCTGGTACGGCGACTGCCTCCCGAGCCGCGACTTCCCGATGCTCGTCGAGCTCTACAAGCAGGGCCGCTTCGACCTCGACGCCTTCGTCAGCGAGCGGATCGGCCTCGGTGACATCGAGGCCGCGTTCGAGAAGATGCACGCGGGCGAGGTGCTGCGATCGGTGGTCGAGCTGTGAGCGGCGACGAGGCCGACGTGTCCCAGGCCTCCGGCGGCGGCGTCCGCATCGAGCACACCACCACCGAGGGCACGTTCAGCCTCGACGGCGGGACCTGGGAGGTCGAGAACAACGTCTGGGTCGTCGGGGACGACAAGGAGTGCGTCGTCATCGACGCCCCGCACGACGCTGCGCCGATCCTCGACCTCGTCGGCGACCGGCGCCTCACGCACGTGCTGCTGACGCACGCGCACGACGACCACGTCACCGTCGTGCCCGAGCTCCTCGAGGCCCACCCGGACGCAGTCGTGGCGCTGCACCCGGACGACCGGGTGCTGTGGGACCGGACCCACCCCGACCTGGCCCCGACGCGCGACCTCGCCGACGGCGACGTCGTGCCGGTGGGCGACGTCGAGCTGACGGTGCTGCACACCCCCGGGCACGCGCCGGGCGCCTGCTGCTTCTACGCCGCCGACCTCGGCGTCGTCTTCACCGGCGACACGCTCTTCTCGGGCGGCCCGGGAGCGACGGGCCGGTCGTTCTCCGACTTCCCGACCATCGTCGAGTCCATCACGGAACAGCTGCTCTCGCTGCCGCCGGAGACCGTGGTCCTCACCGGCCACGGCGACTCGACGACGATCGGCGACGAGTCCCCGGACGTCGAGGAGTGGGTCCGCCGCGGCCACTGAGCGCCCAGCGAGGGTGCAGCGCGAGCCGGGCACCCGGCATACCTGATCGAAAGAGCAGTTCGTCGGCCGACGAACTGCTCTTTCGATCGGTGTCCGGGGTGGGGCCGTTCGGCGCTGGTCGGGTGCGTGGCGACGCGCCGATAGACTTCGGCGGGTGAGCCTACGACTGTTCGACACCGCAACCCGGGAGCTGCGCGACTTCACGCCGCGCGAGACGGGCAAGGTCGGCATGTACATCTGTGGCCTCACGACGCAGGGCGCGCCGCACATCGGCCACATCCGTTTCGCCGTCGCGTTCGACGTGCTGCGCCGCTGGCTAGAGACCGGCCACGGCTACGACGTCACCCTCGTGCGCAACGTCACCGACATCGACGACAAGGTGCTGCGCAAGGCCGCCGAGGCGGGTGAGCCGTGGTTCGCCCTGACCTACCGCAACGAGCGCCTCACGTCGCAGGCGCTGGACGCGCTCGGTGTCGAGCCGGCGACCTACGAGCCCCGCGCGACCGGGCACGTGCCCGACATGGTCTCGCTCATGGAGACGCTCGTCGAGAAGGGGCACGCGTATGCCGCCCCTGACGGCAGCGGCGACGTGTACTTCGACGTGCGCTCGTGGCCGGAGTACGGCTCGCTGACCGGCCAGTCGCTCGACGACATGGCGAACGCCGACGACGCCGACCCCCGCGGCAAGCGGGACCCGCGTGACTTCGCGCTGTGGAAGGGCCGCAAGGCCGACGAGCCCGAGAGCGCCTCGTGGCCGACGCCGTTCGGTCCGGGCCGCCCGGGGTGGCACCTCGAGTGCTCGGCGATGGCGCGTCGCTGGCTCGGCGACGAGTTCGACATCCACGGCGGCGGCATCGACCTGCGCTTCCCGCACCACGAGAACGAGCAGGCGCAGTCACGCGCGGCGGGTCTCGGTTTCGCCCGCTACTGGCTCCACAACGCCTGGGTCACGGTCAAGGGCCAGAAGATGGGCAAGTCCCTCGGCAATGCCCTCGAGGTGCGCCACCTCCTCGAGGTGACGCGGCCGATCGTGCTGCGCTACTACCTCACCGCCGCCCACTACCGCTCGACGATCGAGTACCACGAGGGCTCGCTCGACGAGGCCGCCGGCGCCGTCGAGCGCATCGAGGGCTTCCTCGAGCGGGCAGCCCGCCGCGGGGCGATCGAGCCCGTGGCCGCGGCGGACCTGCCGGCGGCGTTCGTCGCGTCGATGGACGACGACCTCGGCGTCAGCGGCGCGCTCGCCGTCGTGCACGACACGGTGCGGGCCGGCAACAGCGCGCTCGACGAGGACGACGACGAGGCAGCCCTCGAGGCCGCCGGCGCCGTCATCGCCATGACGGACGTGCTCGGCGTCAACCCGCTCGCGGCCCACTGGGGTTCGGGCGGCAGCCGCGAGGACGCCGCCGTCGAGCTCGCGCTCGAGGCGCTCGTGCGGGCCCAGCTCGACGCGCGTCAGGTCGCCCGTCAGGAGCGCGACTTCGAGCGCGCCGACGAGATCCGAGACACCCTGACGGCCGTCGGCATCGAGATCACCGACACCCCGTCCGGGGCCCAGTGGTCGCTCGCCCGTCCCCCGCGCGGCGACGCGGGCACCCCCACCGACACCACCGACCTCACCACCGACGTCACCACCGCGGCCCCCGGGGCCGAGAAGGCACAGGGCTGACATGCCAGGCAACTCCCAGAGGCGCGGCGCCATCCGCAAGAGCAGCAAGGGCGCGACCGTCGGCTCGGGCGGCCAGCGTCGCCGCGGGCTCGAGGGCAAGGGCCCGACGCCCAAGGCGGCGGACCGCGAGTACCACCCCGCCCACAAGCGCGCCAAGGTCGTGGCGAAGCGCTCCGGTGCGTCCGGTCCGGGTGGCCGCGGCCAGGCCCGGTCCAAGAGCCGCAGCAAGGCCTCGAGCGAGATGGTCTACGGCCGCAACTCGGTCGTCGAGGCCCTGCGTGCCGACGTTCCCGTGGCCACGATGTACGTCGCGACCCGCATCGACACCGACGACCGCGTGCGCGAGGCGCTCAAGCTCGCCACGGAACGCGGCCTCGCCATCCTCGAGACGCCACGTGGCGAGCTCGACCGCCTCACCGACGGCGGCGTGCACCAGGGGTTGGCGCTGCAGGTGCCGCCCTACGACTACGCCCACCCGAACGACCTCATCGACCCCGAGATGCCCGGCATCCCGCTCGTCGTCGCCCTCGACGGCATCACCGACCCGCGCAACCTCGGCGCCATCGTGCGCTCCGTCGCGGCGTTCGGCGGCCACGGCGTCGTCGTGCCCGAGCGCCGCTCGGTCGGCATGACCGCGTCGGCCTGGAAGACGTCGGCCGGTGCCGCGGCCCGCATCCCCGTGGCACGCGCGAGCAACCTGACGCGCACGCTCGAGGAGTTCAAGAAGGCGGGCTTCTTCATCCTCGGCCTCGACATGGACGGCGACGTCGAGCTGCCCGACCTCGCGCTCGCCACGGAGCCGCTGGTCATCGTCACCGGCTCCGAGGGCAAGGGCCTCTCGCGCCTCGTGCGCGAGACGTGCGACCAGATCGTCTCGATCCCGATGAGCTCGGCCGTCGAGTCGCTCAACGCCGGCCTCGCCACGGGCGTCACCCTCTACGAGATCGCCCGCCAGCGCCGCCGCTGACGTATGCCGTCCGGCCGGCACCGGCCGCGCGGCCACCGTGCGAGGCGAACGGCAGGGGGCTCGGGAACTTCGGACGGACCTCCCACGCTGGTCAAAGTGGCGCTCGATAGAGTGCTGACGAACGACTACGCCCTGTAGTAACACCGGGGCGTCACGCAAGCGCTGCCGACGAGCAGCCGGACCGAAGGACGTATTCGTGGCGAAGAGCACCCGTGCCGAGACGGCCGCCCGAGCGGCGCAGCTGCGCGCCGAGGCCGCGCGCAAGGACCGTCAGCGCACGCAGGTCATCGCCGCGTCGGTGGCGGTCGTCGTCGTCATCATCGCCGTCGTCCTCGGGGTCGTCATCTCCAACCGACCCAAGGACGCGCCCACCGCAACGGCGGGCAGCGGGGGAGCGGCGGCCCTCGCCACGCTCGAGAAGCTCCCGGCATCCCTCTTCGACAAGGCGCCGGCGCCCTCGCCCGCGCAGGCTCCGGCCAAGCTCCAGGGCGGCACGCCCCTCACGCAGGACGGCAAGCCCAAGGTGCTCTACATCGGCGCCGAGTACTGCCCGTTCTGCGCCATGGAGCGCTGGGCGCTCATCGGCGCGCTGTCGCGCTTCGGCACCTTCTCCGGGATCACGGAGACGAGGAGCTCGAGCACCGACGTGCACCCCGACACCCCGACGTTCTCGTTCAAGGACGCGAAGTACACCAGCGACGTCGTGGCCTTCCAGGCCGTCGAGACCCAGGACCGCGACGGCAAGCCGCTGCAGACCCTCGAGGGCGACAACCTCGCGCTCTTCCAGAAGTTCAACCCCGGTGGCGGCATCCCGTGGATCACCTACGGCGGGACCACCGCCACGGACGGTGCGACCGTCGACGCCAACGCCTTCGAGGGCAAGACCTACGACCAGATCATCGCCGGCATCCAGGACCCGACCTCCGACATCGGCAAGACGGTCACCCCGGCCATCAACATGATCACGGCCCAGATCTGCGACCAGACCAAGGGCAAGCCGGCCAACGTCTGCACGAGCCAGGGCGTCCAGTCCGCCTCCGTGCTGCTCAAGCGGTGACCTCGTGAGCTCGTTGCGCGACGACCTTGCTGCCGGCCACACGGCCGCGGCCGCCGGACGTGCGCGCCCGGTGTGGCTGGCGCCGGTGTCGTTGGTCCTCGCCCTCGCGGGTCTCGCCGTGTCGGCATACCTCACCTTCGAGCACTTCACCGCCAACGCGACGCTCGCGTGCAGCATCAACGGGATCGTCGACTGCGCCAAGGTGACCACGAGCGCCTGGAGCACGTTCCTGGGTGTGCCGGTGGCCCTGCTCGGACTCGTCTTCTTCGTCGTCGCGCTGGGGCTCACCCTGCCCCGCGTGTGGCGTCGGCCGGAGCGCTGGCTCGACGCGGTCCGCCTCGGATGGCTGACCGTCGGGATCGGGATGGTGCTCTACCTGGTCTGGGCCGAGCTCTACCGCGTCCACGCGATCTGCCTGTGGTGCACGGCGGTCCACGTCGTGACGTTCCTGCTGTGGATCGTCGTCCTCTTCGGCCAGATCCTCTCGGCACCCGCCGAGGAGCCCCTCGCGGACTGAGCCGTCTGGCCTCAGTCGAAGCGGCTGATGACCGGCATCTCCTCGGTGTCGACACCGAGCACCGACTTCTCCTCGGGCTTGGCCGGCAGGACGGTCGCGACGTAGTCGCGTAGCGCGTCCTTTATGGGCGTGTCGTGTCCGGCACGCTCGCTCATGTACCACCGGTGCTCGAGCACCTCGTGGAAGATCTCGGCCGGCTCGAGTCGGCCGGTGAGGTCGCGCGGCACCGCACGGGTCACGGGCTCGTAGACCTTGGCCAGCCAGTCGTGCGCGACGATCTCCTCGTCGTCGCCCTGACGGTCGGTCGCGGCGGCATATGCGTCGAGGTCGTTGAGCAGGCGGCGGGCCTGGTTCTCGCCGACGTCGAGACCAGTGAGGCGCAGCAGGCGTCGGGAGTGGTGGCCGGCGTCGACGACCTTGGGGGTGATGACGATCTCGGTGCCGCCGATGTCGGTCGTGATCGAGAGCTCGTCGACGTCGAAGCCGAGCTCGTTGAGCCGGCGGATGCGCTCGTCGACGCGCCAGCGGTCGCCGAGCTCGAACCGCTCGGTGCCGGTGAGGGCGTCCCACAGCGTGTGGTAGCGCTCGATGATCGAGGCGGAGACCTCGAACGGGTCGGCGTGCTCCTCGAGGAAGCCGCCGGCAGCGAGGTCCATCAGCTCGCCGGCGATGTTGACCCGGGCGATGTCGAGGTCGTGCTCGCGCTGGCCGTCGGACAGCCTGGTGTGCAGCTCACCGGTCTCGGCGTCGACGAGGTAGGCCGCGAAGGCCCCTGCGTCGCGGCGGAAGAGGGTGTTGGACAGCGACACGTCGCCCCACCAGAAGCCTTCGAGGTGCAGGCGCACGAGGAGCACGGCGAGGGCGTCCATGAGGCGCACGGCGGTGTCGGGCCGGAGGTTCTGGCTGTAGAGGGCGCGGTAGGGCAGCGAGAACTGGAGGTGACGCGTGATGAGGCAGGCGTCGAGCGGCTCCCCGTCGGCAGCGGTGCGACCGTGCACGACCCCGAACGGCTCGACGCTGGGCACGTCGAGGCGGCGCAGGCTGCGCAGCATGGCGTACTCCCGGTCGGCGATGTCGTCCTTGATCTCCTTGACGGCGAGCACGCGCGGCCCGAGCTTGACGAAGCGCACGACGTGGCGCGAGATGCCGCGGGGGAGCGCAGCGAGGTGGGCCTCGGGCCACTCCTCGAGCGGTGTCGACCACGGCAGGTCGAGCAGGGCGGACTCCGGCCGGGCGGTGGTGATCTCGAGCGTCACGCGATCATCGTGGCACGCCCGCCGACAACCGTCGATCGACGCCCAGCGCACGAGCCGTGAGCAGAGCTGTCCCGAGGTGGGCCGGGTATGCCGCTGGGCCGACACCCGGGAGGGGGTGCCGGCCCAGCGGCATACGAAAAGCGTTGCGCGCGAGGCGCTTTCGGTCAGTCGCCGACGCGCAGACCCGATTCCGAGTTGAAGACGTGCACGTGGCCCGGCTTCGGCTTGAGGTAGATCTTCTCGCCCTTCTCCGGGGGGCGGCGACCGTCGACGCGCGCGATGAACGGCACGGCGCCGGCGTTCTCACCGGTGGCCTCGAGCAGCTTCTGCTCGGTGGAGCCGTAGATGTAGGCGTCGGCGCCGAGCTCCTCGACGACGTCGACCGTGACGGGGATGCCCGAGGCGTCGGACGACAGCTCGAGGTCCTCGGGACGGACGCCCAGCGTCACGTCCTTGCCGACGCCGGAGAGGTCCTCACGTGCGATCGGCACCGTGTGGCCGTGGAGGTCGACGCCCCCGTCGGTGACGGGGACGTTCATGAGGTTCATGGCGGGGGAGCCGATGAAGCCGGCGACGAAGACGTTGGCCGGGTGGTCGTACATGCGGCGCGGGCTGTCGCACTGCTGGAGGATGCCGTCCTTGAGCACCGCGACCCGGTCACCCATCGTCATGGCCTCGACCTGGTCGTGCGTGACGTAGACCGTCGTGACGCCGAGGCGACGCTGGAGCGAGGCGATCTGCGTGCGCGTCTGGACGCGGAGCTTGGCGTCGAGGTTCGACAGCGGCTCGTCCATGAGGAAGACCTGGGGCGAGCGCACGATGGCGCGGCCCATGGCCACACGCTGACGCTGGCCACCGGAGAGGGCCTTCGGCTTGCGGTCGAGGTACGGCGTGAGGTCGAGGATCTTGGCGGCCTCCTCGACGCGCTTGCGGATCTCGCCCTTGTCGACGCCGGCGATCTTGAGCGCGAAGCCCATGTTGTCGGCGACCGTCATGTGCGGGTAGAGCGCGTAGTTCTGGAACACCATCGCGACGTCGCGGTCCTTGGGGGACAGGTTCGTCACGTCGCGGTCCCCGATGAGGATGCGTCCGCCGTTGACCTCCTCGAGGCCGGCGAGCATGCGCAGGGAGGTGGACTTGCCACACCCGGAGGGACCGACGAGGACGAGGAACTCCCCGTCCGCGATCTCGATGTTGAGCTTGTCGACGGAGGGGACCGGGTTGCCCGGGTACTGCCTCGTCGCGTTGTCGAACGTCACTGTTGCCATGGCTTCATTGCCTTCCTTCACCGGCAGGAACGTGCCGGACGATCCGTTGTAAAGGTGCCTGCCCGGCTGAGCAGGCATCGTCATCATGTCCCATGCGCAGCGGCTTGACCAGCCCCGGCCCAGCACGGGGCGCCCCAGCGGACCCGACTGGGCCGACGCCGTCGGCGCGGCGTCGTGTCCAGAACGTTGCAAAAACTTGCTGCAAGCAAGTGGCCGCTCTCTGCAACTTCTTGCTACATTCCGGGTCACCGGTGGCGGCGTGTGCCACCTGGCTTCAAAGGAGAATCCATGCACAAGCGTGCGCTCGGCGCTGCTGCTGTCACGGGTGTTGCCGCCCTGGCCCTCAGCGCCTGCGGTGGGTCCAGCCCCACCACCCCGTCCAACACTGGTGCCGCCGGCACGAGCAAGGCGACGACCACCGGTGTTCCCGAGACGCCGAGCGGCACCGCTGCTCCCGTCCGTGACGCGAACGTCGACCTCGTCATCTGGACCGACGCCGACCGTTCGAAGGCCGTGCAGAAGTACGCCGACCAGTTCGCCGCCGAGAACGGCGTCACGGTGAAGGTCCAGATCTCGACCGACACCCGCGCCCAGTTCAAGGACGCGACCAAGGTCGGCAAGGGCCCCGATGTCATCGTCGGCGCCCACGACTGGCTGGGCGAGCTCGTCCAGAACTCGACGGTCGCCCCCGTCAACCTCTCGCCCGACGTGGCGGCGAAGTTCCTGCCGAGCGCCATCGCGGCGACCAAGTTCAACGGCCAGTCCTACGGCGTGCCCTACGCCGTCGAGAACATCGGCCTCATGTACAACAAGGACCTCGTCCCGAATGCGCCCAAGACCATGGACGAACTCGTGGCCGACGGTCAGAAGCTGATCAAGGAGGGCAAGGCCAAGCAGGTCCTCAGCCAGTTCGTCTCCAAGGTCGGCAACGCGTACTTCGCCTACCCGTACCTCTCGGCCTTCCCCGAGGGCGGCATCTTCGGCACGAAGCCCAACGGCGACTACGACCCCAACAAGCTGATCGTCAACAGCGCCGGGTCCGTCAAGGGTGGCGAGGTCCTCGCCAAGCTCGGCCAGGAGAAGGTCCTCTCGACCAACGTCGACGACACGAACCAGGACGCGCTCTTCGACACGAAGGCCGCACCGTTCATGATCTCCGGCCCGTGGAGCGTCGCGAAGGCCAAGGAAGCCGGCATCAACTACGGCATCGCCCCGCTGCCCAGCCTCACCGGTGGCGGCGCCATGCAGCCGTTCCTCGGCGTGCAGATGTTCTACGTCTCCAGCAAGGCCAAGAACGCCACCCTCGCGCAGGAGTTCGTCACGAACTACATCCCGCGCAAGGACGTCCAGCTGGCGCTCTTCGAGGTCGGCAAGCGTCCGCCGGCCCTCAAGGAGGCGTACGACCAGGTGGCCGCGAGCGACCCCGACGTCAAGGCGTGGTACGAGGCCGGAACCGGCGGCAAGCCGATGCCGAACATCCCGGCGATGAACTCGGTCTGGGGCCCCTTCGGCCAGGCCACCGCGGACATCATCTCCGGCAAGGCGGGCGCCCAGGAGCGTCTCGACGCCGCTGCCAAGGAGATCGCCGCCAACATCGCCAAGGGCTGAGCTCCCTCGGTTCGACAGGGGTTTCGGGGTCCGCCGCCGTGGCGGACCCCGAAACCCCGGCAGGAACCGGCCCGGGCACGGGCCACCCGGGAGCTCCTCAGGGGCTCCCCTTCGTGCATCTACGGCAACGGCGCCGGCCCGGCGCAAAAGGACGTGTCACATGACCAAGCCACTCGCGCTCGCGATCAAGTGGGTTCTCATCGTCGCGACGATGGTCGGCATCCTGTGGATCGCCACCAAGCTCGCCCAGGCAGGCAACACGATGGCCGTCGTCATCGCCGGACTCGTCGGGATGGGGATCCTCGCCGTCTATGCCACGCGCCGGGCCGTGCCCCTGAAGTACCTCGTGCCGGGTCTGATCTTCATGGCCCTCTTCCAGCTGTGGCCGGTGCTCTACACCGCGAGCCTGTCGACGACCAACTACGGTGACGGGCACCTCTACAGCAAGCAGGAGTCGGTCACCGACATCATCGCCCAGTCGGTCCGCGAGGTCCCTGACACCCCGCGCTACAAGATGTCGGTCGCCATCGCAGAGGGCGGTGACCCCGCCACGGCCGACCTCGTCCTGCTTCTGACCAAGCCCGACGGCTCGATGTACGTCGGTGACAAGAAGGGCCTCCAGTCGCTGCCCGCGACCGGTGTCGAGAAGACACCGATCGGCAAGATCATCAAGGCGCCGGGCTACACGATCCTCACCGCCCGACAGGCCAACGCCCGCAGCAAGGACCTCTCGACGATCGCGGTCCCGACCGGAGACGGTGGTGGCATCAAGCCGGTCGGCCTCTCCGAGGCGTACGAGGGCAGGCCGACCGTCACCTACGACGCAGCCGCCGACAAGCTCACCGACAAGGCCACGACACCACCAACGGTGTACGCGCCGAAGGACGCCCGTTGGGTCAACGTCGCCGACCCGACCCAGTCGTATCCCCAGGGCTGGAAGGAGAGCGTCGGGTTGGCGAACTACACGCGCATCTTCACCGACCCCACGATCCGCAGCGGCTTCTTCGGCATCTTCGTCTGGAACGTCGTCTTCGCCATCGTGTCGGTGCTCTCGACGTTCCTGCTCGGCATGCTCATCGCGCTGCTCTTCAACGATCCGAGGCTGCGCGGCAAGGCGGTCTACCGGTCCCTGCTGATCCTGCCGTATGCGTTGCCCGGCTTCGTGACGGCGCTGGTCTGGAAGGGCATGTTCAACCAGGACTACGGCATCATCAACCAGACGCTGGGCCTGAGCGTCGACTGGCTCGGAACCTCCGCCGGAGCCAAGGCCGCGATCCTCATCACGAACCTCTGGCTCGGCTTCCCCTACATGTTCATCGTCTGCACCGGCGCTCTCCAGTCCATCCCGCAGGACGTGCGTGAGGCGGCGACCATCGACGGCGCCAATGCCTTCCGGACGCTGCGCTCGATCATCATGCCGCTGCTCCTCGTCGCGGTCGGGCCACTGCTGCTCGCATCCTTTGCCTTCAACTTCAACAACTTCGGGCTCATCTACCTGCTCACCAAGGGTGGCCCGTTCAACGGCGCCGACACGAGCATCGGGTCCAGCGACCTGCTCATCACGTATGCGTTCCGCCTGGCCTTCTCCGGCAGCGCGCCCAACTACGGCTTCGCCGCAGCAGTGTCCGTCATCATCTTCTTGCTCGTGGCGCTGATGAGCATCCCGGGCTTCCGTCGTACCAAGGCCCTCGAGGAGGTCAACTGATGTCGACCCTCAACACTCCCGTCCCCGCCGATCCGCGGCTGGACGCCCACGCCGAGCTGGAGCCTCCGGACGCCACGACGCCGGCCTCCCCGAAGCGCGGTGGCTTCGGTGGTTCCGTGTGGTGGCGTCATGCCCTGGGCATCCTCGCCCTGATGTGGGCGCTCTTTCCGATCCTCTTCATCTACTCGGCCGCGACGAACCCCAGTGGCACGCTCAACACCGCGAGCCTGTGGCCCTCCGGGTTCTCGACGAAGAACTTCACCGACCTCTTCAACGACAGCTCGCGGCCGTTCTGGACCTGGTACAAGAACTCCATGGTCATCTCGCTCGTCGGGGCGCTGATGGCGGTCTTCATCGGTGCGTGCGCGGCGTTCGCGTTCTCGCGACTGCGGTTCAAGGGCCGCCGTCCCGGCATGATGTTCCTGCTGCTGACGACGTTCTTCCCGGCGCTGCTCGCCATCGTCGCGACGTACATCATCTTCGCCGGCATCGGTGACGTGATCCCTGCCTTCGGCCTCAACACCACCGCCGGGCTGATCCTCGCCTATCTCGGTGGCGCGCTCGGGGCCAATGTGTGGCTGCTCAAGGGCTACTTCGACACCGTCCCCAAGGAGCTCGACGAGGCGGCGATCGTCGACGGCGCGAGCCATGCCCGCATCTTCTTCACGATGACCCTGCGCCTCGTCATGCCGATCCTCGTGACGGTCTTCATGCTCGTCTTCGTCGGGCTCTACGGCGAGTTCATGCTGGCCAGCGTCTTCCTCACCGACGTCGACCAGCAGACGCTGGGCGTGGGCCTCTACGGCATGACGCTCGGAAACGACGCGAACACCCTCTTCGGGCGGTTCACGGCCGGCGCGCTGCTCGGCTCGATCCCCGTCATGCTGCTCTACCTGGCCTTCCAGCGTCAGCTCGTCGGCGGCCTCACCACGGGATCCGTGAAGTGAGCCCTGCCCCGACCCGCCAGCAGACGTGGCTGAGCCAGCCGCACCACGACGGGTCGGGGCGGTACGTCTCCAACCAGGCCCCTCGCCTCGGCGACCAGGTCGACGTGCTCGTCCGGGTGCCGCTCGAGGCCGGGGTCGAGGCGGTGCACGTGCGCACCGCACCGGACGGCGAGGCCACGTTCACGGTTGCCCGCCAGGTGCGTACGACCTCGGTCGACGCGTGGTGGCGTGCGACGCTGACGTGCCACAACCCCGTCACGAACTACCGTTTCCTGCTCACCGGCGGGCCGACGAAGTACCAGTGGCTCAACGGGACCGGCGTCCACGAGCGGGACGTGCCGGATGCCAGTGACTTCCGCCTCGTCGCGCACGCGAGCCCGCCGCCGGAGTGGGCGCTGGGTTCGGTCGTCTACCAGATCTTTCCCGACCGCTTCGCCCGCTCGGCGCAGGCCGACAAGCACGCGACGCCCGACTGGGCGATCCCGGCGGCGTGGTCCGACCCGGTCGACGTCAGCCCCAAGGGGGTGGCGCACCAGCTCTACGGCGGTGACCTCGACGGCATCACCGAGCACCTCGACCACCTCGAGTCCCTCGGCATCGACGTCGTCTACCTGACGCCCTTCTTCCCGGCCCGCTCCAACCACCGCTACGACGCGTCGTCCTTCGAGCAGATCGACCCGCTGCTCGGGGGCGCTCCTGCGCTGCGCCGGCTCACCAAGGCCGCGCACGAGCGTGGCATGAAGGTGTTGGGCGACTTCACGACGAACCACACGGGCAACGCCCACGAGTGGTTCCTCAAGGCCGCCGGCCCGGGCGGGAAGAACGCGCCCGAACGGGACTACTACATCTGGGAGGACGGCACCTACGTCGCCTGGCTCGGCGTCCCGTCCCTGCCCAAGCTCAACCACCTCAACGCCGCGCTGCGCCACCGCATCTTCGAGGACCCGCGAGGGGTCGTCCGCAAGTGGCTGGGCCGCTCGGGCGGGCTCGACGGGTGGCGCGTCGACGTCGCCAACATGACGGGCCGCTGGCGCGACACCGACGTCAACCACGACGTCGCCCGCCAGATGCGCGACGTGATGGGCAGGGTGGCCCCGGACGCGCTGCTCGTGGGGGAGCACTTCCACGACTACACGCCCGACATGCCCGGTGACGGCTGGCACGGCGTCATGAACTACGCCGGTTTCTGCAAGCCGGCGTGGACCTGGCTGCGCCAGGAGCCCAAGGACCCGCGCTTCCTCGGTGCCCCGGTCCCGCTGCCGCTGCTCGACGCCCGTGCGGTCGTCGACACGATGCGCGACTTCACCTCACGCCTGGCCTGGCAGTCGCTCGTCCACTCCTTCAACCTCGTCGGGTCGCACGACGTGCCGCGCATCCGGACGCTCGTCGGACCCGAGTCCGTCGAGGCCGCCGCCGGCCTGCTCCTGACGTTCCCGTCGATGCCGATGATGACCTACGGCGACGAGATCGGGATGGAGGGCACGTTCGGCGAGGACGGTCGACGTCCGATGCCGTGGGACGAGCACGTCTGGGACGCAGGCACTCTCGCGGTCTACCGCGGCCTCATCAAGGCTCGCCAGCGCTCGGTCGCCCTGCGGCGCGGTGGGCTGCGCTGGGTGCACGCCGAGGGTGACGCGATGGTCTACCTGCGCGAGACCCTCGACGAGGTGGCACTCGTCCACGTCGCCAGGGCCGCGCACGAGCCGGTCGTCCTCGAGCCCCGGCACCTCTCGGGGATCGAGTCCGGCTCGTCGCTCTACGGACGTGCTCCCAAGATCGGCAAGCGGGCTGTCACACTGAGCGCCTCGGGGCCCGGGGTGACCATCTGGACGTGGCGACCCACCGACGGCGGTTCCAGGCACGTGCGACGAAGGGGGAGGTGACGTGAAGGCACGACTGCGCGACATCGCGGACCAGGCGAACGTGTCCGAGGCCACGGTGTCCCGGGTGCTCAACGGCAAGCCGGGGGTCGCCGAGTCGACCCGCCAGGCGGTGCTGACGGCGCTCGACGTCCTCGGCTACGACCGCCCGAGTCGCCTGCGCCGCAAGAGCGCCGGTCTCGTCGGCCTCATCGTGCCCGAGCTGACCAACCCGATCTTCCCGGCCTTCGCGCAGATCATCGAGAACTCCCTCGCGCAGAACGGCTACACGCCGGTGCTTTGCACCCAGGTCGCCGGGGGAGTGCACGAGGACGACTACGTCCAGATGCTGCTCGAGCGGGGTGTGGCCGGCATCATCTTCATCTCCGGGCTGCACGCGGACACCACGACGCTCCCGGACCGCTACATCGCACTGCGCGAGCGCAACCTCCCGCTCGTCCTCGTCAACGGCTACATCGAGGGCGTCGACGCGCCCTTCATCAGCAACGACGACGTCGCCTCGATGGGCCTCGCGCTCGACCACCTCGTGAGCCTGGGGCACCGTGAGATCGGCCTGGCCGTCGGGCCTGACCGCTACGTGCCGGTCATCCGCAAGATCGCAGGCTTCCGCCACTCCATGCAGGAGCTGACCGGCCGGTCCGACGTCGACGACCTCATCGAGCGTTCGCTCTTCTCCGTCGAGGGCGGCGCGACCGCGGCCGGCCGCCTGCTCGACCGCGGCGCGACGGCCGTCGTGTGCGGCTCGGACCTCATGGCCCTCGGCGCGATCCGCGAGGCCCGCAAGCGTGGGCTCAGCGTGCCGCGCGACTTCTCCGTCGTGGGCTACGACGACTCGACCCTCATCGCCTTCACGGACCCGCCGCTCACGACGGTGCGCCAGAGCGTCAACGCCATGAGTGCTGCGACGGTGCGCGCGCTGCTCGACGAGATCGCTGGGCAGCCTTCTCCCCGTGCGGAGTACGTCTTCCGCCCCGAGCTCGTCGTCCGCGGTTCGACAGGCGCCGTCCGGCGCCACTGACCACGCGGGCGCCACGGGCGGCATACGCTCTCGGTCGTCCCATCCGGGCACGCGCCGGCGACTCCGGCCGCCAGCAACCCTCCACAACTCTGCCCGGGCGGAGTTGTGGGGGGGGATCCGGGGTCGGGGGCTGCGCCAGGTCCGCCGGGGCGGAGTTGTGGAGGGGATCCGGGGTCGGAGACTGCCCCAGGTCCGCCGGGGCGGAGTTGTAGTGGGGGATCCGGGGTCGGAGACTGCCCCAGGTCCGCCGGGGTGGAGTTGTGGAGAGGGATCCGGGGTCGGAGACTGCCCCAGGTCCGCCGGGGTGGAGTTGTGGAGAGGGATCCGGGGTCGGAGACTGCCCCAGGTCCACCGGGGTGGAGTTGTTGAGGGGGATTCGGGGTCGGAGACTGCCCCAGGTCCGCCGGGGCGGAGTTGTTGTTGTCGCCAGGTGGGGCGTATGCCGGGTGGCGCGTTCGCTGCGGTCAGCGCGCGACGCGGGTGGCTGAGCAGAGCTGCCAGAGGCGCTGGAGGAGCGCGGCGGCTGCGGGCTCGTCGTCGACGCGGTAACGGGCGGCTGTCGATCCGGTGCCGACCTTCACGGTGAGGTCGTCGGGGCGGCGCATGCGTGTGAAGGCGTCCTCGTCGGTGACGTCGTCGCCGAGGTAGATGCGCGCGCCGGCGTCGACGTGGCGACCCAGCGCGGTGACGGCAGAGCCCTTGTCGGCGTGCGAGACCGAGAGCTCGAGCACCGACTTGCCCTTGAGCACCTTGACCCCCGGATGGTCGAGAGCCACGCGTCGGGCATCGGCGATCGCCGCGTCGCCCGTCTCTCGCGGCAGACCGCGCACGTGGACGACGACGGCCGCCGACTTGTGCTCGATGCCGGCGTCAGGATGGTGCTCCTTGACGAGGGCCTCGATGTCGGAGCGCAGCTCGGCCAGGGTCGCCTCGTCGTCGGGTGTCACGGCGGCGGCCTCCATGGCCTCGCGCACGGCCGGGCTCGACGACTCGGCGCCGTGGCTGCCGATGAGGACGATCGGCTCGTCCTCGCGGATCTCGGTGAGGGTGCGCAACGTCGCGAGGTCACGGCCCGACACGACGGCGACGTGGACGCCGGGCAGGCCCGCGAGCGAGCGCAGCGTGTCGATGGTGCCGGGGACCGGCGTCGCCTTCATCGGGTCGGCGTCGAAGGGGGCGAGCACCCCGTCGTAGTCGGTGGCCACGAGCAGGGTGGCGGCCTCGGCGGCGCGCTCGAGCGCCTCGCCGATGGGTGCGACGGCGCTCACGAGCGCGATCCGCTCGAGGTGGCCCGCGCCTCGTTCGGGGCCGGCATGAGCGGCGTCGTCACCGCGTGCGGTGTGGGCGGGTTCTGGGGCTCGGCCTGCGGGAGGTCGGGCGCCGCGGCGAGGGCCGCGAGGTAGCGGGCCGCCCATCGTTGGACGTCGTGGTCGGACACCCGGCGGCGCAGGGCCTTCATGATGCGCTGCTTGTCCTTGGCCGGGGTGTTGATGGCGCGCAGGATCGTCTGCTTGAGGCCCTCGATGTCGTGCGGGTTGCAGGCGAAGGCCTGGTGCAGCTCGTGCCAGGCACCGGTGAACTCGGAGAGGACGAGCGCGCCACCGAGGTCGTGGCGGCACGTGACGTACTCCTTGGCCACGAGGTTCATGCCGTCGCGCAGCGGCGTGACGAGCATGACGTCGGCGGCCTGGAAGAGCGCGGCCATCTCCTCACGGGGGTAGGAGTGGTGCAGGTAGTGCACGGCAGGCGCCCCGATCTTGCCGAGCTCGCCGTTGATGCGACCGACGGTCTGCTCGATCTCGCCGCGCAGGATCCGGTAGGCGTCGACGCGCTCGCGGCTGGGGGTGGCGACCTGCACGAGGGTGACCTCGGGCGGACCGATGCGTCGCTCGGAGAGGAGCTCCTCGTAGGCCTTGAGTCGGTGCCGGATGCCCTTGGTGTAGTCGAGGCGGTCGACGCCGAGCATGAGGACCTCGGGGTCGCCGAGGCTCTGGCGGATCTCACGGGCCCGCGCCATGACATCGGGCCGCTTCGCGAGCTCCTCGAGACCGCGGAAGTCCACCGAGATCGGGATGGCGGCGGCGCGGACCTGGCGGTTAGCGCCCTCGACGGTGACGCGGTCGCGCTTCGTCCGCGCACCGAGCAGCTGTCGGCAGGCGCGGACGAAGTTGCGGGCGTCGGCCTGGCGCTGGAAGCCGAGGAAGTCGGCGCCGAGCAGACCGTCGAGCAGCTGGGCGCGCCACGGCAGCTGCGCGAAGAGCTCGACGGGCGGGAAGGGGATGTGGTTGAACCACCCGATCCGCACGTCGGGCCTGAGCTTGCGCAGCAGGGTCGGCACGAGCTGCAGCTGGTAGTCCTGCACCCAGACGGTCGCACCCTCGGCGGCGACCTCGGCCACCGCCTCGGCGAAGCGCTGGTTGACAGTCTGGTAGCTCGACCACCATTCGCGATGGAAGGTCGCCGGCACGATGACGTCGTGGTAGATCGGCCAGAGGGTGTCGTTCGAGAAGCCCTCGTAGTAGTCGCGCACCTCGGCTGCCGACAGCGCGACCGGGTGCAGGTGGATGCCGTCCTCGTCGAAGGGCTCCGGGGCGTCGCCGGCGTCCCCGGCCCAGCCGACCCAGGCGCCGGGCTGGGCCCGCATCACCGACTCCATGGCCGTGACGAGGCCGCCCGGGCTGCGCCGCCACTCGACCTCACCGTCGTCGGTGATCACCTTGTCGACGGGCAGCCGGTTCGCGGCGATGACGAGGTCGTAGGTCGGCCGAGGGTTCGGCACGGAATCAACTCCTGCGGCTGGACGGAGGGACGGGTCTCACTCTAACGAGGGAAGAGTGGCGCCCGGTGCGGTCCCGTTCTAGGGTCGGAGACAAGGCATCTCTGGTGGCTCGGCTGGGCCGCCAGCGGGCACCGCGCCGAGGCGAAGGAGTCGTCGTGAAGGTTTCTGACGTGCTGCGCAGCAAGGGCAGCGAGGTCATCACCATCAAGCCCGACGAGACGATCTCCGGCCTGCTCGCGCTCCTGGCCGAGCACCGTATCGGGGCGGTCGTCGTGAGCACCGACGGGTCGAGCGTCGAGGGCATCGTGAGCGAGCGCGACATCGTGCGTCACCTCCACAGCACCGGCACGAGTGTGCTCGAGTCTCCGGTGTCGCAGATCATGACGAGCGATGTCACCACGGGGTCGGCCGACGACAACATCGCCGACCTGGCCGGCACGATGACCGAGCTGCGGGTGCGCCACGTGCCGATCGTCGACCGCGACGGCAAGCTGGCGGCCATCGTCAGCATCGGCGACATCGTCAAGCACCGGCTGTCCGAGCTGCAGTCCGAGCGCGACCAGCTGCGCGACTACATCACCCACTGAACGGACGGCTCGACGGCCGCACCGACCCAACCGGTCGAACCGGGTGAATCGGACTCATCGGGACACTCCGCGGCACGAGGCGGCAACGTTCCGGCGGCGGCCCGCTCGTCGCATACCGTAGGGGCATGACTGCGTACGACCGGACCGAGCGGGTGCCCACCCCTCGGCCCGGCGCGCGCACCGGGCCCCGCACCGGCGGACCCGCGGGGGCGCGGTCCGGAGGCCCCGGTTTCGAGCAGCGGCTCGGCCCCTACCGCCTCATCGAGGAGATCGGCGAGGGGGGCATGGGGGTCGTGCACCTCGCCCTCGACCCGCGTGGTCGCGCCGTCGCGATCAAGGTGCTGCGCGCCCACGTCGCCCATGACGCCGACGCGCGCCAGCGGCTCTCCCGCGAGGTCGACACCCTCTCGCGCATCCGCGACGCCCGCGTCGCGAGCGTCATCGACGCCGACGTCATGGCCCCGCGGCCCTACATCGTGACCCGCTACGTCCCCGGCCCGGCGCTCGACGAGGTCGTCGAGGAGCGCGGCCCGCTGGCACCGGCCGACCTGCTGCGCCTCGCCCGGGGCATCGCCGAGGCGATCCGCTCGATCCACGCGTGCGGTGTCGTCCACCGTGACATCAAGCCGGGCAACGTCCTCATCGAGGACGGCGAACCCGTGCTCATCGACTTCGGCATCGCCCACCTGCAGGACGACGTGCGCCACACCGTCGGCGGGCTGGTCATGGGAACACCGGGCTACCTCTCGCCCGAGCTCGTCGAGGGCGCCGCGATCACCGACGCCACCGACTGGTGGGGCTGGGCCGCCACGATCACGTATGCCGCGTCGGGACGACCGCCCTTCGGCCGCGCCCGGATGGACGCCGTCCTCACCCGCGTCCGGGCCGGCGACGTCGACCTCGACGGGGTCGACCCGCGCCTCGTGCCCCTCCTTCGCGCGTCGCTCTCACCGGACCCGAGGTTGCGTCCGCACGCCGACGAGGTGATCGCCGCCCTCGAGCTCTACGCCGCAGGACGGGCCGCGACGGTCCCGACGCCGAGCGGCGGCCTCTGGGACGACGGCCGGTCGGGCGGCCCGGGTGGCTCGGGTGCGGTCCCGGGCGACACCCAGGTCGTCCAGGGCGGCAGCACGGCGGTCATGCCGCCCCTCCCGCCCCCGGCCGGGCCGCCCGTCGCGCTCCCGACGGCGCACCGCGGGGCCGACACGGCGGCGCGGTGGGCCCCGCCCCCGACCGGCCCGCGTGCCCCGGCACCCGACCTCACGGCATACGACCACGGGGACGTCGATGACGGCCCGGGGGGCGGCTACTGGCCCGAGGAGGAGTGGGACGAGGAGGAGCCCGCCCCGCGCGAGGGCGACCCGCGCATCGGCCTGCCGATGCGCACCGGGCTGCTGGCCGCGGTCAGCGCCGCGTGGATCGGTGCCCTCATGGCGTGGCCGGGCATCGCGCTCGTCGCGCTCGTGGCCCTGTCCGCGCTCGCCCGCGCCACCGACCGCTCCGTCACCGCCCTGGTGCTGCGGCGCTACGACTTCGGGCGGCGGCGCAGCGACGTGCCGTTCGCCGTCGTCTCGAGTCCGTGGCACCTCGTCGTCGGCACCATCGCGACCGTGGTGGGGCTGCTGCTGCCCGTCGCCGTGGCGCTGGCCGGTGTGTTCGCCACCGCCCTGCTCCTCGCCGGCACGCAAGGCACGGAGCTCGGCCCCGGCGCACCGATCACCCTCGCCGTCGGCGGCGTCCTGGGCCTGCTCATGCTGTGGTGGGGTCCAGGTGGCGCCTCGCTGCGGCGTGGGTCGCGCTCGATGGTGCGACGCCTCGTGCCCGTCGGCCTGGCGTCTCAGATCGTGGGAGGGCTCTTCGTCGTCCTGGGTCTCGTCGCTGCGCTGGTGGCGTTGCGACACGGCGCGAGCCTCACGTGGAAACCCTTCTCCGGCAGTCCTTTCGGGCCGTGACGACCGGAACGCTGCGAGCCTGAGGCGTTCCGGAGCTGCCTGTGGGGCTCGCCAGAGACCTCTGTGCCACTCCTGTGTCCCGTAGCGCACCAGCGTCGGCAGCGGCTCCGAAAAAGATCACGGAAGTGTCTCGGCTTGGGTTGTGCGAGGTGACATCGTCACGTACCGTCAGTGCTCGGCGGAACCCGGCCTCGGCCGGAACGGGAACTTCACCACTTGGTTCCCGGCTCGCTTCGTCGCGTCCGGCTCCACACGTACGCTCCCACAACTTCACATGGACACCCATCAAATCCGTTCCCTGAGCGCGCCGAGCCTCGCCAGCCAGGGATGTAGCCCACACCCGTGGGCCGGGCGAGGACGGGGGACCCAGTGTGGCCAGTGAGTGCATGTGTGTCGAAGCACGTGTCAATGAGGACGAGAACTGGCCTGGGGGTGAAGTCGCTTCTGCGACAGGGCACCTGACGCCCCAACCCGACAGCTAACCCCGCAGGCGCGCGTCAGGAAGGAATCACCACCATGCAGTACCTGTCCAAGCATGCTGCTGCCAAGAAGATCTCGGTCAAGCAGCGCATCGCGGGAGTCGGCATCGCCGGAGCGGCCACCATCATCGGCGGCCTGGCCACGGCCGGATCGGCCAAGGCATCCTCGGTCTGGGACGCCGTCGCTGCGTGTGAGTCCAGCGGCAACTGGGCCATCAACACGGGCAACGGCTTCTACGGAGGCCTCCAGTTCACGCCGAGCACGTGGAGCGGCTTCGGCGGCACGGCCTACGCCCCGCGCGCCGACCTCGCCACGCGGGACCAGCAGATCGCGGTCGCCCAGCGCGTCCTCGCCACCCAGGGCCCCGGCGCCTGGCCGGTGTGCTCGGTCCGCGCCGGTCTGACGCGTGCCAACGGCGGCGCGACCTCGAGCCAGATCACGGTCTCGCGTTCCACCACGCGCGCGCCGCTGACGACGACGAAGAAGGTCACGACGTCGACCGTCAAGAAGTCGGTCAGCAAGAAGAAGACGTACGCCGCCGCGCCGGTCGCGAGGAACACGGCCAAGGGCGCCCAGATCACCGTGCACAGCGGTGACACCCTCGGCAAGCTCGCCCAGCGCTACCACGTGGCCGGTGGCTGGCAGGCCCTCTGGAAGGCGAACGGAGCGCGCGTCACCAACCCGAACCTGATCTTCGTGGGTCAGACGCTGCGTCTTCCGTGAGTTTTTGATACAACTGAGCCGGACGGCCCCGCGCCACCAACCCCTGGGTTGCGCGGGGCCGTTCTCTCGTTCCCGGACGGCGAGCCCGTCGCCGGCGCGAAGCGCGTCCGAGGCCCGTCGGTTTGCATGTATGCCGCTGGGCTCGGTTACGCTTTCGCCCGTCCGCGGCGCTCGCGCCCGGGCGTGCTGGCGTGGCGCAATTGGTAGCGCACCTGTCTTGTAAACAGGCGGTTAGGGGTTCGAGTCCCCTCGCCAGCTCCGTGCTCAGATCGAGCAACAGGGCCCCTACCTGCGGTTTCGCGGGCATGGAGGTGGCTTGGGGCTGATCTCGGAGTTGCCCTCTGCGAGTCGGTGTCCATCAGCACCTCGAAACCGAGTCTGTCGCGGGAGACGGCAGATGGGGCGGTGACGTCGCGTCCTTAGTAGAGCCCCAACTCTGTCGCCCGGCGGATGGCGGCGCGGCGGCTGTTGACGCCGAGCTTCTGGTAGATGTGCGCTACGTGCGTCTTGGTGGTGTGCAGCGAGATGAACTCGGCCTCGGCGATCTCGGCGTTGGTGAGGGTGGTTGCGAGGTACTGCAGGATCACGCGTTCGCGGTCGGTGAGGCGCGCACTCGACCCGAGACCGTGGTTCTCGCGCGGCCTCGAAAGGCGCGAGAGCACCTGAGTGAGTGCAGCGTGGTGGCCGGTCCCGTGCCGCAGGTGGGCCCGGAGCAAGTCCACCATCCGGTTGCCCCCAGCGATGAACGGCCCGTAGAGCTGGTCGGGTTCAGCCGCGGCCAGCGCGTGTTCGAGTGAGGCGTGGGCGTCGGCCTGACCCAGCATCGCCCGGGCTTCTGCCTCGATGCAGCGCGACAGGCAGGTGATGTGCACCAACGTGGTGCTGATGGGCACCCGGTCCAGTTCCGCCAGCGCCGCCGCAGGATCCCCCGCGAGCAGCAGGACCTTGGCCCGGTGGGCTTGGGCGAGTCCGTACTCGGGCCCCGCCAGGGCGGACGAGGCGAGCGCGGCTGCCTCGCGCGGCTTGCCCTCGGCGATGAGGGCCAGTCCCTCCAGCCCGTCGAGCATCGACGGCCACCATGGCGGGACCGTCCCGGACCCGGACATCGCCCTGATGGCGGTGATGCTGGCTCGAGCCGCTCTGGCGTCACCAAGCGCCAGGCATGTCGTGACGTGGAAGTTCAGCGTGAGCCCGCGCAGCTCCCTGTCGAACGGCAGCACCATCGACAGGCTTCGCTCGAGCTGTGACCGGGCTTGGGTCAGGTCACCCCTCCAGTAGTCGAGCCAGCCGAGGTAGGCGACGGCCGGTGCCAGCGTCACGAGGCCGGCCCAGCCTCGTTCGGAGGCCCGCTCCAGCACGTCGACGGCGACGTCGTGGACCTCGGTGAGCCGGCCTTCGGCAATCGCAGGAATGCACGACTCCGCCAGAGCGGTCAGTTCAAGGGCGACCAGCCCGTGGTCGTGCGCGGTCGCGGCCGAGGCCCGCAGCATGTGAAGAGCGAGCTCGAGGTGGCTCTGCAGACGGGCTTCGCCCATGCCGACTACAACCTGCAGGGATGCCGTGATCGTAGGGTCGGGGACACGCTCTGCCCGCGCCAGCTGCTCGAGCAGGGCCTCACCCGTCTCGACGGCGACCCCGAGCCCCTTGTCGTAGCCGGTCAGCACGAGCTCGACGACGGCGGTGCGTTCATCGAGGCGCGCGCTGGCCTCGTCCCGCACAGTGGAGGCCACCTCGTGGGCCGCGGCGACCTCGGCGCGCGCGGCGTCGAACCGCCCTCGACGCACAAGCACCAGCGCCCTGGCCAGGTGTGCGTCGCCGTGGGCGGTCAGGCCGTGTGGATGGTGTTCGATCGCACCCATCACTGCGTCGACCCGACCCTCGAGGAAGAGCTGCAGCCAGTGCTCCGAGAAGATCCGAGCAGCCATCTCGTCGCTGGCGGCTGCCGCGTGCTCGATCGCCGTCGGTACGTCGACGGAGACCCACCACGCGGCAGCGGCGGCGTGCAGCTCGGCAGCGCGCGCGGGCCGATCGCTCGACACACGCCGTTGGACGTGCGAGGCGAAAAGGGGATGCCAGCTGAACCAGGGCTCGTCAGTCGCGGCGGTGCCCCGGGAGAGGAAGATGCCGTCCGAAAGGCACTGCTCGAGCAGCGTCTCCGCGGTCGTCGTTCCCCGGATGCTGTCCAGGAGCGACGGGCAGACCTGTTCGTCCAGGCAGCTGTCGAGGACGAAGTCGCGCAGCTCCACCGGCAGGGAGGCGAGCACCTCGGTCGCGAGGTAGTCGGCGAGCGCCCAGTCGCGCCGCAGCTGCGACGGCAGGTTGCCAACGCGGTCGCTCTGGCGGGCCGCCAAGATCGCCATCCGTACCCCGGCGGGCCAGCCCACCGTCGCGTCGTGGATGGAGTCGACGGCCTCCTGGCCCAGATCCAGTCCGGACGCCTTGACCGTCAGAGCCGTCTCGTGCGGACTGAACGCGAGCTGGTCATGCGCGAGATAGGAGAGACGACCGTCGAGCCGGAGGCGCTGCAGTCGCAGGGGCGGCACGACCCGCGCGCCGATGGCGATGCGCATGTCGCCGGGTGCCCAGCGGAGCAGGTGGTCGACCACGTCCACCGACGCCCTCGATCCGGCGAGGTGGTGTACGTCGTCCAGGACGAGGAGGAGGGGCTCGGCGGTGTCGTAGAGGGCTTCGAGCAGCGCGTCGACGAGGGTGAGCGGTTCGGCGCGCAGCGAGGAGGTGCGCACGGGGGCGATCGCGGTGGTGAGGTCGTCGATCCCGGCGAGGCCGGCGGCCGACATCAGGTCCGACACCAAGCGCACCGGGTCGCGGTCCGAGTCGTCGATGGTCAGCCACAGCGCCGCACCGTGGAGTTGGTGTCGGGCAGCAGCCGCTGCCAACAACGTCGACTTGCCGAACCCCGCCATCCCCGCCAGGACGGTCACCGGCCGAACGTCCAGTACCTGCATGAGGTGTGGACGGTCGATGAGCCCTGCGGAAGTCACGGGCGGGGTCATACGCGCGTGACGTGGACCGACCACGAGTCCCCTTCCTCTCGAGCGGACGTCCCAGTTCGTGCAGGGGCCGGTCCGCCGCCGGGAGAGTCACCCGCAACCCGTCCACGGCGAGACCCTTCCCGCGCCGGGCGTCTAGCCAGGCGCAGCCCTGATCTGCGCCGGCGTACCGATGAGAAGCTGAAACAGCAAGCTGTGGTCATCGCGCCGTCCCCTGGGTCGGTTCGGCACCTCAGGCACCGGTCGCCTCACTGTGCCCGGCGCGGTCGGGTGCCGGCATCCCCCACGGGGGGTGATGGCTCTGACGGGCGGGACTCGCGTTACGGCGTATCACTCCCGCGGGGTGATGCCGGGCGGTGTGCGCCCGGGGAGATTGAGGGCTGTCGGCGTCCCAGGTGCGCCACCGAGACCAGGAGGCCCCGAGATGACCGCAGCCAGCGAGGTGGCCCGTGACCGGCCGGGCCTCCGGGTGGGGTCGACCAGTGAGTTCAGCCTGTTCTTCCGCGTCATTCCAGGCCACGCCGAGGAACTGCGCAAGGCACTGGACGCGCTGATGGACTCCCCGGGCTATCGCCCGGGGGACTACGAGATGGCGATCGCCAACATCCACGAGGCCAGATTCGTGATGTTCGACGATGACACGCGGCTGCTTTTCGCGACAAGCTTCGACGGCTCATGGGACGCCTACATGGAGGACTTCGCGTCTGCTGGACCGCTGAAGCTGTTCGACGCGATCTTCCGCCACACAGAGGGCTACAACGGGCTGCCGGACGTGGCGGCGGTCAAGTCCTTCATCCTGGGCGCCCAGGAGACCGCCGGGGCGTACGCCCGCAACTACCCGGGCACCGTCAAGGAACTCCGGAGGGCGCACCGACTCAGGGTCGCGTTCGAGCAGGTCCTGGATGACCCCGATGCCGAGGCCGCGCTGAGCGACCCGACGCTCAAGCCGTTGCTCGACGAGGCAGCGGACGCGTGAGCCGCTCAGAAGTCGGATAGGGGACTTCGTGTCAGACCACATCTCAGGCCCACGTGCGCTCGCGGACCCAATCGCAGACATCACCGACGTCTACGCGTTTCCGAGTCCTGAGCGCCCAGGCCGCCTCGTGCTGGTCATGAACACGCTGCCGTTCGCGCCCGTGGACGGGCGGTTCTCCGACGGGCTGATCTACCGTTTCCGCCTTCGCCCGGTCGACCTCAACCCCGCCGAGCGCCGCGTCGGAGTGGCCGTGTCGCCTGAGTGGGTCCTGGACTGCGTGTTCGACGACCGTGCCGGGGCCGGCGCTCAGATCGGTCGCCTCGCCCTGCCCGACGGTGGGGTGAGCTCCTTCGAGACACTCGGACACTCCATGGACGACGGGTCCGGGGTGCGGGTCTTCGCCGGGCCTCGGTGGGACCCGTTCATCATGGACGCGCCAGCAGGCCTGCGGACGATTGCCGAGCAGCGACTCTCGTTCACCGACCCCGGGTCGATCTTCATGGACGGCAAGAACGTCCTGGCCCTTGTCATCGAGCTGGACTGCGACAGAGTGCTGGGACACGTCGGGCCGGTCGCCGTGGTCGCCGAGACACGAACCCGCGGCACGCTTTCAGTCCGCATCGAACGGGTCGGCCGGCCCGAGGTCAAGAACCTCCTCCTGGGGCCGAAGCAGTTCGATCAGGTCAACCGTGACTTGGAGATTCGAGACCTTTACAACATGGAGGACGCGTTTCAGCTGGGCAGCTCGTACACCGGTGCCTACCGGGCGCGGCTGCACGCGAACCTCGCCTTCTGGGACAGGCTGGACGGCGTCGCCCAGTGGCCGCTGGACGCCTCCGGTGCGCACCCGCTGACCGAGCTTGTCCTGGCTGACTACCTCGTGGTCGACCCGTCGCGTCCCTACGCGGAGCAAGGCTCCTTCCTCGAGATCGAGCGTGCCGTGATGGCGGGCCACGCGCCGCTCACCTGCGGCGGTCGGGCGCTCAACGACGACGTCATCGACACCCTTTACACCTTCTGGATCAACGGCGGCCAAGGCCCCGTGATCACGGATGGCGTGGACGCCGCGAGCCGCCCTGCCTCGGCGGTCTTTCCCTACCTTTCGACACCCAACCCAGACCCACCGACACCGTCCGAGCACCTATGAGCACGCAGGCGGACCGAGCCGTGCAGGAGCCGACATGAGCGTCGAGCCGAAGACCGTCCTCGAGCTCGACGACATCCAAGCCGGAGCGCTGCGCGAGCGCCCGTCGCCGTACGTGGGCCGCTACCTCCTGCTTCAGCTCCACGACGCCGGACAGGGGCGAGAACTGGTTCGGCGCCTGCACGCCCTGCTCGCCGCCGAGAAGGAGGCTCCGGAAGACGAGACACAGGCTTGGGCCACGGTCGCCTTCACCTGTGCCGGACTGGCCGCCCTGGGCGTGCCGCAGTCGATGCTGGACACCTTCCCGGCCGAGTTCCGCGAGGGTATGGCGCGTCGCGCGCAGGAACTGGGTGATCTGGGGCCGAGCGGCCCGGAGCACTGGGAGTGGCCACTCGGGACGGATGCTGTCCACGTGGCGGTCTCGGTGCTGGCCCGGGACGAGAGGCACCTGCAGATCGTGGCGGAGCTTGCGCGCCAACGCTACGCGGACCTCTCCTCCATCGAGGTGGTCTGGCGGCAGGACTGCTACCAGCTGCCCTCCGGCCGCACGTCCTTCGGGTTCAAGGACGGCATCGGCAACCCCGACGTCCAAGGAAGCGGACAGCCGGTGCGCAACCGGCATGAGAGGCCTATCAAGGCCGGAGAGTTCATCCTCGGCTACCCCGACGAGACGGGGGCGCTTCCGCCCATGCCGGCCCCAGAGGTCCTCGGCCGCAACGGGACGTTCCTGGTGTTCCGAAAGCTGCGGACCGATGTGGCGGCATACCGCCGCTACCTGAGGGAGGCCGCCCGAAGCCGCGAGGAGGAGCGTCTTCTCGCCGCGAAGATGGTCGGTCGTTGGCCGAGTGGTGCTCCGCTGGCACTGGCACCCGAAACGGACGACCCCGAGCTGGGCGCGGACCCGACACGCAACAACTCGTTCGGCTACCGCGAGGACCTGCGCGGCTTCAAGTGCCCTGCGGGCGCTCACGCACGCCGGGCGAACCCTCGCGACGCTCTCGAGGACGAGAACAGCGTCGACGTGCGGCTGCATCGGATGATCCGTCGAGGGACGAGCTACGGTCCCATGCTCGCGGAGGGAGTCCTCGACGACGACGGCCTCGACCGCGGGATCATCTTCGTCTTCGCGGGCTCCCACCTGAAGAGACAGTTCGAGTTCGTCAAGACCCAGTGGATCAACGACGGCGTGTTCATCGGCGCCTCTGACGAGAGCGACCCATTGGTCGGCGGCGCACACACGCCGACCGACTTCACGATCCCGCACGTGCCGATCCGGCGACGGCTGCGCCAACTGCCGTCGTTCGTCACGACCCGTGGTGGTGAGTACTGCTTCGCGCCCGGACTGCGGGCCTTGAAGTGGCTGGGCGAGCTGGACACCTGAGGAGGAGCCATGACCGACCATCAGAGCTCGAACCCGAGAGGGACCACGAACCGGTGGGCTGCCCTCGACTTCGGACCACCCTCCGGTGTCGAGGACAGCGAGCCCGCCGTGCTGGTCGACCACTTCGACGACGGCCGCGTGGCGGTGGTCACGCTCAACCGACCGCATGCTGACAACGCCATCTCCACGGAGATGGGAGTGCTCCTGACAGAGGCGCTCGAGACGATCGCAGTGACGAGCGCCGTCCGCGTCGTCGTCGTCACTGGCGCCGGAGACCGCGCCTTCTCGGTCGGCAGCGACCTGCGCCAGCGCAAGAACATGTCCAAGGAGCAGTGGTTGCGGCAGCGCCAGGACTTCGACCGCACGCTGTATACACTGCGCCAGCTGCGCAAGCCGGTCTTTGCCGCCGTCAACGGGATCGCCTACGGGGGCGGCTGCGAGATCGCGCAGAGCACGGACTTCATCATCGCCAGCACCAACGCCGTGTTCGGACAGCCCGAGGCGATGCTCGGACTCGCTGCCGGTGGTGGCTCGCCCGTCTTCCTGCCCCGCGCACTTCCGCCCGGGAAAGCACTGCAGATGCTCATGACCGGCGAGCCCATCGACGCCGCCGAGGCCCACCGTCTCGGCATGGTCACCGAACTTCACGAACCGAGCGGCCTCATGGACGCCGCGCTCCGCGTCGCTGCGAAGATTGCGAGCAACTCACCGACCGCGGTGCAGGCCGTGAAGCATGCCGTTCGAGCGGGACTGGGTGAGCCGATCGAGCAGGCGATCGCGATCATGATGGAGGCCCACTGGCGCTCCGCGGTCCATCCCGACCGCGTCGAGGGAATCGGGGCGTTCAACGACAATCGTGACCCGGTCTTCCGCGACGCGGACTACTGACTCCTCTCCCACACCGAGGCACGTCGACGACCCGCAGGAGGACCCCGTGACAACCGACATCGACATCGAGCAGGCCCGCCAACAGCTCGTCATGATCAACCCTCAGCCCTACAACGCGGAGGCCCCGCCCCAAGCGCTGGACTCCGAGATCACTCCCACCAGACAGCACTACGTGCGCAGCAACTTCCCCCTGCCCGCACACGACGGCACACTCAGCATCGGTGGCGCCGTCGAGAACCCGTTGTCACTGACTTTGGCAGAACTTCGTGCGCTGCCCGCCGTCGAGCACGCCGTCACGCTGGAGTGCGCCGGTAACGGGCGCCTCGACACTCGGCCGCTTCCCACCGGCGAGCCATGGGGCGGCAATGCCGTCTCCACCGCCGTGTGGCGGGGGGCCCGGCTCAGCGACGTGTTGGCCCGGGCCCGCCCCCGGGCCGAGGGCGTCGAGGTGCGCTTCACCGGCGCCGACAGCGGCACCTACCACCTGACCCCGGTGCTGCCCGAGACAGGCGACCACCTCGACTTCGTCCGGTCGCTCACCCTCACTCACGCGGCCGACCCCACCCACGACATCCTCATCGCCTACGACATGAACGGCGAGCCGCTCGGGCCAGACCACGGCAGCCCGTTCCGACTCGTCGTGCCGCACTGGTTCGCGGTGGCCTCAGTGAAGTGGCTGCGCAGCATCGACGTGCTCACCGAGCCCTTCCACGGTGAGTTCCAGACAGGCCACTACATCTACCAGTGGCCAGACCGTCCCCATGAGCCAGTCACCCACATGCGGGTCCGCGCCCGCATCACCGACCCTGCGCCCGCAGCCACCATCCCCGCCGGCACCTACACCATTCGCGGCCGGGCCTGGTCCGGAAACGGCCCCATCATCGCCGTCGGGGTCAGCCTCACCGGCGCCGGCGAGTGGCAGCCCGCACAGGTGGATCAGCCGAGCGGGCCCCACCAGTGGCAGAGCTGGACCTTCACCTGGGAGGCAACTCCGGGGCGGCACTCATTGCGCGCGCGAGCCACCGACGCCGCAGACAACGTCCAGCCCGACGTCCCTCCCTGGAATCGCCTCGGCTACGGCAACAACGCCGTCGAGGTTCACTACGTCGACGTCGTCTAGCCCAGTGCAGCGGCTGGGCCTCGGGAACCGGCATCGCCGGACGAAAGTCCACCACCGTTTCTACGATTCGCGTCAAGCTGCCGCCTGGGGGCCCGCGCCTGTTCCGCGTCGCGTGCGCCCCGCGGCATCGGAGGAGAAGTTTCATGACTCGCGACGACACGGCCGAACACCGCCGTCTGGCCGAGGCCACGGGCAGAGCCGACGACGACCTGTTCACAGCGAACCCGTGGTACGAGTGGGGGCCCTACCTCTCCGAGCGGGCCTGGGGCACGGTGCGCGAGGACTACAGCGGGGACGGTGACGCGTGGTCGTCGTTCCCGCACGACCATGCCAGGTCGCGGGCATACCGCTGGAACGAGGACGGCATGGCGGGGATCTCCGACATCCGCCACGAACTGTGCCTCGGCCTCGCCTTGTGGAACGGGCGCGACCCGATCCTCAAGGAGCGCATGTTCGGGCTCACGGGGCCGCAGGGCAACCACGGCGAGGATGCCAAGGAGTGCTGGTGGTATCTGGAGGGGCTGCCCAGCCACGCTCTGCTCCAGTGGCGCTACCACTACCCGCATGCGGAGTTCCCCTACCAGCGTCTCGTCGAGGAGAACGCGCGCCGCGGTCTCCGGGATCTCGAGTTCGAGCTCATCGACACCGGCGTCTTCGACGAGGGGCGCTACTGGTCCGTCGACGTGACCTATGCCAAGGCCTCGGCCACCGACCTCTACATGTCGATCGTGGCCACGAACCACGGGCCCGAGGAGGCGTCCCTGCACGTCCTTCCCACCCTCTGGTTCCGGAACACCTGGCGCTGGTCACAGCGCACCGACCTGCCCAGCCTCTCGCTCGACGCGGACTCGATCGTGGTCGAGCATCCTCGGCTCGGTGGTTACCGGCTGCAGGCCGCGCCGGCGGCCGACGGCACGAGTCCGCGAGCGCTCTTCTGCGACAACGAAACCAATTTGGCGCGACTGTACGGAGCTCCCGGCGTCACCGCGTTCCCGAAGGACGGGATCAACGACCACGTCGTCGGCGGGGCCGACACCGTGAACCCGAGCCAGCGGGGCACCAAGGCAGCCTTCTGGTACCGACTGACGGTTCCAGCTGGGGAGACGCGACAGGTTCGCCTCCGGCTCCACCGGCCGCCGGCCGCGTCGCCCTGGGAGGAGCAGGCATGCGACCGGGTGCTCGCTGCCCGGCGCAGCGACGCCGACGAGTTCTACGCCGCACTCGGGCCCGACCTCGACGAGGAGCGAAGGCGCGTACTCCGGCAGGCGGCCGCCGGTCTGGTGTGGAGCAAGCAGATGTACCCCTACCGGGTGAGCCGGTGGCTCGACGGCGACCCGGCCGGCCCGCCCCCACCGGAGTCGCACCGGCACATCCGCAATGCCGGCTGGCGCCAACTCGACGCCTTCGACGTGCTCGCGATGCCGGACCCGTGGGAGTACCCGTGGTTCGCCGCATGGGACCTGGCCTTCCACGCGATCGCCTGGGCGCATCTCGACCCGGCGTTCGCCAAGTACCAGCTGACCGTGCTCCTGCGTGAGTGGTTCCAGCACCCCAACGGCGCGCTCCCGGCCTACGAGTGGAACTTCGACGACGTCAACCCGCCCGTGCACGCGCTCGCGGCCCTGCGCGTCTTCGTCATCGACGGGTCCACCGACACGGCGTTCCTGGAGCGGGTCTTCCAGAAGTTGCTGCTCAACTTCACGTGGTGGCTCAACCGCCAGGACCCGGACGGCAACAACCTCTTCGGCGGCGGCTTCCTCGGCCTGGACAACATCAGCCCGGTGGACCGGTCCCACCTCCCCGACGGCGTCCGGATCGAGCAGGCAGACGGTACCGCCTGGATGGCGGCCTACTCGCTGGCGATGTCGATCCTGGCCCTGCTGCTCGCGGCCGAGAAGCCCGTCTACGACGACATGGTCGTCAAGTTCCTCGAGCAGTTCGTCATGATCTCCGAGGCGCTCGCGAGGTCCGGGCTCTACGACGCAGACGACGGGTTCTTCTACGACCGTCTCATCGACGCCGACGGCAACAGCACCCCGATCAAGGTGCAGACCCTCGTCGGTGTCATCCCCATCTTGGCCACCGTCGGCGTGCCCCTCGACCAGGTGCAGCGGCTCGCCACCGTGCGCAAGGCCGCGGCTCGCCGCCTCGATGCATCCGAAAGCGACCAGGGACGGGTCTTCCCGATCCGCGAGTCCGGGGGAGTGCACCGTGCCGTCGTCTCCCTGGTGACCCCGGACCAGGCCCGCCGCACCCTGACCCATCTCCTCGACGAGGACGCCTTCCTGTCGCCACACGGGCTGCGCTCCCTGTCCCGCAGGCACCGCGAGACGTACGTCGTCCCCGGGCTTCCCGGCGCCGCCATCGACTACGAACCGGCCGAGTCCACCACCCCGATGTACGGCGGGAACTCGAACTGGCGAGGCCCGGTGTGGATGCCGACGAACTACCTGGTGGTGCGATCGTTGTTGCTCTACGACGAACTGCTGGGCTCCGAGTTCACCGTCGAGCACCCCACCGGCTCCGGCCGCCAACAGACGCTCCGCGAGGTCGCTGCCGACCTCGCCGACCGCCTCATCGGCATCTGGCT
This sequence comes from Terrabacter sp. 01T434, assembly GCF_056398545.1. Taxonomy (NCBI): domain Bacteria; kingdom Bacillati; phylum Actinomycetota; class Actinomycetes; order Micrococcales; family Intrasporangiaceae; genus Terrabacter; species Terrabacter sp. 01T434. Next base: position 94,906 of record NZ_JBFTPP010000001.1, read on the forward strand.
GCCCGACGCGTCCGGACGGCGCCCGGTCTTCGGCGGTCAGCCACTCCTCGCCGACGACCCTGTGTGGAGGAACAACCTGCTCTTCCACGAGTACTTCCACGGCGACAACGGCGCCGGACTCGGCGCCAGCCACCAGACCGGATGGACGGCGCTGGTGGTCGACCTGCTCCTCGACGCGCCCAGCCGAGCCCGGAAGGTGTTCAGCCGCCCGTTCCCCCACGACGAGTAACCAGCGGACGTTCAGCTGAGCAACCCCGGACGTCGGCGTGAGTCGTTCACGACGACGAGGCGGTGGGGTCGATCATCGTTGGTGGTCTGCCGTTCGAAACCAATGTCGAGATGGCGATCGAGGTACTCGTGGCGTGATCAGCCGACGACGCGGATGCCCTCGGGGAGCTTGCCCAGGCGCTTGGCCATCTCGGGTGGCGGGGCAGCGTCGCTGATGACGCCGGTGATGGCGTCCCAGCCGCAGAGCAGCACGGGCGCCGAGGTCGTGAACTTGCTGGCGTCGACCAGGAGCACGATGCGCTCGGCGATGCCCATGAGGGCGAGCTTGGTGGGTCGCTCGTTGTCCGTCGACACGTAGATGCCGTGCTTGCCGACGGCGGCGGCGCCGAGCAGGAGGGTGTCGACGCGCAGTCCCTTCGTGGCCTCGACCGTGCGCGGACCGACGAACGCCTGGCTGCTCGGCAGCAGCTCACCACCGAGACCGACGACTCGGCCGAGCCCGCGGGTCAGGGCGAGCTGCATGACGGGCACCGAGTGCGTCACCACCGTGCCGAGGAAGTCCGCGGGGAGCGCCTGCATGGCGGCATACGTGGTCGTGCCTGCGTCGATGGCCACCGTCGCCCGGCTGTCGAGGGCCGCCACGGCGGTCTCGCCGATCGCCTGCTTGCCCTCGGCGTGCTCCTCGGCGCGACCGGTGAACTCCGGCGAGTGCAGCGCCGGTCGCAGCGCGCTCACTCCACCGTGCACGATGCGCACCCGGCCGTCGTGGGCCAGCTTGCGCAGGTCGCGTCGCACGGTCATGTCGGAGACCCCGAGGGTGCGGGTCAGCTCGGTGACGGACACGAACCCGGCGCCCTCCACCGCCTCGAGGATGCTCTGCCGGCGCTCGGGAGCCGTGTCGTAGCGCAGCGCCGAAACCTCGCTGAGGGCATCCCCGACCGTTTCTCTCATGCGCCCAGCATACGGGAATTCGTGGACTTCTCACCGCGAAACTGTTGACTTTCCAACATCGACTGTTAGCGTATCAACATCCCCACCGAAGCGGCCCGAAGGAGTGCTGGAGCGCATGACCTCACGTGACATCGAGGCGGTCTTCGTCGGAGTGGCCACGCTGGACGCCATAGCGTTGGTCCCCGGTTTCCCGGGCGCCGACGAACGCATCGTCGCTGACGAGGTGTCGTATGCCGGTGGGGGCCCCGCCGCGACCGCTGCCGTAACCGCCGCTCGGCTCGGGGTGCGCAGTGCCTTCGTCGGCACGGTGGGGGACGACGCCAACGGTCGCGCCGTGATCAGCGGCCTCGAGGGCGAGGGTGTCGATGTCACGGGCGTTTCCGTCGCCGCGGGGGAGTCCACCGCGGCGAGTGTCGTCATCGTCGACCGCAGCCGCGGCACCCGGGCGATCTGCAACCGACCGGCGCCGCGCATCGACGTCTCGGCTGGCGCCGACCTCATCGCCTCCGCCCCCCTCGTCCACGTCGACCACGCAGGGTGGGAGCCGGTGCATCGTGCCGGTCTCGTCCGCGACGGCGCGCGGCTGTGCGTCGACGCCGGCAACCCCATCCCCGGCTTCGACGCCCGAGGGGTCGGCCTCTACGTGCCGACCGTCGAGGCGCTGCGCCGCATCCACGGTGAGGCCCGCTCGGTCGACGAGCTACTCGAGGCGAGCATCGCCCTCGGCTGCCGCACCGTCGTCGCCACGGACGGGTCGAAGGGATCCTACGGCCGCACGTCGTCCGGGCAGGGCGCACACGCGCCCGCCCTCGCCGTCCGGGTGCTGAGCACCCTCGGCGCCGGGGACGTCTTCCACGGCGCGCTCGTCGCAGCCGTGGTGCGGGGCCTGCCGCTCGCCGAGCAGCTGGTTTTCGCCAACGTCACGGCTGCACTGTCCTGCCGCGGCCTCGACGGACGCTCGCGCATCCCCCGTCCGGCCGAGGTCCTCGCGACCATGGCTCGCGACCCGGCGCGCGACACCGGCGCCGACCAGGCGATCGGGTCGACGGCAGGCGCGGCCGCGCCCGCGCCGTCCGACACCCACTGAATCTCCGACCACCCCTCGACCCGCCGTGGGTCGACCACCTCACCCAGGAGCAGGCATGACCGACATCACCGACGAGACACCGACGAGCAGGCGCTTCGGGCTGGCGGACGTGGCACGGCCCAGTGGTGGCTTCGCCATGCTCGCCGTCGACCAACGCGAGGCGATGCGAGCCATGTTCGCGGAGCACCAGAGCGCCCCGGTGACGGACGCCCAGCTGACCGACTTCAAGCTCGCCGCGACGCGGGTGCTCTCGCCGTTCGCCTCCGCGGTGCTCGTCGACAAGCAGTTCGCCTTCGACGCCGTCGTCGACGCCGGTGCCGTCGCGCCGACCTGCGGCCTCATCGCGGCTGCAGACCACTTCATCGCGGGCAACGGCGAGTTCGTCACCGCGGTCGAGATCGACCGCGCCGTCGACCCGGCCGCGGTGCGCGAGCAGGGCGCCGTGGCCATGAAGCTGCTCGTCATCCACCGCCCCGACGAGGCCGCCTCCGGCCGTATCGAGATGGTCGAGGAGTTCGTCGACCGCTGCCGGGCGGCGGGCCTCGTCAGCATCATCGAGCCGGTCGCCAAGGCGCCCCGCTCCGGTGGGAACTGGGACGCGGAAGCCTGCATCATCGAGGCCGCGCGCGAGCTCGGCTCCCTCGGCGCGGACCTCTACAAGGCGGAGGTGCCGTTCAAGGGACAGGGCAGCGAGGAGGAGATCCGCCGCGCCTGCGCCCAGATCACCGAAGCGGTCTCCTCCCCGTGGGTCGTCCTGTCGTCCGGGGTGCCGGCCGACCTCTTCCCGCGGTCCGTCGAGCTCGCCTGCCGCGAGGGCGCCTCGGGCTTCCTGGCCGGCCGTGCCGTGTGGGCCTCTGTCATCGGCAGTGACGACGTCGAGCGTGACCTCCACGAGGTCTCGATCCCGCGCCTGCAGCGGCTCGGCCAGATCGTCGACGAGGTCGTGCAGTCGTGAGCGCCGCCACTGCACCGCGCGTCGTCCTCGTGCCCACTGCGCGGCCCACCTTCGCCGTCGACGTGGCGCGCCGCCTGGCCGACGAGGCACGCGCCTTGCTCGTCGAGCTCGGCGCCGACGTGATCGGGCCGGAGGAGCTGGTCATGACGCCCGACGACGTCGCGGCCGCCAAGACCTTCGTCTCGCGTGACGCCGACCTCGTCATCAACGTCTGTGCGTCCTTCTCCGACGCCACCCCGGCCCTCGAGCTCTACGGCGAGCTCGACCAGCCCGTCCTGCTCTGGTCCTTCCGTGAGCCCGGCCCTGTCGGTGACCGACTCTGGCTCAACTCGATGTGCGGCGCCAACCTCTTCGGCCACGCCCTGGTCGTGCACGCACAGCGCACCCCGCGGCTGGTCTACGGCAACCCCGACGAGCCCGCCACGCGGCGCGCCCTCGAGGCGGCGCTCGCCGGTCAGCTGCCCGCGGTCGTGCCGGCACCCACCACGCGCGGGCCCCGAGCCGACGCCGACGGTGTGAAGGTGGCCCTCGGTTCGCTGCGCGGCCGCCGGCTCGGGCTCGTCGGCGACGCGCCCCCCGGTTTCACCCCGAGCCAGTACGACGGTGAGCTCCTCCAGCGCCTCTTCGGCATCGAGATCGACGAGATCCCCGTCGAGTCGATGTTCGAGTGCGTCGACGCGGTGAGCGACGACGAGGCCGAGGCCGAGCACGCCGCTGCCGTCGACGCCCAACCGTCGCTGGCTGCGGTCGACGGCGGTCAGGCGCTCACTTCGGCCCGGATCACCACCGCCATGCGCGGCTGGCGCGACCGGGAGTCCTTGTCGGGCATGGCAATCCGCTGCTGGCCGGAGTTCCCGACCCAGCTCGGCGCCTGCCCGTGCTCCTCGCTCTCCCGCGTCGCGGACGAGGGCACGCCGACCGCGTGTGAGCGCGACGTCTACGGCGCCGTCACGATGCTCCTGATGGAGGCGCTCGGTTCGGGCACCACCTACCTCGTCGACACCGTCGACCTGGACGGCGAGCGCAACGTCGTGCGCCTCTGGCACTGCGGTGCCGCGGCCACCTCTCTGGCCGAGAATCCCTCGGACGCAACGCAGTTCACCCACTGCAACCGCAAGATCGGCGTGGCGGGCAACTTCCCGCTGCGCACGGGGCCCGTCGTCATGGCCCGCCTCACGGAGGACCCGGCACGGCCGGGCAGCCTCCGGCTCCTGCTCGCCTCCGGCGAGTCCGTGCCCGAGCCCAACCGTTTCCAGGGCAACACCGCCGCCGTCCGCCTCGACGGCGACGCGACGCAGTTCGTCACCGGTCTCGTCACCGGTGGCTTCCCGCACCACACCGTCCTCGCGTGGTCCGACGTGCGCCCGCAGCTGCGTGCTGCCGCCGACCTGCTGGGGATCGCGGTCGTCGACTGGTAGTTCCGCAGGATCTGAAGGAGAGACAACGATGTCTGACCAGCACAGCACCATCAGCCGACGCCGACTCCTGCACGGACTCGGTGCTGTCGGCCTCGGAGGCGCGCTCAGCGCCTGTGTGGGACCCACGATCACCTCGCGAGGCAGCGGCTCCGCCGCGGGCGGCGCGGCGGCGCAGGTGCTCCCTGCCGTCAAAGCCTCACCCGCCACGGGCAAGGTGTCCTTCGCCCACTGGCGAGCCGAGGACAAGGCGGTCTTCGACACCCTGATCGCCACGTTCGTCAAGGCCAACCCGCAGGCCACCGTCGTCCAGGACATCTCGCCCTCGAACGACTACCAGAGCACCGCCCTGCAGAAGATCAAGGGCGGCACGATCGGCACCGCCTTCGTCGCCTTCCGCGGCGCGCAGTTCGTCAACATGAACAAGGCCGGGCTGTATGCCGGTCTGGGCGCCCAGCCCTTCGTCGACGGCTACTACGCAGAACTCATCAAGGCGGGACAGGCGACGAGTCGGGCCCAGATGGGCCTGCCCTACCAGCTCGTCTTCAACATGCCGATCTTCAACGAGGACGCCTTCGAGTCCGCCGGCGTGAGCTCGGCGCCCACCGACTGGGACGGCTTCCTCTCGCTCTGCGACAAGCTGAAGTCCAAGGGCCTCACCCCGATCGCCTGGCCGGGGGGTGAGCCGGCCAACTCCGGCCAGCTCATCAACTCGATGGTCATGAACAACATGCCGACCGACACGGCCTTTGCCGACATCGAGGCCGGCACACGGAAGGTCACCGACGACTGGTTCCTCGCGACCCTCAAGCAGTACCAGCAGCTCGCCCCCTACTTCGAGGCCAACTCGACGGGCACGAGCTCGGAGCCGCTGCAGCAGCTCTTCGCGAGCGGCAAGGCCGGCATGCTCGCGACGGGCTCCTTCCACATCGGTGCCGTGCGCAAGCTCGGGGCGAAGTTCCCCGTGGGACTCATCGCCCCGATCACTGTCGCTGCCGACAAGGCGAAGTACGAAGGCATCTACAACGCGACCTTCATCCTCGGGGTCAACACGGCAGGCAGCGGCCAGGACGCCGCCCTCAAGTGGCTGCAGTTCCTTTCCGACCCTGTCAACGCGGGCGTCTACGCCAACGGGACGTCGCAGCACGTGACCGTCAAGAACGTCGACTACACGAACGCCGACCTGAAGCACAACGCGCCGTGGCTCGCCAAGAAGACGCTCCTCGCGCCGCGGTTCCAGTTCAACAACCTCGACATCCGTGCTGCCGTCGAGGCTGCCTGCGTCGCGGTCGTGGGCGGCACCTCTCCGGACCAGGCGGCCGAGAAGGCCCAGGCCGTCGTCGACCAGAAGCGGAAGTGACCCATGTCGACGACCCTGACGCCAGCGAGCCCACCCGAGGCGCCGACCCTCCCGATGCCGGAGAAGCCGGCCGGCCGCAACCCGATGGCGGCGCACCCCGCGCTGTGGCTCTTCCCCGTGCCGGCTCTGGTGCTGTACGTGACCTTCTTCGTCATCCCGACGATCCAGGGAGTGATCTACTCCGTCACCGACTGGGATGGCTTCAGCCCGACCGCGCAGTTCGTCGGCCTCGACAACTTCGTCACGATCCTCACCAGTGACGACCTCTTCCGCAACGCCCTGAGCAACAACATCAAGTTCATGCTGGTCGTCGTCGTGTTCCAGACGATCTTCTCGCTGGTGCTCGCCGTCTTCCTCTCGAAGAACTCGAAGTCCTCGGTGGCCCTGCGCTCGGTCTTCTTCTTCCCGACGATCCTGTCCAGCGTCTCGGTCGCCTTCATCTGGAAGTTCGTCTACGACCCGAACTTCGGGCTCATCAACTCGGTCCTCGAGGCCGTCGGGCTCGGCCGCTTCCAGAGTGCCTTCCTCGGCAACGACAACCAGGCGATCTATTGGGTCGCGCTGACGCAGGTCTGGTTCCACGTCGGCCAGATGATGATCATCTTCATCGCCGGCCTGCAGCAGATTCCGCAGGAGCTCTACGAGTCGGCCGAGACCGACGGCGCGAGCCGGTGGCAGCAGTTCCGCCACATCACCCTGCCGATGGTCGCACCCGCCACCGCCATCGTCATGGCTTACACGACCGTCCAGTCGTTCAAGGCCTTCGACCTCATCCTCGGTCTCGGCGGCAACCCGCCCAAGAGCTCCCTCGACATCCTGTCGACCCGCATCTACTCGGGCTTCGCCAACTCCCAGTTCGGCTACGCCGCAGCGGAGTCGCTCGTCTTCATGGCGTTGATCGCCGCCATCACCTGGATCCAGCGTCGGGCCGTCAAGGCCAGCAACCCGGACGCGTGAGGAGAGCCCCATGAGCTACCAACTGACCCGCCGCGCCGTCCTCGCCGTGTATGCCGTGCTCGTGATCGTGCCGCTCGTCGTCGTGATCTTCGGCAGCTTCAAGACCAGCCAGGACCTCTTCGCCTCGCCCTTTGCGCCGCCCACCACCTGGCGGGGCGGCAACTACCAGAAGGTCGTCGGCGAGTCCGGACTCGGCGTGGCCTTCCGCAACAGCGTCATCGTCACCGGCCTTTCGGTGCCGCTGACCCTCTTCGTCGCGAGCCTCGCGTCGTACGGGATCGCCCGGACGACGGGCTGGAAGAGCGCCCTGCTCTTCGGCTTCATCGTCCTCGGCATGGCCGTGCCGGCCCAGGCGAACATGATCCCGCAGTACGTCCAGTTCGAGACGTTCGGCCTGACCAACTCGCTGCTCGGCCTCGTCCTCATCAACATCGTGACGACGCTGCCGATCGCCGTCTTCATCATGACGGGCTTCCTCAAGACGCTGCCCAAGGAGCTCTTCGAGGCGGCTGCCGTCGACGGGTCCGGACCGTGGCGCACCTACCGCTCCGTCGTGCTGCCCGTGTCGGTGCCGTCACTGCCGGCGACCGCGATCTTCCTCTTCGTCATCCACTGGAACGACCTGCTCTACCCGCTCCTCTTCATCAGCGACGCGGCCAAGCGCACGATCCCTGTGGCGCTGCTGTCCTTCCAGGGTGAGTTCCTCACCGACTATCCGCTGCTCTTCACCGGCGTCGTCGTGGCATCCGCGCCCATCGTCATCGCCTATGTCTTCCTCCAGCGCTACTTCGTCGCCGGCATCACCGCCGGCGCCGTGAAGGGATGACCGTGCACCCGTCATCGTCCACCCCGCCCACCGCCTCAGGGACCCTGCTGCTGCGCCGGGTGCGAGCCGCGCAAGCCGACGCGACCGGCCGGAGCGTGACGCTCTCGGTCGACGCCCTGCCCGGGGTCAAGCTCGGGGTCATGCCCGGCTGGCTCACGGGGGAGCCCCTCGAGGCCCAGGGCATCGAGACGCAGATGCCCAACCTGCCCGACATCGAGCTGCCCCCGACCGACGCCACCGCCTTCGAGCTTCGGGTCAGCGCGCCGCAGCCCTCGTGCCTGCGACTGACCCTCGCCCCGGCAGGCGCGGCCGTGCTGGGCGACGACGGCACCGGCCTCGGCATCGTCGTCGACCCGTCACCCGCACCCGAGACGCTCGAGGTCGAGCAGACCGACACCCATGTCGTCGTGACGACCACGGACCTGCGTCTCGAGGTGGGCCGTGCCCCCTTCACCCTGCGCCTCGTCGAGCGGGCCACTGGTGCGACCCTCCTGCGCACGGCCGACCGCCTCCGGCAGGTAGCCGGTCTGCTGACGGCCCCCTCGGTCGTGGTCGACGACGGGGGGACGACGCTCAACCTCGAGCTCGACCCCGACGAGGACGTGCTCGGCTTCGGCGAGCAGTTCGGGCGGCTCGTCAAGAACGGCCAGCGACTGCGCCTGCGCAGCGAGGACGCCTGTGGCACCGGGACCGGACTGGCCTACAAGCCGGTCCCCGTGTGGCACTCGTCGCAGGGCTACACCGGCTTCGTCAACACGGGCGCGGTGGTCACAGCCGACGTCGGCCACTCGATGCCGTCCGTGCTCTCCCTCGGGCTCGACGACTCCGCGATCGACCTCTATGTCTTCGCCGGCGCCGACCCGAGAACCCGCCTCACGGCATACACGGCCCTGACGGGACGTGCGAAGGCGCCGCAGCCGTGGGCGTTCGGCTACTGGATGGGGCGATGCCGCTACCACACGAGCGAGGAGATGCTCGAGGTCGGGCGCTCCGCCCGCGCGTACGGCGTGCCGATGGACGTGCTCCACCTCGACCCCGACTGGCTCGTCGTCGACCGGCTCAACACGGACTTCATCTGGAACACGAGCCGCTTCGGCGAGCGCAAGCAGTTCGTCGACGACCTCGCCGAGCTCGGCCTGCGGCTGTCGGTCTGGGAGCTGCCCTATCTGGACCCGGCCTCGCCGATCTTCGAGGAGGCCGAGCGGGAGGGCTATCTCGTCCGCCGCACCGACGGCAGCCTGGCCGCCATCCAGAAGACGCCGACCCCGGACGGCCGGATGCGCGCGCTCATCGACTTCACCAACCCGGCGGCCAAGCGGTGGTGGCAGCAGATGCACCAGGACTTCCTCGACGACGGCGTGGCCGTCTTCAAGACCGACTTCGGCGAGGCGTTGCCCGATGACGTGGCGTTCTTCGACGGCACCCCGGCCAACCAGGCCCACAACCTCTACCCCCTGCGCTACAACGGTGCGGTCTCCGAGGCGATCGCCGAGTTCACCGACCGGCCCCCGCTCGTGTGGGGACGCAGTGGATGGGCGGGCTCGCACCGCTACCCCGGCCAGTGGGCCGGCGACGCGGAGTCGACGGTCGTCGGCATGCAGGCCACGGTGCGGGGCGGCCTGTCCTACGCCATGAGTGCGCCGGGCTTCTGGAGCCACGACATCGGCGGGTTCTTCGGACCCGAGCTCACGCCGGCGCTCTACGTGCGCTGGACCCAGCTCGGCGCGCTGTCACCGCTCATGCGGGCGCACGGCCTGCGTCCCCGTGAGCCGTGGGCCTTCGGCGACGAGGCTCTCGAGATCTGCCGCGAGTGGGTGCGTCTGCGCTACTCGCTGCTGCCCTACCTGTGGCAGGTGGCGCTCGAATCGGCGGCGCAGGGCTGGCCGGTGCTGCGCCCCCTGGGCCTGCACCACGCCGCCGACCGAGTGGCCCGCAGTGTCGACGACAGCTTCCTCCTCGGGAGCGACCTGCTCGTCGTGCCGGTCTTCGACGACGGCGCCGCACCGGTGCGACGCACGTTCTACGTGCCCGAGGGCGAGTGGTTCGACCTGCACGACGACACCCGGTATGCCGGTCCCGGCTTCCACACCGTCGACGTCCCGCTGGAGCGCATGCCGGTCCTCGTGCGCGGCGGTGCCGTCATCCCCCGGGTCGAGGTCGACGAGGGCGTCCGCTCCGTGCAGGACCTCCACGGTCGCCCGTGGACCCTGCACGCCTACGGCGTAGCCGAGGCTGCCGGGACGACCCTCGTCGGTTTCGACTCTCAGCCGGCGGTCATCGCGGACGAGGTGCTCCGCCATGGCGCCTGAGGTCGGGTTCGACGTGCGACCGCCCTCCGGTGCCGCGGCCGACCGCTGGATCGACTTGGGCGAGAAGCTCGCCCGGCTGCGCGGCCTCGCGCGGGCCCTGGACCTCGACACGCTCGTCCTGCGCGAGCCGGCCGCCCTCACCTGGCTGCTCGGGGCACGCGTCAACGTGCCGCAGACCCTTGACTCCGCGTGTCTCGACGTCGTCGTGCACCTAGGTGACGACGTCGACGGCGTCGACGGCGCGAGCGTGCGGCCTGGCTTGACCGTCGTCACGAACGCCATCGAGGCCCCTCGACTGCGCGACAGCGAGCTGGCCGGCCTCGACACCGTGTGTGATCTCCGCTGGGAGGTCGTGCCCTGGTGGGAGTCGCGCGACGGCAAGCTGCCCACAGGCCATCGGGTCGGCAGCGACCGTCCGCGCGCCGACGGCACCGGGGTGGGCGCGGACCTCGCTGCATTGCGGCGACAGCTGACGCAGCGCCAGCAGGACCTGCTCGCCGCCGTGTGCCGCGACACGGCCGCCGCAGCGACCGCCGCCGCGCTCACGCTGTCCCCGGCCATGACCGGCTATGCCGCTGCCGGTGAGCTCGCTCGTCAGCTGCTCGAGCGAGAGCTCGACCCGATCGTCCTCCTCGTCGGGGGCGCAGACCACCTCGACACCCACCGCCACCCGCTGCCGCTGGCCGAGACGGTCGGCGAGCGGGCGATGCTCGTCGCCTGCGGCCGACGGCACGGGCTCGTCGCGAGCGTCACCCGCATCGTCTCGTTCACGCCGTTCGACGACGAGCAGCGCGACACCTACGCCCGGCTGCTGCGGGTGGAGCAGGCCTTCCTCGATGCCACACGGGTCGGGGCTCGGCTCGGCGACGTCGTGTCGGACGGCTGTGCGGCATACGCCCGACAGGGGTTCGCTCCCGAGGAGTGGCACCGGCACCACCAGGGCGGCCTGAGCGGCTTCCAGCCACGGGAGTTCCCGGCGCACCCATCGAGCGACGTCGTGCTCGGTGACGGCGCCGTCGTCGCCTGGAATCCCAGCGCCGCCGGCTGGAAGGTCGAGGACACGACGCTCGTGCTGCCGGACGGCCCACGAACCTTGGTCACGGACGAGCTCTGGCCCAGCCTCGAGGTCGGGGGTCGCAGCCGCCCCGACGTGCTCGTGCCCTGACTCACTCCCAGCCGACAAAGCCGATTCGCTTGCTCCACAAGCAGACCCACCAAGGAGACGCAGTGACCACCATGCCCAGCCAGCTCATCGACGGCGCCTGGGAGGACGGAGACTCCGCCCTCGAGGTCACCAACCCTGTCGACGGGTCGGTGGTCGGCCACGTCGCATGGTCAGGCCCGAAGGCCGCGCAGCGCGCCGCCGACGCTGCCGCGCGCGCCTTCGGCGCGTGGTCCGACCTGCCGGCCCGGCGCCGGTCCGACATCCTGCTCGACGCCTCCAGGCTCATCGCCGAGCGCGCCGACACCCTGGGCGCCCTGCTCGCCCGTGAAGCCGGCAAGCGCCTGCCGGAGGCGGTCGGCGAGCTGGCCTTCAGCGCCGAGTACTTCCGGTGGTTCGCCGAGCAGGCGCGGCGTCCCAACGGCGAGGTCATTCCGCACGAGGCGGGCGACCGACGGCACGTCACCGTGCGCCGACCCGTCGGCGTCGTCGCGTCCCTGACGCCGTGGAACTTCCCGTGCTCGATCCAGGCCCGGAAGCTCGCGCCCGCGCTGGCGGCTGGCTGCACCGTCGTGGCCCGTGTCTCCGAGAAGGCGCCCCTCGCGGCGACCGAGATGATCCGCGCGCTCGACGACGCCGGGGTTCCCCCGGGTGTCGTCAACCTCGTGCACGGACCTGCGCGCGAGATCACTCAGACCCTGCTCGACCACGACGCCGTCCGGGCCGTGACCTTCACGGGGTCGACCCTCGTCGGTCGCGAGATCATGGCGAGCGCAGCCCGTCGGGTCGTGCGACCGCTGCTCGAGCTCGGCGGTGACGCGGCCTTCGTCGTGCTCGACGACGCCGATCTCGACGCCGCCGTCGAGGGGGCGATGCTCGCCAAGTTCCGCAACACCGGTCAGTCGTGCATCGCCGCCAACCGCTTTGTCGTGCACGAGGACGTGCACGACGAGTTCGTCGAGCGGCTCGTGGCCAGGATCGACGCCATGAGCATCGGCGACGGCCTGGCCGACCACTGCCCCGACCTCGGTCCGGTCATCGACGCCGCGAGGGTCGAGGCCGTGAACTCCCTTGTCGACGAGGCGATCTCACAGGGGGCGCGGAGACTCACCCGCGAGCGGGAGCTGCCGCAGGGCGGCACCTTCGTCGCGCCCACCCTGCTCGCCGAGGTGCCCGACTCGGCCGCCATCGCCACCGAGGAGGTCTTCGGACCCGCGGCCGCGGTCTTCCGTTTCCGCGACCTCGACGAGGCGATCGCACCCGCCAACCGCACCGAGATGGGGCTCGCGGCCTATGTGTGGTCGGGCGACCTGTCACGGTGCTGGCGCACGGCGGAGCGACTCGAGGCCGGCATCGTCGGCGTCAACAACGCCCTGCCGTCGGTCGCCTTCGCCCCCATGGGCGGGGTCAAGCAGTCCGGGCTCGGCCGTGAGGGGGCGTCCGTGGGCCTCGAGGAGTTCGAGGACGTGCGCTACCTGTCGGTCGGTCTCTGACCCGAAGACGAGATGCAGGGAGACCGAGGACATGACGACCGAGCTCGTGCTGCTACCACTGGGAGTGGTGGCCGGCGCCCTGACCCAACGCGTCACGGGGGTCGGCTTCGCCCTCGTGTGCGCACCCCTGCTCGTGCTCGTCGCCGGGCCCTTCGAGGGGGTCGTCCTGTCGAACCTCCTCGGACTGGTCGTGAGCTGCGTCGTCTTCGTGACCCTGTGGCGTGACACCGAGTGGCGCAAGGCCCTGCTGCTCGTCGTGCCGGCCCTCGCCACGATTCCCTTGGGCGCGTGGGTCGCTCGCAACGTGCCGCCCGCGCCCCTCATGGTCATCATCGGTCTCACCGTGATCGTCGCGCTGTCGGCGGTCGTGCTGAGCGACCGCGCGAGGGTGCTCCGCGGCACGGGCGGCGCCGTGGTCGCGGGTGGGGCGAGCGGCTTCATGAACGTGACCGCCGGCGTCGGCGGGCCTGCCATCGTGCTGTATGCCGTGAGCACCGCCTGGGAGCACCGCAAGTTCGTCGCGACGTTCCAGTTCTACTCGATCTTCGTCAACCTCGCCTCGCTCACCGCCAAGGGCGGGCTGCCCCACGTCTCGCCGGCTGCGCTCATCGTCTCGTTCGGCGCCCTCGCCGTGGGGCTCGTCGGCGGGGAGCTGCTCTCGCGGCGGGTCGACCACGAGGTCGCCCGACGGCTCGCCATCGGTCTCGCCCTGGCCGGTGCCGTCTTCACCGTCGTCAAGGGACTCCTCGCCTGGTGACCGCCGCCCCGGGCAACACCGTGCGCGTCGTCGACGCGGCGCTCGGCCACGCCGGCCGGCAGGCTGCCGACCTGTCCGCCTGCGGCATCGCCAACCAGCGCGAGACGGTCGTCGTCTGCGCGAGCTCATGCAACTGCACCGGGGTGTGGACCGACGCCGTCCCTGTCAGCGGAGCGATTCGCGTGGGGAGCGGTCATAGCGGCCACGTTTCACCCCGTCATCGACTGCCTCGACATCGTCGGGGACGCCATGCCGTGTTCAGCCCACGCTGGGCCCGGTGGTCGGCTCGACCCGGAACACAGGCATGCCTGGTGCCGCGTCAGCGAGCTGGGCGTCGGTGGACCGCTTTGTCAGACCCTCGACGAACCTTCCGACTTCCCAGCCCCAGCGCTGAAGGTAGGCGCGCAGCACGGGGACCCGGTCCTCGACGGGGAGCTCGATGAGCCGGACCTGCTCGACCCGACGCCCCACGCGGAGCTCGGCGCCGACCGCGGCGCGGACGTTGCGGACCCACTGGGTGTTGCCCCGGGGGGCGACGAGGTAGCGCTCGCCGTCCAGCGCGAGCAGGTTCACGGGGACGCTGCGCGGCGTGCCGGAGGTGCGCCCGGCCACGGTGAGGACGCGTGACCCGAGCAGGCTGATCCCGCGCTCGGTGAGCCACCGGACCGCCTTCATGAAGGCGATGTCACCCCATCCGGTGGGGGCGATGTAGCGCGCAGGGCTGCCGGTCACGGTGTCCTCCAGGGTGGTGGGCCGGCTGAGAGGGGTGCTCTCGACTCCGGGCTCGAGCGGTGGGTCACACGGTCGCGGGTTCTGCGCCGGCTGTGGTCATTCCGATGGTGAGAGGGGAGGGCCTGAAGCCCTTGACGACGAGGTAGACGCCGAGGGAGAACTCCCAGACAGCGATCGGGATCGCGAGGAGCAGGGCTGGGGCGGAGACGGCGCTGAAGGCGCCGAACAGGACCCCGATGACGGAGGCCAGCAGCAGCGGGGCTCCGATGAGCCCGATGGTGGGAAGGGCCCGCGGCACGAGGCGGGACCGATACAGCAGGGAGCCGAGCAGCATCGCGTTCAGAGCGGGCATCAGGGACTGCGAGAAGAGGAACGCCCATCCGTACATGCTGGTCAAGGCGTGGGCAGTGACCAGTCCAGCGGCTCCGACTCCGGCCTGCCGCAGGGACACCACCGTCATCAGGGCGACGACGCCGGCGATGATGCCCGCGCCCTCGAGGGTCCGCGTGCCGACGAAGCCCAGTGCGATCCCTTGGTGCTGGCGCTTGACCACGGGATACAGGATGACCGCGGTGCCGACGCCCGCGAGGGCGACGATGACCTCCAGGAGCCCACCGACGAGGGCGGGGGTGTCCGGCCCGGAGCCGAGTAGGTAGGTCGGGTCCTTGACCCCGCTGTAGAGGGCGAGGGTCGGGATCGAGACGAAGCTGATCAGGTAGAGCACACCCGCGGCGAGCGCGGTCTTGCGCACTGAGGTCATCGGGGCTCGCGCCGGGGTGCCCGCTGGAGCGGGGGAGACGGGGTCGATCGTTGCTGTTGACATGGTGGCTTCTTTGATCGAGGTGGAACTGCGACGCGTCTCCGGAGGCGGCGCGGGAGAGGGGAGCCCCGATCCTGACGCGTCAGGATCGAGGCGCCCGTGAGGGACGTGATCGTGCCGTCGCCGCGAACGGTGAGGCGTCGGCCCTGGATGAGCAACCAGAAGATGAGCACCGCTTCGCCGACGAAGGTGACGCGCGCGACCTCGAGGGAGTAGCCGGCGACGATCACGGTGCCGAAACCGTCGACGAGGTAGCCGATCCCGGCGATGAGGAGCAGGACCGCGATGACCCTGGCGATGAAGCCGGACCGGTGGGCCAGGTAGCCGATCAGCAGCAGGTGGACGCCGAACAGGATGAGGCCGGCGTGCCAGATGTCATCGAAGGAGTCGATGGACCGCTGGACCTGGTCAGGGGTGTCGAGCTGGGGCCGTATGCCGGCCAGCTGGCTCACCGCGACGACGAACACGCCCGCGTAGGCGAGTCTGAACCAGGCGGCGAGGCGGGAGACGTCCGGGTTCACCGGGGTGAACAGCCGCAGCAACGCGGCGGCCACGACGACGTCGAGCGCGGCGACCGCGAGCAGGCTGGCGACGCCCCATCGGAAGAGCGCCGCGGAGTTCGCGATGGCGGTTGTCGTGGTGGTCGCGTCGCCCGGCGTGATGAGTCGTTGCAGGACGACGAAGTTGCCGAAGACTGCCAGGACGGTGAGCAGGGCCAGTCCGATCCCGGCGACCAGGCTGGCCGTGCGCAGGGCCCGGGCGGGGTCGGCCGCGTCGGCCGTCCGTTGCGGCGGCGGGATCGGCTCGCCCTGCAGAGGCGGCGGCACGGTGCGTGTTCGCGGTGACATGGCTTCCTGCTTTCCCTGTGTCGGGTTCAGACCCCGGAGTCGGCTACTTGACTTCCGAGCGCTGCAGCGTCCAGAGGCCCACGAGCAGGGGCGCGACCAGCCAGACGGCTGTCGTGACCGCGAGCTGGAGCCACTGCTGGCCGACCAGTGGACCGTGGAACAGCAGGTTCTGGGTGACGTTGGGGTCGACCCAGGGGTAGAGGTCGTGGAACCACGCCTGGTTGGCGGCGAGCAGCTCCAACAGTGGTGGGGCCACGAACGCGTAGACGAAGTAGGCCACGATGGCGGCCGTGGAGTTGCGGATCAGCACCCCGAGCATGAAGCCGATGAGGACGACGAGCGTGTTGCCCAGCACGATGGCGGCCAGAGTGGCGACGCCTTGGTCCCAGACGGCGTCGCGGCCGGCGAGGGCCGCGGCCAGGAGGTTGCCGAGCGCTCCGATGACGAAGGCGACGAGCATCGAGGCGACGGCGATCGAGATGGCGACGATGGCCTTGGCGAAGACGATACGGCCCCGGTGCGGGACGAGCGTGAAGGTGGTCAGGCCGCTGCGTTGGGTCCATTCGGCGGTGACCGACAGGATCGCGATGACCGGCAGGATCACGGCCATGGGGAAGCCGACGGCGAGGGTGAAGGTGCTGTAGGTCAGCTGGTCGCGGGCCGCCCAGAGGACGACCCCAGCCGTGGCCAGGAACGAGGCGATGCCGATGCTGGCGAGCAGCCAGAACCCGGACCGGGTGTCGAAGGACTTGCGCAGCTCGACGGAGACGATCCGTGCGAGGGGGATGCGCGCCGGCGCCACAGTGCGCGCCGAGCGGGGTGCGACGTCCTGGCGGGGGTCCGTCTCGACGGAGGGGGAACCTGCGAGGACTGGCTCGAGCGGGATGGCGGTCATGCGACTGCTCCTTCGCGTTGCGTGTCGGCGGTCAGCTCGAGGAACAGGTCCTCGAGTCCGGCGCCCTCGGCGGGACGGAGCTCGAGCAGCGTCACGCCGGCCGTGTGGGCGATCCGGCCGACGACGTCGGGCTCGGCCTCCACCCGAAGGGCGTCGCCGTGCCCGGTTGCACCGCTGTGGCTGGACAGGACGCCGGCGGCGCTGAGCGCGCCGGCGAGGGTGTCCACGCTGGTCGTTCTGACGAGGGTCCCGGCGGATTGCAGCAGCTCGGCCTTGGTGCCCTTGGCGACGATGCGACCGTTGCCGATGACGACGAGGTCGTCGGCGATGACCTCGATCTCGTGCAGCAGGTGTGAGGAGAGCAGCACAGTGGCACCCCGGTCTGCATAGTCGCGCAGCAGGTCCCGCATCCAGCGGATGCCGGCCGGGTCGAGCCCGTTGGCGGGTTCGTCCAGGATCAGCACCTCCGGTTGCCCGAGCAGTGCTGCGGCGATGCCCAGTCGCTGCCGCATCCCGAGGGAGTAGTTCCGCACCCGGCGTCCGGCCTCGGTGGGGGTGAGGCTGACCAGGTCGAGCATCTCCTCGACGCGGTCAGCGGGCACGCCCATCGTCCGCTGGGCCAACGTCAGGATCTCTCGTCCGGTACGTCCGGCATGTTGCGCGGAGGCGTCCAGCAGCACGCCGACCTCCAGGCCGGGGTTGGGCAGGTCGGCGAAAAGACGACCCACCACCGTCGCAGTACCCGAGGTGGCCGGGGTCAAGCCGACGACGATCCGCAACGTCGTCGACTTGCCGGCTCCGTTCGGGCCGAGGAAGCCGGTGACCCGGCCAGGCGCGGCGGTGAACGTCACGTCGTCGACGGCGGTGAAGGGGCCGTACCTCTTGGTGACGGACTCGACCCGGATCATCGCGGGAGCCCCATGGTGATCGCGATCTGCCCGCGCGCCGTGCCGTCGGTGAGGTGGCGCATCGCGTCCGCCGCGTCCGCCAGAGGGTAGGTCCGGTCGATGCGCGGGGTCACCACCCCGGCCCGGATGAAGTCGGTGAGTCGCTCCAGGTCGCTGCAGCGTTGCTTCGCGAGAAGCATGGTGAGGCGCTGCCGGACGAGCCCGGACAGGGCCAGTGCGCCCAGCTGCCGGTTCATCCCGCCGGTGAGGTGGCCACCCGCCTCGCCGCCGACCAGCACGGCCGTGCCGGCAGGCGCGAGCGCCCGTCGCAACCGGGACACAGACGGGTTTCCGGCCAGGTCGAGGATCAGGTCGTAGCGGGCCGTGCCGTCGGCGTAGTCCTGCTGGGTGTAGTCGATGACGTGGTCGGCCCCGAGGGATCGGACCCAGTCCAGCTTGGCGCCGCTGGCCACTCCGGTGACCGTCGCTCCGAGGGCCTTGGCCAGCTGGACGGCATACCCGCCGACGGCGCCGGAGGCGCCGATCACCAACACGCTCTGACCCGGCTGGAGTTTGCCGACGTCGGTCAGGGCTTGCAGGGCGGTCGACGCCGAGATGGGGACCACCGCAGCCTGCGCGAAGGTGAGGCTCGGGGGTTTGACGGCCAGCTTGTCCTCGTGGGCGACGGCGTAGTCGGCGAAGGATCCGCGGCCGACACCGAAGACCTCGTCGCCCTCGGCGAAGGTGGTCACCGCTGAGCCCACCGCCACGACGATCCCAGCGACGTCCATCCCGGGAACCCGCTCTTTGGGTCGGCGCAGCCCGAACGCGAGCCGGCCGGCATACGGCAGCCCCGTCATCACGTGCCAGGTCGCGCGTGCCACGCCGGCAGCACACACCTGCAGCAGCACCTCGTGCGGGGCGGCACTCGGTCGCGGGATCCGGGCCAGGTGCAGCACGTCGGCAGACCCGTAACGGTCCTGCACGACTGCTCGCATCGTGCTTCCGGAGCTGAAAGGCGTTGTCCCGCTGGTCTTGTCGGCTTCTTGAGGGAGGGCGGGGTTCGAGGCGGTGGACATGGGTGCTCCTCGGTGGGGATCCTCAGGCTTCGGGCGCGCGAGCGCGTGGTCGTCCGGAGCGGGACTGCGCTTGGAGCGGCGACGTGACCGCGCCTTCGATTGCGGATCGCGAGCATCGAGATCTCACGGGACCGGCACCGACACAGTCCTCAAGAGCGGGGATCTCATGGGCGGGGCGACGTGGCCCGCGCGCCGGCGGTGGATGTACTAAGTACGTTCAGGCTAGCGTACAAAGTATGTCCAGGCCATCCCCCCGGTGGCGACGTCTTTGCGGCGCCCCTTCAGTCCGGTCGATGCGTGCGCCGTCGCCGGGCGGGAGGGAGGGAGCGGGTGAGGGCCTGGAGGATGACCTCGAGTCCGATCTCGAACTCGTCGCCGAAGTCGTAGCCGGGTTGGAGGATGAACTCTGTCGCCATCTCGGCCAGATGGGGGTACTCGTCGTCGTCGAAGCCGCCCAGAATGGGTTCCGCGACGCCGGCGACGGTCTCCGGTCCGTCGAAGGGCAGGGCGGCCTCCTGCAGGGCGAACCCGTACACGTAGCTGTCGATGAGTGCGTATGCGTGGGCGGTCATCTCGACCGAGAATCCGGCGGCTCGCAAGGTGCCGATCATCGTGTCGTGGTGGCGCAGCGTCGCCGGGCCGGGGGTCTTTCGTGACTCCAGCAGCCCGAGTGCCCAGGGGTGACGCCGGAGCGCCCGCCTGGCCGAGGCGGCCCCTTGTCGGATCTCGTTCTGCCAGTCCCCATCGCGCGGCGGGCGGTCGATCTCGGCGAAGACCATGTCGACGATGCCGTCGAGGATCTCGCTCTTGTTGGCCACGTAGTGGTAGACCGACATCGGCTTGACGCCGAGCTGCTGCGCGAGGGAACGGATCGTCAGGGCGGCCAGGCCGCCGGAGTCGGCGACGGTCACAGCGCCGAGCAGGACCCGTTCGCGGCTCAACGGGGCCCTTCGCTCGCGGCTGTCAGCGGCTGGTTGGTGCACAGTGCTCCCTCGTCCGGTCGGTCTCGTACCTTGTATGCCAATCTAGCGTACTTAGTACGAGACGTGTGGGCGTGCCCGCCCACGCTGCCGACGAGAAGGATTCGGACGCGACCAGTCAGGCGATCCTCGACGTGGTCGCAGCCGTTCGGAACGCGGGACCGCTCCGCGACTGAGCGCCTGCGAGTCCCGGCTGATCGCCTCTGACGGGACTGCTGACGAGCTGAGTGGACCAAGTTCTCGGAAGCCCCTCTCGAGACGACGGTTGCGCCGTATCTTTGGCGCCGACGGTGTCAACGCGGCTCAGCGCGTGCAGTGCCTGCGTCGACTGAAACCACAGGGAAGGCATGCCGATGCGAACGTACGCCCCGATCTCTGCAGCGGTGTTGCTCGCTGCCTCCGCTCTCACCGTCACCGGCTCCGTCCCTGTTGCAACTGCAGCAGCAGCCACGACGACGGCGACCGCTCCCTGCAGCGGCACCGCGGCCGGTACCGCCCCGGCGACGTGGGACCACGTCACCCTGATCATGTTCGAGAACAAGCCGTTGAAGAAGATCATCGGCAACACCGCGGACGCGCCGTACATCAACGCGATCGCCAAGGCGTGCAGCTACTCGAAGAACGACCTCTCCCTGTCGACCACGAGCCTGGCCAACTACATCGCGCTCACCTCTGGGTACACCGGCTGCGACAAGGCCGACACGAACGGCATCTGCAGCCATGAGCTGCCGATCACGGCGAACAAGCCGCCGAGCTCCTGGCCGCAGGCCTCGAAGAGCATCTTCGAGCTGATGAATGCGTCGGCGCCGGGCAGCGCGGTGGAGTGGGCTGAGGGCAGCCTGGGCAACTGCTACACCGGTGGCGCCGGCCTGTTCACGGTCACCCACACCCCCTTCCCGTACTACACGCGGACCCAGAACAACCTGTGTCCGCAGTACGCCAAGCCGTTCCCAGCGAACAGCGCGGACGTGCTGTCGGCGAAGTTCAACCTCGTGATCCCGAACAAGCAGGACATCATGCACCTGGTGCCCAACAGCACCATCTCGCAACGGATCCAGAACGGCGACAACTGGCTGAAGGGCTACCTTCCGGGTCTGTTGAACTCGGCGACGTACCAGGCCGGCCGCTCCGCCATCATCATCACCTGGGACGAGGGCAACGGCAGCACGTACACCGTGCCGCTGATCGTGATCACCCCGTACACGACTGCCGGTGGCGTCTCCTCAGTCGCCGTCGACCACTACTCGGTGCTCAAGGGCATGGAGCAGATGGTCGGTCAGACCCAGCTGCTGGGCCACGCCGGCGACCCGGGCAAGTCCTCCATCCGCGACGACACGCTCTTCCGCCTGAAGTAGGCCGCGCGGGCTCTCCGGCTGACGGGGGTGCGTTGCACGCACACCAGTCAGCCGGGGTCCTTGGCGAGGTAGGCGAGCGCGGCAACGACGAGCGCCTCCGTACCTGTGTCGAGGGTCGGTTGGATGAGGGGTGCAAAGAAGGGTGAGTGGTTCGGTGGCGCAGGGGTGCCCGCGGCGAATCCTCCGACGCCCCAATAGAAGTAGGGTGTCTCGAACGCGTCGGGGATGCGGCTGAAGTCCTCGCTGGCCGTGACCCGGCCCAGTTCGACGACCTGGTCCTCGAAGTGCTCTCGGAACGCGCTGTCGACGCGGTCACCGACGCCGGAGTCGTTGTGGGTGAGGGGGTACTGGTCGTAGTACTCGAAGGTGGGCGGTTGCGGGGAACCGGCGCCGTCGCATTCGGCGCGAACGATGCGTTCGATCGCTTCCAGCACCTGGCGACGTGTGGCGTCATCGTAGGTCCGCACGTTGAGCAGCAGCACCGCCCGGTCGGGAATGATGTTGCTCTTCGTCCCGGCCACGCTGCTGCCGACCGTGACGACCGCGAACTCTCCCGGTTGGGTCTCGCGGGCCACGATCGTCTGCAGCCGCAGGACGATCGAGGCGGCGAGCACCACCGGGTCGACGCTGAGGTGCGGCATCGAGCCGTGTGAGCCCTTGCCGAAGACCGTGATCCGGATGCTGTCGCCGGCAGACATGACGGGCCCGACCTGGGTGCCGATCGTGCCGGCGTCGAGTCCGAGGACGTGCTGGGCGAAGGCGACGTCGGGACGGGGTATGCGTCGTGCGAGTCCGTCATCGAGCATCCCCCGCGCTCCCGCTGCCGTCTCCTCCGCCGGCTGGAAGAGGGCGACAAAGGTGCCACTCCAGTGCTGACGCTGGTCGGCGAGCAGCTCAGCGGCGCCGAGCAGGCACGTCACGTGGACGTCGTGGCCGCAGGCGTGGGAGACCCCGGTGGTGGCCCCCGTCTCGTCGGTCGCGGTCTGGGTCGACGCGTACGGCAGCTCGGTCATCTCGGTCACGGGCAGCGCGTCCATGTCGGCGCGGCTCAGCACGGTGTTCCCGGGTCCGTTCGCCAGGACGCCGACGACGCCCCCGCCCACGCGCTGGACATCGAAGCCCCACGCGGTCAGTCGCGCAGCGGCGGCCGCAGAGGTGCGGGACTCCTGGCCGCTCAGCTCGGGATGGGCGTGCAGGTCGCGATAGAAGTCCTCCCTCCAGCCGCGCGTTCGGTCCAACCCGGCCAGCACCGCGTCAGCAGATGTCATCGCCTCGCCCCTCGTGGAATCCACCAGTCCTGTTCGACCGCCGAGTTGACCGTACCCAGCCGCGCTGTGACGAAGCCCTGAGTGAGGCCGTCCGGGCGCCGCCCGGGGCTGTCACGGCGACGGGCCCCTGGCGCACGCCTTCGGCGTACCGTGTCCGCATGGCGAGCGCAGTTGTCCGGTGGGAGCCCGAGTGACCGCCGGTAGCGCTCTGCTGCTGCTCGACCTCGCTGGAACCGCCGTCTTCGCGCTCAACGGCGCGCTGACGGCGATCCGGAAGGCGCGGCTGGACATCGTCGGGGTGCTCGCCCTCGGCATGGTCACGGCCGTGGGCGGCGGCATCATCCGTGATGTCATCATCGACTCCCTCCCGCCGGCGACGTTCAGGGACTGGCGCTACCTCGTGGTCGCTGCGGCCGGGGCCCTCATCGCCTTCGCCCGGGGGCGCAAGCTCGACCGTCTGGCCCTGCCGATCGAGGTCCTCGACGCCGTGGGCCTCAGCCTGTTTGCCATCACCGGAGCCACCAAAGCGCTCGATGCCGGCCTGGGGTCGCTGCAGGCCGTCATCCTCGGCGCCGTCACCGCCGTGGGCGGAGGCACTCTTCGGGACGTGCTGATCGGGCGCGTCCCGACCGTGCTGAGCAGCGGCTTGTATGCCATCCCCGCCCTGGTCGGCGCCCTGATCACCGTGGTGAGCGTCGAGATCGGCCTCCACGGCTGGGTCCCGGCGTCGGTGGCCGGGCTGGCCTGCGTCGCCATCCGACTGATCGGGATCCGGTTCGACCTCAACGCGCCGACGCCACCCGGGTCATCGCGCGAGTGAACCCTGTGACGTCGCAGTCGGTCGCGGGTGCGTGTCACATCCGGCCCGGCTCGATCGTCAGTACGGCAGGACACCCCAACGATCAAGGAGCCGACCATGAAGACCATGACCTGCCGATCCCTCGGAGGGCCGTGCGACCTCGAGCACCACGGCGACACCGCCGACGACGTCATCAAGGCCCAGGACCGCCACCTCCGTGATGCGGAGACGGCCGGGGACGCCACCCACCAGGACGCCCGCGATGCGATGAAGAGCCGCTGGCGGCACCCGAAGAAGTCCATGGACTGGTACCGCGACGCCAAGCAGGCCTTCGCCGCGGCGGCCGACGACTGACCGGCCTCAGGGCCGCTCGGTGGGCCGGCCTGTTCGTCTTTCGACGTTTTCGCCAATATGTTGTCGCATGCAAGACTTGTCGCATGCAAAGACCCCGATCCTTCCCGACCGCGGTGGAGGCGCTGCAGCAGGTGACCCGCGACCTGCTCGGGCTGGCCGTGCGCAGCGTCGACGAGGTGGGGGAGGTGTCGCTGCCCCAGATGCGCCTGCTCTTCGCGCTGCGCGACGAGGGCCAGGCGTCCTGCACCGAGCTGGCGCACGTGCTCGGCGTGAGCAACTCGTCGGTGACGCGGCTGGCCGACAGGCTCGTGGCGTCCGGCCACGTCACCCGGACGGGGGATCCGCACAGCCGCAGCCGGGTGCTCCTCGCGCTGACCGAGCACGGCGTCGAGGTCCTCGAGGCCGTGCTGGCCTGGCGCTCGCGTGAGCTCACCCGCGCTCTGCACAGCCTGGATGCCGCGGCCCTCAGCTCCCTCACCGAAAGCCTCGACGTGCTGCACCTGGCCCTCCGGCGACGGCACCACGACCTCACCGGACCGGTGCCGCTGTGACCGGGGCCAAGCAGGTGGAGCTCGGCGACTTCAACGTCCACCCGCGGATGCTGCTCATCACCGCTTGGGCGCTGCCGGTGGGAGCGCTCGGCGCGGCAGCGGCATACCTGCTCCTCAAGCTCATCGGCCTGACGACGAATGTCGTGTTCTACCAGCGGTTCGAGACCTCCCTGGTCGCGCCCGGCGCGACGCACCACCCGTGGCTGCTCGTGCTGCTCGCGCCCGTGGTCGGCGGGCTCGTCATCGGTGTCATGGCGCGCTATGGGTCGGAGAAGATCCGCGGCCACGGCATGCCGGAGGCAATCGAGTCGATCCTCATCGGCGGCAGCCGGATCGAGCCGAAGGTCGCTGTGCTCAAACCGATCTCGGCGGCGATCAGCATCGGCTCGGGTGGACCCTTCGGTGCCGAGGGGCCGATCATCATGACCGGGGGAGCCATCGGCTCGATCCTCGCGCAGCACCTGCGGCTCACCGCCGACGAGCGCAAGACACTGCTCGTGGCCGGCGCCGCGGCGGGCATGGCCGCCACCTTCAACTCGCCGCTCGCGGCCGTGCTCCTCGCGGTGGAGCTGCTGCTCTTCGAGTGGCGACCACGCAGCTTCGTCCCGGTCGTCGCCGCGGTCGCCGTCGCGACGGTCGTCCGGGGCCCGCTCATCGGGCTGGGCCCGATCTTCCCGGTGCCGCACAGCGACGTCCACATCGCCTGGACCGCAGAGGCGCTCAGCGTCCTCGTCGGTCTCAGCGGTGCCCTCGTGGCCCTGGGTGCGACGTGGCTCGTCTACGTCGCCGAGGACCTCTTCAGCCGGCTGCCGATCCACTGGATGTGGTGGCCGGCGCTCGGCGGCCTCGTCATCGGCCTCGGCGGCCTCGTCGAGCCCCGGGCGCTCGGCGTGGGCTACGACGTCATCGACCAGCTGCTGACCGGCCACGCGACCACCGGGTTGATCGTCGGGATCCTCGTCGTCAAGACCCTCATCTGGTCGCTCTCGCTCGGGTCCGGGACCTCCGGGGGCGTGCTCGCGCCGATCTTCATGATCGGTGGCGCGCTCGGGGCCGCGCTGGGCCTCGCCCTCCCGGGTGTGTTCCCCGGGTTCTGGGCCATGCTCGGGCTGGCGGCGGTCGTCGGAGGGGTGATGCGGTCGCCGCTCACCGGCGTCGTCTTCACTCTCGAGCTCACGCACGCGTGGGGAGCGATGCTGCCCCTGCTCATCGCGTCCTCGACGGCGTATGCCGTGTCCGTCCTCGTGCTCCAGCGCTCCGTGCTCACCGAGAAGATCGCCCGCCGCGGGCTGCACATCACCCGCGACTACACCACCGAC
Organism: Terrabacter sp. 01T434; assembly: GCF_056398545.1. Classification (NCBI taxonomy): domain Bacteria; kingdom Bacillati; phylum Actinomycetota; class Actinomycetes; order Micrococcales; family Intrasporangiaceae; genus Terrabacter; species Terrabacter sp. 01T434. Next base: position 120,293 of record NZ_JBFTPP010000001.1, read on the forward strand.
CCGCTCGAGACCTTCTTCGCCTCCGACGTCATGCGCACCTCCGATGAGGCGATGGCGGTGGCCCGCGGTCTCGCGACCGGCAGCGCACACCACGTCGTCGGCGAGCGCGACACGTTGCGCCACGTGGCCTACGTCTTCGCCGAGCACGGACATGACGGCGCCGCCGTCATCGGGGAGGGGGGCGCCGTCCTCGGCCACATCGACGTGCAGTCCCTGCTCGTGGCGCGCCAGCACGACCTGACCGAGGCGACCGAGCGGGAGCAGGTGTTCACCAGACCGCTGGGCATGGGCCGCGGCTGACCTGCCGTCAGGCGCTGCGCGCCCGTTGCAGACCGGCTCGCATCGTCTCGAGCGTCAGGCCGAAGTGCGCCGAGGCACTGCGGTTGGACGCATCGGCCTCACCACGCACGACGTGCCCGACCAGCTCGGTGTGCTGCACGAGCGCCTCGTCGTAGAAGTCCTGCGTGTACGGCTCGACGCCGAACCCGAGAGTGGCCGCGGCCGTGAGGTGCGCACTGAGTGAGGTGAGGTGGGGGTTGCGCGCCGCCGCCGTCACGAGACCGTGGAGCCGGCGGTCGGCGTTGCGCGCCTCCGTCATCGACGTCGCCGCCCGGAACTCCTCGAGAGCCTTCTCGAGACCGGTGATGTCGTCGGCGGTGCGGCGCTCCGCGGCTGCGCGGGCGATCATCCCCTCCACCATGCAGCGGTAGTCGTACAGGTCCAGCAGGCGCGGGATCTCGATCTCGAGCGTCCGGCGGGCGACCTCGGGCGCGACGTCCTCCCATGACGCCGAAGCGACGAAGGCGCCGCCCGCCCGCCCCCGCCGGATCTCGATGAGGCCGAGCTCGGTCACGTGCTGCAACGCCTGGCGCACCGTCGCCCGACTGACACCGAGCGAGGCGGCCAGGTCGCGCTCGGGCGGGAGACGCTCACCGGGGGAGTACTCACCCACCGCGATGGCCGTGATGAGCCGGTCGGTCAGCGACGTCGCCTTGGTGCGGGGCTCGCCGAGGAGGGCGATCGACTCCCCGTCCTCCCACTCCGAATTGCTCTCCACGCACGCAGTCTAGGTCCGACCGTGTCAAAGGTCTTGTCACCGGACCATTTGCGTGATCCACTTTGGTCCGGTTCCCCGAGGAGGATGCATGGCAACGACGCGCGACGCGCGCTTTCCCGACCCGACCACCGAGGGTGAGGTCGACTTCCGTGGTCACCGCACCTGGTACCGCGTCACCGGAGAGCTCGACCCGGACGCGGAGCAGGCGCCCCTCGTCGTGCTCCACGGCGGTCCCGGCGCCGCCCACAACTACACACTGACGATGGCCAATCTTGCGCTGCAAGGGCGTTCGGTCATCCACTACGACCAGCTCGGCTGCGGCGGCAGCACCCACCTGCCCGACGCCCCTGCAGACTTCTGGACGCCACAGCTCTTCGTCGACGAGCTGCGCAACCTCGTCGAGGCGCTCGGCATCGACCAGCGGTTCCACCTGCTGGGCCAGTCGTGGGGCGGGATGCTCGGTCCCGAGGTCGTCCTCGCCGACGACTCGGGCATCCGCAGCCTCACCATCTGCGACTCGCCGGCGTCCATGGCGCTGTGGCTCGAGGCGGCCAACACGCTGCGCGCGCAGCTCCCGGACGAGGTGCAGCAGACCCTGCTGGAGCACGAGCAGGCCGGCACCACGGACTCCGAGGAGTACGCCGCGGCCGAGAAGGTCTTCTACGACCGGCACGTATGCCGTGTGGTGCCCAACCCGCCCGAGGTGACCGACTCCTTCGCCCAGATAGAGGCGGAGCCGACCGTCTACCACACGATGAACGGGCCCTCGGAGTTCCACGTGGTCGGATCGCTCAAGGACTGGTCGGTCGTCGACCGGCTGGACGGCATACGCATCCCGACGCTCGTCATAGCCGGCGCGCACGACGAGGCGATGCCCCTGGTCTGGGAGCCATTCGCCCTGCGCATCCCCGACGTGCGCTCGCACGTCTTCCCCGACTCGAGCCACATGCCGCACGTCGAGGAGACCGACGCCTTCCTCGACGTCGTCGAGTCCTTCCTCGGCCAGCACGACTGACCCTGTGCCCACCTGACGCCCCAGCGCCCACCTGACCCGGAGGTCACGCATGTCCAATCTCGACAGCCACACGCTCGGCGAGGGAGACCTCACCCAGTTCGGCTACAAGCAGGAGCTGAACCGTGGTCTCTCCACGACCGACCTGCTCATCTACGGCCTCGTCTTCATGGTGCCGATCGCACCGTGGGCCATCTACGGCACCGTCTACAACGAGGCCAAGGGGATGGTGCCCCTCGTCTACCTCATCGGCCTCGTCGCGATGATCTTCACCGCGCTGTCCTACGCGCAGATGAGCCGGGCCTTCCCCATCGCCGGCTCGGTCTACTCGTACGTGGGGCGCGGCATGCACCCCAAGCTCGGCTTCATCGCCGGCTGGACGATCCTGCTCGACTACCTGCTCGTGCCCACGCTGCTCTACGTCTTCGCCGCCGAGTCGATGTCGGGCATCTTCCCGGCCGTGCCCAAATGGGCGTGGATCCTGCTGTTCCTGGCCATCAACACCGCCATCAACTACGTCGGCATCTCGTTCACGGCCGTCGTCAACCGGCTCTTCCTGACCGCCGAGGTGCTCTTCCTCGTCATCTTCGCCGTCATGGCCATCGTCGCCATCGCCCACGGGACCGGCGGAGCGCACGTGACCGCCAAGCCGATCTTCGACGCCGCCAACTTCTCCGCGCCCCTCGTCGGCACGGCGCTGTCGATCGCGGTGCTGTCCTTCCTCGGCTTCGACGGCATCGCCACCCTCTCCGAGGAGAGCAAGGGCGGTCACCGTTCAGCCGGGATCGCCATGCTCGGCGGCCTCTTCCTCGTCGCCTTCTTCTTCATCAGCCAGACCTGGCTGGCCGGCATGCTCATCCCGGACACCACCTCCTTCCCGGACGACCAGGCCGGTAACGCGTTCTTCGACATCGTCGGCCGGATCAGCAACAACGGGTGGCAGATCGCGTTCCTGGCCATGAACGCCCTGGCCGTCGGCATCGCCAATGCCGTTGCGGCACAGAGCGCCACCTCCCGCCTGCTGTTCTCCATGAGCCGCGACGGCCAGCTGCCGCGCTTCCTGGCGCACGTCAACAGCCGCAGCAAGGTGCCCGAGCGGGCCATCCTGCTCGTCGCCGGCATCACCCTGGTCCTGGGACTGTTCTTCGTCGGTCAGATCGGGCTCATCAGCTCACTCGTGAACTTCGGCGCCCTGACCTCGTTCCTCCTGCTGCACCTGTCGGTCATGACCTACTACGGCGTGCGCCGGAAGTCGTCCAATCTCGTCCTGCACTGGGTGGGACCGATCATCGGGTTCCTCATCATCGGGTTCGTTCTCTGGAACGCCGAGCCCGCCGCCAAGATCGGCGGCCTGGTGTGGCTCGCGATCGGCATCCTCGTGCTGGTCTACTACAGCCGCAAGGGAATCGGCATCCTGCCTGAACATCGGGCCGATGCCTCCACCGAACCGGCTGCCGAGCTGCAGCCCGCCACCGAGCCGAGGAGCTGACCGTGACCGAGCACCACCTCATCACCAAGGACCACGCCCACGCCGGCTACTCGGCGGCGCACGAGCCGGTGCTCACCGTGGATCCCGGCACGGGGGAGCGCATCACGTTCGAGACCGACGACGCGGCATACGCCCAGATGGAGGAGCTGCGCGACCTGTCGAAGGTCACGGCGACGATCAACCCCGTCACCGGCCCGGTCCACGTCCGGGGAGCCGAGCCCGGTGACGCGCTCGCGGTGACGATCCACGACATCGACATGGCCGAGCACGGCTGGTCGGTCTACATCCCCGGAGCGGGCGCGCTGGCCGGGGCGATGGGCGACGACTGGTACGTGCGTCGGGTGCCCGTCCGCGACGGGATGGCGCAGCTCACCGACCGGGTGAGCTGCCCCGTGGCCCCCATGATCGGGTGCATCGGGGTGGCGCCGGCCGAAGGCGCGATGTCGACCGTCATGCCCTCCTACCCGACCGGCGGGAACATGGACCTCACGGACGCCAGGCCCGGCAGCACGGTGTACCTCCCCGTCGAGGTCGCGGGCGCCGGCCTGGCCATCGGGGACCTGCACGCGGTCATGAGCCGCGGGGAGAGCTCGTTCGTCGCCATCGAGATCGCCGGGCGGGCCACCGTCAGCGTCGACCTCGTCAAGGGCAAGCGCATGCGAGCCCCGAGGATCGACACCGGTGACGAGCTCGTGTGCGTGGGCCTGGGCGACCCGGTCCAGGACTCCATCATCAACGCCTACGAGGACCTCTTCGCCGTCCTGACCGACGAGCACGGCTACAGCCGGCACGACGCCTACACGGTCATGAGTGCGCTGGCGCACGCCGAGCTCGGTGGCCCGACGGGGTCGGTGACGCCCGACCCGCTGCACCCGTTCCGGGCCGTCGGGCAGGTGACGCTGGCGCGAATCGCCAAGCACCTCCTCGAGCTGGCCTGAGGCGGCAGCGCTCGGCAGCTCGCGGCAGCGCTCGGCAGCAGCTGGCGCAACGGTGTAGGCGGCGCGGGAAGCGGGTACGGCACAGTCCTCAACCGACAGCGCGCCGCCCACGGGTGGCACAGGCACGAGGGACTCCGCATGACGGCATACAGCACCATCGTCCGTGCCACGCACGTGCTCACCAACGCAGCCTGGTTCGGCGGCTCCCTGGCGGGGGCCGTGGCGCTCAACCCCGCATCCCGGAAGGGGCAGGACGCGCGCGAACGCGCCGAGATCGCCGACGAGGGGTGGCGGCGGTGGGGCCCGGTGCAGGGGGCCGCGGTCGGGCTCCACCTGCTGAGCGGCGTCGCCATCGTGGCCGACAATCGTCGTCGCATCGTCGGGCACCGCCCGACCTCCGCCGCCGTCGTCCTCAAGACGGCGCTGACCGTGGCGGCGGTCATGGTGAGCGCGGAGGCGTACCGCTCCGGGGCCGAGCTCGGCGATGCGCTCGAGCGTGCCGAGACGGATCCGGCCGCCCGGGACCAGGCGCGGACGCTCACCCGGCGGATGAGCTGGCTGCAGTGGGCCACGCCCGGTGCCACCGCAGGGCTGCTGGTGCTCGACGCCTACCTGGGCGAGCAGCAGCGCGGTGTCGCGGGGCTGCTCGACCCGCCGTCCAGCCTGAGGCGCCGGTCGTGACGCGCGAGTTCGCGTTCGCGTTCGAGGGCCGCTACCGGCTGGCGGCTCTCGCGTTCGGGATCACGCCGGCCACCTCGCGGGTCGTGGTCACCGACGAGGAGCTCCTCGTGCGATTCGGTCCGTGGCGACTGCGCACCCCGCTGGCCAATGTCGAGAGCACGCAGGTGAGCTCGGGGTATGCCTTCCACCGCACGGCGGGTCCGGCGCACCTGTCGCTCACCGACCGTGGCGTGACGTTCGCGACGAACTCGCGTCAAGGTCTGTGCGTGTCGTTCGTCGAGCCCGTCCACGCCATCGAGCCCACGGGGGTGCTGCGTCACCCGGCAGCCACGGTGACGGTCGCCGACCCCGAGGCGCTCGCCGCGGCCCTGCGGCGCTGAGCGGATCGCTCGCCCAGGGGCGATGTCCCGCTCGCAGCTGCCGGCGGAACGGGACCCGCCCCCTGCAGAGCAGCGGGACGTACCCCTTGACAACCAGCAGTGGTTAGTGCCAACTTACCGTAAGTGAAGACTTACGACGCGGGGGCGTTGACGGCTCTAGCCGACCCGACCCGTCGCGCGATCTTCGAGATGGTCGCCCAGCAGCCGAGAGGTGTTGCTGAGCTCGCGCTCGAGCTGCCGGTGAGCAGGCCCGCAGTGAGTCAGCACCTCAAGGTGCTCAAGGACGCCGCACTCGTGCGCGACCGGCCCGAGGGCGCCCGACGCATCTACGCCGTCGATCCTCGGGGTCTCGCCGCGGTGCGCGAGTACTTCGAGCAGTTCTGGCAGGCCTCGCTCGGCTCGTTCCGTGACGCGGCCGAGGGCACCGCACCACCCATTCAGGAGGAGAGATGAGCACAACAGGCACCACATCGACGACATCCGTGAGCGTCGACATCTACGTCGACTGCTCGATCGAGCACGCCTTCCGGGTGTTCACCGAGGGCATCGGGAGCTGGTGGAACCCCGACCACCACCTCTTGGATGCGCCGCTCGAGACCATGACCTTCGAACCTCGGGCCGGGGGCCACATCATCGACCGGTACGCCGACGGGAGTGAGTGCCGCTGGGCCCGCGTCCTCGCTTACGAGCCACCGACCCGGGTCGCGTTCAGCTGGGACGTCTCCCTCGACTGGCACCCGGAGTCTGACCTCGACAAGACCAGCGAGGTCGAGGTGACGTTCGTCGCCGTCGGTCCACAGCGCACCCACGTCGTCCTCACCCACAGCAACCTCGACCGGCACGGTGACGGCTGGGAGTCGATGCGTGATGCCGTCAACCGCGGCTGGGATCTGCGGCGCTATGCCGAGGTCGCCAGCGACGGCTGACTGCGGGTCTCCAGTCTGGTCACCACCGTCCGCGGTGCACGACGTCGTCGAAGGGGCGTCGGTTCAGCCGCTCGATCACGGCCAACGGCTTGTCCGAGGGATAGCCGACGGCGAGGAGATAGGCCAGGAAGCGTCCTTCGGGGAACCCCAGTACGGCCCTCGCCTGACCCTGATCGGCTGCCGCGGCGTGGCCCGTGCCGACGCCCAGGTCGGCCGCGGCGACGGTCATCGCGTACGTCGCCTGGCCCAGGTCGTACTGGAGAAGCGCCGACTGGCGATCGTCCTGCGGGTCCGGCGCGACGATCGCGATCGCGGCCGCTGCGTCGGCGACATGCCTGGCGCCCTGCCAGACCTTCGCCAGCTCGGCCAGCTGCGCCCGGTCCGTGACGAGCACGAAGTCCCAGGGCTGCCAGTTGCCCGCCGACGGGGCGCGTCGCCCAGCCTCAAGAATCCGGTCGAGCGCCTCATCAGGGACTGACTGGTCGGTGAACTGCCGAACGTTGCGTCGCGCCCGCAGGGCGTCCCAGGTCTCCACGATCTCATCGTGCGCCTCCGACGCCGGTTCTGGCGACCTTCTCGCAGTCGTGCACCCATTCGGACCCCCGCCGAGCAACGAGTCAGGCTGTCAGATCACAGTCGCTGACGCGATTCGGCGGGAGACGAGAGCTGTATCCGGCTGGCCAGGTCGTGCGCTGCCGGCAAGTCCCTGTCGGAGTGGACGAGCATGCGGCCGACGACCAGGACCGAGTTGCGGGGAGAGGAGATCTGCCTCGTCCCACTCGGAACCTTCCCTGCCCAGCGTGGTCCGGTGATGAGGAAGTCGCCCGCCCGGGCGCCGGTGGTGCGGGTGCCGACGTAGGCGAAGTTCGTGTTGGTGGACGGGTCGGTGAACTGGACGCTGTAGTAGCGGTCGGCGACGTCCGGGACGTGCAGGAGCAGCGGTCCTTCCCGCAGGTCCAGCCAGCCGGCGCTCACGAGCGTGTCACGGTTCACCCCCGTGGTCGCCAGCTGCGATCCCGCGCGGGCTCGCACCGGGTCGGCGAAGGACGCCTGGGACTGCAGGTAGAGCGAGTTCACCGGGATCGGGCCATCGCCGAATCCCTTGACGAGGATCGCCCGCTTGAACACGGAGAGCAGGAGGCGGGGCCAGGAGTAGAGGGCGGCAAACCATGCCGTGGTCATGGCCGCGGCGAAGAAGAGCACGTGATCGAGTTTCATGCCGAGGTCACGCGGCTTCGGAAACGGGTGGCACGGCATACCTGCCATCGAGGATGGCTCGACCGGGGAGGTAGACACGCAGCCAAAGGGTGAACGGGCCCGGCGGCGCAGGCAGCCAGTTCGACTCATGACCCACCGGAGCGATTGCCTGGATGTAGATGTCGACCGACCCGTCCGCGTTCGAGGCCAGCCCGGAGCGGTCGCTCACGCTGTAGCGGCCGATCGGGTTTGGCACGAAGCGATTCCGCGAATCGCCCATCGTCAGCGACCAGAACGCGTCGTTGGGTGGGAGCCCATCGGCCGGGAAGTGCATGACGTAGGTGTGATGGCCGCCCAGCGGCCGACCCGCCTCGTCGACGTGCGTGGTCCAGTACGCCGCCTCGTCGGGCACATTGACCGGGCCGGGAAACATCCAGGTGGCCGCGGCCCGGGTCAGGAAGCCGTTGTGCGGGACGCCGCATTCGAGCATCGTGACCCAGCCGTTGACCGTGATGGCCTTGGCCCTCGCCAGGACCTCGACCGTCACGACCGCCAGGCCGACACCAACCAGGACCCCCTGCAGGACATCGGTACGCAAGGGTCGTGTCGGGGCAGTCAGCAACCTGACGACGGCGTAGACGCACACCGCCCCGACGAGTGTCGCCCAGACCGCCGACCTGCGCCTGCTCATGACGTCCCTCAGTCTCGCGACGCCGCCACGGAGGCAAAGAGATTGAGGCCGAGCCGTTCGGCGAGGTACTTGGTCGCGAGCTGACCGCGGACGCTGTTGCCAGCCGGGTCCAAGGGAGGGGAGAACGTCGCCAGGCCGCCCTTGCCGGGCGCCGCGGTGACGATGCCGCCACTCACCCCGCTCTTCCCCGGCATCCCGACCTCGTAGAGCCAGTCACCCGACAGCTCGTAGAGACCCGCGGTGGCCATGACCGCGAGCACGCGTCGGCACACTCCGCGACCGACGACCACGTCCCCGGTCACCGGGTTGACGCCGCCGTTGGCCAGCGTGGCCGCCATGACCGCCAGGTCATGCACGCTCACATCGAGCGAGCACTGGCGGGTGTAGATGTCGGTGGCTTCGTCGGGGTCGAAGTAGAGCCGGCCGTAGCTCTCCAGCAGGTGGGCGATGCCCTGGTTGCGCAGGTTGGTCGCGGACTCGGAGGCGTAGACCTGCTCGTCGACGCTCAGCTCACGGCCCGCGAACCGCGACAGCCCCTGCCTGATCAGTTCCCACTTCTCCTGCGCGGTCGCTCCGGGCGCCAGGCTCGTGGCCGCCAGCGCCCCTGCGTTGACCAGCGGGTTCATCGTCCGGTCGGTGTTGAGCTCGACCGCCATCAGGGAGTCGAAGGGGAACCCGGTGCTGTTGACGCCGAGGCGGCGACGGGCCTCCCCGTATCCGAGGGCCTCGCACACGAGGGCGAAGACGAAGGGCTTCGAGACGCTCTGGATCGAGAACGTCACCGCGACGTCACCGATCTCGAACGACTTCCCGCGAGCCCCGACCACGGAGATCCCGAACCAGTCCGGAGACGCCTGCGCGAGCACAGGGATGTAGTCCGCCACCTCTCCGTCGCCGTTCGATCGATACCGCTCGTACGCCTCGGTGACGACCGCTCGAACCTCCTCGGCCTGCGGCAGGTCCCCGGTGGAGATCGGCGACGCCGTGGCGTCCTCGTCGAACGGGAGCTGCTCGTGCATCGACAGCCTGGTCATGGTCGCCTCCACCGCTGGATGCCGGAAGCCTACGACAGCCGAAGGTCCGCTCTCAGGCTGTTGCGCCAGGCGACCCCGGCAAGCCGTGCGCAGGGTTGCCCGTGGCCTCGCGTGCAGCGGCCATGCGTTCCACGGTGTCGGGATGGGTGCTGAACAGGAGGTGCTCGAGACGGGGCGGGTGGACGTCGGCGATGTTGGTGGCGGCCAGACGCAGCTGCATCGCTGCGAACTGGGCGGGATCACCGGTGAGCCGCAGCGCGTGTTGGTCGGCACGGGCTTCGAGCCGCCGGGAGACCAGGCTCTGCACCGGTCCGCTGACCAGGCCCGCCAACGCCGCCACGGCCAGGACCAGGCCGATCGCCCTCGGTGAGCCGATGGAGTCCACCCCTGCTCGGCGCAGGAGTGCGTCCGACTGGCCCAAGAGGTAGAGCGAAACGAGGGCCGCTGCGGCGCCGGTCGCCCCGAGCAGCGTGCCCGTCTCGGTGTCGCGGGCCTTGGCGTGGCCCAGCTCGTGCGCGACGACACTGCTCACCTCGCCGGAAGACGCCTCACGGAGGAGCGTGTCATAGACCACGATGCGCCGGGTGGCGCCGATGCCGGAGACGTAGGCGTTGAGCCCCGTCGTGCGCCGCGACGCGTCTGCCACCAGCACGTCCCGCACCGGCACTCCGTCCCGAGCAGCCATCGCAGCCAGCTCCTCACGCACCCGCCCGGCCGGCATGGGGGTGAAGGTGTTGAAGACCGGCTCGACGAGGACCGGGAAGACGAAGGACAGCAAACCCACCAGCGCGGCTGCGCTCACGGCGCCGAACGCCCACCACCAGTCCGGCGAGAAGTGAGCCAAGGAGTAGAACAGGGCAAGCAGGAGCGCGCCAGTCACCAGTCCGACCGCGCCGCCCTTGAGCAGGTCGACCACCCAACCTCCCCAGGACTGCGTGGACAACCCGTACCGGCGAAGCACGGTGTGGCGCCACGCCGCAAACGGCAGCGACAGCACCCAGAGGCTCGCCAGGATGACCAGGCCGCCCAGCACCGCCTCGGCGAGCCAGTGCGCACCGAACGGTTGGCCCACTCGAGCGACGATGCGAGCACCAGCCGGCGTGAACCCGAGGAGCAGTGGCGCCACCAGCCCGACCAGCAGAGAACCGTACGAGCTCGGGCGCAGCGCGGCGTGCAGGGCCCGACCTCGGGAGACCATGTCCGCGGGCACCTCACGCATTGCCGCTGCTCGGGCGGCCCGGGCCGGTCTCGGCAACCGCCAGGGCACCAGCGTGACCACCTCGACCGCCAGCGCGACGGCCAAGGCGACGAGTGTCATGAGGGCCCACCCAGTTGCTTCCACGGCCGGCCTCAGGACGCGGGCAACCGCTCCAGCTGGCGCGCGAGCTCGGTGAGGGACGGCGCCACGAGGTCGGCGGCATGCATGGGCTCCGGGTACGGCGCGCCCGTCCGGTTGATGAAGGCAGCCCGCAGGCCGGCAGCCTTGGCGCCGTGGATGTCCCACGGGTGGACGGCGACCAGCATCGCGTCCTCGGCGGTCTCGCCGCACTCGCCGAGCGCATACGCGTAGGCCGAGGCGGCCGGCTTCCACGCGGGCGCGTCCTCGACGGACAGGACGCGCTCGAAGGCGTCCCGGATGCCGCCGCGCTCGAAGAGGCCCTCGGCCACGTCGGCCGCCCCGTTGCTCAGGGTCACGAGCCGCATGCCCATCGCAGCCAGGGCCCGCACTCCGGTGACCACGTCATCGTGCAGGGGGAGCTGCAGGAAGCCCGCCATGATGTGGCGGCTTGCCGACTCGACGTTGGCCTTGTCGTGCAGCACGGTGTGCAGCGACGCGCGGGCGACGTCGGCGAAGCTCGGGTTCTGCCCGGTGACCGTCAGGGCGAAACCGTCACGCAGCAGCCCGGCGAACCACGGCACTGCGAGATAGGGCGGCACACCGACCTCGACGAAGCGGTCGCCGAGGTGCGTCATGTCCGACAGCGTCTCGTTGACGTCGAAGACGAGGAGCCGAGGTCGCTGCTGCAGCGCGGAAGGTGTCGCGGAGGTCATGCCCCATGGTGCCCCGGCCCGGGGGCTTCGTCAGGCGCCTCGGGAAGTTCCGCGACGGCGCAGGTGCACGAGGCAGGCGCCCTGACGCGCGAAGGGGACCAGCCCCACCTCGGCGGCCCCGAGTGGGACGAGGTGGAGCAGCTGACTGCGCGTGCTGACACCGCGGACCGGTCAGCGGCGACGTAGGCCCGGCCTACCGCGAGGACGGGTCGGCCACCCGCGCCTTCTTGTCGGAAGTCGGCTCGGCACCCCGTTCGTGCCGGCCGCCGCGGGACAGTCCGATGGGCCACCAGATGCGGTCACCGAGGTCGTAGGAGACGGCGGGGACGAGCAGGCTGCGCACGACCAGTGTGTCGAGCAGGACGCCGAAGGCGACGATGAAGGCGATCTGCACGAGGAAGAGGATCGGCAGCACGGCGAGGGCCGAGAAGGTCGACGCGAGAACGACGCCCGCGCTCGTGATGACGCCACCCGTGACGGCCAGACCGACGAGGATGCCGGGTCGGGTCCCCCGCATGCGGGACTCCTCCCGGACGCGCGTCATGAGGAAGATCGAGTAGTCGATGCCCAGGGCCACGAGGAAGACGAAGCCGTAGAGCGGCGTCGACGGGTCGGACCCCGGGAAGTCGAAGACGTGGTTGAAGGCGATGGCCGAGACGCCCATGGTCGCGGCGAACGACAGGACGTTCGCGGCGACGAGGACGAGGGGGGCCACGATCGACCGCAGCAGGAGCATCAGGACGACGAAGATCACGGCGAGGATCGTCGGGATGATGACCTTGAGGTCGCGCTCGCTCGCGAGCCGCACGTCGAGGTTGGTGGCCGTGGTCCCGCCGACGAGCACGTCGCTGCCGACCCGGTCGAGAGAGGCGCGAAGGGTCTCGATGGTGTCCTCGGCCGCCACGCTGTCGGCAGCCGCGTCGAGCGTCGCCTGCACGATGACCTGGCCGTCGACGACCTTGGGGGGCTGGCCGGGCACGAGACCCACCTGAGCGTTGCTCACCCCAGCCGTCGAGTTCAGCACCTGCACGACGGCATCGGCCTTGCCCTCGGGCGCGGCGATCTGGACCGGGGAACCGGATCCGGCGGGGAAGTGGCGAGCCAGCACCTCCTGTCCCGTGACCGAGTCGACCTTCGTGAGGAAGAGGTCCGACTGGGCGATGCCTCGGGCGTTGAGCGTGGGCAGGAAGGCCGCGCAGGTCGCGAGCGCCAGCAGCGTGACGACCCAGGTGCGCCGCGGGTGGCGACCGACCATGCCGGCCACCCGGCCCCAGATCCCGCGGGTGCCGACGGCGTCCGCGCTGTGCACGTGGTCGATCCGCGGGACCTGGGGCCAGAAGATGCGCCGGCCGAAGAGGAGCAGGACCGCGGGGAGGAAGGTCAGGGACGCGACGAAGGCGCCGACGATGCCGAGGGCGCCCACCGGGCCGAGGCCCTTCGTGCTGCCGAGGTCCGAGAGGCGCAGGCACAGCAGACCGAGGACGACCGTCGCGGCGCTCGCCGCGATCGGCTCGAGGGCGGCCCTCCACGCGGTCTTCATCGCCGCCCACGTCGACTCCTCGTCGTGCAGCTCCTCCTTGAAGCGGGCGACGAGGAGCAGTGCGTAGTCCGTGGCTGCGCCGACGACGAGGATCGACAGGATGCCCTGGCTCTGGCCGCTCAGGCTGATGACGCCGTTCTGCGCCAGCGGGAAGACGACCAGAGCAGCGAGCGAGAGGCCGAACATCGCGGTGATGAGCACGGCGCACGGCAGGATCGGGCTGCGGTAGACGATGAGCAGGATGAGGAAGACGACGCCGAGAGCGACGAGCAGCAGGATGCCGTCGATCCCGCTGAAGGCGATGATGAAGTCGGCGAAGAAGCCACCGGCCCCCGTGACGTGCACCGTCAGGCCGGACGCGCCCAGCGTCGACGCCGCGGACGCGCGCAGGGCCTGCGCCACGGCATACAACGCGGTGTCCCCGCCGATGGTGACCTCGGCCTTGTCAGCGAGGAAGGCCACGGGCACGAGGGCGGCTTGCTTGTCCTGACTGGGGATCGCCGCCGTCGGTGGCGCCTGCAGGAACTCACCCACGGTCCGCGTCGGGTCCGAGAGCTTGAGCCCCGGGATGCCGGCGACCCAGGCCTGGATGGCCTGGGAGTCGGCCGGCGTCAGGCCGCTCGGGCGCTCGACGACGACGAGGTAGGGCAGCGTCTGGGTGTCGGTGGTGCGCGCGACGAGCTTGCTCACCGATGTCGACTCGGCCGACGGCGGCAGGAAGTTCGCGTTGTCGTTCGTCGCGACCTCGGACAGGCGACCCACGAGGGGGCCGCCGACGCCGCCGATGGCCAGCCACGCGAGGACGGCGAGCGCGGCGACCCACCGGACGGCGCTCCGGCCCCGGGGCCTCGTCGGTCCGGGGCCACCACGAGATGCCTCGCTCATGGACCCATCATGGGGCAGGCGCGCGCCGCAACGTTCGACAGCCGTCGAGGACGGGTCACTCCGGGACGTCCGCACCCGTGGGGTCGACGTCCCTCTTCGCGACGGCCGTCTCGAAGTACGGCGCCGCGAGGGCCGCGACGGCTCCCCCCACGAGCGGCGCGACGATGAACATCCACACGTGGGCGAGGGGCTCGCCACCGTTGAGCAGGGCCGGTCCGATCGAGCGGGCCGGGTTGACGGACGTGCCGTCGAGCGGGAGGCCGACGAGGTGGATCACAGTGAGCACCACACCGATTGCCAGACCGGCGAAACCCGGCGCGGCGGCCCGGTTCGTCACGAGCAGGACGACGAGGACGAGCAGGAAGGTGAGCACGACCTCGAGGACGAACGTCCCTCCGGCTGTGATGTCCGGCCCCCAGTTGTTGGTCCCGAGAGCGCCGGTCTTGTCCGTGGCGCCGCCGAAGCCGGACACCATGAGCTTGAGCAGGGCTGCGGCCACGATGGCCCCGACGAGCTGGGCGCCCCAGTAGTAGACCGCCTCCGTCGTGGTGATGCCCTTGCGCAGGAGGAGGCCGAGCGTGACGGCAGGGTTGACGTGGCAGCCGCAGATCGGGCCGATGGCGTAGGCGAGGGCGAGCAGGACGAAGCCGAAGGCCAGGGCGACACCGACGAACCCGATGGTGTCCTTGCCGAAGACGACGGAGCCGACGCCGAAGAAGACGAGGACGAACGTCCCCACGGCCTCCGCGACGGCCCTGCGGGTGAGGTCGGGCGTCGGAGCGGCAGCACTGCTCGAGTCAGGCATGGGAGTCCTTCCGTAGCAGGGAGCGGCCACTGCCTCAGGGACGCTCACCATCAGCGTAGGACCGCCACGAGCGCCGGATGCCGTGATCGCGTGCTTCCGAGGAACCGGGGACCGCTCCTGACCGGTGGCGACCTTGTGCCGTTTCCTTGGTGCCGTCCGCACCCGAGGAGGACACTCGGGTGGGGGACCAGAGGGACTCACAGCACGATGGGGGACTCGCATGGGCGGGTTCGACGAGGTGGGAGAGGACTCGGCGAGCAGTGACCGCGCCGAGCTCGAGGCACGGCTGGCCGACGTCCAGGAGCAGTTCCGCGCGACGAGCGACATCCTCAAGGTGCTGACGAGTGGCGCGTCGGCCCAGGCGCAGGTCTTCGAGGCCGTGGTCCACAACGCCCGCCGGCTGTTGCACGCGGACGTCGCGCAGATCCACCTGCTGGAGGACGACGAGTACCGCCTCCGGTGGTCGAGCGGGCACTCCAGGGCGTATCTCGAGATCGTCGACCGCTACCCCGTCCGGCGCAACCGCGGGACCCTCACCGGCCGCGTCGGCATGGACCGCACTGCCCAGCAGATCAAGGACGTCCTCGCCGACCCCGACTATTCGCAGTTCGCCCTGCAGAAGCTCGGTGGCTACCGCTCCATCCTGGGAGCGCCGATGCTCGTCGAGGACGAGGTGGTCGGCGTGCTGACGGTGTGGCGGAACGAGGTCGACCCCTTCGACGACCGCGCGGGGGACCTGCTCACCACCTTCGCCGAGCAGGCGGCGCTGGCCCTGCGGCACGTCGAGCTCGTCACCACGCTCGAGAACCGCTCGGCCGAGCTGGGACGCAAGGTGGAGCAGCTCGAGGCCCTCGCCGAGGTCGGCGAGGCGATCAGCTCCAGCCTCGACGTCGACGAGGTGCTGGCCACGATCGTGTCGCACGCCGTCGACCTGTCCGACACCGACGGCGGGTCGCTCATGGAGTTCGACCGGTCGACCGGGCTCTTCCGGGTGCGAACGGCCTACGGCACGAGCGAGGACGTCATCGAGGCGCTGCGGGCCGCCGAGATCCACATCGACCGGACGTGGGTCGGGCGCGCGGCCCGGACCCGGGAGGTGCTCCAGATCCCGGACCTCGACGCGGAGCCCGTCCCCCTGGACCCCCACCTGGCGGTGCTGCACGGGTCCGGCTGGTGCTCGCTCGTCGCGATCCCGCTCGTGCGTCCCGACCGCGTCGTCGGCGCCCTCGTCGTCCGGAGGAAGACCACCGGGCCGTTCAGCGAGGAGACGTGCGAGCTGCTCGCCGCCTTCGCGAGCCAGTCGGCCGTCGCCCTGACGAACGCCCGCCTCTACCAGCAGCTCGAGCGACAGAGCATCGAGCTCGCCAAGGCGAGCCGGCACAAGTCGGAGTTCCTCGCGAGCATGTCGCACGAGCTGCGCACCCCGCTCAACGCCGTCATCGGCTTCTCCGAGGTGTTGCTCGAGCGGATGTTCGGTGACCTCAACGAGCGCCAGGAGGACTATCTCCAAGACATCCTCGCGGCCGGGCGGCACCTGCTCGCCCTCCTCGGGGACATCCTCGACCTGTCCAAGATCGAGGCCGGCCGCATGGAGCTCGACCTCACGACGTTCCCCATCGACGACCTGGTGGTGCAGGCACTCTCGCTCGTGCGCGAGCGGGCCGCGCTGCACGGCATACGCCTGACGCTCGATGCCGAGCGCGGGCTCGGCACGGTGACCGCCGACGCGCTCCGGCTCAAGCAGGTGCTGCTCAACCTGCTGAGCAACGCCGTCAAGTTCACGCCCGACGGGGGCAGCGTCGACGTGCGGGCCTGGCGCGAGCACGAGGAGGTGGCGATCACCGTGACCGACACCGGCATCGGGATCGACCCGGCCGACCAGGAGCGGATCTTCGACTCGTTCCAGCAGGGTGAGCGGTCGGCGTCCTCCAGCGAGGGCACGGGCCTCGGTCTCACCCTGAGCCGCCGCATCGTCGAGCTGCACGGCGGTCGACTGTGGCTCACCAGCGTGCCGGGGGAGGGCAGCACCTTCGGGATCTCGATCCCGCAGCCGAGCACCGCGCCGCCCTCCGACGGCCCCGCCTGGTCGGCCGACCTGGAGTCCGTGAGCGGCCCGGTCGTCGTCGTCATCGAGGACGACCCGCGCTCCGCCGAGCTCGTCGAGCTGCACCTGCGTGCGGCCGGCCTGCGCGCCGTCAGCGCCTCCACCGGTGAGCAGGGGCTCATCCTCGTCCGGGAGCGGGACCCCTTCGCCGTCATCCTCGACATCCACCTGCCCGGCATGGACGGCTGGGAGGTGCTCGCGGCTCTCAAGAGCGACCCGGTGACGGCCGAGGTCCCGGTGGTCGTCGTCAGCGTCGAGCCGGAGCGGGGACGAGGCTTCGCGCTCGGGGCGACGGAGTACCTCGTCAAGCCGGTGAGTGGGGACCACCTCCTCGCCGCCGTGACCCGTCTGCTGTCCCCGACCCCGACTCGGGCGCAGGATACGGGCGCCGGGCTCAGCGTCGTGGTCGTCGACGACGACCCGCTCGCCCTGAAGCTCGTGCGCAGCACCCTCGAGCCGCTCGGCTGGGAGGTCCACACCTGCGCGGGCGGCCAGCAGGCTGCCGACCTCGTGCGTGCGGTCGCGCCGTCCGTCGTCGTCATGGACCTGCTCATGCCCCAGGTCGACGGCTTCGCGGTCATCGACGAGCTGCGGCCGGACCGTGACTCCGACGGCCCACCCATCGTCGTACTCACCGCGAAATCGTTGACGGCACAGGATCGTTCGCGACTGGAGGGACGCATCGCCTTCGTCGCCGCGAAGGCCGGGATCGACCTGCCCGGCCTCGCCCGACGGCTCGCGGCCGTGGCCGCCGCGCACGAGAGGTCGGGGGAGGGGCCGTGAACCGCCAACCCGTGGTCCTCCTCGTCGAGGACAACCCCCGCAACCTCAAGCTCGCCCGCGACGTGCTGGAGTATGCCGGCTTCTCCGTCGTCGTCGCCGACACCGGTGAGCAGGGGGTCGAGCAGGCGCGGGCCACGCTTCCCGACGTCATCCTCATGGACCTCCAGCTCCCGGGGATCGACGGCTTCGCCGCGCTGGAGCTGCTGCGCGGCCACGAGGCGACCGCGCACATCCCGGTCGTCGCGCTCACCGCGTTCGCCATGCAACGGGACCGCGACCGCGCCCTCGCGTCGGGCTTCGCGGGCTACCTCGAGAAGCCGATCAGCGTCCGGGAGTTCCCCGCACAGGTGCGCCGCCACCTGCCGCGCAGCGACGACGGCCACGCGCCGTGACCGCCCCCGCCCAGGACGTCGTGGTCCCGCCGCTCACCGGCGTGCGGGTGCTCGTCGTCGACGACCTCGAGCAGAACCGCAAGCTCATGCACGCCGTCCTCGAGCCCCATGGCTTCCTCGTCCGTTCCGAGGCGTCGGGTGCGGCCGCGCTCGTCGCGCTCGGCGAGTGCGACATCGACGTCGTCCTGCTCGACGTGCTCATGCCCGTCATGGACGGCTACGAGACGTGCGCGCGGATCAAGGCCGACGCCCGGACCGCCATGCTTCCCGTCGTCATGGTGACGGCGAGCGGGGCGCGACAGCGGCTGCGCGCCCTCGAGGTCGGCGCCGACGACTTCATCACCAAGCCGTTCGACCAGGCCGAGCTCATGGCTCGGGTGAGGTCGCTGGCCCGGGTCAAGCGGCTCCACGACACCGTGGTCGAGCAGACCGTCGCGCTCGAGCGGTGGAACGCCGAGCTGGAGTCGCGGGTCGCCGAGCAGGTCGCCGACCTCGAGCGCCTGAGCCGGCTGCGTCGTTTCCTCTCCCCGCAGATCGCCGGCCTCATCGTCGAGTCGGGCGACGAGTCGTTCCTGGAGAGCCACCGCCGCGACATCACCACGGTCTTCACCGACCTGCGCGGCTTCACCGCTTTCGCCGAGACGTCGGAGCCGGAGGAGACGATGTCGGTGCTCCGCGACTACCACGCTGCGCTCGGGGAGCTCGTGTTCGCCTACGAGGGGACGCTCGAGCACTTCGCCGGCGACGGGCTCATGGTCTTCTTCAACGACCCGCCACCGTGCGCGGACGCGCCGGAACGGGCCGTGCGGATGGCGCTCCAGATGCGTGACCGCGTCGACGAGCTCGCGACGCACTGGCACCGGCAGGGCCACGACCTCGGCTTCGGCGTGGGTATCGCCCAGGGTTACGCCACGCTCGGCCGGGTCGGCTTCGAGGGGCGATGGGACTACGCCGCCATCGGGACCGTCACCAACGTGGCTGCGCGGCTGTGTGCCGCCGCGGTGAGCCGCCAGGTGCTCATCAGCCCGCGCGTGCGTGCCGGCCTCGACGAGAGCTTCGAAACGCACTCGCTCGGCCCCATGGAGCTGCGCGGCATCTCACGGCCCCTCGAGGTGTACGAGGTCATCGGCACCGTCAGACAGGAGGACCACCCATGAACGCGGCCATCCCTTCCACCTCCCCGCAGGAGCCGTCCGAGGTCCGACCGCCGGACGTCGGGCTCGGCGACCTCGACGAGGACGCACGGGGCGAGCTCTTCGACGTCCTGCAGGGACAGCTGCCCGAGGTGTGGAGACTCATGCGCCAGGGCGACCCCCTGGAGTCCGTCGTCGTCGTCCCGTCGATGACGATCGAGCGGCTCGGGCCGTCCGCTGGTGCGTTGAACCAGGCGATGGAGGAGCGCTTCCTCTTCCTCCTGCTGCTCCTGCGCCAGCCGAGGCTGCGGATGGTCTACGTGACCTCGATGCCGATCCACGAGCACGTCATCGAGTACTACCTGTCGCTGCTGCCCGGAGTCATCCCCAGCCACGCCCGCGCACGGCTCACCCTCGTCGCCGTCGGCGACTCCTCGCCGACGCCCCTCACCGACAAGCTGCTGGAGCGCCCCCGAATGCTGGCCCGGATCGCGTCGCTGGTGCCCGACCCCGCGCGTTCGCACCTCCTCCCCTACACCAGCACCACCCGCGAGCGTGACCTCTGCCTCCTGCTCGGGATCCCCATGTATGCCCCCGACCCCCGGCTCTACCCGCTGGGCACCAAGACCGGCTGCCGTCGGGTCTTCGCCGAGGCGGGCGTCGCCCACCCCTTCGGGGCCGAGGACCTCCACAGCATCGACGACGTCGTCGACGCCGTGATCGCCCTGCACGCGGCCAGACCCGCGGCGCGGTGGGCCATGGTCAAGCTCAACGAGGGCGTGTCCGGCTCGGGCAACGCGCTGGTGGACCTCGCGGGCCTGCCGGCGGGACCAGGGGGCCCGGGATCGGCTGACGACGTCGAGCTGCGTGCCGTCGCCACCGAACGGGTGCGCGGGATGCAGCTGGAGGACGAGCAGGTCGACACCGACGCCTACCTGCGCCGTCTCGAGGAGCGCGGCGGGATCGTCGAGGAACGCGTCGTCGGCGACGAGGTGCGCAGTCCCAGCGTGCAGCTGCGGGTGACGCCACTCGGGGAGCTCGAGATCCTCTCGACGCACGACCAGATCCTCGGCGGCCCCACGGGCCAGAGCTACCTCGGCGCGCGGTTCCCGGCCGACCCGGCATACGCGACGGCCATCACCGCAGAGGCGGAGAAGGTCGGTCGGGTCCTCGCCGGCAAGGGGGTCCTCGGGCGTTTCGCCCTCGACTTCGTCGTCGTCCGGCAGGGGACCGACTGGCAGACACAGGCGATCGAGATCAACCTGCGCCGGGGCGGCACGACGCACCCCTTCCTGACCCTGCAGTTCCTGACCGACGGCGTCTACGTCCACGAGGAGGGACGGTTCCGCACGCCGTCCGGGGCGGAGCGCCACCTCGTGGCGACCGACCACCTCGAGGACGAGGCGCTCCGTGGCCTCGACGTCGACGACCTCTTCGACCTCGTCGCCCGGGCCGGCCTGCACTTCGACCAGTCCCGCCAGACTGGCGTCGTCTTCCACATGATCAGCTCGATCACCGAGTGCGGCCGGGTGGGCATGACCGCGATCGGGGACACGCCAGACTCCGCCCAGGATGTGTTCGACCGGGCGGAGTCGGCGTTGCTCGCCGAGGCGCGTGCGTCCCTGTCGCCGCTCCCGTTACCCCTCCGGGGGCGCCTCGGCGAGGGCCTGTGGTGACGACTCAGGGTGCGATCGAGGCCGAGTGGATGAGGGCGCCGACGTATGCCTGGTGCCAGGTCAGACGTGCCACGACCGAGCGGGCGGAGGCGCCGCCGCACTCGCACTCCCACGTCCAGCCACCCCCTGGTCGTCGGGTCACTCGCGGGTGGTGGTGCGCGAGGTCCGGGTGGATCCGTCGTCGCGTCGTCGTCGTCATCGAACTGCCCTTCCTCGTCGAGGGGTTCGCTGCCCCTCGCCCTTCGGATGTGCTCACCGACGACGATGCCGCGCGGCGCTCCCCGCGTCTGTGCGCGCGGCGACACCCCGGATGTGCTCACGGGCACGCGCGAGGGCACACCCTGCGACGCGTGCGGTTGCCCGCGTCAACCGAGCGGCCGGTGTCGTGAACGTCGACGTCGGGCTGCTCTCGGACCTCGCACCCGAGGAGCGCCGGGAGGTCGTGGCGACGATGCGACGGCACTCCTACGTCGCCGGTGAGGTGGTCTTCCACGAAGGGGACGCCGCGGACTCCGTGCACTTCGTCCTCGAGGGACGGGTCGTGGCCCGACGCTCGTCCGAGCACGGTGACCGGCTCGCCTACGCCGTCATGGGCCCGGGCCAGGCCTTCGGCGAGCTCGCGATGATCGTGCGTGGGGGCCGGCGCACGGCGACGATCGAGACCGTCGAACCGACCGTGACCCTGACGCTCCGCTTCGCGGACTTCGAGCGGCTCTGCGTCCGCCACCCGGAGGTCAGCCGCCTCCTCGTCCGTCTGCTCGCGGCCAGGGTCAACCGGCTGACCGAAGCGCTCATGGAGGCCCTGCACACGCCGGCCGAGCTCCGCGTCGTCCGGAGCCTGGTGTCGCTGTGCGGAGTCTATGCCACTGGCGCGCAAGGGCATTCGCTCGTGGCCGTGGAGCTGAACCAGACCGAGATCGCCGAGCTCGCCGGGGTGACCCGACCGACCGCCAACCGGGTCCTGCGTCGTCTCGAGGCTGGCGGCGTGGTCGCACTCGACCGTGGACGCGTCACCGTCCTCGACCCTGTGGCACTGCGCCGCGCGGGCGACCGCGGGTAGCGGTGGGACCTGGCCACGCGGCATTCTGGCGCTGAGCGCCGGCTCCAGCCATCGGTCTGTCAGCGGGCACACCGAAGGAGAACCCCGCCACAATCGAAAGAGCGATCCGTCCGGACGAGTGATCTTCCTCAGCTCAGCCGTGGATGAAGCCCTCGAGGACGCTCGCGAAGCGGTCCGGCTGCTCGAGGTGCGGGAAGTGTCCGGCGCCCTCGAAGAGCACGACCTCCGCCCCGGGGAAGACCTCGTGCGCCCGCTCCGCGTGTCCGACGGGGATCATCCGGTCCCGGGTGCCCCAGATGACGACGGTCCGGATGGGTTCCCCCGCCGTCAGGCGCCCTAGCGCGTTGACGGTCTGCCCGCCGGGGTCGATGACGCCGCGGGTCGTGGCGAGGAACGCGCGGCGGCTCTCGGCATCCGAGAGGGAGGTGAAGCCCTTCCAGGCCGCCGACGCGTCGGCGCTCGGGCGCCACCCGAGCCCGCGGACGGCCCGCCCCACGGTCTCGACGCGCTCGCGGACCCAGCTCGACGCGATGACTGGGAGGACGAGCTCGGCGCCGGGGAGCGTCGCGGACCGCAGCAGCGGACTGACCGTGCGCCCGAGGCCACCGGTGGAGACGAGGACGAGCGCCTCGACCCGCTCGGGGAACAGGTAGCAGAACTGCATGGCGATCCCGCCACCGAGGGAGTGGCCGACGAGCGTGACGCGGTCGATGCCGAGCCGGTCGATGAGGTCGCGCAGGATCGCGGCGTGCGAGCCGAGCGAGTAGTCACCGATCGGCTTCGCGGAGGCGCCGTGGCCGAAGAGGTCCGGGATGACGACCCGGTGGTCGGTGTCGAGCCGGTCGACGAGGTGGGTCCAGTTCGCGTGGGATCCCAGCAGTCCGTGGATGAAGAGGATGGCTGACCCCTGTCCGGTGTCGACGTAGGACAGGTCGTGGCCGGCCAGGTTGACGACCCCCGGCGGGTAGCGCAGCTCGGCGTCGTCACGCGGCTCCTGCGTCGTGGTCATGCTCCCCCGCCCTCCCAAGGATGCGTGCGCGGCCCGAACGAGCGGGCCGCTGCGGTCCACACCACCAGCGTCCCTCCTCTCGGGGGCGGTGCGAGGGTTTTGAGGCACACCTCACCGAAGGGGATGCGGGGTTGGTAGCGTCGGCGGCCATGATCTACCACCTCGCCGAGCAGGCGCACTGGCAGCAGGCGCTGCGCGACGGCACCTATGCCCAGTCGACCCGTGGGCGCACGCTCGCCGAGGAGGGCTTCATCCACGCCTCGTCGGCGGAGCAGTGGCCCGTCGTCCGGTCCCGTTTCTACACCGACGTCGCCGAGCCGCTCGTGCTGTTGCACATCGACGAGTCACGGCTCGGCTCGCCCGTGGTGCACGAGGTCGGTGACCCGGCCACCGGCGAGACGTTCCCACACGTCTACGGCCCCGTCGAGGTGGATGCCGTCGTCGACACGACGGTCCTGGCGCCGCCGCACCGCTGACCGAGGGCCGGAGCCGGCGCTCGGCGCCGGAATGCCGTCCGCCCGGCCCGCTGCCCCCCGTCCCGCCCGCGCGCGCTTCCCCGTCTTCTTTCACCGTCGAAAGGCCACGAACGGCCGCCTCTCCACCGTCGAGAGGCCACGTGGTGCCGCCTCCCGCTTGTCGAGAGGCCACGTGGTGCCGCCTCCCGCTCGTCGAGAGGCCATGATTTGGGTGCCAGGGTCACTCGGGCTGGACGCGGCCCCGACCCGACTTGACCTGAGAGCGGCGCTTCTTGCCCTCGACCCGGCGCCGCTGCGAGCCCCGAGTCGGCTTCGTCGCGCGGCGGGCCGGCGGCGGGGGAGCGAGTCCCTCACGCAGGAGGTCGACGAGCCGATCCCTGGCGGCGGCCCGGTTGCGCAGCTGCGACCGCTGCTCGGAGGCGACGATGGTGACCCGACCGCCGACGAGCCGTCCGGCCAGGGCGGCGACGAGGCGCTCGCGCTGGCTCGGCGTCAGGGCGGTCGAGGTCCCCGGGTCGTAGACCAGCTCGACCCGGCTGTCGGTCGTGTTGACGCCCTGACCGCCGGGGCCGGATGACCGGCTGAACCTCTCGACGAGCTCGGTCGCGGGGATGACGAGTCCGTGCCGCAGACCGGGACCGGCCGCGATCACGAGGTCACCGCCGGGCTCGTTCACTCCTTCATTGTGCCCATGTCCAAGGGCGTTCCATTCCCCAACAGGGCGGGCCCCCACGAAAGGGGCCGCCCGGCCAGCGACTCAGCGAGGCGGCATACGCAGGGCGCCGTCGAGGCGGATGACCTCGCCGTTGAGCATCGGGTTGTCGACGATGTGGCGCACGAGGTTGGCGTACTCGTCCGGGCGGCCGAGGCGCGACGGGTGCGGCACCTGCTTCTCGAGCGCCTCCTTGACCTCGCCCGGGAGGCCGGCGAGCATCGGCGTCTCGAAGGTGCCGGGGGCGATCGTCATGACGCGGATCGCCTTGTCTGCCAGGTCGCGCGCTGCCGACAGCGTGAGGCCGACGATGCCGCCCTTGCTCGCGGCGTAGGCGGCCTGGCCGATCTGGCCGTCGAAAGCGGCGATGCTGGCCGTGTTGACGATGACACCGCGGTCACCGTCGACGGGCTCGTTGCCGAGCATCGCCGCGGCTGCGAGGCGCAGGACGTTGAACGAGCCCACGAGGTTGATGTCGATGACCGTCTTGAACGTGTCGAGCGCGAGCGGGCCACCACGGCCGATGACGCGGCCGGGGGTGGCGACGCCCGCGCAGTTGACGGCGATGCGCAGCTCGCCGAGCTCCGTCGCGCGGTCGACCGCTGCCTGCACCTGCGCCTCGTCGCGCACGTCGGCCGCGACGAAGACGGCACAGCCCGCGCGCTGGGTGTTGAGCTCGCCGACCAGTGCCGGGGCGGTGGATCCCTCGAGGTCAATGATGAGGACGGTCGCGCCGTCGGCGACGAGGCGGCGTGCGGTGGCCCCTCCGAGGCCGGAGCCGCCACCGGTGACGAGGGCGACGGTGGACGAGTTCAACTGCATGGCAGGCCTTTCGGGCGTCGGGGTCAGCGAGAGAGGAGCTGGCGCGAGATGACGAGTCGCTGGATCTGGTTGGTGCCCTCGAAGATCTGGGTCACCTTCGCCTCACGCATGTAGCGCTCGAGCGGGAAGTCCTCGGTGTAGCCGGCGCCCCCGAGCACCTGCACGGCGTCGGTGGTGACCTTCATCGCGGCATCGGTCGCGACGAGCTTGGCGACCGCGGCCTCCTTGCCGAAGGTGCGACCGGCGTCCTTGAGCCGGGCGGCGTGAAGGTAGGTGGCGCGGGCCGCGGTGACCGCGGCCTCCATGTCCGCGAGGAGGAACGCAAGGCCCTGGAAGTCGCCGATCCGCCGACCGAACTGCTGGCGCTCACTCGCGTAATCCGCAGCGGCGTCAAGGGCCGCCTGCGCGAGTCCCGTTGCGGCAGCGGCGATTCCGAGGCGCCCAGCGTCGAGGGCCGACAGGGCCATGTGCATGCCCTGACCCTCCTGCCCGACGAGCCGGGTGCCGTCGACGGGCACGGCATCGAACATGACCTGCGCGACGGGGTCGCAGTGCAGCCCCATCTTCTTCTCGGGCTCGGCGAAGGTCAGGCCCGGGGCGTCACCCGGCACGATGAACGTCGACAGGCCCTTGCCGCCGGCGTCAGACGTGCGCGCGAAGGTCGTGTAGTAGTCGGCGTGGCCGGCGTGCGAGATCCAGGCCTTGGTGCCCTTGAGCGACCACCCGGCGTCGGTGCGCGTGGCCCGCGTCGTCATCGAGGCGATGTCGGAGCCGGCGAGCGGCTCGGACAGGCAGTAGGCGCCGAGCTGCTCGCCCGAGAGCATCGCCGGGAGCAGGGCCTCCTGCTGGTCGCGGGTGCCGAACGTCGCCACGGGGTATGCCGTGAGGCTGTGCACGCTGACCCCGACAGCGACGCTCATCCACACGGACGCGATCTCCTCGACGACCTGGAGGTAGACCTCGTAGGGCTGGTCGGCCCCGCCGAACTCCTCGGGGTAGGGCAGCGACAGCAGGCCGGCGCGGCCGAGGGTCCGGAAGGTCTCCTCGGGGAACGTGCGGGCCCGCTCGGCGTCGTCGACCCGCGGCGCAAGGTCCTTGCGGCAGATCTCGCGGGTCAGCTCGATCAGGTCGGTGGCTTCGTCGGTGGGCATCAGCCTCGTCGCTGGCATGGCTAGATAGTAGGACGTCCGAGCATTGTGTCCAAAGTGTGAGACGCCCTGGGTCGGGCCGTGGACGTCCGGGGGCGACGCCGAGACGGGCCGCGGACGGCGCACGGCCTCGCGGGCGAACCGTAAACCAGGCGACGGGGAGCGTTCTGCGCCCCTACCGTCGGTGCGTGCTCACGCTCCTGCGGCGGCCGCTGCGCGAGGCGGACGCGACGTCCACCTTCTACGTGCTCACGGCCGTCGCGGCCTTCGCCTTCGCCCTGTGCTTCACGCTCAACCTCGTCTTCCAGTACCGCGTCGTCGGGCTCGACCCGTTCCAGATGGTGCTCGTCGGCACGGTGCTCGAGGCGACGTGCTTCCTCTTCGAGGTGCCGACCGGTCTCGTGGCCGACCTGCACAGCCGACGGGTGTCCGTGATCATCGGCTTCTTCCTCATCGGCGCCGGTTTCGCGGTCGAGGGCATCGTCGCCACGTTCGGGGCGGCGGTCGTCGGCAACGTCGTCTGGGGGATCGGTTACACCTTCACGTCCGGGGCCCTCCAGGCGTGGATCACCGACGAGGTGGGTGAGGAGAACGTCGCCCGGGTCTTCACCCGCGAGACGCAGGTGGACCTGACGTTCAGCATCGTCGGCACCCTGGCAGCGGGCGCGCTCGGCCTGGTGGGCCTCAGGGCTCCGGTCATTGCCGCGGGAGCGACGATGATGCTGCTCGCCGTCGGACTCTGGGCGGTCATGCCCGAGCGGCACTTCCACCCGACGCCCCGCGGCGACCGCGAGACCTTCGGACACCTCAAGGACCAGCTCGTCGCGGGGCTCCGCATCGCGCGGGGGCGGCAGGTCGTGCGGGTCTTCCTCCTCGTCAGCCTGCTCGTCGGGCTCGCGAGCGAGGTCTTCGACCGACTCTGGCGCGTCCGGGTGCTCGACACGTTCGCGATGCCGGCTCTCTTCGGCGGTGACGAGGCGATCGCCTTCACCGTCTTCGCGCTGATCGGCACCGTCGTCTCACTCGCCGCGTCGCTGGTGAGCGGACGGTGGCTGCCACGGCGGGTGGTCGACACGAACCCCGGTCTGCCCGTGGCCCTGTCGGCGCTGGTCCAGGTCGTCGGGGTCGTCGGCGTCGCCCTGCTCGGGAACCTGTGGCTCGCGCTCGCCTGCGTGTGGCTGCGCGGCGCCGCGATGGCGTTCAGTGGTCCCATCGAGTCGACGTGGCTCAACCGCAACCTCGACGGCTCCACGCGCGCCACGGTGCTGTCGATGAACAGCCAGGCCAACGCCATCGGCCAGGTTGCCGGCGGACCGCCGCTCGGCGCGCTCGCGACACGGACGTCGATCCCCGTCGCTCTGGTCGTCGCTGCGGTCGTGCAGGCACCGACGGTCCTTGCCTTCTTCCGGGTTCGTCGCGCCACCGGCGCCACCTCCCCGGTCAGCGCGTCCGTTCCCGTCGAGTGAGCGTCTCGACCTGCTCGGGTGTGGTGGCGTCCTCAGCGGGGGTAGGTGCGGACCTCGGTCGCCTTGACCGCAGCCCAGACGTCCTGCCCCACCTGCAGCCCGAGCGCGGTGACCGACTCGAGCGTCACCTCGGCGGTGAGCGGCACGTCCCCGACGAGTCCCACGCGCGCCGACTGGCCCTGCATCGTCACGGAGGCGATGCGCAGCCTCCAGGCGTTGCGTGGCGAACCCTCCGGTGCGTGCAGGTGCAGCGACACGGCGCTCGGCGGGATCGTGGCCCACACGGCCCCCTCGGTCGGGCTTGTCGTGACGATGAGCCCGCCAGTGGCGGTGTGCACGTGACCATGTGAATCGCCTTGTGCGGCATACAGGTTGAGACCGACGACGGTGCCGACGTAGGCGCTCCGCGGCTCGCTGAGCACCTCGGCGGGCGTCCCCGTCTGAGTGACGCGGCCGTCCTCGATGAAGACGAGGTGGTCGGCGAGGGTCAACGCGTCGAGCGGGTCGTGCGTGACGAGCACCGTCACGCCGTCGTATGCCGTCAGGCGGGCTGCGAGGTCGCTGCGGGTGCGTGCGCGGGTGTCCGGGTCGAGCGCGGCGAGCGGCTCGTCGAGGAGGAGCAGGGCCGGATCGGTGGCGAGGGCTCGGGCCAGCGCCACCCGGGCCCGCTGGCCCGACGAGAGCTCGTGCGGCCTCGACGCTGCACGGTCACCGAGACCGACCCGCTCGAGCTCGAGACAGGCGCGCTCGCGGGAACGATGACGGTCGGTGCCGCGGCTGCGCGGCCCGTAGGCGACGTTGTCGACCGCGCGCAGGTGCGGGAAGAGGAGACTGTCGGCCAGCATGAGGCCGACCCGGCGCTGCTCCGGTGCGAGCCGGCGCCGCCCGTCGTCCCACGTCTCGCCACCAACTCGCACATGACCCTGGGCGAGGGGGAGCACCCCGGCCAGGGCGAGCACGGTCGTCGTCTTGCCGCCGCCGTTGGGTCCGAGGACGCCGATGACCTGGCCTGCCGCGGCGTTGAGGGAGACGTCCACCTCGATCGCCCCGCGCGACAGGCGGACCCGGGCGTCGAGACCCGCGACGCCATGGCCGCCGTCGGCGACTGGCCTCATCGCAGCCACCTCCCGCGGAGCACGCCGAGCACCAGCACGCTGACGCCCAGGAGCATGATGCTGATCGAGATGGCCACCTGCGGGTCGCGCTCCAGCTCGACGTAGACGAGGAGGGGCAAGGTCTGCGTCCGCCCCTGGAAGTTGCCGGCGAAGGTGATCGTCGCACCGAACTCGCCGAGGGCCCGGGCCCACGCCAGAGCGAGACCGCTCGCGATGCCCGGCAGCACGAGCGGGATTCCGATCGTGCGGAGGTAGCGCAGGTCGCTCGCCCCCAGTGTCCGGGCCACCGACTCGAGCCTGGGGTCGAGGCCCCGCATCGCGCCC
This sequence comes from Terrabacter sp. 01T434, assembly GCF_056398545.1. Lineage (NCBI taxonomy): Bacteria > Bacillati > Actinomycetota > Actinomycetes > Micrococcales > Intrasporangiaceae > Terrabacter > Terrabacter sp. 01T434. The sequence goes on from NZ_JBFTPP010000001.1 coordinate 149,200, forward strand.
TCGACGGCCAGCACGTAGTAGGGCATCGCGACGAAGGTCTCGGCAAGCACGACGGCCACGGTCGTGAACGGGATCTGGATGCCGAAGGGGGTCAGGTGCTGGCCGACCACCCCGTTGCGTCCCCACGCCATAAGGAGGGCCACGCCGCCGACGACCGGTGGCAGGACGAGCGGAACCGTGAGCAGGGCGCGCACCCAGCTCGTCGCCCGGTGCTCGGACCGGGCGAGGAACCAGGCCAGGGGAGTCCCGAGCACCAGGCACAACACTGCCGTCACCGAGGTCGTCGTCAGCGAGAGCCGCAGTGCCGGAAGGACGGTCGGCGTCGCGAGGTCGGACGGGATGCGAGCCCAGTCGGCACGGACCAGCAGCGCGACGAGCGGGATGACGAGCAGCAGGAGGGCGAGCGCCGCAGGGATGCCGAGGGCGACACGGGATCGCCAGCGGGCGGCATACCTCATGTCACGTCATCCTGCCGCTGGCCGAAGGGCACGGGATCAGGGCGCGCCGAAGCCGAACGACTGCACGGTGGCGAGCCCCTTGGCACTCAGCAGGTAGGCGACGAAGGCCCGCGCCGCCGGGTCGTCGGACAGCGTGATGACCGGGTAGGTGAGACTCGTGTTGAGGTTGGGCGGGATCTCTATGCCCTTGACGGAGCCCTTCGCCGCGACGACGTCGGAGTGGTAGACGACGGCAGCATCGGCCTCGCCGAGCTTGACCTTGGCCAGTGTCGCCTTGACGTCGACCTCCTTGCTCACGACGTGGGGCACGAGGTGAGCCTTGGTGAAGGTCGCCTGCGCGGCCTTGCCGCACGGCACGGTGTCGGCGCAGAGGACGACCTTGGCGGTCGGTTTGGCGAGGTCGTCGATCGAGGTGATGTTGGCGGGATTGCTTGGTGGCACGGCGATCTCGAGGGTGTTGGTCGCGAAGGTCCTGGTGTCCTTGACCATGCTCTTGTCGAGCGGTGCTGCGGCGGCCGTGCCGGCGAGCGCGATGACCGAAGCCGGCGCTCCGTTGTCGACCTGCTGCACGAGGGTGGCGCTCGAGCCGTAGGACGTGGCGACCGTGACGCCCGGGTTGGCGGCCTCGAAGTCCTTCGTCAGCTGGTCGAACGACTCGGTGAGTGACGCCGCCGCGAGCACGGTGACCGTGCCGTGGAGCGACGTCGACCCAGCGCCGGCGGCCGGGGTCGCGGAGGTCCCGCACGCTGCCAGCGTCGCTGCCAGGACTCCTCCCACCGCAGCCGTCGTTGCGGCCGGGAGAAGCCGTCGAGAGTGACCGGGGCTCATGCGGGCACCTCGACGACGACGTGGGTGGACTTGACGCTGGCGACGGCGACCGAGCCGACTTCGAGGGCGAGGTCGTCGACGGACTCGCTCGAGAGCAGCGAGACGATGCGGAAGGGGCCGCACTGCATCTCGACCTTGGCCATCACGGTGTCCCGCGTGATGGCGGTGACGATCCCGCGCATCCGGTTGCGCGCGGACGCGCCCCCGATGGCGCCGACTACAGCCGGATGCGCGAGCTCCTGGGCCACGGCGGCGAGCTGCGCGCCGTCGACGGTGCGCCGACCGGCATCGTCGATGGATCCCTCGAGGCGACCGGAGTCGACCATCCGGCGGACGGTGTCGTCGGAGACCCCGAGGAGAGCGGCTGCTTCGGTGATGCGCAACTGCGGCATGAACGGCATCCTACGTCCGCATCTGCGGCATCGCAGCACCTAGACCTCAATCGAAAGAGCAATCCGTCCGCACCGAAGGAGGGCCCCGCCCCAATCGAAAGAGCGATCCGTCCGGACGGATCGCTCTTTCGATTGGGGGGAGGGGTTGACGAGAGGCGAAGGGAAGGCGTGTAATCAACTTATCAGTTGATCAAGGAGTTGGTTGACCATGATTCTCTCGCCCGTCTCGGATGTGGACCTCGACCGCGCTTTCGCGGCCCTGGCCGACCCGGTCCGGCGCGCCATCATCGCCCGCCTCAGCCGGGGCGCCGCGACCGTCAACGAGCTCGCCGAACCGTTCGAGATCAGCAAGCAGGCCGTCAGCAAGCACATCCAGGTGCTCGAGCTGGCCGGGCTCGTGAGCCGGACCCGCGACGCGCAGCGCCGCCCCGTCCACCTGGAGGCCGCACGGCTCGAGGCCATGACGGCCTGGATCGACCGCTACCGACTGCTCGCCGAGCAGCGATTCCGGTCCCTCGACGCCGTCCTCGAACGTTCGGCCCCCACCTCGACTGCCGCCACGTCGACGGCAGCGACCACACCGAACAACACCGCAAAGGAGCAACAGTCATGACCAACTCACTGAACCTCGACATCCCCACCGGCGTGCCGTGGATCGACTTCACGCGCGAGTTCGACGCCCCGGTCGAGGCCGTCTTCAATGCCCATCGCGATCCCGAGCTCGTCCGCCAGTGGCTCGGCCCGCGCGGCTACGAGATGGACATCGAGCGCTGGGACTTCACCGCGGGCGGCGGCTACCGCTACGTGCACCGCAACCCCGAGGGCATGGAGTTCGGCTTCCACGGCACGTTCCACACGATCCGCGACAACGACCTCGCGATCCAGACCTTCGAATTCGAGGGCGCACCCGACGAGGTTGCCATCGAGTTCATGCGCTTCGTCGACCTCGGAGACGGTCGCTGCCGTCTCGAGGGCCGCAGCATCGGCCGCACCGTCGAAGGCCGCGACATGATGGTCGAGAGCGGCATGGAGAAGGGGATGGCCGAGGGCTACGAGCGCCTCGACGAGCTCGTCGCTCAGCCGACGACCACGCCCGCGTCCGCGCCCACGTCCGCGCCCGCCCCGGCGCAGGGATGAGCGCCATGGACTGGACCCTGGAGGTGGTCATCGTCCCGGTCAGCGACCTGGGCGCCGCCATCGCGTTCTACCGGGACCAGGTCGGCTTCGACCTCGACCACGAAACGCAGAACGAGCACATGCACGTCGCGCAGCTCACGCCGCGCGGGTCCGGCTGCTCGATCGTCGTCGGGGACCTGCCGTCGCAGAGGGCGATGGCGCCAGGGTCGCTGCACGGCATCCAGCTCGTCGTCGCCGATGCGGCGGCGGCCCGGGACGAGCTCGTCGGCAAGGGGGTCGTGTGCTCCGAGATCCAGGTCATCGACCCCCGCGACGGCGGCACGTTCTTCGGCTTCTCCGACCCGGACGGCAACTCGTGGGCGGTCCAGCAGCTCAGGTCTCGCGCCGACAAGCCGCTCATCCCGCACGCGGCCCGCGGCCGGTTCGGCGAGGACCTCGAGCCCTGACCCACCCGGCCGGCGGCGCCGACAGGGTGTGCCGCCGGCCGAACGACCCATCACCAAGGAGGAACCATGGGCAGGGTCGTCTTCGACATCAGCCTGTCCCTCGACGGGTTCGTCACGGCAGCGCCCCAGACGGCCGAGCAGCCGCTCGGACCGGGCGGCGTGCAACTGCACGGCTGGCTCGTCGACCACGAGTACCTCGAGCGCGCCGTGGCCGACCTCGGCGCCGTGGTCGCCGGCCGAACCACCTACGACCACTCGATCCCGGACTGGCGCGCCGACGGCCCCTCCGGTCCGGCGCGTCGCCCGGTCTTCGTCGTCACGCACGAGGTGCCTGAGGCCGGCACCGTCCCCGAGGGCGGCGTCTACACCTTCGTCACCGACGGGATCGAGTCCGCGATCGACCAGGCCCGTGCCGCCGCTGATGGCCGCACCGTGACCGTCATGGGAGGCGCGGACCTGGGCCGCCGGTGCCTCGCGGCCGGACTCGTCGACGAGCTCTCCCTGCACGTCGCGCCGGTGCTCTTCGGCAGCGGCACCCCGATGTTCGCTGGGCTCGACGCCGGCCACGTGCCGCTCGAGCTGCTCGAAGCCGTCGGCACGCCCGAGACCGTCCACCTGCGCTACCGGGTCGTCCGCCCGGACGGGTGAGGGGGCGACTGCTGGTCCGTCCAGACGACGTGTTCGGTCGCGAACTGTGCATTCTGCTGCAGAGTTCGCGACCGAAGCCACGGATCACGTGCGGAATGCGCATCCCGTGGACCCTGGGACCGGGTTCCGCCGGGAGGCGGGCGAACGGCATACTGGCCCCCATGAGCAACGTCCCCCAGCAGCGGCTGCTGCAGACCGCGATCCCCGGCCCGAAGTCGGCCGCGCTCCAGGCCCGGAAGACGGCGGCCGTGTCCGCCGGGGTCTCCACCGGCCTGCCCGTGTACGTCGAGCGCGCCGGTGGCGGCATCCTCGTCGACGTCGACGGCAACCAGCTCATCGACTTCGGCTCCGGCATCGCCGTGACGACCGTCGGCAACGCCGCCCCGCGCGTCGTCGACCGGGTCACCGCGCAGGTCGCCGACTTCACCCACACCTGTTTCATGGTGACGCCCTACGAGGAGTACCTCGAGGTCGCCGAGGCCCTCAACGACCTGACGCCCGGCGACCACGAGAAGCGCACCGCGCTCTTCAACTCCGGCGCCGAGGCCGTCGAGAACGCCGTCAAGGTCGCCCGCCACTTCACCGGGCGCAACGCCGTCGTCGCCTTCGACCACGCCTATCACGGGCGGACCAACCTGACGATGGCGCTGACGGCGAAGAACATGCCGTACAAGCACAGGTTCGGCCCGTTCGCCGGCGAGGTCTACCGCGCGCCGATGAGCTACCCGTTCCGCTGGCCGGGCGGCCCCGCCGACTGCGCCAAGGAGTCGTTCGACACGTTCGTCAGCCAGGTGCATGCGCAGGTGGGGGAGGACAACCTCGCCGCCGTCATCCTCGAGCCGATCCAGGGCGAGGGCGGATTCATCGTTCCCGCACCGGGATTCGTCAAGCAGGTCGCCGACTGGTGCACCGACAACGGCATCCTCTTCATCGCCGACGAGGTCCAGACCGGCTTCTGCCGCACGGGTGACTGGTTCGCGAGCGAGCACGAGGGTGTCGTGCCCGACCTCATCACCACGGCCAAGGGCATGGCCGGCGGACTGCCGCTCGCCGGCGTCACCGGTCGCGCCGACGTCATGGACTCGATCCACGGCGGCGGCCTCGGCGGCACCTACGGCGGCAACCCCGTCGCCTGCGCCTCAGCGCTCGGGGCCATCGAGACGATGAAGGAGGAGGACCTCTGTGGCCGCGCCAAGCAGGTCGAGGCCCTCTTCGTCCCGCGCCTCAAGGCGCTCGCGGAGAAGTACCCGCAGATCGGCGACATCCGCGGCCGCGGCGCCATGCTCGCCGTCGAGCTCGTCAACGGTCCCGGCGACCTGACGCCCAATGCCGCCCTGACCGGCGCGGTCAACAAGGCCTGCCACGCCGATGGTCTCGTCACCCTGACGTGCGGCACGTACGGCAACGTCTTCCGCTTCCTGCCGCCGCTCGCCGCGAGCGACGAGCTGCTCAGCGAGGGTCTCGACATCTTCGAGAAGGCGTTCGCCGCCTCCGTCTGAGACCTCACCGACCCGAGGACGTATGCCGTCCCGCTGAGCCAGCGGGACGGCATACGCACGCTCGGGGCGGGCCGCGATGGGGACCGTCGACGCACCTTCCCGGCCGTCGAGGACGGCGCCGTGCTCAGGCGATCGCTCCCGACTGGCCAAGGTGCGTCATCCCTCCCCGTTCGGCCCGGCGCCGGCTCACCGTGCGTTCGATGAGGCGCGCGACCCAGGCGGGCCGGAGCATCACCTGCTCCCACGTGAAGCGCAGCACGAGCCACCCGCGCGACACGAGCTCGTCGTAGCGCTCGCAGTCGCGACCGAAGGCCGCTCGCTCGCCGTGGAACTCGAAGCTGTCGGCCTCGAGCACGAGCTCGAGCGAGGGTTCGCCGAGATCGACCTTCGCGAAGAAGTCGTCGTAGCGGATGCGGTGCTGGGGGTCCCAGATCGTGCCCTCGATGCGCAGGGCGACGGACCGGAGGACCGACTCGAACGGGTTGGCGGCCTTCGCGCTGCCGAGACGCACGACGTGGAGCACCCGGGCCCGGTGGCGGGGTCCGAGGGGTGGCGGCCGTGAGCATCGCGCCCCGAGTCAGGCCGGCCCGCAGCGCCGAGTCGACGACCGACAGCGCCTCGTCGAAGGGCAGGTCGAGGCAGCAGTCGACGACGGTGCGAGGCGGAGTCGTCACCCATCCCTCCGCGACGTCGGCCGGTGCGAGCGTGCGCCGACGGGTGGTGGCGAGGCCCCGCGCGCTGGCGCGCAGCTTCCGGCCGGTGGGCAGCGTGACGTCGGGTCGGGTGGGCGCCACCTTGACCTTCCAGCCCCAGTGCAGGGCGGCGGTGCGGTGCGAGACGACACCGGTCAGGCGCGCCGCCACGACCCGACCGGTGTCGGTGTCGGCGGCCGGCAGCGTGTAGAAGCCGCGCCCCGGGTGCACGAGCAGTCCCGCCTCGACCGCCGCACCGATCAGCCGCCAGGGCACGGCGCGCCGCAGCTCCCGCCAGGTGCACGTGCCGCCGAGCCGGTGCACCGCGGTGACGACCTCATCTGGGGTGCGGCCACGCCGCTGCCGAGCCATGGACCAAGCCTGACGGACCAGAGAACGGGCGTGCCGGACTTCTCCACAGGGTGTGGCCCGCGGGACCGATGACGCACCTTCGCGCTCGTGGCGCCGCGCGCCGTGCTCAGCAGCCGCCGCGACCCCGCGTAGGTGCGTCATCAGTCCCAGCCGGAGTGGGCGTATGCCGTGTCGCTGAGTCCGCGACACGGCATGCGACAGTGGCTGGCTGGGGTCAGGACGGGTCGAGCGGGGTCACGTCGGGGCGCTTGGCCTGGCGCTGGTCGCCCGACGAGCGGCCGGTGAGGCGGCGGTGGACCCAGGGTCCGACGTACTCCTTGGCCCACTGGGCGTTGGCCTGCAGGGCCTCGCGGCGACCGATCGGCGGGGCCGGCTCGAGCGGGGTGGCCCAGCCGGTCTCGGCCGGCGTGTGACCGAGCGCCTCGAGGGCGGCGAGGGCGACGCGACGGTGGCCCTCCGTCGTCATGTGGATGCGGTCCTCGGACCACATCCGCCAGTCACGCAGGGCGTGCAGCCCCCACTGGTCGACGACGTGCGCGCCGTTGCGGCGCGCGATGCTCCAGATGTTGGCGGTGTGGATCGCCGCGCGACCCCGCGTCGCCTTGACCAGGGGCGCGTCGGCCGGGTCGACCGGCGTCGCCATGAGGACGTCGGCCCCGGTGGCCCGGATGCGCGCCACCGCGGCCTCGAGCCGAGCGGCGAGCCCGTCGAGGTCGGCCTTGGGGCGCAGGATGTCGTTGCCGCCGCCGACGATGCTCACGAGGTCGGGCTGCAGCGACAGCGCGTCCTCGAGCTGCGGGCCGACGACGTCGGCGAGCTTGCGACCGCGCACCGCGAGGTTGGCGTAGCCGAAGTCGACCCCCGCCCCGCGGGCGATCTCGGACAGGTGCGAGGCCAGCCGGTCGGCCCAGCCGGCGAACTCGCCGTCGTGGCCGAAGTCCGGGTCGTCGTCGCACATGCCCTCGGTGAACGAGTCGCCGATCGCGACGAAGCGGGTCCACACCGTGGTGTCGGAACCGTCAGGGGCGGGCTGGGTCATGTCAGCCTCCAGTCGATGGGTGCCGCGCCCTGCTGGGCGAGGAGGTCGTTGGTGCGGCTGAAGGGCCGCGAGCCGAAGAAGCCGGAGCGCGCCGAGAGTGGCGACGGGTGAGCCGACTCGATGCGCGGCACGTCCCCGAGCATCGGGCCGAGTGACTGCGCCTGGCGACCCCAGAGGATGGCGACGAGCGGACCGCCGCGCTCGGCGAGAGCCGAGATCGCTTGCGCCGTCACGGTTTCCCAGCCCTTGCCGTGATGGCTGGCGCTCGCGCCCGGGCGCACCGTGAGCACCCGGTTGAGCAGCATGACACCCCGCTCGAACCACGGCGTCAGGTCACCGTTCGCAGGCGTCGGCAGGCCGACGTCGGTGCCGAGCTCCTGGTAGATGTTCTGCAGCGAGCGGGGGACGGGACGCACGTCGGGCGCGACGCTGAACGAGAGCCCCACCGGGTGGCCCGGCGTCGGGTACGGGTCCTGTCCGACGACGAGCACGCGCACGTCGGGCAGCGGTAGCGAGAAGGCCCGCAGCACGCGCTCGCCCGCTGGGAGGTAGCCACGACCGGCCGCCACCTCGGCGCGCAGGAACTCACCCATCGAGGCGATCGTGTCCGCCACCGGCTCGAGCGCCGGGACCCACGTCGGGTGGACGAGGTCGGCAAGGGGTCGGGCTGGCACGCCCACACGCTACCCCCGCCCCGGGTGCGACAGAATCGACCCCGATGAACCTCACACTGCGCGGACCCGCCCTCGTCGACGACACCGTGCTGCCCGACGTCCTCGTCCAGATCGAGGGCGGGCGCATCGCTGCGGTGACCCCCGTGACCACGGGGGAAGTGCCCCCACCCGGCGCCGCGGCGGCCGAGCGCGTGAGCGGGACGATGCTGCCGGCATACGTCGACCTCCACTGCCACGGCGGCGGGGGCGCCGCGTTCACCGACCTGCGCGACGACGCCGCGGCCGCGGTCGCCGAGCACCACCACGCCCACGGGTCGACGAGTCTGCTGGCCAGCCTCGTCACGATGAGCCAGCGTGACCTCGAACGTGGCGTCGCGATGCTGGCCGAGCTCGCCGACGACGGCGTCGTCGACGGCATCCACCTCGAGGGCCCATGGCTCGCCGAGGCGCGCTGCGGCGCCCACGACCCGACCCTCCTGCGCGACCCCACGCTCGCCGAGGTCGAGCGCCTCATCGAGCTCGGCCGCGGCCACCTCCGTCAGGTGACGCTGGCCCCCGAGCGCGCCCACGGGCTCGACCTCGTCCGCTGGCTCACGGCGGCGGGCATCCATTCCGCCGTGGGCCACACGACGGCCACGTACGCGCAGGTCGAGGAGGCGGTCGCGGCCGGCGCCGACCTCGGCACCCACCTCTTCAACGGCATGGACCCGTGGCACCACCGCAAGCCGGGCGCCGTTGCGGCACTGATGCGTTCGGCTGCGCGCGGCCACGTCACCGTGGAGCTCATCGCCGACGGGGTGCACCTGTCCGACGACACGGCGCGCACCGTCCTCGACCTCGTCGGCGTCGACCACGTCGCCTTCGTCTCCGACGCGATGGCTGCCGCCGGGGTGGGGGACGGCGCGTACGTCCTGGGCGGGCTCTCGGTCGTCGTCGACCACGGCGTCGCCCGGTTGGCTCGCGACCCGGACGGCACGACGCCCGGCTCGATCGCCGGAGGCACGAGCCACGTCGCCGACATCGTCACCCGGGTCGTCGCCGCCGGCACACCCCTGGCGTATGCCGTCCGCCCCGCCACGCGCACCCCTGCCCGCGCGCTCGGGCTGACCGACCGGGGGGCGCTCGCGGCGGGTTCCCGGGCCGACGTCGTCGTCGTCGACGCGAACGCGCGCCCGACCCGGGTCATGAGACGCGGGCGGTGGCTGGACGCCGCGCTGCCCTAGGCTCGGCCGGTGACTTCTCCCCGCTGGTCCACCGCCGTCTTCGACCTCGACGGCACGCTGGCCGACACGATCAACCTCATCGTCGAGTCCTACCAGCATGCCTTCCGCACGATCCTCGGTCACGAGGAGGACCCGACCGTGATCCGCTCGTGGATCGGTCGCCCGCTCCTGAGCGCCTTCCGCGACCACTCGCCGGAGCAGGCGGACGAGCTCTACGCGACGTACCTCCAGTGGAATGCCGACAACACCGAGCGGCTCATCCGCGGCTACGACGGCGTGCGTGAGGTGCTCGGCGAGCTGCGCGCCGCCGGCGTCCACGTCGGCGTCGCCACCTCGAAGCGTCGCGAGTCGGCGCAGCAGGCCATGGACATCCTCGGGCTCAGCGAGCACGTGGAGGTCCTCGTGGCCATGGAGGACACCGAGCGGCACAAGCCCGACCCGACGCCGCTGCTGCTCGCCCTCGAACGGATGGGCCGCGGCTCGAACGACGCGGTCTACGTCGGGGACGCCGTCGTCGACGTGCTCGCCGGCAAGGCGGCGGGCATGGACACCGTCGCCGTCACGTGGGGTGCGGGGCTGCCCGAGGCGCTCCACGGAGTGCGCCCGACGGTCGTCGCCCACGACGCCGGCGAGCTGCGCACCGCCCTCCTCGGCTGAGGCGCGGATCCGGGTCGTCGGGCGACGGACCGGGCCTCCACGGACAGCCCGAGGGTCGGAGGCGTCGGGTCGTAGGGCCTAGCATCTGTGCGTGCACAGCTTCGACAAGGACGCCGACCACGTCGCCGTCGACAAGGTCCTCCGCTACGCCCGCGAGCGCCTGCTCATGGACCCGATCCCGCTCGACGGGGCCGAGACCGAGGAGCACCTCCGGTCGGCCGCCGGGCAGACCATCACCGCGGCGGGCCTCGGCTCGACGCGGGCGATGGAGCTCTTCGAGCACACCCTGGCGCCGGCCTGCCTGTCGACGGACCACCCCCGCTACCTCTCCTTCATCCCCTGCGCGCCGACGCGTGAGGCCGCGGCCTTCGACGTCGTCGTCGGCGCCTCGTCCATCTACGGCGGGTCGTGGATGGAGGGCGCGGGCGCGGTGTACGCAGAGAACCAGGCGCTGCGCTGGATCAGCGACCTCGCCGGCCTGCCCGAGTCCGCAGGCGGCGTCTTCGTGCCCGGCGGCACGGTCGGCAACCTGTCAGCGCTCGTCGTGGCACGGCGTACGGCCAGGGCCCGGGCCAGGGAGGCCGGCACGGGGGCCCGGCCCTACCGGATCGCGGCGACGGACAACGCGCACTCGTCCGTCGTCTCGATGGCGGCCGTCATGGACGCCGAGGTGTGCGGGGTCCACGTCGACGAGAAGCTGCGCCTGACCGGCCCCGAGCTGCGCAAGACCCTCGAGGAGTACGGTCCGGAGACCTTCTTCGCCGTCGTCGCGACGAGCGGCACGACGAACTTCGGCGTCGTCGACGACCTCGCGTCGGTCGCCGAGGTGTGCCGCGAGTACGGCCTGTGGCTGCACGTCGACGGGGCCTACGGCGGGGCCGGCCTCGCCGCGCCCTCCGTGCGGCACCTCTTCCAGGGCATCGAGCACGCCGACTCGTTCATCGTCGACCCGCACAAGTGGCTCTTCGCCCCGTTCGACTGCTGCGCCCTGATCTACCGCGAGCCGGAGCTGGCCCGGGTCGCGCACACGCAGGAGGCGGGCTACCTCGACGTCATCACGAAGTCGGCGGAGTGGAACCCGACCGACTACTCCATCGGCCTGACGCGCCGCGCCCGTGGGTTGCCGCTCTGGTACTCCCTCGCCGTGCACGGCACCGACGCCTACGTCGAGGCGATCGAGAGCACGCTCGAGGTGACGCGCTTCGCCGCGGACGAGATCGGCCGCCGCGACTACCTCGAGGCGGTGCGCGAGCCCGACCTCTCGGTCGTGGTCTTCCGGCGCCTCGGGTGGGGCCCGGAGGACTACCAGGCCTGGACCGACCGGCTGCTGGGGGAGGAGTTCGCGTTCGTCGTGCCGACGAGCTTCCGCGGCGAGACGCTGACGCGCTTCGCCATCGTCAACCCGCACACGACGAAGGAGGACGTCAACGCCATCCTCGACACGATGGCGTGAGCGGCCGCGTGGTGTCGGAGTGGCCGGTGTGACGGGTGTTTCATGAGAGTCGAACCGGCCCCGCGACGCGCCCGCACGTGCGGCGGGAGGCGAATGACACCCCTGTCATTTGGGTCTAAGGTGTGACCGGAGCCAACGCACGACGCGAGACGCAGCACGACTGCAGCGAGACGGGGACATGAGCACAGATCACGCCACGGCGCAGCCGCACCGCCACGAGTCCGAGGGCGGCCTCAGCGCCCGCGACCTCGAGATCCTGGCCTTCGAGCGGCAGTGGTGGAAGTACGCCGGCTCCAAGGAGCAGGCCATCAAGGAGCTCTTCGACATGAGCTCGACCCGGTACTACCAGGTGCTCAACGCGCTCCTCGACACCCCGGAGGCCCTCGAGGCCGATCCGATGCTCATCAAGCGCCTGCGCCGGATGCGCGCGAGCCGCCAGCGGGCGCGCACGAGCCGCCGCCTCGGCATCAACGTCTGACCCGTCCCACCGGCTGGGCTGACCCACCCGGCGAGGCCGTGGGTGCGCGCCCTTCCGGCGCCGGCATGGTTCACTTCCCTCATGGCCGAGGTGACCATCCGTCGCGCGTCGGCTGACGACGCCCTCGTCGTCGCCGCCCTGCACCTGCAGTTCGCCCGCGAGCTCGGTATGCCGTCCGAGCCCGGCTACCTCGACCGTTTCGTCGACGCGTGGCTGGCCGAGCGGCCCGACCGGCCGACGTGGATCGCGGAGAGCCGCGGCCAGCACGCCGGCATCCTCGAGACCCGGCGCATCCGGGCGCTGCCGTGGCCGGGGCGCAAGGACGTGTCGTGGCTGCACGTCGGCGGCCTGTTCGTGGCGCCCGGTTGTCGTGACCGCGGCGTCGGCCGGGCCCTCACCGAGGCGATGATCGAGTGGTCGCGCACCACCGACGTCAAGTGGATCCGGCTCAACGCGCCGGACGACCGTGCGCAGGAGTTCTACGAGCGACTCGGCTTCACCTCGCCCGGTCGGCTCATGGAGTTCGACCTGCGGGACCCGCGGTGAGCGGTGCGGCCTGGGTCCCCGCGCCCGGCCCGACGAACTCGCTCGTCGACGTCGCGGGACTGCGCGTCGGCCACTGCACCCGGGACGAGCCGGGCTGGCTGACGGGCGTGACCGTCGTCGTCGCCCCGCTCGGTGGAGTCGTTGCCGGCGTCGACGTCCGCGGCGGTGGTCCCGGCACGCGGGAGACCGACGTGCTCGACCCCCGCAACCTCGTCGACCGGGTGCATGCAGTGGTCCTCGGAGGCGGGTCGGCCTTCGGGCTCGCTGCCGCGGACGGTGTCATGGACGCGCTGGCTGCCGACGGCATCGGCTGGCCAGTCGGCGAGCCCGGACAGATCGTGCCGATCGTGCCGTCGGCGATCCTCTTCGACCTGGGGCGTGGTGGCACATGGGGTCACCGTCCGCGCGCCGAGGACGGCAGGGCGGCATACGCCGGCGCGTCGGCAGCCGCCGTGGAGCAGGGCTGCATCGGCGCCGGCACGGGAGCGAAAGTCGGCGGCTTCAAGGGCGGCATCGGCTCGGCGAGCGTCGTGCTCGCCTCGGGCACCACCGTCGCCGCGCTCGTCGCCGTCAACGCGGTGGGCTCAGCCGTAGACCCGGCCACCGGGCTGCCGTATGCCGTCGGGCTGGGCCTCGGGGACGAGCTAGCCCATGTCGGGCGCCCGAGTGCCGCTGAGCTTCAGGAGTCGCGGGCCCGGGCCGAGGCGCTGCCCCCGAACGCCGGTCGACCGGGGCTGGCGACGACGATCGGGGTCATTGCGACCGATGCGACCTTGACGAAGGCCCAGTGCCAGAAGGCGGCCGGCATCGGTCACGACGGTTTCGCGCGGGCGCTCAAGCCGGTGCACACGCTCTTCGACGGCGACACGCTCTTCGCGCTGGCCACGGGCGAACGGCCGGCACCCGACCCCGTGGAGCAGACGCTGCTCATGGAGGCCGGGGCCGACTGCGTCGCGCGGGCCATCGTCCACGCCCTGCTCGCCGCGACGTCGGTCGACCGCTCGCCGGACGGCGGCGTGGCCCTGCGGTCGTGGTCCGACGCCTTCCCGTCCGCGCTCGCGCGCTGAGGCCGCGTCAGATCCAGCTCTCGAGCAGGTCGTCGCGGAACGGTCGGGTCAGCACCGGCCGCAGACCGGCGAGCTCGGCGTCAGCTGCGCGGACGAGCGCGTGACGCGCCTCGAGCGCGGTGGGGTCCGGCGCCGTGGGGTGTGCCTCGAGCACGCTGAGCCGGAGGTCGTCGCGGGGGTGGCTGGCATCCCAGCGCAGGCCCTCCTCGCGGGCGCGTCGGCGGGCCTGCGCGATCTGGCCGGCGGTCATGCGGGCCCGGTCGCGGACCTGCGCCAGCGTGGCGAAGGGGTCTTCGCGGCGGCGCGCCGCGGCTCCGGCCAGGGTGTGGATGCCCGCGATCCCCATGGCCGTGAGCAGGAGGCGGACGACGGCGGACGTGCCGGCCACCTCGGCGGCGCGCAGGTCTGCGGCATATTCCCGGACCTGGCTCTCACGTGCGACGGCCCGCTCGAAGACCAGGAGCAGCAGCAGCGCCGGCAGCGACACGACGGCGAGTACGGCCCGGCCGATGCCGTTCATCATGGCGTTGGAGCGCTGGACCCCGAGTCGGGCGTCCTCAAGGTCGGAGACGGCGTCACGGGGGAGGGGTGTCAGCAGGGTCGCGAGCCGTTCGAGCAGCCCGTGTGTATGCCCGAGGAGCGCGGCGCGCGCGGTGTCGCGGCCCCGGAGGTGGCCCAGCTCGTGGCCGAGCAGCGCGATGCGCTGGTCGTCGGTGAGGCAGGTCCAGAGGGGCAGGCCGACGACGAGAGTGGGTCGAAGGGTCCAGCCGGTGCTGACGACGCCCGCGCCGAAGTCGGCGTCGACATGGACCGCAGCGGGCGGTGGCGCGCCCACCGCGGCGGCGAGGTCCCGAAGGAGTCGGTGGGTGGCCGGGAACTGTGCCGGGTCGAGCTCCGTCGTGCCCTTCACCTGGACCGGGCGGGGCGCGAGGGCCGCGACGAGGACCCAGCCGGCCGCAACGCCGACCCAGCCCCACAGCCCCTTCGGCAGCACCGTGGCCCACGCGAGGAGGGCCACCGCTGCGGCTGCGACCGCCAGGACCCCGGCGGCAAGCACGGTCAGCCCCGTGGTGGTGCGCGATCCTGCGGCGGAGAGCCCGCGCGCGACGAGGTCGGCGTGGGTGCGGCGGGCCGCCGCGTCGGTTACGGCTCGGCGGCGGCGCGCGAACCACGACAGGTCGGTGCGCGCAGTGGTGGACGGGGACGGAGCGGGCACGGGGCGTCCTTCGGCAATGGGCGAGTTGCCCGGATGCTACGGGTGCACCGCCCGGTTCGAGCCGGTTTGGAGGGATAGCGTCGCGGCGCGTCGCGCGTGACTGCTGACGCGGTGCATCGGCCCGTTGCGGCCGCAGAGTCGTGGAGTTCTGCCGGCGCCTGGAGCCGATGGATCTCCTTGACCGTGCTGGATGTTGTCCACACCCCCAAGCTCACGTCGGCGCTGGTCCACAGGACCGCTCCGGCTGCCCGGGTTCGCGCGCGAACGAGGCCACCCTCAAAGGCATGGACCTGTCGTGGGCCGTCCGCGTGCTCCGATCGCAGGACGGGGTGATCTCGAGAGCGCAGGCCTTCGAGTGCGGTCTCGATGACAACGCCCTCGAGCGACTGTTGCGTCGGCGCGAGCTCGCTCGGCTCCACCCCGGCGTCTACGTCGACCACACCGGGATGCCGACCTGGTCGCAGCGTGCCTGGGGCGCCGTGCTCTTCCACTCGCCCGCAGCGCTTGCGGGGCCGTCAGCACTGCGGGCGCACGGTCTCCGGTCCGTCGTGGACGAAAGAGGGTGGCGGCCCTCGGGCGGCGACGCGGCGCGCCCGCTGTTGCTCGAACCGATCCACGTCGTCGTGGACGCGAGCCGGCGTGTCGTGCCACCACCCGGCGTGGTCGTGACGCGCCGGACCGACTTCGACGGGCGAGTCCAGCTCCGTCTGTCGCCGCCCCGGCTCCGACTCGACGAGGCTCTGCTCGACGTCGCCTCCGCGTGCCGGGACGAGGCCGGTGCCGTCGCTCTGCTGGCCGATGCCTGCCAAGAAGGAATGACGACGGCCGCCCGTCTGCACGACGCGCTGTCGGCGCGAGGTCGATTGCCTCGCCGGCGCCTGCTCCTGCCGATCCTCGACGACGTTGCCGCGGGCACGATGTCGGTGTTCGAACGGCGTTACCTGCACGACGTTGAGCGGTCGCACGGCCTGCCGACCGCGAGGCGGCAGGTCAAAGTCGTCACGAGGCGGGGCGTGACCTACCGCGACGTGGAGTACTCCGACTTCGCCGTCGTCGTCGAGCTCGACGGGCGGTTCGTCCACGTGGGGCCGCGGCGCGAGTGGGCCGACCTCGAGCGAGACGTCGACGCCGTGGTGCGGGGCGAGGCAGGCATCCGGTTCGGGGGGCCAGGTCCTCGAGCCCTGTCGGGGCAGTCGCGTCGTCGGGCGCCTGCTCCGGGCTCGCGGTTGGACGGAGGACCTCAGGCCCTGCGGTCCCGACTGTGACGCGGTCCCCTCACGTCGCCGAGCGGCCTGATGGGCGAATGCCGGGTGGGTTCGTGGAGTTCTCTCGGCGCCTGGTGCCGACGAAGCTCCATGACGTCCGCTGGGCGCGGGACTAGCGGCCAGGGTCAGCCAGGGGGTGGGTCGAGGTGGTCCCAGCCGCGCCGGATGGCCGAGCCGAGGTGGTCGAGCGGGTAGGGCAGGCGTGGGTCCGGGTCGCGCAGCGCCTCCTCGAGGGGGACCTCGCCGAGCCGGCGTTCGCGGATCACCGCCGCGACGGCTGCCACGTCGTCGCGTTGTCGTGTCACGAAGCCCTCGTCGACCGGTCGGCCGTGCCCCGGCACGACGACAGTGCGCTCCGACACCTGGACGAGGTGGGAGGTCAGGGTGTCTGCCCACTCGAGCGGCCAGCAGTCGTCGCCGAACGACGGGTGCGCGCTCTCCTCGACGAGGTCGCCGAGGAACATGACGTCGGTGTCGGGCACGAGCACCGCCACGTCGCCGTCGGTGTGGCCGCGGCCGGCATACGCCATCGTGACGACCCGGTCACCGAGGTCGATGGTCGCGTTGGAGCCGAAGGTGCGGTCCGGGCCCCGGACGACCGTCGCCAACACCTCGGCGGCGTCGCGCTCGGTGTAGCCGTACTCCGGGGCGGCTCCGGGGTCGGCGCGGACGAGGGCCTTGATGTGCTCGGCCGCAGTCTGCGTCGTGCGACCGACGTTTTCGTGGGCGTGCACGATGGCCGTCTCGAACGCGGCGTTGCCGAAGGTGTGGTCGAAGTGCACGTGTGTGCTGACGACGTGGCGCACCACGACGTCCTTGCCGAGACGGCGGACGTCGTCGAGCACCTGGGCGCCCTGGACGTCGCTCGCCCGCGTGTCGATGACGACCGCGCCGTGGCGACCGAGCACGAGGCCGACGTTGACGTCCCACTCGCGGTAGCGCGCGACGAAGACCCGGTCGGCCACCTCCGTGAAGCCACCTCCCGGTGCGGCAGTCACCGGCGGTCCTGCGCTGTGATGGCGGTCTCCGGTCGCGTCCCGTCGAGCATGTGAACACCGTATCGGCGCACGCGCGAATGGGCGGTCCTCCGCCCGTTCGTCTACCGTGGCATGCCATGTCCACCGACACCCGCAGTTCCAGACGTGCCTCGGAGCGACGCCGCAAGCGCGTTCTCGCAGCCGGCGTGGCCGGGGTGGCAGGCGCGGCTCTCCTGACGACCGGTGCCATCGCCTACTGGCCCGACGCCGGCTCTCCGGTCCGGACCACGGCTTCGGCTCCCCGCGTCGGGCTGCCCAACGGCGACTCCACGCGGACCCCGACGGCGGACGACCTGGCCCCGGTCGCGGCGACGTCCACGCCGAGCGCGACCCGCGAGGCCGGCTCGATCACCTCCCGGAGCTCCACCCGCTCCCCGGCCACGCCGGTGGCGGCGCCGAACGGCGACCCCGCGTCCTCGGCGCCGGCCAGCACGCCGCCGCCGCCCCCACCGAGTCAGAGCACCGAGGCGGCGCCTGCTCCATCCGCCACGGCCGTGCCGCTGCCGGTGGAGACCCATGACATCCAGAAGCGGAAGCGGAGGCAGACCGGGCCGCGGGAGTCGGCGCCGACCAGCTCGCCGACCACCACGACCCCCACCCCGACCCGCACCACGAGCCCGACCACGACGCCCACCACCAGCCGCTGCCTCCTGCTCGTCCTCTGCTGAGCTGGCTGCGAGACGGCTCGACCGGCGACGGCGTGGGAGCCTGTCGCCATGGACTGCGTCTTCTGCTCGATCGTGTCCGGAGAGACGCCCGCCGACGTCGTGCTCGACGAGCCCGAGCTCGTCGCCTTTCTGGACCGACGCCCGGTGTTCAAGGGCCACGTGCTGCTCGTGCCGCGCCGGCACGTCGACACCCTGCTCGACCTGCCCGCCGACCTGCACGCCACGCTGCTCGGGGCGGCGCAACGGCTCGCCGCGGCAGCCGTCGAGGGGCTCGGCGCCCAGGGGAGCTTCGTGGCGGTGAACAACGTCGTGAGCCAGTCGGTGCCGCACCTGCACGTGCACGTCGTGCCGCGCACCAAGGGGGACGGCCTGCGCGGCTTCTTCTGGCCCCGCACGACGTACGCGTCGGAGCAGGAGTCCACGGAGTATGCCGCCCGTATCGCCGGCGCGCTGGCGCCGGCCGTGGGCGCCTGAGCCGAGCGGACGGCATACGCCCGATCGGCAGCGCTCCGGAACGTTTGCACTCTCACCCCGAGAGTGCCAATAATGGCGTTAGCACTCTCCCTAGGGGAGTGACAGAAATGGGCCGTATGCCGAGGGGTCGGGTCCGCAGCGACATGAAGCTGGGGAGACCGATCCCGTCCGTCGCGGGCGTCGTGCGGTCCACCACCAACGTTTCGTGTGGGAGGAACCACCCGAATGGCCAAGACCATTGCTTTTGACGAAGAGGCACGCCGCGGTCTCGAGCGGGGCATGAACATCCTCGCCGACGCCGTCCGCGTGACCCTCGGCCCGAAGGGCCGCAACGTCGTTCTGGAGAAGAAGTGGGGCGCGCCCACGATCACCAACGACGGCGTCTCGATCGCCAAGGAGATCGAGCTCGACGACCCGTACGAGAAGATCGGCGCGGAGCTCGTCAAGGAAGTTGCCAAGAAGACCGACGACGTCGCCGGTGACGGCACGACGACGGCCACCGTGCTCGCCCAGGCGATGGTGAAGGAAGGCCTGCGCAACGTGGCCGCCGGCGCCAACCCGATGGCGCTCAAGCGCGGCATCGAGAAGGCCGTCGAGGCCGTCACCGCCCGCCTGCTCGAGCAGGCCAAGGAGATCGAGACCAAGGAGCAGATCGCCTCGACCGCCAGCATCTCGGCGGCCGACGAGGAGATCGGCGGTCTCATCGCCGAGGCGATGGACAAGGTCGGCAAGGAAGGTGTCATCACCGTCGAGGACTCCAACACCATGGGCCTCGAGCTGGAGATGACGGAGGGTATGCGCTTCGACAAGGGCTACATCTCCGCCTACTTCGTCACCGACACCGAGCGCATGGAGGCCGTCCTCGACGACGCCTACGTGCTCGTCGCGAACTCCAAGATCGGCAGCATCAAGGACCTCGTCCCGCTGCTCGAGAAGGTCATGCAGTCCGGCAAGCCGCTGCTGATCATCGCCGAGGACATCGAGGGTGAGGCCCTCGCGACTCTCGTCGTCAACAAGATCAAGGGCACGTTCAAGTCCGTCGCCGTCAAGGCCCCGGGCTTCGGCGACCGCCGCAAGGCCATGCTCACCGACATCGCCATCCTCACCGGTGGTCAGGTCATCTCCGAGGAGGTCGGTCTCAAGCTCGAGAACGCCACCCTCGACCTGCTCGGCAAGGCTCGCAAGGTCGTCGTCACCAAGGACGAGACGACCATCGTCGAGGACGCCGAGGACCGCTCGCAGATCGAGGGCCGCATCGCCCAGATCAAGGCCGAGATCGAGAAGTCGGACTCCGACTACGACCGCGAGAAGCTCCAGGAGCGCCTCGCCAAGCTCGCCGGCGGCGTGGCCGTCATCAAGGCGGGCGCGGCCACCGAGGTCGAGCTCAAGGAGCGCAAGCACCGCATCGAGGACGCCGTCCGCAACGCGAAGGCTGCCGTCGAGGAGGGCATCGTCGCCGGTGGTGGCGTGGCCCTCATCCAGGCCGCCAAGGCGCTCGACGAGCTCAAGCTCGAGGGTGACGAGGCGACCGGTGCCAACATCGTGCGCGTCGCGACCGAGGCCCCGCTCAAGCAGATCGCGATCAACGCCGGTCTCGAGGGTGGAGTCGTGGCCGAGAAGGTGCGCGGTCTCGAGGCCGGTCACGGCCTCAACGCCGCGACCGGTGAGTACGGCGACCTGCTGGCCGCCGGCATCATCGACCCGGTCAAGGTGACGCGCTCGGCGCTGCAGAACGCAGCCTCGATCGCGGCGCTCTTCCTCACGACCGAGGCCGTCATCGCGGACAAGCCCGAGAAGAACGCGCCGGCCATGCCCGGTGGCGACGACATGGGTGGCATGGGCGGCATGGGCTTCTGAGCCCTCTGCTCCACGCAACACAGCAACACGACTGAAGGGCGGTTCCCCCTCGTGGGGAGCCGCCCTTCGGCGTCTGGGTGAGCGGCCTCGGGCACGCGTCGGACCGTCAGCGGGCGAAGAGGGCGCGCGTCGCGTTCTCGTGCTCCGCGTAGGCGGACGACGCCTTGAGCGTGAGCCGGCCGACATCGGCGAGCGCCTCGGTCATCTGTGCCTGGATGCGCTGGTAGTCGTGCATGACGCGTTCGAACTCCACCTTCGCCGGGCCCTGCCAGTCGGCGCCCATGCCGGCGAGCCGGCCGCGCAGCTCGGAGGTGCTCGAGGTGATGGTGTCGGCGAGCCGGTTGATGTCGGCGGCCGCCGCGGCGATGCGTTCGGTGTCAACGACGGAACGGGACATGGGTCTACTCCTCGATCGGGAGGCCGACCGGACGGTGGCCACGTGCTTTCGAGGCTAGGTCGGGCGAGGGAGCGCCTGCCGGCGTCATCCACAGGGGGGCGGGGGACGGCAGGACGGAGCGCGCTGGCCTAGGCTTCGAGCCATGACCGTGTGGATCGACCAGCCGATCTGGCCCGCTCACGGTCGGCTCTTCGCCCACCTCGTCAGCGACGCCTCCTACGACGAGCTGCACGAGGTCGCCCGGGCCGCGGCCCTGCACCCGCGGTCGTTCGACGGCGACCACTACGACGTGCCCGAGGGCCGCTGGCAGGACGCCGTCGATGCCGGCGCCAAGCCGACGACGGGGGTCGAGCTCGCGCGCCGCCTCAACGCCTCGGGGCTGCGGCTGCGCAAGCGCAAGCGCGACCGGGGGGTGCGCCGCATTTTCGACGTGCCGTTCCCCAACGGTGCCAGCGACGTCGACCTCGTCGCGTCCGACGAGCCCCTCGACCCGGCGCGCGTGCTGGCCGCCATGGTCTTCGTGCGCGACCGTCGTGGTGACTTCGTCGTCGTGCACAGCATCCGTCGCGGTGAGTGGGGCTCGCCCGGAGGGTGGCGGGAGGCGGACGAGACACCGGTCGAGAACGCCGTCCGCGAGACTCTCGAGGAGACGGGCCTCCGGCTGCGCCACTCGGACGTGATCCCTTGCGGCTACGAGCGATTCACGCCGCGCACCGACGACAACGTCTTCGGGCGCGACAAGCCGTTCCTGCAGGTGTTTCGCACCCGGTTGGACGACGCGCGCCCCGACATCACCGATGGTGACGACGGCATCCACGAGACCCGCTGGGTCACGCCGCAGGAGTATGCCGAGCTGTGCGGCCACCTCTTCTGGTGGCCCCTCGCGGTCGAGGTCTTCCCGGACCTCCGCGACCTCGCCAGCCCCGTCTGAGACGCACGTATGCCGCCCGCTGCAGCGGACGGCATACGTGGTCTGTCATCGTGGTTCGCTTGTCCGACAGGCGAACCCGGAGGGTCAGCGCTGGTTGGTGAAGGTCAGCGCGACGTCGAGGTCGGCCTCGCGCAGCATCCGCTGCACGGCCTGGAGGTCGTCGCGGGACTTGCTCGAGACGCGCAGCTCGTCACCCTGGATCTGGCTCTTGACACCCTTGGGACCCTCGTCGCGGATCAGCTTGTTGATCTTCTTCGCGTTCTCCTGGGAGATGCCCTCCTTGAGGGGCGCGTCGAGGTGGTACTCCTTGCCCGAGAGGCGCGGACCGGCCTCGGGGACGTCGAGGTGCTTGAGGCTGACCTTGCGCTTGACGAGGTGCGTCTGCACGACGTCGAGCACGGCGAGGCAGCGCTCCTCGGTGTTCGCCTTCATCTTGATGACCTCGCCGGCGAGGTCGACGGAGGCACCGACGTTCTTGAAGTCGTAGCGCGTCGCGATCTCCTTGCTGGCGCTGTTGACCGCGTTGGCGATCTCCTGCTTGTCGAACTTGCTGACGATGTCGAACGACGAGTCGGCCATCGGTGGGGTCCTTCCACGTGCTGTTGTCTGGTCTGTCGGACGGTGCCTGGGCGCTCACCTGGTGGCCCGCGGACACGACGAAAGCCTCGCCGGGGTCCCGATTTCGGACCGCGCCCGATCTCTTGCTATCCTTCCAGACGCACCAAGGCAGGTTGTCCGAGCGGCCAATGGAAACGGACTGTAAATCCGTCGCGAGAGCTACGAAGGTTCGAATCCTTCACCTGCCACCCAGTGCGTCAAGAGGCCCTGACCAGCGGAAACGCCGGTCAGGGCCTCTCGCGTGTACCCCGGAGGGGTACGTTGCGCTTCGGATCCCGAAGGCGATTCCGCAGGACCCTGACCTGCGGAAACGCGGCGGCCGGATCGCTCTGCGGGAAATGCGTGGGGAAATCCGGCCGGCCACAGGGCGCATGCGCGCGGTCCAGACGCTCTGACCTGCACTGACATGGGGAAGGGGTATCCAACAGCACCGGTTCTCTGCACCGTCGCCAATGGGCTTGGCGCCTTTTCCGACGCGTTAGCGCTCTGCGCCTGTCGACGGCAGCTGCCGTTGACAGCTGCGCGTCGACAGCGCCGCCCACCGCCATGCCGTCGGGCTGTCATCCCGTCGTGTGTTGTTCTCCGGGCTCTGACCTGTGGCGAGGAGTTTCGTTCGGTTGCGGGCGCAAGGACGTCAACTCCGAGCCTTTCGTCCGTTCGTCGGCCACGCGGGGTCTGGAGAGGCAACGCCGTCGCCCCGGTCCGGCGACTGTGGCGTCGCAGGACGGGGCACGAGCACCGATGAGAGGCTCGGGTCCGGCTTCAGTGCGTGGGTACGGCGGCAGCGAGCGCACGCTTCTCGGCTGGGGAGGGGGTGAATCCGGAGGACAGCTCGGCCTGCAGCGTCTGGGTGTCCAGGGCCCCCTGCCACCGTGCCACGGCGATGCAGCACACGATGTTGCAGATCGTGCTCGTCAGCGCCCTGGCCTCGCTCATGAAGCGGTCGATCCCGACGATGAGCGCGACGCCGGCCACCGGCACGTTCGGCATCACGGTGAGGGTGGCGACGAGGGCGACGAATCCACTACCGGTGACGCCGGCAGCGCCCTTGGAGGTCAGGAGCATCATGCCGAGCATCAGCAGGATCTGGGTCCAACCGAGGTGGATGTCGCAGGCCTGTGCGATGAACAGGGAGGACAGCGTGAGGTAGACGGCCGTGCCGGTGAGGTTGAAGGAGTAGCCCGTCGGCACCACCAGTCCGACCACCCCTCGGTCGCAGCCGAGTCGCTCGAGCTTGGAGAGGAGTCGGGGGAGCACCGGTTCGCTGGACGAGGTGGCCAGCACGATGAGGATCTCGTCACGGAAGTACTTGAGCACCTGTAGCAGGCTGAAACCGGTGATCCTCGCGACCGTGCCCAGTCCCACGAGGACGAACACGAGGCAGGCTGCGTAGAAGGCGAGGATGAGCATCCCGAGGTTGCCGATGGAGTGGGCGCCGTACTTGCCGACCGTGAACGCCATGGCGCCGAAGGCGCCGACGGGGGCGACCTTCATGAGGAACCCGAAGACGACGAAGAGCACCCGGTTGAAGCTGGTGATGACGTCGAGGGCAGGCTTCCCCGCGCCGCCGAGCTTGGTGAAGGCGAAACCGCACAAGGTAGCGATGAGCAGCACCGGCAGGATGTCCCCATCGGCGAACGCACCGACGAACGTGGTGGGGATGAGGCCGAGGAGGAAGTCGGCGGGAGTGTTGTGCTGGGCCTCGCTCGAGTACTTGGCCGAGACGCTCGGGTCGAGGTGGGCCGGGTCGACGTGCATGCCGGTGCCCGGATGGAGGAGCAGGACCGAGGCGAGCCCGAGTGCGAGGGCCAGGGCAGTGAGGACGTAGAAGAGCCCGAGCGAACGGAGGAGGGTGGGGCCCACTCGCTTGGCATCGGACATCGAGGTGATGCCGCTGACGATGGTGCCGAAGACGATCGGGGCGATCATGAACCTCACCAGCTTGACGAACGCGTCGCCGAGCGGCTTGAGGTTGGTGCCCAGGTCGGGCCACAGGGCTCCGACGAGGACTCCGAGGGCGACACCGATGAGGACCTGGACGTACAGGTGCCCGAGGATGGTTTTGATCTTCATTGAAAAAACTTCCTGGGTCGGCACCCCTCTGATGAGAGGGCATGTTTGGTGAAGCGGTGTCGCCTAAGCCACGGTTCGAGCAACCTCGATGTGGGCGGTGGCGAGCTGACGGGCGGCGCGGTCGAGCACGACCTCGATGACGTTGCCGGCGTCGTCGGTGACGACCTCGGTCGTGACCACGCCTGCGGGCGTGCCGATGCGGAGCCAACGGCCCTCGCCGGGTGTCGACGCCCGCGCGAGGCTCGTCGCCACAACCGAGCCGGCAACGGCGGCCGCCGCGGAGACCGCCACCGCCGAGGTGAGGCCGATCGCGGGATGCGGCGCCAGCATCGAGAGCATGCGCACCCGCAGGTCGTGGCTGTCCTCGGGGACCAGGGTCCCGTCGGACGCGGTGTAGGTCCCGGCTGGCGCAACGAGGCCGACCTTTGGGATGGCGTTCTGCGGGGGAGCGCCTGGGGGTCGAAGTCCCATGACCACTCCCGCTGCCGCACGGACCTCGAGGAGCCGGGGGAGGGCGTGTGCCAGACCGTCCGTCATCGAGGACAGGTCCACTCCAAGGTCGCCGGCGGGCACGAAGACCGCCGGGGCTCCGGCGTCGAGCATGGTGGCCGCCAGCGACCGACCGTCCACCGAGACCGCGAGCCGGTCGACAGCCTCGCCGGTCGGCAGCAGCATTCCCGTGGACTGGCCCCACGGGGCGTGGAAGGACAGGCGGACCGGCACGCCGGGGGCCGCGCTGCCGGGAACGCGTGCCTGTCCGGCCGTGGGGACGCGCCGGAGGGGAGTCGCGATCGTTCCGGTGAGGACTGCCCCGGTGTTGAGGTTGCGCATCCTGACGCGCGTAGCGACGTCTCCGGCGCGCACGATGCCGGCCTGCACGGCATACAACGCGATCGCCGTGGCGCAGTTGCCACAGTTCGACCCCAGCTCCACCGTGGGCACCCCGATGCCCACTTGGGCGAAGAGGTAGTCAAGATCCGTGGGTCCGTCCGGCGTCGCCGTGACGATGGCGGCCTTCGAGGTCGTCGAGGTGCCGCCACCGACGCCGTCGAGCTGTCGGGCGTCGGCTGCGCCGAACGCATCGGCCAACAGCTGGAGCATCTCCTCGCGACTGCTGGCGTGACGGGCGACGTCCTCGGCATCGAAGAGCCAGCACTTGCTGGTTCCGCCTCGATACCAGTGACCACGGAGCTGCACGGTGGCCTCCTTCCTCGGAGAGGCCCTTGCCGGCCTCTGGTCCCTCAACGATCGCCATCGCGAGGCTTCAGCACAATCGGTAAAGAGTGGAGGAGTATCCATCTTTGCTAAACTCGCCGAATGCTTGACCTTGACCTGCGACGGCTCCGGCTGCTGCGCGAAGTGAGCCGGCTCGGGTCGCTGACGGCGGCCGCGGCAGAGATGTCGTTCACCACGTCGGCGGTGTCCCAGCAGGTGACGAAGCTCGAGCGCGAGATGGGGGTTGCCCTGCTGGAGCGGCACCCGCGCGGCGCGGTGCTGACCGAGGCCGGACGGGCGCTGCTGCGCTATGCCGACGACATCGACCGGATCATCGAGGCCGCGCGTGCCGAGATGGACGAGTTCGCCGGACTGCGCCGTGGCCAGCTCCGAGTGGGGACCTTCCCCACCGTGGGAGCGTCCCTCATGCCTGAGGTCGTGCTGGCCTTTCGGGCGCGCCACCCCGAGGTGGCCGTCACGGTTGTCAGCGCCCGGCGCGCCGGCCTCATCGACAGGCTGAAACGCCGCGACATCGAGCTGACGCTGCTGTGGGACTACCCGTGGCAGCGCATCAAGGACGAGGAGCTCGCGACCGTCACGCTCATGAGCGACCCGACACTTCTCCTCCTGCCTCGGGAACACGAGCTCGCTCACGCCCGCGCCGCGCGCGTGGAGGACCTCCGTGACCAGCAATGGATCGTTCGTGACGAGCACCCGGTCGCCGACGTCCTGCGCCGCCTCTGCCAGGCTGCCGGCTTCGAACCCAGCGTCGCGTTCGCCGCGAACGACTACCAAGAGACCCAAGGCATGGTCGCGGCCGGTATCGGGATCGCCCTCGCGCCCCAGCTGGCCCTGAGCGCCCTGCGCCCCGACGTCGTCGCCGTCCCGCTCGAGAGCTCCCCGAGCCGCAGGATCCTGCTGGCACAGCTGGCCGGTCGACACCTCAGCCCGTCGGCTCAGCAGGCCACCGAGGTCTTCCGCTCCATCGCGGGTGCCAGACGGACGACCGCTTGAGGTTCTCCAACCATCCAAAAGGGGAGCAGTCTCCGCCTCGGGCTCGGGGGTCAGGGGTAGCCGACTGCAGCATCAGAACCTGCAAACGGTCGGCTCCTGCCGGTCGACGCCCGACCGGACTCGCTCCGTTGGAGTGACGACATCGTGGCCCTCAACCGGATCCAGTCGTTCGACTCGACGTTCGGTGTCGAGGTGACGGACTCGATCTCGCTGCACCGTGAGACGGCCAACGGCATGATGACGCTGGACGTCCCGGCGCAGGCACCGGTCCCGATCTTCGACGACAGCGACCCCAACCGCCACTACGACACCGCCAACCTTGGCGGCAGCATCAAGGTCGCGGGCGCCGGCGTCACGATCAAGGTGTTGCAGAGCAACAGCACCGGCAAGATGACGGTGAACGACTGAGCCGACGCGCGTTCGGGCACCGCGTCGACCGCCAACATCCGCCCGCGCACCTCACCGGGCGGGCGCCGTGGGCACATCCACTCCGTCCGTCCGCACGAGGTCCCCGTCCAACCCGCTGTTCGAAGGGGTCACTGTGTCGCGGAGAAGCTGCCGCTCGACGCCGTCCTCAACGCCGACGTGTGAGTTCGGGCCACGCCGGATCGTCGTCGGGCATCCACGCCGGACTCTGGGCGGCGCTCTGGTCCGGCTCCAGCCAGGAGTGCTGCTCCGCCAGACCGAGCGCGATGTCGATGAGGCTGGTGGTCGTGGCAGCGACATCGTCGGCGCGCCATGCCAGTGACCATGGGTAGTACGGCTGCAGCTCTTCTGGCCAGAACATCAGCATCCCGGCTTCGACGTACTTCTCCGCGTAGCTGAGGAACTCGAGGTAGCGGACGCTCTCGGGGGCCCGCTGCGCATGGGCCAGACAGAAGCTGAAGGCGCCGGGGGTCCCAAGCCAGCGCATCTCGAGACCGAGTCGCTCCTGCAGGGCGGTGAGGTACTGCCCGTGCGCGTTGTAGGTCCCCGAGTGCGGGGGATCGCCGAAGACGTGCAGGGGCCGATCGTGAAAGGACGCCGTCGGCGGAGGGTCCTCGTCGCCCGACCCCACGACCACCAGCGGCTCCAGCCGAAGGAGCCGGTGACGCCAACCGCTCGGATGGGCGACCTGCATGCGGGGAGTGACGCGCAGAATAGCGACATCGAGGCGCCCGCGCAGAAGAGCGTTGAGCTGCGTGATGCTGTCCATCGCGTGCTCGCGCAGCTGGATGTCCGGCTGGGCCTGGGCGAATGCGTCGGCGACCATGCGGCTGGTCGACAGCTCGAAGACGTGGGCGATGCTCACGCTGTTCCGACGGGCAGGCTGTGCCATGCTGTCCGCCAGCGTGAGCAGGCGCCTGGCGTCGGCGAGGAACTGCTGACCCCGTGCCGTGAGGGCGACATGCCGGCTGTCGCGAACCAGGAGGTTCTCGCCCAGCTGGTCCTCGAGCTTGCGGATCTGCTTCGACAGGGCGGGCTGGCTGACGAACAGCTGAGCGGCCGCCCGACCGAAGTGAAGCTCGTCGGCGACCGCGACGAAGTAACGCACAAGCCGTAGGTCCAGCTCCATGCGAGCTCCTCCGCGCGGTCGCGGCGCCGGGTAGGTCAGGGCCGACTGCGATCTCACCACGTTAGTGATCCCTCGGCCCTTGAGGAAGGCACTGCGGTTATCGATCCGGGCGCAAGAGGTCTTGGACGCCAGCCAGGGTCCGCCGTCAGCCTTGGGGCTGCCGCACCGTGCGGCACGCCGGTCCCTTCCGGTGCACAGACGTCGTCGAAAGGCATGTCATGACCCAAGCCCAGCGTCCCGTCGTCTTCGTCCACGGCCTCTGGCTCCACGCCACAAGCTGGGGTTCCTGGGTCGAGGTCTTCCGAGAGTCCGGCTACGCCCCCGTCGCCCCGGGGTGGCCCGGGGAGGCCGAGAGCGTCGAGGGGGCGAGGCAGCGTCCTGACGATGTCGCCGGCCTCGGGATCGACGATGTCACCGAGCACTATGCGTCGATCATCGACGCACTTCCCGAGGCGCCGGTCCTCATCGGCCACTCGTTCGGCGGGCTGATCGCCGAGAAGCTGCTCGGGCAGGGCAAGGCCGCTGCGGCCGTCGCCATCGATCCCGCCCAGATCAAGGGAGTCCTGCCGCTACCGCTAGCTCAGCTGCGCGCCGGACTGCCGGCACTCGGCAATCCCACCAACCGTAACAAGGCTGTCTCGCTGACCGCCAAGGAGTTCCGCTTCGGGTTCGGCAACGCTGTCAGCGAGGAGGAGTCGGACGCGCTCTTCGAACGGTGGACCATTCCCTCACCGGCCAAGCCCCTGTTCCAAGCGGCGGCGGCCAACTTCTCGCTGCACTCGGAGGCCGCTGTCGATACCGACAACAACACGCGCGGCCCGCTCCTGCTGATCTCAGGCCTCGAGGACCACACCGTCCCTGACGTCGTGACGCGGTCGACGCTCAAGCAGTACCGCAAGTCGACCGCCATCACCGAGATACGGCAGTTCGAGGGCCGCGGGCACTCGCTCACCATCGACTCCGGGTGGGGCGAGGTCGCCAAGGCGGTCCTCGGCTGGCTCGACGAGCACGGGCTCTGACCCGTGGACCTCGGTCTGGCCGGAAAGGTCGCCATCGTCACGGGTGCGAGCAAAGGCATCGGCCTTGCGATCACCAGAGTGCTGGTCGACGAGGGCGTCGTCGTCGTGGCAGGTGCCCGGGACGCCTCAGCAGACCTCGACGCGCTGAGCAGGTCCGGGACGGTGACCTACGTCGCCGTCGACCTCAGCGAACTTGATGGGGTCGCTCACCTCGTCGACGCGGCCGCCGGGCTGGGCCGCCTGGACATCCTCGTGAACAACGTCGGCGCGGTCACGCCCCGTCTGGATGGCTTCATCGCGGTCACCGACGAACAGTGGGCGACGTCGTACACCCTCAACCTCATGGCCGCGGTCCGGACCACCCGCGCGGCACTGCCCATGATGCTCGCTCGCGGTCACGGCGCCATCGTTTCCACGAGCTCCGTCAACGCGACTCTGGCGGACCCGTCCGTCATCGACTACAGCGCAGCCAAGGCTGCACTGCGGAACTTCAGCAAGTCCCTGTCCAAGGAGCTCGGGCCGCACGGCATACGCGTCAACACCGTCAGTCCCGGACCGGTGTCCACTGAGCTCTGGCTCGGCACCGACGGCGTCGCTGCGGCTGTGGCCGCTCGACAGGGCACCGACCCGTCCTCCGTGGCCGCCGCCGCAGCACGCGACTCGGTGACCGGACGCTTCACCCGGCCAGATGAGGTGGCGAGGCTCGTCGCCTTCCTGGCCAGTGACGTCGCCGGCAACATCACCGGAGCGGACGTCACGATCGACGGCGGACTGATCCCCACCAGCTGAGCAGGCCTTGTCCGAAAGGCCACACCTGGTGACTGGCTACCAGCTTCGGCAGGTGCACAGGCCCTCTGAACAGCCTCCCGACCGCTTCGTCACGTCCCACATCGGTGGATCCGGCAAAGGGCTGCCCGCTAGGAAGCGGGGAGCGGCCCCGAAGGGGTCGGGGCCCGACGCCCCGGTTCGCGTCGAACGTCGACGGCTGAGGTCCACTCTCTGTAGGGAATCTGTGGGGATGTTTGGGCCGGTGACGCGCTGACGCTGGTCAGTCAATCGCATTGTCAGGACTGTAAATCCGTCGCGAGAGCTACGAAGGTTCGAATCCTTCACCTGCCACCCAGTGCCACGAGAGGCCCTGACCAGCGGAAAACGCCGGTCAGGGCCTCTTGCATGTGGGGAGGACGTCGGTGGCGCTGAACCGACGGGCTGCTGGGCCGTCCCCATCGAGCTGGTCAGCTCTTGGGGGGGTGCGGCTCACTCGGTGTGCCGTTGTGCAGCGGTTCTGGCCCTGGGGGCGCGGGCCCCTAGGGGAGCTCCGCCGAGGCGCCGACCGATTCGCCGGCTCGCCGGTTCTCCGTCTCCGTCTCTGTTTCCGTCTTCGCCTCGCGGTCGAGCTGGGTGCGCGGCATGAGGAGCAGGGCCGCCATGGCGAGGACACAGCAGCCGACGATGTACCAGCTGATCCCGGTGCTCGAGTGGGTCTTGGCGAGGATGGCGGCCGCGATGAGCGGCGCGGGACCACCGGCGATCACTGAGGCGAGCTGGTAGCCGACGCCGGCGCCGCTGTAACGCAGGTTGGTCCCGAAGCTCTCGGCGATGAGCGCTGCCTGGGGGCCGTACTGCATGTCGTGGAAGATCAGGGACAGCACGATGGCCAGGAGCACGAGCCCGGAGGACTTGGTGTCGAGCAGGCCGAAGTACGGGAAGGCGTACAGCGCCGTGCAGACGATGCCGAGGCCGTAGATGAGTCGCCTGCCGAACAGGTCGGAGAGGTGACCGAAGAACGGCACGCTGACGAGTCCGAGGGCGGCGGCGACGAGGGTGTAGTTCAGCAGCTGGCCTTTCTGCAGCTCGAGGTGCTCGGTGCCGTAGGTGAGGACGAAGGTGATGAAGAGGTAGAACGGCGCCTGCTCGGAGAGCCGCACGAAGGCGGAGGTGAAGATCTCCATCGGGTGCTCCTTGAAGACCTGGAGCAGCGGTTGCCGGACCACCGCGTCGGACTTCTTCACCTCGGCGAACTGAGGGCTCTCGACCACGCGGAGCCGGACGTAGAGCCCGACCAGAACCAGCACGAAGCTCACGAGGAAGGGCACTCGCCAACCCCAGCTGGCGAAGGCGTCATCGCTCATGACCCCACTCATGAGCTTGATCATCGCCGTCGAGAGCAGCAAGCCGATGGGGACGCCGAGCTGCGGCCAGCTCGCCATCAGGCCGCGTCGCTTGGGGCTTCCCCACTCCATGCTCATCAGGACCGATCCTCCCCACTCGCCACCCACGCCGATGCCCTGTGCGAGTCGCAGCAGCGTGAGGATGATCGGCGCGGCGACCCCGATCGTGGAGGCCGTCGGAAGTACGCCGATGAGGAAGGTGGCGGCCCCCATGAGAAGGAGCGTGGCGACCAGGGTGGCCTTGCGACCGACGCGGTCCCCGAAGTGGCCGAAGATCGCTGCGCCGATGGGGCGCGCGGCGAACCCGATGAACAAGGTGCTGAACGACAGCAGGGTGCCGCTGAGCTTGGAGCTGTCCGGGAAGAACAGGAGGGAAGATCAGAGCAGCCGCGGTGCCGTAGAGGAAGAAGTCGTACCACTCGATGGTGGTCCCGATGGTGCTGGCCACCACCGCCCGTCGGCGTTGCGTCGCGGCTGTTTCCCCATGGACCGTGGTTGCGCTCATGCCTTGCTCCTCATCGAGTAAGTGGCTAGGCCACTAGGCCACTAGGCCAGTGGTCATGGGCCGAAATGCTTTCCCCTTTGCAGCCACCTGTCAAGGCCCGGCTGAATGCCGATGTCCTTCTCCATTCAGAAATGGAGAAGGACATCGCTCAAGAATTCGAAGACGAAAACCCGGCGAGGAAATGTCGGAGGATCAGACTCGTGCTCCATGCGTAGCGCAACTGCCGGTCACCACACCCGAGGTGTGCTGACCGGCAGCCGGCTCTGCGACCAGGTCAGCAGGGGATGATGTTGTGTTCGGGTCCGAACGGGAACTTCGTGATGTTCTCGGCGCCGTCGGCGCCGACGACGAGGATGTCGTGCTCGCGGTAGCCGCCAGCCCCAGCCTCGCCGTCGAGCACCGTGATCATCGGCTCCATCGAGACGACCATCCCCGGCTCGAGCACGGTGTCGATGTCCTCGCGCAGCTCGAGGCCCGCCTCGCGGCCGTAGTAGTGCGAGAGGACGCCGAAGGAGTGGCCGTAGCCGAAGGTGCGGTTCGGCAGCAGGCCGTGGCCGATGTAGATCTCGTTGAGCTCGGCGGCGATGTCCTTGCAGACCGCACCGGGCTTGATGAGCTCGAGACCGCGACGGTGCACCTGGACGTTGATCTCCCACAGCTCGAGCGAGCGCACGTCGGGCTCGCCGAGGAACAGGGTGCGCTCGAGGGCCGTGTAGTAGCCGGAGGTCATCGGGAAGCAGTTGAGCGACAGGATGTCGCCGCGCTGCAGCTTGCGGGTCGTGGCCCAGTTGTGGGCTCCGTCGGTGTTGAGGCCCGACTGGAACCAGACCCAGGTGTCGCGGATCTCGGAGTCGGGGAAGGTGCGCGCGATCTCGTGGACCATGGCCTCGGTGCCGATGATGGCGACCTCGTACTCGCTGATGCCCTCGCGGATCGCGGCCTTGATGGCCTCACCGCCGAGGTCGCCGATGCGGGCGCCGTGCTTGATGACCTCGATCTCCTCGGCGGACTTGACCATGCGCTGGCGCATGGCGTCCTGGGCCACGTCGACGAGCTCGGCGCCGCCCAACGCGGCCTGGAGCTTGGCGTGCGCGTCGAGCGAGAGCGTGTCGAACTCGACGCCGATGCGCTTTGGCGAGATGCCGCGCTGGGCCAGCGCCTCCTGGACGCCGTGCTGGAAGTTGTCGCGGCGCCAGTCGGTGTAGACGATGTTCTCGCCGTAGCTGCGCCGCCACGGCATACCGGCGTCGATGTTGGCGGTGACGCTGACCTGCTCGGTCGGCGTGACGACGAGTGCGTAGGAGCGGCCGAAGTAGGTGAAGAGGAAGTCCGAGTAGTACTTGATGCCGTGGTAGGAGGTCAGCACGACGGCATCAAGTCCCTTGGCGGCCATGATCTGGCGAAGGCCGGAGAGGCGGCGCTCGAACTCGGCGTCGGAGAAGGTCAGGGGGACCTTCGTGCCGTTGTGCAGCTCCTTGAGCCGCTCGAGCTCGCTGACCGACGTGATGGGAGTGGCGATGGACATGGTGAATCTCCTTCAGGGGGTGGGGAATCCGAGGGCGGTATGGGCCGGGATCAGGGCAGACGCGTCCGGCTCGGTGCTCAGCTCGGAGCCGATCGAGTCGGCCAGCGCGGCAGACGTCCGTTCGAGCAGCAGGCGTCCTGCGCTCTCTGAGGCGGCGGCCGCCGAGGAGAGGCAGCCCGAGATGGGCGTGAGCTCGGCGCGGACGGGGAGCCGGTCGAAGCGGGGGAGCTGCGCCGCCGGCAGGTCCATGACGCGCTCGAGATGGACCAGCTCGGGGTGCAGGTGCAGCATCAGCGAGGTCTCGAGCACGCCGCCGTGCTCGACGTCCCAGCCCGGGAACGTGCCGCGGTAGATCTCCTCGATCGTGGCGTCGTCGACGAAGTCCCAGTAGGAGAGCAGGATCGCCGACACATCGAGACCGCGATGCTGCAGCTCGGTGGTCGCGAGCTCGACCCCCTCGTAGAGGAACTGGTAGTTCTCGAAGTGGCCGTTGAGGAAGACGACCTGGCGCGCACCGTGGCGGGCGAACTCGAGGGTGAGCGTCCGGGCGATCGCGATGACGGTCGTCGCGTCGAGGCTCGTCGTGCCGGGCAGGTGGTTGCCGCCGCCTGAGCGCTGCTGCGACTTGTACCCGTAGACGATGGGCGCCGCCACGATGCCGTCGACGGCCTCGGCCAGACGCATGCTCATGGCCTTGGCCAGGAGCACGTCAGTCTGCAGGGGCAGGTGGGGTCCGTGCTGCTCGATCGCGCCGACCGGGACGATGACGGGCGCTCCTCGTCCGATCGTCTCGCGGTAGGTGAAGGCGTCGAGCTCCTCCATGAGGACGGTGCTGGGCATGGCTGCTCCTGGGCGGGGGATGGGTCAGCGGGGTGAGGGCCGCCGCTCGGTGTCGAGCGGGTATGCGGTGGGGTGGCCTGTCGTGCCACCCCACCGCGGGTGGTGGGACCGGTCAGGACAGGGCGGCTGTGGGGGCGGCCCCTGCAGCCGCCGGCGCCAAGGCTCCTGCCGGGGCTGCGGCCCTGCCGCCCTCGGGCGCACAGGCGTCGCCGTGGTCGCGCAGGTAGTCCTCGTCGGTGACGGAGGGCTTGATGCCGATGGGAACGCCCTGGTGGATGCGCTCGCGGAACCGGGGGTAGGCGAGGGCGAAGTAGACCGAGCCCGAGGTGACGGTGCCGGCCAGCCAGGAGAGGTCGACCCCACCCATGGCCGTGGCGATGGGTCCCTGGAGGGCGGGCAGCGTGCCGTACATGAACATCCAGGTCATGAAGAGGCCGACGACGAAGGCGATGATGGCCGAGGAGTTGACCGACTTCAGGCGCGAGTCGCGGGGGCTGAGGAAGAGGTAGCCGTAGTCCTTGTGGCGTCGCTCGAACCCGTAGTAGTGGACCGCGATGATGCCGCCCCACGTGGCCACCCAGGCGACGATGGCGCCGAGCCAGTTGTCGAGCAGCGTGGCGAAGTCGGTCGCGAAGAGGAACAGGATGACGGCGCCCATCGACAGCACTCCGACGAGGACGGACAGCCGCTTGCGCGAGATCCGTACGTCGAGCGCCTGGAAGGCGACGCCGAAGGTGTAGAGGTTGATGATGTTCGTGGCGATCGGCCCGTGGATGACGAGCAGGATCACGGGGATGGCGAGGAGGCCGAAGCTCTTGACGACGAGCTGGCCCGGGTCGACCGAGCCGCTGATCGTCGCGAGGCTGGCGCCGAGCAGGCCGAGCCACACGACGGGCAGGAACTGGCCCAGCACCGACGCGGCATACAGCTTGACCTTCGGCACGCTCGTGGAGGCGAACCGGGAGTAGTCGGGGGCGTAGGTGAACCACCCGATGCCCCAGCCGATCCCGATGACCGTCATGATCCCCGACATCGCGGCGATTCGCTCGCCACCCTGCAGGACGTGGCCCACCGGGCCGGCGTAGCTCCAGTCGATCGGCAGCTTGGTCCAGGCGATGACGGACATCGCGACGAGGACCAGCAGCGTGGGCGGCATCGTGATGCGCTCGAACTTCGCGATCGCGCTGTAACCGCGGTAGCAGATGGCGACCTGGACGGTCATGATGACGGCGGCGATGGCGATCTTCCACGGCAGGTTGGACTGCGCCGGATCGACCCAGCCGATGAGGCCGAAGAGCGCCATGACCAGGTCGAGGATGACCCAGGTGTTCACCGCGGACCACCCGACGGCGACGATGGCCTGGATGGCCGCCGGCAGGTAGGCGCCGCGCCGGCCGAAGGCCCCCCGGGCGAGCAGCATCCCGGTCGCGCCCGTCTTCTGCCCGAGCAGGACGAAGAAGCCGAAGCCGACCATGCCGATGGCGTTGCCCAGGATGAGCACGATCATCGTGTCCCAGATGCCGAGGCCGAGGCCGATGCCCAGCGCCCCGAGGATCCAGTTGATGGGCGCGACGTTCGCGCCGGCCCAGATCCAGAACTGCCCTGAGACCTTGGTCGTGCGGGCGGACTCCGGAACGGGCTGGAGCACGTCCTCGACGGACTGGGTGACGTCTTCCGAGTGACTCTTGGTGGAAAGGCTCATGTGGGGACTGCTTTCTCGATGGTTCCCCTGCGGATGATTGGCCGGCTGCCGACAACGGTAAGATCTGTCCTCCGCCGGCTCCAGACTCACGGTGTCGCCTCTGGGGGCCTTACCGGGTGACAAAGTGTCACCGCCTCTGGGATCCTGACCGGTATGTCCCTGCTTCTGAGCGAGATCCTCGCCAGCGGCGTCCTCACCGCGGGCGCACCCCAGGTGGTCGCCGGCGAGCGCGCGGTCGACACGACACGCGTCCGGTGGGTGCACTCCAGCGAGGTGCTCGAGATCGCACCGCTCCTGTCGGGGGGCGAGCTGCTGCTCACCGGCGGCGTGGCGCTCCTCGCGCTCAAGCCGGCCGCGCAGGTCGAGTACGTCTGGAGCCTCGCGTCGCGAGGTGTCGCCGCCCTGGCCGTCGAGACGGCCGGGTCCGGGCGGCACCTGCCGGCCGAGCTGGTCGCGGCGGCGGAGGAGGCCGGTCTGCCACTGCTGGAGCTGCGCCAGGTCGTCCCCTTCGTCGAGGTCGCGGAGGAGGTGAACCGCCGCGTCGTCTCCGCCCAGGTGGCGGCCCTGCGCATCGCCGACCAGCTCTCACAGGCGCTCACCGAGCGCCTCGCGAGCTCCGGAACCGCCCTCGAGCCGTTGCTGGCGGTCATCGCCGAGACCCTCGGCGTCCACGTCCGGGTGCTCGACACCCGCGGTGGCCTGCTCGGGCAGGCCGGGCCCGAGCAGCCCCCGGAGGCCCGATCGCTGGGTGCGGAGCTGGCCGTGAGCGGGATCGGCGTCGCCCAGCTCGAGCTGGTCGGGGGCGACGACGCGGACGTGGAGACGCTGGAGACGGTGCTGGCGCGAGTGCGCAGCATCGTCGCGCTGGCCCTCGCGCGGCACAGCCGGCCGAGTCTGACCAGGCTCGCCGAGGACGAGCTGGTGCGGCTCATCGGTGCCGGTGGGGGAGGGGAGCGCCTCATCGATCTGAGCCAGGCAGGCGGGGTCGATCCGGAACAGCCCCTGGTCATGGCGGTGGTGCGCCGTCCGGCCGACGGGCACGTCGACACCGAGCAGCGCACCCGACGCGCCCTCCCCTCGACCCTCGTCGTGGCGCACGGGGAGTGGCTGGAGATCCTCATGCCCCTGCGTGCGGCCACCCAGGCCGAGCGGGCCCGGGCCCTCATCGCGTTGCGGACAGCCGTCGCGGGCACCGGCCTGACCGGCGCCCTCGGGCCCACGGCCGCGACGGTGCGCCAGGCGTCGTTCTCGCTGGCGGAGGCCCGCACGACGTG
This sequence comes from Terrabacter sp. 01T434, assembly GCF_056398545.1. Lineage (NCBI taxonomy): Bacteria > Bacillati > Actinomycetota > Actinomycetes > Micrococcales > Intrasporangiaceae > Terrabacter > Terrabacter sp. 01T434. Next base: position 186,165 of record NZ_JBFTPP010000001.1, read on the forward strand.
GCGGCTCGGCCGATCGTCGAAGGGCACGGACGCCGTCTACGACGCGTCCGACTTCCTCGTGGAGCGGATGGCCGAGCGGTCGCTGTCGCGTGGCGTCGTCGACGCCCTCGTCGAGGAGGCCCTCGGCGAGCTGGTCCGGCTCGACCAGCGGTCCGGAGGCGAGCTGGTGCGCACCCTCGACGTGTGGATCTCCACCGGGTGCAACGCGACGGAGTCGGCGCAGATCCTCTTCCTCGAGCGGCAGTCGCTGCACAAGAGGCTGCGCCGGATCTTCCAGGTTCTGGGTGGCGACCCGCGAGGTCGGGGGCAGCTCGCGGCGCTCGCGCTCGCGCTCAGGCTGGTCCGCGGAGGCGCCCAGCTGCGCGACGACCCCCGGCCCTGACGGCTCGCAGTCGTCAGAGGACCGCCCGGATGGCCTCCTCGAAGTGCTCGACGTGCGAGGCGGCCAGCGCCGCAGCGCCGTCGGCGTCCTTGGCCACGATCGCCTCCAGCAACGTGACGTGCTCCTTGATGTGCTCCGACACCGAGGGGAGCCGCTCGAGCACCAGGCACCAGATGCGCGTCGCCAGGTTGTCGAGCCGGACGAGTGTCTCCTCGAGGTGGGGGTTCTCGGCCGCGCGGTAGATCAGCCGGTGCACGTCGATGTCGTACTCCATCAGCGGACGCTTGTCCTCGGGCTCGTCGCCCATCGACGCGATCTGTCGGGCCTTCTCGGCCAGCTCGGCGCGCATGTCGGCGCGCGCGACGTTGGCGGCCCGCCGTGCCGCCAGCGGCTCGAGCACCTGCCGCATCTCGGAGATCGCGGCGAGGTCCGTGATGTCGACCTGCGTCGCGAAGGTGCCCCGCCGCGGATAGGAGACCACGAGGCGGTCGAGCTCGAGCTTCTTGAGGCTCTCGCGGACGGGGGTGCGGCCGATGCCGAGGTCGGTGCTGAGCAGTGCCTCGTTGATCGGAGCGCCGGGCGCGATGTCGAGCATGACCAGGCGGTCGCGCAGCACCTGGTAGGCCTGCTCGGCGAGCGAGCTGTAGACAGGCGCGGGCGCCGTTGCGGTCATGGCTCATTCTCCTGGTTCGACGTCGTAAGTCGTGCTGGGCGGACCGTTGACGGCCCGTCACGACAGACATACTATTGCGAGCCAGATGATATATCAGTCATCGACAACAGTGATATCAAGTGTTCGGAGGGTTCATGTCCCAGGTCACCATCACCCGGTCGGTTCTCGACGCGGACCTCGCCGATCTCGATCCGGAGGTCGCCGGAGCCATCGCGGCCGAGCTGGGCCGCCAGCAGGGCACGCTCGAGATGATCGCCTCGGAGAACTTCGCCCCGGTCGCCGTCATGCAGGCCCAGGGCTCGGTGCTGACGAACAAGTACGCCGAGGGCTACCCCGGCCGTCGCTACTACGGCGGGTGCGAGCACGTCGACGTCGTCGAGTCGCTCGCCATCGAGCGGGTCAAGACGCTCTTCGGTGCGGCATACGCCAACGTCCAGCCGCACTCGGGCGCCCAGGCGAACGCGTCGGTCATGCACGCGCTGCTGACTCCGGGCGACACCATCCTCGGTCTCGACCTCGCCCACGGCGGGCACCTGACGCACGGGATGCGCCTCAACTTCTCGGGTCGGCTCTACGACGTCGTGGCCTACGGCGTACGCGAGGACACCCACGTCGTGGACATGGCGGAGGTGGAGCGTCTCACCCTCGAGCACCGGCCCAGGATGATCGTGGCCGGGTGGTCGGCGTACTCGCGGCACCTCGACTTCGCCGAGTTCCGGCGCATCGCCGACGCCGTCGGTGCCTACCTCTTCGTCGACATGGCCCACTTCGCCGGGCTCGTCGCGGCGGGGCTGCACCCCTCGCCCGTGCCGCACGCGCACGTCGTCTCGTCGACCACCCACAAGACGCTGGGCGGTCCGCGCGGCGGCATCATCCTGACGAACGACCCCGAGATCGCCAAGAAGGTCAACTCCGCGGTCTTCCCGGGGCAGCAGGGCGGACCGCTCGAGCACGTCATCGCCGGCAAGGCCGTCGCCTTCAAGGTCGCCGCCGGCGACGACTTCCGCGACCGGCAGCGGCGCACGCTCGCCGGTGCGTCGATCCTCGCCGAGCGCCTCACGCAGCCGAACGTGACGGATGCCGGCATCGGCGTCATCTCGGGCGGCACCGACGTGCACCTCGTGCTCGTCGACCTGCGCCACTCCCAGCTCGACGGCCGCCAGGGTGAGGACCTCCTGCACTCGATCGGGATCACGGTCAACCGCAACGCCGTCCCCTTCGACCCGCGTCCGCCGATGGTCTCCTCGGGCCTGCGCATCGGTACGCCGGCGCTCGCGACCCGCGGTTTCGACGAGGCCGCCTTCGGCGAGGTCGCAGACGTCATCGCCACGGCGCTCGCCGGTGACGGCTCGGAGGCGACGCTCGCGTCGCTGCGGGCGCGGGTGGACGACCTCGCGGCCCGCTTCCCCCTCTACCCGACCCTCGAGAAGGTGCAGTGACGATGAACCAGCGTGAGCTCCCCGAGCACCCGGACTTCCTCTGGGCCAACCCCGAGCCGAAGCGCAGCTACGACGTCGTCATCGTCGGCGCCGGCGGCCACGGCCTCGCCACCGCGTACTACCTGGCCAAGCACCACGGCATCACGAACGTCGCCGTGCTCGAGCGCGGCTGGATCGCCGGGGGCAACATGGCCCGGAACACGACGATCATCCGCTCGAACTACCTGTGGGACCAGTCGGCCGCCATCTACGAGCACTCGCTCAAGCTGTGGGAGGGCCTCGAGGACGAGCTCGGCTACGACATCTTCTTCTCCCAGCGTGGAGTGCTCAACCTCGCCCACACGCTCCAGGACGTCCGCGACTCGGTGCGACGCGTCGAGGCCAACCGCCTCAACGGCGTCGACGCCGAGTGGGTCGACCCGCAGCAGGTCAAGGAGCTCTGCCCGATCATCAACATCGGCGACGACATCCGCTACCCCGTCATGGGCGGCACCTACCAGCCGCGCGCCGGCATCGCCAAGCACGACTGGGTCGCTTGGGGCTACGCCCGTCGGGCGAGCGACCTGGGTGTCGACATCATCCAGAACTGCGAGGTGACCGGCTTCGTCATCGACGGCGGGCGGGTCACCGGGGTCGACACGAGCCGGGGACGGATCAACGCCGGCAAGGTGGCACTGTGCGCCGCGGGACACAGCTCGGTGCTCTCCGAGCTCGCCGGCTTCCGCGTGCCGATCCAGTCGCACCCGCTGCAGGCGCTCGTCTCCGAGCTGCACGAGATCATCCACCCCACCGTCGTCATGTCGAACCACGTGCACGTCTACGTCTCGCAGGCGCACAAGGGCGAGCTCGTCATGGGCGCCGGCATCGACTCCTACAACGGCTACGGGCAGCGCGGCTCGTTCCACGTCATCGAGCACCAGATGTCGGCCGCCGTCGAGCTGTTTCCCGCCTTCAGCCGAGCACACCTGCTGCGCACGTGGGCCGGCATCGTCGACGTGACCATGGACGCCTCACCCGTCATGGGCAAGTCGCCGGTCGACGGCATGTACGTCAACTGTGGCTGGGGCACAGGCGGATTCAAGGCCGTGCCGGGAGCCGGCTTTGCCTACGCGCACACGATCGCCACCGACGAGGCCCACGAGCTCAACCGCGGCTTCGGCCTCGAGCGCTTCGTCAGCGGCGCCCTCATCGACGAGCACGGCGCTGCAGCCGTGGCCCACTGACGTCCACCACAGATCGCCTCGCAAGGAGACCCCGATGCTCACCATCGACTGCCCGAACTGCGGGCCCCGCCCCGAGACCGAGTACGGCTACGGCGGCCAGGCCCACGTGGCCTACCCCGAGGACCCGCACGCCCTCACCGACGAGGAGTGGGCGCAGTACCTCTTCTACCGCGACAACTCCAGGGGCAGCTACGCCGAGCGGTGGGTGCACTCCGCCGGTTGCCGCAAGTGGTTCAACGCGGTCCGTGACACCCGCACCTACGAGATCTCCGCGGTCTATCGCATCGGCGAAGCCCGCCCCGACACCAGGAAGGGAGCCTGACCATGGCAGCCAACCAGCCGCAGCGCCTCGACGCCGGTGGAGCGATCGACCGCGCCACGCCGGTCGAGCTCGTCGTCGACGGCACCACCGTGACCGGGTACGCCGGTGACACCGTTGCCTCCGCCCTGGTCGCGAACGGCCAGCTGCGCGTGGGCGACTCGATCTACCGAGGCCGGCCGCGCGGCATCCTCTCGGCCGGTGTCGAGGAGCCCAACGCGTTCGTGCTCGTCCGCGGCGAGCACGACGAGTCGATGCTCCCGGCCACGACCCTCGAGCTCGTGCCCGGCCTCGACGTGCGCCTCCTCGACGGTATCGGCGTGCTCGACCACCGGACCGACCCCGCCGAGTACGACAAGATGCACGTCCACGTCGACGTCGCTGTCGTCGGCGCCGGGCCGGCCGGCCTTGCCGCAGCCCGGGCCGCTGCGGCCACCGGTGCCCGGGTCGTGCTCTTCGAGCAGGACTTCTGCCTCGGCGGCAGCCTCCTCGCCTCGCCCGACGACGTCCTGGAGGGCGTTCCCGCCGCGCAGTGGGTCGAGCAGGTCCGGGCCGAGCTCGACGCCGCTCCCGAGGCCCGCGTGCTGACACGCACGACGGCCTTCGGCAGCTACGACAACAACCACCTCATCGCCGTCGAGAAGCGGGCCGAGCACCTTGACGGGACCGCACGCGACGGCATACCTCGGCAGCGCATCTGGCACGTGACGGCGGCTCAGGTCGTCCTCGCGACCGGCGCCTTCGAGCGCCCGATCGTCTTCGCGGACAACGACGTTCCCGGTGTCATGCTCGCCTCGGCCGTCACCACCTACGTACGCCGCTACGCCGCCGTCCCGGGGCGCGCCGCCGTCGTCGTCACGACGAACGACTCCGGCTACGTGGCGGCCCACGCGCTGCTCGAGACGGGTGCGTCGGTGCAGGTCGTCGACGCGCGCGACGAGGGCGCGAGCGTTTCCGTCGCGGCCACAGCCGACGCCGCAGGACTCACGGTGCGCACCGGGTCCGCGGTCGTCGGCGTCGACGGCGAGGTGGCCGTCGAGGCCGTCTGGGTGGCCCGCATCGACGCCGACGGTGCCATCGTCGGCGATCCCGAGAGGATCGTCTGCGACGTCGTGGCGGTGTCGGGCGGGTGGACGCCGAACGTCAGCCTCCACAGCCAGCGACAGGGGGCGTTGCACTGGGACGACGAGCTTGCCGGCTTCGTGCCGACGTCGCCCGTCCGTGACCAGCACGTCGCCGGCGCCGTGTGCGGCACCTACTGGACCGACGGCTGTCGTGTCGAGGGGACCGCGGCCGGGCTGGAAGCCGCCCGCGCCGCCGGGTTCGAGGGTGAGTCCGGCCGTGGGGCAAAGGAGTCCGACACGACCGCGGTGACCGAGGAGCGCGTCGCACGCGCCGGTCGCACCAGGCAGCTCTGGGTCGTCGAGGGGCGCGAGGGAGGCTACGCAACTCACTTCGTCGACCTGCAGCGCGACAACACCGCGGCCGACGTGCTGCGCGCCACCGGTGCCGGGATGCGTTCGGTGGAGCACGTCAAGCGCTACACGTCGATCAGTACCGGCGTGGACCAGGGCCGCATCGGCGCGGTCAACACCATCGGCCTGCTGACGCGCGTCCTGTCGGGTGACGACACCCGTGCCATCCCGCCCGGCCAGCCGGGACAGGACGAGCACGTCGACGCCGCTGACGGGAGGTCCGCGGGACGCGGGCAGCGGCCGACACCCGGCGCCATCGGCAACACGACCTTCCGCGCCCCGTTCACCCCGGTGGCGTTCGCGGCGCTGGCCGGTCGCTTCCGCGGCGACCTCTTCGACGCCGCGCGCACGACGTCGATCCACCCGTGGCACGAGGCGCACGGTGCCCTCTTCGAGGACGTCGGCCAGTGGAAACGGCCGTGGTACTACCCCCGTGCCGGCGAGGACCTGGACGCGGCCGTGGCCCGCGAGTGCCGCGCCGCCCGTGAGGGTGTTGCCTTCATGGACGCCACGACGCTGGGCAAGATCGAGATCCGCGGTGCCGACGCGGGCGAGTTCCTCGGCCGCATCTACACCAACGCGTACAAGAAGCTCGGCGTCGGCAAGGCTCGCTACGGTGTCATGTGCAAGCCCGACGGCATGGTCTTCGACGACGGCGTCGTGCTGCGCCTCGCGGAGGACCGCTACTTCGCGACGACGACCACCGGCGGGGCCGCCCGGGTGCTCGAGTGGCTGGAGGAGTGGTCGCAGACCGAGTGGCCCGAGCTCGATGTCGTGTGCACGTCGGTGACCGAGCAGTGGTCGACGATCGCCGTCGTCGGCCCGCGGTCCCGCGACGTCATCGCGCGGATGGCTCCCGACCTCGACGTGTCACGAGAAGGCTTCGGGTTCATGGAGTTCCGCGAGACGGTGCTTGCTTCAGCCATCCCTGCGCGGATCTGCCGGATCACCTTCTCGGGCGAGCTCGCCTTCGAGATCAACGTGCCGACGTGGTACGGCCTCCGGGTGTGGGAGGACGTCGCCGAGGCCGGCGCGGACTTCGACATCACGCCCTACGGCACCGAGACGATGCACGTGCTGCGCGCAGAGAAGGCCTACCCGATCGTCGGGCAGGACACCGACGGGACCGTGACGCCACAGGATCTCGGCATGGACTGGATCATCTCGACGGCGAAGGACTTCATCGGCAACCGGTCCTACTCCCGGTTGTCGCAGAAGGCCGCCGACCGCAAGCAGCTCGTCAGCGTACTGCCCGTCGACCGGAGCCTGCGCCTGCCCGAGGGCGCCCAGCTCGTCGAGCCCGACGCGCTCGGCGGCTACACGGGGGAGGGCCTGCCGGAGCGACCGATCCCGATGCTCGGCCACGTCACGTCGAGCTACCACTCCCAGGCGCTGGGCCGTTCGTTCGGTCTTGCGCTCGTCAAGGCCGGTCGCGACCGCATCGGCCAGACGCTCATCGCGTCCTTCGAAGGACGCTTCGCCGAGGTCGAGGTGGCCGACGCGGTGCTCTACGACAAGGAAGGAGCCAGGCGAGATGGCTGAGCGCACGATGACGATGACGGCACCGGAGGACACGACGGTGGAGAGCACGAGGAACACGGCCGGCACGGCGGGCGTCGACCGAGCCGCGGTGCTCGGGCTGCGGCGCAGCCCCGCCCAGGACCTCGCCGAGGAGATGCTGCGCGGGTCCGGCGAGCAGGTGCGGCTCCGCGAGATCCCGTTCCTGACCCAGGTCGCCCTCCGCGCCACGCCCGGCAGCGTCGGCGCCCTCGACGACGCCCTCGGCGTCGACCTGCCGACCCGGGTCGGCGAGGTGTCGAGGGCCGGCGAGGGCGGCGACCTCGCGGTGGTGTGGCTCTCGCCCGACGAGTTCCTCGCGGTGGGACCCGATGAGGCCGACACCGGGATCTCCCCGGAGGTGTATGCCGGTGGGCTGGCCGACGCGCTCGGGTCCGATCCCGGGCAGGTGGTCGACGTGTCGGCCAACCGCACCACGCTCGAGCTGTCGGGACCGCGCGCCCGTTCCGTGCTCGAGAAGAGCTGTGAGCTCGACCTGCACCCACGCGTGTTCCCGGTCGGCACTGCCGTCGCGACCCTGCTGGGCTCCACGGGGGTCATCCTGTGGCGTACGGCCGAGGACACCTGGCGCGTCATGCCGCGGGCGTCCTTCGCGACCCACGTGGTGCGCTGGCTGCTCGACGGGATGCGGGAGTACGTCTGATGTCGCTCAGCGCCCTCGACCTGTTCTCCGTGGGGATCGGCCCGTCGTCGTCCCACTCGGACCTGCTCGACCGGACGGCGAGGGTGCAGGCGCAGCTCTACGGTTCTCTCGGCGCGACCGGCCACGGCCACGGCTCGGACCGGGCCGTCGTGCTCGGCCTCGAGGGCGAGGACCCAGAGACCGTCGACACCGCGCACGCGGTGGCCCGGGTCGACGCGGTCCGGGCCGACCGCAAGATCGCCCTGGACGGTACCCACCGGGTCGACTTCGACCCCGACGTCGACCTCGTGCTCCACCGACGGCGTACGTTGCCGGGGCACCCCAACGGGATGACGTTCGAGGCGTTCGACGAGGACGGGCGGTCGCTCCGGGCCCGGACGTTCTACTCGGTCGGCGGCGGCTTCGTCGTCGACGAGGAGGCCGTCGGCGCGGACCGGGTCGTCGTCGACACCACGCCGGTGCCGCACCCCTTCGGCACCGGCGCCGAGCTGCTCGAGCGCTGCCGCGAGACCGGGCTGTCGGTCGCCGGGGTCATGATGGCGAACGAGAGCGCCTGGCGGACCGAGCGAGAGGTGCGCGAGCGGCTGCTGCACCTCTGGGGTGTCATGCAGGAGTGTGTCGAGAGCGGGTGCACCCGTGCGGAACGCACCCTGCCGGGCGGGCTCAAGGTGCGGCGCCGCGCGCCCGAGCTGCGAGAGCGGCTGCGGCGCCAGGAGGCCGACGCGCGCGGGGCCAGCGGGGGCTCGATGCCCGACCCGCTGTGGGCCATGGAGTGGGTCAACCTCTACGCGCTCGCGGTCAACGAGGAGAACGCTTCCGGGGGCCGCATCGTCACGGCGCCGACGAACGGCGCCGCCGGCATCATCCCCGCCGTCCTGCACTTCTACTCCCGCTTCGTCGAGGGCACGGACGACGACGGGATCGTCGAGTTCCTGCTCACCGCAGCGGCGGTCGGCATCATCGTCAAGCTGGGCGCCTCGATCTCGGGCGCCGAGGTGGGGTGCCAGGGCGAGGTCGGCTCGGCCTGCTCGATGGCGGCCGCCGGGCTGTGCGCCGTGCTCGGTGGCACACCAGAGCAGGTCGAGAACGCCGCCGAGATCGGCATCGAGCACAACCTCGGCCTCACCTGCGACCCCGTCGGAGGCCTCGTGCAGATCCCCTGCATCGAGCGCAACGCGATCGCGTCGGTCAAGGCCGTCAACGCCGCCCGGCTCGCGCTGCAGGGCGACGGCGAGCACAAGGTCACCCTCGACCAGGCCGTCAAAACCATGCGAGAGACCGGCGCCGACATGAAGATCAAGTACAAGGAGACGTCCCGAGGAGGCCTTGCCGTCAACGTCGTCGAATGCTGAGGCGAGGCACCCGGGTCGGCCACGAGAGGAGACACGCATGAGCACCGTCACGAGCGCCGTCACCCAGCAGCAGGAGGGCTACGTCCTCACGCTCGACTGCCCCGAGGCGCCAGGCCTGGTCCACGCCGTGTCCGGCTTCCTGATGGAGCAGCACGGCGACATCCACGAGCTCAAGCAGTTCGACGACGTCCGGGGCGGGCACTTCTTCCTGAGGGTCCACTTCACGATCGCCGTCGACCAGGCCGACCCGGGCCTCGAAGCGCTTCGCGGGGCCTTCGTCGCCGTGGCGGAGCGCCATGCCATGCGTTTCGAGCTGCGTGAGGCCTCGGCCCGCAGGCGCGTCCTCGTCATGGTGTCGAAGTTCGCTCACTGCCTCAACGACCTGCTCTTCCGCTCGCGCATCGGCGAGCTGCCCATGGAGATCGCCGCCGTCGTGTCCAACCACCCCGACCACCGGGCGCTCGTGGAGTGGCACGGCATCCCGTTCTTCCACGTTCCGGTCACCGCGGCGACCAAGCCCGAGGCCGAGGCCCGCCTGCTCGACCTCGTCGACCGCTTCGAGATCGAGCTCGTCGTGCTCGCGCGGTACATGCAGATCCTCAGCGACGACCTGACCACCCAGCTGACCGGCCGGGCCATCAACATCCACCACTCGTTCCTGCCGAGCTTCAAGGGCGCCAGGCCCTACCACCAGGCGTGGGAGCGAGGTGTCAAGACCGTCGGCGCCACGGCCCACTACGTGAGCAGCGAGCTCGACGAGGGGCCGATCATCTCCCAGCAGGTGCGCGAGGTGGACCACTCGTTCGGCCCGGAGGACCTCGTGGCGGCCGGACGCGACACCGAGTGCCGCGCCCTGTCGAACGCCGTCAAGTGGCACTGCGAGGGCCGGGTCGTCCTGCACGGTCACCGGACCGTCGTGCTGCTGTGAGTGACGGGCCCAGCCCAGCTCCCCGGATGACCGCCGCGACATCGACGACCACGGTGAGTCAGCCCTGTCGGTGCCCGGCCGGTTGATGCGGCTGGGCCGATGACGTGGCGATGATGGCCGATCGGAGCTGGTCCAGCGCGGCGGCGCGCGCGCCGGCCAGGGAAGGGTGCTCCGTGACGGCGGCGGTGACGACGGGCAGCCGTCGGGGGAGGGCGGCCGAGCAGCGCTGCAGCTCGTCGACGAATCGTGCATCGCGCCCCCACTCACCGCCCAGGACGACGCACTGCGGGTCGGCGAACGCGGCTGCCGCCTCGAGGACGCCGGCAACGGCGGCTCCGAGGGCTCGCAGGGTCTCGTTGTCCTCATCGGCGATGCGCCTCCGGAGCAGCTCGACGTCGATGGCGGTCGAGCCGGCCAGGCGCAGCCCGAGCTCCGCGAAGACCTCGGTGAAGGGGATGGCCTGACCGTGCGGCCCCACCGTCCGCACGTGAGCGATCTCGCCGGCGAGCCCGGAGTGGCCGCGACGCACGTCACCGTCGCAGACCACCGCGCAGCCCAGTCCCTCGCCGAGGTAGAGGTAGACGAAGTCGCGGTACCCGCTCTCATCCCCTCCCGCGACCGCGGACTGCTCGGCCCGGGCAGCCCAGTTCACGTCGTTGTCCACCAGGACGGGTCCGCTGACGAAGGCAGCCAGGAGAGAGCGCGGGTCGAGGTCGCCGACGAGGAAGGGCGCATCGGGCAGGTGGACGGGACGCCCCGTTCGGCGGTCGACCGGGTCGGCCACGCTGACGACGGCCAGCCGGGGGAGGCGCCCCTCAGCTGCCGTCCCGGTGCCGAGCGTCGAGAGGGCTTCGGTCAGCGCCGTCGCGACGCCGCCCACGCCGGGCTCGCGCTCCAGGGTGACCCCCGTGGCCGCGCTGACGCTGCCGAGGGCGTCGACCTCCTCCACCGTCACCGCATGCGGGGTGATGCTGACGGCGAGAGCGGAGCCGCAGGCGGGGGAGAGCGAGTAGTACGTCCCCGCACGGCCGCGTCCCGAGCTGCGCTCTCCCGTGTCCATGACCAGCCCGGCCTCGACGAGCCGGCGCACCCCCTCGGAGATCGTGGGCTTCGAGATGCCGGTGAGGGCTGCGATCTCCGCTCGAGTCAACCGACCGTGCTCCATCAGCGTGCGCAGCACGTGTTCCCCGGTGAGGGCGCGCAGCAGGTCGAGGCTCGGTTTGGCGGAGGACATGGGACCAGTCTAGTTAGGAGTCTTGCCCAAAGTCGCGCAGGCCGCTAGCCTCGTTCTCGTAAGGACTCCTCACCAAAGGAAGCGGCCATGACGACCATCCCCACCACCACGCTCCCGCACTGGGAGACGACCCCCGACGACCTGCCCGGGGCGATCCGCGAGGTCAAGCAGGCGATCCGGGCCCGCATCGAGGCCTCCGGCCGCACCGTGGAGGAGGTCTTCGCCGTCGTCGAGGCCCGCATCGCCGAGCGCGTCGCCGAGATCCGCGGCGACGTCGAGCGGGGCGAGACGGTCTGGCCCGTCATCGACTACTCCGACATCGAGAACGGCACGGTCAGTCCGGAACAGCTCGCCAAGCTGCGCCGCCGCGGCTGCCTCGTCGTCCGCGGGCACTTCCCGCGGGAGCAGGCCCTGGGCTGGGACGCCGGCATCGTCGACTACGTCGAGCGCAACGCCTTCTTCGAGAGCTATCGCGGTCCCGGCGACGACTTCTTCGGCAGCGTCGGGTCGAAGCCCGAGATCTACCCGATCTACTGGTCCCCGGCACAGATGGAAGCCCGCCAGAGCGACCGGATGGCCACCGTGCAGTCCCTGCTCAACGCGCAGTGGAAGCACGAGTCGGACGGCGTCACGTGGTTCGACCCCGACCGCGACTCGCTCTATCCGGACCGCATCCGGCGCCGTCCGCCGGGCGCCGACTCGAACGGCCTCGGGACCCACGCCGACCCCGGCACGCTCGACCTGTGGATGACGCAGGGCTACCAGCAGACCTTCCGGCACCTCTTCGACGGCAGCGTCGAGCGGTACGACCCCTGGGACGCGGCCCACCGCACGTCCGGCCCGCAGTACCCGGGCACCACGATGTGCTCCGCCTTCCGCACCTTCCAGGGCTGGACGGCCCTGTCCGACATGGCCCATGACCAGGGCGTCCTGCACACGATCCCGATCCCGGAGGCGATGGCATACCTCATGCTCCGCCCGCTGCTCGACGACGTGGCCGACGACGACATGTGCGGTGTCACGACCAACCAGGTCTTCCCTGCGAGCGAGCGATGGCACCCGCTCCTCATGGAGGCGTTGAGTGGCATCCCCGACGTGCAGGCGGGCGACTCCGTCTGGTGGCACTGCGACATGATCCACAGCGTCGCGCCCGTCACCGACCAGCAGGGCTGGGGCAACGTCATGTACATCCCGGCCGCGCCGTGGTGCGCGCGCAACGAGCGGTATGCCGGCAGCGTGCGTGAGGCGTTCCTCAGCGGTTCCAGCCCGAGCGACTTCCCGGAGGAGCACTACGAGCGCACGTGGCCGGACCGGTTCACCGTCGAGCAGCTCAACGCCACCGGTCGGCGTGGACTCGGTCTGGACTGACGACCGTCGCCGTGTGGCTCTGGGCTGCAGGGCATCCGTCCGTGAGGGCTTTCTGAGGGCTTTCGACGGCGCCGGACGGGCGTGCCCGGGCGCATCCTTGGTGGGTCAGGACGCGCGGCCCGCCTTCCTGGCGCCGTCGCTCACGGCTGTCGCCGTGACCGCCCACCTGCCTGAGGAGGCACCATGACGACCACGGCCACCAGCTCGTCGCCGAGCTGGATCCGACCGGAGGATGCCCGGCTCTCGGACCTGCTGGAGGTGCTCGCCGCGCGCACCGACCTGGCCGACTACCCGCATGCGACCCGCGTCGAGCAGGAGGTGCTCGTCTACGACTGGGCCACGCTGCGGCATACGGCAGCAGACGACGCCTCCCGTCGCGACGTGCAGGCGGAGCTGGCCCGGGCGCTCTCGGACGGCCCCGGGATCGTCGTGCTGGCAGGCGCGTTCGAGCGGGAGACCCTGGACCGGACCACCGCGGCCTTCGAGCGGATGATCGCCGCGCAGCGCGCCAGCGGTGTCGCGGCCGGCGACCACTTCGCCAAGCCGGGCGCCAACGACCGCATCTGGAACGCCCTCGAGAAGCTCGCCGTCGCCGACCCCGAGGCGTTCGTCGACTACTACGCCAACGACGCCGTCGCACTCGCAGCCCAGGCCTGGCTCGGCCCCGGCTACCAGGTCACCTCGCAGCTCAACGTCGTCAACCCCGGGGGCGCCGGCCAGACGGTCCACCGCGACTATCACCTCGGCTTCCAGTCCGCCGAGACGTGCGCCGCCTACCCGGCGCACGTGCACGCCCTCTCGCAGGTGCTGACGCTGCAGGGCGCGGTGGCCCACGTCGACATGCCCGTGGAGTCGGGCCCGACGCTCTACCTGCCGCACAGCCAGAAGTACGCCCACGGTTACGTCGCCTACCAGCAGCCCGAGTTCCAGGACTACTTCGTCGCCCACCACGTGCAGCTGCCCCTGTCGGCTGGCGACGCCGTCTTCTTCAACCCGGCGCTCTTCCACGCTGCCGGCACCAACCACACGACCGACGTGCGACGGATGGCGAACCTCCTGCAGGTCAGCTCGGCCTTCGGCCGTGCCATGGAGACCGTCGACCGGGCGCGGGTCGTGCAGGCCGTCTACCCGGCTCTGCGAGCAGCCCGTGACTCGGGTATGCCGCGTCGCGAGGTCGAGAACGTCATCGCCGCCAGCGCCGAGGGCTACGCCTTCCCGACGAACCTCGACCGCGACCAGCCCATCGACGGGATGTCGCCGCAGACCCAGGCGCACCTCGTCATCGAGGGGCTCGACGCCGACCTCCCGGCGGAGGACCTGGACCGCCGGATCCAGGCGCAGCTGACGGGCCGCGACAGCCACTGAGACGGGGGCGTTCCCGCGCGGGCCGTCAGCGGCTCGGGTCCACGATGGTCATGCCCGCGACGGGTGAGTGGTCGAACCGCGGGAGCAGAGCGGCTGCCTCGTCGAGGCCGATGGTCCGTTCGACCAGCCGCTGTGGTTGCAGCAGGCCCTGCTGGATGAGCTGCATCATGCCGGGATAGTCGGTGGCGGCCATCCCGTGGCTGCCGAGCAGGTCGAGCTCCCAGGCGATGACCCGGGCCATGGGCACGCGCGGGTGCCCGGCGACGGGCGGCAGCAGTCCGACCTGCACCTGTCGGCCTCGACGGCGCAGGCTGAGGATGGAGTCGGCACACGTCTGCTCGCTCCCGACGGCGTCCACGGCGACGTGGCTTCCGCCGTCGGTGAGTTCGGCGACAGCGGCCGGGATGTCGGAGCCATCGGCAAGCAGGGTGTGCTCGGCGCCGAGGGCCGTTGCGACAGCGAGGGGCTCGGGGTTGCGGTCCACCGCGACCACACGGGCCCCGAGCGCTCGGGCGATCATCACGACGCTGAGTCCGACGCCGCCCGAGCCGACGACGGTGACCCACTCGCCGTCCGTGACCCGCGCGCGGCCGACCAGGGCGCGGTAGGCCGTGGCGAACCGGCACCCGAGGCTGGCTGCCGTCGGGAAGTCGACCTCGTCCGGGACGGCCACCAGGTTGGTGTCCGCGGCGTGGAGCGCGACGTGCTCGGCGAAGGATCCCCAGTGGGTGAAGCCGGGCTGCTGCTGGGCGGGGCAGACCTGCGCCGCACCCGCGAGACACCACTCGCAGCGACCGCAGCCACAGACGAACGGGACCGTCACCCGGTCGCCGACGGTCCAGGATTCGACCCCTTGGCCCACCTCGGAGACGACGCCTGCGAGCTCATGGCCGGGGACATGGGGGAAGGTGATGTCGTCGTGGCCGGCCCACGCGTGCCAGTCGCTGCGGCACATCCCGGTGGCCATGACCTGGACGACGACCCCGGATGGCGGGGCGGTCGGCCTGGGCACGTCCCGGACCTCTGGCTGGGCTCGAACGGCATCGATGACTACGGCACGCACCGTCTGAGGGTGTCACCACGTCGCCCTGACGCCATGGACGGGTCCGGCATCTGGCCAGCGACCGGGCCTCATGGAGCGCCCGTCCGCGGCGCTCTCGGGTCAGCCCACCCGGAAGACCCGCATCTGCAGGGCGAGGGTGGAGTAGTAGCCCACGATCGTGGAGATCTCGAAGACCGTCGGGGCGCCGACGAGCTCGGCATCCTCCTGCCACAGGGCATCGGACACGTCTCCTCGGGTCATGGCCCGGGCCAGGCGCGCGCAGGCCGCCTCGTGCCGGTCGGCCAGGTCGGGCACGTCGCCCGCTCGCAGGGCGTCGATCTCGCCCTCGTTGAGGCCGACCGCTCGCCCCACCGCCTCATGTGCCTCGAGCTCGAAGGCGCTGTCCCACGCCGTGGCCACCGTGAGGATGGCGATCTCCCGGGAGCGGGCCGAGAGGGTGCCGTCGTAGCGGAGGGCGGCCCCGACGCCCTGGAGGGCCGCACCGAGGCCTGGGCTCAGGAGGAAGGCGTTGAACGGGCCGTTGAGCCCCCCGTCCTCGCGGGTCAGCGCGAAGTGCTGCGGACCGGTGGCACGGGCGCCCTGGGTGATGGCGTCATAGAGGCGCCGCGCCTCGGGGCCGAGTCGGGAGGGCGGCAGGGGCTCGAGCCGGCTCACGTGCGGGCCAGGACCCTCGCGGTCCGTGCGTCCACCCGCGTCGTCGGCTCGGCCCGCCTCTCCAGGCTCCCCGCTCGTCATTGTGGCTCGCTGTCCCACGCCTCCAGGTGAACCGCCTCGGCGACGTGCCGGAGCGAGGCGAGGGTCTCGGTGGCGACGGGCACGTCCGTGTCGGTCACGACGTAGCCGTGCTCGCCGCGGGTCGCCAGGGACTGCCCGACGACATTGGCGCCGGCCTCGGCCAGGGTGCGGTTGATGGACGCGAGCACCCCTGGCACGTTGCGGTGCAGCAGGGCCATGCGGAAAGCCCCGTCACGGGGCGCGGGCGCGACTTCGGGGAAGTTGACCGACAGCGAGGTGGCGCCGGTCGTCACGTAGCCGCTGAGCTTCGTCGCCACGAACGTTCCGATCTCCTCCTGCGCCTCCTCGGTCGACCCGCCCACATGTGGGGTGAGGATCACGTTGTCGAGACCCCGCAGCGGGGACTCGAAGAGGTCGCCCTGGGCCTTCGGCTCGACGGGGAAGACGTCGATCGCCGCACCGGACAGGTGCCCGCTCAGGATGTGCTCGCGCAGCGCCTGGTCGTCCACGACCATCCCGCGGGAGGCGTTGATGAACACCGATCCGGGCCTCATCTTGCCGAACTGCTCGGGCCCGAACAGACCCGCGTTCCCGGGCCGGCCGTCGACGTGGATGCTGACGACGTCGGACTCCTCGAGCAGCTCGTCGAGCGACCCCATGCGGCGAGCGTTGCCGTGCGCGAGACGGTCCGCGGTGTCGAAGAAGACGACACGCATGCCGATGGCCTCGGCCACGTTGGACAGCTGGGTCCCGATGTTGCCGTAGCCCACGATCCCCAGCGTGCGACCGCGCGTCTCGTAGCTGCCCTTGGCCGACTTGTCCCAGATCCCGTCATGCATCCGCTGCGTCTTCTCCGGGAGGCGACGGGCCAGCGCGAGCACCTCGCCGAGAACCAGCTCGACGACGCTGCGCGTGTTGGAGAACGGGGCGTTGAAGACAGCCACGCCGCGCTCCGTCGCGTGAGTCAGGTCGACCTGGTTCGTGCCGATGCAGAAGCAGCCGACGGCACGCAGGTCGGAGGCGGCATCCAGGACGGCCGGCGTCACCTTGGTGTTCGACCGGATCCCCAGCACGGACACCCCACGCAAGGCCTCCACCAGCTCGGCCTCGCTCAACGATCCCGAACGGAGCTCGACCTCGAAGCCGTTGCGGCGGAACGTCTCCGCCGCGACGGTGTGGATGTTCTCGAGCAGCAGTACCTTCACGCGTGTCTCCCTAGAGGACTTCTCGGTCCGTCGGCCGGAAGGCCGAGCTGATGGTGGTGTGGGTTCTCAGGCTGCCCCATCCCGCGGTCGGACCGCGATCCGGGGCGTCCCGTGGGACGACCCGGGGTCTCGAGCGGGGTGTCCTGGGCGATCTCGAGCGGGGCTCGGTGCAGCGTGCGCGCCAGCAGCCGGCCGGTGTGCTCGAGGTGGCGGCGCATGGCTCGCTCGGCGCCGGCGCCGTCGCGGCGGAGGATCGCGGTGACGATCGGCTCGTGCTCGGCGCAGATCTGGTGCAGGGTCCGTCCTGCGGTCGTGGTGGGCGACCCGAGCAGTGCGGTCGTGGCTCGGACCCGGTCGATGACCGCGGCCGCCCGCCGGTTGCCTCCGGCCCGCATGAGGCGATCGTGCACGTCGTGGTCAGCGACCCAGAAGGTCGCCTCGTCGCCAACCGCTGCGCCCATCGCCTCGAAGGCGGCCCGGATCGCGGCGTGCTCGTCGTCGGTGGCGTGCTCGGCGGCGCGGCGGGCGGCGGCCGGCTCGAGGGCGAGGCGGATGTCGATGATCTCCTCGATGTCGCGGGCCTGCGGGATGACGACCCGGAACCCGCGGTTGCGGTTGATCTGCACGAGCCCGGCCTCTGCCAGCCGCACCAGGGCCTCCCGCACCGGGCTGCGGGAGACGTCGAGCAGGTCGGCCAGCTGGTAGACGGAGTACGTCTCGTCCGGGACCAGCTCACCGGCGGTGATGCCCGCGCGGACGGCGTCGACGACCGCGTCGGCGAGCGAAGGTGCGCCGTGGGGGAGCGACAGCCGGACCATGAGTAACATGTTACCCATGGTCGAGGTCTCCGCTGACGTGGTGCGTGCGCTGGAGCGAGTCGGGCTCGAGGTCCGTGCCGACGCGGGGACCCGCAGCATGTATGCGTCCGACGCGTCGCTCTACCGGATTCCACCGCTCGCCGTCGTGCGGCCGCGCGACGTGGACGACGTCGCCGCGACGCTGGCCGTCGCGCGCGATACCGGGGTCCCGGTCACCTCGCGTGGCGCGGGCACGTCGGTGGCAGGCAATGCCGTCGGCCGCGGTGTGGTGCTGGACTTCTCCCGCCACCTGAACCGGGTCCTGTCGGTGGACCCGGAGGCACGCACCGCCGTCGTCGAGCCGGGAACGGTGCACGCCGTCCTCCAACGGGCGGTTGCACCACACGGCATACGCTTCGGCCCCGACCCGTCGACGCACCCGCGGTGCACGATCGGCGGGATGATCGGCAACAACGCGTGCGGGTCACGATCGCTCGCGTACGGCCGTACCTCCGACAACGTGGCCGGCCTCGAGCTGCTCACCGCGGCCGGCCAGACGCTGGCCACCGGCTACGACGAGTCGGGCGCGCCGTACGCCCGGGGGGCCGACGACGTGCTCTCCGGGGTCCGCTCGGTGATGTCCCGGCACCTGTCGACAGGGCGCACCGAGTTCGACCGGTTCGGGCGGCAGGTCTCGGGCTACGCGGCGCACCACCTGCTGCCCGAGCGGTTCGACCTCACCCAGGCACTCGTGGGGTCAGAGGGGACCCTGGGGGTCATCACCCAGGCGAGCGTCAAGCTCGTCGTCGACGCACCGGTCCGCGTCGTCGTCGTCCTCGGCTTCCCCGACATCGTCGCGGCCGGACAGGCCGCCCCCGCCGTCGTGGCGCACGGGCCGACGTCCTGCGAGGGCCTGGACTCCCGGCTCATCGACGTGCTCCGTGCTCGCCGCGGACCCGACGCGATCCCGACCCTCCCGCGCGGACGCGCCTGGCTGTTCGTCGAGTTCGCCGGCGACGAGCTCGGCGAGGTCGCCGCACGCGGCCGACGCCTGGTGGCGGAGGGGCTCGCGGACGACGCCGTTGTCGTCGTCGACCCTCTAGTGCAGGCGCGCCTCTGGCGCATCCGCGAGGACGGCGCCGGGCTCGCCGGGCGGGCCCCGTCGGGCAAGCCGGCCTGGCCGGGATGGGAGGACGCGGCCGTGCCGCCCGCTCGCCTCGGCGAGTACCTCGCAGCCTTCGACGAGCTCGTCAGCTCCTACGGCATGACCTCCGCGCCCTTCGGCCACTTCGGCGACGGGTGCATGCACGTGCGGCTCGACCTGCCCCTGGACCAGCCCGACGGCACGAAGGTCATGCGTGAGTTCCTCACCGAATCGGCCCGGCTCGTGGGCGGATTCGGCGGATCGCTGTCCGGCGAGCACGGCGACGGTCGAGCCCGGTCAGAGCTGTTGCCCCACATGTACTCCGCCGACGCGATCGCCCTGTTCGGCGGGATCAAGCACGCCTTCGACCCGGAGAACCTGCTCAACCCCGGGGTGCTGGTGGACCCCGATCCCGTGGACCAGGACGTGCGACCGACCGGTCACTTTCCGGTCCGGAACTTGGCGATGGCCTACCCGCACGACGACGGGGACCTCGCCCAGGCCGTCCACCGGTGCACCGGCGTCGGCAAGTGCCGGGCGGACAACTCGGCGGCCGGCGGCGTCATGTGCCCCTCGTATCTCGCGACCCGGGAGGAGAAGGACTCCACCCGGGGCCGCGCCCGCGTGCTGCAGGACGTCGTCCGTGGCGAGCTGCCCTGGTCGCACCCGTCGGTGCACGACGCGATGGACCTCTGCCTGTCGTGCAAGGGATGCGCGTCGGACTGCCCCACCGGCATCGACATGGCCACCTACAAGTCCGAGGTGCTGCACCAGACCTATCGACGCCGGCTCCGCCCGCGCTCTCACTACTCGCTCGGGAAGCTGCCGATGTGGTCGCGACTGGCAGGCCGTATGCCGCGCCTGGCCAACCGGGCGCTCACGGTGCCCCTCGTCGGCCCGGCAGCACTGTGGCTCGCCGGCGTCGACCGGCGCCGCTCCATCCCGCTGTTCCCGAGGCGTCCGTTCCGCCGGACCTTCACGCCGCGGCCGTCGGACCTGAAGCCGGTGGTGCTGTTTGCCGACTCGTTCACCGACGCGTTCTCGCCCGAGGTCGCCGAGGCGACGGTTCGGGTGCTGCGCGACGCGGGGTACGAGCCGCGGCTCCCGAGCGGCTCGGTGTGCTGCGGCCTCACGTGGATCACGACCGGCCAGCTGGACTCCGCGAAGAGCATCCTGCGCCGCACCGTGTCTGCGCTCGCCGCCGACGCGCGCGCCGGCGTGCCCATCGTCGGGATCGAGCCGTCCTGCACCGCGGTGCTGCGCTCCGACGTCCACGAGCTGCTGCCCGGCGACGAGGACGCTGCCCTGGTCTCGTCACAGGTCCGTACCCTCGCGGAGCTGCTTGCCGAGACGCCCGGCTGGACGGGCCCAGACCTGACCGGCACGCAGGTCATCGCCCAGCCCCACTGTCATCACCACGCCGTCCTCGGGTGGAAGTCGGACGCCGACCTCCTCGCGGACACCGGGGCGACGGTGCAGACGCTGGCCGGCTGCTGCGGGCTCGCCGGCAACTTCGGCGTCGAGATCGGTCACTACGACGTCTCCGTGGCCGTCGCGGGCCAGAACCTGCTTCCCGCGATCGACGCCGCACCGGATGCGGTGGTGCTCGCCGACGGGTTCTCCTGCCGCACCCAGATCGCCGATCTGCGGGACCGGCGCGGGGTGCACCTCGCGCAGCTGCTCGACCCTCGGGCCACCGATGCCCCGCGGTGACGTCGCCTAGGCGCGGCAAGACGATGCCGGCCGACCTGACGCCCGAGGAGCTCGCCGAGCTCTAAAGCGACGCCCGGCGGCAAGGGCGGCCGGTCGAGCGCCCCGACCTCGCCGCCGTCGAGAAGGACCTCGCGGGCGCGCGCCGTGGTGGTTTCGCCATCAACAACGACCGCACCGAGACCGGCGTCACCGCGATCGGGCGCGGCGCTCGCGCTCGCTGCCAGGGACATCGAGCGCGACCTGGAGCACGCGCTGCGCCCCGACGTGTGAGACCCAGATATCAGGGCGCCTCAGTGTTCTCGAGGACGACGGCGAGGCCCTGGCCGACGCCGATGCAGATGGCGGCTACGCCCCACCGCTCGTTGCGTTCGCGGAGGACCTTGGCCAGCGTCCCGACGATGCGGCCCCCGGAGGCGCCGAGCGGGTGGCCGATGGCGATGGCGCCGCCGCGGGTGTTGACGATGTCGGGGTCGACCTTCCACGCGTCGAGGCAGGCCAGCGACTGCACGGCAAAGGCCTCGTTGAGCTCGACAGCGCCGACGGCGTCCCAGCCGATGCCCGCGCGCCGGAGCGCGAGGTTGGCGGCCTCGACGGGCGCGTAGCCGAAGTCCTGCGGTGCGAGGGCGTATGCCGCCCGGCCGGCGATGCGCGCCAGCGGGCTCTCGCCGATGGCCTCGGCCGCGGCTTCGGACCCGAGCAGGACGGCGGAGGCGCCGTCGCTCAGCGGCGAGGCGTTGCCGGCGGTGATGGTGCCGTCGGGGCGGAAGGCGGGCTGGAGCGCGGCCAGCTTCTCGGCCGAGCTGCCGGGCCGGATGCCCTCGTCCCTCGTCAGCGGCTCGGCGCCGCGGGGGGCGGGCAGGGGCCCGACGAGGTCGTCGTAGAAGCCGTCGTCCCAGGCCTGGTGCGCGAGCCGGTGCGACCGCGCGGCGAACTCGTCCTGCCGCTCGCGCGAGATGCCGAACTTCTGCTGGAGCTGCTCGTTGGCCTCGCCGAGGGAGACGGTCCACTCCGGGTTCATCCGGGGGTTGACCAGGCGCCAGCCGAGCGTCGTCGAGACGGCGGTGACGTCGCCGGCGGGGAAGGCCCTGGCCTGCTTGGGCAGCACCCAGGGCGCCCGTGTCATCGACTCGACGCCACCGGTGAGCACGATGTCGGCGTCACCGGTCTCGATGGCGCGCGAGCCGACGTGCACGGCGTCCAGGCTCGACCCGCAGAGGCGGTTGACGGTCGTGCCCGGCACGCTGACCGGCAGCCCGGCCAGCAGCGCGGCCATGCGCCCGACGTTGCGGTTCTCCTCACCGGCGCCGTTCGCGTTGCCCCACACGACGTCGTCGACACGGGCCGGGTCGAGCCCGGGCGTGCGGGCCAGGAGGGAGGAGATCGCGTGCGCCGCGAGGTCGTCGGGGCGGACCCCGGAGAGGCTGCCGTTGAACTTGCCGAACGGGGTTCGGGCTGCCGCATAGACGAAGGAGCTCACGCGACGAGCCTATGCGGGAGAGCGGATCAGACCTGCCGCGGCACGTTGCCGTTGAGGCTGAACATCCACCGCATCACCGTGTGACCGGCGTCAGACGTCGGCTTGAACATCAGCGGACAGCCGCCGGCAATGACCGTGATTCCGTGCGCTCGCCCCCACTCCGCGGCATCCTCGGAGACGCTGCCGCCACCTGGGCCGCGGTGCATCCACACCTGCTTGATGCCGAGTCCGGCGCACTCTTCGAGCGTTACCTGGGCATGCTCGGGATGCGTGCCGATGACGACTGCCTGCACGCCTCCCGGGATGGCGGTGAGGTTCGGATAGGCGGGATCGCCCTCGACCTGCTCCGTGTTCGGGTTGACCGCGAAGACCTCGTAGCCGCGGTCGCGCAGTCGTCGGTAGACGGCATTGCTGCCGTGGGCTCCGGCATCGCGTGACACGCCCGTGACGGCGACCCGGCGCTGACTGAGGAAGTCGGTGGCGGCGTCCTTGATCGGTTGCATCTCGGTCCCCTCGTCGGACGGCTGGCTGATCGCACCCCTTCTCGACGATCCACCATGCTCCCCGGCGGCGGGATCGCACAGGGTCGAAGGTCCTCCAGGTGGCCCTCGGTCTGCTCATGGTCTTCGTCTCGTTGCGGGTCCTCGACGTGTTTCCAGCGGCACTTCAATGCCCGTGGTGTCCACGGCCCTCTGCCGCGCCACCGGGGCCCGCGGATCCGCGGACGGGGTCGCCCGGACCGCGTCCGAACTGGATGCGGCCCGAGCGCACTGGTGGCAGTCTCAGGACATGAAGAGCACCATGCAGTCGGCCCCCCTGCTCATCTCCTCGCTCCTGCGGTTCGGCACCACGATGCACGGCGACAGCGAGGTCGTCACGTGGACTCCCGATGGCGCCCGGCGGACCAGCTACCGCGAGCTGGGTCGACAGGCGGCCCAGCTCGCCCACGCCCTCCGCGGCCTCGGCGTCACCGGGGACCAGCGGGTCGGCACGTTCATGTGGAACAACGCCGAGCACCTGATGGCCTACCTCGCGGTGCCCTCGATGGGGGCGGTGTTGCACGCCCTCAACATCCGTCTCTTCCCCGAGCAGCTCGTCTACGTTGCGCGGCACGGTGGCAGCCAGGTCGTCCTCGTCGACAACACCCTGGCCGAGGCCTTCGCCCGGCTGCTGCCGCACCTTCCGGAGGTCAGGCACGTCATCCTCAACGGGCCCGTCGACGAGGCGACGAGCAGCGCACTCGCGGAGCACACGGAGGGCGTCCACGACCTCGCGGCCCTCATCGCGGACCAGCCCACGAGCTTCGACTGGCCCGAGGACCTGTCCGAGGACGACGCCTCGTCGATGTGCTACACCTCCGGCACGACCGGCCACCCCAAGGGCGTCGTCTACTCGCACCGGAGCAACTACCTCCACGCGATGGGAGTCTCCGCGTCCCTGGGCATCACCCAGGCCGACCGGTTCCTCATCGTCGTGCCGCTCTTCCACGCGAACGCGTGGGGCTACCCCTACAGCGCGATGGTGACCGGGGCGACCCTCGTGATGCCCGACCGATACCTGCAGGCCGAGCCGCTCGCCACCATGATCGCCGCCGAACGGGTGACCGGTGGGGCCGGCGTGCCCACCATCTGGAACGACCTGCTCCACTACCTCGACGGCCACGAGACCGACGTGTCCACGTGCCGCATGCTCATGGTGGGCGGCTCAGCCGCACCACCGGCGTTGATCCGGGCCTTCGCCGACCGCCACGGGATCGACATCATCCACGGCTGGGGGATGACCGAGACGTCTCCGGTCGCGTCGCTGGCGCTCCCGCCGGCGCGTGTCGAGGCCGGTTCCGAGGAGTTCTGGCGCTACAAGGCCTCGCAGGGCCGCATCCTCTGCGGGGTCGAGGCGCGCCTCGTCGGCCCGGACGGCAGTGTGGTCGCCTCCAACGGAGAGAGCGTCGGCGAGGTCGAGGTGCGCGGCCCCTGGATCACCGGCGCCTACTACTCCAACGGGACCGAGCCGCAGACCGAGCTCGACGACATGGCAGCGAAGTTCGACGACGGCTGGCTCCGCACGGGCGACGTCGGCCGGCTCTCCGCCGACGGCTACCTCGAGCTCACCGACCGGGCCAAGGACGTCATCAAGTCGGGCGGGGAGTGGATCAGCTCGGTCGACCTCGAGAACGCGATCATGGCGCACCCCGACGTGCTCGAGGCCTCGGTCGTCGGCGTGCCCGACGAGAAGTGGGGAGAGCGCCCACTCGCCTCCGTGGTGCTGAGGCCCGACGCGAGCGTCACGGTCGAGGGGCTGCGCGAGTTCCTCGAGGGCCGGGTGGCCCACTGGCAGGTGCCGGAGCGGTGGGCCGTCATCGACGAGGTGCCCAAGACGAGCGTGGGCAAGTTCGACAAGAAGGTGCTGCGCAGCCGGTATGCCGCGGGGGAGCTGGAGGTCCAGCACGCGGGCTGACGTCTCCGGGCCAGGGGTGTCCACCACCCTGACCACGGCTCGCCCTACGGGTTGCGCACGACGGCGCCGCCCGAGGTCTCGACCTGGGTGCTCGCCGGCCGGGTCGTCAGGGTGAGCACGACGCCGCCGGAGGCCGAACCCTTGAGGGACAGGCTCACGGCGACCGAGGCCACCACGCCACCGCTGAGGTCGACGGTGGCGTTCGTCGCGTGGAGCTCGCCCAGGTCGGGAAGCGCCCCGCCGCTGGCCGTGAGGTCGAGGTTGCCGGTCGAGCCGGAGACCGTGGTCCGGGCACCCCCGGACATCTGGATGGCCAGGTCCTTGGACGTCCCGACCGTGCCGGATGCGCTGGCACCGCCCGACAGCTCGATGCCGTCCAGGTGTGGCACGGTGACCTTCACGACGAGGCCCTGAGGAGTCACGTAGCCGCTGGTCGTGCCGAGGGTGAGGCGTGAGCCCGACACCTCGGCCGTGGTGATGGCGAGGATGTTCGGCTGCGCCGTGATGACGACGTGCTGCGGTCCCGTCGCCAGCTCGACCTGGATGCCACCACCCGCGCTCACCGCCGTGAACTCCGCCACGGTGCGCGTCTCGGACACGGGGTCGCCCGAGCCGACGACCATGCCACCGGGCGAGCCCCAGCTGCAGGCCGTCGCCAGAGCGGCGAGGCTCGCGGCGATCCCGAGAGCGCGCAGTCGCACGAACCGTGGTCTGGTCAGTGGGCCCATGGTTGCCTCCCTGACCCAGCGTGCGGGCGGCAGCGTCCGCCGGGCAGGGCCCAAGGTCCCGCATCTCGGGGTCATCCCCTGCGGATGATGCCTCGCCTCCGCACCGCTCCTAGCGTTGTCGCCACCACAGCCGGTCGCGAAGGGGGCTGCGCCACGACGTGGTGGTCGTCCCGAGGACGGCCGTGAACGGGCCTCGGGTCTCGCGGTCCGGCATACGGAACGACATCTGGACGCACACGACAAGGAGAAAATGACATGACGGTCAACGTCGACGAGCTCGGTCCGGTGGATTGGCTCGTCGTGGAGTTCCCTGGCAGCAAGCTCAACGGCGAGGTGGCCCCCATTCTCAAGGACTACGTGGATCGCGACCTCATCCGGGTACTGGACCTGCTCTTCCTCAAGAAGGACGAGGACGGCAGCGTGGAGGCCTTCGAGGCATCCGACCTCGATGACAGCGAGATCGGCGAGCTCCGTTCATACGAAACGGAGTTGGCGATGTTGCTCAGTGAGCAGGACGTCGCCGACCTCATGGAGACGATCGAGCCGGGCAGCTCGGCGGCCGTCCTCGTGTGGGAGAACCTGTGGGCTGCACCCTTCGGCGCCGCCGTCAGGCACGCGGGGGGCCAGCTGGTGGCGTCTGGGCGCATCCCCATCCAGGCGATCATCGCCGCCATGGAGTCCGACGAAGAGGAAGGAGCCTGACATGCCACTCGCAGCCAGGCGCAGGAGAAGGACGGTGGCCGCCGTGGGCGGCGCCGTCGTCGTCGCGCACGGGATGCACCGTCGTGGTGACCGCCGGGAGGACCGGCGCGAAGACCGCCGCGACCGCCGCTGATCGGCGATGTCGGGCGTGGGGTGGCCTGTGGTCGCGGGCCGCCCCACGTTGCGCCGCTCCCACTACCTCGTCGCCGTCGACGACCTGCCGCGGGTCCGGCGGGCGAGCGACCTGACCTCCGTCGTCGTCGGCGCCCTGCTCGTCGGCTGGGCGGTCCGGGCTCACGGACAGGCCGGCGCGCAGGAGTCCTCGACGGCCCCTGTCACGACGCTCCCGTCGTGGGTCGTCTCGCTGCTCCATCTCGTCAGCACAGGCGTCCTCGTCTACACGGTCGGCATGGTCGTCGTGCTCGCGACGTCCCACCGCCCAGCCGCACTGCGGGACGTCCTGGCAGCCGGCGCCATCGCGGCTCTGGGCACCATCGGGTGCATGGCGGCGTTCAGCCGGCTCTGGCCGACCCTCTTTCCGGAGTATGCCGCCGGGCCCGTGCTGCCGCAGTTCCCGGTCCTGCGTGTTGCCGCGGTGTCGGCGATGCTGCTGGCCGCCTCGCCGCACCTGACCAGACCGGTCCGCCGCATGGGGTGGGTCCTCGTCGTGATGACCGGTGTGGCCGCGACGGTGCTGGGGTTCGGGCTGCCCAGTGGGTCGGTCGGCGCGCTCGGTATCGGCATGGTGAGCGCGGGCGTCATCCTGCTGGCGTTCGGCTCCCCTCGGGGTTATCCGGCCGTGTCGTCGGTGGCCGAGGCCATGAGGGACCTCGGCTTCACGCTGACGGATCTCAGGACCGACCCGGACCAGTCGTGGGGGGTGCGCCGGATGGTCGGCACCACGAGCGACGGTGTGCCGGTGGAGATCAAGGCCTTCGGTCGCGACGCCGCCGACTCGCAGCTCGCGGCGCGAGCGTGGCGGATGCTCGTCTACCGGGGCGAGGCCGGCGGGCTGACCGTCTCGCGGCTGCAGGCCGCGGAGCACGAAGCGCTCGTGACCCTGCTCGCCCACCGTGCGGGCGTGCCGGTGCCGGAGGTGCTGGCGGCCGCCAGCACCTCGGGCGAGGTCGCGATCCTGGCCACCCGCCGTCGTGGGACTCGACTGGACCAGCTGGAGCCCGCCGACGCCGAGGCGTTGGCCGATCCCGAACTGGTCCGGCTGTGGCACGACGTGGCGCGGCTGCACGACCTCGGAATCAGCCACGGCGCGCTGGACGTGGGTGCCGTCCGCCGCGACGAGGGCGGACTGGTCATCGTGGACTTCGCGGCGGGCTCCCTGCACCCCGACCAGCGCGAGAAGCGGCTCGACACGGCACGGCTGCTGTTCGGACTGGCGCAGCTCGTGGGGGTCGAGCGGGCCGTCACCGCGGCGCGACAGGGGGTCGGGGACGAGCGGCTGGGTGCGTCGCTGCCGTATCTGCAGACCCCCGCTCTGGCGTCGCGCGAGCGGCGGCATCCGCGGAGCACGGCTCGGGAGCTGAAGGAGCTGCGATCTCGCGTCGTGCAGGAGACCGGGGTCCCGGAGCCCGAACCGGTCAGGCTCCGGCGCGTCGGTCCACGAGAGCTGGTGTTGCTGACCGTCCTGTTGCTCTTCGCCGGCGCCATGATCCCGGTGCTTGCCGGAGTGGACTACGCGCAGCTGTGGGTCGAGCTGCAGGACGCCATCTGGTGGGTCCTGGTCTGTGCCGTCGCCCTGGGCCAGGTGGCGTTCCTTCCCCAGGCGGCATCCATGATGTTCTCGGTCGGTCGTTCACTTCCCCTGCGCCCGGCGACCGTCCTGCAGAGTGCCATCGCGTTCATCTCGTTCGCCGTCCCCGGTGTGGCTGGGCGGGTGACGATGAACGCCGCCTTCCTGTGCAAGTACGGGGTGTCGCCCACGCTCGCCGTGACCCAGGGTGGCATCGACGGCCTGTCCGGCTTCATCGCCCAGCTGGCGATCCTCCTCGTCGCGTTCGGGACCGGCGTGGTGTCCGTGGACCTCTCGGCGACCTCTCTCGGTGAGGTGGACTGGCGCGCGGTGCTTGCGGTCGTGCTGCTCGTCCTCGCGGTCGTGATGGTCACGGTGTGGAGGCTGACGCGGCTGCGGGAACGCGTGGTGCCGGTGCTGACGTCCGCCTGGTCCGCCTTCGCCCGGCTGATGCGGTCACCGTCGCGAGCCATCGGTCTCTTCGGCAGCCAGTTGCTGATCCAGCTGATGTGGGGGCTCATCCTCTGGGCGGCTCTGTATGCCGTGGGGTCACCGCTCGGCCTGACGCCCTGTGTTGTCGTCGTCGTGGCGACCAGCCTGTTCCAGGGAGTCGTCCCCGTCCCGGGCGGCATCGGGGTCTCGGAGGCGCTCATGGTCGGGCTTCTCGTGCCGCTCGGAGCGGCCAGCGACGCAGCCATGGCGGCCACCGTCATCTGGCGCGTGGCCACCTTCTATCTCCCTGCAACGGAAGGCTTCTTCGCCTACCGATGGCTCGAGAAGCACGGGTACCTCTGACCCTCACGAAGCGGGCCGCTCGAACCTGACGTCGACCCGCTCCGCCGCGAGACGCTCCTGCTCGGTGGCCAGGAGCCGCAGCGCGCGAACATCGGCTGCTGTCGGTCGCGTGCTGTCGAGTGCTCGTGGCCAGAGTCGGTGGTGGCGCACCACCGCTGTCTCGGCGGAGTACACCAGGGCCTGGCTGACGAGGTAGAGCAGCGCGAACACGCCGGCCACGGTGGCGAAGCTCCCGTAGATCGGGCCCGCTCTGGAGATGAGGGCCGCCAGGAGTCCGGCGCCGGCGGTGAGCACGATCGTGACGGCCAAGGCACCCCCCGCTGCCGCCGGCCAGGCGTCGCGCAGCAGCACGGTGCGCGCCAGGAGCACCTTGGCGGCACTGACGAGGACGAAGAAGACGACCACGGCCGTGGAGGCAGCCGCGGAGACCCGTTGCAGCACCACGATGTCGGGCAGCGCCGCTGCGGCAACGGTGAGTGCGGCGACGACGAGACCTGCTGCCACCACCATGACCACCATCATCAGCACCCGGGCGTAGCGCGCGACGAACCCGAAGCGCGAACGCATGGGGACCCCCGCCACGTGGTTCAGGGTCTCGTAGGCCGAGAAGACCACCCCGGTGCCGGCGAACAGCAGACCGACGACACCCACGGCGAGCGGTAGTCCCGACGACGGCATCGAGGTCAGCGCGGACTCGACGGTCTCCTGGAGAGGAAGGGGGACCAGGGCCTTCTCCATGTCGGTCCGCAGGGTGGCGTGGTCGACGAGAACCTTGGCGAGGACCGACACCGCGACGAGGAGAAGGGGAAAGATGCTGAGGAACCCGTAGTAGGTGATGAGCGCTGCCTGCCGGCCACCGGCGTCGTCGCCGTACTTTCGGATGACCGCATAGGGGAAGCCGACGAGGCCGTGGCGTCGCTGCAGGTCGTCTGCCCAGGCCAGCAGTCGAGCGCCGTGTGCACCCGCTCCGCTCGGGCGCGGCGGGGCGTGGGCTGTTCCCATGGCGCGAACCTATGACGAGGGGAGCGCAGACCACCTCCCCTCAAGTGGATGAGATGTCCGCAGACGGCAGCGTCGGCCGAGGCGCCTGGCCCGACCAGCCAGGAGCGCAGAGGTGCCCCGGTCCTCGCCGCCCCTCCCCAGGGGTCGAGAACCGGGGCTGTCGCAACTCGTCCGCCGTGGGACGAGGCTGGCCGTGACGGCATGCCCCCCTGTGGCACCAAGCCGCCCTGGCGGCTCGAAGCTCCCTTCTCCCACTCGGCAGCAACGAGCCAGCAATCGGCTCTGCCATGGTGCCGGTTGTCGGCCCACCGCGGGATCCACCACCGGGGGAGTGGGGGGAGTCCTCCTCGGGTGGAGGAGTTTCGTGAGGAACCTCCCCGAGGACGCCGGTTGACGTACTAGCGTGGCCCCGCCCGTCCTGCCGTCTCGTCAGGATGGGCTTGTGCACCCAGCCCAGGACGAGCAGCGGAAGGCATGAGGCCATGGCGTTGAGCGACCCCACGATCCGAGCACTGCGGTTTGCCGACCAGGTGATCCACGAGGCGGACCGTGCCGACGTCTTCGCGGTGTACGACGCGTGCCGGGCGGCCGTCGGGGCCATCACCGCGCTCGACGACTTCTACGTGGCGCTGATCCAGGAGGACGACCGGCGGATCTCCTACCCCTACCTGTTCAGCAACGGCAGGTATGCCGAGACCGGCACCATGACCTACGGTCCCGCCGGAGTGGTGGCGTGGGTGGTCGCGTCGGGCAAGCCCTACCGGTACCAGGACGACCGTGGGGCCCTGCTCAACCGCGGCGTCCGGTTCGGCGACGGGGAGCCGTCCGCCGACGCCCTGATCGTGCCCATGCTGGGCGAGGACGGGGTCGTCGGTCTCCTAGGTGCGTTGTCCGACACCCCGGCCGTCATGACGGACGAGGTCGTGGCCGCGATGACGTGGCTGGCCGCCGTCGTCCTCGACCGCATTCGCGCCGCGAGCCCGAGCCGGCGACTGAACCTCGGAGTGGTCTACCCGGAGCTCCAGGACACCGGTCGTGCCGGGAGGCTCATGGCCGTCAACCACGCGGTGTCGGCACTCACGTCGTTGGCAGGCGACATCGAGCGCCTTGGTGACGGCAACGACGTCGCGCCCCGGGTGGCCGCGCTGAGCCGCCGCTGCTTCGAGGTCCAAGCCGCCCTGGTCACGCGGCTCGGAGGCCATGCCGACCTCGGGTCCTCACCAGACCGACGACCCGATCCGCTCCAGGCTCTCTCGCCCCGGGAGCGCGCTGTCGTCGACCTCGTGACCGGCCCGCACGGCGATCCCGGCAACGCGGCGATCGCGGCCACGCTCGGCATCGGCACCGCGACCGTCAAGACCCACATGGGCTCGGTGCTGGCAAAGCTGGGACTCGAGCATCGGAGCGAGCTGCGCTGGCTCGTCCGGTGCGGTCAGGACGCCGGGGAGCCCAGCGCCCGTCACGGCTGACTCGAGGCCGATGGCGTCGACCGGGGAGGCGGTCGGCGCCATCGGGAGCCCGGGTGAGATCAGGCCCGCGCCGTGCAGCGGGGCGGGCGTCGGGTCAGAGACCGAGCAGGCGGCTGGCGGCGCGTTCTGGCAAAGCCTTGCGGGAGCGGCCGCGGCACCCTGATCCTTGAGGCGTGGACCGCGCCGACGAGATGAAGGCCCTGGCCGATGTCCGGCTGAGGCTGCAGGAGCACTTTCCCGATCTGGATGCCGATGTCGTCGAGGCGGCAGTGCGGCTGGCCCACTCCGAGCTGACAGGTCCGGTCCGCGCCTTCGTGCCGGTGCTCGTCGAGCACGCTGCGCGCGATCGCCTGGCGTTCGCGCGGCGCGACGACGCCGGTCGCGGTGACGTCACGCCGGCCGCGCCGACGGATGGGTGACGCGGTCGTCGACGTCTGGCTGCGCGACACGGGCGTCGAGCGTGCGCCTGCACCGGGAGTGGACGACGCAGGCGCGCTCGACGAGCACGAACGCGAGCGGTGGGCCCGGTTCGTCGACGCGCCCTCGGCGAGGTCCTACCTCGCGCTCCACCTGCTGGCGAGGACGCAGATCGGCCTCCTCCTGGACCGGCCCCCGGAGTCCCTGCGTTTCGACCGGGCCTGTCCCGACTGCGGTCGCCAGCACGGCCGGCCTCTCCTCGTCGACGACCCCGGCCTCCACCTGTCCCTGAGCCGCGCGGGCTCCGTCGTGGCCCTCGCGCTCAGTCGCTCGGGGTCAGTCGGGATCGACGTCGAGCAGGCCGGCCGAGCCCAGTTCGAGGGCTTCGGGGGTGTGGCCCTGCACGCGCGCGAGCGCGGCGCCGCCGGTGCCCCGTCCGGCGCCCCGTCGGTGGCCCCGTCTGTTGCCCCGTCCGAGGCCGCGTCGTGGGTGCGCAAGGAGGCCGCCCTCAAGGCCCTGGGCGTGGGACTGCGCGTCGATCCCACGACGTTCGTGACCCCGCGCCCCGGCGTCCTCACGGAGATCGTGCCGGGTATGCCGTGCCTGGTGGTGGACGTCGACGCGCCCGCCGGGTGTGCGGCCGCGGTGGCCCTCACGTCAGGGCCGGGCGGGTTCGAGGTCCGGCGCCACTGAGGGCGACGGCGTCGCCGGTCACCAGCCCCCGGCGGCCGGTTCGAGTCGGGGGACGGGAGTCGCCCACAGCCAGCGGTAGAGGAGGGCTTGCGCCTGTTCGGCGGCCGGACCACCAGCAGCGCCCGACGCACGCCGCACGTGCACGTCGACGAGGTCGACGAACTCGTCCGTGGTCACCGACCCGTGCCGGTGGCTCTGCACCCAGTCGCGCAGCAGCTCGAAGAAGACGCCGTCGCCGATCTGGAGGCGCAGGGCGTGCAGGGTGAGGGCTCCCCGCTTGTAGACGCGGTCGTCGAACATCAGGACCGGGCCCGGGTCGGCGAGGACGAGGTCCTGGGGCAGCCGGGCGAGGCGTGACCAGTGGGTCTGCGCGCTCGCACGGACCGGGACGCCGTCGGCGTGCTCGGCCCAGAGCCACTCCGCGTAGCAGGCGAACCCCTCGTTGAGCCAGATGTCGGCCCACGTCGCCGGCGTGAGGCTGTTGCCGAACCACTGGTGGGCCAGCTCGTGGGCGACGAGGCGCTCGTGGCGTCGGCGTCCGTCGAGCCAGTTGGGCCCGAACGAGGCCAGCGCGTGCGCCTCCAGGGGGATCTCGAGGTCGTCGGCCGTGACGACGACGGTGTAGTCGGCGAAGGGATAGGCCCCGAAGAGCGACCCGAAGAGCCGGGTCATCTCGGGCAGGCGGGCCAGGTCGTGCATGACGTCCCGCTCGTGGATCGCGGGCAGCACCACCGCGATCGGCACGTTCGTCCCGACGAGTGCCCGTCGGACGTAGCGACCGACATGGACCGACGCGAGGTAGGTCGCCATCGGGACGTGCTGCTCGAAGACGCGTCGCGTCCGGCTCCCACGGACCCGGGTCTCCACGAGGGTCCCGGTCGCCACGACGTCGTAGGGCGAGTCGGACTCGAAGGCGATCCGGTAGGTGGCCTTGGTGCTCGGGTGGTCGTTGCACGGGAACCACGTGGGGGCGCCGTTGGGCTGCGCGGCGACGAGGGCCCCCTCGGTGAGCTCCTCCCACCCGACGTCGCCCCAGAGCGTGGCCGCGGGACGGGGCGTGCCGGCATACGTGATCGCGACCTGGGTGCGGCAACCGCGGGGGAGCGGTGCGGGCGGGGTGACGTGGACGCGGGGGCCGCGGTGGACCCACTTGGCCGGGGCGCCGCCGACCGAGACCTTGAGCACGCGCAGGCCGACGAGGTCGACGACGAGCCGGCGCACGTCCTCGAGCGCGGTGACGTCGAGGACCGCCCGGCCCGCGAGGCGGTTGGTCGACACCTTGTAGTCGAGGTCGAGGTCGTAGTGCGTCACGACGTATGCCGGGTCGCCCCGGTCGGGCGTGTAGCGGTCGGCGAGCGCGTGGACCTGTTGGGCGACGCTGCCGCTCATGGGGCGTCGGTTCCCAGCGGAGAAAGTGGGGGCGCGGGACCGCGCTCGACGCCGAGGGCGCCGCCGCGCCACGACGCGATCGGGTTGCCCGTCCAGCGGGTCCCGTGCGGCACGGCCTCACCCCGGAGCACGAGCGAGCCGGGACCGACCGTGGCAGCCCTGCCGATGCTGGCCGCCGGGAGGATGACCCCGTTGGGGCCGAGCGTGGCTCCGTCCTCGAGTGTCACGGTGTCCATGCTCATGATTCGATCATGGAAGAGGTGGGTCTGGAGAACGCAGCCCCGGTTGACGGTGGCCCCGTGGCCCAGCGTCACGAGGTCCGCCTCCGGCAGCCAGTACGTCTCACACCAGACACCGTGCCCGATCCGTGCCCCGAGGCTGCGCAGCCAGACGTTGATGGCGGGCGTGCCGGTCGCCGTCCACGCGAACCACGGGCCGGCGACCATCTCGACGAACGTGTCGACGACCTCGTTGCGCCAGACGAACGAGCTCCACAGCGGGTGCTCGACGGCACCGATGCGGCCGACGACGACCCACTTCGCCAGCGTCGTCACGGCGGCGGCGACGGCCCCGGCGAGCGTGAGGACGACACCGCCGAGGGCTGCGGCTCCGGCGAGTCCGACGAGGCTCACGAGCCACTGTAGGGCGATGAGGACGCTGGTCGCGATCGCCACGGTCACCATGACCGGCACGATCCGGCACAGCTCGACGAGCCCCCGGAGCACCTTGAGCCGCAAGGGTGGTGCGAAGGTCCGCTCGTCGTCGGAGCCCTGCGGTGGCCGTCGCAGCCGGACCGGCGGGCTGCCGAGCCAGCTCGACCCCGGCTTCGACTTCTGCGGCGCCGCAGAGAGCACCGCGACGAGTCCGTGCTTGGGCACCCGTCGGCCCGGCGCCGTCATCCCGCTGTTGCCGAGGAAGGCGCGCCTGCCGATCTTGGCGGGAGCGATGTGCACCCAGCCACGGGCGAGCTCGTAGCCGGCGACCATGGTGTCGTCGGCGAGGAAGGCCCCGTCCGCGATCGACGTCATCGACGGCAGCAGGAGCACCGTCGAGGCCTCGACGTCACGTCCGACCTTGGCTCCCAGGGCACGCAGCCACCATGGCGTGACGAGGCTCGCGTAGATGGGAAAGAGCAGCGTGCGGGCCTGGTCGAGCAGTCGCTCGATGGCCCACACCTGCCATCCGACCCGGCTCCGCACCGGGTGGTAGCCCTCCCGCAGCCCGAGGCCCAGGAGGCGTACGAGCACGATGGTGACCGCTGCGAGGGTGACCAGGGCGAGGACCGTGACGAGGGGCACCGCCGCGTATGCCGTGCCGACCACGTCCTGGGCCTGCGCTCGCCCCACGGGCCCGCCGAGCAGCAGCACCCCGGGGAGCAGCGCGAGGAAGGGCAGGATCGACAGGACGACCCCGGAGATCCCGTAGACCGCCAGCCAGGCCCGAGCCTCGGGGGGCCGCGTGTCGGGCCACCCGGGGCGGCCCGGAGCGGACACGCGCTGCGCGGGCGAGCCGGCCACGACGCGTCCGGGGCGCACGGACCTCAGCACCGTGGAGCCGGCTTCGACGACGACCTCGCGGCCGATGTGGACGTCGGGCCCGATGGTGCTGCGGGCGCCGACGACGGCCTCGCGCCCGATGTGGACCGGGCCGACGTGCACGACGTCCCCGTCGATCCAGTAGCCGGAGAGGTCGACCTCGGGCTCGATGCTGGCCCCTGCCCCGATCGTCAGCATGCCCGTGATCGGCGGTACCGAGTGGAGGTCGACGCCCGGGCCGATCGAGGCGCCGAGCATCCGCGCGTAGTAGATGATCCAGGGAGCGCCGGCCATCGTGATGGCCCCCATCGCGTCGGCGAAACGCTCAGCGGCCCAGAGCCGCAGCTGCACGCTCCCGCCCCGCGGGTAGCTGCCGGGGCGCACCCCGGCGAGCAGTGCGCGAGCGGCCAGGGCGGACAGGCCCATCCGCCCCAGCGGGCTGATGAACGCGACCCATCCGACGGCGAGGGTCCACCACGACACCGGCACGGACCACTCGGCGAGCCCGGAGAGCCGCAGCAGCTCGGTCAGGGTGGCCAGGGCCACGAGCCACTGCAGGCCCTTGACCGAGAGGAGGACGACCGACACGACCGTCTGCACGAGCTGGGTCCGGCGGGGGATGCGCCGCACCGTGCGGTCGACCCTCGACCCGTCCGCGGCGTCCATGGTGTCGAGGAGGTCGGCCTGGGCGCCGAGGCGGGGGCGGGCGTGCACGTCGGCGACGGTGACGGTGGGGTAGCGCTCGCGCAGCAGTGAGACGAGGCGGGCCGACGACAGGCTGCCACCGCCGTGGTCGAAGAAGTCGGCCTTGGTGGATCGCACGGTCGTACCCAGCACCGCGGTCCAGTGTCCGGCGAGCCAGGCTGCCGTGCCGGACAGCTCGCTCGGCTCGTCGTCGTCCGCGTCCGCCAGTGGCCACGGCAGGGCGTCCCGGTCCACCTTTCCGGAGGTGCGGGTCGGGAGCGTCTCGACGAGGGCGAGCACCGGCACGAGCGCCGCCGGCAGCTCCTCGTGGAGCCGGGCGAGCGCTTCCTTCCGGTCGAACGTCCCTGCGGAGGCGGGGACGACGTAGCCGACGAGCACCTGGCTGCCGGCGCCTGTGGTCCGGACCGCCGCCGCTGCCCCCGAGACGTGGGGGAGGGACTGCAGGGCCGCGTCGATCTCGCCGAGCTCGATCCGGCGGCCGCCGAGCTTGACCTGCTCGTCGGCGCGTCCGACGAAGACGAGCCCGGCGGGGTCGTTGACCACGAGGTCGCCGGAGCGGTAGGCGCGGTCCCACCCGAGCGTCGGCATCGCGGCGTACTTCTCGGCGTCCTTGTCCGGGTCGAGGTAGCGGGCGAGACCGACCCCGCCGATGATCAGCTGCCCGGTCTCACCGGCGGCCACGGGGTGGTCGTCCGGGCCGACGACGGCGAGGTCCCAGCCGTCGAGCGGTAGGCCGATGCGGATCGGTGCCGTCCCGTCGAGGCGTGCCCCGCAGGCGACGACCGTCGCCTCGGTGGGGCCGTAGGTGTTCCACACCTCACGCTCCGGGGTGACCAGCCGCTCGGCGAGCTCGGGCGGGCAGGCCTCGCCGCCGAAGACCAGCAGCCGCACCGGCTCGAGCGCCTCGGCCGGCCACAGGGCGGCGAGCGTCGGGACCGTCGACACGACCGTGACCTCCTGCGCGACGAGCCAGGGGCCGAGGTCCATGCCGGTGCGCACGAGGCTGCGGGGCGCCGGCACGAGGCAGGCGCCGTGGCCCCAGGCGAGCCACATCTCCTCGCACGAGGCGTCGAAGGCCACCGAGAGTCCTGCCAGCACCCGGTCACCCGGCCCGATCGGACTGTCCTGCAGGAACATCCGGGCCTCAGCGTCGACGAAGGCTGCGGCCGACCGGTGCGAGACAGCCACGCCCTTGGGCACGCCGGTCGAGCCCGAGGTGAAGATGACCCACGCGTCGTCGTCCACGCCCACCTGCGGCAGGGCGCGCCTGGGCGATCGAGAGGCGCTGCGCCGAGAGGCCCGGACGGTGGCGGGCACCGTGACCTGTCGGCGCGGCCCGACCACGGCCGTCACCGCTGCCTCCGAGAAGACGAGGTCGGCCCGCTCCTGGGGGTCGTCGACGTCGACGGGCACGTAGGCCGCCCCGGCGTGCAGGATGCCGAGGACGGCGACGTAGAGGTCAAGGGTCCCCGACGGGGCCCGCACGCCCACGCGGTCCCCACGGCATACGCCAGCGGCCGCCAGCTCGACGGCCAGGTGTCGTGCCTGGTCGGTGAGCTGCGCGTAGGTCAGGACCCGGCGGGTGTCGTCGAGCGCCGGGGCGTCTGCGTGGCGCGACGCGACGTCGGCCAGCACGTCGACGAGGGTCCGCGGCGCGGGGGTGCGATCACCGGCCAACAGGGGATCCACCACGCGCACTCCTCGTCAGGGCCGCCGCTTGCCGCCACGACCTCCACCCCTCGAACCTAGCGCCGCCGGGTGAACGGAGGGTGCGGCTCGGAGGATTACGGCGCGTTCGGGGCGAGCCGGGCACGACCCGATCCGGCGTTCAGCGCGGGTCGCCCTCACTGACACCGAGGCGGACCTTGCCCTTGCTGGGGCAGTCGTCGACATGGGCGAGCGCGTCCTTGCGGGCCTTGTCCCGCGCGCGCCGGGCCGGACCCGTCCAGTCGCAGCTCTTGCAGTAGCCGAGGACGAAGGAGCCGTCCTCCTGCGTGCTGTCGGCGTCGACGCGCTCGAGGACCGCGCGGTACTTGTGCCCTTCGCCGTCCTTCACCGTCAGGTCGTCACCACGCCGCTTGAAGAACCGCGGACCTCGTCCAGACTTCGCCATACCGACATCGTCGCCTGTCCCCGGGGGCTGCGACCAGCGAGGGCCCTGAAGCGGATGGCGACGGTGCTCCGGGATCTAGCCAGCGGGCTACCTCCCTTCGTACGCTGGACGGGAGCCCGAACCGCGGCCTGTAACCATCGAGAAAGAGCCACAGGAGTATGCCGTGAGCCAGCGCCGTGCATCTGTGTTCCAGTCCGAGTCCTTGGCGGAGTCCCTGGCGGAGTCCCTGGCGGAGTCGCGGCCCCATGCCCACCCGGCGCCTGTGGAGCCGCCCGAGCGGTTCCTACCCGAGACGACGGAGGAGTACCTGCTCGACGCCCTCGAGCGCCTGGACGCCTCCGAGATGCGGGCCGGCCACCTGACGACCGCCCTCGTCCACTCCCGGACCATCGGTGCAGCGGTCGGGGTCCTCATGGCGACAGGCAAGATCACCGAGGCCGAGGCGTTCGACCGCCTGCGCGAGGCCAGCATGGGGCAGAACCGGAAGCTGCACATCATCGCCCAGGAGGTCGTGGACCGGGGAACTCTCTAGTCGGACGCCGCAGCCCGACGCGGGCACCGCCTAGCTGCGCCCGTGCGGGGACACGTCGACGGCGCCCGTGTCGATGACGTCCAGGGCGACCTCGTGCAGCTTGCGGTTCGTGTTCTGGCTCGCGATCCGGAGCAGGCCGAAGGCCTGCTCCCTCGTCAGCTTGTGCTGGCCCATGAGGACGCCCACGGCCGTGGCTATGTCACGGTTGGAGACGAGAGCCCGCTCGAGGTTGGTCGTCCGGTCGAGCAGGTGGGCTGCCGACACGGCCTGCGCGGCATGCGTCGTGAGGAGCAGGCCCTCCGCCAGGTCGTGCTCGTCGAAGGCGTTCACGTCTTGGGCGTACAGGTTCATGCCGGCGATGACGCCGGTCGCTTCGAGACTCATCCGGTAGGACAGCATGCTGTGCAGGCCCAGTTCTGCGGCCACGCGACGGCCGTACTCGGGCCAGCGCTCGTCCGTCTCGAGGTCCTCCGGCTGGTAGATCGCCCGGTCGACGATGGCATCGAGGCAGGGCCCCGAGCCCAGCTCGTACTGGATGCCGTCGGCGTGGCGCGCCACGTCGTCCGTAGCCGCAGCCGTGACGAACCGTTCGTGCGTGAACGTGGTGATGCTGGCGGCGCGGGCGGCCGGGATGCGTTCTACGGCCAGCTTCAGGACGGCCTCGAAGGGGTTGGACTGCGGGGAACGAGAGAGCTCGTCACCGAGGCGCTCGAAGTCCTCGGCCACCCGGCGCAGGTGGGCGGCGACGTCAAGGCTGCTCGTCGTGTCGTTCATGGCTGGGCTCCTCTGTCCCGGAGTGCGGCCGGAGCAGCCGCGAGAGACGTTCAGGCGGTGCGGACCCGCGCTCGAGGCGGCGGCCGCGGTGGAGAGATCGGCCATCGCCGACCTGCAGGTACCCCTACCCAAGCCACTGGAGGATGGAACGCGAAAGTGGGTACGGGGCGCGTCGTGGAGCCGATTCCTGAGACGAGAGAGGCCCTGCGTCGCCTGGAGGAGCTCGGTGACCAGGATCTCGGACGCGACCTCGACGACGCGGCCTCGGCATTGGGAAGACGGGTGCCGGGGCTGGTGGGCTTCAGCATCAGCGTCCTCGAGCAGGACGTGACGTTCACCTACCTCGCGTCCTCCGTGCCGCTTGCCGGGCTGGATGCTCTGCAGTACCTCGACGGAGGGCCCTGCGAGGAGGCGGTCGGCACCGGCTCGGTCGTGACGGCCGACCACGCGGACCCGCTGGACGAAGGGCGCTGGCAGCTGTTCGCGGCCGCGGGCAGGAGCCGCGGGGTCGGCAGCACGCTGTCGCTGCCCATCTTCGCCGGACGTGAAGTGGTCGGCAGCGTCAACATCTACGGCGCGGCCGGCGACACCTTCGCGGGCCGTCACGAGGAGCTGGCCGGGCTCTTCGGCGCCTGGGCTCCCGGGGCCGTCACCAACGCGGACCTCTCCTTCAGCAGCCGGCTCAGGGCCGCCGGAGCCGTCGAACGGCTCGAGGACCTGGCCGTGGTCGACCTGGCGGTCGGGGTCCTCGTCGCGGCCCACACGATCTCCCCGGTGGAGGCCCGACATCGGCTGGATCTGGCGGCCGCGCGGGCCGGCGTGCCCGTCGTGGACGTCGCGCGCCTGCTCGTCGACGTCGGCACCGGACGCTGACCCGCTCCCTCTGGGTAGGTCTCGACCATGATCGACACCGT
Source organism: Terrabacter sp. 01T434 (assembly GCF_056398545.1). Lineage (NCBI taxonomy): Bacteria > Bacillati > Actinomycetota > Actinomycetes > Micrococcales > Intrasporangiaceae > Terrabacter > Terrabacter sp. 01T434. The sequence goes on from NZ_JBFTPP010000001.1 coordinate 226,247, forward strand.
CATCCTCGACGTCGACGGGACACTCGTCGACAGCAACTACCACCACACCCTCGCTTGGTCCCGCGCGTTCGGGCGACATGACCTCAACCCGCCGCTGTGGCGCATCCATCGCGCCATCGGCATGGGTGGCGACAAGCTCGTGGCCGAGGTCGCGGGTGGCGATGTCGAGACCGAGCTCGGCGACGCCCTGCGCGACCAGTGGACCGAGGAGTTCGACCAGCTCATCGGCGAGGTGCGGCCGTTCGACGGCTCCCGCCTCCTCCTGGAGACGCTCAAGGAGCGTGACCTGCGCGTCGTGTGCGCCAGTTCGGGGCAGCCGCAGCACGTCGAGACCTTCCTGGACCTCTTCGACGGGCGCTCCGTGGCAGACGCCTGGACCACGGCCGACGACGCCGAGGAGAGCAAGCCGGCGGCCGACCTGCTCCTCGCGGCACTGGGCCGGGTCCACGGCACGAGCGGGGTGATGGTCGGTGACGCGACGTGGGACGCTCGCGCGGCGCGGGCTGCCGGCATGCCGTCCCTCGGCCTGCGCACCGGCGGCTTCGGTGACGCCGAGCTGCGCGACGCCGGGGCATCGGATGTCCTCGACGGGCCGCGGGCCCTGGTGGACGCAGTGAAGCAGGGTCTGCTCGACCGTCTCTGACTCACGACCCCCCTCGGCGTTTGCGCGCGGGCCAGAGGGGTACACCATCCGGCAAGACGGCGCCCAGCATCCCGACGCTCAAGAAGCGGGCCGGACTTGGGACCCGCGCCGATCTCGGAAGGGGTTCACGTACTCATGACCGATCGAATGACCGAACGGATCGATTCCCCCCAAGCGCCGACCGCAACCCTCGGAAACGGCGCCGGCCCTGGCTCGCCGGGTGAGGCCGGCGCCAAGGAGCATGCCGGCGCCGTGGCCCAGGATGCCAAGGAGAGCACGAAGAGCGTCGCCTCCACCGCGGCCTCGGAGGCCAAGGACGTCGCCCACGAGGCGCGGACGCAGCTGCGTCAGCTCTTCGACCAGTTGACCGGTGAAGCCACCGACCAGGCCTCCGGGCAGACGCAGCGCGCCGTCCAGGGCCTGCGCTCCCTCGGCAGCGAGCTCTCCGGTATGGCCGAGAGCCAGCAGGGCCAGTCCGGCATGGCAGCCGACCTGGCGCGACAAGGGGCTTCCCGGCTCGACGCCGCCGCCAGCTGGCTCGAGGGCCGGGAGCCGGGCGAGATCCTCGACGAGGTCCGCACGTTCGCGCGCCGTCGGCCCGGCACCTTCATCGCCGGCGCCGCCATCCTCGGGCTCGTCGGCGGCCGTCTGACGCGCGGACTGACGAGCGATGCGTCCGGCAGCAGCAACGGCCAGGCCTCGCCCGTCCGGAGCAGCTCCGCCGACGCGACCTACGGCGCCGGCACGGCGTATGCCGCTGACACGGGATACGCGACGGACACGGCATACGGTGACGAGACGGCATACGCCACGGACGCGGCATACGGTGACGAGACGGCATATGCCGCCGAGCCCGTCGATCTTAGCGACACCGACCCCACTCGGGTCGACGCCGGCATCGACCCCGCCACCTACACCCACCCCGGACCGGCCACGGGGGTCTCCGGGGAGTCGCGATGAGTACCGCACTGCCCGAGGGGCAGTACCGCGGTCCGGTCGCGGCCGAGCCCGGCTTCGACCCCGTGCATGAGACAGGTCACGAGACAGGTCACGAGAAGGCGGAGTCGGCCTCCATCGGTGAGCTCGTCGCTGACGTCAGCCAGGGCCTGTCGACCCTGCTGCGGCAGGAGATCGCCCTGGCGCGCGCCGAGGCGAAGCAGTCCGTGACGCAGGCCGGCAAGGCCGGCGGCAAGTTCGGGGGTGCTGCGCTCGCCGGCTGGATGGCGCTGCTCTTCCTCTCGATCGCCGTCTGGGAGTGGCTGTCGTCCGCCCTGAACAGCCGGGGCTGGGCGGCCGTCATCGTCATGGCGGTGTGGGCCGTCACCGGCGCCGTGCTGTTCAGCATGGGGCGGCGGGACCTCAAGAACATTCAAGGCATGGAGCGCACCGTGGAGACCACCAAGCAGGTCCCCGAGGCGCTCAAGGGACACGAGGAGACGCTGTGAGCACGAACTACCAGTCCACCAGTGACGACCCGGACGTGATCCGGGCCGACATCGAGCGCACCCGGAGTGAGCTGAGCCGCGACGTCAACGCACTCGGCGAGTCCGTGACCCCCGGCAACATGGCCCGCAAGGGAGCTGACAAGGTCAAGGGCCGTGCTGTCGGGCTCAAGGACCAGATCATGGGCTCGGCGTCGGACGCCGGCCAGGCGACGTCCGACAGCGCGTCGTCGATGGCCTCCAGCGTCGGCGACGCCACCCACGGCGCCGCCAGCACGGTCAAGCGCCAGGCGCGCGGAAACCCTTTGGCTGCAGGGCTCGTCGCCTTGGGAGCCGGTTGGCTGCTGGGCTCGCTGCTGCCTGCGAGCAGCAAGGAGGCCGAGGTGGCCGAGGCGGTCAAGGACCGTGCGGCGCCGGTGCTGGACGAGGCCCAGTCGACCGTCAAGCAGATGGCGCAGGAGAGCGCCGACAACCTCAAGCAGCCGGCGCAGGACGCGGTCCAGTCCGTCAAGGACCGCGCCCAGGACTCGGTCGGGACCGTGAAGCAGGAAGGCGCGTCCGCGGTCCAGGACGTGGCCGAGAGCGCGAAGAGCCATGCCGACGAGGCAGGCGCCACCTCGGGCGCCTGACGCCGCCTGACGCCGCCTGACGCACCGCTCGACGACAACAGCTCGACGCGACGGCTCCCGACCGCATTCCAGCGGTCGGGAGCCGTCAGCTCGTGAGCGTCAGGATGCGGGGCTGAGCCGCGCGGCCGCCTCCGCTGCTTCGGGGCCCTCATCGGTGAGCCCGCCGTCCAGGGTTTCGCCGACCTGGGCGTCGAGCTGGTCGTGAAGTCGAGTGGTGATGCGTCGCAGGCGGCGCGAGACCTGCATCTGGCTGACGCCGCGGGCCTCGCCGATCTCGCGCTGGGTCATGCCGTCCACGTAGCGCATGAGCAGCAGCTCGCGCTCCTCGTCGTCGAGCTCGCTCAGGACCTGGGTGAGGCAGACGCGGTCGTCGGCCGCCTCGAGGTCGTCGTCCGGGCAGGCCAGGAAGGCTGCCAGTCCTGGCCGTTCGTCGTCGGCGGGGCTGCAGTCGAGGGACAGGGGGCGGAAACCCGTTGCAGCGGCAAAGGCCTCGCGGACCTGGTCGATGCTCGTCCCCACGGCCTCGGCGAGGTCGGCGTCGGTGGGTGTCGTGCCGAGCTCCTGCTCGAGCGCGGAGCGGACGGCCTGCAGGTCGGCCCGCAGCTCCTGGAGGCGCCGTGGCGGGCGCACGACCCACCCGCGGTCGCGGAACCAGCGCTTGAGCTCGCCGGAGATGGTCGGCACGGCGTAGGCGGCGAACGACGGCGCGTGGCCGGGCTCATAGCGGCGGACGGCCTTGACGAGTGCGAGCCGGGCGACCTGGACGAGGTCCTCGTGCTCGATGCCGCGCCCGTCGTAGCGGCCCGCCATGGTCGTGCAGAGGTCGAGGTAGAGCAGGACCACCTGCTCGATGACTCGGTCCTTCTCCTCCTCGCACGTGGCTGCGGCGAGCTCGTCGAACAACTCGGACGTCCGTGCGTCGCGGTCGATGAACGAGGATCGGGGTTGGGCAGAGTGGGGCGCCATGACTCATCTCCGGTTCATTCGGATGACGGAGTCGGCGCTGTGGTTGGACCGCTCTGACACTCCGACCCTGCCACGACCGCGCGGCTCGTGCAATCCCCTGCCCTCCCGGCCGGGGCGCCGGGACGGTCCCCCTGCCCGGCGACGGCGTGTCGCGGGCCGTCCCGGTAGCCTGAGCGTGGCCGTCCACCCACAGATTCGGAGATCCCAGAACGTGACGTCGCAGCCTGACTGGAGAAGCGGGACCCCCCACCCCACGGGCGGCTACGACAAGGTCATCGTCGCCCGCGGCGACACCCTCTACTTCACGGCGGCGCGGCTGCACCGGCTCGACGGGCCGGCCGTGGAGGCCGAGGACGGCTCGGTGCAGTACTGGGTCCACGGCAAGCGCGTGACGGAGCAGGAGTACCGCGATCGCGGGACGAGCCAACAGGTCTGATCGGGCCGTGCGCCCTAGCGGTGGGCGTCCTTGTAGGCCTTGACGACCGGCTGCGGGATGCGGCCGCGGGCGGGGGCGTGGTGTCCGTTCTCCGCAGCCCAGGCACGGATGAGCGCGTTGCGGGACTCGCCCACGGCGGGGAGCACCGTGGTGAGGCGCGCGCGGGGGACCAGGGTGTCGACGAGGCCGGGATCGGCGCTGCGCTCGTCACCGGCTCGCCGGGCCCTGGACACCCAGCCGCCCAGGGACGAGCGGAGCTGTCCGGCGTTGGCTGCGGACAGGTCGATCTCGTAGGTCCGGCCGTCGATGCCGAAGGTCACCGTCTGGTCGGCGTCCGACCCGTCGAGGTCGTCGACGAGGGACACGATGGTCTGACGCATGACCGAGAGCGTAGTGGGGTGCCGGCACGAGTACCGCGCAGCGTCAGCCGTGTCCCGCGCGATCCGGCAGGGTGGTCAAGTGCGTCCGGAACGGCATGTAAGGTAAGGCTTACCTACCAGGACGTGCCGGCCGCGAGACCGGCACGTCCCTTCCGGATCACGAAGGCAGCTCACATGACCTCCCGCCCCCACACCCTGATCGGCGTCGCCATGACGACGGCCGGTGCCCTCGCCCTGGCGGCCTGCGGCTCCGGGTCGTCCGCGAGCGGCGGATCGAGCGCCGGCACGGGCAGCATCACCGTCTACAACGCGCAGCACGAGAGCCTCACAAAGGAGTGGCTCGACGCGTTCACGAAACAGACCGGGATCAAGGTCACGGTCCGCAACGGTGACGACACCGAGATGTCCAACCAGATCGTGCAGGAGGGCGCGGCGTCGCCGGCCGACGTCTTCCTCACGGAGAACAGCCCCGCCATGACGCAGGTCGAGAACGCCGGCCTCTTCGCCGACGTCGACAAGGCCACGCTCGACCAGGTGCCCGCCGAGTACCGCCCGTCCACGGGCAAGTGGACCGGCATCGCGGCCCGCTCGACCGTCCTCGTCTACGACAAGCGCAAGCTCAAGGAGAACCAGCTTCCGGCGTCGATGCTCGATCTCGCCAAGCCCGAGTGGAAGGGCCGCTGGGCCGCGTCGCCGTCGGGAGCCGACTTCCAGGCGATCGTCTCCGCGCTGGCCGCGCTCAAGGGGAAGGCCGCGACGAACGAGTGGCTGACGGCGATGAAGACCAACGCCAAGGTCTACAAGGGCAACAGCACCGCGATGAAGGCGGTCAACTCGGGCGAGGTCGAGACCGCGCTGATCTACCACTACTACTACTACGGCGACCAGGCCAAGACCGGCGAGAACTCGGCCAACGTCGGCACCCACTACTTCAAGCACCAGGACCCGGGCGCCTTCGTGTCGGTGTCCGGTGGCGGGGTGCTCAAGTCGTCGAAGAACGCCGCGGCCGCCCAGTCGCTGCTGAAGTTCATCACGGGCAAGGCCGGCCAGGAGGTGCTCCGACAAGGCACGTCCTTCGAGTACGCCGTCGGCTCGGACGTGCCCTCCAACCCGGTGCTCGTGCCCCTCAAGGACCTCCAGGCCCCGACGGTCGACCCCGCCAAGCTCAACTCCGCCACGGTCACCGATCTGATGACCCAGGCCGGTCTGCTGTAGTTCTCCGGTGACCACCGAACTGACTGCGCTCCGGGGGCGCCGGCGACCCCCGGTGCTCCCGGTGCTCGCGGTGCTCATCGCGCTGTTCTCGCTCATGCCCCTCGGCTACGTCCTGGCGATGACCGTCGCGACCGGCTGGGACACCGCCGTCGGCCTGATCTTCCGGGCCCGCGTCGGCGAGCTGCTGCTCAACACCGTCCTGCTCATGCTGTTCTCGGTGCCGCTGTGCCTCGTGCTCGGCGTCGCCGGTGCCTGGCTCGTCGAGCGGACCCGGCTGCGCGGCAACAGGTTCTGGGCGCTCGCCCTCGCCGCGCCGCTCGCCATCCCGGCGTTCGTCAACAGCTACGGCTGGGTGTCGGCCGTCCCGTCCCTCGGCGGTCTCTGGTCGGGCGTGCTCATCTCGGTGCTGTCCTACTTCCCGCTCGTCTACATCCCGGCGGCGGCGACGCTGAGCCGCCTCGACCCGGCGCTCGAGGAGTCGGCGGCCTCCTTGGGGCTCGGGCCGTGGCACGTGTTCCGCCGAGTCGTGCTCCCTCAGCTGCGGCTCGCGATGACCGGTGGCGCGCTGCTCGTCGGCCTGCACCTGCTGGCCGAGTACGGCGCCTTCGCGATGATCCGCTTCGACACCTTCACGACGGCGATCATGGTGCAGTACCAGTCGACGTTCAACGGCGCCGCCGGCAACATGCTCGCGAGCGTGCTCGTCGTCCTGTGCCTGCTGCTGCTCGTCGCCGAGGTGCGCAGCCGGGGCACCGCCCGCTACGCCCGCGTCGGCTCCGGTGGCCAGGCCGTGCCGGGGCGTATGCCGCTGGGCCGCCTCCACGCCCCCGCGCAGCTCTCGCTCCTGCTCCTCGTCGTGCTCGCCGTCGGGGTCCCGATGTGGTTCGTCGTGCGGTGGGTCGTGCTCGGCGGCTCGGCGATCTGGGTGCCGGACGAGCTCGTCCCGGCCCTGCTCCAGACGCTGCTCTACGGCGTGGCCGGTGCGGTGGCGACGACCCTCGTGGCGTTCCCGATGGCGTTCCTCGCCGTGCGCCGGCCGAGCTGGTTCACGCGGTCCCTCGAGCTGTCCAACTACGTCACGAGCTCGATGCCCGGCATCGTCGTCGGCCTCGCCTTCGTCACCGTGAGCATCCGCCTGCTTCCCGGGCTCTACCAGACGGCGTTCGTGCTCGTCGCGGCATACGTCCTGCTCTTCCTGCCCCGCGCGCTCGTCAGCCTGCGCTCGGGGCTCGCCCAGGCCCCCCGTGAGCTCGAGGAGGCCGCGCAGGCGCTGGGCGTGCGCCCCTTGGCCGCCTTCGCCCGGGTCACCCTGCGCCTGACGGCGCCGGCGGCCGCTGGGGGAGCGGCGCTCGTCTTCCTCGCCATCGTCAACGAGCTGACGGCGACCCTGCTGCTCTCACCGAACGGCACGCGCACCCTCGCGACGCAGTTCTGGGCCAAGAGCAGCGAGATCGACTATGCCGGCGCCGCCCCCTACGCGCTGCTCATGGTCGTGCTCTCGGCCCCGATGACCTACCTGCTCTTCCAGCAGTCGAAGAAAGCGGCCGGACAATGACACCGACACCCCTGACGAGCCCGCAGACCTCCGCGGCCACGACGGTCGACTACCACGATCCGGCCGCGCGCGGTCGTCTCGAGGTGGGCGGACTCGTGAAGAGCTTCGGAGGCCAGCAGGTGCTGCGCGGGGTCACGCTGTCGGTCGACCCGGGCAGCACGACGGCCATCGTCGGCCCGTCCGGTTCGGGCAAGACGACCCTGCTGCGCCTCATCGCCGGCTTCGAGCGGGCCGAGGCGGGCTCGGTGACGTTGAGCGGGCGTGCGCTCGCCGGCGAGGGCGCCTGGGTGGCGGCGCACCACCGCGACGTCGGCTACGTCGCCCAGGACGGGGCCCTCTTCCCCCACCTCACCGTCGGTCAGAACGTCGCCTTCGGCATCGACACCGCGCGGCTGCCGAAGGGGCGCAAGGCCACGCGGGCCAAGGTGGCGGAGCTGCTCGAGATGGTCTCGCTCGACGCGGCACTCGCGGCCCGCCGTCCGCACGAGATCTCGGGCGGCCAGCAGCAGCGCGTCGCGCTCGCGCGGGCGCTCGCCCGCGAGCCCGAGCTCATGCTGCTCGACGAGTCCTTCTCCGCGCTCGACGCCGGGCTGCGGGTCGCGACCCGGCGCACGGTCGCCAAGGTGCTCCACGACGCCGGGATCACCACGGTGCTCGTCACCCATGACCAGGCCGAGGCGCTCAGCTTCGCCGACCAGGTGGCCGTGATGCGCGACGGTCTCCTCGCCCAGGTCGACAGCCCCCTCGAGGTCTACACCCGGCCGGTCGACCGCGCCACGGCGGAGTTCCTGGGCGACGCCGTCATGCTCGAGGCCTGGGTCGACGGCGACACCGCCACGTGCTCTCTCGGAACGGTCCGGCTGGCGCCCACGACCCGTCGGGGCCGCGTCCAGCTCATGCTCCGCCCCGAGCAGATCCGCGTCGACGAGAACGGCCCGATCCGCGGCGTCGTCGTCGACACCGACTACTTCGGGCCCGAGAGCACCGTCCGGCTCGAGCTGACCTCGGGGCGTGAACCGGGTTGCGAGACATCGGCGCTCGCCCGTGGGGGCGAGATCATCAGCATCCGTCACTCCAACGCGTTCATCGCCGCCAAGGGCACCGAGCTCCGCCTGCGGATCGAGGGCGAGGCCATCGCGTTCCCGCCGGACGCCTGAGCCGTCAGGGCATCGGCACCGGGACGTCGGTGCCACCCTGCGGCGTGACGCGCGTGCGCATCTGGACGATGCTCGGCATCGCCACGAACCCGCCTGCGAGGAGCGCCTCGCCCTGCCGGAAACGCGCCGCCTGAGCCAGCAGGCCCCGAGGCACGAACCCGAAGGCAGACGCGAGCTGCTCGAGGTCCTCGCGCGAGTTCATCCGCATCAGGGTCAGGTTGTCGCACTGCGACACGATGCCGGGGTGCACCTTCGAGGGGCGCTGCGTCGACAGGAGCAGCCACAGGCCGTACTTGCGGCCCTCGGCGGCGATCTGGATGAGGCGGTCACGCACCGCGACGCCGAGCGGGGTCTCGGGGTCGGGCGGGCAGAGGTTGTGAGCCTCGTCGACGACGATGAGAAGGGGCCGCCGCTCGGCCCGCCGCGCCCACAGGTCGTCGAGGACGGCGAGGGCGACGGTCAGCTGCTCCTCGGGCCGCTCGTAGCCGCCGAGGTCGAGCACGGTGGCGGCCGGCCGGCGGGCGATGACGTCGGTCACCGGCACCGCGCCGAGGGCCCACGTCCTCGTCCACTCGATGACCCCCAGGTTCTCGATGCGCTGGGCGAGGGCCTCGGCATCCGGGTCGCCGAGGGAGCGCAGGTAGGGCAGGATCTGCCCGGCGTCCACGGTGTCGAAGTCTACGGAGAAGAGGCGCAGGAGCGCGTTGTACTCCGCCCGGTCCACGATCGGGTCGAGGCGCAGCACGGCGGCCTTGGCCCGCGAGGTGAGTGTGGTGAAGCGCACCCGCAGGGGGGTCTGCTCGTCGTCAGGACGGAGGATGACGACGTCACGGCCGCCCAGGGCTCCCCCCTGGAGCGCGTTGGCCTCGACGGCCTGCTCGTGGAGCCGCACGAAGTCGCTGTTGGGGTCGAAGACGACGATGGGCAGCCGGGTCGTCAGGAGGATGCGTTCGAGGAGGACGCCGAGGGCGTACGTCTTGCCGGAGCCGCTCTGGCCGCACCAGAAGGTGTGCCGGTTGAGGCAGTTGGGCACCAGTGCGACGCCCACCGAGTCCTGCCCCGCGAGGTGGCCGAGGTGCAGCTCCGGGTCGGCCGCCGACAGCAGGTGTTGGACCGTGTCGGGCCGCGTCGGCCGGACGGCGACGTCGTGCCACGGCGAGCCCGCAGGTCGTCCCGAGGCGCCGGACCCGCCACCGAACTGCACGAGGGTGCCGGAGGCCGAGAAGCCCGCTGCGGACCCGTCACCGGTGACCTCCTCGACGAACGCGAGGACGCCGCCCTCGCCCTCGGGCTCGAGGTAGTCGCCTGGCACCGGCTGCTCGTTCGACGGGCCGCGCGCCACGAACGACCTCCCGTCCACGGACTCCAGGCGGGTCAGGCCGGGAGCCGGCTCGGGGGGCGGGGCGACGTCGACGTTCGTTGCCATGACTCCATGATGGCCACCTGGGCCGGGCCATGGGGCCGTCCTGGGCCACACGCTCCCCGCCTCGGGGCACATTCACCCTCGAAGGGTGAGCGCTGGGCGCACCGTCGTGTCCATGCTCGGAGCAGGAGGGCGTGCGACGCCGGGCCGGCGCGTCCATCGGTTCACTGGCGGGAGGGCTCATGGAGCAGTCGGACTTCGTGCAGACGGGGCAGAAGGTCGGTCTCGTCATGGCCTCCGTCGTCACGCCGTCGACCCTGGCGCCGTCGCTGTCGAAGCGCTCCTGGCAGGACCAAGGCCTCATCACCGGGCTGTCGACAGGCGCGAGCTACCTCCTCACCCTCTTCTCCCAGGACGTCATCGACGTCGTGACCCCTGCCGTCGCCGGGGCCGCGACCACCTGGTCGCTGTTCCCCGACGACTGGCCCGAGGAGCGGCGCCGCTCGGTTGCGGCCCTCGGCTGCGAGCTGGCGATGACGCCGCTGGGACTCGGCCTCGCGGCATACCTCGACCGTCGTGGCGTCGCGACGGCCAGGGACGGCCTCGTGCGCCAGGCGGCCTGGCGGATGGGCTCCACGGCCCTGTGCGGCACGATCCTCATCGGGGCCACCGCCGCGGTGCGCCGGCTCGACCGCGCCGTCGGGGCCGACGGGCGCCTCGCTGCGCTGCCCCTGTCGATCCCCGTGGGTCTTGCCACGTCCGTCGTCATCGAGCGTGCTCGCCGCATCGGCACCGACGGCGGTGTCGACGCGGCCGGTGACGTCCCGACCATCGGTGGGCTCGCCGCCGGAGGTGGCGTTCTCGCGGTGCTCTACGGCGCCGGCTGGTTCGAGCGGTGGACGGCCGAGCAGGTGCGCCGGCTCGCCCCTGGCGCAGCCCCCGGTGTGGGCCTCGCGTGGCAGGTCGTCTCGCACGCGGCGTTCGCGGCCGGAGCCGGCGTCGTCGTCAGTGCCCTGTGGACCCGGGCCATGCAACGGATCGAGGCCGTGACGACCACCGTGGACCCGTGGATGAGCGCTGCGTCCGGCGTGTGGACGGACCCGATGGTGAGCGGCGACCCGGCGAGCCTCGTCTCGTGGGACTCGCTCGGGCGCGAGGGGCGACGGCACGCCGTGACCTTCGTGCGGCCGGCACCGATCGTCAGCCCGCCGCCCCTGCCCGACGGCACGGTCCCGGCCGACCTCTCCATCCCGACCGTGATGGGCGAGCCGGCGATGGCGCACCCGGTGCAGGTGTTCGTCGGCCTCGACAGCGCAGCGACCCCGGCCGAACGTGTCGAGCTCGCCATCGCCGAGATGGACCGCACCGACGCCTGGTCCCGCTCGTTGCTCATGCTCGTCTCCCCGACGGGAACCGGCTACGTCAACTACGTGGCCATCGCCGCCGCGCAGTACCTGACCCGCGGCGACATCGCGAGCGTGACGATGCAGTACTCCCGACGGCCGTCACCGCTCTCCCTCGGCAAGGTCCGCGACGCGCGCGAGCAGAACCGTCTGCTGTGGCTGCGCATCCTCGAGCGCGTGCGCACCATGCCCCCGGACGCGCGGCCCGAGGTGGTGCTCTTCGGGGAGTCGCTCGGCGCCCACACGAGCCAGGACGTGCTGCTGGGATGGGGGACGCTCGGGCCGCAGGCGCTCGGCATCGACCGGGCCCTGTGGATCGGGACCCCCGACGGCAGCAAGTGGATGCACGAGATCACCGGCGCCCCCCGGCTCGACGTCGACCCGGCGCTCGTGGCGGTCGTCAACGACCACGAACAGTTCATGGCCCTGGACGAGGCCGCGCGGGCCCGGGTGCGCTACGTGCTGCTCAGCCACGACAACGACGGCGTCACGAAGTTCGGACTCGACCTGCTCAACCGCAGGCCGCCGTGGTTGGGTCCGGACCGGCCGCAGCCCGAGCAGGTCCCCGGGAGGTCACCCCGCGGCATACCGCCCGGCATGCGGTGGCGTCCCGTCACGACGTTCTTCCAGACGCTCATCGACATGAAGAACGCGCAGCTGCCGGGATCCTTCAGGGCCTGGGCGCACGACTACCGCGCCGACCTGCCGGAGTTCATCCGCGACATCTACGACCTCCACTGCACCGACGCGCAGATGGACGCGATCCAGGACGCCGTGCGCCGACGGGAGGCCTACCGCGAGGACGCCTTCGCCTGACTCGGCCGGCTGCGGATCATCCTCTCCGGATGAGCCGCCCGCGGGTCGAGCTTCGTAGCATCGAAACACGTCGAGAACGCTCCAACTCGTCTCGGAGGACCCCATGGCAAGCACCAGCACCACCCACCGCACCCGCACGCTCTGGGCCGCCGGCTTGAGCACCTTCGCCGCCACCCTCATGATCGTCGTCGGACTCTTCCAGTTCGTCGAGGGCCTCGTCACCGTGGTCAACGGCACGGACTTCCTCGTCCGCACGCCGAACTACGTCTTCACCTTCAACGCCTCGGCGTGGGGCTGGTTCCACATGATCGTCGGTCTCGGTGCAGCAGTGGCCGGAGGCTTCATCTTCACCGGCAACGTCTTCGCGCGCTCGGTCGGCATCGCGCTCGCCGGAGTCTCGGCGATCGCCAACTTCATGTGGCTGCCGCACTACCCGATCTGGGCGATCGTCATCATCGCCCTCGACGTCTTCGTCATCTGGGCCCTGTGCACCGTGGACCTCGGCAAGACCTGATGCGGACGCGGGCACGCGTCACCGGAGCGCGATGACGACGACGAACACCAGCGCGGCCAGCCCGACCACTCCCGTCGTCGCGGCCGTGCGGGCGAGCGTGCGCGCAGGGACACCACGCGCAGGGACGACGTCACCCGGGCGCACGAGGCGGCTGCCGTCGCGGTAGCGACGACGAGCGGTCAGTGCGAGGTCGACGCTCCACACCAGGCCGAGGGCGGCCACGGCATACCCCAGCGGTCCGAGCTGCGGCGGGAGCACCCGCAGGCCGATGAGTGAGCCGACCGCGACCGACAGGGCGGTGCGGCGCCAGGCCAGCGCCGTGCGCTCGGCCTGCATGCCCCGGTCGGCCGGAGAGGTCACAGCAGCAGACCCACGATGACAGCGAGGGCCACGAGTCCGAGCATGACGGCAATGGGCAGCTTGAGACCCGAGGACGGCAGCGGCGCGACGTGGCGCATGGCGCGCTCGGTCCGCATCCACGAGAGCCATGCCTGCGCGGTGGCGGCGATGCCGGCGAGGACGAGCAGCACCGAGATCGCTTCCCGCAGCCACGGGGTCAGCGGCACCTGCAGCGCCTCCACCGCAAGGCCTGCCGCGACGAAGGCGAGCCCGGTGCGGATCCACGCGAGGAAGGTGCGCTCGTTCGCGAGACTGAAGCGCGGGTCCGGGTCCTCGCCGTGCTCGAAGACCGAGCGCGGGAAGCGCCGGTGGCCGTCGGTCGGCATGGGTCCACCTCCTCATCGAAGCCCGTCGCGGAAGTGCGACGTCCCGATCATCCCCCAGAGGTCGGGCGCCTCCGGTAGCGGCACGCGTGACCCACCGTGGGCCGCCCGCCGTGACGCCCCGGTCCGGTCACGTGCGCCCCGTCAGAAGCCCGACGGCTCACGCGGGGTGTAGGGCGCCTCGAGGGCGGCGACCTCGTCGTCGCTCAGGTCGACCTCGAGCGCCGCGACGGCGTCGGCCAGGTGGTGCTCCTTCGTGGGGCCCACGATCGGCGCGCTGACGACGGGCTGGCGCAACACCCAGGCCAGCGCCACCTGCGCCATCGGTATGCCGCGGGCTCCGGCGACCTGTTCGACGGCGTCGGCGATCGGCTTGTCCCGGTCGGAGAACAGGGTCTGCCCGAACGCGTCGCTGCCCGTGCGCTTCGTCTCGGTGCCCCATGGGCGAGCGAGACGACCGCGGGCCAGCGGGCTCCACGGGACGGCGCCCACGCCCTGGGTGGCCAGCAGCCCGAACATCTCGCGCTCCTCCTCGCGCTGCATGAGGCTGTACTGGTCCTGCATCGACACGAAGCGCGTCCAGCCGCCGAGGTCGGCGGCGTGCTGCATCGTCGCGAACTGCCACGCCCACATCGACGAGGCGCCGATGTAGCGCGCCTTGCCGGCCTTGACGACGTCGTGGAGCGCCTCCATCGTCTCCTCGACCGGAGTCTCCGGGTCGAAGCGGTGGATCTGGTAGAGGTCGACGTAGTCGGTCCCGAGGCGCGCCAGCGAGGCATCGACCTGCTCGAGAATCGCCTTGCGGGACAAGCCTGCCCCGCCCGGACCGTCGTGCATGCGGCCGTGCACCTTGGTGGCGAGCACGACGTCCTCGCGGCGCGTGTAAGCCTTGATGGCGCGGCCGACGATCTCCTCGGACGACCCGGCGCTGTAGACGTTGGCCGTGTCCCAGAAGGTGATGCCGAGCTCGACGGCCTGACGGAAGAGCGGCTCGCTCTCGGTCTCGTCGAGGGACCAGGCGTGGTTGCCGCGGCTGCTGTCGCCGAAGCTCATGCAGCCGAGGGCGATCCGGCTGACCGTGAGGCCTGACTGGCCCAGACGGGTGTACTCCATGGTGTGTCCTTCCGGAGATTCGGTCACCAGCCCTGCCCGTACCCGTTGCTGCGGGATGCGTCGCGGGTGGTCCGGATCCGCCGGCACGCGCCGGTCCTGCGTAGGTTGGGGAGCATGGTGACTCTCCCGACACGCACGCTCACGGACGGCGCCGCCCTGCCGGCCCTCGGCTTCGGCACGTACCCGCTCACCGGCGAGGACGGCATACGCGCCATGGTGTCCGCGCTCGAGGGCGGCTACCGGCTGCTCGACACGGCCGTCAACTACGGCAACGAGGCGGAGGTGGGCGAGGCGATCCGCAGGTCCGGCGTGCCGCGTGACGAGATCGTCGTGCAGACGAAGGTGCCCGGCCGGGACCACGCGTTCGACGGGGCCGTCGCCTCGATCGAGGGGTCCCTCGAGCGCCTGGGCCTCGAGCAGGTGGACGTCGCCCTCATCCACTGGCCCAACCCGAGCGTCGGGCTCTACGTCGATGCGTACCGCGCGCTCGTGGAGTGCCGCGAACGGGGCCTCGTGCGGTCCGTCGGCGTCAGCAACTTCACCGAGGAGCACCTCGCCGACGTCATCGAGGCGACGGGCGTGACCCCGGTGCTCAACCAGGTCGAGCTGCACCCGCTCTTCCCCCAGGAGCCCCTGCGCTCGGTCCACGAGCGGCTCGGCATCGTCACGGAGGCGTGGAGCCCCCTCGGCAAACGCAACGCGCCGTTCGCCGCCGACCCGGTGGCTGCAGCAGCGGAGGCCCACGGCGTCACGCCGGCCCAGGCGATCCTGCGCTGGCACGTGCAGCTCGGCGTCGTTCCGCTGCCGAAGTCGTCGGACCCCGCCCGGCAGCGCAGCAACCTTGACGTCTTCGGATTCGAGCTGACCCCCGACGAGATGGCCGCGATCACCGCGCTCGGGCGCGCGGACGGTCGGCTGTTCGGCGGCGACCCGGACACCCACGAGGAGATGTGACGTAGGCGTCCCGGACCCCCGCGTGCCCGTGGATGCAACGACGGACGTTGGGCATTCGGGTGGTTCCCGCCTTTCCCGGCGTTAGTGTGAAGTTGGGCTGAGCGGCCGGTGACCGCGGTCGTCGGCGGTCGAGCGGTCAGTCCGGAACGTGCCGCAGACGTGACCCCTCGCGAAAGTGCACCGGTATGACTTCGTCACCGCAGCTGCCCCTCATCCGTCGGTCGACCGGACGTGCCCACGAGTCGAGGAGACCCGTCGGGTCCCGCGGCGGGCGCTGACCGTCGTGCGCTCGGGGACGGCCAGGACCGTCGGGACCGCTGGCGCGAGGGACCGGCGGACCGAGGGTGACGATCCGGCGCCGTCCCGCCCCTCGCCCAAGCACCGGGTTCCGGGCCTGACCGGGCGAACCGTGAGCCGGAGCGCGATCCACGTGCCGACGCCTCTGGTGTCGGCGTCCGAGCGCGGGAGCGGCACCACGGTGCTCGTCGCCGGCTCCGTCGGCACCGGCAAGACGACGCTGCTCGCCGACTGGGCTCGCGAGCTGGAGCGGCGCGGCGACCTCGTCGGGTGGGCGTCGCTCGATCGTGAGGACAACGACCCGCAGGTCATGGCCGGGACGCTGCTCGGAGCCGTCCGCGCCGCTGCTCCCGGCACGGTGGCGGGGCTGGACGACCAGACCGCGCCGGGCCGGGTCGGTACCGCGTTCGTCACCCGCCTGATCGAGCTCGCCGGGGCGGCTGCCGAGAACATGTGGCTCGTCCTCGACGACCTCCATCTCGTCCGGGACCCCCGTTGCGTCGAGCTCGTCGAAATGGTGGTGCGCTGGGCGCCGACCCACCTGCACGTGGTCATCGGGACGCGGGCCGAGCCGGACCTGCACCTGGCACGTCTGCGCCTCCAGGAACGACTCGTCGAGGTGCGGGAGCGGGACCTGCGCTTCTCGCTCGACGACACCCGCGAGCTGCTGTCGCGGCACGACCTCGCGCTCGAGGACCACCAGGTGCGTTACCTCCAGGAGCTCACCGAGGGCTGGGCCGCGGGTGTCGCACTCGCTGCCGTCTCGCTGGCCCGCGGTCGCGACGCGGACGTCTTCCTGCGTGAGTTCGCGCGGAGCAACCGGGCCATGTCCGGCTACCTCGTCGAAGAGGTGCTGGCGAGCCTCGACGAGTCGACGCGCGAGTTCCTCCTCTCGACCTCCGTCCTCGAGGACCTCACGGCAGACCTGGGGGCCGCAGTCACCGGCAGGGACGACGCAGGGGCGCTGCTCGAGTCCCTCTCCGCGGACAACGCCATGGTGACCGTCGACCGGGTGGGGACGCCGACCTACCGCTACCACGTGCTCCTGCGCAGCTACCTCAGCGCGATGCTCGAGGCCAGGAGCGCGCGCGGCGCACGTGACGTCCACGCCCGGGCCGCCCAGTGGTATGCCGCCCACGACGTTCCCGGGCAGGCCCTGCGTCACGCAGAGGCAGCGGGCGACCTCGACCTCATGAGCGACGTCATCCACCAGCACGCCCTGCACCTGCTGCTCGACGGTCGCGCCTCCGACGTGGAGTCCGCGGTCCGCGCGGTCCGCGCCGACGACCCCGTCATGACCGCAGTCGCGGCATTGGCGAGCCTCGACCTCTCCGACCCCGCGGCGGCCCGTGACCAGCTCGCATCGCTCGTGACCCAGCCGGGGACGTGGTTCTCGGAGACGTTGCGTGATCAGCCCGTGACGGCGGCGGACCCGTCGATGCTGCCGCTCGAGCGGCTCCTGGCCGTGGGTCTGCGGTGGCTCGCCTTCGTGGGCGACACCCCAGCGGGGCGCCGGCAGGGCCCCGTCCCCGTCCCCGATGCCGAGCCGAGCTTCGCCGAGACGCTCGCAGACGGCCTCGCAGACGGCCTCGCCGCCGGGCTCGCCGCCGAGCTGAGCTCGACCTTCACGGCGTGGTCCGAGGAGTCGGCACCAGCGGGAAGCACGTCGCCGCCGATCGGCGGCGACCTCCCGTCCGCCGCCGTCACGGTGCAGAACCTGCCGGAGCAGGGTCTGTCGGCCGGACGGGTGCCCCATGCCCAGACCGACCTGACCCTGCTCGACGAGCTGACGAGCGGCGACGTCCTCCTCGGTGCCGGACGTCTGGACGAGGCGCGGGCCGCCTACCGGTCAGCCCTCAGGACTGCGCAAGGGTCCGGCCACCCGTTGCCGGCGCTGCAGGCCATGGTGGGTCTGGCGTCGGTGGCGGCCGGTCGGGAGGACCTCGTCGAGATGACGGTGTGGTCAGAGCGTGTTCTTGCCGACGCGCAGGGTACGCCGTGGGTGGCGGCGCCCCGCCTGCTCCCCGCCCACGTCTTGGCTGCTTGGGGGGCCTTCAACGTCCTCGACCACGCCACCGCGCGTGAGCGCAACCGGGCAGCGCTCGAGCTGCTGACAGCGGTCGCGTCGACGCATGGCGCAGCCCTGACCGACGTCGAAGCGAGCAACGCGTCCGACGGGATGTCGACGGCGGCTCGCGGCCTCGAGCAGCTGGGGCGACTGGCCAGGATGCTCGAGGCCAACCTCGACCTCGTCGAGGCGGCCGACCAGCCGGGAGCCCGACAGGACGTCGTGGCCAGGGTCATGGCAGGTGCCCGCACCGTGGCGCGTGTGGCGATGACTCCGCACATGGCCGTGGCAGAGCTGTCCCGCGCCCATCGGATCGTCTTGCAGGCAGGGTTTCCCCGGCTCGCCCTCGAGGTCGAGCAGCTCTGCTCGGGCTTGCCCGGGGCCGAGACCGAGGTCGCGTCGATGTCGGGTCTGCGTCACCTGTACGCCGGTGACGATGCCGCGGCGCGGACGGCGGTCTCCCGGATCCTCGGGGCCGACCCCTCGACGTCCACGCTGCGCTCATCGCTCACCGCGCACCTCGTCGTGGCGGCGGCCGCCCAGCGCAACGGCCAGCCGGCCGTCGCCCACGAGGAGCTCGTCCTCGCCCTGACCCGGGCCGCGCCCCAGCGTGCCCTCCGCCTGGTGCTCGAGGTCGCACCCGAGGTCGCCGACATCCTCGCGGCTGGAGCCGGTCGCTTCGGTGAGCTCGAGCCGTTCGTCCTCGAGCTGCGCGCGCACGCGCGCCCTGTCGGCAGCCTGCGGGCCGGCCCGGTCCTCGACGTGGCGCTCAGTGCGCGCGAGCTGAGTCTGGTGCGAGAGCTGCCCTCCCTGCTCACCGTCGCCGAGATCGCCGAGGCACGGGCCGTGAGCCGCAACACGGTCAAGACCCAGCTGCGATCGCTCTTCCAGAAGCTCGGCGTGGGGTCCAGACGCGATGCCGTGGCCGCTGCGCGCCGCCTCGGGCTCCTGTGACGCACGGCTCACCCGTCCGGGGTGACGCCCGGGTCGGCGGGGAGCGGCACGATCGAGGCAGGAGCTTCGGCATCGGATCGACGCAGGGAGGCGGCGTGCGCTACGAGTTCATCCTGGTCGAGCACATTCCGGACGTCGCCCGCGCGGCGTTCCCCGAGCTGGAGGAGTCGACCGTCGCGACCGGCACCACGGGGTCGGTCATGTTCGGCGACGTCGTCGACGCACCGCACCTGCACGGCATCCTCGACCGCTTCCAGGACCTCGGGTTCACGCTGCTCGAGCTGCGCCGGCTCCCGGACTGACGACCGCTGTCCCGTGGCCGCCCTCGGCAGCACGCCGCCGAGGGCGGAGGCCGTCAGAACCGCCACACGAGCGGGATGACCGCGACGCCGACCACCAGCCACACGAGCATGACCGGCAGCCCGAGTCGCCAGTAGTCGCTGAAGCGGTAGCCGCCGGGGCCCATGATCATCAGGTTGGCCGGCGTCGCGATCGGTGTGAGCAGCGACGCGGCGCCGGCGACGGCCACGAGCATGAGCACCGGCTGCACCGAGACCCCGGTCTCCTGCGCGGCCGCGACGGCGATCGGCACCACGATGAGCACGGTCGCCGTGTTGCTGACCACCTGCCCCACGACGGCGGTGAGGGCGAAGAGCGCGACGAGCAGCAGGTAGGGGCGGCCGTTGCCGACGAGGTCGATGAGGCGCCTGGCGACGAGGTCGGCGGCGCCGCTCGTCTGGATCGCGGTCGACAGCGGGATGAGGCCACCGATGAGCACGACGGTCTGCCACGAGACGGCCCGGTGGGCCTGGTTGACGCTGACCACCTTCGTCAGCACCATCGCCGTCGCCGCTGCGAGGCCGGCGATCGCCGGGGGCGCGAGGCCCAGCGCGAGCACCACCACCATGGCAAGCAGCACGACGATGGCTCTCCCGGAGCGCGGTCCGAGCGGAACCGCTTGTCGGCGAACGAGATCGGGGGAGTCGACGAGCAGCACCTCGCGGTCGTCCACGAGCTCCTCGATGGAGTCCCAGGTGCCGTGCAGGAGAAGGCTGTCGCCCGGCGCCAGCTCGAGCCGGGTGGCGCCTACGTCCCTGCCGAGCCGGCGGATGCCGAGCACGACGAGGTCAGCACCTCGCATCTGGCCCGGGAAGGACGTCTCGCCCACGAGTGGAGAACGAGGCGGCACGACGACCTCCGCGACCCCGACCTCACGGTTGATGATCCCGGCCGTTCCGACCGTGATGGGCCGCATCGCGACGGCGAGGCGCAGCTCCGGCACCAGACGGCTCACCGCGTCGCTCATGCCGTTGACGATGACCACGTCGTCGTCGCCGACCGGGGTCGCCCCCGTCACGGCCTGTCCACCGGCGCTCTGGACGCCGATGAGGGTCACGCCGGGGTATGCCGCGAGGTCGAGCCGTCCTGCCGGCACCCCGACCACGGGCGAGCCGGGACGCACGCGGAGACGGTAGAAACCGTCGTTGAGCTCGTAGTACGCGGCGAGGCGGTTGGCGTGGTGACCGAGGTCCCGCACGGGCTGCGACGAGGGCCGGTGGGGGAGCACCCGCGGTGCGAGCAGCACCCCGAGGGCGATCGTGGTCACGACGAGCGGCAGGCCGACCACCGCGAAGTCGAAGAACCGGAACGGCGTCGAACCCGCCTCGACGGACGCCTGGGACACGATGACGTTGACGGGGCTGCCCGTCAGGGCGAGCAGGGAGCCGGCGCTGCCGGCGAAGGCCATCGGCATGAGCATCAGTGACGGCGAACGGCGGATGCGGGTGGCCAGGACGAGCACCATGGGCAGCAGGGCGGCGACCGACCCGTTGAGGGTGATGACGGCCGTCAGGACCGCGCACAGGCCGAGCAGCGCGACCATGAGCCGTACCGCGCCGTCTCCGACGATGTCGATGAGCGGCTGACCAGCCCACGTCGTCACACCGGCCGAATCGATGGCCTCGCTGACGACGAAGAGGGAGGCGATGAAGACGACGACGGGGTCGCCGAAGCCGGAGAGTGCCGTGTTCGCGTCGACGAGGCCCGTGGCGTAGAGCGTCAGGCAGGCCAGGACGGCCACCGCACCCACTGGCAGGCGGTTCCACACGAAGAGGACGACCGTCGCCCCGAGGACGACCAGGCTCGTGGTGGCCGGGCTCACGGTCTCATCGTCCGCGCAGCCGCCTCTGGTGCGGTCACCCGCGACGGGTGAATCGGGATGAACCGCAGGGCGGCCATGCCCTGCTGCCGTGCTCACGGCGGCCCGCATCAGCGAGGTGGCACAGCTGCCGGAGGCCCCGGGCTGGCGCAACAAGGTCGCCACCGGTTTCGGCAGCAGCCTGCTCGTCGAGCTCGCCTGCGCCTTCGAGCGGCCGGCACACGGGGACGGGCGCGTGCCCGGGTCAGCTCGTGCTCGGCGCGACGGGTGAGGCGGGGGAGACGGGAGAGACGGTGGGAAGGCCGAAGCCGTCGACGAAGACGTTGACCGTCACGGTGCCGGCCTTCTCGAAGCGGAAGCTCACCGGCAGCAGCCGACCGGCCCGCACGTCGACCTTGAGGTCGACCATCTCGAGGTGCAGTCCGCCGGGGTACTGGAGGGACACGACGCCTGCGCCGGGGAGATCGATACGGACCGGCCCCTCGGCCCCGTCGGTGCCCTGCCGCATGACCACCTGCCGCGCGTAGACCGTGCTCACGGCCACCAGTCGGTCGGCCGTGCCACCGTCGTTGGCGAGGGTGGTGAACAGACCCGTGTTGCTGCCCCCGAGCAGCTTGCGCTCCTCGGGGGCGTCGATGCGGGTCGCGAGGAGGCGGATGTCGCCGACCTGCGCGTTGACGCTCGTGCCCCGGGCCGGGTTGGTGATGCGCTCCTGCACCGGATCGGGCTGCGACGTGCACGCGGCCAGCGGCGCGAGGCTGATGGTCAAGAGCGCGGCGACGACGATCGGTCTGGTCCTCATGCCCCGTCAGGCTAGGTCGCGAGGCGGCTGGGCGACTCCCCCGTCGTGGGTGATCGGGTCAGGGGCGCCGCCCGCCACCCGGGCCTGAGGGCGACCGTCATGAGGACCAGACCGTTCGACTGCGCCCGGGTGGGTACTGGGCAGGTGGCGGCATCGTCGCTCTTCAACCAGTCAGGGGCGGCGGTGGCGTCCACTCGCGTGGCGCGGGACCTCCGCGGACGGCGAGACGGCACCCGCTCGGGGGATCGGGTGCCGTCTCACTCCCATCATCGCTGTTCCCAGCACTGCGTTACAGAGGGTCTGCCGGCGTATGCCGTCACGGGCGTCCGTGCCCGTCGGCGGGTTCCGTGGCGTGCTGGGCGCCGTACACCGCCGCTTGGGTGCGTCGCTCGAAGCCGAGCTTGGCGAGCAGCCCGGAGACGTAGTTCTTGACGGTCTTCTCCGCCAGGTGCAGCTGAGCGCCGATCTGGCGGTTCGTCAGGCCCTCCGCGATGAGATCGAGGATCTCCTGCTCTCGGTCGGTGAGGGTGTTGGCACCGGGCCAGGGGTCCGCCCGGCCGGGGTGCCCCGGGTGTGCGGGGTATCCCGGGTGGCCCGGCCGTCCGTCGCGTCGATCGTGACCGTCACGCCGGTCGGAGGACGAGTCGGCCTCGGGGCGGCGGATGCGTTCCAGCAGCCGCTCGACCAAGGCCGGGTCTACCAGGGAGTGCCCGGCGGCGACGTGGGCGACGGCGTCGGTCAGTGAGGGGCCGCGGATCTGCTTGAGCAGGTAGCCCGCAGCGCCGGCCATGACCGCGGCGAACAAGGCGTCGTCGTCGTCGTAGGAGGTGAGGATGAGGCACCGGGTGCCGGGGCTGGTCACCTGCACCTCGCGGCAGACGTCGATGCCGCTCCCGTCGGGCAGCCGAGCGTCGAGCAGCGCGACCTGCGGCGCGAGCGTGGGGATGCGCCGCAGCGCCTCGGCGGCCGTCCCCGCCTCGCCGACGACGCGGAAGTCGTCGTGCGACTCGAGCAGGTCGATGAGGCCGCGCCTGACGATCTCGTGGTCGTCGAGCAGGAAGACCGTGATCGGCGTCGTCACCTCCCCGGTCGTGCGCTCCATGACAGCACCGTTCCCCTCTCGCCCGTGGTCAGCGTGCACTCGCCGTGTCGGGCCCGTGCCCGGCTCGCCAGGTTGTCGAGGCCCCGGTGGGGTCGCCCACCCGGAGGGGCGCTCGTCTGCACCGGCGCCGACCCGTCGTCGATGACCTCGACCCTGACGACAGTGGGGGTGACGGCCACGTGGACGTCGACGGCCGAGCAGTTGGAGTGCTTGACGACGTTGGTCAGCGACTCTCGCAGCACGGCAGTGACGTCGTGGAGCAGTGGGGGGTCGAGCACGGTCGCCACCGGCCCCTCGAGCCGCAGCGTCGGCTCGAAGCCGAGGGCGGCGGTCGAGGAGCGGACGACCTCCAGCAGCACGGCCCGGGCGTCCAGGGACGACCTCGGCTTCTGCAACGTGAAGATCGCGGTCCGGATCCGCCGGATCGTCTCGTCGAGGTCCTCGATGGCCCTGCCGAGCGCCTCACGCACGGCGGGGTCGGTCGCTCGTCCCGTGACGGCCTCCAGCGTCAGCTCCGTGGCGAAGATCCGCTGGATGACGTGGTCGTGCAGGTCACGCGCGATCCGGTGGCGGTCCTCGAGCATGGCGACCCGAGCCTCGTCGCGCCGACCGTCCGCGAGCTCGAGCGCCAGCGCTGCGTGCAGGGCCAGCTGTTCGGCCATCTCGACGTCCGTGCGACTGAACGGAGGGCTCCCGGCGTAGCGCGCGACGACGACCGCACCGCGCACGCCCGCCTCTCCCACCAAGGGGCATGCCATCGCAGGTCCCCACGTCCCGTCCGAGACCACCGGGGTCAGTGCCGGCTCTGCGCGTCCCGTCTCGTCGGCGAGGGTGGCTCGTCGGTCGCGCATCGCCGTGCCCGCGAGCGACGGCTCTGCGGGGTATGCCGTCCCGACGATCGAGTCCGTGCCCTCACCACGGGCAACCTCGACGACGAGCTGCTCGGGATGGTCCGGAGCGGGGACGGGAGCGTCGGGCGCAGCAGGATCGGTCTCCGCCGGGAAGTCGAGGGTGACGACGTCGGCGTCGGCGAGGCGCAGCACGGCGTCGGCGATGCGGACGAGCACCTCGTTGCCCAGCCCGGGCCTCAGCAGGTCGCGGCTGATCTCGGCGGACGCCCGAAGCCACTCCTGCCGTCGCCGTGACTCCTCGTAGAGGCGGGCGTTCTCGATCGCGACCCCGGCGCTGGCCGCCAGCGCGACGACGAGGTCCTCGTCGTCGGAGCTGAAGTCCGCCCCGTCGACCCGTTCGGCGAGGTAGAGGTTGCCGAAGACCTCACCCCGCGAGCGCACCGGCACCCCGAGGAAGCCCTGCATGGGTGGGTGGCCAGGCGGGAAGCCGACGGATCTCGGGTCGTCGGAGATGGCATGCAGCCGGATCGCCCGGGGTTGCTCGATGAGCGCGCCGAGCACCCCCCGTCCGGTGGGCAGGTGCCCGATGCGCTCCACCGTGTCGTTGTCCATGCCCGAGTGGATGAACTGCTCGAGCAGGCCGTCGGCGCCGAGCACCCCGAGGGCGGCGTAGCGTGCCCCCGCAACGGCCCGCGCCGCCTCGACGATGCGCCTCAGCACCCCCGGCAGAGCGAGCTCCGAGACCACGGAACTACTGGCGGCGAGCAACCCGCGGAGGCGGTCCTCCGCCGAACCCGGCGGTTCGGACAGCTCGGGCACCGGCGCGGCGCGCTCGACCATCAGCGTCCCGCCCTGGCAGGGCACGTCGGGTTTCCAGCTGGAGGGTTCGTCGCACGAGTCGACGTCATGCGTCAAGGCTAGGCCTGCTCTGGCCAGTGGGGGGCGGTTGTGGTCAGGTCGGCTGAGCGTCAGTGTGCTCCTCGCCGCGCCACGGACGGCACCCTCTGTGATCCGAACGAACGGCCGGTCAAGCGCTCGACGGTGATCCCGATGAAGACGTTGCGCACGCCACCGGCCCACGGCTCGGCCCCGTCGACGGTCCACAGGTGGGTGAGCAGGGCGGGCGAGGCCACGGCCTGGCCCCGTCCGCGGGCGATGACACTCCAGCCGGTGTGCTGGGTCGCGTCGAGGTCGTCCACCTCGAAGACCACCTGCGTCGGACGCACGAGCTCGGAGAGCACCCCGAAGGGGGAGGTGCGGAAGACGATGAGCTCGGCCACGCAGGCATAGCTGACGGGAAAGATCTGCGGACCGTGTCCGGCGTTCCACCCGATGCGGCCGATGTCGCGGGACTCGAGGAGCGTCTGGCACTCCGCGAGAGTCAGGTCGACGTAGTTGATCCGCCGGTTCGAACGCTGGGGGTGCGACGGCACGGTGCGCTCGGGTCCCGCCCGGTAACCGGACGCCGACATCTCACGACCCCGTCTTCTGGCGCGTCGAGGCCACCCGGTGCGGGCGGTGTGCCTCCCGTACGGCGCCGTACGGGACCGGACGTCCGAGCTCCACGGTGGAGGCGGGGCGAGGCTCGGGTGTCGCCGCGCGCAGCATCGCGCGGCAGCGGGCGAGCTCGGCGCGCACCCGCACCAGCTCGGTGTGCAGCTCGAGCTCGTGGACGAGGTGGTCGCCGACGCTCCGTGCCCAGGCGTCGACGGCGCGCCAGTCGGCGCACCAGGTCATCGGGATCGTCGAGTCGCCGTCGAGTGGCGGCCCGTCCGTCTCGAGCGCCGAGGTCGGCTCGGGCTCGGCCGGACGGGTGGCGCGCGACCCACGGGGCGAGTGGCTCACCCGCAGGGCGTGGACCGCGACGACGAGGTCGAAGCCGTCGGTCGTGGTGACCGCGACGCTGGGGCGGCACGCCACCCGGTGACCGGCGCAGGTCAGCTCGTCGGCGATGGCAGCGGCGATGGCCTCGTCGATGCCGGCCGTCAACGCGGCGAAGGAGGGCGGTGTCGGCGCGGCCGACAGCGACGGGTCGGACGATGTCGTCATCGTGGGCGTGGTGCGCGCCTCGTCCGTGCCGCCGTGGACCGAACCGGTGGTCTCGGTCGGCGGCGACGGGGTGGAGTACGTGATGAGGACGGTGCACATGGTGCTCTCCCTGGTCGAAGCCGTCGGTGTGGGGCGCTGCGTCGATGGTGCGCGCACCATCGAGGACCGGGGTACGGCCGAAGGTCGGGCGCCCCGTGGGACCAAGGTCCCGAACCGGACAGGACCGTTGCACCTGCCGTCGCGCCTCGTGGCGGGGCAGTCTGGGTGAGAGGTGAGGAGCACCATGGACGAGATGACACGCCCTGATGGCGGATCGCGCGCGGCGACACGTGGCGAGGGAGGCCCCGGAGCGGGTGCGTCCGGGCAGACGGGCCGGATCGTGGTGGGCGTGGACGGCTCGAAGCAGAGTCGCATCGCGCTGCGCTGGGCCTGTGCCGACGCGCGTGCCAAGGGGGCCGTGGTCGTCGCGCTCGCGGTGTGGCACCTCTACCCACTGGCGCCGCCCGAGCGTGTCGGTGCGTCGCCGTGGTGGTTCACGACCGACCCGCAGGAGGCCACGGCGGCCTACCTCGGGGAGGTCGTGGACGAGGTCGTCGCGGACTTCCCCGACGTCGTCGTCGAGCAGCAGGTGGTGTCGGGCCACGCAGCCGAGGAGCTGATCCGCCAGTCCGCCCGGGCGGAAGTGGTCGTCCTCGGCGCGACCGGGAGCGGCGGCTTCGCCGGGATGACTCTCGGCTCGGTCAGCCGGGCGGTCCTCGAGCACGCGCTCAGCACGGTGGTCGTCGCCCGCTGACACCTCCTCAGGTGGACGGGGCGCTGTTCGTCCGCCAGGTGCCGTCGGCTGACCGACACGCGAGTCCCCGCGCGGCGAACGCCTCGAGCCATCCCTCCATGGGCCACCAGCCCCAGCGCTCGGCGAACCGGTTGGCGTTGGCGACGATGTCGTGCACGTGCTGCACGGGAGGAGAGGCTGTCGGGTGGTGCTGGTGGTGGGCCAGGGCGCCCCCCACCCACAGGAGCCGTCCGCCCGCAGCGCCGACCCGTTGCCCGAAGTCGGTGTCCTCCCCCCCGTAGCCGACATAGCCCTCGTCGAAGCCCCCGACGGCCCTCCACGAGGGCACGGTGAGGGCGAAGGACAGCGACCAGAAGAGACGCAGGTCCTGTGCCGGGCTCGCCTCGTCAGCGGCCAGGACGGGACGGGCCGGGTGCGGTGGCGCGAGTCCGGTCAGGGCTGCCAGGCCCAGGTCGCGGTAGTCGCGTCCGGGCGGCATGGGAGGCAGGTAGGCGACCTCCCCGGCAAGGACCACCGGGCCGTCAACGAGATCCGGGTGTTGCGCATGTGGCCTGTGGCCGGCCACGGAGCCCAGCACGCCGGCATACCGTTCGAGCAGCCCTGCCGAAGGGATGCAGTCGACGTCGAGCAGCACGACCCGGTCGGCGCCGGTCGCCGCGGCCACGTCCACGCCGAGGTTGCGGGCGGCGGCCAGGGGGAGGTGGCCGCCGCGACGGCCGATCGAGGCGACGTGGACCTCCCAGCTGCCAGCGTGCTCGCGGGCGACGGCCTCCACGCGTGGGTCGTCCATGGCGACGATGACGTGCGCATCGGGGAGGCGTCGCTGCTGGCGCAGTCCCCACAGCTGGCGCTCGAGGTGCTCGTGGCGTCCGTGCACGATGGTGACGACGGCCAGCGTGCCCGTCCCGCCGGAGCGAGGCGCCTGGCACGGCGGGCGAGGCAGTTCCAGCCCGAACGGGTCCGTCACGACACCGCCCCGGTCGCCGTCGTGGGGCACTGTCGGTCGGCCAGCGCGTCGAGCCGGGCTGCGGCGGACTCCGCCCCGTGGCCGGTCGACCACGCACCCCAGCCCTCACCGCCCCGGCGGAGTGCGCGGTCGAGCAGCCAGGGCCAGCTGGCGGCCTCGGGCCACGTGTCCAGCCCGACGGCCATGCCGAGGCGGTCGACCGCCCGCGCCGTGGCCACCTGCTCGTCGAAGGGGCGGGGCTGGGCGACCACGACCGCGGGTCGTCGGGCGGCGGCCACCTCGGCCACGGCGTTCTGGCCGCCGTGGGTGACCACGACGTCGGCGGCCGCCAGGTCGGCCCACAGGTCGGGCGAGGGCGAGCCGGGTCCGCGCTCGACCCAGTCCCAGCCCGGGGTGGCGGCCCGGGCGGCCTCGACCTGCGCGGCCGAGGTGCCGCGGCCGCCGCCGCCCCACAGGAGCAGGACGCGCCGCGCCGCCGCCGCGCCTGCCCGGCTCACGGAACGGTCGACATCGAGTGCATCGGTCCCGGCCGCGTGCCCGGAGTTCTCACCAGGCGTCCGGGCCGGCCCTCGGCCGTCGAAGCGCGACAGCGCACCGACAGCCCAGAGCTTCGCCAGCCAGGACTGGGGCCAGCCCTCGGTGTGCGCGGCCTCGGGCCACGGCGCGAGCAGCCCGTCGGCGAGGTCGTAGGCGAGGGAATGGGTTCGGTCGGTGCGCACACCCGGCATGGCGAGCACCACGACAGGCACGCCGCAGAGGCGACTCAGCACGGCGATCTCGACGGACACGTCGGCGACGACGAGGGAGGGCCGGGCACGCCGGATCCACCCGGCGACTGCGGCCATGCGGTCCGCCAGACCGGGGTCGTGCCGGGGTGCCCAGTGCAGCACGTCGTGAGCGGTGGGGTCGGCGAGCAGGGCGGCCGCGGGCGGCATACGGTCGTCGCGCTCGAGGTGGACCCACTCCTGGTCCCAGGACAGTGGGGCGGGCAGCGAGCTGAGGCCCGTCACCGGAGACCTCAGGTGCTCGGCGACGGCCTGCAGGCGGGTCAGGTGACCCAGGCCGTGGTGGTGGACGTAGTAGCCGATCACGCGGCACCGCGGAGGCCGGTGATCGACAGGTAGAGCTCGAGATACCGCTCGACCATGACGTCGACCGAGCACGCGGCGACGGCGTGCGCGCGGCAGTCGGCCCGGTCGAGACGGACGGCCGTCGCCACGGCCTGCGCCGCCTCGCCGGACCCGGCGTCGCGCGGGAGCAGGACACCGACCCCGGGGACGACGAACTCCCGGAGGCCACCACGGTCCAGGGCGACCACCGGGGTGCCGCACGCCAGCGACTCGGCGGCGACGAGGCCGTAGGGCTCGTCCCACTCCGGCGTGACGAGCATGGCTGCACTGCTGCCGACCAGCGCGACGAGGCCGTCCGTGTCGAGATGGCCGACGTAGGAGACGTCGTCGTCGAGCTCGCCTGCGACGTGTCGGGCGAAATAGCCGGCGTCACCGACGGGTCCGGCGATGCGTAGCCGGCGCCCGGACGCCCGCGCCATCGCGACGGCCCGGTGGGGTGCCTTCTCGGGGACGATGCGACCGACCCACACCAGGTCGTCGCCACCCGGTCCCGCGACCCAACGCCGGACATCGACACCGTTGTGCACGACGTCCGGCGAGGCGACGTGCGACCACGACTGCGCCGTGTGCCTGCTGACGGCCACGAAGTGACTGTTCCGCCGGGACGTCCGGGCACTCGAGTCGATCGCGATCGCCGGCTCGAGCCAGGGGGTCGGCGGGGTGTGGAGGGTCGTCAGCACCGGCGCGCGGAGCGTGTCGGCCATGGCGACAGGGAGGTGGTGGACACTGTTGTTGTGCACGACGTCGATGTCGTCGCGCCGCTGGAGGGACAGCATGACCTGCAGGTAGGCGTGGTGCTCGCGCAACCACGCCTCCGGGACCATCGACACGTCGGCACGTGCCGTGTCGCTGAGGCGCAGTGGCGCGACGTCGAGTTCGGTCGCCCCGAGCGTGGGGTCGCTCCCGGGCCCGGCGAAGAAGGTGACGTCCACGCCGCGGCGGCGAAGGCCGCGGACGAGGTGCCACGTCAGGGACTCCAGACCGCCGGCGAACGGCTCGGCGATCGGGTGCTTCGAGGCAGCCAGGACTACGACGTGCACGTCGCACCCCGGTCGGCCACCGCGGCCAGCACGCCGGCATACACCTGCTCGTGGACGCGGGAGATCTCCTGGCGCTCGCGGCGGCGCGCCTCGGGGTCGGCCCGCCACGTCGGGCGCTCGCGGTAGGCGCGCAAGAGCCCCTCGCGCAGCGATGGGGCGCCGTCCCCGTTCCGCTCGGGCGTCGACCCCGGCACGCCGTAGACGATGCAGGGCCGTTGGTCGGCGTAGTAGCCGCAGTCGGGGACCAGCACCGTGGTGCCCAGGTCGTAGCACGCCTCGAGCCACCCGGAGTGGGTGCCGAAGCGATAGGGCAGGACGGAGACGTCGAGCGACTGGAGGTAGTGCCAGAGCTCTCCGTCGGTGAAGTAGTCGTGCACGTGGAGGTCGACGAGGCCGCGGCCGGCGAGCTCACGCAGGCGCGGCTCGAGCTCGACGGCATGACGGGGATGCCCGGGCGTCATGACGTCGGTGTGGGCGTCGACGCGCAGCCGCGCACCCGGAAGGTCGGGGAGCGTGGCGACGATCTCCTCGATGACGGGGAGGGGGTCCATCCCCGCTCGCAGGCTCTTGGCGTGGACGCCGATGACGAAACCGGGGTGGGGCACTCGCTCCTGCGAGAGCCGCGGCTCCTCGACGACATGCGGGTGCGGCACGACGATCGCCTCACGACCCCAACGGCCCGCGATCTCCGCCGCCGCCCCGGGAGTCAGGGTCAGGACGGCATCCGCCGCCTCGACGAGGACGCCGAGCTGGGCGTCGTGCAGTCCTTGCTCGACGTGGTGCGGGTTGCGCAGATCGTGCACCGTGACGACGAGCGGGCGGCCGTGACGGCGCAGGCTCGAGACGACGTCTGCGAGGTCGTCGGGCGAGACGGCGTCGAAGCCGAAGTGCACGTGCATGAGGTCGAACTCGTCGGCATGCTCGTCGACCCAACCCGGCTCGAGCATCCTGGGCGGCCACCACTGCGCGTCGGGGACGTCGGCGCGCGGTCGTGGGTCGGGCAGGCGGGTGACCGTCGTCCGGCCGTCCGGCGGCGCGAGGTGCCGGACGTAGACGTGGCCTGACGGAACGGATGCGATGACGGGACTCAACCGGTTGCCTCTCGGTACGCACGCCCGACGCACACCGATCGAGGGGGCGTCGGCGCGGGGTCGGGGGCCGCTGGGCTGGAGCCTCCCCAGCACTCATACCCGCGCGGGGGTGCCGGCACACCTGCCGGACCGTGCCTGCGTGGTCGGCCCGTTCCGAGGGGAGCGTCTGCGTCAGGCGCGCTATGCCCGGCCCGCGCGCTCTGCTCGGCCGGCGCGCTCACGGCGGCGCTCGAGATAGCGCATGACCGGCGTCGCGAGCGTCCCGTGCACCATGACCGACAACAGGATCGTGAAGGCGACCGTGGACCACATCCAGCGCTCGTCGGAGAAGGCGTGCTCACCGGCGGCGAAGGCGAGGTAGTAGAGCGAGCCGATTCCGCGCACCCCGAAGAACGCGGTCGCGAGCGTCTCGCGGCGGCCGAGGCCCCCCGGCAGACCCGGGGGCCGGGCCCGCAGGCGCAGGCTCACCCACCCGGCGAGAGGGCGCAGGACGAAGACGAGGGCCAGGGCGATCACCACCCCGCGCCAGTCGAGCTCGCCCAGCACGCCCTTGGTCATGGCCATGCCCAGCATGAGCAGGATGATCAGCGTCAGCAGACGCTCGAGCCGCTGGACCACCTCATGCATCGAACGGTGGTAGTGGTGGTTGCGTTCGGCCGCACGCAGGGTCATCCCGCACGCGAAGACCGACAGGAACCCGTAGCCACCCACGAGCTGGCTGGCGCCGTACGTCAGGACGAGGGCCGCCAGGGCGAGGAGGGGCTCACCCTGCTCAGCGAGACGCAGTGAGCGCCGCGAGGACCGGAAGGCGATGCGGGCCAGGCCCCAACCGACCGCGATCCCCACCGCGACGCCGATGACGACCTTGCCGACGAGGTCCCACGCGAACCACTGCAGGCCCCACGAACCCACCGAGGACAGTCCTCCGGCGGAGGCGAGCAGCAGGGCCGCGGTGACGAACGGGAAGGCGAGACCGTCGTTGAGACCGGCCTCGGAGGTCAGCGCGAAGCGCACGTCGTCCTTCTCGTCGACAGGCTCGCCCAGTGCCTGGTCGTCGTCGGGAGGAGAACCCGCACCCTCGTCCGCGGCATCGTCCGGAGTGCTCGTGGTGTCGACGCGTGGGCCCTCGACCTGGACGTCGCTGGCCAGCACGGGGTCGGTCGGGGAGAGGGCCGCCCCCAGGAGCAGGGCGGCGGCCGGCGCGATGCCGAGCCCCCAGCCGAGCAGCGCCACGGAGGCGATCGTCAGGGGCATCGCGATGGCCAGCAGCCGCCACGTCGGGGACCACGCGGCCCACGAGGCACGGCTGCGCCAGTCCAACGAGCGGTCGATGGCGAGGCCGACACCCATGAGGGCGACGAGGATCGTGAACTCGGTGACCCGCTCGACCTGCGGCCGGATGACGACCGGGTCGAGGCGCATCCCCTCGGGCAGTGGGAGCAGGCCGATGGCCATGCCGAGGAGCAGCAGCACCATCGCTGCCGACACGGCATACCGGTCGAGCACGGAGGGGAGCACCGCTGCGAGGAACATCGCCGCTCCGGCGATGAGGTAGATCAGGTTGATGGACATGACGACACGCAGGTGCTCCTCGGGGTTGGCCTCCTGATGACCTACCCGGGTCGGTGCCCCTCCGATCGGCTCTCGCCTCGGTACTCGCCAAGGTCTACGGTCGACGGGAGAAGGGACGGTGAGCGGATGGGCGCTGACGAGCTCCAGCAGGCCGAGGACGAGCTGCGCGTGGTCGCCGAGTCCTTCGGCCAGCTCGGTGCCGAGCTCGAGTCCATGGAGCCCGCCGACACCCTGGACGCCGTGGTCCGGATGGCCGTCGACCGCGTGCCGGGTTCCGTCTGCGCGAGCATCACGACCTACGAGCACGGCCGCTTCCGGACGGTCGCGGCGACCGACGACCGGGCCCGTCGCGCCGACGACATCCAGTACGCCCTGGGCTCGGGTCCCTGCCTCGACGCCATCGTCGAGGACGCGCTCTACCGCCCGCGCGACCTGCGTCACGACAAACGGTGGCCGGAGTACGGCGAGCGGGTCTCGAGGGAGCTCGGTCTGCTCAGCATGCTCAGCTACCGCCTCGGCCACGAGACGGACGACAGCATCGACGGCCTCAACATCTATGCGGACGAGGTGGCCGCGTTCGACGAGCACGCCGAGCTCGTCGGTCTCATGCTCGCCACCCACGGGGCCCTGGCGGTCGCCCTGTCGGCCAACCAACAGCAGGTCGAGAACCTCCGGAAGGCCCTCGTCAGCAACCGCGAGATCGGGGTCGCCATGGGCGTGTTGATGACCCGGCACCAGGTGACGCGTGACCAGGCCTTCGGGCTGCTGCGGATGGCGAGCCAGAACACCAACCGCAAGCTGCACGAGGTGGCCCGGGAGGTCGCCGACACCGGCGTCCTGCCGACGATCGGCGGCGGCCGACCGCGGCTCGAGGACGCCACGGACTGACCGCGACGCTCAGTCGCGCTCCCACGGGGCGTCCTCGCCCATCTTCGCGTAGTACTTCGCGAGGTGGCTGCGGACGCGGTCGCGGTCCTTCTCGGGCAGGTCCACGCCCCCACGGGACCCCTGCATGACGGCGGCCGCGGCCATGACCCCGCGGGGCACGGCCCGGAGGCGACCGTCCACGACATCCGCGACGAGCAGCTTGTATGCCGTGAAGTTCGTCTTGTGCTCGGCGTCGTACCAGACGTGGGCGTCGCGGTACTTCTCGTTCGGCTCGTCGGTGGCGCCGGCCCACTCGCGGACCCGCTTCTCCGCGGCGTCGCCGTCCCACTCCCGGTCGCGGTCGGCCAGGGGCAGGTCCTGGAAGCTGGTCACACTCATCGGCTTCTCCTTGCTCGGTGGATGGGGGCTGCGTGCGGGGTCGGCGCGTGTCTCAGGGCGTGAGGACGACCTTGAGGCACTCGTCCTGCTTCTCCTGGAAGACTCGGTAGAGGTCCGGTGCGTCGTCGAGGCCGGCCCGGTGCGTGGCCAGGCCCTCGAGGCCGAGCACGTCGTCGTCGGTCCGGACGATGTCGAGCAGCTCGTCGCTCCAGCGGCGCACGTGGCACTGGCCCATCCGGACCGTCAGGCCCTTGTCGAAGAGCTCCATCATCGGCATCGGGTCGGCAGAGCCGCCGTAGACGCCGCTGATCGACAAGGTGCCGCCACGGCGGACGGCCGCGACCGCGGTGTGCAGAGCGGCCAGGCGATCGATGCCGAAGCGTTCGATGGCTCCCCGGGCGACGGGCTTGGGCAGGCGGCTGGCTGCTCCGATTACCATCTCCGACAAGGGGTTTCCGTGCGCCTCCATGCCCACCGCGTCGATCACGGCATCGGGTCCTCGGCCGTCCGTCATCTCGATGAGCGCATCGACGACCTCGGTGTCGCGCGCATCGATGACCTCGGCGCCGTGGGCGCGAGCCTTCTCGATCCGGTCCGGCACGAGGTCGACCCCGATGACGCGTCCGACCCCGCGGTGCCGGGCCGCCCGGACGGCGAGCTGCCCGACGGGGCCGAGCCCGAGGACCGCAAGGGTGTCGTTGGCGCTGACGTCGGCGTACTCCACCGCCTGCCAGGCGGTCGGCAGGATGTCGGACAGGTAGAGGAAGCGCTCGTCCGGCCGCTCGTGGGGGATGACGATCGGACCGAAGTCGGCATGCGGCACCCGGACGTACTCCGCCTGGCCGCCGGGCACGGATCCATAGAGGCTCGTGTAGCCGAAGAGGCTCGCGCCCTTGCCCGACGCGGTGTTCTGGGTGGTCTCACACTGCGCGAAGAAACCGCGCTGGCACATCCAGCACCGTCCGCAGGAGATGTTGAAGGGCACGACGACCCGGTCACCCACGGCCAGCGTGGCGACGTCCGGGCCGACCTCCTCGACGATGCCCATGAACTCGTGGCCGAGGACGTCCCCCGGCTGGAGGTAGGGGGCGAGCACCCGGTAGAGGTGCAGGTCCGAGCCGCAGATGGCGGTGGATGTGACTCGCACGATGGCGTCAGTGGTGTCAGCGATGACGGGGTCGGGTACGTCGGTCACACGGACGTCCTCGATGCCGTGCCAGGTGAGAGCCCTCATGTCGTGGCTCCTACCCAAGGCGGCGTGAGGAAAAACCCGCCAGGAGGCGCAGCATGCACCCGACCCGACCGACCGACCGGGCCCTGTCCGACGCGACAGCGTCCACCGAGTCGACCGAGACGACCGAGACGACCGAGACCTCCGCCGAGCGGCCGGTGGCCGTCGTCCTCGGCGGGTCTCGCGGGCTGGGACTGCTCATCGCCCGGGAGCTGCTGAGCCGCGGGCACCGCGTGGTGGTCGCGGCACGGGACGTCGAGGAGATCGAGGGCGCGGCACGGACCTTGAGCGAGTGGGGACCCGTGTCGGGTGAGCGGTGCGATGTGCGGGACCGTCACGACGTCGGGGAGCTGGTGGGCCGGGTCGAGCACGTCGTCGGCCCCATCGAGGTCCTCGTCACGGTGGCCGGGGTCATCCAGACCGCTCCCGTCGAGTCACTCGTTCTCCACGAGTTCGAGGACGCGATGGACACCATGGCCTGGGGTCCCATCCATGCCGCCATGACGGTGCTGCCCCACATGCGTCGTCGCGGACGCGGGCGGATCGGGACGGTGACCTCCATCGGGGGCATGGTGTCGCCGCCGCACCTGCTGCCGTATGCCACGGCGAAGTTCGCCGCTGTCGGCTTCTCGGACGGCCTCGCGGCGGCTCTCAGCGGGAGCGGCGTCACGGCCACGACCATCGTGCCGGGACTCATGCGGACCGGTGGTCACCAGCATGCGCGCTTCGGCGGTGACGCAGCGGCGGAGTACGCGTGGTTCGCGTCGGCCGCCTCGCTCCCGCTCTTGTCCGTCGACGCCGATCGTGCCGCCCGGCGGATCGTGGACGCCGTGCTCGCCGGCCGCCCGATGGTCGTCCTCACGCCGCTGGCCTGGCTCGGGATCCGGTTCCGTGGGCTCGCCCCGGCGACGACGACGCGCCTCATGGGGCTGATGGGTCGGCTGCTGCCCGACGCGCCCGGGCGGGAGGGGGCCCGGACGGCCCCGGGCCACGAGGCGAGACGCCGGCTCGGGTCCCCCCTCGTCGACCGGCTGACGATCCTCGGCGACCGGGCGGCACGGCGCAACAACGAGGGAGCGCGTCGAGCGTCCGACACCGTGACGTGACGGCGGACGATCTCAGGGCGCCGCCGTCCAGGCGGGCACCGCTCCCGTCATGAGGAGCTGGTCCACCACGGCCCCGGCGAGGAGGGCGTGGCCGTCGGCATTCGGGTGGTCGCCGTCGAAGAGCAGGTCGTCCGTGGGGTCGCGCGTGCCGGTCGGGCCCTTCAGCGGGCTGTACGCGTCGACGTAGACGGTCCCTGTCGTGGTGGCCACCTGCTGGATGGTCTCGTTGACGAGCCGGGTGAGCGCGTCGCTGCCGAGCACGTAGCTCTCGCCCAGCGCACGACCGACCGACCCGTCGACGGTGATGTTCCAGTAGCCGAGCAGGGCGATGCGCAGGTCCGGGCGGTGGTCGATGCTGCGGACCGTCTGGATGATCTGGGTCAGCCCGTCGCGCAGTCCGGCCACCGTCGAGGACCAGCAGGCCGACCCCGCGGCCGGGAAGCAGCTGCTGTCCTCGACGCGGTCGAGGTTGAAGTCGTTCGCGCCCACCTCGACGACCACGAGGTCGGCACTGGCGAGGTGGTCGCGGGTCGGTGCGGAGTCGAGGTCGGAGACGACGTCGGCGGTGGTCCAGCCGCCGTTGGCGTCGTTGTGCACCACCCAGCCGCGGTGGGTCAGCTGCCCGAGCCGGCTGCCCGTCTGCTCGACGTAGCCGGTGCAGCCGCACGTCTCCGCCGAGGGCACCGAGTCGCCGAGCCCGACCAGGGTCAGGGGCCCCTTGGCAACGGACGGGCTTGCCGAGGGTGTCGCAGGGTCGGCTCCCGAGGCTCCCGAGGCTCCCGAGGCTCCCGCGGGACCGCTCGCGAGGGTGGGGGTCGGGCCGGGCGCGGGCTCGACCGTGGGAGACGGGAGCAGTCCCGGGACGATCCCGCTCACGACGAGGCCCACGAGCGCCGCCAGACCGAGCAGCACCGCGATGACGTGGTGGGAGGCAGGGCGACCACGTGCGCGAGACCGCGCTGGGGCGTCGGGCCGCGGCGCCCTCGGCAGGTCGCCGGACGGCATACGCCCTCCTCCTTCAGGCACGGAACCCGGGCAGGGTCTGGGCCAGCCAGGTCAGGGCGTTCGGCACGTAGGGGGTGAACACGTCGAGACGGTGCCCGCCGTGCGCGAGGACGGTGGCCGTGACGTCGAGCGGTGGCCGGGCGACACTGAGGAACTTCGACGTCGTCGGATACGACAGGGAGTCCTCTCGCGAGGTGAGCACCCACATCGCCACGGGTGGAGGCGCGTTGCGCGCGAGGGCGACCAGGTCGTAGTTGCGCAGGCCGTCCGTGGTCAGCGGGTCGTAGGCCGCGCTGAAGTCGGGGCGGAAGTAGCCCTGGAGCACGACCGCGGCGCCGTAGACATCCGGGTGACGCATGGTCAACGACGCCGCGCACCAGGCGCCGTAGGAGTAGCCCACCGTGGCCCAGGAGGTGCGCTTGCGCTGGACCCGGAAGTGGTGGACGGTCCACGCCGGGAGGTCGTGCGCGAGCCAGGTGTCGGTCTGCGGCTGACCGGGACCGCCGTTGACGCACTCGGTGTCGAGGCTGGCCGGGGTGTCGATGCGCGGCACGACGACGATCGACGGCGCCATGCGGTGCTGCGACGTCAACAGGTCGATGGTGCTGATGAAGTTGAGCCCCAGGAAGGTGCTCGGGCTCCCCGGGAAGCCGTGCAGGCCCACGATGACCGGGTAGGTCCGCGGCGAGTGTGGGTCGTAGCCGGCCGGGAGGTAGACGTAGACCTGCGCCTTGGCGTTCGAGCGCGCCGCGACGACGGTGTAGGTCTGCAGTCGGGTGGACGGCTGTGGCAGCCCGGGCAGCACCCCGGGGGTGACGGCGCCGCCGAGGCCCGGACCGTGCACCGGCGCCGCGACGACCTCGGGGACCGTGCCGCCCTGGTGGGTCTGGACGGAGGAGGAGCGGGACCCGAAGAGGTCGCCCCAGCTGGAGTAGAAGAGGTACTGGTCGTTGAGCGCCGCTCCGGCCACGGCGACGACGATCACGTTGAGCAGGAGCACCTGGGCACCCCGCACCGCCCCGGCCACGACCGGACGCCGGGAGCGGGGCAGTCCCGCGACGAGCAGGCCGAAGAGGGCGAGTGCGATGACGCCCAGCAGGACGAGCAGGCTGGCATCGGTCAGCTCCATGCAGGGCTCGCTTCTCGAGGGGCTGGGGTGGGTGTGGTGACCCGAGCGTCTCCGGCCTCGCGGGCGGGGCGGGCGGAACCGGCCTCTCGGGCGGCGAGGGCGCCGGGCGCCGGGCGGGTGAAGGGAAAGGTGAGCACCGAGCGGATCGGGGTGTTGGTGAGCAGCATGACGAGCCGGTCGACCCCGAGCCCGAGACCTCCGCTCGGCGGCATGCCGGTCTCCAGGGCCAGGAGGAAGTCCTCGTCGACCTCCATCGCCTCCGGGTCACCGGCGGCGGCCTTGAGCGACTGCTCCGTGAGCCGGGTCCGCTGGTCGAGGGGGTCCGTCAGCTCGCTGTATGCCGTGCCGATCTCCATCCCGGCCACGACGAGGTCCCAGCGTTCCACGAGCCCGTCCTCCCGGCGGTGCGGACGGGTCAACGGAGAGGTCTCCCGCGGGAAGTCGACGTAGAAGGTCGGCTGCAGGGTCGTCGGCTCGACGAGAGCGGCATACAGCTCCTCGATGACGGCGCCGGCCCCCATCTCGGGACGCACCCGGACCCCGTGCATCGCGGCGATGCCGAGGAGCACGTCGATGTCGGTGCCCATCGTCACCGTGCTCCCGACCGCCTCCGAGACGGCATCGAGCACGGGGACGACGAGCCACTCACCGCTGATGTCGAGCAGCTCGACACCGTCGAGGCCGGCGCGGACCTGGCCGGCAGCCGGGACGGGGATCACCTCACGACCGTGCACGGCGCGGGCCGCCTCCCGGACGACACGTTCCGCGAGCAGGCGCATCGTCACGTAGTCACCATGGGGCTGGTAGACCTCGAGCGAGGTGAACTCGGGGTTGTGCGTCGCGTCGGCGCCCTCGTTGCGGAAGTTCCGACCGAGCTCGAAGACCGGCCCGAGGCCGGCGACGAGGAGCCGTTTGAGGTAGAGCTCGGGCGCGATGCGCAGGGACAGGTCGACGCCGTAGGCGTTGATGAAGGTCCGGAAGGGGCGAGCGCTCGCTCCGCCGTGCGTCGTGTGGAGCATGGGCGTCTCCACCTCGAGGAAGCCGGCGTCGGTGAGGCTGCGACGGATCGCGCCGACGACCGCCGAGCGGCGGCGCAGCAGCTCGACGCCGCCCGGATGCACGAGCAGGTCGGTCGAGCGTTGCCGGGCCTTGGCAGCGGGGTCCTCGAAGGCGTCGAAGGGGATGGGGTGCAAGGACTTGGCCTCCATCCGCCAGGTCTGCGCGAGAAGGCTCCGGGTGCCGGAGCGGGAGAGGCCGGTCGTGCCGTCGACACGCACGAGGTCGCCGACGTCGACGAACGCCGTGAACTGGTCGAGGCCCTCGCGACCGAGGCGCGCCGCGTCGAGCAGCACCTGCACCCGGGCGTCGCCGTCGACCAGGGTGGCGAAGACGACGCCGCCGTGGTCACGCACCTGGCGCACGCGCCCCACCACCGAGAGCGTGCGCCGCCCGTCCCAGTCCTGCGCGTCGAGGTCGGCGAGCGGTGTCGTGGCGACCGACGAGGCGCCGACGGGGTAGGCGTCGAGACCGGCCTCGCGCATCCGTTCGACGGTCGCGGCCCGGTGGCGGAACTGGTCGGAACGCCGCGGACCGAGCGCCTCGACGTCGGCGCTGGTCGCAGCCATCTCGGCGGCCAGCGCCAGGTGCTCGGGGTCGAGCTCCGTCGAGGAGCTCCGCAGGGAGGGATAGCGCACGAAGCCCTCCGCGGCGCCGACCGCCACGGCGACCTGGGGCAGCGAGACCGCGTCGTCGTAGCAGAGGAACCGGGGCTGCCACGACGGCTCGTACTTCTTGTTCGAGCGGTACAGCCGCTCGAGCTGCCAGACGCGGTCGAGCAGACCGAGCACCGAGGCGCCGACCCGCGTTAGCGACCGCGACCCGAGGCGTTCGGCGTCTTCGAAGACCGCCCTGAACATGCAGAAGTTGAGCGAGACCCGGGTGAGGCCGAGCTGGCGCGAGCGCGTGAGGAGCTCGTTCACCATGAGCTCGGTGACGCCGTGGGGCGCCTCGGGGGACCGGCGCATGACGTCGAGGGAGACTCCGGCACGTCCCCAGGGCACGAGGGACAGGAGTCCGACGAGAGACCCGTCGGACCCGTGCGCGGTCACGTGCAGGACCTCGTCGTCCGCGCGGTCGCCCGACCGGCCCAAGGCCATGGAGAAGCCGCGGTCGGTCTCTCCCCGGCGCCAGGCCTCCGCGCGATCCGAGAGCTCGGAGAGCTCGTCAGCACGCAGCTCGCGCTGGCGGCGTACCTGCACCTCGATCCCGGCGCGGGCGGCCCGGCTGACGGCGTGCCGTACCGGTGACAGGGAGGCTCGTCGCAGGTCGTAGTGCGCAGGGTCGAGGATCGCCTCGTCCCCGAGGAGCAGCACGCGCATGCCCCCGGTGGCGGCATACGCCCGGGCTCCTCTTTCACTGGCGCCCACCACCGCGGGCACCCAGCCGAACTCGCGGGCCTCGGCCCGCCAGGCCTCGATGGCCGGCTGCCAGCTGTCGCGGTGCCCCACGGGGTCGGCGGACGCGAGCGACACTCCTGCGATGACGCGGTAGGTCACGGCCGCGCGGCCGTCGGGGGAGAACACCGAGGCCTTGTCGCGGCGGGTCGCGAAGTAGCCGAGGGAGTCCTCGGAGCCGTGCCGGGCGAGCAGGCCGCGCAGGGCCACCTCGCGGTCCTGCGACCACCGGCTGCGGGGACGGGCCGAGGCGAGGAAGAGGGTGACCGCTGCGAGGATCGTCAGCGCCGCGCAGGCCGCGACCACGTCGACGACCCAGGGTGGGATGCCGGCGAGGTTGCGGCGCCCGACGCCTCCGAAGGCGGCGAGCACCGTGCCGACGAGCTCGCGCACCTGGGACCGCGGTGCGTTGACCGCGCCGACGAGCAGCCAGGCGACGACGGTGGTGACCGCCGAGCCGACCGCGAGGGCAGCAGCGGCCAGCCCCCATGAGCCGCGCTGCAGGCGACCGGTGAACTCGCCACGGATGCGCCACAGCCACCAGAGGGCGATGACGGCCACGACCATGGAGACGGTGTCGAGGCCACGGCCCAGATCCCCCCGGGTCTCCCACATCTCGCTGAGTGGCAGCCGCACGCGGGGGAGCATCTCGGCGACGCCGAGGTAGATCCCGAACGCCTGGAAGACGGCGACGAACCAGAGCCCGATGCGCTTGCGACCCCACAGTGCCCGCGTGGCGAGGGCCAGCACGACGACCGACACGAAGGTCGCCCCGACCGGCACGTTGAGCAGGCCGAAGACCTCCTCGGCAAGGGTCGGGTGGGTGTGGGAACGCGCGAAGAGGGTGAGCGCGAGCGCCACGACGGTGGCGACGGCGTAGAGACCGGTGACCAGCCGAGCAGGACGGTGCGAAGCCGGCGTCCGGAAGATTCGGGTCCCCATGAGCCCGACGATCCCCGATCCGGCTGGTTGTTTGCTGGATGGTCCCTGTGACGAATCGGCCCTCGCCCGAGCATGGGGTGAACCCCCGAGGAGACGTTGACTCAGGAACCTCTCAGGTAGCCGGCCCGGCCTCGCGGGTAGGTCGCTGGGGGACGCGAACGACGGAGTGCGCCTGCCCGAGCGCGCGCTCCCGACGTGTACGCGGGTCGGCACTCGGCCCGTCCGATCGAGCAGGAGGCAAGCCGTGGGTCGCAGCAGATGGGTGGTCGGGGGAGCCGGCGCGGGGGCGGCGGGGTTGGCGGCGTGGGACTTCCTCCAGCGCAAGCACACGATCCTGCGGCGCTATCCCGTCGTCGGCCACCTGCGTTACCTGCTCGAGGACATCCGCCCCGAGCTGCAGCAGTACTTCATCGAGCGCGACTGGGACGGCCGACCCTTCGACCGCGACACGCGCTCGGTCGTCTACGAGCGGGCCAAGGGCATCCACGGCGAGCGCCCTTATGGCACCGAGCTCGACGTCAACGCGGTCGGCTACGAGTACCTCGTGCACTCTGCTGCCCCGGCCGACCCGCCCGACGCTCCGGCCCGCGTCCTCGTCGGCGGTCCTGACTGCACCAAGCCCTATTCCATGGCGCTGCTCAACGTGTCGGCGATGAGCTTCGGTGCCCTGTCCGCCAACGCGATCCGCGCCCTCAACAAGGGTGCGGCGCTCGGTGGGTTCGCGCACGACACCGGCGAGGGTGGCCTGTCGCCCTACCACCTCGAGAACGGTGGCGACATCGTCTGGGAGATCGGCACGGGCTACTTCGGCGCCCGCACCAAGGATGGCGACTTCGACCCGGCCTCCTTCGCGGACAAGGCGTCCGGGGAGTCCGTCAAGTGCGTCTCGCTCAAGCTGAGCCAGGGTGCCAAGCCCGGCATCGGCGGGGTGCTGCCCGCGGCCAAGGTGAGCCGGGAGATCGCTGACATCCGGCAGGTGCCGCAGGGTGAGAAGTGCGTCAGCCCGCCGAGCCACCGTGTCTTCCACACACCCGTCGAGCTCATCGAGTTCATCGCCCGCATGCGTGAGCTGGCCGGCGGCAAGCCGACCGGTTTCAAGCTCTGCGTCGGTTCGCGGGTCGACGTCCTCGCCATCTGCAAGGCGATGGCGGAGGTGGGCACGACCCCGGACTTCATCGTCGTGGACGGCTCCGAGGGTGGCACGGGCGCCGCGCCACTGGAGTTCGAGGACCACGTCGGCATGCCGCTCACCCACGGCCTGATGACCGTGCACAACGCGCTCGTCGGGGTGGGACTGCGCGACCGCGTGCGCGTCGGGGCGAGCGGCAAGGTCGCGGCCGGCAACGACGTCGTCAAGCGGCTCATCCAGGGCGCCGACTACACCAACTCCGCCCGGGCGATGATGATGGCCGCGGGGTGCATCCAGGCCCAGCGCTGCCACACCGACAAGTGCCCCAGCGGCGTCGCCACCCAGAACGCCCGTCGAGCCAGGGCGCTCGACGTCGGGGACAAGAGCGAGC
Organism: Terrabacter sp. 01T434; assembly: GCF_056398545.1. Lineage (NCBI taxonomy): Bacteria > Bacillati > Actinomycetota > Actinomycetes > Micrococcales > Intrasporangiaceae > Terrabacter > Terrabacter sp. 01T434. The sequence continues at coordinate 269,081 of NZ_JBFTPP010000001.1, forward strand.
GCGTGCACCGCTACCAGGAGGCGACGGTCGACGAGGCCATGCGGATCATGGCTGCGATGGGGATCACCGACCCGGCGGACCTGACGCCGCACCACCTGCGGCTCAACATCTCGGCCACCCGCAACCAGTCCTACGCCGAGCTCTACGACTGGCTCGAGCCGGGGCAGCTGCTCACGGAGCCCCCACGGGACTGGGCCCACGACTGGGCCGCGGCCAGCGCCGACCACTTCGGCGGGAGGCTGTCATGACCACCGTCGCCGAGCACATCATCACCTCGTTGGCCGACGCGGGAGTGACCCAGGTCTGGGGTGTGGTCGGCGACGCCCTCAACCCGCTGACCGACGCGATCCGCACGGAGGAGCGCATCGAGTGGGTGGGGGTGCGGCACGAGGAGGTCGCGGCCTTCGCCGTCAGCGCGCAGGCCCAGCTGACCGGCACGCTCGGGGTGTGCATGGGCACGGTCGGTCCCGGTTCGATCCACCTGCTCAACGGCCTCTACGACGCGAAGAAGTCGCACGCGCCGGTCCTGGCCATCTGCGGACAGGTCCCGAGCCCGGAGATCGGCACCGACTTCTTCCAGGAGGTCGACAACAACGCCCTGTTCGCCGACGTGTCCGTGTGGAGCCAGACCCTGACGTCGGCCGAGCAGCTGCCCTACCTGCTCGAGCAGGCCGTCAACGCGGCCCAGTCGATGCGCGGTGTCGCCGTGCTGACCCTGCCCGGTGACGTCGGCGACCTCCCGGTCGACAAGTCGGTGCGGCCCGCCACGTTCGCGCCCGCAGGGGTGCCCGCGCCGGCACCCGACGCCCAGGTCGAGGCAGCCGTGGCCGCCCTGGCGGGCGACGCACCGGTGACGCTCCTCGTCGGCTGCGGGGCTCGTGACGCCAGGTCGCAGGTGCTCGAGCTGGCCGACGTCCTCGCGGCCCCGATGGTGCTGACGCTCAAGGCGAAGGAGGGGCTCGAGCATGACAACCCGTTCGAGGTCGGCCAGTCCGGGCTCATCGGCAACCCCGCAGCCGCCAAGGCGATGGACGACTGCGACGTGCTCGTCCTCGTCGGCACCGACTTCCCCTACCGCGACTGGTACCCGACGGGGAAGACCGTCATCCAGCTCGACGCGCGCGGCGAGCACGTCGGCCGACGCACGCCCGTGCAGCACGCCCTGGTCGGTGACGCCGCGGCGACGCTCGACCGGCTCGTCCCACGTCTCGACCGGCGCGCGGACCGCGCCCACCTCGAGACGGCCCGCACGGCATACCAGAAGTGGCACGAGCGGCAGCGCTCGCTGCTCGACCCGGACCACGACGAGACGCTGCTCGGGCGGGCCCGCGCCGTCCTGGACAACCCCGACGAGCGGATCCGGCCGGAGGCGGTGGCCGCAGCCGTGGACCGGCTGGCACCGGACACGACGATCTTCACGAGCGACACCGGCATGTCGACGGCGTGGCTCGCGCGCTTCGTCACGATGCGAGGCACTCGACGGCTCGTCGGCTCCTACAACCTCGGATCGATGGCCAACGCGCTGCCGATGGCGCTCGGCGCGCAGGCCCTCGACCGCACCCGTCCGGTCGTGGCCTTCGCCGGGGACGGCGGACTCATGATGCTGCTCGGTGACCTGCGCACCGCCGTGACCTACCGGCTCCCGGTCGTCGTCGTCGTCTTCGACAACGGGCGGCTCGGCATGGTGAAGCTCGAGCAGGAGCAGGGCGGGCTGCCGGAGTTCGGGACCGAGCTCGACAACCCGGACATCGCCGCCGTCGCAGCGGCGATGGGGCTGACGAGCCGCCGCGTCACGGAGGCGGACCAGCTGGACGACGCCGTCACCTGGGCGCTCGCGGCCGACGGGCCGGTGCTGCTCGACGTCGTGACGAACCCCGACGAGGTCGCCATCCCGCCGAAGCCCAAGCTCGCCCAGGGCTGGGGCTTCGCGATCGCCAAGGCCAAGGAGGTCGTGGAGAGCCGGTAGCGCTCAGCGCCGGGGCTGGTGAGCGGGCGTCGAGGCCGCGATGACCCGGCTCAGTGAGGCGTGCAGGGCCTGGAGCTCCTCGACGTCCATGCCCAGGGTCGCGACGATCCGGGGTGGGACCTGGAGAGCCTGCTCGCGCAGGAGGCGCCCGCGCTCGGTCAGCGTGATGGCGAGGGCCCGGTCGTCCTCGGGGTGGCGGTCGCGCGTGACGAGGCCGGCGCTCTCGAGGCGTTTCAGCAGCGGCGACAGTGTCGCCGGCTCGAGACTGATGAGCTGGCCGATCTCGCGCACCGTCAGCGGTGAGCGCTCCCACAGGGCGAGCATGACGAGGTACTGCGGGTGGGTCAGGCCCAGTGGCTCGAGGACCGGGCGGTAGAGCGCGATGACGTTGCGAGCGGCCACCGCCAGGGCGAAGCACACCTGGCGGTCGAGCCGCAGCAGGTCGTCGGGGGCGGTGCTCGTCGCAGCGTCGCTCACGGTGGGGCGGGTGGCCATGGCGCTGGTCCTCCGGTCTGTCGTCATTGATGTGTACACTAACAGTTAGTGCCCTAATCATATGGAGGAGTCATCGTGTCTCGGTCGGGATCCAGCGCAGGACTCTCCATCGGCTACCGGATCGGTTACCGGTTTCGGCTCATCGGACTCACCCTCTTCGGGCCGGCCCAGCTCGGGGAGGCCAACGACCCCAAGGCCCGCCTCGAGCGTGAGCGCGCGGCCAGGGTGGCCGGGGCAGCCAGGTCCAAGGCGGCCAGGTCCAAGGCGGCGCCGCGCTCTCGCGACAGCTGAGCACGTCTCGCCGGGGTCGGTGTGGGTACGTCCCATGAGACACCGACCGAAGGAGAGACATGGGTGACCGGGTAGGGCTTTTCGTCATGCTGGGCGTCGTCGTCCTGCTGTGCTCGATCCTGTGGGTGATGCGCCCGCGCCGTCGCACCCCGGACAGCGTCGAGCACGAGACCCTGAATCCCGAGGTCGAGGCTGCCGACGGAGGCGCGGTGGCGCCTCCCGACCCAGACCGGCTCATCGGCAACCCGCCCATCGACACGCTCTCGGCGTCCGGTGAGGGCAGTGCCGTCGCAGGCGCGGGTGCGGGTGGGCGAACGCCTGACGTGCGCGACCCGCTGAGCGCACCGCCGAACGACGTGGGCAACTCTCCCGACCAGGCCTGACCCCGTCCCTTTCGCGTCCGCCACCTCCCGCACCGGAGTACCGTCGAGTGCGGGGGACCGGACCCGGGAGGTGCCATGGGTGATCGTGTAGGTCTGTTCGTCATGCTGGCCGTCGTCGTGATCCTGCTGATCGGGCTCGTCCTGGTGGGACCCCGGCACAGCCGCCGCGGGCGCGACACCAGCGAGACGCTCAACGCCCACCCCGACGAGACCGAGCGGGCTCGGCGCGACCACCCCGAGGGCGCGGAGCGGTCGCACCTGGTGGGCAACCCGCCGGTCGACACCATCACCGCGGACGGGTGGGGCGTGGCGCGGCCCGGGGAGGGAGCCGAGCCCGAGGAGCTGCCCGAGGACGTCCACCCGGAGCTCCACGAGCAGCGAGGACGCCACCGACGCCACTAGGCGCCGCCTGCGCAGATCGCTCACTCCTGACCGAGGCGCCAGGTCCTCGTGCTCGCGCAGCGGTCGCCAGCCCGCAGTCTCGCCGACGGGAAGTTCGGATGGTTGGGGCGTCAGGAAATCCCTGTGTTTCCAGAGCGACCGCCCGGGGGCCGCGTGCCGTGCCGGCTCGTGCCCACCCGGCGCACGGCAGACTGACACGATGGCGGAGACGAACTGGGCGGGCAACCACACGTACCGGGCGCGCATCGAGCGGGTCCGGTCGGTCGAGCACCTCCAGGAGGTCGTGGCCGCGGCGCCGCGCGTGCGCGCGCTCGGATCCCGGCACAGCTTCACCGACCTGACCGACATCACCGACGCCGACGACGGCGTGCTCGTGTCGCTGGTCGACCTGCCGACGACGGTCGAGGTCGACCCGGGGACGCGCACGGCTCGCGTGACGGGGCACGCGGCATACGGCGACGTGGCGACGCAGCTGCAGCGAGCCGGGTGGGCCCTGGGCAACCTGGCCTCGTTGCCGCACATCTCCGTCGCAGGCGCCGTCGCGACGGGCACCCATGGCTCTGGCGTCGAGAACGGTTCTCTCGCAACGGCCGTCGGCTCGATCGACATCGTCGGTCCCGACGGCGAGCTGCGCACGGTGCGTCGTGGCGACGCCGACTTCGAAGGCAGCGTCGTCGCGCTCGGTGCCCTGGGGGTCGTCACTGCGGTGACACTCGACGTCGAACCCACCTACGACGTGCGGCAGGACGTCTACACGGGCCTGTCGTGGGAGGCCCTGGCAGCCGAGCTCGACGCGATCACGGGCAGCACCTACAGCGTCAGCCTGTTCACCCGCTGGCGCGGCGCGGGCATCGAGCAGGTCTGGCTTAAGAGCCGCTCCCCGGAGGCGCCACGCGAGCCCCAGGGGGCGGTGGCCGCGACGACGGCGCTGCACATGCTCGAGGGTGCCGCGGTGGAGGCGGTGACCGAGCAGGGTGGCATCCCCGGTCCGTGGCTCGACCGGCTGCCGCACTTCCGCATGGGGTTCACCCCGAGCCGCGGGGAGGAGCTGCAGAGCGAGTACCTCCTCCCGCGCGAGCACGCCCTGACCGCGATCGAACGACTGCGCAGCCTGGGCCCGCGGCTGGCTGCCGTGCTCCAGGTCTCCGAGCTGCGCACCGTCGCCGCCGACGACCACTGGCTCAGCAGTGCCTACGGCCACGACGTCGTCGGCGTGCACTTCACCTGGCTGCGCGACGAGGAGCAGGTGTATGCCGTCCTACCCGCCATCGAGGAGGCCCTCCTGCCGCTCGGGGCGCGGCCACACTGGGGCAAGTGCTTCGTCGCAGACGTCCGCGAGCTCGACGCGCTCTATCCACGGATGTCCGACTTCCGCGCGCTGCGCGACCGCGTCGACCCCGACCGCGTCTTCGGCAACGCCTTCCTCGACCGGGTCCTGGGCTGAGGCGCGGTGCGACGCGGGACGGTCTCAGTGACGCTTGCGTCGACCAGGACGCGGCGGCCGGGCGGCCTCGATGTCACTCGTCACCCCGCGCAGCCCGGTCGCGATGGCGTCGAGCAGGGTCGCGACCCCCGGTAGGTCGGCGGTCGCGACGGGGTCGAAGGCCTGCGGCATCCAGTCGCGGACCTCGCCGAGCCGGCGCATCGCCGACTCGGGAATCTCGACGGTGCTGCGTCGACGGTCGTCAGGGTGGGGGACCCGCACGACCATCTCGCGCTCCACCAGCCGGTCGACGAGCGTCGTCGTCGAGCTCGTCGTCAGCCCCAGAGCCGTGGCGAGGTCGGTCTGCCCCATGGGACCGCGGGCCAGCAGGTGGCTGATGGCGCGGCTCTCGTTGACGGTCAGGTCGAGGTGGCTCGCCACGGCGATGCGGTAGCGCTCGCCGGCGAGAATCAGCTCCCGGAGGGCGGCGGTCGCAGCGTCGCGAGCGGCGGTGGGCGGTCTCATGCGCCCAATGTAGTGAGTGCAGTCGCTCGTCAGTCTGATCGCTTGATTGTCGAATGAAGTACCCGTACCGTGATGGATGCGGCCTTCCGGACGCGCCGCTCGGCCGCCCGCGGGATCGTCGGACTCGGCGTTGAGCAGCCAGCGCCGAGTCCGAACCCCTCCACCGGTGCTGCGTTTCAGGCAAGGCGGCTCAGATGAACGGCAACGACACGGCGGTCGAGAGACTCCTCACCCCGGCGGAGGTCGCGACGATCTTCCGCGTGGACCCCAAGACCGTCAGTCGGTGGGCCCGGTCCGGCAAGCTCAACGCCCGGCGAACGTTGGGCGGTCACCGGCGCTACCCCGAGAGCGAGATCTGGGCGCTGCTCGACCAGCACCAGGACCACTAGGACACGGCCAGGACCGCACCCGCCGTCCCGGAGTGGGCGCGGAGGCGGTCCCGCGGGCTCAGAAGTCGCCCGCGCCGCGTCGCAGCCGGGTGAGCACGTCCACGAGCGAGCGCACGTCCTCGGCGCCGAGGTCCGGCTGCTCGAACACCTCGGTGTTGAGCGCCTTGGTGGCCTGCTCGGCCAGCTCGCGTCCCGTCGCCGTCAGGGCCACGAGCATGGCCCGTCGGTCCTCGGGATGCGTCGAGCGCGTCACCAGTCCGGCGTCCTCGAGCCGGTCGACCGCGTTGGTGACGCTCGTCGGATGCACCTGCAGGCGGCTGCCGATGACCTTCATCGGCAGCGACCCGCGGCGGCTGAACCAGAGGAGCATGAGCACCTCGTACCGGGCGAAGGTGACACCGAGCGGCTTGAGGGTCGCCTCGACCCGGGCCAGGACGATCTGGTGCGCCCGCATCAGCGAGGTGATGGCGGCCATGCCGTCGGCGGCCGGGCTCCAACCCTGCTCGACCCACTGCTCGCGCGCCCGGGCGATCGGGTCGAACCCGAGGCCGGACCCTGCCGCGACACCGGCCGGCGCCGCGCCGCTCACCCCGTCTGCCGCACTGGTCTGCGCACTCATGGCGCCATCGTAGGGTCGCGGACGCGTTGACGTCCATTAGTAGGAAGTCCTAGTATTTTCCCATGTCTGACGCACCGAAGCGCGACCTGCACCAGCCGACCCACCACGTCCGGCTCGTCACCGCGAGCAGTCTCTTCGACGGGCACGACGCGTCGATCAACATCATGCGGCGCATCATGCAGACGCAGGGCGCAGAGGTCATCCACCTCGGGCACAACCGCTCGGTCCAGGAGGTCGTCGACGCGGCGATCGAGGAGGACGTGCAGGGCGTCGCCGTCAGCTCCTACCAGGGCGGCCACGTCGAGTACTTCGAGTACCTCGTGCAGCTGCTCAAGGAGAACGGTGCAGGACACATCCGCGTCGTCGGGGGTGGTGGCGGCGTCATCGTCCCCGAGGAGATCGCGCGGCTGCGCGAGTCCGGGGTCACCATCTTCAGCCCCGAGGACGGGCAGCGGCTCGGGCTCGCCGGCATGATCAGCACCGTCGTCGCCGACTGCGACTTCGACCCCTGGGAGACCAGTGCCGCGTCGCTCGACGCGGTCCTCGCCGGAGAACGGGCTGCGGTCGCGCGAGCCATCACCGGCGCCCAGGAGGGTGACATCGACGATGCGACCCTCGCGCAGCTCCACGAGGCCGCCGGGCGTCGGCGCGTCCCGGTCCTCGGCATCACCGGCACCGGCGGATCGGGCAAGTCGAGCCTCACTGACGAGCTGATCCGTCGTCTGCGCCTCGACCAGCAGGACAAGCTGCGCGTGGCCGTCCTCGCCATCGACCCCACCCGCAGCCGCGGCGGCGGCGCCCTCCTCGGCGATCGCATCCGCATGAGCTCCCTCGACGGGGACCGGGTCTTCTTCCGCAGCCTGGCGACGCGAGGTGGCTCCCAGGTCCCGACGCACCTCGACGACGTCCTCGACATCGTGCGCGCGGCCGGCTTCGACCTCGTCATCCTCGAGACTCCCGGCATCGGCCAGGGCGACGCCGCCGTCGTCGACTACGCCGACGTCTCGCTCTACGTCATGACGCCCGAGTTCGGCGCGAGCAGCCAGCTCGAGAAGATCGACATGCTCGACCGCGCCGACGTCGTCGCCATCAACAAGTTCGAGCGCCGCGGCGCCGAGGACGCCCTGCGTGACGTCGGCCGCCAGATGGTGCGCAACCGCGAAGCCTTCGGCAAGAGCCCCGCCGACATGCCCGTCTACGGCACGTCGGCCGCGACCTTCAACGACGACGGCGTCACCGCGCTCTACCAGGAGCTGCGAGACCTGTTGTCCGACAAGGGGATGCCGTTCGAGGAGGGAGTGCTGCCGCGTGTCGCCACGAAGCAGTCGACGCGCATCGCGACGATCGTGCCCGCCTCGCGGGTGCGCTACCTCGCCGAGATCAGTGACACCGTCCGCGGCTACCACGAGACCACCGAACGGTATGCCGCAGCCGCCAGCCGGGTGCAGCGGCTCGAGTCCGTGCGCGGCGAGCTCGCAGCTGCCGCCGCGGCCGACGAGGTGGGCAGCGCCGAGAGCGCGGTCGACGCCGTCGAGGCCCTCCTCGACGAGGCGCGCACCGACCTTCCCCACGAGGTCGCCGGTGCCCTCACCGCCTGGCCGTCGGTCGTCGAGTCCTACTCCGGCGACGAGCAGGTCGTGCGCATCCGCGACAAGGAGATCCGCAACGTCCTGACGCGGGAGTCCCTGTCGGGCAACAAGATCCCTCGTGTCTCCCTGCCCCGATATCGCGACCACGGCGAGCTCGTCAGCTTCCTGCGCCGTGAGAACCTCCCGGGCTACTTCCCCTTCACCGCCGGTGTCTTCCCGTTCAAGCGCGAGGGGGAGGACCCCGCCCGCATGTTCGCCGGCGAGGGCGACCCGTTCCGCACCAACCGGCGGTTCAAGCTGCTCTCCGAGGGCCAGCCGGCGACCCGCCTGTCGACGGCCTTCGACTCCGTGACGCTGTACGGCCGGGACCCCGACCCGCGCCCCGACGTCTACGGCAAGGTCGGCACGTCCGGCGTGTCCGTCGCGACCCTCGACGACATGAAGGCGCTCTACGACGGCTTCGACCTCGTGTCGCCGACGACGTCCGTCTCCATGACGATCAACGGTCCCGCCCCGACGATCCTCGCCTTCTTCCTCAACACCGCCATCGACCAGCAGGTCGACGCCTTCACGGCGCGGGAGGCTCGGGAGCCGAGCGCCGACGAGCGCCAGGAGCTCACGGCATACGCCCTCGCCAACGTCCGCGGCACGGTGCAGGCAGACATCCTCAAGGAGGACCAGGGCCAGAACACCTGCATCTTCAGCACCGAGTTCTCGCTCAAGATGATGGCCGACATCCAGGAGTGGTTCATCGAGCACCAGGTGCGCAACTTCTACTCCGTGTCGATCTCCGGCTACCACATCGCCGAGGCCGGGGCCAACCCCATCAGCCAGCTCGCCTTCACCCTCGCCAACGGTTTCACCTACGTCGAGAGCTACCTCGCGCGTGGCATGAAGGTCGACGACTTCGCGCCCAACCTCAGCTTCTTCTTCAGCAACGGCATGGACCCCGAGTACTCCGTGCTCGGCCGGGTCGCCCGTCGCATCTGGGCCGTCGCGATGAAGGAGCGCTACGGCGCGGGGGAGCGGTCGCAGAAGCTGAAGTACCACGTCCAGACGTCGGGCCGGTCCCTGCATGCGCAGGAGATGGACTTCAACGACATCCGCACCACGCTGCAGGCGCTCATCGCGATCTACGACAACGCGAACTCCTTGCACACCAACGCTTTCGACGAGGCCGTGACGACCCCGTCCGAGGAGTCGGTGCGCCGCGCGCTCGCCATCCAGCTCATCATCAACCGTGAGTGGGGGCTCGCGATGAACGAGAACCCGCTCCAGGGCTCCTTCGTCATCGACGAGCTGACCGACCTCGTCGAGGCAGCCGTCCTCAAGGAGTTCGACCGCATCACCGAGCGCGGCGGCGTGCTCGGCGCGATGGAGACCGGCTACCAGCGCGGCCGCATCCAGGACGAGTCGATGCTCTACGAGCACCGCAAGCACGACGGCAGCCTGCCGATCATCGGGGTCAACACCTTCCGCAACCCGCACGAGGGTGAGGTGCCCCGCAAGGTCGTCCTCGCCCGCGGCACCGAGGACGAGAAGCAGGGCCAGCTCTCGCGCGTCCGTGCGTTCCGCAAGGAGCACGAGGTCGAGGCGACGGCGGCGCTCGAGGAGCTCAAGGCCGTCGCGATCGAGGGCGGCAACGTCTTCGACGTCCTCATGCGCGCGGCGCGGGTGTGCTCGCTCCAGCAGGTGACCGAGGCCTTCTTCGAGGTCGGCGGCCAGTACCGCCGCAACGTCTGACCCCACCCCTTCAACCGTCGAAAGGCCACGTCGTGTCGCCTCTCAACCGTCGAAAGGCCACGTCTTGTCGCCTGTGCGCACTCGAGAGGCCACGTGGTGCCGCCCGTGACACTCGCTGACGACCTGGCGTATGCCGTGTCCTTGCCGAGGGCGCCACGGCGGGTCGTGTCGCTGGTGCCGTCGATCACCGAGGCTCTCGCGACGAGCTGCCCGGAGCGTCTGGTCGGGGCGACGGACTGGTGCACCCATCCGAGCGACCTTGCGGTGCAACGGGTTCGCGGCACCAAGAATCCTGACCTCAAGGCCATCGCGGCCTTGCGTCCCGACCTCGTCGTGGCCAACAAGGAGGAGAACCGCGAGCTCGACGTGCGGCGGCTGCGCGCCGACGGCATACCCGTGTGGGTGACCGACATCGAGACCGTGCCGGGCGCGCTCGACTCCCTGGGCCGCCTGTTCGCCGAGGTGCTGGACCTGGGGACGCCCGACTGGCTCGCGGCCGCCCGGAACGAGTGGGACCAACCCGTGCCCGAGCCGTGCCTCGACGTCGCCGTGGCGATCTGGCGCGACCCGTGGATGGCCGTAGGGCGCGACACGTTCACGGGTGACCTCGTGGCCCGGCTCGGCTGGCGCAACGTCCTGGCCGCCCACGCCGACCGCTATCCGCACGTCGAAGTGGTCGATCTCGACCGCGACGGCCTCGTCGTCCTGCTGCCCGACGAGCCCTACGTCTTCACCGCCGACGACGGCCCCGAGTCGTTCGCGCACGCGCGGACCGCACTCGTCAGCGGCCGACTGCTCACGTGGTACGGACCGAGTCTCGTCGGGGCCACCGCGGCCCTGACCGCGGCCGTCCCCGTCTGACCGGCAACACGTGGCCTCTCGACGGTCGTGACCCGACCAGACGTGGCCTCTCGACGGTCGTGACCCGGCCAGACGTGGCCTCTACACGGTGTGACCCGGCCAGACGTGGCCTCTCGACGGTCGTGACCCGGCCAGACGTGGCCCCTCGACGGTGTGAACCGTCGAGAGGCCACGTGTGGCCGCCTCGGCCACGTCGAGTGGCCAAGGTCTGCCGTCAGTCGTCGGTGGCGACGACGAGGCCGGCGAGCATGAGACGCCGAGCGAGGTCGAGCCCGATCATGTCGGCGCGCAGCACCCCTCCGGCGACGAGCGCGACGAACGTGCCGACGTCGTGCGCCTCGACGGGGAAATCGGCAAGCCGGGTGCGCAGGGTCGCGGGGCCGTCGCCCGAAGGGACGAGTCGAGCTCCCACGTAGGGCCGGAGCACGAGGGAGGCATCCGGGCGCAGGGCCTCGGCGGCCGCCACCTGGGCCAGTGGCCCGATGGGAGCGGGACGCTGGGTGCCACGCGCTCGCGCCTCGAGGGCGTCGACCACGGCGGCAGGCTCGATCGCGTCCAGCGCGCGCACGAGGGCGGCCCGGACGAGCTCGACGTCCGGGGCGACGGTGTCGTGGTCGAAGCCCGTCGGTGAGATGTCGAGCGAGGCGCGCACGCGCTCGTCCCGGCTGGCGGCGGCCAGGGCCATCGTCACGAGCTCGTCCGCGACGTGGCGCCGGGTCCAGACGTGGACTCCGAGGGTCACGTGCGTGCTGACACCGCCGAGGGCGGTGGCCGAGTGGATCCACCCGCGAGGCAGGTAGAGCACGTCACCGGGACGCAACGTGAACTCGTGGTCCGGCTCGCGCCGCCCGGCCTCCTCGACCTCGGGGCGGTGGTCGGTCCAGGGCTCGTCGCGCAACGGTGAGTCGTGCACCGGGGAGCGCACCTGCCAGCGCTTCTCACCGGCCATCTGGAGCACGAAGACGTCATGGACATCGTAGTGGTCGCTGAAGCCGGTGTTCTGACTCGGGGTGACGTAGGCGTTGGCCTGGACGGGATGGCCCAGCTCCTGCGCGAGCTGCTGGGTGAAGTCGATGAGCGGACCCCAGGTGCGGTGCAGGCCCTGCAGGACGAGGGTCGCCCCGCTCGCGAAAAGGCCGAGCAGCTTGTCGTCGCTCACCTGGTCGGCGATCGAGGCGCCGACCCCGCCGCCCTGGGTGAACTCGCGGTCGCCGAGGGTGCGGCCGTTCTGTGCGACCCGGAGGAAGGGGGCGCGAAGGCCGCGCCGCGAGACGAGCTCGTCGACGGAGCTCTCATCGAAGAGCTCGAGCAGCCCTCCGGGCAGGTCGGCGGCTTCCGTGACCACCGGCGTGTGCGCCCAGTGATGGCGGGCGAACGCGTCCGTGTCGAGGGCGACCAGAGACTGGAGGGCCGAGCGCCCACGCTGTCGCGCGGACACTCGGCTCGTCGTGCCAGCGGGCATCAGATCGAGATGCTCGGGTCCGCTCCGGCCCCACCGTCGGCGCCGCCGTCCTGGGTGCTGGTGTCGGCGCCGCCGTCAGCGGGGCCCTCGGTGTCGGCGCCGCCGTCGGCGCCACCGTCCTCGGCGTTCGTGTCGGCACCGCCGTCAGCGGGGCCCTCGGTCGTCGGGTCGTCGCTCACCGGGTCCAGCGGGTTGTCGCTCATGGCTGCTCCTCCAACGGGTGTGAGGCGGCGCCGGACGACGCCGTCGCTCGTGCACCTACCCGGTCGCGGCACCTCTGGCACAGACGCGGCAGGCGTGTTCTGATCGGTGCCATGGCCATCAGCAAGGGGGACACCGTCCACTGGAACACCTCACAGGGCCGCACCACGGGCACGGCCGTCGAGAAGCGCGTCTCGGAGTTCACCTTCGACGGACAGAAGTTCAAGGCGGCGAAGGACGAGCCCTACTGGATCGTGGAGTCGAGCAAGACCGGAGCGAAGGCCGCGCACAAGGAGTCCTCCCTCGACGCCGGGTGACGCGGGCACTCACGTCAAGTGGTCGAAGTCGCCCCGTGCCCACGCCGCGTGGCGATCCGCCGACCGGCGCAGCACCGCCTTGGCGTCTGACGGCACGACGGCGCCGAAGTTGTTGTAGAGCCGGTCGAAGTGCAGCCCCTCGAGGTGCCCGGCGATGCGCTGGACCACGTTGCCCGACAAGGGAATCCGGTTCGGATAGCTACGCATGAAGCTCACCGACCGACGATCCGGGTTGGGGAAGACGGCATCGCTCGCGAGGAGCACCCCCCGCCCATCAGCCCCCGCCGCCCACTCGACGACGGCCTGTCCAGGGAAGTGCCCGCCCACCCGATGGAGGGTGAGCCCGGGTGCGAGCTCGCGCCGCTCGTCGTAGAGCTCGACAAGGCAGTCCCGCCGGCGCACCCATTCGGCGTCCGGGGCCGCGACGAGGACCGGCACGTCGCCGAGCGCCCGGGCCCACTCCGTCTGGACGCCGTACATGTGCGGGTGGCTGGCGGCCACGGCCAGCGTCGGCCCGAGCGACCGCACGAAGTCGAGCGCCGCCTCGTCGACGTAGCCGACGCAGTCGAAGAGCAGCACGCCGTCGGGAGTGCGCACGACCATCGTCTGTTGGCCTATCCCGACGGCTGGCTGCGCACGCAGGCCCCAGAGTCCCGCCTCCACCTCGGTCACGGTGATGCGCGTCCCGGCCTCCCGCAGCTCTTCCAAGGTGGTCCAGCGCTGCCCGTCCTCCGGCACCCACTGCCGCTCGTCCTCGCAGACGGCGCACTCGACGGGCGGCGCGGGCAGGTCGTCGGTCTCGACGGCGCACGTGGCACAGATCCAGATCACGCGCCCAGAGTGCCCGTTCGCGGCGGCCTGCACCAGCAGGTTTGCGGGAGGATGCAGGGGTGATCCTGCACCTGCGCGCCGCCGTCGAGCAGCTGTATGCCGTCCCGCCCGCTCGCTTCACCCCGCTGCGTTCCGAGCTGGTGGCCGAAGCGAAGTCGGCCGGTGAGAAGGATCTTGCGTCCTCGATCGGTGCCCTGCGCAAGCCGACGGTGGCCGCGTGGGCGGTCAACCACTTCGTGCGTGAGCACGGCGACGAGGTCGACGAGCTCCGGTCGTTCGCCGCCCTGCTCCGCGAGGCGCAGCGCACCCTGGACGCCGACCAGCTGCGCCTCCTCGGGCGCGAGCGGGCCAAGCGCGTCGACGCCCTCGCCGACCGCATCGCCGAGGTCGCGGCGCAGGAGGGTCAGAAGCTCGGTGCCGGAGTCGCCCAGGAGGTGCGCGAGACGCTGACGGCCCTCATCGCCGACGAGGAGGCCGAGGCGTCCGTCGTCACCGGGTCCCTCGTCAAGTCCCTCAGCTACTCCGGGTTCGGCTCCGTCGACGTCGCGGACGTCGTCGCCCTCGGGGACCTCGGCGGCGAGTCCGACGACGCATCCCCGCGCCCGTCGCTGTCCGTGCTGCCCGGCGGCGGCGGCGATCCCGTCGACCTGGAGGAGCGGCGCCGCAACCGGCGGACCGCGGAGCGGGCGCGCCTCCAGTCGGCCCTCGAGACCGCCCGGGCCGAGCTGCGCGCCGCCGACCGTCAGGTCGCCGTGCTCACCGCCCGCCAGGAGGAGGTCACGGAGGGCATCGCCGACCTCGAGCGTCGCCTGGCTACTGCCAGAGCGCGCCTCGAGAAGGTGACGGGCGAGCTCGACGAGGCAGGCGGCATACGCGATCGGCGGGAGCGGGAGGAGGCTGCGGCGCAAGAGGCGCTCGACGCCCACGACGACGCCGATTGACCGCTACGACGATTTCCACCTCTGGCGGGACGGTGTCGAGGCTGCCCGCGGGAGGGGCGACGCCGGCGTCCCGACGAGCGGTCGCCAGACGCCTCCCCGATTTCGTATCCGCGCCGCCGACCGTGTAGTCTCGCCGTCGCACAACAGGTCGACCTGAAGGCGTTCTCGTGACGCTTTCTCCGTGTCGGCCGTGCCCCAATAGCTCAGTCGGCAGAGCGTTTCCATGGTAAGGAAAAGGTCTAGGGTTCGATTCCCTATTGGGGCTCTGGTCGGTCGGTCTCCGGTCCGGGTCGCAGTCGCGGCAGGACCGGAGGGCGACAGCCCATGGCGGGGTAGCTCAGCTGGTTAGAGCGCACGACTCATAATCGTGAGGTCGCGGGATCGAGCCCCGCTCCCGCTACCACTTCCGCGTGCACCCGGACGGATTTCTCGAATCATCGGGGTGTCGCGTAACCTTGGACGTCGCGCCTGCGTGCCACCCCGGGAGCCCGGAACGCGTGACGCGCCGCGCGACACCCGTCGCAAGACGACCGAACACCCGAGTACGTTTCCGAAAGAGCAGGTTGCCGTGGCCAGCAAGAGCAGCGACGTCCGTCCGAAGATCACGATGGCGTGTGTGGACTGCAAGGACCGCAACTACATCACCAAGAAGAACCGTCGGAACAACCCCGACCGTCTCGCGATGAACAAGTTCTGCCCGAAGTGCGGCAAGCACACGGAGCACCGCGAGACCCGCTGAGCACGACGCACGTCGACCGCTCCCTCGGCCCTCCCGGGCCGGGGGAGCGTTGTCGTTCCTGACGTCGACGAGTGCGGTGGACGCCGCAGGCTCTCGTCGGGCGCGGGTCGATAGGGTGCCCGTATGCCGGTGAACGCAGACTTCCAGGGCCGGGTCTACCCGCCCACCGAGACCTATCGGGTCAGTGCCGCCAAGATCCGCGAGTTCGCCGAGGCGGTCGGCTCCTCCGACCCGGTGCACGTCGACGCCGACGTGGCGCGAGCGCACGGCTACGCCGACGTCATCGCGCCGCCGACGTTCGCGGTGCTCATCGCCCAGCAGTGCGACGCGCAGCTGATCCGCGACCCCGAGGCCGGCATCGACTTCTCCCGCGTCGTCCACGGTGAGCAGCGGTTCACCCACCACCGGCCCCTGACGGCCGGCGACGCCGTCGTCGGCACGCTGCACGTCGACACGGTGCGCGAGGCCGGTGGCCACGCCATGGTCACGACCCGCACCGAGCTCGCCACCGAGCAGGGCGAGGCCGTCTGCACGGCCACGTCGACCATCGTCATCCGGGGAGGCGAGTGATGAGCACCCAGCAGAGCACCCCGAGGCCCGCGACAGTCCGGGCCTTCTCCGAGGTCACGGTCGGCGAGGCGCTGCCCCCGATGACCGTTCATGTCGACCGTGCCCGCCTCGTGCAGTACGCCGGAGCTTCGCTCGACCGCAACCGCATCCACTGGGACGAGCGGTTCGCCACGCAGGTCGGGCTGCCCGACGTCATCGCCCACGGGATGTTCACGATGGGTTCGGCGGTCACCCTCGTCACCGACTGGGTCGGCGACGCCGGGCGCGTCGTCGAGTACGGCGTCCGCTTCACCAAGCCGGTCGTCGTGCCCTACGAGACCGGCGCCGACATCGAGGTCGCCGGCGTCGTCAAGGCCGCCGACCCGGAGACGAAGCGCGTCACGGTCGAGCTGACCGCGACCAGCGGCGGCGAGAAGGTCCTCGGCCGCGCCCTGGCCGTCGCCGTCCTCGACTGAGCCGGCAGGTCCACCTCGTGCGCGAGCAACACGACGTCCCCCTCTCCACGCTGACGACGATGCGGGTCGGCGGCCCGGCGGCCCGGCTCGTGACCGTCGAGACCACCGACGAGCTCGTCGACGCCGTCCGCGAGGTCGACGATGCCGACGAGCCCCTGCTCGTCCTCTCCGGCGGCTCCAACCTCGTCGTGTCCGACGACGGCTTCGACGGCACGGTCGTGCACGTCGCCACCTCCGGCATCACACCCGAGTCCGCCGACTACTGCGGCGGAGCGGTTGTCAGGGTCGCCGCCGGCGAGGTGTGGGACGACGTCGTGGCCCGCGCGGTCGCGGAGGGCTGGGCCGGTGTCGAGGCGCTCAGCGGGATTCCCGGGTGCACGGGGGCCACCCCCGTCCAGAACGTCGGCGCCTACGGCCAGGACGTCTCACAGACGATCGCCCAGGTGCGCACGTGGGACCGGCAGGAGCAGGCCGTGCGCACCTTCATGAACGCCGACTGCGCCTTCACGTACCGGCACTCGCGCTTCAAGGGGCACTCGCGCTACGTCGTGCTCGACGTGCTCTTCCAGTTCGAGGTGGCCGACCTCAGCCGCCCGGTGGCGTATGCCGCCCTGGCGAAGGGTCTGGGCGTCGAGCTCGGTACGCGCGTCCCCCTCTCGGACGCCCGCGACGCGGTCCTCGAGCAGCGTCGGGCCCGCGGCATGGTGATCGACGACGCCGACCCCGACACGTGGTCCTGCGGGTCGTTCTTCACCAACCCGATCCTCACCCGCCGGGAGTTCGACGGGCTCGACGAGCGGGTCGGCGAGCGGCTCGGGTGGGAGGGGCCGACCGCGCCGCGCTTCCCCGAGCCCGACGGTCGGGTCAAGACGAGCGCGGCCTGGCTCATCGAGCACGCCGGGTTCGCCAAGGGCTTCGGCCTGCCCGCGCCGGCGGCCCTGTCGACGAAGCACACACTGGCGGTCACCAACCGGGGTGGCGCGACCACCGCCGACGTGCTCGCTTTGGCGCGGCAGGTGCGCGACGGAGTGCATGACGCGTTCGGGGTCACGCTGGTGAACGAGCCCGTCATCGTCGGCGAGCAGCTCTGAGCCGACGGGAGTCGCGTCTGTTGGGGCTCGCGGCAGGCGAAAGCGGTGAAGGCTACTTCGTCAGGACGACGGAGAAGGTCTTCTGGGGGATCGTCTTGCCAGTCGTACTGACGGTGTAGGGCGGGCGGTTGAAGGCCAGGCTCAGTGCGCTCGTCGTGCCCCGGTTGACCTTGAAGAAGACCCAGCCGGCCGTCTTCTGCGAGCGCGTCGCAGCCTTCAGCGGCGTGGCGCCCCACTGCTTGGCGAACTCGGCGGTGGGCATGACCGTCTGGGCCGGGCTCGCTGCCACGAGCGAGAGCATCGACGGCTCGACCGAGGCCGAGTAGCGAGAACCGGCGGCAACCGACACCCAGACGCCCACGATCTCGAACTGCTTCGCCCCGACGGGCTGTCCGGCCGGCCACGGGAAGTGCCGGACCACGCTGTCGGCCTTGATGGTGTGCCCGAGGTCGGGGTCCGTGATGGACGCCGCGATCTTCGTGGGCACCGGCCGGTCGACGATGGAGCCATCCGTGGCTGTCGTGCTCGTCGTGCTCGGCGTGCTCGGCGTGGCGGTCGAGGGCGACGCCGTCGTGCTCGACGTGCTCGTCGAGGCGGGAGTGGTGGCGGCCTGCGCGGTCGCGTCCGCGGTGGCGCCGGACCCGCCGCTGCACGCCGCGAGCGCGACGACAGGGGCGACGAGACCGACGACGGCGAGACGTCGCAGCTGGGCGCGGGAGGCGGTCGATGGGCGTGCGGGGGCAGGGGCAGAAGTCTTCATCTTCCCTCCAGCATGACCGGGCGCACCGATCCTGAGCAAACTCGATGGACCGCGGCGACCGCACTGACCCCTCGGCCACCGCCCGTCCCGTCCGGATACGACGCGATCGTGGAGGGGCTCGCCGTCACGCCGGAGCGGCGAGCCACGCGTCCACGTCGGCGAGCGCAGCCTGTCGCCGGGAGGGCGGCATCCGGCTCCCCTCGAGCGAGCCGCGAGCGAGCCGCGCGAGCTCCGCGTCGTCGAGACCCAGGTCGCGGGCCGCGGAGTACTGCGCGACGAGGCGCGAGCCGAAGAGCAGCGGATCGTCCGCACCGAGCGCCACGTGGATGCCCGCGTCGACGATGCGACGCAGCGGCACGTCGCCGGGGTCGGCATAGACCCCGAGGGCGACGTTGCTGCCGGGACAGACCTCCAGGGTCACCCCGGCTTCGGCGACGGCGTCGAGCACCTGGGGGTCCTCGACGCTGCGCACGCCGTGGCCGATCCGGTCGGGCTCGAGGTGCTCGAGCGTCTCCATGACCGACTGCGCGCCGAGCAGCTCGCCGCCGTGGGGCACGAGCGCGAGCCCGGCGCGCCGGGCGATGGCGAAGGCCGGCGCGAAGTCGGCGACGAGCCCGCGCCGTTCGTCATTGGACAGCCCGAAGCCGACGACGGACCCTGCGTCGTCACCAGCGTGGTGGGCAGCGAGCCGGGCGAGCGTCCGGGCCTCGAGGGGGTGGCGCATCCGACTCGCCGCGACGACGACGGCCACGCCGATCTCGCCCTCCGCCGTCACCTTCCGGGCCTCGTCGAGCACGATCTCGAGGGCTGGCGTGATGCCCCCGACGAACGGGGCGTACGACGTGGGGTCGACCTGGAGCTCGAGCCAGCGAGACCCCTCGGCCACGTCGTCCGCGGCGGCCTCACGCACGATGCGGCGCATGTCGGCCTCGCTGCGCACACATGCCCGGGCGCCGTCGTAGAGCCGTTGGAAGCGGAACCAGCCGCGCTCGTCGGTGGCCTTGGCCAGACGCGGCGGCCAGTCCTTGACGAGGGCGTCGGGCAGCCGGATGCCATGCGTCGCCGCGAGGTCACGCACGGTCTCGACCCGCATCGACCCCGTGAAGTGCAGGTGCAGGTGGGCCTTGGGGAGATCCCGCACCGAGCGTGTCATGCGCGTCAGTGTGTCACCCGCCCAACGGAGTCGTCCTCAGGCTCTGTCAGGCGTCGTCGGGCTCGGAGGCGATCTCGTCGACGACGTGCATCGCGGCCTCCTCGGCCGACGCCCCGGCGCCGTCGACACCCACGTCGCTGGCCCACACCTGCTTCTCGTCGTCCTCGTGGGCACCCTCGTCGTCCGCGACGAGGCGGCCGGCGCGGGCGTCGCCCACCTCGTTGTCGCCGAGCCAGTCGTCCTCGGCGTCGATCGAGTCGGGGTCGTCGCCGCCGACGCGGTCGTCGTCGAGGCCGCTCTCGTTGTCGGGAGCGCCGTAGGCCGAGTTGGGGTCGGGCACCTCCTGGCGGATGCGCTCGTCGATCGTCTCGTCGACGGACTCCTCGTAGGCGGTCGTGCCGTGGGCGTTGACCCCCTGCGGGCGATCGTTGGGGGAGTATCCACGGTCGAGCACGTCGTCGAGGTCGCCGTCCTCGAGGGTGTCCTCGGGCTGGAGCTGGTCCTCGTCGTCGACGCTGTAGGTCGTCAGGTCGTCGGAGATGTTCTCGTTGGGACCGGTGTCGCTCATCGCGAGACTCCTTCGGTGGCAGGGTTCGTGGCGTCGGGGTCCGACGCTGTCGCGCCGTCGCCTCCTGCCCCTACCCGCGTAGCGCGCTCGTGCGTCAGCTTCTCGGCGGCGGCGAGGGCGACGCAGGTGGCCACACCGGCCATGGCCGTGCGCACCTCGTCGAGCACCGGGAAGGTCGGCGCGAGGCGGATGTTGCGGTCGCGCGGGTCGTTGCCCAGCGGGAAGGAGGCGCCGGCGGGCGTGAGCGCGATGCCGGCCTCCTTGGCGAGGGCGACGACCCGTGAGGCGGTGCCGTCCAGCACGTCGAGGTTGACGAAGTAGCCGCCGGTCGGGTGGCTCCACTCGGCGACGTCGAGACCGTCGAGGCCGGTGGTCAGCGCCTCGTCGACGGCAGCGAACTTCGGCGCGATGATTTCCCGGTGCCGCCGCATGTGCGCCCGGACTCCGTCGGCGTCGCGGAAGAACTCGACGTGACGCAGGTGGTTGACCTTGTCCGGTCCGATCGAGCCCATCGCGAGGTGCCCGAGGTACCACTTCACGTTGGCCTCGCTGGCGGCGAGGACGGCCACGCCGGCGCCGGCGAAGGTGATCTTGGAGGTCGACGCATACATGATCGGTCGGTTGGGGTGTCCCGAGGCGGCGCAGAGGCTGAGGATGTCGGCGCTCTTCGCCTCGTCCTCGGTGAGGTGGTGGAAGGCGTAGGCGTTGTCCCAGAAGATCGTGAAGTCGGGGGCCGCGGCCGGCATGGCGGCCAGGCGCGCGGCGACCTCGTGCGACACCACGGCGCCGGAGGGGTTGGCATAGGTGGGGACGATCCAGATGCCCTTGATGCTCGGGTCGTCCCTGACGAGCGACTCGACGGCCGCCATGTCCGGTCCGTCCTGGTGCATGTCGACGGTCACCATCTCGATCCCGAACGACGCCAGCATCGAGAAGTGGCGGTCGTAGCCGGGGACCGGGCAGATGAAACGGACCTTCTCCTCCTGGCTCCAGGGGCGCGGGGAGTCGACCCCGCCGAAGAGGAGGAAGTCGACGATGGTGCTGTACATCATCGTCAGGCTCGAGTTGCCGCCGGCGACCACCTGGGCCGGCTCGACCCAGAGCAGCTCGGCGAAGATCTCGCGCAGCTCCGCCAGCCCTTCGAGGCCGCCGTAGTTGCGCACGTCGACGCCGTTGCGGTCCTTGGTCGACGTCGGCAGGTGGAGCAGGTCGTTGGCGAGGTCCAGCTGCGCTGCCGACGGTTTGCCCCGCGTCAGGTCGAGCTTGAGGCCGCGCGACTTCAGCGACGCGTACTCTGACCTCTGCTCGGCGAGGAAGCCGGCCAGGTCGTCGTCGGACAGGGACGCAAGGGGGGTGCGCGGGTTCGTCACGTCTCGATCCTGCCACTGCCTCAGGCGCCTCGGGCGGCCGAGTCCGTATGCCGGGTGGCCCGTCTCGACAGGGTCCGCCCAGGGCGTCGCGGGGGTGTTCCGGGCCGGTTCGCGCTGGGACGTGTCCGTCCCGTATGATCGTCCCTCGGACGGCTTCGCTGGCCATGCTGACGCATGCCGTCCCACCGAGGACACCCAACGTCCACGGTGAAGGGCAATAGCTCAATTGGTAGAGCACTGGTCTCCAAAACCAGCGGTTGGGGGTTCGAGTCCCTCTTGCCCTGCGCATCCCAGTGATGTGGTCGTCGTGCAAGGCGGCACGCGGCTTCTGCCCGACGCGGGACACCACGCGTCCGGGCTCCTGTCGCGGGTCGACACCCAGGCAGAAAGAAGGAATCGTGACGGAGACGAGCGCCAAGCGCGGGTCCGGCCGTGCCGACAAGGCTCGCGGCGGCAACCCGGTGTCGCGTCTCTTCGGCGCGATCAGCCTCTTCGTGCGCCAGATCCTCGACGAGCTGCGCAAGGTCGTGCGTCCCACGGGACCTGAGCTCGTGCGCTACACGACCGTCGTGGTCGTGTTCGTCGTGATCATGATGGCGCTCGTCTCAGGGCTCGACTTCGTGCTGAGCCGGCTGATCTCCTGGGCCTTCACGGGTTCGCCGACCTGACGCACCAGCCCTGCGGCCCGCGTCACGGATGTCACCGCCAGCCCGCACCGGTTGGTCCACGAACATGGAAGTAGGTCAGAGCGTGTCCGAGCAGTTCGCCCACGAGGGCGCCCCGAACGGCGAGAGCACCGAGAGCGACGTCGTCGACCCCGCGGTCGAGACCGACGACCTCTCGGCGTCCGACGTCGAGTCGGGTGCTGGGGACACCGACTCCGACGTGAGCGACGACCTCGAGGCCGGCGCGGTCAGCGCCGAGTCCGACGAGTCCGAGCAGTCCGACGCGTCCGAGCCGTCAGACGACGCGGAGCCGGTTGCCCAGGGCAGCGGTGACCCGGTCGCGGACTTCAAGGCCGACCTGCGCAGCCGCTTCGGCGACTGGTTCGTCATCCACTCCTACGCCGGTTACGAGAACCGCGTGAAGGCCAACCTCGAGACGCGCATCCAGACCCTGAACATGGAGGACTTCATCTTCGAGATCGAGGTCCCCATGGAGGAGGTCACCGAGATCAAGAACGGCCAGAAGAAGCAGGTCCGCCGCGTCCGGATGCCCGGATACGTCCTCGTCCGCATGGACCTCACCGACGAGAGCTGGGGCGCCGTGCGCCACACGCCCGGCGTCACCGGGTTCGTCGGCAACGCGCACCAGCCCGTGCCGCTGTCGATCGACGAGGTCTTCACGATGCTCGCGCCGACCTTCGAGGCCGCTGCCGGCGCCGAGGGCGCGGCCGCGTCGGGCACCGGCGCTCCCAAGGACGTCCGCGTCGTCGACTTCGAGGTCGGCGAGTCCGTCACCGTGATGGAAGGGCCCTTCGAGACCCTCCCCGCGACGATCTCCGAGATCAACCCCGACACCCAGAAGCTCAAGGTGCTCGTCTCGATCTTCGGCCGGGAGACCCCGGTCGAGCTGTCCTTCGCCCAGGTCGCCAAGATCTGAGCAAGGTCCCACCACGTTCGGTGCGGCATCCCGCACCGGCATGCAACCGGGTCATCGCCCATGGCGTCGGTCCACAACGAAGAAGGTAGGCACTCATGCCCCCCAAGAAGAAGGTCTCCGGCTTCATCAAGCTGCAGATCCAGGCCGGTCAGGCCACCCCCGCCCCGCCCGTCGGCCCGGCCCTCGGTCAGCACGGCGTCAACATCATGGAGTTCGTCAAGGCGTACAACGCCGCGACGGAGGCCCAGCGCGGCAACGTCATCCCGGTCGAGATCACGGTCTACGAGGACCGCTCGTTCACCTTCGTGACGAAGACCCCGCCGGCCGCCGAGCTCATCAAGAAGGCCGCTGGCGTCGCCAAGGGTTCCGGCGAGCCGCACAAGACCAAGGTCGCCAAGCTCTCGCGCGACCAGGTCCTCGAGATCGCCCGTCAGAAGATGGAAGACCTCAACGCCAACGACGAGGAGATGGCGGCACGCATCATCGCCGGCACCGCTCGCTCGATGGGCATCGACACCGAGCTCTGAGCCCAGCTCACGACTCGGGCGTCACCCCGGCCGCACGGCATACGGACCGTATGCCGTCGGCCACGTGGGAGGACCAGCGCTGGTCCGCACCACGACTCCACCACCACGCAAGGAGCAGTTCCATGAAGCGCAGCAAGAACTACCGCGCAGCCGCCGAGCTCGTCACGCCCGGCAAGGTCTACGCCCCGCTCGAGGCCGTCCGCGTTGCCAAGCAGACCGCCAAGGCCAAGTACGACGAGACCGTCGAGGTCGCCATGCGCCTCGGCGTCGACCCCCGCAAGGCCGACCAGGCCGTCCGCGGCACGGTCAACCTGCCGCACGGCACGGGCAAGACCGCCCGCGTCCTCGTCTTCGCCAACGGCGACAAGGCCGAGGCCGCCCGCGAGGCCGGCGCCGACCACGTCGGCTCCGACGACCTGCTCGAGAAGGTCCAGGGTGGCTGGCTCGACTTCGACGCCGTCGTCGCGACCCCTGACCTCATGGGCAAGGTCGGTCGTCTCGGCAAGGTGCTCGGCCCGCGTGGCCTCATGCCCAACCCGAAGACCGGCACCGTGACGATGGACGTCGCCAAGGCCGTCGCCGACATCAAGGGCGGCAAGATCGAGTTCCGCGTCGACAAGCACGCGAACCTCCACTTCATCATCGGCAAGGTCTCCTTCGACGAGGCCAAGCTCGTCGAGAACTACGCCGCGGCGCTCGAGGAGATCCTGCGTCTGAAGCCGGCCAGCTCCAAGGGCCGCTACATCGAGAAGGCCACCGTCTCCACGACGATGGGCCCGGGCATCCCGCTCGACTTCTCCAAGACGCGCAACCTCCTCGCCGAGGACGACCAGGCCTGACCGCCTGACCCAGCAGTCCGAGAGCCCGTCACCCCACTGGGGTGGCGGGCTCTCGTCGTCACACGTGTCTCGCTCCCCGGATCCGCGGGATGCTCCGGCGCGACCGCGGGGGAGTGCGCGAGTACGGTCGATGGATGACTCGTCACAGTGCACGCACCACGACACGGTCCAGATGGGTCCTCGGCGCCCTCGTCGTCGGACTCCCACTCTCCCTCCTCCCCGCCACGGCGGGCGCGCAGCCCACCACGGCACCCGCACCCCAGACCGATCGAGGCTGGCACGGCCGTCCGACGCCGTTGCCGAAGGTCCCGGTGATGACCGGGTCGGGCGGCGCCGTCAGCTCCGTCGACCGCGACGCCTCGCAGGTCGGCATCGACGTGCTGGCCCGCGGCGGCAACGCGGCGGACGCCGCGGTCGCGACGGCGGCGGCGCTCGGGGTCACCGAGCCCTACAGCGCCGGCATCGGCGGTGGCGGGTTCCTCGTCTACTACGACGCAAAGAGCAAGAAGGTCACGACCATCGACGGCCGCGAGACGGCGCCGGCGTCGTTCACGGACAAGACCTTCACCGACCCGGCCACGGGCAAGGCGATGAACTTCAACACCGTCGTGAACTCGGGTCTGTCGGTGGGCATCCCGGGCACCCCGGCGCTCTGGGCCAAGGCCCTGCGCGACTACGGCACGCTCTCGTGGGGCGAGGCCCTGAAGCCCGCCGAACGCCTCGCCGACAAGGGGTTCGTCGTCGACCAGACCTTCCACGACCAGACGGTGGCCAATGCCGCGCGCTTCTCGGTTTTCCCCGCCACGGCCAAGGTCTTCCTGCGCGACGGCAAGGCGCCGGCGGTGGGCTCGGTCTTCACCAACCCCGACATGGCCAAGGCCTACCGCACCCTGCGCACCCAGGGCGTCGACGTCCTCTACCGCGGACGCCTCGGTGAGGCCATCGTGCGCGAGTCCAACGCCCCGCACACCGCCCCCGGCGTCAGCGTCATGGGCGGCCAGATGACCCTGCGCGACCTCGCCGCCTACCGGGCGCTGACCAAGGCGCCGATCCACTCGCAGTACAAGGGGCTCGACGTGTTCGGCATGCCGGTGCCGAGCTCCGGTGGCATCGCCGTCGCCGAGATCCTCAACCTGATGAAGGCCTACGAGCGGCGCACCGGCACGCCGACGTCGCAGGTCTCCGACGTGCAGTACCTGCACCGGTTCTCCGAGGCGTCCGCCACGGCCTTCGCCGACCGCAACCGCTGGGTCGGTGACGTCCGGGGCGTTCCGGTCAAGGAGCTGACCGACCCGGCCTTCGCGGCCGAGCGGGCGTGCCTCTTCGACCCCATGAAGGCCCACCCGCGTCCCATCCCGTTCGGCTCGCCGGACGGCTCGTACACCTCCTGCGCCCCCGGCGCGGTCGCACAGGGCCAGCCGTACGAGGGCCAGTCGACGTCACACCTGACGGCGACCGACCGCTGGGGCAACGTCGCCTCCTACACCCTGACCATCGAGCAGACCGGCGGCTCGGGCATCACGGTGCCCGGCTACGGCTTCCTGCTCAACAACGAGCTCACCGACTTCAACTTCACCCCGCTGACGCCCGGTGTCCCGGACCCGAACCTGCCCGGTTCGGGCAAGCGCCCGCGGTCCTCGATGAGCCCGACCATCCTGCTCGACGGTGGCAAGCCCTTCCTCGCGGTCGGGTCGCCCGGCGGCGCCACGATCATCACGTCGGTGTCCCAGACGATCCTCGGCTACCTCGACCGACACCTCTCGCTCGTCGACGCGATCGCTGCTCCGCGCCTCAGCTCGCGCAACGGAGCGAGCGAAGGGGCCGAGCCGGCCATCCTCGACGGACCGACGGGTGCTGCGCTCACGGCCATGGGCCACACGCTCGCCTCCGCGGGCACACCCAACGAGATCGGGGCGGTGACCGCGATCCGCAGCCTGGGTCGGGGCATCTTCGAGGCGGCAGCAGAGCCGACTCGTCGTGGCGGCGGCTCGGCAATGGTGGTCCACCCCCGCTGACCGCTCCCTCCCACCACAGGACGCGTCAGGCCGGCCCCCGCACGGGGTCGGCCTGACGCGTTCCCGGGGGGTCGGGCGCCGTGCCCGTCGCGACGCGACGTCAGGCAGGCTTGGGCGTGGGCCACGGCCAAGCGGTGCAGCCCTGCAGGCCGTACGTCTGCTGCATCATCACCGGAGCCACCTGGCCCGTGCCGCCGCAGTACTCGTGCGGGTGGCCGATCCCGTGGCCGACCTCGTGGTTGACGAGGTAGACGCGGTACGTGGCGACGTCCTTGCCGTACGCCGCGGCTCCGAGCACCCAGCGACGAAGATTGAGCACGACCCGTCCGGAGTTGTGGCAGCTGACCTGGCCGCGCGTCTCCAGCGGCGCGCACAGCCGGTCGGTCGTGTCGGGACTGGCCAGGGTGATGCGAAGGTCGACCTTCGCACCCTTGGCCGCCTCCGCCGGCGGCACGTCGACGAACCGGACCCCGTCCTTGGTCTGCCAGCCACGGGGGTCGGTCAGGACCGTCCCGACCGTGGTGGCGAAGTCCTCGCCCGAGATGCCCGTGCCGTCCTCGACCTCGACGGTGTAGCGGACCGTGCGTCCGCCCGCAGGCGTCGGGCGAAGCGCCGCGGCCGGCATCGACACGACCGTGAACCTGCCGGACCCGGCCTCGATGACGGCGCCGGCGGTCGAGCCGGCGGCCTTCCCGGCCGCGCTGCTCCGGGGGGTGGGCGAGCTGCCACCGACCTGCGAGTCGGTCGACGCGTCAGGAACCTGCTCGGCCTGGTCCGCCGGCGAAAGGGGTGACCCACTCGCCGAGGGAGCGGGTGAGGCCTGCGGAGTGGGACGGTCGGACATCGGTTCGCGGGCGCCGGCCCGGGACACGGTCCACATGTCGGCCGCGAGGCAGAGCACGACGGCCAGCAGCGCCAACCATCGACGGCGGCGGACCGCCCGCCGCTCGGCGGGGGTCGGCCGGCGCACAGGACTGTCACTCGCCATCGATGTCACGGTAAATTCCTACCCGCTGCGGCCGGGGGACAGGCACAGGACCCGCCGGGGAGCGCCGAACCCGATTTGGTCGGGAGGGATCGAGCCCGTACTCTGGTCCACGACCAATGACCGCCGGTTGGAGGGCGTGGGCAACCACGATCTCCCGAAGGTTCCGCACGCGTTGCGGGCAGCCAGCGCAGGACACTCAGCCTCACGGCATACCTCGTGTATGTCGCTGCGAGCCCCGAGCGCCCTGCGCCGGGGCTCTTTTCGTGCAGGCCCTCCGGGCCCTTTCGACGGGCGGCACCACGCAAGGGAAGGAGGCCCAGATGGCAAACGCCGAGAAGAGCGCAGCCATTGCCGAGATCACGGACAAGTTCCGTGAGTCCGGTGCGGCCGTTCTCACCGAGTACCGCGGTCTGACCGTGGCCCAGCTCTCGCAGCTGCGCAGCTCGATCCGGGAACACGCCACCTACGCCGTGGTCAAGAACACGCTCACGGAGCGCGCCGCCAAGGAGGCCGGTATCACGGCCTTCGACGGCCACCTCCAGGGCCCCTCGGCCATTGCCTTCATCACCGGTGACCCGGTCGAGGCGGCCAAGGGTCTGCGTGACTTCGCCAAGGCACACCCCCTCCTCGTGATCAAGGCTGGCGTCCTCGACGGCAAGACCTTGTCCCCCGAGGAGATCACGAAGCTCGCGGACCTCGAGTCCCGCGAGGTTCTGCTGGCCAAGCTTGCGGGCGCCATGAAGGGCTCCCTCACCAAGGCCGCCTACCTCTTCGTTGCTCCTCTGTCGCAGACGGCCCGTGTGGTCGAGGCTCTGCGTCAGAAGCGCGAGGAGGAGGGCACCGCCACGGAGGCTCCGGCCGCCGAGGCAACCACCGACGTCGCCGAGGGTGGCGACGAGAGCTGACGCCCACCGGCGTCCGCTCGATTCATCAATCAGCCACTCACGGCAAGTAACAGGAAGGAAGCCACCATGGCGAAGCTCAGCACCGACGAGCTCCTTGACGCTTTCAAGGAAATGACCCTCATCGAGCTCTCCGAGTTCGTGAAGCAGTTCGAGGAGACCTTCGAGGTCACCGCTGCTGCCCCCGTCGCCGCCGCCCCCGCGGCCGGCGCTGGCGGCGCTGCCCCCGCCGAGGAGGAGGAGAAGGACTCGTTCGACGTCGTTCTCGTCGCCGCCGGTGAGAAGAAGATCCAGGTCATCAAGGAGGTCCGCGCGCTCACGAGCCTCGGCCTCAAGGAGGCCAAGGACCTCGTCGACGGCGCTCCCAAGCCCGTTCTCGAGGGTGTCGACAAGGCTGCGGCCGAGAAGGCCAAGGACCAGCTCGAGGGCGCCGGCGCCACCGTCGAGCTCAAGTGATCTGACCCGGCTGAGCCGGGATCACTGCTCTACCGCGAAGGCGGGTCCGACCACTGGTCGGACCCGCCTTCTGCTGTCCCCGGTCGGGGGGCGCGGGGCGCGGTCGCGGGGCGCAGCGGCACTCGCGGCGTGGAGCGTCGGCGGCCGTCCCAGCCAACGCACGGCTTCCGTATGCCGGGTGGCCGCCTCCGATGCCGCTCCCACCGCCGCGCCCCGCGTGGGTCGAGGTGATCCGCGACGGCATACGGTCGCGCAATACCTCGACCGGTCGGGGACGGGGGTCAGGCGGCGTGGGCCAGGGCGTCCTTGAGGGCGGCGAGGACGAGCGCGACGCGGTCGGGTCGGGCGTTGTGGCCCATCAGGCCGATGCGCCACACGGTCGAGGCGAACTCGCCCACCCCGGCGCCGATCTCGAGGTCGTGCCGCTCGAGCAGGTAGGCGCGGACCGCGGCGGAGTCGACGCCCTCGGGGACGCGGACCGTCGTCAGCTCCGGGAGACGCGCGCCCTCCTGCGCGAAGAGCGTCAGGCCCATCTCCTCGAGGGCGTCCTGGAGCAGGCGTCCGGCCTCGGCGTGGCGGTCCCAGACCTTCTCGAGGCCCTCGTCGGCGATGCGTTGCAGACCGGCGTGCAGGCTGACGACCATCGCCGTCGGGGCGGTGTGGTGGTAGGTGCGCTTGCCGGACCCGGAGGCCTCGCCGACGTAGCCGCCGAGCAGGCCGAGGTCGAGGTACCACGACGAGGGCTTGAGGACGCGACGCTCGAAGGCGCGGTCACTGATGGTGAAGGGGGCGAGTCCGGGGGCGACGCCGAGGCACTTCTGGGTGCCGGCATAGCCGATGTCGATGCCCCAGTCGTCGGCGCGCAGCTCGATGCCGCCGATGCTCGTCACGGCGTCGACGAGGAGCAGCGCGTCGCCCTTGAGCGCTCCGAGCGCGGCGATGTCGGAGCGGACACCCGTGGAGGTCTCGGCGTGGACGGCGGCGATGATCTTCGGTGACGGGTGGGCAGCGGCCACCCGCTCGGCGTCGACGGGGGTGCCCCACTCGTGCTCGACGCGGACGACGTCGGCACCGTGGCGTCCCGCGACGTCGACCATGCGCTCGCCGAAGAGGCCGTTGACCGCGACGACGACGACGTCGCCGGGGGAGACGGTGTTGACGAAGGCTGCCTCCATCCCGGCCGACCCGGTGGCCGACAGGGGCAGGGTGCGGCGGTTGTCGGTGCCCCAGACGTAGCGGAGCAGGTCGCAGGTCTCGTCCATGATGGCGAGGAAGTCGGGGTCGAGGTGCCCGAGCAGCGGCGCCGCCAGGGCCAGCGTCGCCTCGGGGTAGGGGTTGCACGGGCCGGGGCCGAAGAGGTGCCGGTCGGCGATCGGGCGGCGGGTGGTGGCGGGGGGAGTGGTCATCAGAATCCTGCTCCGGGGTTGAGGA
Organism: Terrabacter sp. 01T434; assembly: GCF_056398545.1. Taxonomy (NCBI): domain Bacteria; kingdom Bacillati; phylum Actinomycetota; class Actinomycetes; order Micrococcales; family Intrasporangiaceae; genus Terrabacter; species Terrabacter sp. 01T434. The sequence continues at coordinate 298,985 of NZ_JBFTPP010000001.1, forward strand.
TGCCCTGCGGGTCGAGGGCGCTCTTGATGCGATGGGTGAGGGCCATGACGTCCGGCCCGAGCTGTTCGGGGAGGGCGTCGCGCTTGAGGCGGCCGATGCCGTGCTCGCCCGTGATGGTGCCGCCGAGACCGATCGCGAGGCTCATGACCTCCGAGAAGGCCAGGGTCGCGCGCTCCTTCGCGCCGGGGTCACCGGCGGGGTAGACGATGACGGGGTGGGTGTTGCCGTCTCCAGCGTGCGCGACGACGGGGATCTCCACCTCGTGGCGACGGGAGATCTCGGCGATGCCGGCCAGGAGGTCCGGCAGGCGCGGCACCGGCACCCCGACGTCCTCCAGCATGATCGCGCCGCGGCGTTCGATGGCGAGGATGGCGGCGCGGCGGGCTGCCACGAACATCTCTCCCTCGACCGCGTCCGTCGTCGTGAAGCACTCGCGAGCGCCCCCGGCCTCGCACAGCTGCTGCATGACGGCGATCTCCTCGCCGCGAGCTGCGCCGGGCGCGTCCGACTGCGCGAGCAGCATCGCCCCGGCGTCACGGTCGAGACCCATGCTGCGGTGGTCCTCGACGGCGTTGACGGAGGTCTGGTCCATCAGCTCCATCATCGACGCGCGGAGGGTGTTGCCGACCGCGACGACCACTCGGGCCGCGTCCTCGACGGTGTCGAAGGTGGCGACGAGCGTCGCGGGCGGCGCCTGGGCCGGAACGAGCCGCAGGGTCGCCCGCGTCACGATGCCGAGGGTGCCCTCGCTGCCGACGAAGAGCTTGACGAGCGAGAGCCCCGCCGTGTCCTTGACCCGCTGTCCGCCGAGGTGCACCAGCGTGCCGTCGGCGAGGACGACGTCGAGACCCAGCACGTAGTCGGTCGTCACGCCGTACTTGACGCAGCACAGCCCGCCGGCGTTGGTCGCGACGTTGCCGCCGATGGAGCAGATCTCGAACGACGACGGGTCGGGCGGGTACCAGAGCCCGTGCTCGGCCGCGGCCTGCTTGACCTCGACGTTGAGGGCGCCGGCCTCGACGACGGCGGTGCGCGTCGCCGGGTCGATCCCCACGGCCCGCATCCGCTCGAGACTCAGCACGAGGCAGCCGTCGATGGCGTTCGCGCCGCCCGACAACCCGCTGCCCGCTCCTCGAGGCACGACGGGTATGCCGTGCTCGCCGGCCCAGCGCACGGTGGCCTGCACGTCGGCCGCGCTCGACGCGCGGACCACGGCGAGCGGCACACCGGCGCCGGCGTCAGCGGTGTAGTCGAAGCGGTAGGCCGCCACGCTGTCGGGCTCGGTCACCAGGGCGCCCGGCGTCAGGGACTCGGCAAGCCCCTCGAGGGCCCTCAGGTCGGGAGCGTCCTTGCTCACTGTCGTCACCGGACCACCGTAACCACGACCGTCGGGTCGTGCGCCCGGCGATGCGATGGCGTATGCCGTTCCGCCCGGTCGGGACCGGCCGACCCGCTCCAGCGGACACCCCGCCACGCCACGTCGATCCGTCGACCCCGCCCGGTAGGTTTGCCGCATGGGATGGCTGTCGCGCACCTTCAGGCCCGATGCCGGCGACGTTGCCGAGGCAACGGCGCCCGCCGCCGGCGGCGCACCGCCGGCGCCGTCCGTCCCGGTGCCTGCTGCAGCCGGACGGACGACAGGAGCGTCGAGCCCCCAGGGCCGCTACGGGCCCCTCGTCTCGGTGACCCGTTTCGACACCGCGCCCCCGGAGCTCGAGTGGCAGCTGCCCCTCAACGGTGAGCTCTACCGGGTCGTGCCAGGCTCCGACCGTCCGGACTACTCACTCTTCGTCCTCGAGCGGCCCGTCCACTTCTACCCCCGCGACGGCTTCGACCTGGACCGGGTCGAGCCGGAGCAGCAGGTGCAGGACCGCAAGGGCCGCACCATGGTCCGGGTGCACGCGCTGCTGCTGTGCGCACGCTTCGTCGGCCAGCAGCTGCACCCGGGCATGACCGACCTCGCCGTCAACCTCGCCTACGTCATCGACAACTCCCTGGCCCGCGACGCCGAGGTCGACTTCGCCAAGATCGAGTTCGCCGGGACCGGCTTCCTCAGCGAGGGGCACGCACCCGGTCACGACACGGAGACCGCGGCCACCACGCGGCATACGACCTCGGACGTTCTCGACGAGCTGGCCTGGACGCTGCGGCACGGGATCGAGGAGCAGCGCGGTGCGCCCCTCCACCGGATGACCGCGGCCATCACCGTCGATGGTGACCACCGCCTGACCGGGCTGTCGGGCAACGCCGACGGGCAGGCCCCCGTGCCCACCCCGGACACGTTCGGCCGCATGGCCGAGGTGCTCGGGCGCCTCGCCGAGCTCGACGGCGGCGAGCGCATCGCGTCAGTCACGCTGCGCGTCGATGACGGCGGGGTCGGCCACGAGGTCACCGGCACCCACGGCTGACGTCGTCACGCCGCCGGCGTCGGTGATTCGTGGCGCCGAGCGCCACGAGTCCACGGCACAGAACTCACCCGTAACTTCCCCTGAGTCCTGTCGTTTCCCCCGTAGCCGAGTCGAGACGGCCAGAGAGACACAGGTAGGTGCCACATGGGTGTGGAGATCGCGGTCACGGGTCTGACCAAGACCTTCGGTTCGCAGACGATCTGGCGGGACGTGACCCTCACGCTTCCCGCGGGGGAGATCTCGGTCATGCTCGGGCCTTCGGGCACGGGCAAGTCCGTCTTCCTCAAGACGCTCGTCGGGCTGCTCAAGCCGGACGCCGGCTCGATCGTCATCAACGGGCGCGACCTGACGCGCCTGCGCGAGGCCGACCTCTACGAGGTGCGCAAGCTGTTCGGTGTCCTCTTCCAGGACGGCGCCCTCTTCGGGTCGATGACCCTCTACGACAACGTCGCCTTCCCGCTGCGCGAGCACACGAAGAAGACCGAGGCCGAGATCAAGCGCATCGTCAGCGAGAAGATGGAGCTCGTCGGTCTCTCGGGCGCCGAGAGCAAGCTCCCGGGTGAGATCTCCGGCGGCATGCGCAAGCGCGCCGGCCTGGCCCGCGCGCTGGTGCTCGACCCCGAGATCCTCCTCATCGACGAGCCCGACTCGGGCCTCGACCCGGTGCGCACCTCCTACATCAACCAGCTCTTCATCGACCTCAACGCCCAGATCGACGCGACCTTCCTCATCGTCACGCACGACATCAACACGGCTCGCACCGTGCCCGACAACATCGGGCTGCTCTACCACAAGCACCTGGCGATGTTCGGCCCGCGCGAGATGCTGCTGAGCTCGGAGGAGCCGGTCGTGCGCCAGTTCCTCAACGCCCAGACCGTGGGCCCGATCGGCATGTCGGAGGAGAAGGACGCCGACGAGCTGGCGGCCGAGGAGGGCCAGGAGCTGCCCCCACTGCCACCCATCGCCCTCCAGCTGCGCACGAGCGACGGGTCGCCGCGTCGCGCGGAGCGCCCGGCAGGGGACTGGTGTCGCGCCAACGGCGTGACCCCTCCGCCCGGCTCGTTCCTGTCCGACAAGGCGGGCGTCCCCGGCGTCCGCTCCGCGCCGGCCACGCCGACGGCCGTCCAGCCCACCACGGCGGAGTCTCCCGAGCTCGTCGGCGAGGTGAGCTGACGTGGCCGCGCCCCTCACCGGTGCCCTGAGGCAGTCGGGCTCCCTCTTCGCCCTCGCCCTCGACGTCATGAGGGCCCTGCCGAAACGTCCGTTCCAGGTCAAGGAGTTCATCCAGCAGGCGTGGTTCATCGCCAGCGTGACCATCCTGCCGACGGCCCTCGTGTCCATCCCGTTCGGCGCCGTCATCGCCCTCCAGCTCGGCACGCTGACCCGCCAGCTCGGGGCTCAGTCCTACACCGGAGCGGCGAGCGTGCTCGCGGTGCTCCGCGAGGCGAGCCCCATCGTGACCGCCCTGCTCATCGCGGGCGCCGGCGGCTCGGCGATCTGCGCCGACATCGGTTCCCGCAAGATCCGCGAGGAGATCGACGCCATGGAGGTGCTCGGCATCAGTCCGATCCAGCGCCTCGTCGTGCCCCGCGTCCTCGCCTCGATGCTCGTCGCCGTCCTGCTCAACGGCCTCGTCTCGGTCGTCGGGGTCGTCGGTGGCTACGTCTTCAACGTCATCGTCCAGGGCGGCACGCCGGGCGCCTACATCGCCAGCTTCACCGCACTGGCGCAGCTGCCCGACCTGTGGACCGCCGAGATCAAGGCGCTGATCTTCGGCGCCATCTCCGCGGTGGTGGCCGCCTTCAAGGGGCTGAACGCCGGCGGCGGTCCGAAGGGCGTGGGTGACGCCGTGAACCAGAGCGTCGTCATCACCTTCATGCTGCTCTTCGTCGTCAACTTCGTCATCACGGCCGTGTACTTCCAAGTCGTCCCGCAGAAGATCTGAGAGGCGACGATGGCAACCACGACGGACAAGACGACCCGTGGCGCGAGCGCGGAGCGGCTGCTCGACCTCGCGTCCAGGCCCTCGCGGGCGCTCGACTCACTCGGCGAGCAGATGCGCTTCTACGTGCGCTCGCTCGCGTGGAGCGGTCGCACGCTTCGCCGCTACAAGAAGGAGGTCGTCCGGCTGCTCGCCGAGGTGTCGCTCGGCACCGGTGCGCTCTCGGTCATCGGCGGCACGGTCGGCGTCATCGCCTTCCTCGCCTTCTTCACCGGGACCGAGGTCGGTCTGCAGGGTTACTCGTCCCTCGAGCAGCTCGGGACCGGCGCCTTCACCGGCTTCTTCTCGGCCTACCTCAACACCCGTGAGATCGCCCCGCTCGTCGCGGGCCTGGCGCTCGCCGCGACCGTCGGCTGCGGCTTCACGGCGCAGCTCGGCGCCATGCGCATCTCCGAGGAGGTCGACGCCCTCGAGGTCATGGGCATCCCCTCGCTGCCGTTCCTCGTCACGACCCGCATGATCGCAGGCTTCATCGCCGTCATCCCGCTCTACGTCCTGGGGCTGCTCAGCTCGTATGCCGCCACGCGGTTCATCGCCACGGCGTACTTCGGTCAGTCCGAGGGCACCTACGACCACTACTTCCACCTGTTCCTGCCGCCCGGTGACGTGTTCTGGTCGTTCGCGAAGGTCATGGTCTTCGCCGTCGTCATCATCCTCATCCACTGCTACTACGGCTACACCGCCTCGGGTGGTCCGGCCGGTGTCGGCGTCGCGGTCGGCACGGCGGTGCGCACCTCGATCGTCGCCATCAACATCGTCGACTTCTTCCTCTCCCTCGCCATCTGGGGTGCCACGACGAGCGTGAGGATCGCCGGATGACCGTCGCGCCGACCGATGCCGCCACGGACGTCAGCACCGACGCGACACCGGGCCCGATCACCCAGCACACGCGGAAACGCCTGGGGCAGAAGGCATACGGAATCGTCTTCCTCCTCGTGCTGGCGCTGCTCCTCGGCCTCGCGATCGCGTCGTTCCAGAAGCGCTTCACGCCCGTCGTCATGGTCACGCTCGAGACGGACCGCCTGGGCAGCCAGCTGCAGGAGAGCTCGGACGTCAAGCTGCGCGGCCTGCTCGTCGGCGAGGTGCGCCAGGTCGAGGCCACGCCCACGGGGGCCCGGCTGGAGCTGGCGCTCCAGCCCGACGAGGTCGCGAAGATCCCGTCGAACGTCACCGCGCGCCTGCTGCCCAAGACCCTGTTCGGCGAGCGCTACGTCGACCTCGTCACGGCGGCCCAGCCGGCGCGGCCGATCCGGGCCGGCGACGTCATCCCGCAGGACCGCAGCCGGGTGTCCATCGAGCTCGAGACCGTCCTCGACAACCTCTACCCGCTGCTGCGCACGGTCCAGCCGGCCAAGCTGGCCACCACCCTCAACGCGCTGTCGACGACCCTCGACGGCCGCGGCGACCAGATCGGTCGCAACCTCGTGCTGGTCGACCGCTATCTCAAGGCGCTCAACCCCAGCATGCCGACGATCCAGAAGGACATCTCGCTGGTCGCCGACACCGCTGACCTCTACGCCGGGGTCGCCCCCGACTTCTTCCGCCTCACCGAGTCGCTCCGGGTCACCAACAAGACCATCGTCGAGAAGAACCAGCAGCTCGCGGCCTTCCTCGTCGGCACGGGAGGCTTCGCCAACGACGCAGCGGGGTTCCTGCACGACAACGAGCAGCGCATCATCCAGGTCGGGCAGGTGAGCAAGCCGACCCTGCAGCTGCTCGCGGAGTACTCGCCCATCTACCCGTGCGTGGCCTCCGGCCTGGTCAACTGGCTCCCGCGCGCCAACGCGGCCTTCTCCGGCGGCACCTTCCACATCACCCTGGAGGTCGTGCCACCCCGCCAGCCGTACCGGCCGGGGGAGGAGCCGCGCTGGGACGACAAGCGCGGGCCCCACTGCTACGGCCTGCCGACACCGGGCGGTTCCCAGTCCAACCCCTTCGCCGGCAACCACTTCGACGACGGCACCCAGCCCGCGAGCAACGCCCAGCCCTTCTCCGCCGTGCCGCAGGCGCTGCTCGGCAACGCGTCCGCCGCGGACTCCGGGAGCTCCGGCACTGCCGATGAGCAGCGCGTCGTCGGCGCCCTCCTCGCCCGCGACGGCCACCCCGTCGACCAGGACACGAGCAGCATCCAGACCCTGCTCGCCGGTCCGATGATGCGCGGCACGGTGGTGAGCACGCGATGAAGGTCAAGGGCTCACTCGTCAAGCTCATCGTCTTCGCGGCGGTCACGCTCTTCGCGACGAGCATCCTCGCGCTGACCATCGCGAACATCCAGTTCGGTTCCAAGGCGACCTACACGGCCGTCGTCAGCGACGCCACGGGCGTGATCCCCGGTCAGGACGTCCGCATCGCCGGTGTCCGGGTCGGCGAGGTGACCGACGTGCGCGTCGCCCGTGACGCGACCTCCGACGGCGCCACGGCCGACATCGACTTCTCGGTGCTCAAGAGCTCGGTCCTCACCCAGGGCACCGAGGTGACGGTCAAGTACCGCAACCTCGTCGGCCAGCGCTACCTCGCGCTGTCCCAGGGCGCCGGCGCGCCGGCGCCGCTGGCGGACGGCTCGACGATCCCGCTGTCGCGCACCCACCCGGCGCTTGACCTGACCGTGCTCTTCAACGGCTTCAAGCCGCTCTTCGCGGCGCTGTCCCCGAGCGACGTCAACGAGCTCTCGGGTCTGCTCATCCAGACCCTGCAGGGGGAGGGCGGCGACGTGAACTCCCTGCTCGCCAAGACGGCCAGCCTCACGTCCGCCATCGCCGACCGCGACGCCGTCATCGGTCGCACCATCGACAACCTCAACACCGTGCTCGGCACGGTCGACTCCCATGACCAGCAGCTGCTCTCACTCATCGACCAGCTCCAGCGGTTCACAAGCGGGCTCGCCGCGGACCGCGAGACGATCGGCCGTTCGCTGTCCGGCATCAACACGCTCTCGGCCGAGACCGCCGACCTGCTCGTCTCGACGCGACCGCTCATCAAGGACGACGTCGCCCAGCTGCGTACTCTCGCCACGACCCTCAACAAGCCGGGGAACGTCAAGGAGTTCGAGGACTTCATCACCGGCGCCCCGGGCCGCATCACCACCCTGACCCGCACGGCGACCTACGGCTCCTGGTTCAACTTCTACCTCTGCAAGTTCGACACGCGGAGCCCGATCCTGCCCGGCGTCAGCCCCACCTACGACGTCGCGTCTGCGAGGTGCAAGTCGTGAGCATCCCCTTCCGAGAGCGCAACCCGGTCCCCATCGGCGCGGTCGGACTGCTCGTCATCGCCGTGCTGCTCTACCTGGCCTTCAACGCGTCCAACCTGCCGATCATCGGCGGCGGGACGGCCTACAGCGCAGCCTTCTCGGAGGCCGGCGGCATCAAGCCCGACGACGACGTGCGCATCGCCGGCGTCAAGGTCGGCAAGGTGACGGGCGTCGACCTCGAGAACGGCCACGTCCGTGTCGACTTCACGATCACCGAGGACGCGAGCTTCGGCCCGCAGACCGGCGCCTCGATCCGGATGAAGACGATCCTCGGCGAGAAGTACGTCGCGCTCGACCCCAAGGGCCAGGGCCAGCTCGACCCGGACGCGCAGATCCCCCTGGCGCGCACGGTCAGCTCCTACGACATCGTCAACGCCTTCCAGGACCTGACGACGACCACCGAACGCATCGACACCGGCCAGCTGGCGACGTCCCTCGGTGTCATCGCCACGGAGTTCAAGGACAGCCCGAAGTACGTCAAGGCCACCCTGGACGGCCTGTCCCGCCTCTCGCGCACCGTCGCGAGCCGCGACGCGGAGCTGGGCTCGCTGCTCCAGCGGGCCAACAGCGTCAGTGGTCTCGTGCGCAGCCGCAACGACCAGGTGAGCACCCTCATCAAGGACGCCGACCTGCTCATGGTCGAGCTGGTCAAGCGCCGCGACGACATCCGCACGCTCTTCCGCAACACCTCGGCGCTCGCGACGCAGCTCACCGGGCTGGCCCGGGACAACCGGGCCCAGCTGAAGCCGGCCCTCGCCGAGCTCGACAAGACCCTGGCCCTGCTCCAGAAGCACGAGACCGACCTGCAGAAGACGATCGACGCCATGGCGCCGTTCACGCGCGTCTACGCCAACACGCTCGGCACCGGTCGCTGGTTCGACACGTGGGTCTCCAACCTCGTCGTCCCCGTCGGCACGCCCGGGCTGGCCCTGCCCGGGACGAAGCTGCCCGACCTGCTCCTTCCCGGCACCTCCGGAGGTGGTCGCTGATGCCCGCGTCCCGCGTGTCACGTATGCCGTTCGGCCGCCTCCACGGTCCCGCCACCGTGCTCGGCAAGGTGGTGACCGGCCTCGTCGTCGTCGCGCTCGTCGCGGCGGCCGTCGTCTTCTGGCCGCACCAGGGCCAGACGGCGGTCAGTGCCGACTTCACCCGGGCGGTCGGTCTCTACCCGGGCTCCGACGTGCGCATCCTCGGGGTCAAGGTCGGCAAGGTCGACACCGTGACCCCCGAGGGTGACCACGTGCACGTGACCTTCAGCTACGACGACAAGTACCGCGTGCCGGCCTCGGCGAAGGCCGCCATCGTCGCCCCGTCGCTCGTCTCGGACCGTTACGTCCAGCTGCTCCCCGTCTACCAGTCCGGGCCCGCGATGGCCGCCGGGACCAGGATCCCGCTCGAGCGCACCGCGGTTCCCGTCGAGCTCGACCGCGTGTCCCAGAGCCTCGACGACCTCATGGTGGCGCTCGGACCCGACGGCGCCAACAAGAACGGCGCGCTCAACGAGCTGCTGCGCACGTCCGCGGCCAACCTGGACGGCAACGGCGACAAGATCAACGGCACGGTCCACGACCTGTCGACCGCGCTGTCGACCTTGTCCGGGAGTCGTGACGACCTCTTCGGCACGGTCAAGAACCTCCAGTCCTTCACCTCGATGCTGGCCACGAACAACACGCAGGTGCGTCGGCTCAACTCCGACCTCGCCACGGTCGCGACCCAGCTCAGCGAGGAGCGCGAGAACCTCAAGGCGACGCTCGAGAGCCTCGGTGTCGCCGTCGACGAGGTCTCGGGCTTCGTCGCCGACAACCGGGCCCTGCTCAAGAGCGACCTCGACCGGACGGTCAGCGTGACCAACGCGGTCGTCAAGAGCCGCCAGGCGCTGGCGCAGGTCCTCGAGAACGCGCCCGTCGCGCTGTCGAACCTCCAGAACGCCTACCACCCCCAGACCGGCACGCTCGACACCCGCAACAACGCCAAGGGACTCGACGACCCGTTGCTGCTCGTGTGCTCGATCCTGACCGGGCCGACGCAGACCGGGAACACCAAGCTGTGCGACTCGCTCAAGAGCGCACTCCTGCCGAAGCTGCCCACCCTCCCCTCGCTGCCGAGCGGCGCTGCGCTGCAAGGCACCCCCCAGCCGAGCGGCCTGGTCAACCTGCGCGGTGCCGACCCCACTCTCGGCGGACTGCTCGGAGGCTCCCGATGACGTATGCCGACCCACGGGGGGCCACGCCCCCCGTGACCCCCCCGAGGAAGACCCGCGTGGTGACCATCGCGCTCAGCCTGCTGACCCTCGTAGGGGCCTCCGGCTGCAGCGCCTACGACCTGCCACTCCCCGGCGGTGCCGGCACGGGCGACAACTCCTACACCGTCACGGCCGAGTTCGCCGACGTCCTCGACCTCGTGCCCCAGTCGTCGGTCAAGGTCAACCAGGTCACCGTGGGCTCGGTCGAGGACATCCAGGTGACGGGCTGGACCGCGACGGTGCGGATGCGGCTGCCCGGCAACGTCGTGCTGCCGGACAACGCCACCGCCGAGCTCAAGCAGACCTCGCTGCTCGGCGAGAAGTACGTCGCGCTCGCAGCTCCGACCGACGCGCCGCCCCAGGGCCGTCTCGGGCAGGGGGACCGCATCCCGCTGACGCGGACCGGCCGCAACCCCGAGGTCGAGGAGGTCCTCGGGGCGATGTCGCTGCTCCTCAACGGTGGTGGCGTCGCCCAGCTGAAGACCATCGAGGTCGAGCTCGACAACGCGCTCCGTGGCCGCACCGGTGACGTCAAGGACCTCGTCACGCAGCTGAACACGTTCGTCGGCGGACTCGACGCACAGAAGGGCGAGATCGTCCGCGCCATCGACAGCATCGACCGGCTGTCGTCGACGCTCGCGAAGAACCAGGCCAAGATCGCCGCAGCGCTGGACGAGCTGCCGAAGGGCCTGACGATCCTCGCCGACCAGCGCCGCCAGCTCACCGCGATGCTCACCGCCCTGCAGAACCTCGGCGAGGTCGGAACGCGCGTCATCCGCGGGTCGCGGGCCGACCTCGAGGCCAACCTCCGGGCGATCAGCCCGATCCTGCGCGAGCTCAACAAGGCAGGTGACGACCTGCCGAAGAGCTACCAGCTGCTGCTGACCTACCCCTTCCCGAACAACGCGCAGAACACCATCAAGGGTGACTTCACCAACCTCTGGGCGACCCTCGACACCAACCTCGGCACCATCGCCGACAACCTCGGCGTCGGCAAGCTGCCGAACGTCCCGGGTGCGGCACTGCCCTCGGTGCAACTGCCCTCCGTCCCCCTGCCTCCGGGGCAGGTGCCGAAGCTGCCCCTGCCGACGGTCCCGCTGCCGACGGTCACCGGCGTGCCGGCCCCGACCTTGCCAGGCGGGCTCCTTGGCTCGGGTCAGTCCGGGTCGGGCTCGGCCGATGCCGCCTCCTGGTCCACGCTCTTCCCCACGGGAGGTTCCCGATGATCACCAGGACCGTGCGGCTCCAGCTCGCCGCCTTCGCCCTGCTGTCCGTCACACTCGTCGCCATCCTCTCGGCCAGCTACGTCGGGCTGACCGACAAGATCGCCGGCGGCAGCTACGTCGTGTCAGCCGACCTCGCGCAGTCGGGCGGCATCTTCGTGGGCGCCGAGGTGACCTACCGTGGCGTCACGGTGGGCAAGGTCGAGGCGCTGCGCCTGTCAGGTGACGGCGTCGCGGTCGACGCCAGGCTCGATCGCGGTACCGAGATCCCGAAGGACACCAAGGCCGTCGTCGAGAACCGCTCGGCGGTGGGGGAGCAGTACCTCGACCTGCAACCGCGCAGCTCCCGGGCGCCCTACCTCGCCTCCGGTGACGTCATCCCCCGCGACCGCACCGCCTTCCCGATCCGCATCGACCAGCTGCTCCAGCACGTCGACGACACCGTCGCGTCGGTGCCGCGCGACGCCCTCGTCACCACGGTGGACGAGCTGGCCCAGGCGTTCAAGGGCGGCGGCACGGACCTGCAGCGGCTCATCGACTCGGGCGACGCCCTGACGGCCGTCGCGTCCGAGGCGCTTCCGCAGACCACGCGCCTCATCGACGACGGCCGGATCGTCCTCGACACCCAGGTCCGGAGCGGCGCCGACATCCGCACGAGCGTGTCCGGCTTCGCGAACGTCGCCGATGCCCTGCGCGAGGCCGACCCCGACCTGCGCGTCGTCCTCGACCGCGGGACCGTGGCGGTGCAGCAGCTCGATGCCCTGATCTCGGAGAACAAGCAGAGCCTCTCCGCGCTCCTCGCCAACTTCATCACCATCGGCAACGTGACGACCGCCCGTCTCGACGGCATCGAACAGCTCCTCGTCACCTACCCCGACGTCGTCACCGGTGGCTTCACGGTCGTGCCCGGGGACGGGACCGCCCACTTCGGTCTCGTCCTCAACGTGGACGACCCGAAGGCCTGCGAGGCCGGCTACGAGGGCACGACGAAGGTCGACCCGCACCGCACGACGGGGCTGCCGCCGGTCAACCTCGACGCCCACTGCGCCGCCTCGCGCGGCTCGGGCGTCAACGTCCGCGGTGCGCAGAACGCCCCGAAACCCACCCGGGGAGGACAGAGCGGCCAGAGCTACCCGATGGCCTTCGGGGCCACCCCCGTGGCACTGGGAAACCGGGCCGTGACCTCCGGCAGCCCCTCCTCGTTGACAGTGCAGTCGCCGGTCGCACCGGCCGGTGGCGACGGACGGACCGACAACGGCACGAGCTGGCTCTGGATGATGCAGGAGGCGCTCCGCTAGCCGGTGACGGAAGGAAACCCCCTCAATGACGATGGTCAACACCCACCCGGAGACCGAGCGGCCGCAGCCGCCCGAGAGCTCCCCGGACCGCGAGCCGAACCGCTCGGCCGCCACCGCCCCGGATGCGACGGACGCCGCAGGCACGTGGCGCCCCACCCCACGCCTGCTGTGGATCCTGGCTGCCGTGCTCCTGCTCGCTGCCGTCGCGGTCACGGCGACCCTCGGCCGCTCGGTCTGGCAGCAGCAGCGCGACGCCGACAACCGCGCTGCGGCCCTGGCCGCCGGGCGTCAGATCGCGGTGAACTTCGTGACGATGAACGCCGCGTCCTTCGACGCCGACACCAAGCGCGTCCTCGACGAGTCCACCGGCGCGTTCCAGAAGGAGTATGCGTCCACCCTGGCCCAGCTGAAGCCGGTCGTCACCGCCAACAAGACGGTCTCCACCGTGGAGCGGGCCGAGGCCTCGCTCGTGTCCAGTGACGACGACTCGGCGAAGGTCATCGTCGGGATCGTCGCCCCGACCTCCAACGCCTCGACCCCTCAGGCCGAGAAGAAGACCTATCGGCTCCGGCTCGACCTCGTCAAGGTCGGCGACGCGTGGAAGGTGAGCACCCTTGACTTCGTCAGCTGAACCCCGCCGTCCAGTCGGCGCAGCCAGCCCTCGCAAGCGGGTGGCCGGCGCCCGCCGCCGACCTTCCGCCGACGCGCCCGCCGCCTCGACGCTCGTGCTGCCGCCCCGCGTGGTCCCCGAGCGCCCGGTCGACGCGGAACCCTCGACGAGCGAGTTCGACGAGTCGAGCGAGCACGCCGGGAACCGTCGACGCACCGTGGGTGCCGGCGGCTCACGGCGCCTGTGGGCTCCGGCGATCGGTGGCAGCCTCGCGCTCGCCCTGCTCGCGGCATCCCTCGTCTACGCCCTTCGCCCCTCGGTCTCCGACACCGACCGCGCCGCCGCCGTCGGCTCGGCGCGCACGACGCTCGAGAGCCTGCTCAGCTACAGCGGTGCCGCCTTCGACAAGCACATAGGGGAGGTCACCCCCCAGCTGGCCTCGCCGTTCAAGGACCAGTTCACCAAGGTCGCGGCCACCGACATCAAGCCCATGGCCGTCAAGAACGACGCCACGGTGCAGGCGAAGGTCTACGACGCCGGCGTGATGGACTCGACGGGTGACGGCGGCGAGGGCACGACGGTGCGCGTCATGGCATTCGTCAACCAGGCGACGACCACCAAGGCGCAGCAGGCTCCCGCCATCGACCAGAACCGGGTCATCGCGACCATGCGCAAGGTCGGCGACCGCTGGCTGGTCAGCGAGCTGTCCGCCTACTGAGTCGGCCCAGACCCACCCTCGGTCGGCCGCGGTTCCACGGCCCACGGAGCCGCGACCCCGGGCGGCTTTCGGGGGTTCACGGGGGCGCAGGCCCGCCAGGGCCGTGAGCTCCCGTGGGGTGGTTTTCGGGGGTTCACGGGGGCGCAGGCCCGCCAGGGCCGTGAGCTCCCGTGGGGTGGTTTTCGGGGGTTCACGGGGGCGCAGGCCCGCCAGGGCCGTGAGCTCCCGTGGGTGCATACTTCCTGCTGTGAAGCTTCTCCAGGCCAATGGCGTCCCAGAGTCCCTCGCCCGAGTCCAGCAGCCCGACACGGCCCCCGTGCGGGTCGGCCTCGTCCAGCACGAGTGGGTCGACGATCCCGACGCCCTCGTCGAGACGCTCCGGGACGGCATCCGCACGGCGGCCGAGGCCGGCGCCTCGATCGTCTTCCTGCCCGAGCTGACGCTGTCCCGCTACCCGGCCGACACGTTGCCCGAGGGCACCCCGTCGGCCACTGCCGAGGACCTGGACACCGGCCCGACGGTGAGCTTCGCCCGAGCCGCTGCTCGCGACTTCGGGGTCCATGTCCACGCCTCCCTCTACGAACGTGCCGACCAGGGCGACGGGCTGGGCTTCAACACCGCCGTCGTCGTGGCCCCCAGCGGTGAGGTCGTGGCGCGGACCCGCAAGACCCACATCCCTGTCACCGCCGGCTACTACGAGGACAAGTACTTCCGTCCCGGACCCCCGGATGACGCGTATCCCGTTGTCGCGCTTGGCGACCCGTCCCTCAGGCTCGGGCTCCCGACGTGCTGGGACGAGTGGTTCCCCGAGGTGGCCCGGCTCTACTCCCTGGCCGGCGCCCAGGTGCTCTGCTACCCGACCGCCATCGGCTCGGAGCCCGACCATCCCGCCTTCGACACCCAGCCGCTGTGGCAGCAGGTCATCGTCGGCAACGGCATCGCCAACGGCCTGTTCATGGTCGTGCCCAACCGCTTCGGCACCGAGGGCCTCATCACCTTCTACGGCAGCTCGTTCATCTCCGACCCCTACGGCCGGATCCTCGTCCAGGCACCACGCGACGAGGCGGCCGTCCTCGTCGCGGACCTCGACCTCGCGCAGCGCCGTGACTGGCTCGAGCTCTTCCCGTTCCTCTCGACCCGCCGGCCGGACTCGTATGCAGCCCTGACGGCCCCGGTGCGTGACGAGCACCGTCACGAGGCGGGGCAGTGACCGACGCCGTCTCGGCACCGGGGGACGCGGCCGGCCCGGCCGGCTGGCGTATGCCGTCGGAGACCGATCGCCACGAGGGCACGTGGATGGCGTGGCCCAGCCAGGGCTACACGCTCGGTGACACCCCGGACGAGGTGGCCACCGCTCGTCGCACCTGGGCCGCTGTCGCGAACGCGGTCGTGCAGTTCGAGCCGGTCCGCATGGTCGTCGTCCCCGGAGACGTCGCCGTGGCCCGGGAGCACCTGCACCCGGACGTCGAGCTCGTGCCGGCCGCCCTGGACGACGCGTGGATGCGTGACATCGGCCCGACCTTCGTCCGGTCGGCGGACGGCACGCGCCTGGGAGCGGTCGACTGGGTGTTCAACGGTTGGGGCGCCCAGTCGTGGGCCACCTGGGAGCACGACGCGCGCATCGGCGCCCTCGTCGGCGGCCTGAGCGGCGCCGAGGTCATCGGCTCGTCGCTCGTGAACGAGGGGGGCGGCATCCACGTCGACGGGCTGGGCACCGTGCTGCTCACCGAGACGGTGCAGCTCGACCCGGGTCGCAACCCGGGACTGACCCGAGCGGACGTCGAGGCAGAGCTCGCCCGCACCATCGGCGTCACGTCGTGCGTGTGGCTGCCACGGGGTCTGACCCGCGACTACGACGAGTTCGGCACCCGCGGTCACGTCGACATCGTGGCGACGATCGCGAGCCCCGGAGTCGTGCTGCTCCACGAGCAGCGGGACCCGTCGCACCCCGACCATGCCGTCTCGCGCGAGCTGCGTGAGCTCCTCGAGGACGCCCGCGACGCTCGGGGCGAGCGCTTCGAGGTCGTCGGCGTCCCAGCGCCGCGGACCCTCGCCGACGCGGAGGGGCCGGTCGACTGGTCCTACATCAACCACCTCGTCGTCAACGACGGCGTCATCGCGTGCTCGTTCGGTGACGAGCAGGACGACGCGTCCCTGGGGATCCTCGGCGAGGCATACCCGGGGCGTCGCGTGGTCGGTGTCGATGCGCGTCCGCTCTTCGACCGCGGCGGAGGCATCCACTGCATCACCCAGCAGCAGCCCGCCCTCTGATCGAAGGAGCAGTTCGTCCGAAGCCGTCAAGGCCCGGACGAACTGCTCTTTCGATCGGGACGGGGGTGGCCGGTCAGGCCTGGGGGAGGCGCTTGTGGATGTCCTCGCTCATGCGCACGACCGAGAGGTAGAACTCGAGGGTCATCCGGATGACGGCGAGGTAGATCACGACGAAGACCGGCCCGAGGATGAGGGCGCCGAGGCCCGCGCCGAGACTGTTCGCGAAGCCGGCGATGACGAAGATGAGCCAGGTCACAGCGAGGGCGACCGTCGCGAGCACGTAGACGAAGCGCACGAGGATCGGCGTGACGAAGTTGGTGAAGCTGAAGTCGAAGAGTGCGGCGAAGAAGCCGGCGCCCTCCCTCGCGGGGTCGGGCAGGCTCGACATGCCGCCGGACCCGGCGGGCGGGGCCACGGGGACCCGCGGCGGTGGGGGAGGGGTGCTGCCTGCGCCGGGAGCGGGTGCCGTGGGCTGGCTGCTCGGCAGCGGGGTGGTCGGGTCGCCGCCGACCGGGCGGTTGAAGGACGGTTGCTCGGGCGGGTTGGGATCGGACATGGCTTCCCTCTCGGAAGGAGTCGTCAACGGATCGCTGGCGTGCCTCATGCTAGGACGGCGCCGTGCCGCTGCCCCCGGAACAGCGCGTCCACCGGGCGTGTTCCTGCAGGTCAGCGGGCTCCGACACCGGCCGCGCGGGGCGCGGCGACGCGCCTGCACAGGGGTGGGTCTTGACGCCAGCCCCGCGGAGGGCCATATTCGTCGCGTTCGCATCGCGAGCTCCCGGTCCAGGGGGCGTGGCAGGTCACGTCGAGGGCAGTCGGTCGTTTCGAGACCGGGTGGCCCCTCGTCGGACGACCTCCGCTCCTTGACCCGGCTGGACACTCCTGCCCTTTGTGGGTAGGCTAGGCCTTTGCGCTGCCCATGCCCATCCTTCGCGACCTCGGTCAGGCCACTCCCCATTGCCTCACGGCATTCGGCATGACCTCGGGACCCGCGAGCGGAGCCATGCGGCAACGCGGATCTGAAGATTCG
Organism: Terrabacter sp. 01T434; assembly: GCF_056398545.1. Classification (NCBI taxonomy): domain Bacteria; kingdom Bacillati; phylum Actinomycetota; class Actinomycetes; order Micrococcales; family Intrasporangiaceae; genus Terrabacter; species Terrabacter sp. 01T434. Next base: position 316,037 of record NZ_JBFTPP010000001.1, read on the forward strand.
AAAAAGGCCCGTGGAAGGACCCTCCTTGGCTGCCTCGCGTACTGCGACGAACATGTCCACCGCACAGACCCCTTCGGGGCGTCTGTCCTTCGCGAAGATTCGCGAACCACTCGAGGTCCCCGACCTCCTGGCGCTTCAGACGGAGAGCTTTGACTGGCTGCTCGGCAACGAGCGCTGGCAGGCTCGCGTCGCCGCGGCCAAGGCCGAGGGACGCACCGACGTCCCGGACCGGTCCGGGCTCGAGGAGATCTTCGAGGAGATCTCCCCGATCGAGGACTTCAGCGGCTCGATGTCGCTGTCGTTCCGCGACCACCGCTTCGAGGAGACCCGCAAGACGATCGAGTCGTGCAAGGAGCGCGACCAGACGTACGACGCGCCGCTCTTCGTGACCGCCGAGTTCATGAACGCCCAGACGGGCGAGATCAAGAGCCAGACGGTCTTCATGGGCGACTTCCCGCTCATGACCGAGCGCGGCACCTTCATCATCAACGGCACCGAGCGTGTCGTCGTCTCGCAGCTCGTCCGCAGCCCGGGCGTGTACTTCGAGCGCACGCCCGACAAGACGTCCGACAAGGACATCTACACCGCCAAGATCATCCCGAGCCGCGGTGCCTGGCTCGAGTTCGAGATCGACAAGCGCGACATGGTCGGCGTCCGCGTCGACCGCAAGCGCAAGCAGTCGGTCACCGTGCTCCTCAAGGCCCTCGGCTGGACCGAGGCCCAGATCCTCGAGGAGTTCGGCGAGTTCGAGTCGATGCGCCTCACCCTGGAGAAGGACCACACCCAGGGCCAGGACGACGCGCTGCTCGACATCTACCGCAAGCTGCGCCCGGGCGAGCCGCCGACCAAGGAGGCCGCGCAGACGCTGCTCGACAACCTCTACTTCAACGGCAAGCGCTACGACCTCGCCAAGGTCGGCCGCTACAAGGTGAACAAGAAGCTCGGTCTCGACGCCTCGATCAACGACTCGACCCTGTCGATCGACGACATCGTCAAGACGATCAAGTTCATCGTCACGCTGCACGACGGCCAGGACTCGATGAAGGGCGTCAAGAACGGCGACGAGATCGACGTGCGCGTCGAGGTCGACGACATCGACCACTTCGGCAACCGTCGCCTGCGCTCCGTCGGCGAGCTCATCCAGAACCAGGTCCGCACCGGCCTGTCCCGCATGGAGCGCGTCGTCCGTGAGCGCATGACCACGCAGGACGTCGAGGCGATCACGCCGCAGACCCTGATCAACATCCGCCCCGTGGTGGCCTCGATCAAGGAGTTCTTCGGCACGTCGCAGCTCTCGCAGTTCATGGACCAGAACAACCCGCTCGCGGGTCTGACGCACAAGCGTCGTCTGTCCGCGCTCGGCCCGGGTGGTATCTCCCGTGACCGCGCCCAGATGGAGGTCCGAGACGTCCACCCGTCGCACTACGGCCGCATGTGCCCGATCGAGACCCCGGAAGGCCCGAACATCGGCCTCATCGGCTCGCTCGCGTCCTACGGTCGCATCAACGCGTTCGGCTTCATCGAGACGCCGTACCGCAAGGTGCGTGACGGTCACGTCACCGACGAGATCGACTACCTGTCCGCCGACGAGGAGGACCGCTACGTCGTCGCCCAGGCCAACGCGCCGCTCGACAAGCAGAACAACTTCACCGAGGACCGCGTGCTCGTGCGCACCAAGGGTGGAGAGGTCGAGCTCGTCCCCGGCGACGAGGTCGACTACATGGACGTCTCGCCGCGCCAGATGGTGTCCGCCGCGACCGCGATGATCCCGTTCCTCGAGCACGACGACGCCAACCGTGCCCTCATGGGCGCGAACATGCAGCGTCAGGCCGTCCCGCTCGTCAAGAGCGAGGCGCCCATCGTCGGCACCGGCATGGAGTTCCGCGCCGCCCTCGACTCGGGCGACGTCGTCCGCGCCGAGAAGGCCGGTGTCGTGCAGGAGGTGTCGGCTGACCTCGTCACCGTCGCCAACGACGACGGCACCTACCAGACGTACCGCATCGCCAAGTTCGCGCGCTCCAACCAGGGCACGAGCTACAACCAGGTCGTCGTCGTCAACGAGGGCGACCGTCTCGAGGCCGGCGGCGTCATCGCCGACGGTCCCGCGACCGAGGGTGGCGAGATGGCGCTCGGACGCAACCTGCTCGTCGCGTTCATGTCGTGGGAGGGCCACAACTACGAGGACGCGATCATCCTCAGCCAGCGCCTGGTCCAGGACGACGTCCTCTCCTCGATCCACATCGAGGAGCACGAGGTCGACGCCCGTGACACCAAGCTCGGCCCCGAGGAGATCACCCGGGACATCCCGAACGTCTCCGAGGAGGTCCTGGCCGACCTCGACGAGCGCGGCATCATCCGCGTCGGCGCCGAGGTCCGCGACGGCGACCTGCTCGTCGGCAAGGTCACGCCCAAGGGTGAGACCGAGCTGACGCCGGAGGAGCGCCTGCTGCGCGCCATCTTCGGTGAGAAGGCGCGCGAGGTCCGTGACACGAGCCTCAAGGTGCCCCACGGCGAGACCGGCACGGTCATCGGTGTCAAGGAGTTCCGGGCAGACATGGGCGACGACCTGCCGCCCGGTGTCAACCAGCTCGTCCGCGTCTACGTGGCCAACAAGCGCAAGATCACCGACGGTGACAAGCTCGCCGGCCGCCACGGCAACAAGGGTGTCATCTCCAAGATCCTCCCGGTCGAGGACATGCCCTTCCTCGAGGACGGCACGCCGGTCGACGTCGTGCTCAACCCGCACGGTGTGCCGCGTCGTATGAACCTCGGCCAGATCCTCGAGCTGCACCTCGGCTGGGCCGCCTCGCGCGGCTGGAAGATCGAGGGCAGCCCGGAGTGGGCCAAGGAGATCGCGCCCGACGCGCACGAGGCCCCTGCGGGCACGCGCGTGGCGACGCCGGTCTTCGACGGTGCCTCCGAGGACGTCGTCACGGGTCTGCTCGACTCGACGCTCAAGACGCGCGACGGGGTTCGCCTCATCGACGCCTCGGGCAAGACGCGCCTCTTCGACGGCCGCTCCGGCGAGCCGTTCCCGGAGCCCGTCGCGGTCGGCTACATGTACATCCTCAAGCTCCACCACCTCGTCGACGACAAGATCCACGCTCGCTCGACGGGCCCCTACTCGATGATCACCCAGCAGCCGCTCGGCGGTAAGGCCCAGTTCGGTGGCCAGCGCTTCGGTGAGATGGAGGTCTGGGCCCTCGAGGCGTACGGCGCCGCCTACACGCTCCAGGAGCTGCTGACGATCAAGTCGGACGACGTTCCCGGCCGCGTGAAGGTCTACGAGGCCATCGTCAAGGGCGAGAACATCCCCGACTCGGGCATCCCGGAGTCGTTCAAGGTCCTCCTCAAGGAGATGCAGTCCCTGTGTCTCAACGTCGAGGTCCTGAGCAGCGACGGCACGACGATCGAGATGAAGGAGTCCGACGAAGAGGTCTTCCGCGCAGCGGAGGAGCTCGGCATCGACCTGAGCCGGCGTGAGCCGTCCAGCGTCGAAGAGGTCTGAGAAGGCCAACGCCCGGGGGGCTTCGCCCCCCGGGTCCCCCCCGGAAAGCCCGCGTTGCCCGGTAACGGGCACACGGCATACGGACCCAGACCACTCAGACCAAAGACTTAACGAGAGTTACGAGAGAAGGAACCACGTGCTCGACGTCAACTTCTTCGACGAGCTGCGCATCGGCCTCGCCACCGCGGAATCCATCCGCCAGTGGAGCCACGGCGAGGTCAAGAAGCCCGAGACCATCAACTACCGCACGCTCAAGCCCGAGAAGGAGGGCCTGTTCTGCGAGCGCATCTTCGGCCCCACCCGGGACTGGGAGTGCAACTGCGGCAAGTACAAGCGTGTCCGCTTCAAGGGCATCATCTGTGAGCGCTGTGGCGTCGAGGTCACGCGCGCCAAGGTGCGCCGTGAGCGGATGGGCCACATCGAGCTCGCCGCCCCCGTCACCCACATCTGGTACTTCAAGGGTGTGCCGAGCCGCCTCGGCTACCTGCTCGACCTTGCCCCGAAGGACCTCGAGAAGGTCATCTACTTCGCGGCCTACATGATCACGTCCGTCGACGAGGACCAGCGTCACGCTGACCTGCCGTCGCTCGAGGCGCAGATCCAGGTCGAGAAGAAGGAGATCGAGAACCGCCGCGACGCCGACGTCGAGTCCCGCGCGCAGCTGCTCGAGCGCAACGTCGCCGAGCTCGAGGCCGAGGGTGCCAAGGCCGACGCGAAGCGCAAGGTCCGCGACCAGGCCGAGCGCGAGATGAACAACATCCGCAAGCGTGCCGACCAGCAGGTCGAGCGCCTCGAGCAGGTCTGGGACCGGTTCAAGAACCTCAAGGTCCAGGACCTCGAGGGCGACGAGATCCTCTACCGCGAGATGCGTGACCGCTTCGGTCTGTACTTCGAGGGCGGCATGGGCGCCGCGGCGATCCAGAAGCGCCTCGAGTCCTTCGACCTCGACGCCGAGGCGGACCTCCTCCAGGAGATCATCGCCACCGGCAAGGGCCAGAAGAAGACCCGCGCCATCAAGCGCCTCAAGGTCGTCAACGCCTTCCAGATGACGACGAACCACCCGTCGGGCATGGTCCTCGACGCGATCCCGGTCATCCCGCCGGACCTGCGCCCGATGGTGCAGCTCGACGGTGGCCGCTTCGCGACGTCGGATCTCAACGACCTCTACCGTCGCGTCATCAACCGCAACAACCGCCTGAAGCGCCTCCTCGACCTCGGTGCCCCCGAGATCATCGTCAACAACGAGAAGCGCATGCTCCAGGAGGCCGTCGACAGCCTCTTCGACAACGGCCGTCGTGGTCGCCCGGTCACGGGCCCCGGCAACCGTCCGCTCAAGTCGCTGTCCGACATGCTCAAGGGCAAGCAGGGTCGTTTCCGCCAGAACCTGCTCGGCAAGCGCGTCGACTACTCCGGCCGTTCGGTCATCGTCGTCGGCCCGCAGCTGAAGCTGCACCAGTGCGGTCTGCCCAAGCAGATGGCGCTCGAGCTGTTCAAGCCGTTCGTGATGAAGCGCCTGGTCGACCTCGACCACGCGCAGAACATCAAGTCGGCAAAGCGCATGGTCGAGCGTGCCCGCCCGGTCGTGTGGGACGTCCTCGAAGAGGTCATCACGGAGCACCCGGTGCTGCTCAACCGTGCACCCACGCTGCACCGTCTCGGTATCCAGGCGTTCGAGCCGCAGCTCGTCGAGGGCAAGGCCATCCAGATCCACCCGCTCGTCTGCTCGGCCTTCAACGCCGACTTCGACGGTGACCAGATGGCCGTCCACGTGCCGCTGTCGGCGGAGGCGCAGGCCGAGGCCCGCATCCTCATGCTGTCGAGCAACAACATCCTCAAGCCGGCTGACGGTCGCCCCGTGACCATGCCGACCCAGGACATGATCACCGGCATCTACCACCTGACCGACGCCGTCGACGGTGGCGGCCCGGGTGCAGGCCGCGCGTTCTCGTCCCCGTCCGAGGCCCGCATGGCCTTCGATCGTGGCGAGATCCTGCTCGGCTCGGCGATCAAGCTGCGCCTGACGGACGCCGTGCCCCCTGCCGGCTTCGAGCTGCCCGAGGGTGTCGAGGCCGCCGAGGACGGCATCGTCAAGAGCATCACGCTCGAGACGACGCTCGGCCGCGCGATCTTCAACGACACGCTGCCGCTCGACTACCCGTTCGAGAACCGTCCGGTCGACCGCAAGCGCCTCTCGGCGATCGTCAACGACCTCGCGGAGCGCTACTCCAAGGTCCAGGTCGCTGCCTCCCTCGACGCCCTGAAGGAGGCCGGTTTCCACTGGTCCACCCGCTCGGGCTGCACCGTCGCGATCTCCGACGTCACGACGCCGGACAACAAGACGAACATCCTCGAGGGCTACGAGACCAAGGCCGCCAAGGTCCAGACGCAGTACGAGCGCGGTCTCATCACCGATGACGAGCGTCGTCAGGAGCTCGTCGAGATCTGGACCCAGGCGTCCAACCAGGTCGCCAAGGAGATGGAGACCAACTTCCCGCGCACGAACCCCATCTACCGGATGGTGTCCTCGGGTGCTGGTGGTAACTGGTTCCAGATCCGTCAGATCGCCGGCATGCGAGGCCTGATGGCCAACCCGAAGGGCGAGATCATCCCGCGCCCGATCAAGGCGAACTTCCGTGAGGGCCTCACGGTGCTCGAGTTCTTCATCTCGACGCACGGTGCCCGTAAGGGTCTGGCCGACACGGCGCTCCGTACCGCCGACTCGGGCTACCTGACCCGTCGTCTCGTCGACGTGTCGCAGGACGTCATCATCCGTGAGGACGACTGCGGCACCGAGCGTGGCCTCAAGCTGCCGATCGCCCAGGTCAACGAGACCACGGGCACGCGTGCGCCGAGCGAGGTCGTCGAGGCCTCGGTCTACGCCCGCACGCTGGCCGAGGACGTCGTCGTCGACGGCGAGACCCTCGCCGTCGCCGGCATCGACCTCGGTGACGTCGTCATCGACGCGCTCTACGCGGCCGGTGTCGACGAGGTGCGGATCCGTTCGGTCCTCACCTGCGACAGCAAGGTCGGCACCTGTGCCGCCTGCTACGGCCGTTCGCTCGCCACGGGCAAGCTCGTCGACATCGGCGAGGCCGTCGGCATCATCGCGGCCCAGTCGATCGGTGAGCCCGGCACGCAGCTGACGATGCGTACCTTCCACACGGGTGGTGCGGCTGCGGCCGACGACATCACCCAGGGTCTGCCGCGTGTCGTCGAGCTGTTCGAGGCGCGCACCCCCAAGGGTGTCGCCCCGATCGCCGAGGCCACCGGTCGCGTCGAGATCGAGGACACCGACAAGGCGCGTCGCATCCTGCTCACGCCGGACGACGGCTCCGAGCAGCACGCCTACCCGGTGAGCAAGCGCTCGCGCCTCGTCGTCGCCGACGGTGACCACGTCGAGGTCGGCACCAAGCTGGTCCAGGGCGCGATCGACCCCAAGCAGGTCCTTCGCATCCTCGGCCCGCGCGCGGCCCAGAAGCACCTCGTCGACGAGGTGCAGCGGGTCTACCGCCAGCAGGGTGTGTCGATCCACGACAAGCACATCGAGGTCATCGTGCGCCAGATGCTGCGTCGCGTGACGATCATCGAGGCCGGCGACGCCGACCTGCTGCCCGGCGAGCTCGCCGAGCGTGGTCGCTTCGAGGACGAGAACCGTCGCGTCATGGCCGAGGGTGGCCGTCCGGCTGCCGGTCGTCCCGAGCTCATGGGCATCACCAAGGCCTCGCTCGCGACCGAGTCGTGGCTGTCGGCCGCGTCCTTCCAGGAGACGACCCGCGTGCTCACGCAGGCCGCCATGGAGGCCAAGTCCGACCCGCTGCTCGGCCTCAAGGAGAACGTCATCCTCGGAAAGCTCATCCCTGCCGGCACGGGCCTGCCCCGCTACCGGAACGTCAAGGTCGAGCCCACCGAGGAGGCCAAGGCCGCGATGTACTCGCTGCCGAGCTACGACGCCTACGACTACGCAGGCTTCGGCTCGGGCACCGGCGAGGCCATCCGTCTGGACGACGAGGCCCTCGGTCTCGACCAGTTCTGACCGGACCTGCCGTATGCCGCTGGGCCGGCTTCCCTTCGGGGGAGCCGGCCCAGCGGCGTTCCGGGACGTCTGCGCGCCTCGATAGGGTGGGGACATGACCGAGCCCACGGCCGACGTGCCCACCGCGCCCGAGCGCGACGACCTGACCGCCGCGCCGAGGGAGTCGAGCGAGCCGACCCACCAGAGCGGCCAGAGCAGCCAGAGCGGCCACCCCGGCACCTCCGGGCAGGGCGAGCAGGTCGACGGCGGCCCCGCGCCGGCGATCATCGTCCTCACCGAGGAGGCGCTCAAGCCGGTCGACGTCGACAAGATCATCGCCCTGCACCAGGACGAGGCCCCGACGTACCGGGTCCTCGTCCCCGCCGACACCGACCGCAACATGCTCTCCGAGTTCCTCGACCACCTCAGCCTCTTCGAGATGCGCGAGGCGCTCGACGCCCTGAAGCCGGTCGACCGCACGGAGGCGCACGCCGACGCGCACACCGCCCTCGCGACGACCCTGGCCGAGCTCGAGGCGCACGCGGTGGTGGCAACGGGGGAGATCACCGGCGACGACCCCCTGCCGACCCTCCGCGAGGAGGTCACGCGCCTCGGCGCCTCCGAGGTCGTCGTCGTCACCGAGCCCCACGCGGTCGAGGACACCTTCCACACGGACTGGGCCTCCAAGGCCCGCGAGACGCTCGGCGTGCCCGTGCTGCACATGTATGCCGGGGACTGGCGGCTCGGCTGAGGGGGCCGGCCGCGGGTCACGGCCCCCGGCATACCTCATCAGCCCCGTCAGGGCCGGTCTCACCGATTTGGTCGGCGTGCCGCGCCCCGGTACGCTTGAACACTGTGTCTGAGACACGCATTCAGGCATGCGCGATGACGGCCTCGGTGCCCTGTCCGCCCGCTCCTCGCGGACGAGACATCACTGCGGTCCAGAGCACACCTTTCGCCGGGCAACCTTGTCGACCGACCGCCTTCCGGCAGCCGGCGCAGCAGGGGAGTGCAGGGGAAAGAACCGGTTCCGACACGCCCGACCTCGGGGGTCGAGGAGCCGAACAGCCAAGGAGCGTCCTGCCGGACGCCTGACCACGAGCAACGTTATGGAGTAACCAGGTTGCCTACCATCAACCAGCTGGTCCGCAAGGGCCGCCAGGACAAGGCCAGCAAGGCCAAGACCCCGGCGCTCAAGGGTTCGCCCCAGCGCCGCGGTGTGTGCACCCGCGTGTACACCACCACCCCCAAGAAGCCGAACTCTGCCCTTCGGAAGGTCGCCCGCGTGCGCCTCTCCAGCGGCATCGAGGTCACGGCCTACATCCCCGGCGTCGGCCACAACCTGCAGGAGCACTCGATCGTGCTCGTGCGCGGTGGCCGTGTGAAGGACCTTCCGGGTGTGCGTTACAAGATCGTCCGCGGCACGCTCGACACCCAGGGTGTCAAGAACCGCAAGCAGGCTCGTAGCCGTTACGGCGCGAAGAAGGAGAAGAGCTGATGCCTCGTAAGGGACCCGCTCCGAAGCGCCCGCTCGTCGTCGACCCGGTCTACTCCAGCCCGCTCGTCACGCAGCTCGTCAACAAGATCCTCCTCGACGGCAAGAAGTCGATCGCCGAGACGATCGTCTACGGCGCCCTCGAGGGCTGCCGCCAGAAGACCGGCACCGACCCCGTCGCCACGCTCAAGCGTGCGCTCGACAACGTCAAGCCGGCCATGGAGGTCAAGAGCCGTCGCGTCGGTGGCGCGACCTACCAGGTGCCGATCGAGGTCAAGCCCAACCGCTCGACCACGCTCGCCCTGCGCTGGCTCGTCGGCTACTCGCGGCAGCGTCGCGAGAAGACGATGACCGAGCGCCTCATGAACGAGATCCTCGACGCGAGCAACGGCCTCGGTGCCGCTGTCAAGCGCCGCGAGGACACCCACAAGATGGCCGAGTCCAACAAGGCCTTCGCGCACTACCGCTGGTGACCAGCGGTCCGGTCGGTATGCCGGGGAGCTCGCTCCACGGCATACCGACCGGGCACGCGCCCGCCCGTCACGAGACGCGGCCCCCGGCGCCCCTAGATTCACTACACGACGAATGAGACGAGAAACCTGACGTGGCACTCGACGTCCTGACGGACCTCAAGAAGGTCCGCAACATCGGCATCATGGCGCACATCGACGCTGGGAAGACCACGGTGACGGAGCGCATCCTCTTCTACACCGGTGTCAACCACAAGATCGGTGAGACCCACGACGGTGCGTCGACGACCGACTGGATGGAGCAGGAGAAGGAGCGCGGCATCACGATCACGTCTGCCGCCGTGACCTCCTTCTGGGAAGGCACCCAGGTCAACATCATCGACACCCCCGGGCACGTCGACTTCACGGTCGAGGTGGAGCGCTCGCTGCGCGTCCTCGACGGTGCCGTTGCCGTGTTCGATGGCAAGGAGGGCGTCGAGCCCCAGTCCGAGACGGTGTGGCGTCAGGCCGACAAGTACGACGTGCCGCGCATCTGCTTCGTCAACAAGATGGACAAGCTCGGCGCGGACTTCTACTTCACCGTGCAGACGATCAAGGACCGCCTCGGCGCGGAGCCGCTCGTCATGCAGCTCCCGATCGGTGCCGAGAACGACTTCCTCGGTGTCATCGACCTCGTCTACATGCGTGCCCTCGTGTGGCCCGGCGACGCCAAGGGCGACGTGACCATGGGTGCCAAGTACGAGATCGCCGAGATCCCGGCGGACCTGCAGGCCAAGGCCGAGGAGTACCGCATGGCACTCGTCGAGCGCGTCGCCGAGTCCGACGACGAGCTCATGGAGAAGTACCTCGGTGGCGAGGAGCTGACCCCGGAGGAGATCAAGGGCGGCATCCGCAAGCTCACGGTCAACTCCGAGCTCTACCCGGTGTTCTGTGGCTCCGCCTTCAAGAACCGCGGCGTTCAGCCCATGCTCGACGCCGTCGTCGACTACCTCCCGTCGCCGCTCGACGTGCCCCCGATGATCGGCCACAAGCCCGGCGACGAGACCGTCGAGCTGACGCGTGCACCCAGCAAGGACGAGCCGTTCTCGGCTCTCGCCTTCAAGGTCGCCACGCACCCGTTCTTCGGCACGTTGACCTTCATCCGCGTCTACTCGGGCCACATCAGCTCGGGCACGAGCGTCATCAACTCGACCAAGGGCCGCAAGGAGCGCATCGGGAAGCTCTTCCAGATGCACGCCAACAAGGAGAACCCCGTCGAGGAGGCCATGGCCGGCCACATCTACGCGGCCATCGGCCTCAAGGACACGACGACCGGCGACACCCTGTCGGACCTCAACGAGCAGATCGTGCTCGAGTCGATGACCTTCCCCGACCCGGTGATCCAGGTCGCCATCGAGCCCAAGACCAAGGGTGACCAGGAGAAGCTCGGCACGGCCATCCAGAAGCTCTCGGCGGAGGACCCGACCTTCCAGGTCCACCACGACGAGGACACCGGCCAGACGATCATCGCCGGCATGGGCGAGCTGCACCTCGACATCCTCGTCGACCGCATGAAGCGCGAGTTCAAGGTCGAGGCCAACGTCGGCAAGCCGCAGGTGGCCTACCGCGAGACGATCCGTCGTCCCGTCCTCAAGTACGACTACACGCACAAGAAGCAGACCGGTGGCTCTGGCCAGTTCGCCAAGGTCCAGGTCAGCTTCGAGCCGCTGGGCGAGACCGAGGACGGCTCGATGTACGAGTTCGTCAACGGCGTCACCGGTGGCCGTGTCCCGCGTGAGTACATCCCGTCGGTGGACGCTGGTATCCAGGACGCCATGCAGTACGGCGTGCTCGCCGGCTACCCGCTCGTGGGTATCCGTGCGACGCTCAACGACGGCGCCTACCACGACGTCGACTCCTCGGAGATGGCGTTCAAGATCGCCGGCTCGATGGTGCTCAAGGAGGCCATCAGGAAGGCGGACCCGGTCCTGCTCGAGCCGATGATGGCCGTCGAGGTCCGTACGCCCGAGGACTACATGGGCGAGGTCATCGGTGACATCAACTCCCGCCGTGGCCAGATCCAGGGCATGGAGGACATCAGCGGTGCCAAGGTCGTCAAGGGCCTCGTCCCGCTGTCCGAGATGTTCGGCTACGTCGGCGACCTGCGCTCCAAGACGCAGGGTCGCGCGAGCTTCTCCATGGAGTTCGACTCCTACGCAGAGGTCCCCAAGGCCGTTGCCGAGGAGATCATCAAGAAGACCCGCGGGGAGTGACTGCGGGACATCCCGTAGTCTCTTCCATCGGAAACCACCCCATCGCGCCACGTCCTGCCCTGGTCGTACGGCGTAACACGAGAAAGTCCTGAGGAGGACCACAGTGGCGAAGGCAAAGTTCGAGCGGACCAAGCCGCACGTCAACATCGGCACCATCGGTCACATCGACCACGGCAAGACGACGCTGACGGCTGCGATTTCCAAGGTTCTGCACGACAAGTACCCCGACCTGAACCCCCAGTTCGCGTTCGAGGACATCGACAAGGCTCCCGAGGAGCGCCAGCGCGGTATCACCATCTCGATCGCGCACATCGAGTACCAGACGGAGGGTCGTCACTACGCCCACGTCGACTGCCCGGGCCACGCTGACTACGTGAAGAACATGATCACGGGTGCGGCTCAGATGGACGGCGCGATCCTCGTGGTCGCCGCCACCGACGGCCCCATGCCGCAGACGAAGGAGCACGTCCTCCTGGCCCGCCAGGTCGGCGTCCCCTACATCGTCGTGGCGCTCAACAAGGCCGACATGGTCGACGACGAGGAGATCCTCGAGCTCGTCGAGATGGAGGTCCGTGAGCTCCTGTCGCAGTACGAGTTCCCGGGTGACGACCTTCCTGTCGTGCAGGTCTCGGCGCTCAAGGCGCTCGAGGGCGACGAGAAGTGGGGCCAGTCGGTCCTCGACCTCATGGACGCCGTCGACAACTCCATCCCGGAGCCCGAGCGCGACGTCGACAAGCCGTTCCTCATGCCCGTCGAGGACGTCTTCACGATCACCGGTCGTGGCACCGTCGTCACCGGTCGTATCGAGCGCGGCATCCTCAAGGTCAACGAGGAGATCGAGATCGTCGGCATCCACACCGGCCCGCCGGCCAAGACGACCGTCACGGGCGTCGAGATGTTCCGCAAGCTCCTCGACGAGGGTCGCGCGGGTGAGAACGTCGGTCTGCTCCTTCGTGGCACCAAGCGCGAGGACGTCGAGCGCGGGCAGGTCATCTGCAAGCCGGGCTCGATCACCCCGCACACGGACTTCGAGGCTCAGGTCTACATCCTCTCGAAGGACGAGGGCGGCCGTCACACGCCGTTCTACGACAACTACCGTCCGCAGTTCTACTTCCGTACGACGGACGTGACGGGTGTCGTGCACCTGCCCGAGGGCACCGAGATGGTCATGCCCGGCGACAACACCGACATGACGGTCGAGCTCATCCAGCCGATCGCCATGGAGGACGGCCTCAAGTTCGCCATCCGTGAGGGTGGCCGCACGGTCGGCGCCGGTCGCGTCACGAAGATCATCAAGTGATCTGACGCTGCACCTGCAGCACCAGCTTCATCGGTAGGGCCCGTTCCGCTTCGGCGGGGCGGGCCCTTCCGCGTGCACCCCGCGGCCGCGGTCCCGCTCCGCGTCGTCGCGGAACGGGCGAGGCGGCTCGCGGCGAGAGCGTCGGCGGCCGCTTCCAGCGTCCCTGCTTGTGTATGCCGTCGGCCGCCTCCGATGCCGCTCCCCACCTCGGGCGTCCCGCTCCCTCTCGTATGCCGCGCGCTCCCTTCCTGTCGAGTGCTCACTTTCCTACGCGGGGGCGCCAGGACCACGGGGTGACCCCGTGGAGGACGGCTGCGACCTGCGTGCGCACGAGCTCGCCGTGCTGGACGATGACAGGCTCGCCGCGGCGGAGCGGCTGCTCGCCGAGGGCGACGTGCAGCGAGCGCAGGGTCCGCATCGTGTTGCTCGCCGCGGGTGGGACGGGGCCGGGGGAGCCCGACGCGAAGAGGCGGCCGACGTGGTCGAGCCACCCGACGGCCGTCGGCGCGTCGACGTCGTCACGCGCGAGCACCAGGGCCATGGCACACGCGAGCCGGTCCTCCTCCTGGTCGCGCCACACGAAGCCGGTGGGCTCGACCATCCGCCGGACGAGGGCGTCGAGCAGGGCGGCCGGGTCCCCGACGCCGGCGGCCCCGCACGCGCCGAAGAAGTCGGCGCCGTGCGCGACGGTGTGAACCCACCCCAGCTCCGGATCGTGCCCGCGCAGGTCCTGCTCGTTGCAGAACCAGCGGGTCACGGCCGGGATCCAGGCCTCGTCGAGATCGCCGACCGCCACGAGCGAAGCGAGGACGAGGGGCGCGAAGGAGCGGGCTTCCGCCCGTTCGTGGCGCAGCCGCTGGACCATCGCGTCCCCGAGCCAGGACCGGTCGTCCACGGTGAGGTCACCGTCGCGCACGAGGCGCGTCAGGGTGGCATACGCCCCGTCGTCCCGGACCGCGGGGTCGGGGGAGGCGAGGTCGTCGACGAGAGAGCGGAGGTCGGTGTCGGGCATGGGTGGATCCTGCCACCGGTGCGGACGTTGCCCTGGCAGGGCCGATGCCGTATGACTTGCGCATGACGTCGACAGGGGAGCCGGCCGGATCTTCGCGAGGGCGGGCGCTGCGCCTGGCCGTCGGCGTCTGCTCGGTCCTGCTGCTCCTGTCGACCGCGGCGTGCTCGAAGGCCGGAGGGTCGGCCCTGGCCGCACCGGCCGGGACGGCGCCGAGCCCGCCGGCGCCCTCCCGCGTGATCTCGTCGGGTCCCGTGTCGGTCCAGCCGACGGCCTCACCGTCGGCGGATGGGATGTCGACCGCCCCCACCACCCCCGCGACCGCGGGTGTCCCGCTCCTCGTCGGGCGCAGGGTCACTGCGGTGCAGGCCGGGCTGTCGTTCGAGGTGCCTGCCGGATGGCAGGCCTTCGACCCCTCCCGGGCGCTGCGCGCGGGAGGCGCGGCCCTGCCCGACCAGGCCAAGGACCTGGCGGCGCGGTCCGGCCTGTCCGTCGACGAGTACCTCCAGCGGGTCGGCAGCGCGATGGAGGTCATGGTCATGGGGCCGCGGGGGACGGCGGACAACATCTCCGTCATCCCGACGCCCGTGTCGCAGCTGCTGAGCCCGGACGAGCTGCGCGCGCAGCTCGAGTCCGTCGGCGCGAACGTCGTGCGGGTGGACCGGGTGACGACGCCGCTCGGTCCCGCGATCGTCGCAGAGTCGCGCCTGCCGATGGGCTCGTTCGTCACCCACACCCGCTCTCTCGCCGTGGAGCACGCCGGCCACGTCAGCTTCCTCACGGTGACGGCGACGACGGAGGCTTCCGCCGACTCGCTCCTGCGCGAGATGCTGGCCAGTCTGAGACCGGTCTGACCGGACGGATAGGGTCGGGGGCCATGGCGCACTCGTTCGACACCGACACCGAAGCCCAGGGCCTGATCGACTACGTCGACGCCTCTCCCACCCCGTTCCACGCGTGCGAGCAGGCTGCAGCCCGCCTCGCCGCGGAGGGCTTCACCGAGGTCGTCGAGACCGAGCCGTGGCCGACAGAGCCGGGGCGGCGCTACCTCGTGCGCGGCGGCTCGCTCATCGCCTGGGACACGACCGGCGCGCACGGCGCCGGGGCCGGACCGGCCGCGGGGTTCCGCGTCGTGGGGGCGCACACCGACAGCCCGAACCTGCGGGTCAAGCCGAATCCCGACCACTCGCGGGCCGGCTGGCAGCTGCTCGGGATCGAGCCCTACGGCGGCCTCATCCTCAGCTCCTGGCTCGACCGTGACCTCGGCCTCGCCGGTCGGGTGGCCGTTCGGGGGAGGGACGGCGTCGAGTCGCGCACCTTCCACGGCCGCGACGCGCTGCTGCGGGTCGCCCAGCTCGCGATCCACCTCGACCGCACCCAGAACGAGGCGCTCACGCTCAACAAGCAGGCCCACATGGAGCCGCTGTGGGGCGTCGGCGGCGAGCCCGGCGACTTCGTCGGCTACCTCGCCGAGCAGGTCGGCGTCGCCCGCGAGGACGTCCTGTCCTGGGACGTCATGACGCACCCGATCCAGCCGTCGACGAGGCTGGGGCGGGCACGCGAGCTCATCGCCGCGCCGCGCCTCGACAACCTCGCCACGTCGTATGCGGGTGTCCGGGCCCTCCTGGACGCCGTGGCCACCGAGCCCGCACACGTCCCCGTCCTCGTCCTCTTCGACCACGAGGAGATCGGCAGCACGTCCGAGCGCGGTGCCACCTCGACGCTGCTGCCGTCGGTCCTCGAGCGCATCGTCGCCGCGGGCGGGGGCAGCCGCGACGACTACTGGCGCGCCCTCGCGGGGACCGTCATCGCCTCCGGTGACATGGGCCACGCGACGCACCCCAACTACGCCGATCGCCACGAGCCGCTGCACCAGATCCTCGTCAACGGCGGCCCGGTGCTCAAGGTCAACACCAACCTGCGCTACGCCACGGACTCCGTCGGCGCCGCGGCGTTCCGGCTGGCCTGCGAGCAGGCCGGTGTCCCGATGCAGACCTTCGTCACCCGCAGCGACCTGCCGTGCGGCTCGACCGTCGGCCCGGTCACGTCCTCCCTCACGGGCGCCACCACCGTCGACTTCGGGGCGGCCATGCTGTCGATGCACAGCACGCGCGAGCTCATGGGCGCCGAGGACCCCGCGATGTATGCCGGCGCGCTGAGCGCGTTCCTCGCCCCGGCCTGAGGGGCCCGCCCCACGGCATACGCCAGCAGGTCGACGCAGTCGGGCGCACGACGGGTGCGAGGATGGGGTCGTGGAGACCACGCTCTTCGTCCCGACCCGGCCCACTCTCGTCTACGACGCCGACTGCGGCTTCTGCACGCGCAGCGTCCAGCTGCTCGGGCGCTGGGTCGACCGGCGCGGCCGCTACGACGTGCGGCCGTGGCAGGAGCTCGACCTCGCGGCCGTGGGGCTGACGGAGCAGGATTGCGACGAGGCGGCCCAGTTCATCACCGCGGACGGCTCGATCCGGGCTGGCCACCGGGCCATCGCCAGTGCCGTGACGCACGGGGCCCCGGCCTGGCGGCCGCTCGGCCACCTCCTCGAGGCGCCCGGGATCTCGTGGCTGGCGGGGCGCGCGTACCGCTGGATCGCCGCCCACCGCCACCAGCTGCCGGGCGGCACCGCGGCCTGCGCCCGCCCACTCGCCTGACGCGACGCGCCACCTCGCCGACCCTGCGCGTCCACCTCGCCTCGATTTGATAGTGCGGTGCGCGCTCTGGCACACTGTTCAGGTTGCTTGACGCGCGTCGCTGACCCATGTCGGTGGCGCCGCCCCTTGAGAGCCTCCTGACGGGGACTCGCCCGGACTCCTCTCGGAGGCCCGAGGGAAGCGCAAGTTACCCGGTTCGGCCGGGCAATCCACACGAGAAGTGGCACTCAGGTGCGCACCTTTCACCGCGAAGCGGGCGCGACACGCCCGACCTCGGGGGTCGGATGGCCAAGGGAACCGGTAGTCAGAAGCGAGAGAGAGACGTTCATCAGATGGCGGGACAGAAGATCCGCATCCGGCTGAAGTCGTACGACCACGAGGTCATCGACAACTCGGCGCGGAAGATCGTTGACACAGTGACGCGCGCCGGCGCGACCGTGGTGGGCCCCGTCCCGCTGCCGACGGAGAAGAACGTCTTCGTCGTCATCC
The DNA here is from genome assembly GCF_056398545.1 of Terrabacter sp. 01T434. Taxonomy (NCBI): domain Bacteria; kingdom Bacillati; phylum Actinomycetota; class Actinomycetes; order Micrococcales; family Intrasporangiaceae; genus Terrabacter; species Terrabacter sp. 01T434. Next base: position 333,223 of record NZ_JBFTPP010000001.1, read on the forward strand.
GGTCGCCGCACAAGTACAAGGACAGCCGCGAGCACTTCGAGATGCGCACGCACAAGCGCCTCATCGACATCATCGACCCGACGCCCAAGGCCGTCGACTCGCTGATGCGTCTCGACCTGCCGGCGGACGTCAACATCGAGATCAAGCTCTGAGGCGGCCCGCGATGACTGTTGCTCAGAAGAACGTGAAGGGCGTGCTCGGCGAGAAGCTCGGCATGACCCAGGTGTGGGACGCAGACAACAAGCTCGTCCCCGTGACCGTGGTCAAGGCCGGCCCCTGCGTCGTGACGCAGGTGCGCGCCGACGCGACCGACGGCTACTCCGCGGTCCAGATCGCCTTCGGTGCGATCGACCCCCGCAAGGTGAACAAGCCCATGAGCGGCCACTTCGAGAAGGCCGGCGTCACGCCGCGCCGTCACCTCGTCGAGCTCCGCACGGCCGACGCCGCCGACTACGAGCTCGGCCAGGAGATCACGGCCGAGTCCTTCGAGGCCGGCCAGCGCGTCGACGCGACGGGCACGACCAAGGGCAAGGGCTTCGCCGGTGTCATGAAGCGTCACGGCTTCCACGGTGTCAGCTCCTCGCACGGCGCCCACCGCAACCACCGCAAGCCGGGCTCCATCGGCGGCTGCTCGACCCCGGGCCGTGTCTTCAAGGGCATGCGCATGGCTGGTCGCATGGGTGGCGTTCGCCAGACGACCCAGAACCTCCAGATCCACGCCGTTGACGCCGAGAAGGGCCTGCTGCTCATCAAGGGTGCCGTTCCCGGCCCCCGCGGTGGCATCGTCCTGATCCGCACGGCTGCGAAGGGTGCATGAACGACATGGCAACCAAGACGCAGAACCTCCCCGCCGAGATCTTCGACGTCCAGACCAACGTCCCGCTGATCCACCAGGTCGTGGTGGCCCAGCTCGCGGCTGCTCGTCAGGGCACGCACTCGACCAAGACCCGCGGCGAGGTCCGCGGCGGTGGGCGCAAGCCGTACCGCCAGAAGGGCACCGGCCGCGCCCGTCAGGGCTCGACCCGCGCACCGCAGTTCGCCGGCGGTGGCGTCGTCCACGGCCCGCAGCCGCGTGACTACTCGCAGCGCACCCCCAAGAAGATGAAGGCGGCCGCCCTGCGCGGTGCCCTCTCCGACCGGGCCCGCTTCGACCGCATCCACGTCGTCGACTCCATCGTCTCGGGCGACCTGCCCTCGGCGAAGGACGCCGCCGCGCTGCTCGCCGGTCTGACCGAGCGTCCCAACCTGCTCGTCGTGCTCGAGCGCGGCGACGAGGTGGCGTTCAAGTCGGTCCGCAACCTGCAGAACGTCCACGTGCTGGTCGCCGACCAGCTCAACACGTACGACGTCCTGTGCGCCGACGACATCGTCTTCACCCAGGCCGCCCTCGACGCGTTCGTCGCCGGTCCCGTGAAGGCCGACAAGGCCGACAAGGAGGCCACCAAGTGAGCATCCACACCAAGGACCCCCGCGACATCCTCATCGCGCCGGTCGTCTCCGAGAAGTCCTACGGTCTGCTCGACGAGGGTAAGTACACCTTCATCGTCGACCCCCGTGCGAACAAGACGGAGATCAAGATCGCCATCGAGGCGATCTTCAACGTCAAGGTCGACAAGGTCCACACCCTGAACCGCCAGGGCAAGACCCGTCGCACCCGATTCGGCCTCGGCAAGCGCAAGGACACCAAGCGTGCGATCGTCTCCCTCCGCGAGGGCTCGATCGACATCTTCGGTGCGGGCGCCTGAGATCGACGAAGGATAAGGACACACGAACATGGGTATCCGTAAGTACAAGCCGACCACGCCGGGCCGTCGTGGCTCGTCGGTCGCCGACTTCGTCGAGATCACGCGTTCCACCCCCGAGAAGTCGCTGGTGCGCCCCCTGTCGAAGACGGGTGGCCGCAACAACGCCGGTCGCATCACGACGCGCCACATCGGTGGCGGTCACAAGCGCGCCTACCGCGTCATCGACTTCCGTCGCCATGACAAGGACGGCGTGCCGGCCAAGGTCGCTCACATCGAGTACGACCCGAACCGCACCGCGCGCATCGCGCTCGTCCAGTACGCCGACGGCGAGAAGCGCTACATCCTGGCCCCGAACAAGATGAAGCAGGGCGACCCGATCGAGAACGGCCCCGCGGCCGACATCAAGCCGGGCAACTCGCTTCCGCTGCGCAACATCCCCGTGGGTACGGTCGTTCACGCGATCGAGCTCAAGCCCGGTGGTGGCGCCAAGATCGCCCGCTCCGCGGGTGCTCGCGTGCAGCTCGTCGCCAAGGACGGCCCCTACGCCCAGCTGCGTATGCCGTCCGGTGAGATCCGCAACGTCGACGCGCGCTGCCGCGCGACCGTCGGCGAGGTGGGCAACGCCGAGCAGAGCAACATCAACTGGGGCAAGGCCGGCCGCATGCGGTGGAAGGGCAAGCGCCCGACCGTCCGTGGTGTCGCCATGAACCCGGTTGACCACCCGCACGGTGGTGGTGAGGGCAAGACGTCCGGTGGACGTCACCCCGTCAGCCCGTGGGGTCAGGCCGAGGGCCGGACCCGCAAGGGACACAAGGAAAGCGACAAGCTCATCGTGCGTCGCCGCCGTACTGGCAAGAAGCGCTGATAAGGAGCCTTTGGAATGCCTCGTAGCCTGAAGAAGGGCCCCTTCATCGACGACCACCTTCAGAAGAAGGTGGACGCCCAGAACGAAGCGGGCACCAAGACCGTCATCAAGACCTGGTCGCGCCGTTCGGTCATCAGCCCGGACATGCTCGGCCACACCTTCGCCGTCCACGATGGCCGCAAGCACGTCCCGGTGTTCGTCACCGAGTCGATGGTCGGCCACAAGCTCGGCGAGTTCGCGCCGACCCGCACGTTCAAGGGTCACGTGAAGGACGACAAGAAGGGTCGTCGTCGCTGATGGCCATCGAATCCAAGGAAGAAGTCATGGAAGCCAAGGCTTCGGCGCGGCACGTCCGTGTCAGCCCGCAGAAGGCTCGCCGTGTCGTGGACCTGATCCGCGGCAAGGTCGCCACCGACGCCGTCACGACGCTGCAGTTCGCGCCGCAGGCTGCCTCGGAGCCGGTGCAGAAGGTGCTCGAGAGCGCCATCGCCAACGCCCGCGTCAAGGCCGACCGTGAGTCGGTCGCCTTCGACGAGCGCAACCTGGTCATCACGGCCGCGTTCGTGGACGAGGGCCCGACGATGAAGCGGTTCCGTCCGCGCGCCCAGGGCCGCGCCGGCCGCATCAACAAGCGCACGAGCCACATCACGGTGGTCGTCGCCCAGCCCGAGAACACGAAGGGAGCCCGCTGATGGGTCAGAAGGTCAACCCCCATGGCTTCCGTCTGGGCATCACGACGGACCACAAGAGCCGCTGGTTCGCCGACTCGACCAAGTCGGGTCAGCGTTACCGCGACTACGTCAAGGAAGATGTCTCGATCCGTCGCCTGATGGAGAAGGGCATGGAGCGCGCCGGCATCGCCTCGGTCGAGATCGAGCGCACCCGTGACCGCGTCCGCGTCGACATCCACACGGCCCGCCCCGGCATCGTCATCGGTCGCCGCGGCGCCGAGGCCGACCGCATCCGTGGCGAGCTCGAGAAGCTCACGGGCAAGCAGGTCCAGCTGAACATCCTCGAGGTCAAGAACCCCGAGATCGTCTCCCAGCTGGTCGCCCAGGGCATCGCCGAGCAGCTCTCGGCCCGCGTGGCGTTCCGCCGCGCCATGCGCAAGGGCATGCAGTCCGCCCAGCGCGCCGGCGCCAAGGGCATCCGCGTGCAGGTCTCCGGCCGTCTCAACGGCGCCGAGATGAGCCGCACGGAGTTCTACCGCGAGGGTCGCGTCCCGCTGCACACCCTGCGTGCGCAGATCGACTACGGCTTCTACGAGGCCCGCACCACGTTCGGTCGCATCGGCGTCAAGGTGTGGATCTACAAGGGCGACATGACGGCCAAGGAGCTCGCGGCCCAGCAGGCCGCCGCCCCGCGCCCGTCGCGTGGTCCGCGCCGTGACGGCGGTGACCGTCCGAACCGCGCCCGTCGTGGTGACCGCAACGAGACCGCCGCTGCTCCGGCAGTGAACGAGACCGCTGCTGCCGAGGCCCCCGCCGCGGCCAGCACCGAGAATGAGCAGGCCTGACCATGTTGATTCCCCGTCGAGTCAAGCACCGCAAGCAGCACCACCCGAACCGCCACGGTGCGGCCAAGGGTGGCACGACGATCGCCTTCGGTGACTACGGCATCCAGGCTCTCGAGCCGGCCTACGTGACCAACCGTCAGATCGAGTCCGCTCGTATCGCGATGACCCGCTACATGAAGCGTGGCGGAAAGGTGTGGATCAACATCTACCCCGACCGTCCGCTCACCAAGAAGCCCGCCGAGACCCGCATGGGTTCCGGTAAGGGTTCGCCGGAGTGGTGGATCGCCAACGTCAAGCCGGGTCGCGTCATGTTCGAGATCTCGGGCGTGGCCGAGCCGGTGGCACGTGAGGCCATGCGTCTCGCGATGCACAAGCTCCCCATGAAGTGCCGCTTCGTCCAGCGTGAGGGTGGTGACATCTGATGGCAGTCGGAACCAAGGACCTGGCTCCCGAGCAGCTGCGTGGTCTCGATGACACCAAGCTGGCGGACGAGCTGAAGAAGGCCAAGGAAGAACTGTTCAACCTGCGTTTCCAGTCGGCCACCGGCCAGCTGGACAACCACGGCCGTCTGCGCGCCGTCAAGAAGGACATCGCGCGGATCTACACCGAGATGCGTGAGCGCGAGCTCGGCATCGGCTCGGCCCCCGCCGCCCCGCAGGTGGAGGAGAAGGCCGAGAAGAAGTCGGCCAAGGCCGACAAGAAGGCCGACAAGGCCGAGAAGGCTGACAAGGCCGAGAAGAAGGCCAAGAAGGCTGACAAGGCGCAGGAGGCTGACGCATGAGCGAGCAGGAGAAGGTCGTGAGCGACCAGGCGAGTGAGCGCAACTACCGCAAGACCCGCCAGGGTTACGTGGTGAGCGACAAGATGGACAAGACCGTCGTCGTCGAGGTCGAGGACCGCGTCAAGCACGCGCTCTACAGCAAGGTCATCCGTCGCACCAGCAAGGTCAAGGTGCACGACGAGCAGAACGCCGCCGGCGTCGGTGACCGCGTGCTCATCATGGAGACGCGTCCGCTCTCCGCGACGAAGCACTGGCGCATCGTCGAGATCCTCGAGAAGGCCAAGTAAGCACCGCCGGGGGGCTGTCGCCCCCCGGCTGCCCTCCGGAGGCCCGCCAGCCGCGGGCCCCGGAGGACACAGACCACAGTCCAGTTCGGCAAGGCTTCGCCACGCGCGAAGAACCAGCACGACGACAGGAGTTAGACAGTGATTCAGCAGGAGTCGCGGCTTCGCGTCGCCGACAACACCGGTGCCAAGGAAATCCTTTGCATCCGTGTTCTCGGTGGCTCGGGCCGTCGGTACGCCGGCATCGGCGACACCATCGTCGCCACCGTCAAGGACGCGATCCCTGGCGGCAACGTGAAGAAGGGTGACGTCGTCAAGGCCGTCATCGTCCGCACCGTCAAGGAGCGTCGCCGCGCCGACGGTTCCTACATCAAGTTCGACGAGAACGCTGCGGTGATCCTCAAGGCCGACGGTGACCCTCGTGGTACCCGCATCTTCGGCCCGGTGGGTCGTGAGCTGCGCGAGAAGAAGTTCATGAAGATCATTTCTCTCGCGCCGGAGGTGCTGTGAACATGGCCAAGGCGAAGATGAAGATCAAGAAGGGTGACCTCGTCCAGGTCATCTCCGGCCGCAGCCAGAAGAACGGCGGCGACCGGGGCAAGCAGGGCAAGGTCATCGCGGTCTACCCGGAGACCTCGCGCGTGCTCGTCGAGGGCATCAACCGCGTCACCAAGCACGTCAAGGCCGGCGCGACCGCCCGTGGCACCCGCACCGGTGGCCTGACGCACACCGAGGCCGCGATCCACGTGAGCAACGTCGCGATCGTCGACCCCGAGTCGAAGAAGCCGACCCGTGTGAAGACGCGTGTCGAGACCGTCGAGCGCAACGGCCGTCAGAAGGCGTCCCGCGTCCGTGTCGCGGTCACGTCGGACAAGGACCTCTGAGAATGACTGACACCAGCACCAAGCCGCGCCTTCAGCAGCGCTACCAGGACGAGATCAAGAGCTCGATGCTCGAGCAGTTCGGCTACGCGAACGTCATGCAGGTTCCCGGCGTCGTCAAGGTCGTCGTCAACATGGGTGTGGGCGACGCGGCCAAGGACAGCAAGCTCATCGAGGGTGCCGTCCGCGACCTCACCGCCATCACCGGCCAGAAGCCGGTCGTGACCAAGGCTCGCAAGTCGATCGCCCAGTTCAAGCTGCGTGAGGGTATGCCGATCGGCGCCCACACGACGCTGCGCGGCGACCGGATGTGGGAGTTCCTCGACCGTCTCGTGACGATCGCCCTCCCGCGTATCCGTGACTTCCGTGGCCTGTCGCCGAAGCAGTTCGACGGCAACGGCAACTACACGTTCGGTCTGACCGAGCAGTCGATGTTCCACGAGATCGACCAGGACCGGATCGACCGCGTGCGGGGCATGGACATCACCGTGGTCACCACGGCGACCAACGATGACGAGGGTCGCGCGCTGCTCAAGCAGCTCGGCTTCCCCTTCAAGGAGAACTGACATGGCCAAGACCGCGCTCGTTAACAAGGCGAACCGGAAGCCGAAGTTCAAGGTCCGCGCGTACACCCGCTGCCAGAAGTGCGGTCGCCCGCACTCGGTGTACCGCAAGTTCGGCCTCTGCCGCATCTGCCTTCGCGAGATGGCGCACGCGGGCGAGCTGCCGGGCGTGACCAAGAGCTCCTGGTAACCACACGCTCGGGGGGCTCCGCCCCCCGAGTGCCCCCGAAACGCCCGCGTGGCGGGGGACGCACACTCAGACCAACCAAAAACCTCTGACACCGTAGGTCGGCCCCACGGCATACGCCGAACGGCATCACTGCCAAAGGTCGAAACCCCGGTGAGGAAGGGCGGAGAGCCCACATGACCATGACTGACCCGATTGCGGACATGCTGACCCGCGTCCGGAACGCCAACTCGGCGCACCACGACGTCGTCTCCATGCCGTACTCGAAACTGAAGAAGAACATCGCCGAGATCCTCCAGAGCGAGGGCTACATCGCCTCGTGGAAGATCGAGGAGGCGGAGGTCGGCCAGACGCTGACCATCGACCTCAAGTACGGCCCGAACCGCGAGCGCTCCATCGCCGGCGTGCGTCGCGTGAGCAAGCCCGGCCTGCGCGTCTACGCCAAGTCGACGAACCTGCCCAAGGTTCTCGGTGGCCTCGGCGTCGCGATCCTGTCGACGTCGAACGGTCTGCTGACCGACCGCCAGGCACACGAGAAGGGCGTGGGTGGGGAAGTCCTCGCCTACGTCTGGTAAGGAGACACTGACATGTCGCGAATCGGACGACTTCCGGTCTCCATCCCCTCGGGTGTGGACGTCAAGGTCGAGGGCCAGGACGTCTTCGTCAAGGGCCCCAAGGGTGAGCTCTCCCTGACCGTCGTCCAGCCGATCACGGTCGAGCTGGGCGAGGGCAACCTCGAGGTCAAGCGCCCCGACGACGAGCGCGACTCGCGCTCGCGCCACGGCCTGACCCGCTCGCTCATCAACAACATGGTCCTCGGTGTCACCGAGGGCTACGAGAAGAAGATGGAGATCCACGGCACGGGTTACCGTGTCGCCGCGAAGGGCTCGGACCTCGAGTTCTCGCTCGGATACTCGCACCCGATCCTCATCCAGGCTCCCGCCGGCATCAACTTCGCCGTCGAGAACCCGACCCGCTTCTCGGTGCAGGGCATCGACAAGCAGCTCGTCGGCGAGGTCGCGGCGAACATCCGCAAGCTGCGCAAGCCCGACCCGTACAAGGGCAAGGGTGTTCGCTACGCGGGCGAGCAGATCCGTCGCAAGGTTGGAAAGGCCGGTAAGTAAGCCATGGCAATGATCATCAAGCGCGGCAAGTCCAAGGCTGCCGCCCGCATCCGTCGCCAGGTGCGCGGTCGCAAGAAGATCGCCGGCACCGCGGTCCGTCCCCGCCTCGTCGTGTCGCGCTCCACCCGTCACCTCTTCGTCCAGGTCGTCGACGACACCGTCGGCAAGACCGTGGCCTCGGCCTCGACGATGGAGGCCGACCTGCGCTCCTTCGACGGTGACAAGACGGCCAAGGCCAAGAAGGTCGGCGAGCTCGTGGCCGCCCGTGCCAAGGACGCCGGTATCGAGGCCGTCGTGTTCGACCGTGGTGGCAACAAGTACCACGGCCGGGTCGCGGCGATCGCCGAGGGCGCCCGCGAAGGCGGTCTGTCCCTGTGAGCAACTTCGTGAACGCAATTGTTGAGATGAGGAACATCTGATGCCCGGACAGCAGCGTCGAGGCACCGGCCCCGCCGGTGGCGGCGAGCGCACCGAGCGCGGAGACCGCCGTGACAACCGCGGCGGCCGCGACAACCGCGACAGCCGTGACGACAAGAACCAGTACGTCGAGCGCGTCGTGACCATCAACCGTGTCGCCAAGGTCGTCAAGGGTGGTCGTCGCTTCAGCTTCACCGCCCTCGTCGTCGTCGGTGACGGTGACGGCACGGTGGGTGTCGGCTACGGCAAGGCCAAGGAAGTTCCCGCGGCCATCGCCAAGGGTGTCGAGGAGGCCAAGAAGAACTTCTTCAAGGTTCCCCGCATCCAGGGCACCATCCCGCACCCCGTCCAGGGTGAGGCGGCCGCCGGTGTCGTCATGCTCCGTCCCGCAGCCCCCGGTACCGGTGTCATCGCCGGTGGCGCGGTGCGTGCGGTGCTCGAGTGCGCCGGCATCCACGACGTCCTCAGCAAGTCGCTGGGCTCCGACAACGCCATCAACGTCGTGCACGCCACGGCCCAGGCCCTGCGCGAGCTCGAGCGCCCCGAGTCGGTCGCTGCCCGTCGTGGCAAGACCCTCGAGGAGGTCGCTCCGGCGGCCATGCTCAGGGCCCGTGCCGCCGGCCTGGCCGAGGCGCAGGCCGCGAAGGCTGGTGCCTGATGGCTCGTCTCAAGGTGACCCAGACCCGTTCCGAGATCGGTGGCAAGCAGAACCAGCGCGACACGCTGCGCAGCCTCGGTCTGAAGCGCATTGGCGACGTCGTCGTCAAGGAGGACCGTCCCGAGATCCGCGGGATGGTCAAGACGGTCACGCACCTCGTGTCCGTCGAGGAGGTTGACTGACCATGACCGACAACGCCAAGAAGTCGGGCGAGTCCGCCCTCAAGGTCCACCACCTGCGTCCGGCCCCCGGAGCCAAGACCGCCAAGACCCGCGTCGGTCGTGGTGAGGGCTCCAAGGGCAAGACCGCTGGTCGTGGTACCAAGGGCACCAGCGCTCGCTACCAGGTCCCGGAGCGTTTCGAGGGCGGCTCGATGCCGATGCACATGCGCCTTCCGAAGCTCCGTGGCTTCAAGAACCCGTTCCGCACGGAGTACCAGGTCGTCAACCTGGACCGCCTGCAGCTGCTCTTCCCGGAGGGTGGTCAGGTGTCCGTCGCCGACCTCGTCGCCAAGGGTGCCGTCCGCGACGGCTTCCCGGTGAAGGTGCTCGGCACGGGCGAGATCTCCGTCAAGGTCGAGGTCGAGGCGCACAAGTTCTCGGCCTCCGCCAAGGAGAAGATCGAGGCCGCCGGCGGCTCGGTCACGGCCCTCGCGGGCTGATCGACCGGTCCCGAGCCTCGCTCGGGTGACCACCACACCACTCGTGTGAGCAGCGCCCCGGACGCCGATCCGCGGTCCGACGTGACGTCGGACACCGCGGACGGTGACCGGGGCGCTGTGCTTTTGCGTTAACCTTCCACGGATCGCATGAATGACGCCGCGCCACCCGCGCGGCCCCCCAGGAGGACCCAGTGCTCGCCGCTTTCGTACGCGCGTTCCGAACCCCGGACCTGCGCAAGAAGCTGCTCTTCACGCTCGGCATCATCGTGCTGTTCCGGCTCGGATCGCACGTGCCGACGCCCGGCATCAGCTACAGCCTGGTGCAGAACTGTCTCGAGGCCAGCAAGGGCAAGTCCGGCGACCAGAGCGGGTTCCTCAACCTCGCCAACCTCTTCAGCGGCGGTGCGCTGCTCCAGCTGTCGGTGTTCGCGCTCGGGATCATGCCGTACATCACGGCGAGCATCATCATCCAGCTGCTCACGGTGGTCATCCCGCGTTTCGAGGCGCTCAAGGAGGAGGGCCAGTCGGGGCAGAGCAAGCTGACGCAGTACACCCGCTACCTGACGATCGGTCTCGCGATCCTCCAGTCGGCGACGCTCGTCACCTTCGCGCGCAACCCGTCCAGTCTCTTCGGCGGCTCGTGCGACACGATCATGACGGACCAGTCCATGGTCACGATCCTCATCATGGTCCTGACCATGACGGCCGGCACCGGCCTCATCATGTGGTTCGGCGAGCTCATCACCGACAAGGGCGTCGGCAACGGCATGTCCCTGATGATCTTCACCTCGATCGCGGCCGGCTTCCCGGCCTCGCTCTGGAGCATCAAGGAGAACAAGGGCTGGGGCACCTTCCTCGGCATCCTGATCCTCGGCGTCTTCGTCATCGCGGCGGTCGTCTTCGTCGAGCAGTCCCAGCGCCGCATCCCGGTGCAGTACGCCAAGCGGATGGTCGGCCGACGGATGTACGGCGGCACGTCGACCTACATCCCGCTCAAGGTCAACATGGCCGGCGTCATCCCCGTCATCTTCGCGAGCTCGCTGCTCGCCCTCCCGGGCCTCGTGGCGCAGTTCAACACGCACGCCAACGGCGACAACCCCGCCTGGGTCTCGTGGGTGCAGGAGAACCTCGTCAAGGGTGACCACCCGTTCTACATGGCGACGTATGTCGCCCTCATCCTCTTCTTCACGTTCTTCTACGTCTCGATCACGTTCAACCCGACCGAGGTCGCGGACAACATGAAGAAGTACGGCGGATTCATCCCGGGTATCCGGGCCGGGCGACCCACGGCCGAGTACCTCAACTACGTCCTGACCCGAATCACCGTGCCGGGTGCCATCTACCTCGCCATCGTCTCGCTCATCCCGCTCGTGGCTCTCGTCCTCGTCGGTGCCAACCAGAACTTCCCGTTCGGTGGCACCTCGATCCTCATCGTCGTCGGTGTGGGTCTGGAGACCGTGAAGCAGATCGAGGCGCAGCTGCAGCAGCGTCACTACGAAGGGTTCCTCCGTTAATGTCACCCCAGAAAGTCACTCGCTGCGCTCCCGACTTCCCGGAGGCCCCGACATGCGACTGATCATCCTCGGCCCGCCCGGCGCCGGTAAGGGCACCCAGGCGGCCCGGATCGCCGAGCGCCTCGGCATCCCGGCCATCTCGACCGGCGACATCTTCCGCGCCAACATCAAGGACCAGACCCCGCTCGGGGTCAAGGTCGACGAGATCATCAAGTCCGGCGGCTACGTCTCCGACGACATCACCAACGAGATCGTCGAGGACCGTCTCTCCTGGGACGACGCCGAAGACGGCTTCCTCCTCGACGGCTACCCGCGCACCGCCGGGCAGGTCGAGGCTCTCGACGCCATGCTGTCGCGTCACGGTCACGCGCTCGACGCCGTGCTGGAGCTCGAGGTCGACGAGGACGCCATCGTCGAGCGCCTCCTGAAGCGCGCCGAGACCGAGGGTCGCGCCGACGACACCGAGGCCGTCATCCGCGAGCGCCAGGCGATCTACCGTAAGGAGACGGCGCCGCTCGCGCAGCACTACGAGCTCGTCGGTCTCCTCGTCAAGGTCGACGGCATGGGTGCCGTCGACGAGGTCACCGACCGTGTCATCGCGGCGCTGCCGCAGCACGCCTGAGCACAGCTGCACCACCGCAGCCACCGAGAAGGACCACCGATGTTCGGACGCCGCAACCGGCTCCAGGGTCGCACCGACGAGCAGCTCGTCCTCATGCGTGAGGCGGGGCTGCTCGTCGGGCGCACCCTCGAGCTTCTCGCCGGGGAGGTGCGGCCCGGCACGACGACGCTCGAGCTCGACCGTCTCGCCGAGGAGTTCATCCGCAGCAACGGCGGCATCCCGAACTTCCAGCTGGTGCCGGGCTACAGCCACACCCTGTGCACCAGCGTCAACGACGAGGTCGTCCACGGCATCCCGGGCCCGCGGGTGCTCGAGGCCGGCGACATCGTGTCGATCGACTGCGGCGCCGAGGTCAAGGGCTGGAACGGCGACGCCGCGTTCACGGCGGTCGTCGGTGGCCGCCAGGCGGGTCGTCCCGAGGACGTCGCGCTCATCGACGCGACCGAGGCGAGCCTCTACGCCGGCATCGCCGCCATGCAGGTCGGCGGTCGGTTGTATGCGGTCGGTGATGCCGTCGAGGCCAGCATCGAGGCAGCGGCCGAGCGCGACGGCCGGGGCTACGGCGTCATCGACGAGTACGTCGGCCACGGCATCGGCACGCAGATGCACATGGACCCCCAGATCCCGAACTACTCCGTGCGCGAGACCGGGCCCAAGCTCGTCGACGGCTTCACCGGCGCCATCGAGCCGATGGTGACGCTCGGCTCCACCGACACCAAGGTCCTGGCCGACGACTGGACCGTGGTGACCCTCGACGGCACGCGAGCCGCGCACTGGGAGCACTCGGTCGCCGTGCGTGAGGACGGCCTGTGGATCCTCACGGCCGTCGACGGAGGCAAGGCTGCCCTCGAGGCTGTCGGGGCGGCATACGCCCCCCTCGACGCGAGCGCCTGACCCGCTCGCGCACCTGAGGGCTGCGGGCGCGTAGCCTCGCGCTCGTGACCCTTCCTCGCAGCACCCCGTCGGCGCAAGGCGTCGATGCGACCGGCATCCTCGCTTTCGTCGACGCCGCCGAGCGCGACGACCTCGGACTGCACAGCCTCATGGTCGTGCGCCACGGGCACGTCGTGGCCGAGGGCTGGTGGAGGCCGTATGCCGCCGGCCGCGCCCATCTCGCGTACTCGCTCTCGAAGACGGTGACGGCCACGGCCGTGGGCTTCCTCGTGCAGGAGGGGCGCCTGTCGCTCGACGACCGCGTGCTCGACCACTTCCCGGAGCTGGACCGAAGTGTCGTCGCCGCCGGCTGGGACGAGGTGCAGGTCAGGCACTGCCTCTCCATGACGGTCGGGCACGAGGAGGACGCCTGGCCGCAGGTCTTCGACCGGATGAGCGGGAGCGCCGCCGACGCCGCCGACCCCAGCGACTGGGTGCCGCGCGTCTTCGCGACGAAGCCCACCCGGCCGCCGGGCACGGTCTTCGCCTACAACCAGGTGGCGACCTACCTGCTGTCCGTCATCGTGCGGCGGCTCGCCGGGGTCGGCGTCGCCGAGATGCTGCGATCGCGGCTGCTCGCGCCGATGGGGCTGCCCGACATCCCGTGGCACCGCGACCCGCTGGGTCGCGAGCTGGGCTTCACCGGCTCCCACCTGACGACGGAGGCCATCGCGTCCCTGGCCCAGCTCTACCTCGACGGCGGCCGGTGGGATGGACGGCAGCTGCTGTCCGAGGCCTGGGTCGAGGAGGCCACCCGGGCGTTCGGTCCACTCAACGAGGACGCGAACGCCGACGAGGACTGGCGCCGGGGCTACGGGTACTCGTTCTGGATGCAGCGCTTCGGCTACCGGGGGGACGGCGCCTACGGCCAGTTCCTCGTCGTCCTTCCCGACCACGACACCGTCGTGGCGATCACGGCGGAGCAGTGGCGCATGCAGTCGACCCTCGACGGGCTCTGGGCGCACCTCGTGCCTGCTCTCGGCGGGGGCGGGTCGCAGGCGGCCGACCACCAGCTGGCCGAGCGACTCGCCGATCTCGAGATCCCGGCCTTGTCGGGTGACGCGCTGGGGCCGGAGCACGCCGAGTTCACCCGCTCGGACGCCTCGGACCTCGCGGCCGACTACACGGCGGTCTCGGTGACCCGGGACGGGCCGGAGCACATGCTCGGGCTGAAACGGCGCGGCGAGTGGCTGCGGGTGCCCGTCGGCCGGGGGCTGTGGCGCGAGGGCGAGATGGTCGCCGGGGGAGCGACGTTGCCGGTCGTCTCCAGCGGCGGCTGGGTCGATGACGACACCTTCCACGCCGAGGTCATCGCCATCGAGTCGCCGCACCGCTTCCGCATCGAGGCGCGCCTGCGCGGCTCGGATGCCGACCTGACGTGGCGGATGGTCCCGCTCACCGGCCACGACCCCCTGTGGCTCGCGACGCGCTGGTCGGACGCCTGACCGGTTCGCGGGGGCCTCGCTCCCGACGGGGCGGTGACGGCTGTCGGTGGCCGGGTGGACAATCGTGGGTGCTGCGCGAGGCAGCGCGAGGGGAGCACCATGGCAGGCGACGACCGCACCACCGGCGTGACCGAGCAGGAAGGGCGGGGGAGCGCCGCTCGGCCCACGCCCGCCCCACCCCTTGGAGGGGTGCCGGCAGGGCACAACCCGTGGCCGGCGCTCTGGGCGATGGTCATCGGCTTCTTCATGATCCTCGTCGACTCGACGATCGTGTCGGTCGCGACGCCCGCGATCCTGCGGGGGCTGCACACCGACGTCAACAGCGTCATCTGGGTGACCAGCGCCTACCTGCTCGCCTATGCCACGCCCCTGCTCATCACCGGGCGGCTCGGTGACCGCTACGGCCCGAAGAACCTCTACCTCGTCGGCCTGACGGTCTTCACGCTCGCGTCGCTGTGGTGCGGCCTGACCGGCACGATCACCGGCCTCATCCTCGCCCGGGTCGTCCAGGGCCTCGGGGCCGCCATGCTGACCCCGCAGACGATGGCGGTCATCACGCGGACGTTTCCTGCAGCCTCGCGCGGCCAGGCCATGGCCCTGTGGGGTGCGACCGCCGGCGTCGCGATCCTCGTCGGCCCGGTGGTCGGCGGTCTGCTCGTCGACGGTCCCGGGTGGGAGTGGATCTTCTTCATCAACGTCCCCGTGGGCGTCGTCGCCTTCGTGCTCGCCTCCCGGCTCGTGCCGCGGCTCGAGACCCACAGCCACACCTTCGACTGGGTGGGGGTCGCGCTCTCGGCGGTGGGCATGTTCCTGCTCGTCTTCGGCGTGCAGGAGGGCGAGACCTACGACTGGGGAACCATCACCGGGTTCATCTCGGTGCCGCTGCTCATCGCCACCGGCCTGCTTGTGCTCGGGGCGTTCGTGTGGTGGCAGGCGCACAACACACGCGAGCCGCTGCTGCCGTTGCGGCTCTTCGGCGACCGCAACTTCTCGCTGGCCAACATCGCGATCACGACGATCGGTTTCTCGATCACCGCGATGGCGTTCCCGTTCATGCTCTACGCCCAGGCCGTCCGGGGGCTCTCGCCCACCTCCTCGGCCCTGCTCCTCGCCCCGATGGCGGTCATCTCCGGGGGCCTGGCGCCGGTGGCCGGGCGGATGTCGGACCGGGTGCACCCCCGCGGCATCACCGCCGTCGGGATCGGCCTCACCTCGGCCTCCCTGCTGTGGCTCGCCCTCGTCATGCATCCGGCGACGCAGACGTGGCTGCTCCTGCTCCCGATGGCGCTCATGGGGGTGGGCAACGCCTTCATGTGGGGCCCGCTCGGGGCCACCGCCACCCGCAACCTGCCGCTGTCGTCGGCCGGGGCCGGCTCCGGCGTCTACAACACCACCCGCCAGGTCGGGGCGGTCCTCGGCAGCGCAGCCATCGCCGCCGTCATCCAGGCACGGCTGAGCGCGGACCTGCCCGGCATCCCGGGAGACCTCGGTGGCATGCAGTCATCGGGCGCCTCCATGCCGGCGCAGGTGGCCGACGGGTTCGCCTCGGCGATGTCGGAGTCCATGCTGCTCCCGGCCGCGGTGCTCGTCGTGGGCGTCGTCGCGGTCCTCTTCTTCGAGCGTCCGGCCAGCCACCCGCACTGACGACCGGCCGGCGGTCGTCCGCCACGGATGGAACCGAATCTGCCGCTCGCAGGGGTCCTACCGTCCGAGCCCACCCGGGCGGCCGCCGAGGTGGACGACCATCCGCTCGGCGACCACCCGGGCGTTGGCCTGCAGCACGTCCAGCGGCACGCGGGGGAGGTTCTCCTCCCAGTCGATGAGGGGGGACCCGCGGAACTGGAGCATCCGGGCGGGGCGGCCGAGGAAGAAGAGGTGCAGGTGCGCCCCGCCGTCGCCGTACTTCGCGAGCTGCACGCGGCCGACCGAGGGAACGTGCTCGACCGCGTCCGAGACCGCGACGATGAGCTGGCCCATCTCGGCTGCGAGGTCGCCGGGCAGCGAGGGCAGGTCATGGTGCTCGACCGGCATGAGCGTGAGCATGACGGGCAGCCCGGTGTCACGCGAGAGCGTCAGCCGCCAGCGCGGGTTGGTCCAGACCAGGCACTCGTCGGCATCGTCGAAGCCGTGGGCGCAGTGGCAGTCCGACGCCTGCTCGCCTCGTCGCGCGGGCTCCTCGTCGGCCGGTGGCCGCACCGGCTTGAGGCGCAGGCCGTCGAGCTCGTACGGGTAGATGTCCCAGCCGGGCATCTCCTCGACCGCGACCGGCAGCCGGCCGTCCTCGCCCGCCGCGGCAACGATGCGCGCGTAGTAGTCGTCGACGGGCTCCGCCTCGCTCGGGGGAGCGCTCACGAGGTCGGTCTCGTCGTCGGGTGCGGGCGGGGGAGTGGCGTCGTCGCCGGTCTCGGTCACCCCGTCAGTATGCCGCGCGGCCAGTACGCGGCGCGGCGCGGAGCGTGCTCCGGCGGTCGCGCACACGGCATACGCCACAGTCGCCTCCGGACGTGGCGAGCGTGAGACCGTGGGGTGATGGGGACGATGGGTGACTACCTCGCCGGCCTCGCGCCGGATCAGCGCGAGGCCCTGCAGCGGGTCGTCGACGTCGCGACGCGGGTCGCGCCTGACGCGGAGGAGGGCACGAGCTACGGCATGCCGGCCCTGCGCGTTGGCGGACGCCCGCTCATCGGCGTCACGGCATCGGCCCAGCACCTGTCGGTCTTCCCGTTCAGCCCGGCCGTCGTCGAGGCGGTCGCCGCGGACCTCGAGGGCTTCTCGCTCGGCAAGGGCACGATTCGCTTCACGGTCGACCGCCCGATACCGGACGACGTCCTCGAGCGGGTCGTGCGACTGCGCCGTGCCGAGCTCGGATCCTGAGGCCGGCCCTGGCCCGACGGGCCGGAGGCCGCTGGACCGATTTCAGGAACGGCGGCGTCTGGCGTATTCTTGTGCGTTGGGTGTCGTGTGTCTCGGCGCCTGAGTCACGCCTGTGCTTCGGGAACGATCTCGAGCGCGGCACCAAGGCACGCCCCAAGGCCGCCTCAGTCCGAGTCGGCCAGCTACAGATAGACGGAGGATATGGCCAAGAAGGACGGTGTCATCGAGATCGAGGGCACGATCGTCGAGGCTCTCCCGAACGCGATGTTCCGGGTGGAGCTCTCCAACGGTCACAAGGTGCTCGCACACATCTCGGGCAAGATGCGACAGCACTACATCCGGATCCTCCCTGAGGACCGTGTCGTGGTGGAGCTCTCGCCCTATGACCTGACCCGCGGTCGGATCGTCTTCCGCTACCGCTGAGCACCAGGGTCGGCCGCGACCACGCCGCGCGAGCGGGGTGTCCGGCCGGGACGAGTGCGAGGCACCAACTCCCGATTACACAACCAAGCGCCTGGCCCTCACGTGCCCTCCGGGGCCCGCGATGTCAGGTGCGCGATCTGAAGACAGCAGGCAGATGAAGGTTCAGCCGAGCGTCAAGAAGATCTGCGACAAGTGCAAGGTGATCCGCCGTAACGGTCGGGTCATGGTGATCTGCGAGAACCTGCGCCACAAGCAGCGCCAGGGCTGAGCAGAAGCACCACCTCGCCGTCGACAGACTTTCGACAGCACGCAAGACAAGTGAATGAAAGCAGCACCCGGCCCCTGATGACCGACCGTCGTGTCGGCGCAGGACGTCACCCCCGGCACGGAGGCCGGGGACCGGTGGCCCGTCCTTCTGAGTGGCGGACCGTGACCCCGGATCGGTGACCTGCTCCAGACCTCCGCGAAACAGAAATCAGGAGACAACCCAACATGGCTCGTCTTGTTGGAGTCGACCTTCCGCGCGAGAAGCGCGTCGAGGTCGCACTGACCTACATCTTCGGTGTCGGTCGCACCCGTTCCAAGCAGGCGCTGGTTGCCACCGGCGTCGACCCCAACACCCGCGTCAAGGACCTCGGTGAGACCGAGCTCGTTGCGCTTCGTGACTTCCTCGAGGGCAACTACCGCCTCGAGGGTGACCTTCGCCGTGAGGTGCAGGCCGACATCCGCCGCAAGGTCGAGATCGGTTCCTACGAAGGTCTGCGTCACCGTCGTGGTCTGCCCGTGCGCGGTCAGCGCACCAAGACCAACGCGCGCACCCGCAAGGGTCCGAAGCGCACCGTGGCCGGCAAGAAGAAGGCCCGCTGACGCTGATCGCTTCCGCGATCGCGTCTCACCGACATTCAGTTCTGACGTAGGAGAAAAATGCCTCCCAAGGCTCGCGTGACGAAGGTTCGTCGCAAGGAGAAGAAGAACGTCGCCCACGGGCACGCTCACATCAAGAGCACGTTCAACAACACGATCATCTCGATCACGGACCCCACCGGCGCCGTGATCGCCTGGGCCTCTGCCGGCCAGGTCGGCTTCAAGGGCTCGCGCAAGTCCACCCCGTTCGCTGCCCAGATGGCTGCCGAGGCTGCTGCCCGCCGCGCCATGGAGCACGGCATGCGCAAGGTCGACGTCTTCGTGAAGGGCCCGGGCTCGGGTCGCGAGACGGCGATCCGTTCGCTCACCGCCACCGGCCTGGAGGTCGGCGCGATCAGCGACGTCACGCCCACGCCGCACAACGGTGTCCGCCCGCCCAAGCGCCGTCGCGTCTGATCCGGCACTGAGCGAGAGAGAGAACTAGGAACATGGCTCGTTACACCGGCCCGATCACCAAGAAGTCCCGCCGCCTGAAGATGGACCTCGTCGGCGGCGACAAGAACTTCGAGCTCCGCCCGTTCCCGCCCGGCCAGCACGGCCGTCGCCGGATCCAGGAGAAGGAGTACCTGACGCAGCTTCAGGAGAAGCAGCGCGCTCGCTTCCAGTACGGCGTCATGGAGAAGCAGTTCGTCCGCTACTACAAGGAAGCGGCGAAGCGCCCCGGCAAGACCGGTGAGAACCTTCTCCAGATCCTCGAGTCGCGTCTCGACAACGTGGTCTACCGCGCGGGCCTGGCCCGCACGCGTCGCCACGCGCGTCAGCTCGTCACGCACGGTCACTTCGAGGTCAACGGCGTGCGCGTCGACGTCCCGAGCTACCGCGTCGAGCAGTACGACATCATCACGGTCCGCAAGCAGTCCGTCGAGAGCTTCCCGTTCGAGCTGGCTCGCCAGACGTTCGGCGAGCGTCCCGTCCCGGCCTGGATGCAGGTCGTCGACGGCTCGCTGCAGATCCTCATCCACCAGCTCCCGGTGCGCGCGCAGATCGACTCGCAGCTCACCGAGCAGCTCATCGTCGAGCTCTACTCGAAGAACTAACGCCCTCGGGGGCTCACGGCCGCTGGCGGCCTGCGCCCCCGAGTGCCCCCGAACGACCCGCGTGGTTTCGTTGGTCTTTCGGGTCCGGATCCCGCCGTATGCCGTGAAGCCCGCTTCACGGCATACGGGATCCCTTGCCCTTGGGGTCGGCTCGCAGACAGAGGCGAGCCGGCCCGCCCGGATCACGACCGGGCAGTTTCACGAGGCGTCATATGGCGGTCGCCCGTGGGAAGGAAATGAACAGTGCTCATCGCACAGCGTCCCGTGCTCTCCGAAGAGGTCGTGGTCGAGAACCGCAGCCGCTTCACCATCGAGCCGCTCGAGCCCGGCTTCGGCTACACGCTCGGCAACTCCCTCCGTCGCACCCTGCTCTCGAGCATCCCGGGCGCGGCGGTCACCTCCATCCGCATCGACGGCGTGCTCCACGAGTTCACGACCGTGCCGGGCGTGAAGGAGGACGTCACCGAGATGATCCTCAACATCAAGGGCCTCGTCGTCTCCTCGGAGCACGACGAGCCGGTCGTCATGTACCTGCGCAAGCAGGGCCCGGGCGCGGTCACCGCCGCCGACATCACGCCGCCGGCGGGTGTCGAGGTGCACAACCCCGACCTGCACATCGCGACGCTGAACGACAAGGGCAAGCTCGAGATGGAGCTGACCGTCGAGCGTGGCCGTGGCTACGTCTCGGCGCAGCAGAACAAGTCCGGTGACCAGGAGATCGGCCGCATCCCGGTCGACTCGATCTACAGCCCGGTGCTCACCGTGACCTACAAGGTCGAGGCGACCCGTGTCGAGCAGCGCACCGACTTCGACAAGCTCATCGTCGATGTCGAGACGAAGAACTCGATGACCCCGCGTGACGCCATGGCCTCGGCCGGCAAGACGCTGGTCGAGCTGTTCGGTCTGGCTCGCGAGCTGAACGTCGAGGCCGAGGGCATCGACATGGGCCCGTCGCCGACGGACGCCGCGCTCGCCGCGGACCTCGCCCTGCCGATCGAGGACCTGGACCTCACCGTTCGTTCCTACAACTGCCTCAAGCGCGAGGGCATCCACACCGTGGGTGAGCTCGTGGGCCGCAGCGAGGCCGACCTGCTCGACATCCGCAACTTCGGTGCGAAGTCGATCGACGAGGTCAAGGCCAAGCTCGTCGGCATGGGTCTGGCCCTCAAGGACAGCCCGCCCGGGTTCGACCCGTCGGCCCTCGTCGACGGCTACGGCGATGACGACTACAACGACGAGGACGACGACCAGTCCTTCGTCGAGGACGAGCGTCTCTGACCAACCGCTTCTTGACCGAGCCCTCGGCACACTGCTCGAGAACGGCCTGGTCGGACTTCTAGGAGAAATGAAATGCCCACCCCCACCAAGGGTCCCCGCGTCGGTGGCGGCCCCGCCCATGAGCGGCTGATCCTGGCCAACCTCGCGACGTCGCTCTTCGAGCACGACAAGATCACGACGACCGAGGCGAAGGCCAAGCGCCTGCGCCCGCTCGCCGAGCGCCTCATCACGTTCGCCAAGCGCGGCGACCTCCACGCTCGCCGCCGTGTCCTCACGGTCGTGCGCGACAAGGGTGTCGTCCACCGCCTCTTCGCCGAGATCGCCCCCGACATGGCGGCTCGCGAGGGTGGCTACACCCGCATCACGAAGATCGGCGCCCGCAAGGGTGACAACGCCCCCATGGTCGTCATCGAGCTCGTCCGCGAGCCGCTGTCGGCCAAGAAGGCGACGGTCAAGGAGGCCGAGGGCGCGACCCGTCGCGCCGCCAAGCAGGAGGAGGCCAAGGCCGCTGCTGCCGAGACGAAGGCCGCCGAGGACGCCGACTCAGCTGACACGACGGACGAGGCCGCTGCGGCCGAGCTGCCCGAGGGCGCTGTCGCCGCGAACGAGGACGGCTCGGCACCCGAGGGCTACACCGTCAAGGGCAACGCCGACTCGAACCTCTACCACGAGCCCGACGGCCAGTGGTACGACCAGACGGTCGCCGAGGTCTGGTTCAAGACGGCCGAGGACGCCGAGAAGGCCGGCTTCAAGAAGGCCGGCTCCGGTTCCTGAGCCTCAGACACCATCGAGAGAGCAGCTCGTCCCGCTGGGGACGAGCTGCTCT
This sequence comes from Terrabacter sp. 01T434, assembly GCF_056398545.1. Lineage (NCBI taxonomy): Bacteria > Bacillati > Actinomycetota > Actinomycetes > Micrococcales > Intrasporangiaceae > Terrabacter > Terrabacter sp. 01T434. The sequence goes on from NZ_JBFTPP010000001.1 coordinate 354,781, forward strand.
TTCGCTTTCCGGGGCCGACGAACTGCTCTGTCGATCTACCAGCGGTGGGCGACGTCGATGACGAGACGGCGGCCACCGTCGGCGTTGGTGAGCACGAACACCCGCATCGGCAAGCGGGCCCGCACCCCGAGCCCGTAGTCGGTGTAGCCCTCGAAGCTGCCGAGGTTCTTTAGCTGACGGAAGGTGCGCCACCCGGAGAAGGTCCTCGTGCCCGCGCTGAGAGTGGACGGGGCGTTGATGGTGATCTGGATCTTCGCCCCGCCGCTGATGGGTATCGGGAGTCCGCTGCCGGGTCCGGTCAGCTCGCCCACGTAGCGGACGTCGTAGCCGAGCCGGCCGCTTCCCCGGGCGACGTCGAAGACGAGGCGGTCGTAGCACTCGTGCTGGCCGGTGCGTGCCCCGATGACGTTGCCGGTCCACAGCTGGCTGGGGCTGGTGGCCTTGGGCAGCGAACCCCACGTGATCCCGCAGAAGGGCGCTGCGCTCGTGGCCGCCGCGGCGGAGGTGGAGGCGACGGTGGCGGCGACGGGCGTCGTCAGTGCCGCGACGATGCCGACGGCCGCCAGGCGGCGTCGTGTGGTGGTGTGCATAGGAAAAGCCCCCTCTCCCCGGAGGCCGGGCCCGCTGCCCGACGTCCACTTCTAGGATGCTCCTCAGCGGCCGCCGGTTGACTGGATGCCGACCATGCGGTGCCGGGGCCTCCCGGCGCGACGACTAGGCTCGGTCGCCATGAGTGGGTCGAACGGGTCGAGTGCGCCGAGCGGGCCGGGCGAGGCGAGCCGACCCCTGCTGCGCGTCCGGCTCGACCTCGCCTATGACGGGACGGCCTTCTCGGGCTGGGCCGCCCAGCCGAGCCTGCGGACGGTCCAGGGAGACCTGTCGGCGGCCCTGACCACCGTCCTGCGCAGCCCCGACCCCGTACGCGTGACCGTGGCCGGACGCACGGACGCCGGCGTGCACGCGCGCGGGCAGGTCGCCCACGTCGACGTCGACCCTGCGGCCTGGGCATCGCTGCCCGGACGCTCCGACCGGGACCCGGGTGTCGCCCTCGTCAGCCGTCTGGGCGGCATCCTGCCGGCTGACGTCGTGGTGCGTGAGGCGCGCCTGGCGCCTGACGGCTTCGACGCTCGCTTCTCCGCGGTCGAGCGGCGCTACCTCTACCGCATCGCCGACACCGGCGCGGTCCGTGACCCCCTGCGTCGCCACGACACGGTCTGGTGGCGCAAGCCGCTCGACGTCGACGCGATGGACGAGGCGGCCCGGTCACTTGTCGGTCTGCGTGACTTCGCGGCGTTCTGCAGGCAGCGCGAGGGTGCCACGACCGTGCGCACCCTGCTCGACTTCTCGTGGATCCGCCTGGCCGACGGTGTGCTGGCCGCCACCGTGCGCGCCGACGCGTTCTGCCACTCCATGGTGCGCTCCCTCGTCGGGGCCGTCGTCCCGGTGGGGGAGGGGCGGCGGGGGCCGGACTGGCCACGGGCGCTGCAGGACCGTGCCCAGCGGGCTGCCGGCATCCACGTCATGCCGCCCCACGGGCTCAGTCTCGAGGAGGTCGTCTACCCGGACGACTCCGAGCTGGCGGCGCGGGCGCTCGCCACCCGGGCCCGTCGCGCGCCCGTGGCAGGATGAGCCTGTGCGGGCGTGGGGTTAACCGCGTGACGCGGCCACACGGCATACGACAGGCTTGACCCTCGTGGGCCACGTCGACGTCAACTCCGTCTCCTTCAGCCTGCCGGACGGCAGGCCGTTACTCAACGACGTCTCGGTGCGGGTGGGGGAGGGCGCCAAGGTCGCCCTCATCGGCCCCAACGGGACGGGCAAGACAACGCTGACGCGGATCATCGCCGGCGACATCGCCGCGCACGAGGGTGCGGTGACCCGCTCGGGCGGCCTCGGCGTCATGCGCCAGTTCATCGGCAAGGTCCGCGACGACACGACGGTGCGCGACCTGCTCGTCTCGGTCGCGCCCGACCGGATCCGCTCGGCGGCCGAGGAGATCGACCGCACCGAGCTGCTCATGATGGAGCGCGACTCCGAGGCCGACCAGATGGCCTACGCCCACGCCCTCGTCGAGTGGGGCGAGGCCGGCGGCTATGAGCAGGAGACGCTCTGGGACCAGTGCACGATGGCGGCGCTCGGCATCCCCTACGACCAGGCCCAGTGGCGCAAGGTCACGACGTTGTCGGGTGGGGAGCAGAAGCGGCTCGTGCTCGAGGCCCTGCTCCGCGGGCCGGAGGAGGTGCTACTCCTCGACGAGCCGGACAACTACCTCGACGTGCCGACCAAGCGGTGGCTCGAGGAGGCTCTCGTCGCCTCTCCCAAGACGGTGCTGTTCATCAGCCACGACCGTGAGCTGCTCGACCGCGTCGCATCGCGCGTCGCGACGCTCGAGCCGGGCGCGGCCGGTGCGACGCTCTGGGTGCACCCGGGCCGCTTCGCGACGTATGCCCAGGCCCGCGCGGACCGCAACGACCGCCTCGAGGAGCTGCGTCGGCGCTGGGACGAGGAGCACGTCAAGCTCAAGACGCTCGTGCAGACCCTCAAGGTCAAGGCCAAGTTCAACGACGGCATGGCCTCGCGCTACCAGGCCGCCCAGACCCGTCTGGCGAAGTTCGAGCAGGCGGGACCGCCCGAGGAGACGCCGATGACGCAGTCGGTCAAGATGCGCCTCACCGGCGGCCGCACGGCCAAGCGCGCCATCGTCGCGACCGGCCTCGAGCTGACCGGCCTGATGAAGCCCTTCGACCTCGAGGTCTGGTACGGCGAGCGCGTCGCGATCCTCGGCAGCAACGGCTCGGGCAAGTCGCACTTCCTCCGGCTGCTGGCATGTGGCGGGACCGACCCCGAACGCGAGCACCAACCCGTCGGGGACGTGCGGCCGGTGCCCGTCCCGCACGACGGCGTCGTGCGGCTCGGGTCACGCGTGCGGCCCGGGTGGTTCGCCCAGACGCACGAGCACCCGTCGCTCATGGGTCGCACCCTCCTCGAGATCCTCCACCGCGGGGACGAGCACCGGGAGGGTCGGCCCCGCGAGCAGGCGGCCCGCGCGCTCGATCGCTACGAGCTGGCCCGGTCGGGCGAGCAGAAGTTCGAGTCGCTGTCGGGCGGTCAGCAGGCGCGCTTCCAGATCCTGCTGCTCGAGCTGTCGGGCGCGACCATGCTGCTGCTCGACGAGCCCACCGACAACCTCGACCTCCAGTCGGCCGAGGCGCTCGAGGAGGGGCTCGACCGCTTCGAGGGCACCGTCGTCGCCGTGACCCACGACCGGTGGTTCGCCCGCGGCTTCGACCGCTTCCTCGTCTTCGGCGCCGACGGTCGCGTCTACGAGTCGACCGAGCCGGTGTGGGACGAGGGGCGCGTCGTCCGACCCCGGTGACCCTCCCCACGCCGCCGCCCGGCACCTGTGCCGGGCGGTGGGGAGCGGAGTAGCGTCGGGCCATGCTGCTGCGATCGCTCGACACGGGTGTGGTCGGAGCCCCGATGGCCGGGGGCCCCACGACGCCCGAGCTCGTTGCCACCGTCGGTGAGGCCGGCGGGCTCGGCCTCCTCGCGGGGGGTTACCTCACCGCTCCGCAGCTGGCGGCGGCCATCGCGGAGGTGTGGGACGCGTCGTCCCGCCCGTTCGGGGTGAACCTCTTCGTGCCGGCCCAGGCGAACGCGTATGCCGTGGGGTCGGGTGAGCTGACCGGCTCGGAGCGGGCAGACGCGGTCGCGGCCTACCGCGCGGCGCTGGTGGACGATGCGGAGGGGCTGGGCGTGCAGCCGGGTGAGGCGAGGCCCGGCGACGACGACGACTGGGAGCGCAAGCTCGACCTCGTCGTTCGTGAACGGGTGCCCCTCGTGTCGTTCACGTTCGGGCTTCCGAGTGGTGCCGTCCTGGGCGAGCTCCGCCGGGCCGGCATCGAGACGGTGGTGACGGTCACCGACGTCGACGAGGCAGCCGCCGCACTCGCCGCCGGAGTCGACGGCCTCTGTCTCCAAGGTCCCGACGGCGGAGGGCACCGCGGCACCCTCGACCCGGTCAAGGAGCCCTCGGGCGCCGACCTGCTCGACCTCGTCACCGTCGTCAGGTCGCACACGGACGTGCCGATCGTCGCCGCGGGCGGCATCTCCACCCCCGAGCGGGCCGCGCAGGTGCGCGCGGCCGGGGCCGATGCCGTCCAGATCGGGACCGCCCTGTTGCTGACCCCCGAGGCGGGGACCGGCCTGGCCTACCGGCGGGCGCTCGCGGATCCCGCGTACGAGCGCACTGCGGTGACGCGGGTCTACTCCGGCCGCCTCGCCCGCGGCCTCGAGACCGACTTCATGCGGCGGCTCGACGGCCGCGCCCCCGCCGCCTATCCCGAGGTGCACCACGTCACGGTCCCGCTTCGACGGGCGTCCGCCCGGGCGGAGCGAGCCGACCTGCTCGCGCTGTGGGCCGGAACGGGCTGGCGATCGGCGCGATCGGTCCCGGCCGCCACGGTCGTGGCCGAGTTCGCGCACTGACCGAGCCGGCGGCCCTCGCGGGGTGGCTCGTGGCCGCGGTGCCGGGCGGGCGGCATACGCTCGGGGCATGCCCAGTGCCGAAGGAAACCTGACGTGGGTGGCTGCTGACGAGCGACCCGACCTGCTCGCGCCGGCTGTCGCCGCGGCGCTCGGGCACGTGCCGGGGGCGCGCGTGGCGCCCATCGACGCGACGCTCGCCGACACTGCCGCGTTCTGCGAGTTCTACGACGTGGCGCCGGAGGCGTCGGCCAACTGCGTCGTCGTCGAGGCCCGCCGGGGCGAGGAGACGACGCTGGCCGCTGTCATGGTGCTCGCCACCGACCGGGCCGACATCAACCGTGTCGTGCGCAAGCACCTCGGCGCCCGCAAGATCTCGTTCGCCGACCAGGTGAAGGCGCAGGAGCTGACGGGGATGCAGCAGGGTGGGATCACGCCTGTCGGGCTGCCGCTGGAGTGGCCGGTGCTCGTGGACGAGGCCGTCGTCGCGGCGGGCCCGGTCGTCGTGGGAGCAGGAGTGCGGGGGGCCAAGCTGCTGCTCGACGGTGCCGCCCTCGCTGCCCTGCCCACGGCTCAGGTCATCGCCCTGGCCGTGCGCTGACGCGACGGAGGGTCAGCCGGCGACGTCCCAGAGCATCTGCGCCCGCTCGGTCGGTGTGGTGCCACCCCAGATGCCGAAGGTCTCGGGGACCCTCAGGGCGTGGTCGAGACACCGTTGCTGGACGGGGCAGGCTCCGCACACCCTGCGGGCAGCCTCGGTCTGCTCGCGGCGCTCACGCTGGTCGAGCTCCTGGTCGTCGGCGAAGAACTGCTCGACGGCCTTGGTGCGGCATCGGCCCTGCTCCTGCCACTCGTACGAGGAGTAGGTGGGGCGCGGAAGGCGGGTGATCGTCATGGCTTCCTCCGTCGGGGTCCGGTTCTTCGATCTGATGCAGAACCTACGCAGAACTTATGCATTGCACAAGAGACTTGCATAAGTTTATGATCACTGGGCCCGACCGGCGTCGGAGCGGACCATGACGGGAATCTCGGACCGCTCCGCCCGTGGCGGGCGACCAACGTGACGGTGAGGATCGAGATGAACGCGCACCCGGCAGGCTCGACGGGGCCCGGCGCGCCAGGCCCCGTCGACCCTGACCTGGGGGAGCGTGCGGCCGAGCTGGGCTGGCCGGTCGGCGTCGTGGCCGAGCGTCTCGGGATCGCGGCACCGACGTTGCGCTCCTGGGACAGGCGTCACGGGGTCGGGCCGAGCGTGCGCACCAGCGGGAACCATCGCCGCTACACCGAGCTCGACATCCGGCGCGTCGAGCTGATGTCCCGGCTCACGGCCCAGGGCGTGCCGGCGCAGAGCGCCGCCGACTCGGTGCTCGCCATGGGTGTCGACGGGCTCGGACAGGAGCCCGCAGATGCGAGCCCGTCCGAGCATGACGCCACCGACCTGGTGGACGCTCTCGTCGGCGCTGCGAGTGCCCTCGACGCCGGCACCCTGTCGCTGCTCCTCCGGAGGGTCCTTCGTCGTCGGGACGCCGGCCAGGCCTGGGTCGAGGTCTTCGCGCCGGCCCTGCGGAAGGTGGGTGACCTCTGGCAGGAGGGGCGGGTGGGCGTGCAGGCCGAGCACCTGACGAGTGAGCTGATCCAGTCCGAGCTCCGCGCGGTCGTCCGGGACCACCGGCTCCGGGTGGCGGGTCTGCCGGTCGTCCTCGCAGGTGCAGACGACGAGCTGCACCACCTGCCCCTCGTCGCCCTCGAGGCCGAGCTCGCACGCAACGGCGTGGCCAGCCTCTTCCTCGGACCGCGCGTGCCGGCGGACGCCCTCATCTCGGCGCTGCGTCAGTCCCGGCCGCGTGCGGTGTTCCTCTGGGCCTCGCTGCCGCGCCCACGGGACGAACCGTTCTGGCGTCAGCTCGAGGTCGTCGACTGGCCGCTCGAGGTCGTCATCGGCGGCCCGGGGTGGGCTGGTGGGCTCGCGGCGCCCGAGGGGCCCGTGGTCGTCAGGCGCGTCGAGGACTTCGGCTCTGCGGTGCGCGCGCTGGCCCCGCCGCCCGCAGCCTGAGGCGGGGTGCGAGGAATCGCAACTTCTTGAAGACGGATGCAAGATTTTGCAGTCCAAGTCTGGCGCGATGTCCGATATGGGCGCTAGGTTCTCCCCGGTGGTCGAGCGTCCAGACACGGGCGTGTGAGCGACCCCGCCCACAAAGGAGTGCGCATGCGCCGTCGCCCGGCCCTGTCCGTCGCCAGCATCTCGGCCCTCGTTCTGGCCGGACTCGCAGTCCCGCTGGCGGGGGCGCCGACAGCCCGAGCCGACGCCCCGCGCACGGCCACCCTCGTCGGCAGCCTGCAGGACGAGCTCGGCTGCAGCAGCGACTGGCAGCCCGACTGCACCAAGACCGACCTCGCGCTCGTGCCCGGCACGAGCTCGTATGCCGCCGAGTTCCGGGTGCCCGCGGGCAGCTACGAGCTCAAGGTCGCGATCAACCACTCGTGGGGTGAGAGCTACGGCCAGGGCAGCGGCAACGTGCCGCTCGTGCTCACGGCTCCGGCCACGCTGCGCTTCACCTACGACGACACGACGCACGCCGTCGGCGTAGCACCCACGGACCTCCCCGGCGCTGCGACGAAGGCCGACTCGAAGCTCGCGACCCCGTCGCTGCGCAATCTCGCGACGAAGGAACGCTTCTACTTCGTCATGGCCGACCGCTTCGCCAACGGCGACACCGCCAACGACCAGGGCGGTCTGACGGGCGGCCCTCTCGCGACGGGCTTCGACCCGACCAACGAGGGCTTCTATCACGGTGGTGACCTCAAGGGCCTGGCGAGCAAGCTCGACTACATCAAGGGTCTCGGCACGACCGCCATCTGGCTCACCCCGTCGTTCAAGAACCGCGCCGTCCAGGGGAGTGGTTCCGATGCGAGCGCCGGCTACCACGGCTACTGGATCACCGACTTCACGCAGGTCGACCCCCACCTCGGCACGAACGCCGACATGAAGACGCTCATCTCCGCCGCCCATGCCAAGGGGATGAAGGTCTACTTCGACATCATCACCAACCACACGGCCGACGTCATCTCCTACGACGGCGGCTCGTACACCTACGTCAACAAGGCCACCAAGCCGTACAAGGACGCCCAGGGCAACGCGTTCGACGACGCCGCGGTTGCCGGCAAGCCGGCCTGCACGGGCGGCGCCACGGCGCCCGACTGCTTCCCGGCGATGTCCCCGGCCACGTCGTTCCCCTACGTGCCGAAGGTCGCCGACGCCGACAAGGACGTCAAGGTCCCCGCCTGGCTCAACGACACGACTCTCTACCACAACCGCGGTGACTCGACGTATGCCGGCGAGTCCGCCACGTACGGCGACTTCTCCGGCCTCGACGACCTCTTCACGGAGAACCCCAAGGTCGTCTCGGGCATGGAGGACATCTACAAGTCGTGGGTCGACTTCGGGGTCGACGGCTTCCGCATCGACACCGTCAAGCACGTCGACATGCCGTTCTGGCAGTCCTTCTCGCCCGCGATCCTCGACCACGCGAAGGCGACCGGCAAGAACAACTTCTTCATGTTCGGCGAGGTCTACGACGGCAACCCGGCCTACACGAGCCAGTTCACGACGAAGGGCAAGCTGCCTGCGACGCTCGACTTCGGCTTCCAGGGTGCGGCGCTCGGCTTCGCGCAGGGCAAGGCGACCACCGGCATCCGCGACCTCTTCGCGGGGGACGACTACTACACCGACACCGACTCGAACGCCTACGAGCTGCCGACGTTCCTCGGCAACCACGACATGGGTCGAGTCGGTGCGATGCTCCTCGCCGGGGGCGCCACGGGTGACGACCTGCTCGCCCGGGACCGGCTCGCGACGTCGCTGATGTTCCTGACCCGCGGCCAACCGGTCGTCTACTACGGCGACGAGCAGGGCTTCACCGGGCCGACGAGCGACTTCGGCGACAAGCGTGCCCGCCAGGACATGTTCGCCACGAAGACGCCGATCTACCAGGACGACGTCGTCGTCGGCAGCAGCAAGCCGGCCGGGACGGCCGCTCACTACGACACGTCCGCCCCGCTCTACCGCGAGATCAAGGCGCTCTCCGCGCTGCGGGCGGCGAACCCGGCGCTCGCCGACGGCGCCCAGGTGCACCGGTACGCCTCGGACGCGGCCGGCATCTACGCGGTCAGCCGTATCGACAAGGCAGCCAGGCGCGAGTACGTCGTCGTCGCCAACAACGCGACGACCGCCAAGACCGCGACCTTCTCCACCTACTCGGCGGGCTCGAAGTTCGTGCCCCTCCTCGGGGGCACGGCCGACCTCCGGGCGGCACGTGACGGCCGCGTGACCGTGACCGTCCCGCCGCTGTCGGTGGCGGTCTACCGCGCGAACGGGACCATGGCACAGCCGAAGTCGGCCCCGGCGATCTACCCGACGTCGCCGAGCGCGGGTGGCGTCGTGGGTGGCCGTGCGGAGATCGGCGCGGCCCTGCCCGGCAACACGTTCGCCGAGGTGACCTTCCTCCAGCGCCCGGTCGGCACGTCCGCCTGGACGCCGATCGGCACCGACGACAACGCCCCGTACCGCGTCTTCCACGACGTGTCCGGACTCGCCAAGGGAACGTTGGTCGAGTACCGAATGGTCGCGAAGGACCTCGCCGGACACGTGTCGGCGACGTCCACCTACGGCATCGTCGGCGAGCCGACGACCGCCGGGAGCAGCGGGAGTGGCGGCGTCGGCCCGGTCACCCAGCCCGACAACGTCAGCGTCCCGGGCAGCCACAACTCCGAGATGGGATGCCCCGGCGACTGGCAGCCGGACTGCGCTCAGGCGCAGCTGGCCCTCGACCCCAAGGACGACATCTGGAAGGGCCGGTCCGACTCGATCCCCGCCGGCGACTACGAGTACAAGGCCGCCATCAACAAGTCGTGGGACGAGAACTACGGCGTGGGCGGCGTCAAGGGCGCGGGCAACATCGCCTACACCGCGCCCGGCGGCAAGCCCGTCAACTTCTACTACGACCACCGCACGCACTGGGTCACGAGCGACGCCCAGAACCCGATCATCACGGCGGCCGGCAGCTTCCAGAGCAAGCTCGGCTGCCCCGGTGACTGGGCACCGGACTGCATGCGTTCGTGGCTGCAGGACCCCGACGGTGACGGCACCTACACCTTCACCACCGACCAGATCCCGGCCGGCAACTACGAGTTCAAGGTCGCCCACGGTCTGGGCTGGGACGAGAACTACGGCGCCGGTGGTGCGCCGGGCGGCGCCAACATCGCCTTCTCGGTGCCCTCCGACGGCGTCCTGACGACCATCACGTACGTCCTGTCGACGCACGCGATCTCGGTCAAGACGTCCCGGCCCGGGGCCGCCCCGGACCTGACGAAGTCCAAGGCGTACGTCGTCGGTCCCGACCTCGTCGCCTGGCCCGCCTCGGCCCTGCCTGCCGGCACCGACCCGGCGACGCTGAACTGGCGCCTGCACTGGTCGGCCGACGGTGGCCTCGGCGTCGACGCCGAGGCGGTGACGGGCGGTTCGGTCGCGACCCTGACCCGTGACCCTGCCGGCCTGCCTGCCTCGTTGCTCGCCGCCCACCCCGAGCTCGCCGGGGCCGTGGCCCTGCGTCTCGACAAGGCGACGGCCCGCAAGCTGCCGGAGATCCTCAAGGGTCAGGTCGCCGTGGCGATGTACGACTCGAACGGGTCGCTCCTCGACGCCACGGGCGCCCAGACGGCCATCGCGCTCGACGCGTTGTATGCCGCGTCCGCCCGGACGCGCTCCTACGGCGTCAGCTTCTCGGGCTCGGGCCGGGTCGGCTTCTCGCTGTGGGCACCCACCGCCTTGCAGGTCACCCTGCTGACCTGGCCCGCGGGCAGCGCCGACCAGCCGGTCTCCACCGCCCACCGGACCGCCATGACCCGGGACGGGTCTGGGTCCTGGACCACAGCCCTCGGCGCCTCGGCCCGCAACGCCCGCTACCTCTACGAGGTGAAGGTGTGGGCGCCCACGACCGGGAAGGTCGAGACCAACGTCGTCACCGACCCGAGCTCGGTCGCGCTGACGCTGAACTCGACACGGTCCGTCGCGGTCGACCTGCGCGACCCGGCGTTCATGCCGTCGACGTGGCGCAGCACGCCGTCGCCGAAGCTGGCGCAGGACGTCGACTCGACGATCTACGAGCTGCACATCCGCGACTACTCGATGTCCGACGCCAAGGTCCCTGCTACCGAGCGCGGGAGCTACCTCGCCTTCGCGGCAGACGGCGACGGCCGGGCGCACCTCAAGGCGCTGGCCAAGGCCGGACTCAACACCGTCCACCTGCTGCCGAGCTTCGACATCGCCTCCATCGAGGAGGACCCGGCGAAGCAGGAGACGCCGAAGTGCGACCTCGCCTCGTACGCTCCGGACAGCGAGGAGCAGCAGAAGTGCGTCGGCGCCGTCGCATCCAAGGACGCCTTCAACTGGGGCTATGACCCCTACCACTACAGCGTGCCGGACGGGTCGTACGCCTCCAGTGCCAAGGCGGCCGACGGCGGATCGCGCGTGGCCGAGTTCCGCACCATGGTCGGCGCGCTGCACCAGGATGGGCTGCGCGTCGTGCTCGACCAGGTCTTCAACCACACGGCCCAGTCGGGCCAGGGCGACAAGTCCGTGCTCGACAAGATCGTGCCCGGCTACTACCAGCGGCTCAATGCGACCGGTGCCGTCGAGACCTCGACGTGCTGCCAGAACGTCGCGACGGAGCACGCGATGGGAGAGAAGCTCATGGTGGACTCGGTCGTGTCGTGGGCCCGGAACTACCACGTCGACGGCTTCCGCTTCGACCTCATGGGACACCACAGCCGGGCCAACATGCTCGCGGTGCGCTCGGCGCTCGATGCCCTGACGCTCGAGAAGGACGGCGTGGACGGCAAGTCCATCTACCTCTACGGCGAGGGCTGGAACTTCGGCGAGGTGGCGAACAACAAGCTCTTCGTCCAGGCGACGCAGGGACAGCTCGGCGGGACGGGTATCGGCACCTTCTCCGACCGTCTGCGCGACGGAGTGCGCGGCGGCGGCCCGTTCGACGAGGACCCGCGTCGTCAGGGCTTCGGTTCCGGCGAGGCCACCGACCCCAACGGGGCGCAGATCAACGCCGACGCGGCCACCCGGCTCGGGAGCGACACCGACCTCGTCCAGCTCGGGCTGGCCGGCAACCTCAAGACGTTCACGTTCCGCAGCCAGAAGACGGGAGCCGTCGTCAACGGCACGCAGGTCGACTACAACGGAGCCCCGGCCGGCTACGCCGACCAGCCTGACGAGGTCGTCAGCTACGTCGACGCCCACGACAACGAGACACTCTTCGACTCGCTGACGTACAAGCTGCCCGTGGCCACCTCGATGCAGGACCGGGTGCGGATGAACACCCTGTCGCTCGCGACGACCGCCCTCGCGCAGACGCCGTCGTTCTGGCACGCCGGAGCCGACCTGCTGCGCAGCAAGTCGCTCAACCGCGACTCCTACGACAGCGGTGACTGGTTCAACCGCCTCGACTGGACGGGCGCCGACAACGGCTTCGGTCACGGCCTGCCCCCGCAGGAGCAGAACTCCGCGAAGTGGCCCTTCATGAAGCCGCTGCTCGCCAACCCGGCGCTCAAACCGACGGCGGCCGACGTGCGCAGCGCCGACGCGATGGCGCAGGACCTGCTGCGACTTCGCTTCAGCACCAAGCTGTTCCGGCTCGGCAACGCCGCCGCCATCAACGCCAAGGTGAGCTTCCCGGTCTCCGGCACAGCCGACGCGAAGCAGGGCGTCATCGTCATGCGGATCGACGACACGAAGGGTGCGGACGTCGACCCGGCACTGCGCGGCGCGGTCGTCGTCTTCAACGCGACGCCCGACGCCGTGAGCCAGAAGGTGCCCGGCCTCACCGGCCCGGTCCGGCTGAGCCCGGTCCAGGCGAACGGCGCTGACAGCGTCGTCCGGCAGGCGGCCTACGACTCGGGCAGCGGCTCCTTCTCGGTGCCCGCCCGCACGGTCGCGGTGTTCGTCCAGCCGAACTGACGTCCGGCAGCGGGCTGTCCACGAGTCCTCGGTGTCCCGGTCTCCGGGACGCCGAGGGCTCCTGCCGTGCGCCACAGGCCTGTGGGCGAGGCTGCCGACCTCTGTCCTGCGCGCGGAGCCCCCACCTGTTGCGAGCCCGCCCCGCGGCATACGTTGGTCCGGTGACGACACGTGAGACCAACGACATGACCTACCGCCAGCTCGGCGACAGCGGACTGACCGTCTCGACGGTTGGCCTGGGCTGCAACAACTTCGGACGACGCCTCGACCAGGAGGGCACCACCGCCGTCGTGAACGCCGCGATCGACGCAGGCGTGACGCTCTTCGACACCGCCGACATCTACGGCCTCGGTGCGAGCGAAGAGCTGCTCGGTGCGGCACTGGGCAAGCAGCGGGAGAACGTCGTGGTGGCAACGAAGTTCGGCATGGACATGCAGGGTGCCAACGGACCCGACTGGGGGGTGCGGGGCTCACGGCGCTACGTGCGAACCGCGGTGGAGGCCAGCCTCCGACGTCTCGGCACGGACTGGATCGACCTCTACCAGCTGCACCGTCCCGACCCGCACACGCCGATCGGCGAGACCCTCGCCGCCCTCGACGAGCTCGTGCGTGAGGGGAAGGTGCGCTACATCGGCAGCAGCAACCTCACCGGGTGGCAGGTCGTAGACGCCGACTGGACCGCTCGTTCGGCCGGCACCGAACGCTTCGTCTCGGCGCAGAACGAGTACTCCCTGCTCGAGCGCGACGTCGAGGAGGAGCTGGTGCCGGCCTGCGAGCACGTCGGGGTCGGGCTGCTGCCGTTCTTCCCCCTCGCATCGGGCCTGCTGACCGGTAAGTACCGGCGCGGCGAGGCGGCGCCGCAAGGGACCCGCCTCGCATCGATGGGTGAGCGCCTCGACTCGGCGGACTGGGACACGATCGAGCGTCTCGAGGGGTATGCCGCGGAGCGCGGTCTGCGGCTCATCGACGTGGCCATCGGCGGCCTCGCTGCCCAGCCTGCGGTGGCCTCGGTCATCGCCGGGGCGACCCGTCCCGAGCAGGTGCACGACAACGTGCGGGCCGGGTCGTGGCAGCCGACCGTCTCCGACCTCGCCGCCCTCGACGAGATCACGATCCCGGCGTCCTAGCGGTCGCCCACGAGCTCGCTCACTCGACCACGACGGGGTCGTCGCCGGCTCGCGGTCGAGCGCCCGCCGACTCGGTCGGCGCGGCGCTCGGCAGGCCGCACTTCCCGCGCCTCTCGGCGCGGAGCGCGTGGCGGTAGAACCACGCGCCGGCGATGCTGAAAGCGCCTGCACCCACCATGGCTACCTGCGTGGAGGTGCGCTCGGCGAGGAGGCCGAGCAGGGGAGCGGCGAGACCGAATGCGACCGAGGCGACCATCGAGTTCATCGACAGGACGGTGGCACGGTTGCGCGCCTGCGCCTCGCGGTGGAGCAGGGCCGAGTGCATGGGGCCCGCGGAACCGTGCACGAGGTACGTCACGCCGTAGGCGGCGATGAGGGCGGCCGGGCCCGCCACGAGCCCCATGACGACGGCCCCGAGCCCGTTGAGGATGCGCGCGACGATGGCGGTCCGGGCCACGCCGATGCGCCGGCTCGACCACCCGCCCAGTGCCGCGCCGACGGCGAAGACCGCCCAGCCGGCCGCGGCCACCGGGCCCATGATGGCCCCGGCGCGCTCCTCGCCGCCGACGAGCTCCGCGAGCCGGATTGGCTGGAAGGTCTCGAAGACGATCATCGCGACCGACCAGAAGAGCTCGACGGTGACGATGCCGCGCAGCACCGCGTTGTCGCGCAGCAGGCCGAGGCCCTCACGGACGACGCTCGGGGACTGCTTGGCCGAGGCCAGGGCCCGTCGTGCCGCCGACGTGTCGAGGTGCTCGGCCGAGCGCGGCTCCCGCAGCAGCACGAGGACGGCGAGCAGGTGGAGGACGTTGAGGGTCACGAAGACGGCGACCGGCAGGACGAGCGCCGACGCGCCGGCGAACGGGTGCCACCACACGAGGCCACCCGAGACCAGCGCACCGGCCGCGATGCCGACACCGACCACCGTGCCCTGCGCGGAGAGCGCGCCGTCCACGTCGGCTCCGGGCCTGCTCGCGTGCACCGTGTCGACGAACCATGCCTCGAGCGGGCCGGAGTCGAGGGCCCGGAAGATCCCGGTGAGCACGGCGGCGAGCAGGAACGCCCAGAACGAGTGCGCGACGAGCAGGGTCCCGCTCGCGACGACGTTGACGACGGCGGAGACGACGAAGACGGGGCGGCGCCCGAAGACGTCGGCGAAGCCGCTCGTCGGCAGCTCCAGGGCGAAGATCGTCAGCCCGGCGGCCGACGTGACCGTCATCGCCTGCGCGACGGTGAGGCCCCGCTCCAGCTGCCAGAGCGTGAGCAGGCCGACGACCAGGCCCACCGGGAACCAGCGGGTGAAGGTCAGGGCGAGGAAGACGCGGCGCGCAGCGTCGGGGGACAGGACGGCATACGTGCTCGTCGCGCTCATCGGGACGACTCGCGTGCAGGGTCCGCCGGCGGCCGGTCGAGGTCGAGGGGGTACGCGAAGGCGTACACCGCGATCCGTCGGGCCTGCGGGTTGCCCTGTCCGACCCGGCGATAGCGCTCGATGAGCTCCCACATCTCCTCGCGCATGACCTCGAGGGACTCCGTGGTCACGAGGACGGAGGCGTCGCTCGATCCGCACGCGTCCTGCCAGGCAGTGGGCCACGTCGTCGAGACGTCGAGCCAGCGGTCGTACTGCTCGCTGAAGTGACGGGCATAGTCACGGGTCAGCCAGTTGAGGGCGGTCTCGGAGTCCTCGTCGCCCTCGAAGTCGCTCGGGTGCCACGAGTGGTACTCCGAGCTGGCTCGCCACAAGCGCCGTTTGCCCTCGCCCTCCTCGGTGTCCTGGACGAGCCCGACCGACTCGAGCTTGCGCAGGTGGTAGCTCGTCGCGCCCGAGTTCGTGCCGAGCAGGCTCGCGAGATCGGTGGCCGTCGAGGGGCCGTGCCGCCGCAGGGCACCGAGCAGGCGGGAGCGGAGCGGGTGGGCCAGCACGCGCAGGCTCGCCGGAGTGAGCCAGACGCTGTCGTCACCGGGAGCCTTCGAGGAGTCATCTGCAGCCATAGTGTGCACAATACCTTTGCACAGTCTCGCTGCACAAGATGTGTGCACAGGTGGGACTTGCCGGCATCAGTGCAGGTCAGGCCGGGTTTCCGTGCCTGGTGCGCGGGATTTGAGGGCGTGACCCAGAGCCCGTAACATGGGTGAGGTTGTGCACCGGGCCGTCAGGCGAACCCGCCACACCCCACGGGAGCGGGCGACGCGGACCGAGCCCAGCGGCATTCACTGCTCCACCATTTCTTAAAGCGAAGGCAGACTCCATTGCGCACGTACACCCCGAAGCCCGGCGAGGTCACTCGCACGTGGCACGTCATCGACGCGACCGACGTCGTGCTCGGCCGTCTCGCGAGCCAGGCCGCTGTCCTGCTCCGGGGCAAGCACAAGCCGCAGTTCGCGCCGCACGTCGACACCGGTGACTTCGTCATCATCATCAACGCCGAGAAGGTCGCCCTCACGGGCGCCAAGCTCGAGCAGAAGAAGGCGTACCGCCACTCGGGCTTCCCGGGCGGTCTGCGTTCGACCTCCTACACCGAGCTGCTCGCCCAGAGCCCCGAGAAGGCCGTCGAGAAGGCCATCCGCGGCATGCTCCCTAAGAACTCGCTGGCCCGCCAGCAGCTCTCCAAGCTCAAGGTCTACCGCGGCGCCGAGCACCCGCACGCGGCCCAGCAGCCCGTCCCCTTCGAGATCACCCAGGTTTCGCAGTAAGCCCCCGGCTGCTGCGTAGAAAGCGACAAGACACGTGACTGACATCGTGAACGAGGAAGTCCTCGACACCGACGAGCCCGAGCTGACCGAGTACACCTCGGAGTCCGACGGCTCCGTGGTCGGCGAGCCGAAGCGCGCCCGTGAGGTCTCGACCCCCGGTGCCGCCACCGGCCGACGCAAGCAGGCCATCGCCCGCGTGCGCATCGTCCCGGGCACCGGCGAGTGGAAGATCAACGGCCGCACGCTCGACGCCTACTTCCCCAACAAGGTGCACCAGCAGATCGTCAAGGAGCCCCTGACGCTCCTCGAGCTCGACGGCTCCTACGACGTGCTCGTGCGCGTGCACGGCGGTGGCCCCTCCGGCCAGGCCGGCGCAGTGCGCCTCGGCGTCGCCCGCTCCCTCAACGGCATCGACGAGGAGCTCAACCGTCCCGCCCTCAAGAAGGCCGGCTTCCTCACCCGTGACCCCCGCGTCCCGGAGCGCAAGAAGGCCGGTCTCAAGAAGGCCCGCAAGGCGCCCCAGTACAGCAAGCGCTGACCTGGCTGCCCCAGCAGGACAGTCGAAGGCCCCCGAGCACTGCTCGGGGGCCTTCGTCGTCCACTGCGGGCGTCTGCGTCGGGTGGAGGAACGCTCACGGCCCACGGATGTTGGCTCGCTGCATCGGGGCGCGCCCCTGCGTGGCACCCTTGGGAGCATGCAGGCGTCCGTGGGCACTCCGGACCGCCGGGCCACGGGCGGCCTCGTCTCCGTCGTCGGCCTGCTCGTCCTGAGCGGCGCCGGCCTGGGTCTCGCGTGGACGACCACCGGCTCCGAACCTGCGGTCGTCGGCTGGTGGCTCGCCGTCGTCGGACTGGGGGTGCTCCTGCCGGGATGGGCGCTCACGCGCTGTCTGCACGCCTCGTCCGCGAGCCCCACCGACGTGGGTTGGGCCGGCCCGGTCGGAATCCTGGTCGCCCTGCTGACCTGGCTCGTCGCGCACCTGCTCGGAGTCGACCTGCCCAGTCTGGTCGTCGGACCCGCCCTCGCTCTGCTGCTCGTCGCGCTGCCGGCGACGCGATGGCGTCTGGTCGGATCGTCCGCCGCGAAGGTTCGCTGGCCCGTGGGGGCCTGGGCGGCTCTCACCGTGACGGCGCTCCTGACGGTGCGGTGGATGTGGGTCGGCGGCCTCGCCGGCACCGCGCCGGTGCCGACGGCCCGGTTCCGGCACTACGACCAGGACCTGCTCTACCAGACCGCCCTCACCGGCGAGGCGCGACGCAACCTCGTGCCCGGCTACCCCATGGTGGACGGCGAGCCCTTGGGCTACCACTGGTTCTTCCATGCTCTCGCCGCCCAGCTCGGCGGCTCCGGACTGCACGACCTCGATGTCGTGACCAGGTTGCTCCCTGCCACGCTCGTCGTCATGGTGACGCTGCTGGCGGCAGCCGTGGGGTCGCAGGTGACCGGCCACTGGACCGGGGCCGTGGGAGCCACGGTCGCGGTCACGCTCGTCCGGCCGTTGGCCCCCGACCCGTGGCTCCAGGGACCGCTGGCCGTCGTCGGCACGTACTGGCAGCTGAGCCCGACGGCCACCCTGGGCTGGGTGCTCGGCCTGGCCCTCACCGGCTGCCTCGTCGCCGTCCTGCGCCGAGGCCCCTTCGACCGTCCGGTGCCCGTCTGGCTCCTGCCCCTCTTCGCGATCGGCGCGGCCGGGGCGAAGTCGGCACAGGTGCCCGTCATCGCCTGCGGGGTGGCCCTCGCGGGACTCGTGTGGGTGGTGGCCGCCCGGGGCCGCGGTGGGTGGCGGCGGACGGCCGCGATCCACGGCGGTGCTGTCGCCGGCCTCCTCGTCGTGATCGCCCTGGCGGTGCTCTTCCTCTATCCGGGTTCCTACGGCCTTCGTGTCGACCTCGGGGCGTGGCCGGCCAGCGCTGCCGAGCAGGTCTACGGCACCACGGGCGTGAGTCCCGTCGCCGTCGCGGCCGCGTCCCTCGTGGCGCTGGTGCGCCGGTGGGTCCCCATGCTGCTGCCGTGCGCGGGCCTGCTCGTCCTGCTGCGTCGTCGGCCGCTCGAACCTGCGGGGTGGATCGGCCTCGGGACGGTGGTCGGGGGACTGCTCCCTGCGCTGGTCCTGACCCATCCGGCCGGTAGTCAGGTCTACTTCGCGGTGGCGGCTCTCCCGATCGGACTGGTGCTCTCGGGTGCCGGGGCGGGACTGTTCGTCCAGCACGTCGTCGCCGGTGACGGTCTGCACGGCCTGCCGAGGCCGCCGGGCCTGTCCGGCTGGGCGGGACCGTTCCGGCCGGGACGTGCCCTGTTCGTCCCGGGTGTCGTCGTGATCGGGGCGCTGGCCCTCGTCGCCGTGTGGCGGGTGACCCATGCCGCCTCCACGGCAGCCCCGGCGCCTCCGGCTCAGGCCACCCCCGGAGCGTCGGACAAGGGGTACCTGCTCTGGGGGTGGGCGTCAGGCACCCTGCTGCTCGTCGGGATGATCCTGCTCATCGTCACCCTCGGCTGGGCAGCGGTCGCCCGCCGCCGAGGCAGAAGACCGGCTGGTGCCTGGGGCGGCCTGCTCGCCCTCGGCGTCTTCGGCTGCGGACTGTGGGCCCTGACGCCCGATCTCCGGATCGGCGTCGTCCCGGGGCCGCCGGTGTCGGCCGAGCCGGTGCCCGGCTCCGGAGAGCCGGTCATCAGCCCGGCACTCTTTGCCGCCGGGCAGTACCTTCGGGAGCACGCAGATCCTCACGACGTCATCGCGACCAACCGGGTCTGGAACGGGCCTTGGCCGGGCCCGTACGACCATCATGACAACCGCGACTTCTCGGTCGCCGCCCTGTCGGGCCTGCGCACCGACGTGTCTGGCTACGGCTACGCGCCGCGGATGGTCCGGTCACCCCCATCAGCCGACCTTCCTCCATTTCAGCAGCCCTTCTGGGACCCGGAACGCCTCGCCGAGGAGCTGACGCTCGTGACCGACCCGACCCGGGCGAGGCTCGACGCGGCGTATCACGGTCGCGGGGTGCGCTGGATCCTGGCCGATGAACGGTCCGGTCCCGTCTCGACGGTCCTCGCACGGCTCACCGACGTCGTCATGCACCGGGACGGAGTCTGGCTCGCACGGCTTCGCCCGCCCGGCTCGTGATCAGGTGTCGGCCGTGGTCGCGGCCCCACGACGGAGCGCCAGCCGGCACCCCACACGGGCTCGGCACGCCTCGTCGGGCGGTATTGTCGTGCGAGCACATCTGCGACCGCCCCCCGGCCGCAACCCCTCGGGAAGGCAGAACACGCGTGGCTCGACTCTTCGGCACGGACGGCGTCCGTGGTGTGGCGAACAAGGACATCACCGCCGAGCTCGCGCTCGATCTCTCCGTCGCCGCGGCGCACGTGCTGGCGGAGGTGGGGGCCTTCAACGGCCACCGACCCGTTGCGGTCGTCGGGCGGGACCCGCGGGCGTCGGGGGAGTTCCTCGCGGCAGCGACCATGGCGGGCCTCGCCTCGGCCGGCATCGACGTGCGTGACGCCGGCGTGCTGCCGACCCCCGCCATCGCCTACCTCGTGGGGGAACAGGACGCCGACCTCGGTGCCATGCTCTCGGCCTCGCACAACCCCATGCCTGACAACGGCATCAAGTTCTTCGCACGGGGCGGCCACAAGCTCGCCGACGACCTCGAGGACCGCATCGAGGACCGGTTGCGCGACGAGTGGCAGCGCCCCACCGGGGGTGACGTCGGCCGCATCACGCCGCTCGCCGACGGCGCTGATCGCTATGTCGCCCACCTGTTGGCCTCCCTGCCGCACCGGCTCGAGGGGCTGCACGTCGTCGTCGACGCTGCGCACGGAGCTGCCTCGGAGGTCGCCCCGCGCGCCTTCCGCGAGGCGGGTGCCCGGGTCACCGTCATCGGCGGCGAGCCCGACGGCCTCAACATCAACGACGGCTACGGCTCCACCCACACGGGGCGACTCAAGGAGACCGTCGTCGCGACCGGCGCCGACTTCGGCATCGCCCTCGACGGCGATGCCGACCGCTGCCTCGCGGTGGACGCCACCGGCTGCGAGGTCGACGGCGACCAGATCATGGCGATCCTCGCCCTGGCCATGAAGGAGCAGGGAGTGCTGCGCGGTGACACGCTCGTCGCCACCGTGATGTCCAACCTCGGCATGATCCAGGCGCTCGGCGGCGCCGGCATCAAGGTGCTGCAGACCGCCGTCGGTGACCGCTACGTCCTCGAGGGGATGAAGGGGGGCGGCTACTCCCTCGGCGGCGAGCAGTCCGGTCACGTCGTCATGCTCGACCACGGGACGACCGGCGACGGCACGCTCACCGGCCTCATGCTGGCCTCGCGGGTCGCCGCCACCGGCCGCACGCTAGCCGACCTCGCCGGAATCATGACCCACTTCCCGCAGGTGCTCGTCAACGTCAAGGACGTCGACAAGTCAGCGCTGGAGGCCAACGCCGCCGTGGCCGATGCCGTGCGCGCGGCCGAGGGCGAGCTCGGCGACACCGGGCGCGTCCTGCTGCGCAAGTCCGGCACCGAGCCGGTCGTCCGCGTCATGGTCGAGGCCGCCGACGGCGACCAGGCCGCTGCGGTCGCCGAGCGGCTCGTCGGCGTGGTCAGGGCCGAGCTCTCCCTCTGAGGCCGGCACGGCGACCTCACGCCCTGCCGCTGGCAGAATCGAGCACGTGAGCCACGCCAACGTCGTGCCCCTGCACCGGCGGATGCAGCCCCGGGACCCGCACGAGACGCACCGTGTGGCGACCCCGCTCGAGCTGTTCTTCGACCTGGTCTTCGTCGTGGCCATCGCGGGCGCTGCGGCCCAGTGGCACCACGGCCTCACGGAGGGCCGTCTCGAGGACCTCCTCAGCTTCGTCATGGTCTTCTTCGCCATCTGGTGGGCGTGGATGAACTACACGTGGTTCGCCTCGTCCTACGACTGCGACGACGTCCCCTATCGGTTGCTGACGTTCGCCATCATGACCGGTTCGCTGATGCTCGCCGCCGGCATCCCGGATCTCTTCGCCACGGAACAGTCGGGACTCGTCGTCGGCGGCTACGCCGTCATGCGCTTCGCGATGGTCGCCATGTGGCTCCGGGCCGCGGCGAGCCACCCCCAAGGCCGCGCGACCGCGCTGGCGTATGCCGTCGGCATCTCCGTCGTGCAGGTGCTGTGGATCGCCCGGTTGCTGCTCCAGGGCCACGCGGTGCTGCTCGGGTCCTTCTTCGCGCTGGTCGTCCTCGAGCTGCTCGTGCCGATCCTGGCCGAGCGGCGGGGCATCACGCCCTTCCACCCGCACCACATCGCCGAGCGCTACGCCCTGCTGACGCTCATCGTGCTCGGCGAAGTCATCCTCGCCTCGGTGCAGGCCGTCCAGGCAGCGCTCGGACAGGGCGCCGACCCAGGCCTGCTGCCACTGGTGGTGGGGGGACTCTTCGTCGTCTTCTCGATGTGGTGGCTCTACTTCAAGCGGGATCACGCCGGACTCTTCGGGCGCAGCATCCGGAGCACCTTCCTCGCCGGCTACGGCCACTACCTGGTCTTCGCCTCGGTGGCCGCCACCGGGGCGGCCCTCGCGGCGGCCGTCGACCGCGTCCAGGGCGAGGGGCACGCCTCGGTGCGCATGGTCGGGCTCGCGCTGGCGGGGGCGGTCGCGGTGTACCTCTGGGGCCTCACGGCGATGCACGCCCTGGCCGGGGCGCCGACGTCGGAGACCCGGGTCGGTGTGGCGGTCGGTGTGGCGGTGCTCCTCGTCGCGGCGGTCGTGCCGGCGATCGGCATCACGGTGCTGATGATCGGCCTGCTGCTCGCAGCCGCAGTGGCCCACCACGTCTGGAGCACCCGCGACGCCGCCTGAAGGTGACGGGACGTGGGCACTCGACACAGGGATCGCGTCGAGTGCCCACGTGCCCACGTGCCCACGTGCCGACGTGCGTCCGGCGCGGTCAGTCGACGAGCCGGAGCAGACCCGAGTCGACGTCGTAGATGAAGCCGCCCACGAGCGTCCCCTCGGCGATGAGGGGATGGCTGCGGACCGTGGCGAGGTCCGCACGCAGGGCGCGCTCCTGGTCGGAGATCGCGTGGAAGCTCATCCAGGACGCGTCCTTGCCGGCGCTGGCTCCGACCCGCTCGCGCAGCTCCGCCTCGGTGTTCAAGGCCATGGCGCACCTGGTGTGCGGCACGATGAGGATGCGGTCCACGTTGAGCAGGTGCGTGGCGAGCACCAGCGCCTCGAGGGCTTCGGAGGCGACCCGACCGCCCGGGTTGCGGAAGATCTTGGCGTCCCCTGCCTTGAGGCCGACGAGGTTCAGGGGGTCGATGCGGGAGTCCATGCAGGTCACGATCGCCACGCCGGCACGGGCGATGCCGTCGAATCCGGCCAGGTCGAAGGTGTCCGCGTAGGCACGGTTCGCGGCGAGCAGGTCATCGAAACCCTTGCCGGCTGAAGCGACGTCGCTCATTCTGTGTCCTCTCTCGTCTGTCACTGGAGTCCGGGTCGCCTGGAGATGGTGAAGGCCACCGGCTTGCTCACCTCGGCGAAGAAGTCGTTGCCCTTGTCGTCGACGACGATGAAGGCCGGAAAGTCCTCGACGTCGATCTTCCAGACTGCTTCCATGCCGAGCTCTTCGTATTCGAGCACCTCGACGTGCTTGATGCAGTCCTGCGCCAGCCGGGCGGCCGGACCGCCGATCGACCCGAGGTAGAAGCCCCCGTGCGTGCCGCAGGCGTCGGTGACCTGCTTGCTGCGGTTGCCCTTGGCCAGCATGACCTTCGAGCCTCCGGCGGCCTGGAACTGTTCGACGTAGGAGTCCATGCGGCCCGCCGTGGTCGGCCCGAAGGAACCGGAGGGCATGCCCTCCGGCGTCTTGGCCGGACCGGCGTAGTAGACGGGGTGGTCCTTGAGGTACTGCGGCATCTCCTCGCCGGCGTCGAGGCGTTCCTTGATCTTCGCGTGCGCGATGTCCCGGGCGACGACGAGCGGTCCGGTGAGCGACAGTCGCGTCTTGACCGGGTGCTTCGAGAGCTCGGCGAGGATGTCGTCCATCGGCTGGTTGAGGTCGATCTTCACGACGACGTTGCGGCTCGTCGAGCTGACACCGACCGCGTCGTCCTCGTGCTCGCCGAGGTCGACCGACCCGGCGTCGGGAAGGAAGCGCGCGGGGTCGGTCTCGAGCTGCTCGATGAAGACCCCGTCGGCGGTGATCTTGCCGAGCACCTGGCGGTCGGCCGAGCACGACACCGCGATCGCCACCGGCAGCGAGGCGCCGTGGCGGGGGAGGCGCACGACCCGCACGTCGTGGCAGAAGTACTTGCCGCCGAACTGCGCACCGATGCCGAACTGGCGGGTCAGCTCGAGGACCTTCTCCTCGAGCTCGGTGTCGCGGAACCCGTGGGCGCTGATCGACCCCGACTTCGGCAGCGTGTCGAGGTACTTCGCCGAGGCGTACTTGGCTGTCTTCAGGGCGAACTCGGCGCTCGTGCCCCCGATGACGATGGCGAGGTGGTAGGGCGGGCACGCCGCCGTGCCGAGCGACCGCAGCTTCTCGTCGAGGAAGCGCATCATCGCCTCCTCGTTGAGGATGGCCTTGGTCTCCTGGTAGAGGTAGCTCTTGTTGGCAGACCCGCCGCCCTTGGCCATGAAGAGGAACTTGTACTGCGCCTCGTGGCCCGGGAGGGTGTCGGCGTAGAGCTCGACCTGGGCCGGGAGGTTGGAGCCGGTATTCTTCTCCTCCCACGTCGTGATCGGCGCCATCTGCGAGTAGCGCAGGTTGAGGCGGGTGTACGCGTCGAACACACCCTCGCTGATCGCCCGCTCGTCGGTGCCCGCCGTCAGCACGTGCTGGCCGCGCTTGCCCATGACGATCGCCGTGCCGGTGTCCTGGCACATCGGCAGCACGCCACCGGCCGCGATGTTGGCATTCTTGAGCAGGTCGAGCGCGACGAACTTGTCGTTGTTGCTGGCCTCCTCGTCCTCGAGGATGTTGCGCAGCTGCTGCAGGTGGCCGGGCCGCAGGTAGTGGGCGATGTCGTGCATCGCCGTCTCGGTCAGCAGCCGCAGGGCCTCCGGGTCGACCTCGAGGAAGGTGCGTCCTCCCGGTCCCTCGACGGCGCGCACGCCCTCGGTCGTCAGCAGCCGGTACGGCGTCTCGTCGGCGCCGATCGGCAGCAGGTCCTCGTAGACGAAGTCGGGCACGACGTGCTCCTCGCGATCTTGGTGGGCTCGTGGTGATGACGTATGCCGCCGAGCCCGCGGCATACGACAGTCCCCTCCCAGCCTAGTGACGGCCGGGAGGGGACTGGCGAGCAGGTCGGTGCGGGGTCGCCGAGGCGGGTGCCTCAGCCCTTGACCGCGCCGGAGGTCATGCCACGGACCATGAACCGCTGCAGGGTGAAGAAGACGATCATCGGGACGACGATCGCGATGAACGCGCCCGCCGTGAGCAGCTCCTGCCCCTGACCCTGCGTGCCGAGGAGCTGCTGGAGCTTGACGATGACGGTGGTGTTCTCGCTCTTGAGGAAGAGCTTGGCGATGAGCAGGTCGTTCCACACCCAGAGGAACTGGAGCGTGGCGAAGGCCGCGATGGCCGGGATCGACATGGGTGCGACGAGCCTCCAGAACGTCTGGAAGTGGCTGCACCCGTCGATCTTGGCCGACTCGACCACACTGCGCGGCAAGGTGCTCATGTAGTTGCGCAGCGTGTAGATGCACAGTGGCATGCCGAACCCGGTGTGCAACAGCCACGCCGAGATGTACTGACCGCTGATGCCGAGACCACGGGGGCCGAGGATGTTGAGCATCGGCTGGAAGGCCACCTGGATGGGGACCACCATGACGGCGATGATCAGCAGGAAGAAGAACTCCTTGAACGGGAAGTCCATGAACGTGAACGCGTAGGCAGCGAAAGCGGCGAACATGATCGGGATGACCGTGGCCGGGATGGCCACGACGATGCTGTTGATGAAGCCGGAGCTGAGGTCCGCCCCCGTCCAGACCCCGGAGTAGTTGCTCGTCGTCCAGCTGCTGCTGAACGGGTGGAGCAGCGCCGTCCACCAGCCGGAGCTCGCGGCGTCGTCACGGGTGCGGAACGAGGTGACGAGCAGACCCAGCGTCGGGATGGTCCACAGCAGCGCGAGGATGGTCATGGTGACCATCGAGAAGGGGCTCCTGGGTCGCCCGTCCTTCATCAGCTTGCGGCTCATCGCCCTGCCTCCTCGTCGCGGAAGTGCTTGACCTGGTACCAGATGAGCGGGATGACGGCGATGAGGAGCACGACGACGATGGCGGTCGCCTGCCCGGCCTCGCTCGCGGCGAACAGCTTGTTGAAGAAGAGGTTCGCGATGACGTTGGTGCCGTAGGCGCCGTTGGTCGTGACGTAGACGATGTCGAAGATCTTGAGCACCGTGATGAAGACCGTGACGAAGACCGTGATGATCGTCCCCTTGATCTGGGGGATGACGACCCGCCAGAAGATCTGCAGCTCGGTGGCGCCGTCGATGCGCGCCGCCTCGACGGTGTCCTCGGGGACGCCCTTGATGGCGGAGCTGAGCAGCACCATGGCGAAGCCCGCCTGCAGCCAGATGAGGATCACCATGAGCAGGATCGAGTTGAGCTTGACGGTGTCGATGGCGAGCCACGTCTGCGGCTCACCACCGAGACCGACCCAGATCGCGTTGAGCAGGCCGGTCTGAGGCTGTCCGGGGTTGTTGTACGCGTAGATCAACAGCCAGACGGCCGAGGCGCTGACGGCGGAGATCGCCATCGGCAGGAAGATCATGCTCTTGGCGACCTTCTCGCCTCCTGCTGACAGCTTGTCGGACAGGACGGCGACGACGACGCCGAACCCGACGACGGTGGCGGGCACGATGAGCAGCCACAGCACGTTGTTGACGATCGACTGCCAGAACTCGGGGTCGCTGAAGATCGTCTTGTAGTTCTGCAGCCCGACGTAGGCCGTGCTGTCGGAGTTGGCGAACGAGTAGTTGATCGTCTGGAAGGTCGGGTAGATGAGCATGAGCCCGACGAGCAGGAGCCCCGGCAGGATGAACGCGTAGGGGATGACGCCCTCGGACAGCCGGCGCGGCAGACCCTCGACGAACATGTTGAGGAAGTAGAAGAGCAGCGCCGCGCCGCCCACGCCACCGATGATCGCGAGGATGCCGATGACGAACTTGTTGCCGAACCACTCGGGGTAGTAGCCGAACGCGAGGAAGAGGTTGGCCAGGCCCCAGACCACGGCGATCATGCCGACGAGGCCCAGGGCGACCCTCATCGGGTTGGTCCGGAGGTGCGCGTCCGGGTCGGTCCCGCTGCGCAGACGCTGGCTCGTGGGTGCCGTGCTGGTGTGGGCGGTCATGACTTCGGCCAGGAGGCTTCGATGTTGTCAGCCGTCTGCTGGGAGCTCTGCCCGCTCTCCCACTTGACCATCTCGGTCCAGAAGGTTCCCGATCCGACGGCCTTCGGCATGAGGTCCGAGCCGTCGAAGCGCAGCACGGCGGCGTTGTTGGCGATGGCCGCGATCTTGCGCGTCGTGTCGTTCGGGTAGTTGCTGACGTCGAACGTCTTGTGCGGTGAGAGCCAACCGCCGGCCTTGGCCCAGGGGCCGCCGAACTTGTCGGAGGTGATGAAGGCCATGACCTTCTTGGCGTCGGGGTCCGTGCCGTTGAAGAGGGCCGCGAGGTCGCCGCCGCCGAGGATCGCCGAGCCGTTGTAGCCGCCCTCGAACCGCGGGAAGACGTAGATGCCGACCTGGTTGTCGAGGTCCGCCTGGACGTTCTTGGGGTAGAACGTCGTGGCGAAGTTGCCCTGGCGGTGCAGCAGGCACTTCGGCGGGTTGGCGAAGGCCGGGGTCATCGCGTCGCCGAACTTGGTGTTGAGCACGCCCTTGGTGCCGCCGAGGACCATCTTCGGGTCCTTGTTGAACTTGGCGGCCTCGTCGAGGGCCTTGACGACGCGCGGGTCGTTGAAGGGGATGCGGTGCGAGGTCCACTGGTCGTAGACGTCGGGGCCCCACATGCGCAGCATGAGCTCCTCGACCCAGTCGGTGCCGACCCAGCCGGTGGCCTGGTCGGACCCCCACCCGATGCACCACGGGGTGGTGCCGGTGGCCGCGATCTTGGCGGCGACGTCGGTCTGCAGCTGCTGGATGGTGTCGGGCGACGTGTTGTAGCCACCCTTGGTGTAGGCAGCCTTGGGGTACCACACGATGCTCTTGACCGCGTTGCGCATCGGGGCGCCGTAGACCCTGCCCTTGTAGCGGGCGGCGTCGAGGAAGCCGGGGAGCAGCGTGCTCTGGAGCTTGTCGTAGTCGAGATAGGTGTCGATGGGCCAGACCTTCTTCTGGCTCGCGAACTCGATCATGCCGCCGGGCTGCGGGAACAGGCCGATGTCGGGGGAGTCTCCGGCGGCGACCTTCTGCTTGATGGTCGTGGTGAAGTCCTGGTCCGACGTGTACTGGATCTTGATGCCGCTGCTCTTCTCGAAGTCCGCGAGCGAGGCCTTGAAGTTCTTCTCCTCGTCACCACCGAACGCCCCGAGGATCGTCACGACCTTGTCGCCGTCGGCCGTGCCGCCGTCGATGAAGCCACCGGCCCCGCCGCCAGCGCCGCCACCGCCGGAGGCGTTGGGGTTCTGCAGGCAGCCGCCCAGCACCAGGGCTGCCGCGGCGACCACCCCACCCGCCTGCAGTGCCCGCCTGGGAAATCCGCTCATGGTCGCTCCTCGTCGTTGAGTTGTGCGTCGATCCCCACCAGATCAACGTGACCACGGTCACGTGAAGTAAGTCATTCCTACCGCGTGTTCGCAGGTCGGTCCAGTGATTCGGGTGGCCGTGACCTACCCGGTACCTGCGTTCGACGATCCCGCTCAGCCACCGCGACCTCGACGGGGAACCGGCGGCCCGGGCGTGTGTCGCCTGTGAAGGGTGTGACCAGAGGGTCGAGCCGGGCTACGTGAGAACGGCCCGCGTCGGGGCGTAGGCCCCGGCACGTTCGACCGTGAGCGCCCCGGCGCGCAGCCCGCGCTGCACGGCGGGCACCAGCTCGGCGAGGCCAGCGTCGTGCAGTCGCGTCCTCGCCTCGGTCCCGCCGAGCATCCCTGCGTCGAGCAGCCCAGAGACGAGACCGGCCATGAAGGAGTCGCCGGCGCCGACGGTGTCGACGACGTCGACGCTGGGCGCGGGCAGGGCCTGCTGCTCGCCGGTGCGGGAGACGTGGACGACGGCGCCGGCACCGCCGCGCGTCACGACGACGACGGCCGGGCCGAGCTCTCCCCACCTGCTCAGCACCTCGTCGAGCGCCTCGCCGGGACAGAGCCACTCGACGTCCTCGTCGCTCAGCTTGACGACGTCCGCGAGGGCGATGGAGCTCTCGACGAGGCGGCGGGCCTGCTCCGGCCGGCCCATCAGGGACGGTCGGGCGTTGGGGTCGTAGGACACCGTCGCGCCGAGCTCGCGGGCCGCCGCCAGGAGGGCGCGCACCTGGCTGCCGCCGGGTTCGAGGACGGCCGCGATGCTGCCGGTGTGGACGTGGTCGTATGCCGTCAGGCCCGGGACCGCGGCCACCTGCCACTCGAGGTCGAACACGTAGGTCGCGGCGCCGGTGGCGTCGATCGTCGCGTGGGCGACGGACGTGAAGGGCGCGCCCTGGGAGCCGGCGGTGAGTGTCACGCCGCGCTCGCGGCATACGTCCTCGATGCGCCCGCCCCGCTCGTCGGTCGCGATCCACGTCGCGAGGTCCACGGGGTGCTCGAGCGCGGCCAGCCCGAAAGCCACGTTGGCCGGGCTGCCACCGACGTGCTCCTCGGTCTCGCCGTCGGGTCTCGTGACGGCGTCGACGAGGGCCTCGCCGATGACGAGGGTGCGGACGTGCCCGGTGCGCTCGCTCACGTCGTGCGCCTCAGGCGTCGATCATGTCGGTGCTGCCGAACCAGCCCGGCCGGTCGAAGCGGTGCTCGCTGTCGATGGTGCGGATGGTGCCGCTGCGCGAGCGCATGACCAGGGAGTTGGTGCGCGCCGACTTCGCGCCGTAGCGCACGCCGCGGAGCAGCTCGCCGTCGGTGATGCCGGTCGCGACGAAGAAGCACTCGCCCACGACGAGGTCGTCGGTGGACAGGACGCGGTCGAGGTCGTGACCGGCGTCGAGGGCCTTCTGGCGCTCCTCGTCGTCCTTGGGCCAGAGCCTGCCCTGGATGACGCCGCCGGTGCACTTGATGGCGCACGCGGCGATGATGCCCTCCGGGGTGCCGCCGATGCCGAGGAGCAGGTCGACGCCGGTGTCGGGACGGGCCGCCATGACGGCACCCGCCACGTCACCGTCGACGATGTAGCGGATGCGGGCACCAGTGTTGCGGATCTCCTCGGCGAGCTGGTCGTGGCGCGGACGGTCCAGCATGACGACCGTGACGTCGGCCGGGGTCTCCCGCTTGGCCTTGGCGATGCGCCGGATGTTCTCGGCGACCGGGAGCCGGATGTCGACGACGTCGGCCGCATCGGGTCCGGTCGCGAGCTTGTCCATGTAGAACACGGCGGACGGGTCGTACATCGCGCCGCGGTTGGCGACCGCCATGACGGCGACGGCGTTGTTCATGCCCTTGGCGGTCAGCGTCGTGCCGTCGATCGGGTCGACGGCGACATCGACCTCGGGGCCGGTGCCGTCACCGACCTGCTCGCCGTTGAAGAGCATCGGGGCGTTGTCCTTCTCGCCCTCACCGATGACGACGACCCCGCGCATGCTGACGGTCGAGATCATCGCGCGCATGGCCTCGACGGCGGCACCGTCTGCCTTGTTCTTCTCGCCGCGGCCGACCCAGCGACCTCCGGCCATGGCTGCCGCCTCGGTCACCCTGACCAGCTCGAGAGCGAGGTTGCGATCCGGCTGGCTGTGCTTCATCAAGGTCCTCCGTCGGCGCAGAACAAGTCCGCGCCAGCCTAGCGGTGAGCACGGCCGGGTTTGGATGGTGTCCGGGAGTCGGGGACGATGGGGGGCATGAGCACCCCGTCGACCCCGTCGACACCCCCGGCAGAGAGCACCACGACCCCGGCGAGCGAGCCGACGGAGTCGACGGAGGCGGGGGAGGCGGTGCAGGCGGTGCAGGCGACGGAGTCGGTGCAGGCGACGGTGCCGGCTGCTCCGCCGAGCCGCTACTCGCTCGGCACGTTCCCCAACATGTTCCGCTCGATGTTCGTCATCGCGCTGCTGGTCCTGGCGCTCGTGGCCATCGTGCCGCGCATCACGCACGTCCAGCGACCGGCGGTCGACGCGGCCGCGAAGGCGAGCCAGGTCGCTGCGCAGACGACCTGGCCGATCGAGCTGCCCACGGGCCTCGGCGACGGCTGGGTGCCGACGGTGGCTACGTACGCGCCGGGCACGGAGAAGGTGCCGACGTTCACGACGGTCTGGAGCACCCCGAGCGGCGCCGACATCGCCCTCAAACAGGCCGTCGGTGCCACGCAGGGCTGGGTCGACCGCTCCGTCGACGACGGCGCGGCCGCCGGCACCGTGACGGTCTCGGGTCGCACCTTCGAGAAGTTCGTCGCGAGCGACAAGGGCCAGCTCGCCTACGTCGCCAAGGGCCAGGGAGCCAAGGGGCTGACCCTCGTGGCGAGCGGGACGGCGCCGGAGGACGAGCTCAAGGCCTTCGTCGCGGCTCTGGGGCCGGTGAAGCCGGCACCGGGCGTCAGGCCTGCGCCGGCCAGCCCGACCGGCTGACCGGAGCGTGCGTCAGGAGCCGTCGTCCTCGTCGAAGATGTCGTCGTCGGCGTGGAGCTCACCCGCGGCAGCGGGCGGGCGTGTGGTCCGCTCGACCTCGGCCTGCGCCCCGTCGAGCCACGTCGCGCAGTGCGCGGCCAGTGCCTCGCCGCGACGCCAGAGCTGCATCGAGTCCTCGAGCGGCGCCTGACCCGCCTCGAGCTTCGCGACGATCGCGATGAGCTCCTCGCGGGCGTCCTCGTAGCGCATGCCGGCGATGTCGGGGAACGAGCCGTCGGTCGTCGTCGCGTCAGCCATGGGCGTCACCCTACGACGTGCTGTCGTCTGCGCCGGCCGACACCGGCCGCACGCCGAAGTCGCCCCGGGCCACGCGGACCCGCAGCAGCTCGCCCACCCCGACGTCGTCCTGGTCCATGACGATGCGCCCGTCGCGGTGCTGCACGACGGCATAGCCCCGCTCCAGGGTCGACTGGGGGGAGAGGGCGACGACCTGCCGGCGGAGGTGCTCGGCCTGGTCGGCGGCACGGTGCAGCCGCGCCTCCATGCGGCTCGTGGCCCGCGCCCGCAGGGCGGCCACCTCCTGTCGTCGGACCCGGACGAGCGCGACCGGGTCGGCCATGACCGGACGAGAGACGAGGGAGCGAAGCCCCGACCGCTCCGCCTCGACCCGGCGCACCAGGGCCCGTCGGACGCGGTCGCGGGCGGTGTCGACCAGAGCCCGCTCGTGGGCCGCGTCGGGGACCACCTTCTTGCCGGCATCGGTCGGCGTCGACGCGCGCCAGTCGGCGACGAGGTCGAGCAGGGGCGTGTCGACGTCGTGGCCGATGGCGCTGATGACGGGCGTCCGGGCCTGTGCGACGGCGCGGATCATGGCCTCGTTGGAGAAGGGCAGCAGCTCCTCGAGCGCCCCGCCACCGCGGGCGATGACGATGACGTCCACGGCTGGGATGGCGTCGAGCTCGCGGAGGGCCTCGACCACCTCGGTGACGGCCGAGCTCCCCTGGACCGCGACCTCGCGGATCTCGAAGACGACTGCGGGCCAACGACGCCGGGCGTTCTCGACGACGTCCTTCTCGGCCGCGGAGTTGCGGCCGGTGATGAGGCCGACACGGTGCGGCAGGAAGGGGATCGGTCGCTTGCGCCCGACGTCGAAGACCCCCTCTGCGGCGAGCGTGCGCTTGAGGATCTCGACTCGGGCGAGGAGGTCGCCGATGCCGACGGGGCGGATCTGACGGGCCTCGAGCTGCAGGGTGCCGCGCTTGGTCCAGAAGGTCGGCTTGGCCTGGAGCACGACCCGAGCGCCCTGCGCGAGCGGGATCGGCATCGCGTTGACGGCGTTCATCGGCACCGACACCGACAAGGACATGTCGACGTCGGGATCGCGCAGCGTGAGGAAGGCGGTGCCGCCGCGTGGGTTGAACTGCACGACCTGGCCCTCGACCCACAGCTGGCTCATCCGGTCGACGTAGTCGGAGATCTTGAGACTGAGCACGCGCACCGGCCAGGGTTGCTCGGCCGTCGTGTCGGCGGCCTTGTCGGGCAGCGGGCTCGTCATGCTCACCCGCGCCACCCTAAACGTGTTGCCGTCCCGGTGGCGCCCACCAACCGTCGGCGCGGTGACTGTCGATGCCGGCCCCCTGGATCGCGGAGCAGCTCGCGCTGGGTCGGGTCAGCTCGACGGAGTGGGTGGCACGGGGCGCCATCGCGGAGGTCCACCGACTCGTCACCGATGCCGGGGCGTATGCCGTCAAGCGGGCGCCGTCCTGCTCCACCACGTGCCGACGCTCAACGTGCCGACGCTCGACGTGCCTACGCTCGACGTGCTGAGGCGGTGCGCGTTGGTGGCCGCGGGAACGACGAGTCGGGAGTCACCGACCGGTCCCCGTACGATGAGGCCATGAGTGAGCCAGTCGACCAGACGTCCGGCAAGAAGGTCCTCCTCGCAGCGCCACGCGGCTACTGCGCCGGTGTCGACCGTGCCGTCGTGACCGTCGAGAAGGCCCTGGAGCTCTACGGTCCGCCCGTCTACGTGCGCAAGCAGATCGTGCACAACAAGCACGTCGTCAGGACGCTCGAGAAGCGTGGAGCGATCTTCGTCGACGAGACGGACGAGGTGCCCGAGGGCGCCACCGTGATCTTCTCCGCCCACGGCGTCGCTCCGGTGGTCCACGACGAGGCGAGGGCCCGAAGCCTCAAGACGATCGACGCGACCTGCCCGCTCGTGACCAAGGTGCACCGCGAGGCCGTCCGCTTCGCTGACGACGACTTCGACATCCTGCTCATCGGCCACGAGGGCCACGAGGAGGTCGTGGGGACCTCCGGGGAGGCGCCCGACCACATCACGCTCGTCGACGGGCCCGACGACGTCGAGAACGTCACCGTCCGCGATCCGGAGAAGGTCGTCTGGCTGTCGCAGACCACGCTCTCGGTCGACGAGACGATGGAGACGGTCGCCCGGCTCAAGGAGAAGTTCCCCCTGCTGCAGAGCCCGCCGTCCGACGACATCTGCTACGCCACGCAGAACCGACAGCTGGCGGTCAAGCAGATGGCCAAGGACACCGATCTCATGATCGTCGTGGGGTCGCGCAACTCGTCGAACTCCGTGCGTCTCGTCGAGGTCGCGGTCGAGCACGGCGCCCGTGACGGGCACCTGGTCGACTTCGCCGACGAGATCCACGAGGAGTGGCTCGAGGGCGTGACGACGGTCGGCGTGACCTCGGGCGCCAGCGTCCCCGAGGTGCTCGTCCGTGACGTGCTCTCGTGGCTCGCCGAGCGCGGCTACGGCGAGGTCGAGGCCGTCATCGCGGCGGAGGAGTCGCTGCTCTTCTCGCTGCCGAACGAGCTGCGGCGCGACCTCAAGGCCCGCAAGGGTGAGGACGCCGGGAACGTGCGCCACGACGCCGCGTTCGAGGACTCCGGCTCCCTTCACTGAGCCGCCGCGTCAGGCGGAGGCCTCTACGCTCGAGGCGTGCCCGGGCGGGGACTCGCGCGCCAGGAAGGCGTCGTCGCGTGCGTCGCGGCCGAGGTCGTCGGTCAGCTCGGCCGCGCTGAGCGAGCGCGGAGCGACCTCGAGGGGCGTCAGGGTCGGCGGGGCGTCGCTGGCCAGGTGCAGCTCGTGCATCCGGCGCGCCGTGACGAGCACTCGCGACTCCAGCGTGCCGACGAACTTGTTGTACTGCTCGACCGACCGGGACAGCGACTGGCCCATCGTCGTGACGTGACCGCCGAGGGTGGCGAGGCGGGCGTAGAGGTCCTGGCCGATGGCGAGGAGCTCGCGGGCGTTCTGCTCGAGCGCGTCCTGCTGCCAGATGGCCCCGATGGTGCGCAGCACCGCGAAGAGGGTGCCCGGCGAGGCCAGGACGACCTTGCGCGAGAGCGCGTGCTCGTAGAGGCCGGGGTCGTCGGCGAGTGCCGTGGCGAGGATCGCCTCGCCGGGGACGAAGCAGATGACGACCTCGGGGGAGCGGGTGAAGGCGCTCCAGTAGGCCTTGGCCGCCAGGCCCTCGACATGTCGCCGCAGGGCGGTCGCGTGGGCGGCGAGCAGCTCGGCCCTCTCGACCTCGTCGACCGTCTCGCTGTGCGCCTGCAGGAAATGCGCCATCGGCGCCTTGGAGTCGACGACGACGTGGCGCGCGCCGGGAAGGTTGACGACGGCGTCGGGCCGCACGGTCGCCCCGTGCCGGCTCACGCTCGTGACCTGCTCGTCGAAGTCGCAGCGTGCGAGCAGTCCGGAGAGCTCGAGCACCCGGCGCAGCTGCACCTCGCCCCACGCGCCGCGGATCGTCGACGCGTTGAGCGCTGTCGCCAGGGTCGCGGTCTCGGAACGCAGCGACTCGGTGGACCGGCTGACCTCGGTGAGGCGTTCGCCGAGCTGGCCGAACTGCAGTGACCGATCCCGCTCGAGCGCCCCGACCTGCCGCTCGACGCGACCGATGGTGTCGCGCAGGGGAGTGAGCAGGGCGGCGGTCGTGTCGTCGACGTCGCGGGCGGCCTCGAGGTCGGCCACCCGGTCGCGCAGGACGTCACGCTCGGCCTCCGCCCCCGCGGAGCGGGCGAGCAGGGTCGAGCGGGCCGACAGCCACGCGAGCAGGCCGCCGACGAGTGCGCCGATGACGAGCCCGACGAGCAGAGCGGTGAGGTCCATGCGAGCACCGTCCCAGACGCCGCCGACAGGAGGGGTCCGCGACACCCGGTGGCGGGCGACCCGGCCCTGCCGACCGACGTGGCCGACGGCATACGCCCGGCGTGCCTGCGAGGTCGGCAGGGTCTGTTAGACCTGTCCCGTGACCGAGTACGACGACGCGACCCGGCTCGAGGCCGGCAACGACCCCACGCAGCGCCACGGCGCCTTCCACGAGGACTGGATGATCGGCAACGCCGTCAACGGAGGCCTCGTCATGACCACGGCGCTGCGCGCGCTCGGCGAGCACCTGGCCGCCGACCCCACCGAGACGACAGAGCACGTGGATCCGGTCGTGCTCTCGGCGTACTTCATGACGGCGTCGCAACCGGGCCCGTTCACGGTGACGACCGAGGTCATGCGCTGTGGCCGCAAGCTCTCCACCGGGCAGATGGCGATCCACCAGACGGACGACGACGGGCAGCCCGTCGAGCGGATGCGCGCCATCGGCTCGTTCGGCAACCTCACCGATCTCGACGTCCAGCGCCAGGCGTCCCCGCCCGAGATGCCGCCGCCCGAGCAGTGCGTCTCGGCCGACCAGGCGCCCCCGGACTTCCTCGCCAACGCGAAGTTCCTCGAGCGCCTCGACCTGCGCCTCGACCCGAGCACGGCCGGGTGGGCGATGGGCAAGCCGTCGATGCGGGGCGTCATGCGCGGCTGGCTACGGTTGCGCGACGGCCGCGAGCCCGACACCACGATGCTCGTGATGGCGCTCGACGCGCTCCCGCCCGTCGCCTTCGACCTCGGGCTCTTCGGCTGGACCCCGACGCTCGAGTTCACGGGCCACGTGCGACGCCGGCCCCAGCCGGGCTGGCTGCAGGTCTCGCTAGGCAGCGACACCCTCGGCGGCGGCATGATGGAGGAGGACGCCATGATCTGGGACTCCGCAGGCAACCTCGTCGCCCAGTCGCGCCAGCTCTGCGGCGTCCGGCTGCCCCGAGGTGGCGCCCGGGACGGCGCGTGACGGTCGAGCTGGTCTACGAGACGCACTCCATCACCGAGGACAACGAGCAGGGCATCGCGACCGGCTGGCGCCCCGGGCGACTCTCCGACCAGGGACGCCGCCTCGCGGTCGCGCTGGGAGAGCGACGTCCCGCGGACGGTTTCGCGGCCGTCTACTCCTCGGACCTCGCGCGTGCGCTCCAGACCGCCGAGCTGGCCTACGGCGGCAGCGCCGTGGCCGTGCGTGTCGACGCCCGGCTGCGTGAGTGCGACTACGGCCGCCTCAACGGCTGCCCGGTGACCGAGCTCGAGCGCGTCCGGCTCGCCCACATCGAGGTGCCGTTTCCCGGCGGGGGCCAGAGCTACCGCGAGGTCGTCCAGGCGACGGCGTCCTTCCTCGACGACGTGCGGCGTGACCATGACGGGGAGCGGTTGCTCGTCATCGCGCACTCGGCCAACCGATGGGCGCTGCAGCACCTGCTCGACGGCACGCCGCTCGAGCAGCTCGTCAGCGCGCCGTTCGGGTGGCAGCCCGGCTGGGAGTGGACGCTCACCTGAGCGCCCGGTGCCGGCATACGCCCTCGTGGTCGGCACCACGCAGGATCGCCACTAAACTCTTGTCCTCGTGGCACTCACCATCGGAATCGTCGGTCTCCCCAACGTCGGCAAGTCGACGCTCTTCAACGCGCTGACCAAGAACAACGTGCTCGCCGCGAACTACCCGTTCGCGACGATCGAGCCCAACGTCGGCGTCGTCCCGCTGCCGGACGCGCGCCTGGGCGCGCTCGCCGAGATCTTCTCCTCCGAGAAGATCCTGCCCGCCACGGTGAGCTTCGTCGACATCGCCGGCATCGTCCGCGGCGCCTCGGAGGGGGAGGGCCTCGGCAACAAGTTCCTCGCCAACATCCGTGAGGCCGACGCGATCTGCCAGGTCGTGCGTGCCTTCGAGGACGGCGACGTCGTGCACGTCGACGGCAAGGTCAGCCCCGCGAGCGACATCGAGACGATCCACACCGAGCTCATCCTCGCCGACCTGCAGACCCTCGAGAAGGCCGTGCCGCGTCTCGAGAAGGAGGCCCGGGTCAACAAGGACAAGAAGGCGGCCGTCGACCTCGCGCTCGCCGCGCAGAAGGTCCTCGAGGCGGGCGACACGTTGTATGCCGCGGGGCCGGCCGCCGGGGTCGACCTCGCCGAGGCCAAGCAGCTGGGACTGCTGACGACCAAGCCCTTCATCTACGTCTTCAACCTCGACGAGGAGCAGCTCGCCGACACCGAGCTGCAGGCCTCGCTGCGCGAGCTCGCAGCGCCGGCCGACGCGGTCTTCCTCAACGCCAAGCTCGAGATGGACCTCATGGAGATGGAGCCCGACGAGGCTCTCGAGCTGCTCCAGAGCTTCGGCGCCGAGGAGTCGGGGCTCGACCAGCTCGCCCGGACAGGCTTCCACACGCTCGGCCTGCAGACCTACCTCACGGCCGGTCCCAAGGAGTCGCGCGCCTGGACGATCGGCAAGGGCTGGACCGCCCCGATGGCCGCCGGTGTCATCCACACCGACTTCCAGCGCGGCTTCATCAAGGCCGAGATCGTCAGCTTCGAGGACCTCGTCGCGGCGGGGAACATGAACGCCGCCAAGGCGGCCGGCAAGGTCCGCATCGAGGGCAAGGACTACGTCATGGCCGACGGCGACGTCGTGGAGTTCCGCTTCAACGTGTAGAGCCGCAGGTAGAGCCTGATCAGTGGAGCAGGGTCGTTCTTACAGGCCTCTTACGAGCGGCGAGAGCACGGAGTGCCGGCCAGCGGACGGCGGTTGACTGGGACAACCCCAACCGCTACTCGAAAGGCACGGCTCATGAACACCACCCGCACATCGATCCTCGCGGCAGCCACCGCCGCGGCGGCTGCCGCGATGCTCGTCGGCGCAGCGGGCACCGCGCCCGCCGCCGTCCAAGCAACCGGGTCTCGGGCCGTCGTCGGGCACGTCTACGAGGCGACCAACGCGTCGGGGAACAATGCCGTCGCCGTCTTCGACCGCTACCGGGATGGCTCCCTGCACCCAGCCGGGACCGTCGCCACCGGTGGCGCCGGTGCCGGTGCATCGCTGCACTCCCAAGGAGGTCTCGTCCGTGACGGCCGAATCCTCTTCGTGGTCAACGCCGGTGACGACTCGGTGTCTGCTCTGGCGTCAACCGAGCACGGCCTCGTCCTGCGCGACCGGATCAGCTCCGGCGGCGATTTGCCGGTGAGCGTCACCGTCCGGGACGGGGTGGGCTACGTGCTCAACCAGGGCAACGACACCATCAACGGGTTCCGCTACGACGCAAGCGGGCACCTGAGCCGGTTGTCCGAATCCACTCGGCACCTGACGCCCAATCCCGCAGGTGGCACCACCGACGCGGCGCAGGTCTCGTTCACCCCCGACGGGCGCTCGCTCGTGGTGACCGAGAAGGCGGCCAACCGCATCGAGACGTTCGGCGTCGTCGGTGGCTCCGCCGGGCACGCGCGACCGCACGCCTCAGCAGGCACGACGCCGTACGGGTTCGACTTCGACCGGCGCGGGAGGGCCATCGTGTCGGAAGCTGTCACAGGGTCCGTCTCGTCCTACCGCGTTCGACCGTTCGGCGTGATCACCAGTGCCCTGCCGGACACGCAGCTGGCCGCCTGCTGGGTGGTCGTCGCCGGTGATCTGGCCTACGTCGTCAATGCTGCGAGTCCGTCGATCTCCTCGTACCGCATCGCCCCCGACGGCTCGCTCACGCTCGAGGCGGCAGTCGCCGCCACCACCGGTGCCGGCCCGACCGACGCTGCCGTCTCGCCCGACGGGAGGACCCTGTCGGTGCGACTCGGGGACGGGTCGGTGTCCTCGTTCGCCATCGGCGGCCACGGGCAGCTCACCCCCGCCGGAACCGCTGCCGGCACCGCATACGGCCCGGCCGGCCTCACCGCCGACTGACCGTTCGTCCGCGTCAGCAGGGTGTCCGCTCCACGAGCGGGCACCCTGCCCGGCACCCCGGAAGGCCCGAGCGGGCCCACCCTCGCAGCACTAACCTTTGAAGATGCCGGTCGGCAGTTCCCCTGCGGTGCAAGGAGCTGAGCGTGGCTGAGGTGCTCGTCGTCGACGACGACCAGACGGTGCGCGAGGTCGTCGTGTCCTACCTTCGGGCCGGCGGGCACGAGGTCACCGCGGTGGGCAACGGTGAGGCCGCGCTGTCGGCGATGCAGCGCCGTCGCGCCGACCTCGTGGTTCTCGACCTGATGCTGCCCGGGGTCGGTGGCCTCGAGGTGTGCCGGCGGCTGCGGGAGAGCACCGACGTGCCGATCATCATGCTCACCGCCCTGGGGTCCGAGTCCGACCGCCTGGTGGGGCTGCGGCTCGGGGCGGACGACTACGTCACCAAGCCGTTCAGTCCGCGCGAGCTGGCACTGCGGGTGGATTCGGTCCTGCGCAGGGTGCAGATGGGCAACATGCGCGGGGCGCGCGTGAGCGACGGCACGCTCGTGGTCGACCCCACCGCGCACGTCGTGACACGGGACGGGCAACCCCTTCCCCTGACGGTGCGCGAGTTCGACCTGCTGCACTTCCTCGTGTCCCATGCTGGTGAGGTCTGGACGCGCGAGGATCTGTTGCGCGAGGTCTGGGGGTGGTCCTTCGGTGACCAGTCGACCGTCACGGTCCACGTCCGGCGACTGCGCGAGAAGGTCGAGGCCGACCCGACGCGGCCGACGCGGTTGCTGACCGTCTGGGGGGTCGGCTACCGATGGGAGCCGTCGTGACGCACGACCAGCTCGTCATCGTCCTCATCGCGGGCGGCTGGTCCCTGGCGATCGGGCTGATCGGCGCGCTGGTCGGGTGGCGCACGAGGCGCGCGCCGATCCAGTGGTCGGCATGGCTCATCGCCGCCGTCGCGATCGGCGGAGTCGTGGCCGGGGTGGTCGGCACGGCGCAGGCGATGTTCCTGTCCCGGCACGACCTCGCCGTCATCGTCCTCGTGTGCGCCGTCTCGGGAGCGGTGTCGATGGCGTTCTCCCTGCTGTTGGCCCGGACGCTCGTGAGCTCGACCCTCCGGTTGCGGGCCATGGCCGCCGAGCTCGGAGCCGGGGAAGTCGTCATGCCGACGGGTGCCGAACCGCGCGAGATCCGGGCGGTTGGTGACGAGCTGGCCCGGAGCGGCGACCTGCTGCGCGCTGCCCAGGCGCGCGAACGTCAGCTCGAGCAGTCACGGCGCGAGCTCGTGGCGTGGGTGTCGCACGACCTCCGGACACCGTTGGCCGGACTGCGCGCGATGGCCGAGGCGCTCGAGGACGGCCTGGCCCCCGATCCTGCCCGGTACCACCACCAGATGCTCAAACAGGCCGACCGCATGACGGCCATGGTCGACGACCTGTTCGAGCTGTCCCGGATCCACGCCGGCACTCTCAACCTCTGCGTACAGCCGTTGGCGCTGCGCGACGTCGTGAGCGAGTGCATCGCCGGTGCGAGCCCGGTCGCCGCTGCCGGGCGCGTCGTCATCGACGGCGAGGTCGGCCCGGATCTCGAGGTGCGCGCCGACCCCGACGCCCTGTCGCGGGTGGTGGGCAACCTCGTGATGAACGCGATCCGGCACACGCCCGCCGACGGTGCGATCCTCGTGGAAGGGCGCCGGGACGGCGCCGCCATCGAGCTCAGCGTCACGGACGCGTGCGGAGGAATCCACCCGGACGAGCTCGAGCGCGTGTTCGACGTGGCCTGGCGAGGCAGCTCAGCCCGAACCCCGGAGACCGGGACCGGCGCGGGGCTGGGACTGGCGATCGTCCGGGGCCTCGTCGAGGCGCACCGCGGGACCGTGAGCGTGAGCAACCACGGGCCCGGGTGCAGGTTCCTCGTGCGGCTGCCGGCCTGACGCCAAACGCGAAACCCCCGACCGGATGGTCGGGGGTTTCGCTCGGGACCGAAGTCACCGGAGGTGTCTTGGGGTCAGATGCCCTTGACCTTCTCGGCCTGGGGGCCCTTGGGGCCCTGCGTGACGTCGAACTCGACCTTCTGGCCCTCCTGCAGCTCGCGGTAGCCGCCGCTCTCGATGGCCGAGTAGTGAACGAAGACATCGGCGCCGCCGCCGTCCTGCTCAATGAAGCCGAAGCCCTTTTCGCTGTTGAACCACTTCACGGTGCCTGTTGCCACTGGTGTTGCCTCTTCTTGTCAGCGAGGCCTCCCGTGTGGAGACCTCAGGCTGCCGATGGTCACGACGAGCGCGACACGCGAACCTTCGCGCGGTGGCTCAGTCGAGCCGAGTCCGTTCGTACGTGGACTCGGACGGCAACCGGGACTGACGGTAGCAGCCGCCGGCGTCTTTGCCCCGGTCAACCGCGTTATGGGACAACGCCATGACCAGCGATATGGGAAGAGCGTGGGGCATCTGGCGGTTTTGCGTACCAGCGACGGACCCCGCCCTAGCCTTGTCGCATTCGGGTCCAGGGTCGTCTCCCTCAAGGAGCGCAGAATGTTTGCTCGCGTAGCTGTTGTCCGGTCAGCCTTTGCCGGTGTCGTGGCTGTTGCGCTGGCGGTGGTGGCAGCAGCGGCGGCGCAGGCCGTCGTGCCGACCGCCCCGGCCCAGACCTGGGGGGTGGACGGCAGGGTGTCGGCCATCCTGCCCCTCCCCAGCGGCAGGGTGGTCGTCGGTGGGTCGTTCACGGCCGTGGTCGACAGCGTCGGGAACACCCAGTTCGCTGCCACCAACGTCGCCCTCTTCGATCCGGCCACCGGTCAGTTCGACTCAACCTGGCGCCCCAGCGTCAACGGTTCGGTGAACGCGCTGGCAACGGATGGCAGCAGGCTGTTCCTCGGCGGCACGTTCAGCAAGGTCGGTGGCGTCAACCGGGACAAGCTGGCTGCCGTCACGCTGAGCAGCGGCGCGCTCGAGCCCGGCTGGGTGGGCCCCAAGCTCGACGGCCCGGTCGACGTCATGCGGCTCAGCGCCGGCGCGCTCTTCGTTGGCGGCAACTGGAACACCGTCACGTCGGGCACCACGACGTATGCCCAGGCGAAGGTGGCGAAGGTCAGCGCCTCGACCGGTGCCTTCGACACGGCGTTCCGGCCGACCGCCAACCCGACCCCGAGCGACGTCCCTCCGAGCGGGCGGGTCTGGGCGCTTCTCGTGCTGAACAACGGCAACGTCGTGCTCGGCGGGGACTTCGGGGACATCAACGGTGTGGCATCCACACGGCGAATCGCCGTCGTCGATCCCAGCACCGGCACCCCGGTTCGAGGCTTCCTGTCCAAGCCCAACAACGGCACCAGCACGGCGACCATCCTTGACCTCGCCACCGACGGCACCACGATCTACGAGGCCGTCGCGGGCAGCGGGGGCGCCTGCACCGCGGTCGACGCGGCCACCGGTGCCGTCCGATGGACGTGGCACTCCAACGGGAACATGCAGTCGGTCCGAGTCGTCGGCACCACCGTCTACTGCGGCGGGCACTTCGGCGGAACCGCCTCGTTCGGCGACCAGACGCGCAACAAGATCGCCGCCGTCGACGCAGGGACGGGAGCCATCCTGCCGTGGGCCCCCGTCATCAACAGTGCCCTCGGGGTCTGGTCCATGGGATCCGACGCCACTCGGCTCTACCTCGGCGGCGACTTCACCAAGGCCGGCGGCGTGGCGCAGCAGCACTTCGCCATGTGGATCGACACCGCGTCGACGTCCGTCCCGGGAGCACCCGTGCTCAGCGGGACCGCGGGCGACGGCGTCGTGTACCTGAGCTGGCAACCTCCCTCGAGCGACGGGGGATCGACGATCCTTCGGTACAAGATCTGGCGCAAGCTGGCGAGCGCGACGACGTATCCCAACGCGGCGCTGGCCACCGTCTCCAGCGGGACGATCTACACCGACACGACAGTGACCAACGCAACCGCCTACTCGTACAAGGTGCTCGCCGTCAACGGTGTCGGTAGCGGCCCCTACAGC
This sequence comes from Terrabacter sp. 01T434, assembly GCF_056398545.1. NCBI lineage: Bacteria > Bacillati > Actinomycetota > Actinomycetes > Micrococcales > Intrasporangiaceae > Terrabacter > Terrabacter sp. 01T434. The sequence continues at coordinate 397,850 of NZ_JBFTPP010000001.1, forward strand.
AACGAGCTCACGGTGACACCGGGGGCCACCGCCCCGGCGGCCCCGTCTGCGCCCTCGGCCCTGACCGCGACGTTGGACAGCTCGGGGGTCACGCTCAGCTGGACGGCGCCGACATCGCCCGGCAACCCCGCTCTCACGAGGTACGACGTCTACCGTGGCACGACATCGGGGCAACGCAGCCTCCTGGCCAGTGTGCCGGCAGGCACCACCACGTTCGGTGATGCCCTGCCCCCGTCAGGCACGACCTACTTCTATGCCGTGAGAGCGGTCAACACCGTCGGCTCCAGTCCCGACTCCAACGAGGTGAGCGCCGACAGCTCCTTGGTGGGTGCGCCGACCCAGCCCACCTTGAGTGCCACGACCGGGACCGCGAGCATCAACCTGTCATGGGTCGCGGGAGGCGGTGGCGGAGCTGCGGACAAGTGGATCATCCTGCGCGACAACGTCCAGCTCGCCCGGGTCACCGACCCCAACGCCAGGACCTACAGCGACACCACCGTCGTCTCGGGCACGACGTACACCTACAAGGTCAGGGCGGTGAACTCGGTCGGGAGCAGCCCCAACTCCAACCCGGTCACGGTGACGGCGCCCTAGCGTGGGCAGGCCCGGACGCCTGGTCAGGCCGACGGACGCCAGGGCTGGTGGTGGGGCTCTTCCCAGCCCATCGCATCACGGTGAGAATGGGGAGGTGTTCATCACACCCGTGAGCGAGGACGATGCTGCAGGCGACCTCGCCGAGTACTACCGCACCCAACGTGCCGCGTGGGGCTTCCTGCCCAACTACGCCGCAGCGTTCTCGACCCGCCCCGACGTGGCGCAGGCCTGGAACGCGCTCAACGCGACGATCCGCGACGGCATGAACCGGCGCCGCTTCGAGATCGCCACCATCGCTGCCGCCCGTGCGGTCCGGTCGACGTACTGCACCGCGGCCCATTCGAAGTTCTTGAGGGACGTCTGCGCCGACGAGACCACGATGCGCTCCATCACCGAGCACCCCGACGGAGCGGCACTCGACCTCCAGGACCGCGCCGTCTACCAGTTCGCGGCGAAGGTTGCCGCGGACGCGTCCTCGGTCGGTGCGGACGACGTCGAACGCCTGCGGACCGTCGGACTCACCGACGAAGAGATCGCCGATGTCGTGTTCGCCGCCTCAGCTCGCTGCTTCTTCACTGCCGTCCTCGACGGGCTCGGCGCCCAGCTCGACGTCCAGACCGCGGAGACGTTCCCGGAGGCCCTGCTGAGCTCCATGGTCGTCGGCCGACCCGTCGCAGAACCGTGAGCAGCCGACGTCACGGATCCTGACGCCCTGACGCGACCGGGTCGGGGGCCGTGCTGAGCCTGCACCTACGCCTCGTGCGGGTAGTCCTCGTCGTCCGCACCGGCCACCAGCTCGCGCTGCTCGAGCCGGTCCGCCTCGTCGGCCTCGTCGGCCTGGTCCGCAAGGGCCCCAGGGCCGGTGTCGGCGACGTCGACGATGGCCTCCTGGTCGGAGGGCGGTGGCGGGTCGACCGGGGCCTGCTGCTCGAGCCGGTCCGCCTCCGGGACCTCGTCGTGGCTGGGGTGCTGTGCGGTCACGGTCGTTCCTCCTCCGTCGCCGGCTGGTGCGCCCCGCTGCCGCCGTGGGCGCTCGCGGAGCCGCTGTGCCTTCGAACCCTGTGGTGCCAGCATCCCACGAGCCGTGCGTGAGGCCAGCGGAGACAAGGTCAGGTGTCACGCGTCGTCACCGGCCGCGAGCGCAGGTCGGGACTCAGCCCTCCGGGGGCAGCACGACGCCGAAACCCGCGATCGCCAACCGGAGCAGCACCTGACCCGGCGCGAGCAGGTCGGCGATGCGAGCGGCACTCAGCACCTCCAGCTCGGCGAGCCGGACGGCATACGCCTCCGGGTCGACGACGCGGGCCCGCTGGAGCTCCATGGTGTTGTGCCACACCTTCGTGCGGGCCTCGCGCAGGAACCGCGTCGACGCCGCACGGTTGAGCGGCGTCAGCACCCGGTCGAGCACGCTCTTGGCACTCTGGGCGCTCAGCTCGTCGTCCTCTGCCGCGACTCGGGCGGCGAGGACCCCGTCGATGCGCTCGTGGTCGCGCCGCCGTCTGTCGAGCAGGACCGGGTCGGTGAAGTCCGCGTCGCTGATGACACCGAGCAGAGCCTGCGGCAGGTCGTAGTTGATGTGGGCGTTGATGCCGAGGAGCACCTGCCTCAAGGGCGGCAGGGTCGGGGGAGCGTCGAAGGCGAGACGCCAGGGCCGGGGCGCCCGATGCCGCGGGTCGCCCGCGAGGTCGGCCTCGAGCGCGTCGAGGTAGAGGTCGGCGAAGACGACGTCCCAGGCCTCCACCCAGCCCGGGTCCTCGAACGCGGCGGCCTCGAGGGCCTCGGCGACCGCCCGCGTCGTGCGCTGGTAGGTGGCGAGGAAGGTGCGCCGCGCCGCCAGCTCCCGGGGCATCGCCGAGAGGGTCGCGGTCATCCGGGTGAGGACGTCGTCGATGGTCCGCCCGCCCACGGCCTCGGTCATCGCGTTCTCCTCACGCAAGCCGTCCCTCGCTCCTATTCTGGAGCGAGAGTCGCACGGCGTCAGTCGAATCCGGACGTCGTCGCGCGGGGCGCTCCTGGTCGAGGAGGCCGGATGAGAGCACGGACGCCTGGACCGAGGTCCTTCGATGCCGTGGCTGTCGGACGGCGCGAGACGAACGCGTGGGTGGCCTACTACCGGCACGAGTGGGTGATGTTCCTGCGCGCCTCGGTCGGGATGGTGGCGGCCGGTTTCGGCATGAACCGTCGCGACACGCTCCGCGGGGCTTGGCTCGTCCTGCGCGCCAACCAGGCGTGGGCACCCTTCCCGGACAACGACCCTGACCGCGCACGCGAGCTGATGCGAGAGTTCTATGCGCTCGTTGCGAGCAGCAGCGGGCTCGACCTCGATCCCACCCGGGCGGCGGAGCTCGAGGTCGAGTGGTGGCGCGTGCACCGCGCGCACCAGCACGACGACGACGTGACGACCGAGGATCTGGTGGGTGCGCTCAGCGCCCTCTACGCCTACGTCTACGCCGTCGACCCGCAACGTGTCCGACTTGCTGCGACGAGGCGTGTCGAGGCCATGGACCTGTCGGACGCCTGGGTTCGGCGCGGCTGCTCGATGTCGGATCCGCTGCTGTCCCGAGAGCGCCGGGCGCTCGTCGCGTCGTATGCCGCGCTGCTCGACGCCGTCGACCGGTCGAGGACGTGAGCGTCCGTGACACCGGCCGCCTCGCCGTCCCCGTCCGCGGCCCTGGCCCAGCGTGACGACCGGGTCCTGCCCGCCACGCGGGCCCTCGCCGTCGTGCTCGTGCCGATCCTTCTCACGGCCTTCGTCATCCTCTACGGGTTCCCGGCCGACACCGGCCGCCTCTTCGCCTGGACCATCAGACCGGACCTGACCCCGATGGTGCTCGCTTCCGCCTACCTTGGCGGTGCGTGGTTCTTCATCCGGGTCGTGCGTGAGCGGCGGTGGGCCCGGCTGAGCGCGGGGCTGGTCTCGGTCACCCTCTTCGCCGCCCTGCTCGGCGTCGCCACGGTGATCCACTGGGACCGCTTCAACCACGGCCATGTCGCCTTCTGGCTCTGGGCCGGGCTCTACTTCACGGCCCCGTTCCTCGTGCTCGCCGTCTGGGTCGCCAACCAGCGCGTGGCCGCGCCCCCACACCCGGACGAACTGCGCATCGGCCGGGTGGCCCGTGTCGTCGTCGCGGCCGGTTCCGGGCTGGCGCTCGTGCAGGGACTCGTCATGTTCGCGGTCCCGTCGGTGGTCATCCCCGTGTGGCCCTGGCTGCTGACCCCGTTGACGGCCCGCGTGGTCGGTGCGGTCTTCTGCCTGGGCAGCGCCGGTCTCGTCGTGCTCCGCGACAGTCGGTGGGTGCGCCTGAGGCTCATGGTCGAGGTCGAGGTGATCATGCTGACCTTGATGCTCGTCGGCGCGGTGCGGGCGCGCACCGACCTCTACACCGACCGCCCCCTGACCTGGCTGATGCTCGGTGGCTTCGTCGCCACGCTCGCGGCCTCACTGTGGCTCTGGCGCGCCATGGCGACGCGCGCTGAGGCCGGCTGAGTCACCTCGAACCGCAGGACACCGCCGAGCTCCCCGAGGCGAGTGGTGACGCGGTCGCGCGCTACCTCCGCGGACGCGACGACGACCAGACCGGCCGCTGACGATCGAAAGGGCATTCCGTCCGCCCGGCGGCCCCGCCGAACGCGGACGGATCGCTCTCTCGATCACGTCCGGACTCCCCCATCCCAATCGAAAGAGCATTCCGTCCGCCCGGCGGCCCCGCCGAACGCGGACGGATCGCTCTCTCGATCAGGTAAGGAGTCCCCTCGCGCGATCGAAAGCGCTGCGGTGACGTCAGGCCGTCCGCCGTGCGGTGACGAGGAGGTACTCCCAGCCCATCCGTCCGTCGGCATCGAGGTGACCGCGGGCCAGGTCGGCCAGGGCCGTGTCGAGGGCGGCGACCTCGTCAGGGTCGTCGGCGATGCCACGGTAGGTGGCGATCGTCGGACCGTAGGTGCGCTTGAAGAAGTCGCGGAAGTCCTCCGGACGGTCGAAATGCACTGGGAGCGAGCGCTTCTCGGCCGTGAAGCCCTCGACGCGGTCGCGGAGCAGGTCGCGTACGTGCGCCTCGTCGCCCCACAGCGGCGGGGGCTGGGCGCCGGGAGGCGGCGGCGCGGCATACGGCTTCATCGCCGCGAACATCTGCCCGATGAATCCCCCTGGGGTCCAGCTGGCGAGCCCGACGGTGGCCCCTGGGCGTGCGACGCGGACGAGCTCGTCCGCTGCCGCCTCGTGGTGCGGTGCGAACATGACGCCCACGCTCGACATGACGACGTCGAAGGATGCGTCGGCGAAGGGCAGGGCCTCGGCGTCGCCCTGCTGCCAGTCCACCGTGACCCCGGCGTCGGCGGCCAGTCGCCGCCCCACGTCGAGGAGCGCGGGCGAGAGGTCACAGGCGACGACGCGCGCCCCGGCACGTGCGGCCGGGATCGAGGCGTTGCCCGTGCCGGCGGCGACATCGAGGGCGTCCTGGCCCGCCGTCACCCGGCAGGCGTCGACGAGGACCCGCCCCAGCTCCGGGATGATCTCCCGGGCCACGGCGGCGTAGTCGCCGAGTGCCCACATGGCGGCATGCCGGGTCTTGAGTACAGCGTCGGCGGTGGTCTCCGGCGTCTGGGTGTGCGTGGTCATGCTGGTTCCCTCCATCGGTGGCGGGCCACGGTCTGGCCCGGAGGCCCACTGGGCCGTCCGTCTCCAGATTCCGCCGCCGCGGCTGCCGTCTCCAGTACACGTCGTGGACTGATGCGGTCCAGATCCGGGACCGATACTGGACGGTGTGGCGCGGCTCAGGACGGCTGCGACCGCCCGACCGGAGGTGGGACATGGGACGACACGATCCCGGCGCAGGCCAGTACTGCCCGATCTCGCGCGCGCTGGACGTCGTGGGGGAGCGGTGGTCGCTGCTCATCCTGCGCGACATGATGACCGGCACGACGCGGTTCAACGACCTCGCGCGTGGCCTGCCGGGTCTCTCGCGCACGCTGCTGACCAAGCGCCTGCGCCATCTCGAGCGCTTCGGCGTCGTCGGGCGCTCGGGAGCGCAGTACGTGCTGACCCCCTCGGGGCGGGCCCTCGAGCCGGTCGTCTTCGGCCTGGCGCAGTGGGGCGCCGAGTGGACGTTCGGCGACCCTCTGCCGGACGAGCTCGACGCGCAGCTGCTCGTCTGGTGGATGCACAGCCGTGTCGACACCTCAGGCCTCGTCGGCGAGCGTCACGTGCTCCACCTGCGTTTCGCCGACGACGCACGCCGCTTCTGGATCGTCGTCGAGCACGGCACCCCGTCGGTCTGCATGAGCGACCCGGGGTTCCCGGTGGACGTGACGATCAGCAGCGACGTCGCCTCGTTGTATGCCGTGTGGCTGGGCCGTCTGCCGCTGCCGGCGGCGCTCCGGTCTGGCCGTGTGCACGTCGAGGGACCCACGACGATGACCCGCCGGCTCGACGAGGTGCTGCAGCTGAGCCCGGTGGCCCCGTTCGTCGCCGCCGCGAGGCGGGCGGCCACGGTCTGACCCCTGCCAGGCCGCCCGGCCGGGCGGCCTGGCGGCCGGGCGGTCAGGCGGTCAGGCGGGAGAGTCCCCGCCCTCTCCCGAGGTGTCCAGGTCGGGCGTGACGGGAGCTCCGGCCGCAGCGGCAGGGGCTGACGGGGCGGCCGGGGGAGCGTCGACGTTCTCGGGGAAGTGGCAGGCGACCTGGTGCAGCGGCGCGAGCTCGACGAGCGGCGGCTCCTGCGTCTTGCAGATCTCCTGGGCCTTCCAGCAGCGGGTGTGGAAGCGGCAGGCCGGCGGCGGGTTGACCGGGCTCGGCACGTCGCCCTCGAGGCGGATCCGCTCGCGCTTGGTCCGGCGCTGCGTGTCGGGGACCGGCACGGCCGACAGCAGAGCCGTCGTGTACGGGTGCATCGGCCGGATGTAGAGCTCGTCGCGGTCGGCGACCTCGACGAGCTTGCCGAGATACATCACGGCGACGCGGTCGGACATGTGGCGCACCACCGACAGGTCGTGCGCGATGACGACGTAGGTCAGGCCGAACTCGTCCTGGAGGTCCTCCAGGAGGTTGATGACCTGGGCCTGGATCGACACGTCGAGGGCCGAGACCGGCTCATCGGCGATGATCAGCTTGGGCTTGAGCGCGAGGGACCGGGCGATGCCGATGCGCTGGCGCTGGCCGCCCGAGAACTCGTGGGGGTAGCGGTTGTAGTGCTCGGGGTTGAGCCCGACCAGCTCGAGCAGCTCCTGGACGGTGGCCTTGACGCCCTTCTCGGGCTTGATGCCCTGCAGGTGGAAAGGCGCCCCGACGATCGTGCCGACCGTGTGACGGGGGTTGAGCGAGCCGTAGGGGTCCTGGAAGATCATCTGGACGTCCCGACGCAGCGGACGCAGCTTGCCCGCCGACCAGTGCGTGATGTCCTCGCCTTCGAGCAGGATCGTGCCGGCGGTGGGCTCGAGCAGGCGCGTCAGCATGCGGCCCGTCGTCGTCTTGCCGCAGCCCGACTCGCCGACGAGCGACAGCGTCTCGCCTCGCGCGACGTTGAAGGTCAGGCCGTCGACGGCCTGCACCGCGCCGACCTGGCGCTGGAGCAGGCCCCGGCGGATGGGAAAGTGCTTCGTCAGGTCGGTGACCTGCAGCAGCGACTCGCCCGCCTGCTTCGACGCGGTCGGCTTGACGTGGGTGGTGGTCACGATGGGACTCCTGTGCTGAGGTCTCGCGGCGCTCGACCGGGCGCGGTGGGGACGGACGGTGCGGGCATCACAGCGTCGGCTTGATGTCGTTCTCCCAGATGGTGGTTCGCTCCTCGCGGGTGAGGTGGCACGCGGAGTAGTGCCCCGGGTGCGTCTGGGCGAAGGGCGGCCGCTCGGTCTGGCTGAGGCCTCCGGTGCGGTCGGCATACGCGCAGCGCGGGTGGAAGGGGCACCCCGGCGGCACGTTGATAAGGCTGGGCGGGGCACCCTTGATCGGGCGCAGTCGCTCGGTGCGGACGCGGTCGAGGCGCGGCATCGAGCTGAGCAGACCCCACGTGTAGGGGTGCTGGGGACGGGTGAAGACGTCGTCCGCGGTGGAGTACTCGACCGCGCGACCGGCATACATCACCATGATGTCGTCGGAGAGCTCGGCGACGACCCCGAGGTCGTGCGTGATGAGGATGACGGCCGAGTTGAACTCCGACTGCAGGTCGCGGATGAGGTCGAGGATCTGCGCCTGCACGGTGACGTCGAGCGCGGTCGTCGGCTCGTCGGCGATCAGCAGGTCGGGGTCGCACGACAGTGCCATGGCGATCATCGCGCGCTGACGCATGCCGCCCGAGAACTGGTGGGGGTAGTCGTCGACACGGCTGGACGGCTGGGGGATGCCGACGCGGCCGAGCATGTCGATGGCGTGCTTCTTCGCGACCGAGGCGCTCACCTGGTTGTGGATCCGGTAGGCCTCGATGATCTGGTGACCCACCGTGTAGAAGGGGTGCATCGCCGAGAGCGGGTCCTGGAAGATCATCGCCATCCGCTTGCCGCGCAGCTCGCGCACCTGCTCGGGCTTGGCGCCGATGAGCTCGGTGCCGTCCAGCTTGACCGAGCCGGTCATGCGAACCGTGCCGGGTTTGTGCAGGCCCATGATCGACATGCTCGTGACGCTCTTGCCGGATCCGGACTCGCCGACGATCCCCAGCGTCTTGCCGCGTGCGACGTCGAACGAGATGCCGTCGACGGACTTGACGATGCCGTCGTCGGTGGGGAAGTGCACGCGCAGGTCACGCACCGACAGGAACGCGTCCGGAGCTGGCGCGCCGAGGCCCCCGATGCCGTCGAGCGCGTTCGCCGGCCGGGCGGCGCCCTTGGCCCCGCGGCGGGGCTGGTCGTCCGGCCGGCTGGTCGTGTCGTTGGTGGACTGGCTCATGAGGTACGCACCCTTGGGTCGACGACGGCGTAGAGGAGGTCAACGACGAGGTTGGCCACGATGATGAAGCCGGCACCGAGGATCGTCACCCCGAGGACCTTGGGCAGGTCGTTGTTGGCCACGGCGTCGACGGCGTACTTGCCGATGCCGTTGAGCGAGAACGTCGATTCGGTGAGGATGGCGCCGCCGAGCAGCAGGCCGAGGTCGAGGCCGAAGATCGTGAGGATCGGGGTCAGCGCCGCACGCAGTCCGTGGCGGACGACGACGTCCCGCTCCTTGAGCCCCTTGGCGCGCGCGGTGCGGATGTAGTCCTCGTTCATCGTCTCCAGCATGCCCGCGCGGGTCAGTCGCGCGTAGGCGGCGGCGTAGAGGAAGGACAGCGTGATCCACGGCAGGAGCAGGTCGTAGGCCCACTTGGCGGGGTTCTCCTGGAACGGGGTGTAGGACCCGCCCTGCGCGGTCCAGCCGAGGCCGTAGCTGAAGATCGACAGGGCCAGCAGACCCGTGAAGAAGATCGGCAGGGAGACGCCCGCCAGCGCGACGCCCATCGCGGTGCGGTCGAGCGGACTGCCACGTTTGAGCGCCGAGACGACGCCGGTGGCCACGCCGCCGAAGAGCCACAGGACCGCGGCGCCGGCGGCGAGCGACAGCGTGACGGGCAGGCGGTCCAGCAGGTCGGGCAGCACGGGGTTCTGCGTGATGAAGGAGTAGCCCAGGCAGGGCGCGGGGCAGGACTCGACCGATGCGCCGGTGTTGTACTCCGACCCGACGACGAGGCCCTTGGCGAAGCGGCCGTACTGGACCCAGATCGGGTCGGTGAAGCCGAGCCGTACGGCTGCGGCGTGGATCTGCTCCTGGCCGGCGCTCTTGCCGACGTAGCGCGAGGCGAGGTCGTCGGCGGTTGCACCAGCGATTCGCGGGAGCAGGAAGAAGATGGCGAAGGTGATGGCGCTCACGACGAAGAGCAGCACGATGGCGCTGATCAAACGCCGAATCATGTACGTCAGCAAGGGATTCGGCCGGACGCGGTGGCGGTGGGACGAACATCGTCCCGCCGCCACCGGTCTGCGCCTTCACCTACTTTCGGGTGGGTTGGGGCAGGGTGCGGCGAACTGCTGGTGGTGCTACTGCTTGACGCCCATGGCGGCGTAGTCGTACATCGTGAAGCCGTCGTTGACGAAGACGTTGGTGATCGTGTCGGGACGGAAGAGCAGGCCCTTCGACCAGACACCCGGGATCACCGCAGCGGCCTCCATGACGGACTTGTCGACGTTGCCCCAGATGGCCTCACGCTTCGTGATGTCGTTCTCGGCCATGGCCTGGTCGATGCCCGCGTCCACCGCCGGCACCTTGATACCGAGGTTGGTGTTGCCGGACGGGCGGATGACCCGGCTGTCGACGATCTGCGAGAGGAAGCCGAAGCCGTCGGGCCAGTCAGCACCCCAGCCGTAGACGATGATGCCGAGCTTGTTGGCCTTGGCGTAGTCGGGCTTGCCGGCGTAGAGCTTCGTGTAGTCAGCCGTCGGGTAGGCCTTGATGTTGAGCTTGATCCCGACCTTGGCGAGCGACTGCTGCAGCGACTCGGCGGTCGCCTTCTCCTTCGGGCGCTCCGCGCGGTAGGAGATGTTGGTCTCGAAGCCGTTCGGCTGGCCGCACTTGGCGAGCTCGGCCTTGGCAGCGTCGGGGTCGCCCTGCGGCTTCGCCTTGAAGTTGTAGAGGTCGAAGTCGGCGTGACCCGGCACGCTCGGCGGCATGAGGCTGGTCGCGATCGCGCCACCGGTGTTGCCACCGTAGGCCCGCTGGTAGCCGGTCTTGTCATAGGCCAGCACGACGGCCTTGCGGCAGTCGATGTTGTCGAGCGGCGCGACGTCGCTGTTGAGGACCGAGAACCACGTGCGCGCGGCCTGGGCGTTGTCGGTCTTCGCCTTGAGGGTCGGGTCGGCGAGGATCTTGCCCTGCGACTCGGCCTGCACACCGGTGCCGGCGATGTCGACGTCGAGGCCGCCACTCTGGAGCCGGTTGTCGACGTCTGCGGCGTTGAGACCGAGCTCGACCGTCAGTTTGTCCGGCAGGGCCTTGCGACCAGACTCGGGGTCCGTCGCGGGGTCGTAGTTGGGGTTGCGGTCGAGCTCCATGTTCTTGCCCTGTGAGTAGGACACGAACTTGTACGGACCGCTCGAGACGACGTGCTCCTTGTACTTCGTGCCGGTGTCCTTGGCCGCCGGAACGGGAGCCGTGGCGGGCAGCTGCGCGAAGTAGTCGAAGCCGGAGAAGCCCGTCTTCAGCTTGAAGACGATCGTCTTGGCGTCGGGCGTCTCGATGGACTTCAAGTCGTCGAGGTTCTTGTCCTTGTAGACCGAGTAGCCGGCGGGGATGTCGGCGAGGAAGTCGTTGAAGTACGTCGGGCCGTTGGGGAACGTGTCCTTGTCGAGCTGGCGCGCGACGGCGTACTTGATGTCCTTGCTCGTGATCGGGGAGCCGTCCTCGTACTTGAGGCCGTCACGCAGGGTGTAGGTCCACGTCTTGTTGCCGTCGCTGGGCTTGCCGAGGCTCGTGGCGAGGTCGGGCACGAGCTTGGCGCCCTCTGCTCCGGGGGCCGCCTTGAAGACGACGAGGGTGCGAGCGTAGTTGCGCAAGAAGTTCCACGAGAGGCCGTAGTACGTGTCACCAGGGTCGACGGAGTCCCAGTCGCCGGCCATCCCGAAGCGGAGCGTCCCGCCCTTCTTGTCGGAGGCGTTGTAGATCTTGCCGATCGCCGCGTCCGCCGTTGGTGCGGCAGAACCACCGCCGCCCCCGGTTCCGTTCGAGCCGTTGGAGCCATTGCTGGCGCTTCCGCCACAGGCGGAGAGTCCCAAGGCCAGAGCGGCCGCGGCTGCGACCGCCATCATGCGGGTGTTCTTCATGGGTGAATGCGCTCCTTGCTTTCGGTCGAGCGAGACAGCAGGTCGCGGAGGTTACCGAGACCGTGGGTCGAGGGCGTCACGCAGACCGTCCCCGAAGAGGTTGAAGGCCAGCACCGTCACGAAGATGGCCAGGCCCGCCGGCAGCATGAACCAGGGGTCGATCTGGTACCACTTCGCGGCGTCCGCCAGCATGCCGCCCCAGGTGGCGCGTGGGGCCTGCACGCCGACACCGAGATACGACAGGGCCGCCTCGAAGAGGATGTTGCTCGGGATGAGCAGAGTCGCGTAGACGAGGATCGGCGCGACGAGGTTGGGCAGCAGGTCCTTGCGCAGGACGTAGGGCGCCTTGGCCCCCATGATGCGGGAGGCGTCGATGAACTCGCGCTCGCGCAGCGACAGGGTCTGGCCGCGGACGATGCGGCCGATGTAGGGCCAGTTGAAGAAGCCGATGATGAAGACGATGACGGCGATGCGCAGGGTGTCGCCCGACAGGCCGAAGGAGTTGTCCGGGATGACGCCGACGAGGGCGAGGGCGAAGACGATCAGCGGGAAGGCCAGGAAGATGTCCATCAGGCGGCTGATCGTCGCGTCGACGGCTCCGCCGAAGAAGCCCGCGACGACGCCCATGACGGTCCCGATGACGACCGAGAGCAGGGTCGCGAGGAACGCGATGAGCAGCGAGATCTGCGAGCCGTAGAGGATGCGACTGAACAGGTCCCGCCCGTTGACCGGCTCGAGACCGAAGAGGAAGTCCCGGGAGACGCCGCCGAAGGGTGCCGTGGGGACCTGGAGGTCCGGGTCGATGAGGTCCTGGTGGAACTCGTTCGGTGGGTGGCCCAGCACGTTGACGATGAGGGGCGACAGGATCGCGACCACTACAAGGAACACCACGAAGAACCCGCCCGCGAGCGCGATCTTGTCGCGCTTGAGGCGTGCCCAGGCGATCTGGCCGAGCGAACGCCCCTCGATCCGCTTCTCGCCCTCGAGCACTGCCTCTGGTGCCACTGACGCGGCTCCGGGCTCGGTCTCCAGTGGAGTGCTCATGGGTGCCGTCACCTCCGGGTCATGATTCGTGCCGGAGACCGGGTCGGCCCTCCAACATGCTTCGCAGCAGCCGCAACCTATCGCCCCCATGACTGCGCGCCCCATCATTCAGCGGCATGTCACGCTCAGCAACCGACTTGGCCGAATCGTGACGCGGTGGAGATCTTTCGGCGTCCTGCCCCGCGGGACCGGAAGATCGCCCGCACCGGACATTCCTCCCAGCAGGCGTTCAGGCACGGCCCCCGGGGGCTGTGGCTACGCGTCCGTCTCGTCGTCGAACCGACCGAGGACGCGCTCGAGCAGGTCTTCCATCGTCACGAGCCCGACCGGCGTGGAGCCGTCGTCCACGAGGACGAGCTGGGCGTGCTGGGCCCGCATCACCGACACGGCGTCGAGCAGGGAGAGCCCCGCGTCGACGTGGACCACCGGCGTCGTGACGGTCGTGACAGGGGCTGCGGGGGCGGCACGCACGATGTCGCGGACGTGGGCGATGCCCACAGCGTCGTCTCCCTCTCGGACGACGAGCCTGGAGCGGCCGCTGTCTCGCGAGACGGCCTCCGCCTCGGCGCAGGTGGTGGTCGTGGCGACCGCGACGAACGCCTCGACCGGGACGACGACATCGGTCAGCGGGGTCGTGTCGAGGTCGATGGCGCCAGCGAGCACCCGGTGCTCCGGCTCGGCCAGCAGGCCGTGGTCCTTGGAGCTGGCAATGAGCAGCTGGAGCTCCTTGGGACCGTGGACCTGGCCGAGCTCGTCCTGCGGTGTGACGCCGACGAGGCGAAGGCAGCCGTTCGCCATGGCGTTGAGCAGGCTGAGCGCAGGGCGCATGACCCACGCGAACCCGCGGAACGGCAGCGCCAGCAGCACCGCCGACCGCTCGGGGTGGGCGATGGCCCACGACTTCGGGGCCATCTCGCCGACGACCATGTGCAGGAACACGACGATCGCCACGGCCAGCACGACCGAGACGACGTATGCCGCCGCGTCCGGGATGCGGACGAAGGTGAACACCGGCGTGAGCAGCTCGGCCACGGCGGGCTTGGCCAGGGACCCGAGGCCCAGCGTGCAGAGCGTGATGCCGAGCTGCGCGCCGGCCAGCATGAGCGACAGCTCGCGACTGCCGCGCACGGCAGCCCGTGCCGCCACGCTGCCGCGCTCGGCGAGGACCTCGAGGCGGTGCCGCTTGCTGGCCACGAGGGCGAACTCCGCAGCGACGAAGAAGGCGTTGAGGACGAGGAGCAGGAGGGAGACCAGCAGGGCGGTGGTCATCGGCCGGCCTCCGTCCCGGCGTCTGCCGCGCGGTCGGTGTCGAGCGCCTGGAGATCCGACATGAGGTCGAGCACCTCGACGCGCACCGACGACGGGACGTGCCGCTCCACGGCCTCGACGGTGAGGCGCACCGACACCGGCAGGTGCCGGCTCTCGGGCTCGTGGTGGTGCTCGCGCGCGTCGACGGGTTCGCCCGGGAGGGACTCGCCCTTGCTGTCATCATGGTCGCCGGGGTGACGGTCCGGCGCGGCCTCGCGGCGCGCCACGAGGTGCACCTCGTCACCGACGAGGGCGGTGCGCCCGAGGTCCGCGAGGATGAGCCCGCTGATCGTCGAGTACTCGTCGCTGCTCTCGAGTCGCAGGTCGGTGGCGGTGTCGAGCTCGTCGAGCCGCAGGTGGCCGGGCACGCTCCAGGTGTCAGGGGAGGTTTCGACGACGCCGGGCTCGGGCCCGTCGTCCTCGTCGAGGATCTCACCGACGACCTCCTCGGCGATGTCCTCGAAGGTGACGATGCCGGCGAAGCCGCCGTGCTCGTCCACGACGACGGCGAGCTGCCGGTGGTCGGCCCGGATCTGCTCGAGGACGCGGGGGAGCGGAGCGCTCGTCGGCACGACGGTCGGGTCGGACACGACCGAACCGACCGTGGTCGTCGCGCGGCGGTCCGGTTCGACCGCGAGCACCTCGGCGATACCTGCGACACCGACGATGTCGTCGCCGTCGCGGCCGGTCACCGGGAAACGCGACCAGCCGCTGTCGAGCAGGCCGACGAGGTCGGAGACCATGGCGTCCGCGTGGACCGTCGTCACGCGCACGCGCGGCGTCATGACGTCTCCGGCGTCGAGCTCGCGGAAGCGCAGCCCACCCTCGAGGACGTCGGACAGGTCGTCGTCGAGCAGGCCGCCGGCGTGCGACTCGTCGATGAGGCGGGTCAGGTCCTCGGCCGTGGCGCCCTGCTCGAGCTCCTCCACCGGTTCGATGCCGACCGTGCGCAGCAGGGTCGTCGACGCCCGGTCGAAGAGGCGCACGAGAGGTCCGGCGAGCCTCAGGTACACGAGGGTCGAGCGGCTCAGCGACCGGGCGAGCGGCACGGTGCGCGCGATGGCGAGGTTCTTGGGCGCGAGCTCCCCGAAGACCATCTGCACGACGGTCGAGAAGACGAGGACCGCGGTGACCGAGAGGCTGAGGCGGGCGGCATACGACATCGAGGGGTCGAGCAGCTCGGCGATCCCGACCCCGACGAGGGGCTCGGAGACGTAACCGACGAGCAGGGCGGTCACCGTGATCCCGAACTGTGCGGCGGACAGGGTGAAGGACAGCTGCGACGTGACGCGGAGGGCGCGCTGGGCGGAGGCGTCACCGTCGTCGGCAAGCTGCCGCAGGGCGTTCCGGTCGACGGCGACGTAGGCGAACTCCTGGGCCACGAAGTAGCCCGTCGCCGCCGTCAGCGCGAGGATCAGCACGATCCCGAGGCCGATGCCCAGGGCGGTGCTCATGCGGTCACCACCCGGGTGGGCAGGCGGTGGGTCAGGGGTGGCCGGACAGGGTCCGGCCAGGGACTATGGCCCTCCCGGGACTCGGCGCGCGAGTCGGAGCGTGAGCGGGATCGCATGAGGCGATCCTAAGTTACGGGTGGGACCCGTCCTTCCGCGCGACGTCAGGTGGTCGCGGCGGCGCCCTTCCGGGCGGCCTCCTGGCTGATCTGGTGCGCGAGCTCGACGTCGAGCTGGGTGAGGCCACCCTCGGAGTGCGTCGAGAGGGCGAAGGCGACGGTGCGCCACCGGATGTCGATGTCGGGATGGTGGTCCATCGCCTCGGCCGCGGCCGCCACCTCCTGGACGAGCGCGATCCCGGTGAGGAACGCAGGAGCCTCGAAGGAGGCCCGGATGGTGTCGCCGTCACGCGTCCAGTCGGGCAGGTCGCCCAGCTGGCGCTCGATCTCCTCGTCGGTCAGCCGTCGTGTCATGCAGTCCAGTAAACGCCCGCCGTGCCCGCCCGGCCCGTCCGGACGCCCCGCTGTGGCACCATCGGGGGCGCCATGAGCAGCACAGACCTCCGCCCGCACCCGGTCCGCCTCGTCGTGGGGGCCGCCGTCGTCGACGACCTGGAGTGGCCGACCCGGCTCCTGGCGGCGCGGCGCACCGAGCCCTCGGCCCTCGCCGGCGGCTGGGAGCTGCCCGGCGGCAAGGTCGACGACGGCGAGTCGCCCCTCTCCGCCCTGCACCGGGAGCTGTTCGAGGAGCTGGGGGTGCGCGTGCGCCTCGGCGCGCACGTGCCCGGCCCCCAGCCGGGTGCGACGTGGCCCCTGGGCGATCGGTACGAGATGCTGGTGTGGATGGCGGAGGTCGTCGAGGGGACGCCCGAGCCCCTCGAGGACCACGACGAGCTGCGCTGGCTGGGGCTCGAGGAGCTGCGCTCCGTCGCGTGGCTGCCCGCCGACCTGCCCATCGTGGAGACGCTCGCGGCGATGCTGCGGTGACGCCCGGCTCGGGAGTCGACCGCCCGTGTGCACCCACGACGAACACCCACGACGACGTGGTCCGAACCACCCTCCAAACCCTGAGAGACTGTTCCTCATGCCCATGAAGACCCGCGCGGACATCCGCAACGTCGCCATCGTCGCCCACGTCGACCACGGCAAGACCACCCTCGTCGACAAGATGCTCTGGCAGTCCGGCGCGTTCGGCGAGCACCAGCACGTCGACGAGCGCGCGATGGACTCCGGTGACCTCGAGCGCGAGAAGGGCATCACGATCCTCGCGAAGAACACCGCGGTGCACTACACCGGCAAGGCCGCCCAGGACCGCGGCCTGACCGAGGGCGTCACCATCAACATCATCGACACCCCCGGCCACGCCGACTTCGGTGGCGAGGTCGAGCGCGGCCTGTCGATGGTCGACGGCGTCGTCCTGCTCGTCGATGCGTCCGAGGGCCCGCTGCCCCAGACCCGTTTCGTGCTGCGCAAGGCGCTCGCCGCGAAGATGCCGGTCATCCTCTGCATCAACAAGGTCGATCGCCCCGACTCGCGCATCGCCGAGGTCGTGGACGAGGCGTACGAGCTCTTCATGGACCTCGACGCCACCGAGGAGCAGATCGACTTCCCGATCGTCTACGCGTCGGCCAAGGCCGGCCGTGCCTCGACGGAGCGCCCCGACAACGGCGGCCTCCCGGAGGGCGAGGACCTCGAGGCCCTCTTCCAGACGATCCTCGAGACCATCCCCGCGCCGACCTACGACGACGAGGCGCCCCTCCAGGCCCACGTCACCAACCTCGACGCCTCCAACTTCCTCGGCCGCCTCGCCTTGCTCCGTGTCTTCAACGGCACGATCAAGAAGGGCCAGCAGGTCATGTGGTGCCGTCACGACGGCTCGCAGCAGCGCGTGAAGATCACCGAGCTGCTCATGACCGAGGCCCTCGAGCGCAAGCCCGCCGAGGAGGCCCGCCCCGGCGACATCATCGCCGTGGCCGGCATCCCCGAGATCACCATCGGCGAGACCCTCGCCGACCCGGAAAACCCGGTCCCGCTGCCGCTCATCACGGTCGACGAGCCGGCCATCTCCATGACGATCGGCACCAACACGAGCCCGATGGTCGGCCAGGTCCGCGGCTCCAAGGTCACGGCCCGCATGGTCAAGGACCGCCTCGACAAGGAGCTCATCGGCAACGTGTCGCTGCGCATCCTCAACACCGAGCGGCCGGACGCGTGGGAGGTCCAGGGCCGTGGCGAGCTGGCCCTCGCCATCCTCGTCGAGCAGATGCGCCGCGAGGGCTACGAGCTGACCGTGGGCAAGCCGCAGGTCGTGACGCGTGAGGTCGACGGCAAGGTCCACGAGCCGGTCGAGCGCCTGACGATCGACACCCCCGAGGAGTTCCTCGGCGCGATCACGCAGATCATGGCCGCCCGCAAGGGCCGCATGGAGCAGATGACCAACCACGGCACCGGCTGGATCCGCATGGAGTTCCTCGTGCCGAGCCGTGGCCTCATCGGCTTCCGCACCGAGTTCCTCACCGAGACCCGGGGCACGGGCATCGCCCACCACGTCTTCGAGGACTACGAGCCGTGGTTCGGCGCCATCACGACCCGCACGAGCGGTTCGCTCGTCTCCGACCGCAAGGGCGTCGTCACCTCCTACGCCATGGTCAACCTCCAGGAGCGCGGCACGCTGTTCGTCGAGCCGACGACCGAGGTCTACGAGGGCATGATCGTCGGCGAGAACTCCCGCGCCGACGACATGGACGTCAACATCACCAAGGAGAAGAAGCTCACCAACGTGCGGGCCTCCTCCTCGGACAACTTCGAGAAGATCGTTCCGCCCCGCAAGCTCAGCCTCGAGCAGAGCCTCGAGTTCTGCCGCGAGGACGAGTGCGTCGAGGTGACGCCCGAGTCGGTCCGCATCCGCAAGGTCGTCCTCGACGCCGGTGAGCGCGCCCGCACCGCGTCCCGCGCGCGTTCGGCGGCGAAGGCCGAGGGCTGACCGAGCGGTGCCTGTCGGAGGGCGAGGCGTGGTCCGTGGGCTGACCAGGTCGGTCGTCGCCGGGTGCGGCGCTGCCCTCCTGGCGGCGGCCGCAGCCGCGTGCACGGGCTCGGTCGAGTCCGGCGGCACGCAGGCGACGCTGGGCGACGCCCCGTCGGGGTCGAACGGGGACGCCCAGCGCGGCGGCTCCCTGCAGGTGCTGGTCGCGGGCACGGTCGCGACGTGGGACCCGCAGCTGATGTACGTCGGGCCGGAGGCGTTCTTCGCCCAACGCACCTTCGCCCGCGGCCTCACGGCATACGGCACGGGGGCCCACCAGCGCGACATCCAGGGCGACCTGGCCACCGACGCCGGCACGCCGAGCGACGGCGCCCGGACGTGGGCGTTCACCCTGCGTCCGGGCCTGACGTGGCAGGACGGCTCGCCGATCACGTGCGGCGACGTGCGCCACGGCGTGGCGCGCACCTTCGACCGGCGCACGCACATCGGCGGGACGAACTACGCGAGCTTCCTGCTCGACATCCCGACGCACGTCACCCCCGAGGGCCTCGAGAAGCCGGTCTACGCCGGCCCCTCGGACAAGGCGCACGAGGCGGACTTCGAGCGAGCCGTCTCGTGCAACGGCCGCACCATCACCTTCCGGCTGCGGGACTCCGAGCCCGACTTCCCGCGCATCGTGGCGCTCCCGGAGTTCGCACCGCGCAAGGCGTCCGCCGACACCACGAGCGACAAGGCGTCGTATGCCGTCATGTCGAGCGGGCCCTACCGGCTCGAGGAGCCGTGGGTGGTCGGTCAGGGCGGCACCTTCGTGCGCAACGAGCACTGGGACCCACGCACCGACCCCATCCGCCAGGCCTATCCCGACGAGATCCACGTGTCCTCGGGGCTCGGGGAGACCGCCGTCATCCAGCGACTGCTCAACCAGCAGGACGACGACGCCTACGCCGTCTCGTGGGTGCAGGCCAGCCCCACGCTGCGCAACCAGGCGGGGACCGGGCTGCAGGCACGGCTGACGTTCCCCTACACGGGCAACGTCGACTACCTCGCCGTCAACATGCGCAGCAAGGTCATGGCGGACCCGGCCGTGCGCAAGGCCCTCGAGCTGTCGACGAACCGCGCGACGTACGTGACCGCCACGGGTGGTGAGGGCGCCGGGACGCCGGCGTGGTCGATCCTGTCGCCGACCGTCGACCCCACGTCGGTGACGCCACCTCCGGGCGCCCGTGTCGAGGGCGACCCCGAGGGGGCCCGCCGGATCCTCGAGCGGGCGGGGGTGAAGCTGCCCGTCCCGCTGCGCGTCGTCTACGCCCGCTCGGTGCTCGGCGACAAGGCGTATGCCGCCCTGGCCGCCGGGTGGGAGCGCGCGGGCTTCGACGTGCAGCTCACGGGCGTGCCGCCCGAGGAGTACTACGAGACGATCGAGAAGCCGACGTCGGTCGCCTCCTACGACGTCTTCCGCGGCGTGTGGACGCCCGACTGGCCCTCCGCCGGTGGTGTCCTGCCCGCGCTGTTCGACTCGCGCATCAACATCGACTCGTCAGGCCCCGGTCAGGACGTCGGCTACTTCAGCAGCGACGCCGTCAACGCCCTCATCGACAAGGCCGACGCCACCGCCGATCCTGCCGCCCGCGCGAAGGTGTGGGAGCAGGCGGACGCCGCGGTGCGCGGAGCGGGCGGCTACATCGCCCTCTCGGCGACCAAGGCTCTCTACCTGCACGGCTCGGGCGTCCAGTCCTACGAGGACCACCCGGTCGGCGGGATCGTCGACCTCGCCACGGTGGCCGTGCGCTGACCATCCCCGATCCGAGAGGCCCCCACTGTGCCGCGACTGCTCTTCGTCCACGCCCACCCCGACGACGAGACGCTGACGTGCGGCGTGTCGATGGCGCACCACGTCGCTCGCGGTGACGAGGTCCACGTCCTCACCTGCACCCTGGGCGAGGAGGGCGAGGTCATCCCTCCCGGACTCGCCCACCTCGAGGGTGACCCGGACGACCGTCTCGCCCCGTACCGCCACGGCGAGCTGACCCGTGCGCTGTGCCGCGTCGGCGCGGTCAGGCACGTGCTCGGCGAGGACCCCGGGACGGGCCGGCTCTCCCGCTACCGCGACTCGGGCATGGTGGGCTCGCCGGCCGCGGCACGACCCGAGGCGTTTGCCGCCGCGGACCTCGACGTGGCGGGCGGTCTCGTCGCCGACGTCATGCGCGAGGCGCGGCCCGACGTCGTCGTGACCTACGACGCGCACGGCGGCTACGGCCACCCCGACCACGTCCAGACCCACCGCGTCACGCGGCGGGCGCTCGAGCTGCTCGACGACACGGACCGCCCGGGCCGCGTCTTCGAGATCCTCACCCCGATCGGCTGGGCGCGGGAGGACCGGGCCTGGCTGCGCGGCGCCGACCCGGAGCGGCTCGACACCTCCGCGTGGTGGGCCGAGCAGGAGCTGGGAGCGGACCGGCCGGCGGCGCCGAGCCTCGTCGTCCCGGCGACCGACGACCCGTTCCCGCCGTCGGTCGTCGACGACGGCCGTGTCACCCACGCCGTCGTCGACGGGCCGGCGCGCGCAGTCCAGAACGATGCCCTGCGCGCCCACGCGACGCAGGTCATCGTCGCGAGCGAGGACGTGCACGCCCTGTCCAACCTCGTGGCGGCGCGGACCACGGGCCGGGAGGGCTTCCGTCGCGTCGACCCGCTGACCTGGGAGACGCTCGGAGGAGCCGTCGAGCCCGGCGAAGCCGGCCTGCTCGCCTGACCCAATCGAAAGAGCAATCCGTCCACTCAGCCGGCTACGAGCCCTGCGCACCTGACGATCGAAAGAGCAATCCGTCCGCTCTGCAAGCCCGCGAGCCGGGTTGCAGAGCGGACGGATTGCTCTTTCGATCGGACTGGGGGCGCTCGGTCAGTCTCGGGCCCGTGGGCCCGCGCGGACGCGGAACAAGCGACCTCCAGTGCCCTTCAGTGTCGCGGCGCACCGGTGGCAGGACGGCTAGACGTTCGACCATGGCGATTCGGGGGTCACCTCTCGGGTTTGGTGACCGGCTGGCGTTACCGTCGTGCCACTCGATGTCCCCTTGCCCGGAGAGCCGATGGCCGACGACTGGTACGACGACACGCGCCCGGAGCGGCGCTCGACGCTGCTGCGCCTCTTCGTCGCTGCCGTCGTCCTCGGCGGAGGCTATGCCGGCCTGTGCGTGTGGTCCTCGGAGCACGTCCCGGCGACGGTGTCGGTGGGTGGCATCCAGATCGGCGGCATGACCCCCGAATCCGCCCGAGCAGCCATCGCGCGGGGCTCGCGCTCGTTGGTCGCGACGCCGATCGCGCTCGACGTGCCCGGGCGCGACAGTCCGGTGCAGGTGGTGCCGAGCGACGCCGGGCTCACCGTCGACGCCGACCGCTCGATCGACGGGCTCACCGGCTTCACTCTCGACCCCCGCGTGGTCTGGGGCCGGCTCACGGGCTCGGTCCGGGCGCCGTTGCTGACGAGCACGGACGACGACGCGCTGACCGCGTACCTCGACCGGATCGCGCCCACGGTGGCCGTGGCACCCGTCGAGGGCCGCGTGACGTTCCCGGGAGGTGCCGTAGCGGTCGACATGCCGGTCCCGGGGCACACCCTGGACGTGGCCGCGACGAAGATGGCCCTCCGCAGGGCCTTCCCCGACTCGACCCAGGCCACGGCGGTCCTCCGTGAGGCTCCACCGCGGGTGAGCAGCGAGATGGTCGAGCAGGTCGCGTCCGAGTTCGGCAGCACGGCGATGTCCGCGCCGCTGACCCTGGTGTCCGGTGCCAAGCGGGTCCAGCTCCCCCCGACCGAGTTCGCTCCGTACGTGTCAGTCGTCCCCGACGACTCGGGCCGTCTGGCGCCACGTTTCGACGAGGCCGCCCTCGCTCGGTTGGTGGCCAGCAAGCTGCCCGTGACGACGCGCGCTGCCAGCAGTGCACGCTGGGAGTTCGAGGCGGGCAACGGCAAACCCCGCCTCGTCCCGTCGGTCGATGGTCTCGCCGTCGACGAGGACGCGTTGGCCAAACGGGCTGTCGCCGCCATCTCCGGCACGAACCGGACGGTGGACGTGAGCGCCTCCGCGGCCCGGCCGCCGTTCACGACGGAGGACGCCCAGGAGGCGGGCGTCACCGATCTCGTCGTCGACTTCCTCTCACCGTTCCCCACGAACGACGCCACCCGCACGAACAACCTCGTCGTGGCTGCCAAGCGCATCAACGGCACGTACGTCCCGCCCGGAGGGACCTTCAGCCTCAACGGGATCCTCGGCGAACGCACCGAGGACAAGGGGTATGCCGACGGCACCGTCATCATCGACGGTCGCCTGACCCGTGGCACCGGCGGCGGCATCAGCCAGGTCTCGACGGTCGTCTACAACCTCGCCTACTTCGCCGGGGTGGACTTCCTCGAGTTCAGCCCACACGCGTTCTTCATCCCGCGCTACCCGGAGGGTCGGGAGGCCACGGTCTACTGGCCCACGATCGACAACAAGTGGAAGAACGACACCCCCCACGGGATGCTCCTGCAGACCTGGGTCGAGGGCGGCAACGTCCACGGGAGGGTGTGGAGCACCAAGACGTGGGACATCGCATCGGTCAAGGGTCCTCGTCGAAATGTCACGCCGCCCAAGACCATTCGCAACGACACCCTGAAGTGCTACCCGCAAGAGGCCAATCCGGGCTTCGACGTGACCGTGACCCGACAGTGGCGGCGTCCCGGGTCGAGCGCGCTCGTCAAGAGCGAGCCCGTGACGACGCACTACGTTCCCGAGGACCACATCATCTGCACGAACCCGCAGGCGACTCCGCCCTGACGCGGGGGCCACGACCGGCCACGGCCGGCCACGACCGGCCACGACCGGCCACGGCCGGCCACGACCGGTCAGCGCCGGTCAGGCGGACGGACGGGTGAGGTAGGTGTACTCGTGGTGCACGCCGAACCCGAGTCCCTCCCAGAACGCCACGCCATCGGTGTTGTCTGCCGAGACCTGCAGGTAGATCGCCGGCATGTTGTTCTCGCGCGCCACCATGGCGACGGCCGAGACGAGCGTCGTCGCGAGTCCCTTGCGCCGGTGGTCGGGGTGCACCCAGAGGCCGAAGATGCCGGCCCAGCCCGGATGGATCGCCATGCGGGCCACGGCGACGACGCGGTTGCTGTCCGGGTCGTTCACCGACAGGAAGAGCTGCCCGTCGCTGCCCGTGAGGACGGCCTCCGTGGCGCCCGGCACGATCGAGCGCTGTTCGGCGTAGGCCTGGAGCCAGTCCATCTTCAGCTCGGCGTCGGCGACGACCGGGGCCGAGGCCTCGGTGAGGGGCGGGACCGCGGCGGACAGGCCCGTCATGATCACCACCCGCTGCCAGTCGTCGCGACCGCCGCCGACGGCATAGCCCCGGTCCAGCAGTGCGGCGGCAACGGGCAGCTCCTCGACGACGAACCCGCGCTCGCCGTGCACCTGGAAGACCGGCGGGCGGCCGCGGTCGGAGTACCACTTCTCGACGAAGTCGATGGCCTTGTCGAGGGGCAGGCTCGGGTCGCCGACGACGAGCGCCGAGTTGGCGCGCCCGGTGAATCCCTCCGAGGCGCGCAGCACCCAGTCGCCGAGGCCGCCGCGGTCGAGGGCCTGCCAGCCCTTGGCCATGAGCTTCTCGAGGTCGTCGGCCGAGATGCGCTCGTGGGCGCGACCAGGACGGCTCGCCGGCGGCGGCACGTCCTTGGCGGCGATGACGTCGGCACGGATGAGCTTGACCCGTTCCGTCTTCGTGTCGATGACGAGGAAGTCCTCGTTGCGGGCCACCAGCTCGCCGAGGAAGTCGGTCGCGCCGGCCTCTGCGCCCTCAGCCAGTCGGTAGCGCACGACGACACGGCTCCCCACGGTCAGCGCAGCGCTGAGCCGGTGCCCGACGGTGTCGGTGAGCTCGCCGGCGTCCTCGAGGGGCCGGCCTCGGGAGCTGGTCTCGGAAGAGCTCTCGGACGAGCTCTCGGTGCCCGAATTCGGGTTGGTCTCATCGGTGGGGCCGTCGGTGGGCTCGCCGTTCATGTCCGGCATACTAGGCGGTGCAGCATCCGCTCCCGAACGCCTCACAGCAGGAGGTCCGCACCCCCATGACCTACGTCATCGCCCAGCCTTGCGTCGACCTCAAGGACCGTGCCTGCATCGAGGAGTGTCCGGTCGACTGCATCTACGAGGGCAAGCGCTCGCTCTACATCCACCCCGACGAGTGCGTCGACTGCGGTGCGTGCGAGCCCGTCTGCCCCGTCGAGGCGATCTACTACGAGGACGACGTCCCCGAGCAGTGGGCCGACTACTACAACGCCAACGTCGAGTTCTTCAACGACCTCGGCAGCCCCGGCGGTGCCGCCAAGCTCGGTGTCATCGACAAGGACCACCCCATCATCGAGGCGCTGCCGCCGCAGGAACACGACGAGTGACCGTGCCCGTCGTGCCCGGCGCGCCCGTGCGCGGGCTCGACCTTCCGGACTTTCCCTGGGACTCGCTCGCGCCGTACAAGGCGCGAGCGGTCGCGCATCCGGAGGGCATCGTCGACCTGTCGGTCGGCACCCCCGTCGACCCGACGCCCGAGGTCGTATGCCGTGCGCTGGCCGATGCGGCCGACGCACCGGGCTACCCGCTGACGGTCGGCACCGTCGACCTGCGTGCCGCGATCTGCGAGTGGTTCGAGCGCCGCCGCGGGGTGGCCGGGCTGACGGCCGACGCCGTCCTGCCGACGATCGGCAGCAAGGAGCTCGTCGCGTGGCTGCCGACGCTGCTCGGCCTCCGCGCCGGTGACGTCGTCGGCATCCCGGCCGTCGCCTACCCGACCTACGACATCGGGGCGCGCATCGCCGGTGCGACGAGCGTCGTCGCCCAGTCGCTGACGAGTCTCGGCCCGCTCACCGCTGCGACGACGCCAAAACTGTTGTGGCTCAACAGTCCCGGCAATCCCAACGGGCAGGTGCTGGGTGTCGAGCACCTCCGCAAGGTCGTCTCGTGGGCGCGTCAGCACGGCGTGGTCGTCGCGAGCGACGAGTGCTACGCCGAGCTCGACTGGCGCGAGGGGCAGGTCGGCACGGCGACGCCGAGCATCCTGCACCCCGACGTCTGCGACGGCGACCACACGGGCCTGCTCTCGGTCTACTCCCTCTCCAAGCAGTCCAACCTCGCCGGCTACCGCGCGGCGTTCGTGGCCGGGGATCCCGCGATCATCGGGACGATCCTCGAGGTGCGCAAGCACGCCGGCATGATCATGCCCACACCCGTCCAGCACGCCATGGCGGTCGCCCTGCGCGACGACACCCACGTGCAGGCGCAGCGGACGGCATACGCCAGGCGGCGTGAGCTGCTGCTGGCCGCGGTCGCCCGTGCGGGACTTCGGGTCGACCACTCCGAAGCCGGGCTCTACCTCTGGGCCACACGCGAGGAGGACTGCTGGGCAACGGTTTCCGAGCTCGCCGAGCGCGGGATCCTCGTCGCGCCCGGCTCGTTCTACGGAGCGGCCGGGAGCCGACATGTCCGGATCGCCCTCACGGCGACCGACGAGCGCGTCGCCGCCGCCTGCTCCCGGCTCTGACGGCCGGCCTCCGGCGCCGATCGGCCGCATCCCCGGGCGGTGGTGCGGAACAGGCCTGTTTTCTCCGTCGACCCGACGCTGGGGTAACGTCGCTCGCGGATACGTCCGGCGAGTTGGGCCGGAGTTACAAGAGGCGGAGGAACAGTGACGAAGGCAGTGGACGCGACACTCAGGGTCGCAGACAAGGAACTCACGTTCCCGGGCGTCGGCGCGGTCGACGGCAACGACGGGCTCGGTGTTGGCTCGTTGCTCAAGGAGACCGGCCTCGTCACCTACGACGTCGGGTTCGTCAACACCGCGTCGTGCAAGAGCGCCATCACCTACATCGACGGTGACGAGGGCATCCTGCGCTACCGCGGCTACCCGATCGCCGAGCTGGCCGAGAAGTCGACGTTCGTCGAGGTCTCCTACCTGCTCATCTACGGCGAGCTGCCGACTCCCGAGGAGCTGACGCGCTTCGAGGACTCCATCCGTCGGCACACGATGCTGCACGAGGACCTCCGCGCGTTCTTCAACGGCTTCCCGCGCGACGCGCACCCGATGCCCGTGCTCAGCTCGGCGGTCTCGGCGCTCGGCACGTTCTACCAGGACAGCCTCGACCCCTTCGACCAGGAGCAGGTCGAGATCTCGACCGTCCGCCTCCTCGCCAAGCTGCCGACCATCGCGGCCATGGCGCACAAGAAGAGCGTCGGCCAGCCCTACATGTACCCCGACAACTCGCTGTCGTTCGTCGAGAACTTCCTGCGGATGACGTTCGGCTACCCCGTCGAGCCCTACGAGGTCGACCCGACCGTCGCCAAGGCCCTCGACCTGCTCTTCATCCTGCACGCCGACCACGAGCAGAACTGCTCGACCTCGACGGTGCGTCTCGTCGGCTCGGCCCACGCGAACCTCTTCAACTCGGTCTCGGCCGGCATCCACGCCCTGTCCGGCCCGCTGCACGGCGGCGCCAACCAGGCGGTCCTCGAGATGCTCGGCAAGCTCCATGAGTCGGGCGACGACCCGAAGAAGTTCATGGAGAAGGTCAAGAACAAGGAGGACGGTGTCCGCCTCATGGGCTTCGGGCACCGCGTCTACAAGAACTACGACCCGCGCGCGGCCATCATCAAGAAGGCCGCCGACGACATCCTCGAGAAGCTCGGCCAGAACGACCCGCTGCTCGAGATCGCCAAGGGCCTCGAGGAGATCGCGCTGGCCGACGACTACTTCGTCGAGCGCAAGCTCTACCCGAACGTCGACTTCTACACCGGCCTCATCTACAAGGCCATGGGCTTCGAGTCGAAGATGTTCACCGTGCTCTTCGCCATCGGTCGCCTCCCGGGCTGGATCGCCCAGTGGCGCGAGATGATGACCGACCCCGAGACGAAGATCGGCCGCCCGCGCCAGATCTACACCGGCGAGCCCGAGCGGTCCTACCCCGCCTGAGCCGACTGGCTCGCACCACGTCGCCCGGACTCCGGCCCGTCCCGCACCAGCGGGGCGGGCCGGACGCGTTTCCCCGCGGGGTGAAGGGTGGGGCGCGGTCGGGCCCGGTCGTATGCCGTCCGTCTCAGCCGAGGTTGATCGTGACCGTCGTGCCGTCCGCTCCGGACGACCACCCGTCGTCGCCCGCCGAGCGGGTCCACGCGCGCTCGCCGATGGCAACCTTCGTGGCGCCGTAGAGGTCGGCGCGCGCCACCGCCCACTGGGCGACGGCCCACGCCGTCGTCGTGTCACGGGCGGTCACGGTCAGGTAGCGCTCGCCGGGGCGGACCGAGGTCACGCCCATCTGCTCGGCCAGATCGCTCGCGACGCGCTGAGGGGTCACGCTCGTCTTCACCGCGTCGAGCCGGCACTTGAGGCCGGCGGGGGAGTGGCCGGTCAGGTTCGAGGCGAGAATGCGGCCCTGCCCCTCGTGGTCACGGTAGGCCTCGGGGTAACCACTCTTCTGGACCCGCTGGGCGATCTTCGTGATGTCGGCCGTCTCGTAGCCCGGGTACTTCACCAGCGCGTCGTAGAAGGCGTTCGTCGCGTGCACGGGGTCGAGGATCTGCTCCGCCGTGCCCCAGCCCTGGCTCGGCCGCTGCTGGAAGAGTCCGAGGGAGTCGCGGTCGCCGTAGCGCAGGTTGCGGATCTTCGACTCCTGGAACGCCGTCGTGATGGCGATGGTCGCAGCGCGCGGTGGCATGCCGCGCTTGACCGACAGGGCTGCGATGAGCGCGGCGTTGCCGGTCTGCTCGGGGTCGAACGTCTCGGTGCTCCCCGCGGCAGTGATCGTGCACTTCGGACTGGCGACGCTCTGGATCAGGTACCGGGCACCGAACCAGCCGGCCGTGACGACGACGGCCAGCACGAGCAGCGCCGTGAGCCGGCGGCGTCGGCGTTGTGCTGCGGATCGTGGCCGGGAGTCGGCGAGGGTCGGGCCCGGTCGTTTGGTCGGCATGGGGTCTGGTCCTCAAGTGGTCCGGCTGCGGTCTGAACCGGGTCGGTCGGGGCAGGCGTTGGTGTCAGGCGGGGCGGGGTCGGTAGGTCGGTGTGCTTCCGTGTCAGCGGGTTCAGTCGTTGTCGTGGAGCGCGGCGTTCAGGGTGATGCCGGTGCCCTTGCGGTCGCGGGCCTCGACCGCACCGGTCACGCTGTTGCGGATGAAGAGCACGTTGCTCGACCCCGACAGCTCCTTGGCCTTGACCACGGTGCCGTCGGGCAGCGTCACCTTGGTGCCGGCCGTCACGTAGAGCCCGGCCTCGACGACGCAGTCGTCGCCGAGTGCGATGCCGATGCCACCGTTGGCACCGACCAGACAACGCTCGCCGATGCTGACGCGTTCCGTGCCGCCGCCCGACAGGGTGCCCATGATCGAGGCGCCGGCCCCGATGTCGGACCCGTCGCCGACGATTACGCCCTGCACGATGCGGCCCTCGACCATCGAGGTGCCGAGGGTGCCGGCGTTGAAGTTGCAGAAGCCCTCGTGCATGACCGTGGTGCCGGCGGACAGGTGCGCCCCCAGGCGCACGCGGTCGGCGTCGGCGATGCGCACGCCCTGGGGCACCACGAAGTCGGTCATCCGCGGGAACTTGTCGACGCCGTAGACCGCGACGTGCTGGCCACGGGCGCGCAGCCGCATCCGGGTCTGCTCGAAGCCGTCGACGGGGCAGGCGCCGGCGCTCGTCCAGACGATGTTGGGCAGTGCACCGAAGACGCCGTCGAGGTTGATCGTGTTGGGCCTGACGAGGCAGTGCGAGAGCAGGTGCAGGCGCAGGTAGGCGTCGGGTGCATCGGCCGGCGGAGCATCGAGGTCGATCTCGACCAGACGGACCTCGGTGCGCACGCGGCGTGCCTCGTCGGTGCCGACGAGTGCGTCCAGCCCCTCAGGGACGGCCGCGTCGGCGGGACGCTCACCGACCGCCGGCTGGGGGAACCACGTGTCGAGCACCTGCCCGTCGTCCGTGATCGTCGTCAGTCCGTGACCCCATGCGTTGCGCTCCGACATGGCCGCAAGGATATGGGGCTGCGGGGCGGCCGTGAAACGGCGACCCGCGGCGCGGACGCCCTTGCTGCAGCACTTCCCCGGGTCCCCTGCGGATAACCTTCCGCGTATGCCGTCGACCAGCCCCGCCGCCGACCCGACCACCGCGCCCGCTTCACGCGATGCCCGTGGTGCCGTCCTCGACCTCTCCGCCGACGTCACGTCGCTCACCGCGGCCGTCTGCGACATCGAGTCGGTCAGCCAGGACGAGGCGCCCCTCGCCGCCGCCATCGAGGCGGCCCTCCGGCCGCTGGCCCACCTCGAGGTGACCCGCGACGGCAACACGGTCGTCGCCCGGACCTCGCTCGGCCGCGACGAACGCGTCGTCCTGGCCGGGCACATCGACACCGTTCCCCTGACGTCGGTGCCCAACCTGCCCACCCGCCGCGCCGACGGCGAGCTGTGGGGGCGCGGCACCGTCGACATGAAGGGCGGCGTCGGCGTCATGCTGCGCATCGCCGCCCAGGTCACCGAGCCCAGCCGTGACCTCACCTTCCTCTTCTACGAGTGCGAGGAGATCGACGCGAGCTTCAACGGCCTCGCCCGCGTCGCCGACACCTCGCCCGAACTCGTGGCCGGCGACTTCGCGGTGCTGCTCGAGCCCACCAACGGCGCCATCGAGGGTGGCTGCAAGGGCACCCTCCGCGTCGAGATCGTCACCAAGGGCGTCGCTGCCCACTCGGCCCGGCCGTGGAAGGGCCACAACGCCATCCACGACGCCGGCCCCGTCCTGACGCGCCTGGCCGCCTACGAGGCCGAGACCATCACCGTCGACGGCCTCGACTACCACGAGGCGCTGCAGGCCGTCGGGATCAGCGGCGGCATCGCCGGCAACGTCATCCCCGACCGGTGCACCGTCACGGTCAACTACCGCTACGCGCCGGACAAGAACACCGAAGAGGCCTTCGCGCACGTGCGCCAGGTCTTCGAGGGCTTCGACGTGACGTTGAGCGACGCCGCCGACGGCGCCCGCCCGGGCCTGCACCTGCCCGCCGCCAAGGCCTTCATCGACGCGCTCGGTGTCACCGTCAACCCCAAGGAGGGGTGGACCGACGTCGCGCGCTTCTCGGCGCTGGGCATCCCGGCCGTCAACTTCGGTCCCGGCGACCCCAACCTCGCGCACATGGACGACGAGCGCTGCCCCGTCGAGCAGTACGTCGAGGCCGAGGCCGCCCTGCTGCGCTGGCTCGGCTGACCTCTCCGCATAGGGTGGCGCTGTGACCGACCACCAGCCTGCACCCGTCACACCAGGGAGTCCGTCCGAGAACCGGCGCCAGACCGGCCCGGTGATGCTGCGCCGTCAGAAGGTGCCCCGGACGACGACCGACCAGCGACTGCTCGAGGCGCGCCAGCCCAACGAGTGGTTGCACGCCGATCCCTGGCGGGTCATGCGCATCCAGTCGGAGTTCGTCGAAGGCTTCGGCACCCTGTCCGAGCTCGGGCTCGCGGCCGCCGTGTTCGGCTCCGCGCGCACGCAACGCGACGACCCGGCATACGCCATCGGGGTAGAGGTCGGCCGCCTGCTCGCCGAGGCGGGGTATGCCGTCATCACCGGCGGCGGTCCGGGCGCGATGGAGGCGGCGAACAAGGGCGCCTTCGAGGCGAGGGGGACGTCGGTCGGGCTCGGCATCGAGCTGCCCTTCGAGACCGGGCTCAACGAGTACGTCGACCTCGGCATCAACTTCCGCTACTTCTTCGCCCGCAAGGTCATGTTCCTCAAGTACTCCCGCGGCTTCATCGTGCTGCCGGGCGGGTTCGGCACCCTCGACGAGCTCTTCGAGGCGGTCACCCTCGCGCAGACGCAGAAGGTCACCGAGTTCCCGATCGTGCTCATGGGCGTCGCCTACTGGCAGGGCCTGATCGACTGGATGCGCGACACGGTGCTCGGCAACGGGATGATCAGCCCGTCCGACCTCGACCGGATCATCCTCACCGACGACCCGCACGAGGCCGTCCGGGCGATCCGCACCTACGAGGAGCCCCGCGCGTGAAGTGGTTCATCCTCGTCGTCGGGATCGTCGTCCTGTGCTTCGTCGTCGCCCTCGTCCTCGGCCTCGCCGGCGGTGGCCTCGGGCGGGGCACCACGAGCCTGAGCCACGAGCCGCTGCCCGACGAGCCGATCCGCGACGCCGACTTCGACGACCTCGTCTTCGACGTGGGTGTCCGCGGCTACCGGATGAGCCAGGTCGACGGGGTTGTCGACCGCCTCCGGCGCGAGCTGCGTGAGAAGGACGCGGAGATCGCGGTGCTGAGAGGTGACGAGGCAGCGGTCGCATCGGACGAGGCCGCCGATCCCGCCGAACCTGTTGAGCCCGGCGAACCGCTCGGGCAGTCCGATCCGACGGTCGGCCGCGAACGCACCACATGACCGAGGCGCTCGCCCTGCGGCCCCGCCGCGTCTTCGTCGGCTGGGTGCTCGCGGTCTACGCGCTGGCCCGGGTCGTCACCACGACGATCCTGCTGATCGTCATGCAGCACCAGGCGCCGTCCGGCATGACCGGCGGGGACGACGTGCCCGTGTCGTACTTCCCGTTCACCGCGCTCTGGGACGGCCAGTGGTACCAGACCATCGCGCAGCACGGCTATCCCTCCACGCTCCCCACGAGCGAGGGCGGGGCCGTCCAGCAGAACGCGTGGGCGTTCTACCCGCTCTTCCCCCTGATGGCTCGGGCCGGCATGGCGGTGACCGGGCTCGACTTCCCCGCCGTGGGGTCGACGATCGCGCTGGTGTGCGGCGCTGGCGCGGCCGTGCTCATGGGTCTGCTCCTGCGCGAGCGCATCGGCGACCCCGCGGCCTACCTCGTCGTGGCGCTGTGGGCGAGCTTCCCGGCGTCGGTGACGCTGCAGCTGGCCTACACCGAGTCGCTGGCGATGCTGCTGCTCGTGGGCTACCTCTACGCCCTGGCCCGGGAGCGCTGGCTCGTCGCGACCGTCGTGGCCCTGCTCGTGGGCCTCTCGAGACCGATCGCCGTGCCGCTGGGGCTGGTGACGCTCGTCGTGGTCGTCCTGCGCTGGCGCGCGCGCCGCGAGCGGCCCCTCACGGCGGGCACGTATGCCGCCATGCTCGCCGCGCTCGTCGGTTGCGGTGTCGCCGGGCTGCTGTGGCCCGCGATCGCGTGGTGGCGCACCGGGGTCCGGTCGGCCTACACCGACACCATGGCCACGTGGCGCGGATCGGGGACCGTCGAACCGTTCACGCCCTGGGTCGGGATGTCGACGTACGTCTTCGGCGACACGTGGGGCCCGGTGATGCTCTTCGTCGTGCCGCTGGTCCTCGTGGCGATGGTCGCCGGCCCGTGGGCTCGCAATCTTCGCGCCGACCTGCGCACGTGGACGCTGGCCTATCCGGCGTATCTCGCGGCCGTGCTGGACCCGTTCACGAGCATCTTCCGCTACCTCATCCCGCTCTTCCCGCTCCTCGTCGTCGGGCTCGGGGCCGGTTGGGCCGACCGTCGCGGCAACACGTGGAGGCGCTTGCTGTGGCGCTTCGTGCCGCTCCTGGTGCTCTGCATCGTCGGCCAGTACTACTGGACCGACATCCTCTGGCGCTTCATCCCCCCGAGCGACTACCCGCCGTGACCCAACCGGTCGCAGCACCGGTGGCACCCGAATCCGCCGGGTAGCGACGATCCGCAGACTGTCTGCCGGGGTCGTCCTGCGTCTGGGCGCGCCAGGACCCCTCGAGGTGCAGGACCATGGGGCAGACGACGAGCCGAGCGCCCCGCTGCGTCCCCGTTCCCGGGCGTCCACACCTCTTCGGCGTCTCGGGCACTTGTCCACAACGGGGACCTCCGGCCACGTCGGTGACGGAGCGGCCAGTCAGCCTGAGGCCATGCACCTACCGGACCCCGTACTTGCGCTCGCTCGGTCCCAGCACGGCGTCGTCACCCGTCGCCAGCTGCTCGAGGCCGGCGTGACACGCGACACGCTGCGGTGGCGCGTCGGGCGCGACTGGCGGTTGTTGCTTCCCGGCGTCTACGCCTTGCAGACCGGCTTGCCGACCCAACACCAACGACTCGTCGCTGCCCTGCTGTCCGGCGGGGACGGAGCCTGGCTGGCGGGCATGACGGCAGGGGCCCTGCACGGGCTCAGGTCGTGCTCGGTCGGTCCGCCCGTCCGCGTGCTGGTTCCCGCGCCCCGCAGATCACGTCGGATCGCGTGGGTCGACATCCGGAGCACCACGCTGACGGGCGAGCCCGTCCTCGAGCGCGACGGGCTGCGTGTCGGTTGCCTGGCGCGAGCGGTCGTCGACGCGGCGGCTGAGACCCCGGACGAGCGGACGGCCCGTGCGATGGTGATCGAGGCAGTGCAACGTCGCCTCGTGCGGCTCGACGACCTCGAGCACTGGGTCGACGCCCGGGGTCGTTCGGGAGCCGTCCGCCTACGGCACATGCTGGCCGAGGTGGCGGCCGGCGCGTGGTCGGTGCCCGAGTCCGACCTGCTTGCACTGATCCGTACCTCGCCCAGCCTTCCGTGCCCACTGGCGAATCCTGTGCTCACCGGGCCCGCAGGAGAAGAGCTGACCTCGCCCGACGTGTGGTTCGACGACGTCGGCATGGCGGTGATGGTGCAATCGCGTGAGTTCCACTCCGACGGCCTCGACTGGGACGTCACCGTCGAGCAGGGCTCCGACCTGTCGGCGGCACGGGTCGTGGTGGTCGGCGTGACACCTGCGGCCTTGGCCCGTGACCCGAGCGCCCAGCTGCGCCGGATCGAGCGCGCCCACGCCGGTGCCCGACGGTCCGGCACGCGCGCCCCGGTGACGGCCACACCGCGCCCGACCCTGCCGATCATGCGGGTGGGCTGAGGTGCGTCCATTCGTACGACGGATCGTCCTGCGTCCGGTGGCGCCAGGCCCCCACCAGACGCAGCACCATGCGCAGGTTCATCTGTCCGGCCGCGGACCACTCGGCACCCGACGCGCCGGGCCCGAGCTCCGGTGGGATCAGGCGCCGGTGTAGGTGGGCTCCTCCTTGGCGAGGAAGGCGTCGACGGCGGCCCGGTGGTCGCTGCTGCCACCCGTGAGCGCCATGAGCTCGGCCTCGTTGGCCAGCGCATCGGCCAGGTCGGCGCTCGCCGAGTAGGCCACGGCGCGCCGGATCGAGCCGTACGCCAGGGTTGGCCCGTCGGCGAGGGTCCGGGCCAGCTCGAGCACGGCGCTCTCCAGCTCGTCGTCGGGAACCACCTTGGTAACGAGCCCGAGCGCCAGGGCCTCGGCGGCCGGCACCGTGCGCGGGAGCAGCAGCAGCTCCTTGGCGCGAGCCGTCCCGACGAGCCGGGGCAGCGTCCACGACGCACCGGAGTCGCACGAGAGTGCGATGCCCGCGAACGAGGTGTTGAGGCCGGCTCGTTCCGACGCGATCCGGAAGTCGCAGGCGAGCGCGAAGCTCATCCCGGCCCCCGCCGCCACGCCGTTGAGCGCCGCGACGACCGGCTTGTTCATCGTCGACAGCGCGGTGACGATCGGGTTGTAGTGGTCGGTCACCGTCGTCGCGAGCGTCGAGGTCGGGTCACCGAGGCTGCGCACGTGCTCCTTGAGGTCCTGCCCGACGCAGAAGGCGCGACCGGTGCCGATGAGCACGACGCACCGGACAGCAGGGTCCTCGCCGACCTCCCGCAGCGCCGCCACCAGGGCGTCCTTGAGGGCGTTGTCGAGGCTGTTCATCGCCTCGGCACGGTTGAGCCGGAGCCACGCGATGCCGTCGGCGACCTCGACGAGCAGCGGTCCGGTGGCGGGGGAGTCGGGCGTCTGCGTCATGGGCGCCACTCTGTCCCAATCCGTCCGGCGGTGGAAGCACGGCTGGCCCGGAGAGCGCCGACGTGCCCTCTCTCACATCCCCAATTAGGTCTCGCAAACGAGACACGGAATAATGGTGCCAAAGACCGAGGATTCCTAGGGAAGGGGAACCATGGCAGCAATGAAGCCGAGGACCGGCGATGGCCCGCTCGAGGTCGTCAAGGAGGGCCGCGGCATCGTGTTGCGGATGCCCCTTGAGGGTGGCGGGCGTCTCGTCGTCGAGATGACCCCCGACGAGGCTGCAGCTCTGCGTGACGCGATCCAGGGTTGTGACGGCGTCAACTGACCCTTCCGCCTGATCCAGCTTCGACGGCCCCTGACCTCACGGTCGGGGGCCGTCTCGCATCCCCGCGCGGTGGTCAGGTATGCCGGGTGGCGCGCCACCCGGCATACGCGGTCAACGCTTGACGGCGACGAGAAGGCCCTCGCCGACGGGAAGCAGCGAGACGGTGAACTGGTCGTGGTCGCGGATGGTGCGGCCGACCTCGCGCAGCGTGCGGGTCTCGGCGTCGCGGTTGGCGGGGTCGGACTCCTTGTCGGACCACGTCATGGCGAGGGTGCCGCCGCGGCGCAGCAGCCGCGTGGCCTGCGCGAGGTAGTCGGGGTAGGCCTGCTTGTCCGCGTCGACGAAGACGAGGTCGTAGGCCCCGTCGGTCATGCGGGGGAGCACCTCGAGCGCGCGCCCGGCGATGACGCGGGTGCGCTGGTGGGCGATCCCGGCCGCGCCGAAGGCCTCGCGTGCTGCCCGCTGGTGCTCGGTCTCGAGGTCGATGGTCGTGAGGATGCCGTCGGCGGGCATGCCGCCGAGCAGCCACAGGCCCGACGCCCCCGCGCCCGTGCCGATCTCCATGACGGCCTTGGCCCCGGTCGCGGCGGCGAGCATCTGGAGGGCGGCACCCACGCCGTTTCCCACGGCGGGTGCTCCCAGCTCGTCGCCGCGGTGGATGGCCTCCTCGACCTGCTCGCTCGGGGTGACGAACTCCTCGGCGTGCGACCACGCGGCGACCTTCTGGGTGCTCATGTTCGTCACCCTACTGTGACGTGATGGGGCCAGTTCGCCACCCCGGCCCCCGATCCGGGCCAGAATCGGGGTCATGGACGAACAGGACCTGCCGATCCCCGAGCACCGCCGTCCGCACGGCGTGGACGATGCCACCGTCGAGGCTCTCGGCAAGCTGTCCGAGGCGTTCGAGGTCGTCGAGGACGCGCGCGGCCGCCTCTACGGCTTCCACCGGCTGACGGGGACCGCCGACCTCGCCCTCGGAGATGCCGTCGAGCTCTTCCGCAAGGCCGGTCACGAGGCCCTGGCCGACCAGCTCCAGACCGAGCTCGTCGGCCGGAACGTCATCCAGGGGCGGTGGACCTTCCAGATCGTCGAGGAGTACGACGACGACTACTACGCGACGTTCAAGCGTCTCGAGGCGTCGGCGCGCGACCAGCTCGTGGGCGGCCGGCGTCACCTCTTCGAGGCGGAGATGAAGGAGGACCGGCGCACGCACGGTCTCGCGCACCACGAGGCGGTCCCGCACGACGGCGGTGAGCAGGCCCCGTGACAAAGGCCTGTCCCGCCCACAGCGGAACCACAGGTTCCGGCTGGCGGCAGGACAGGTCGATCCGAGACGATGAGTGGGAACGAATCCCCTCCTGACGGCGTTCAAGTCGTTGACCCCCTGCGTGAAAGGCCCAGCCCCCAGTGAGCACCCCCGTGACGTCCACCTCTCCCACCTCGGTGGAGCAGGCCGACTCGACGTGGACTCCTCCGACGTGGGAGGAGATCGTCGAGCAGCACTCGGCTCGCGTCTACCGGCTGGCCTACCGCCTCACGGGCAACCCGCACGACGCCGAGGACCTGACGCATGACGTCTTCGTCCGCGTCTTCCGGTCGCTCCACTCCTACCAGCCCGGCACGTTCGAGGGCTGGCTGCACCGCATCACGACGAACGTCTTCCTCGACAAGATGCGCCGCAAGCAGCGGATCCGCTTCGACTCCCTCCCCGAGGATGCCGCCGGCCGACTGCCGAGCAGCGACAAGGGGCCCGAGCAGACCTACCACGACGCCCGGTTCGACGACGACGTGCAGCGCGCGCTCGACGCGCTCGCGCCGGAGTTCCGCGCAGCCGTCGTGCTGTGCGACATCGAGGGCCTCT
The DNA here is from genome assembly GCF_056398545.1 of Terrabacter sp. 01T434. Classification (NCBI taxonomy): domain Bacteria; kingdom Bacillati; phylum Actinomycetota; class Actinomycetes; order Micrococcales; family Intrasporangiaceae; genus Terrabacter; species Terrabacter sp. 01T434. Next base: position 435,021 of record NZ_JBFTPP010000001.1, read on the forward strand.
CCTACGAGGAGATCAGCGCGACGCTGGGCGTCAAGCTCGGCACGGTGCGCTCCCGCATCCACCGCGGACGCGCCCAGCTGCGCGAGGCCCTCGCGCACCGCGCACCCGAGGTGGCTGCTGCCGCCCGTCCCGCCAAGCCCGGGTCGCGGGCCGCGCGCGCCGGTCTGCGTCTCCCCGGCCGCCGCGTCGCCGCGAGCTCGCGGTGAGGCCGTGGAGGTGATGTCGTGACGCCGCACCTCAAGGGACACGTCCGGGCGTACGTCGACCGCGCCCTGCCCCCGGCGATGCTGCACCTCTACGACAAGCACCTCGTCTGCTGCACCGTCTGCCGTGCGGCAGCCGACCAGGAGCGTCGCATCGTCGCCGCGCTGCGGTCGGACACCGGCGTCCCGATGAGCCTGCGGACCTCGCTCATGGGTCTTGCCGCAGCAGTACCGCCCGACGCGCGGCCGGTCCCGGGAGCCTCCGACGGGCCACGCGTGCCCCTGGCGCCGTCCGGCTTGCGTATGCCGTCCGTGCCCTCCTACGACCCCGTGCCCACGGTGCGCCCGACCGCCCCGGCCCTGCACCGCTCGCCGATGCGCGCCGCCGTCGTCGCCTCGATCGCCGCCGGTGCCTCGGTGGCGGCGGCCTGGGGCCTGGCCATCTCGCCGGTTCCCGGCTCACGCCCCGCGTCGGTCCGCGGGCCGGTGGCGAGCTTCGGCGCCAGCCACGTGAGCGCCGTGAGCTTCGGCGGCTCCGTGCTTCCCGGTGAGGGGGTCGCGCCGGCCGCGCGGGACGCACAGCCCTCGAACGGGATCGGTGTCGGCAGTGTCCCCACCTGGGTGGTCTCGACCCGCTCGTCGATCCGTGCGCTGGGCACGGCGTCGGGTGTCGTGGCCCCGGTTCGGATGAACACCTTCCGTTCGGCACAATCAGGTCCATGAGCGACGAGTCGAGGACGCCGGACCCCGAGCCGACGGCAGTTCCCGAGTCGACGGGGCCGCCCGAGCGGACGGGCCCCATCGAGGTCGCCGACTCGGCGCCGCCCACCGACCCGGGTGCGGCCCCGCAGCGCTCTGAGTCCTACCGGGAACCGGAGACGGAGCACACCGGCATCATCGACCTCCACGACACGCGCGCCATCCCCTCGGGCGCCGGGTCGGCGTCGTCCCGGGACGACGCATGGTTCGACGTCTTCGGCGGTGAGCACCCCACGGAGGGAGCGGGTGTCCCTGCGCGGGCCGACTCCTCGTGGGGCAGCGACCGGGCCGACGCCGCGGCCGAGCAGGCCCACCGGTCGGCCTACGCGCCGCCGGTCGCGGCCCCCGTTCCGTCGTCCGCTCCTGCTGACACGTCGGGTGCCGGGCCTGCGAGCCCGACCGACCCGGGCGCGGACGCGCAGGCGGGGGGCGACCACCCGGCATACGTCGGCCCCGTGCCCCACGCTCCCGCGGGCGAGCCGGGCCCAGACGCTGGATCCGTGCCACCCGGCGGCGTCCCGCTCACCGATGCTCCCGGCGCGCCTCGGCGCGGCCGCGGCAGGCTGGCCGCGCTCGTGGTCGGCCTGTGCCTGCTCTCCGGGGTCATCGGCGGCGTCGCCGGTCAGCTCGCGCAGGACCGCATCCACCTCGCCGGCACGACGCTGCCTGAACCCGGGCCCGGCGCCACGCAGCGCCCCGCAGGTTCGGTCGCCAACATCGCAGCCGTGGCGCTGCCCAGCATCGTCACGATCAAGGTCGACGCCGGCAGCGAGGGGTCGGCGACGGGCTCCGGCTTCGTCATCGACGGCAAGGGGCACGTGCTCACCAACAACCATGTCGTCGAGCCCGGCGTCAACGGTGACATCCAGATCGTGCTGAGCAACGGCGACACGGAGAAGGCCACCATCGTGGGGCGTGACGCGAGCTACGACCTCGCGGTCCTGAAGATCCAGCGCACCGACCTCACGCCGTTGCAGCTGGGACAGTCCGACAAGGTCGTCGTCGGTGACCAGGTCATCGCCATCGGAGCACCACTGGGGCTCGACCAGACGGTCACGACGGGCATCGTCAGCGCGCTGAACCGCCCGGTGACGCCCGGTGAGGGCAGCGAGGCCTCCTTCATCAACGCCATCCAGACCGACGCCGCGATCAACCCCGGCAACTCCGGCGGCCCGCTGCTCGACATGTCCGGCAAGGTCATCGGCGTCAACAGCGCCATCGCCCGCGTCCCCGGCACGACCGGCTCCACCGGGGGCAGCATCGGCCTCGGCTTCGCCATCCCGAGCGACCAGGCGCGGCGCACCGCCGACCAGCTCATCGCGACGGGCAAGGCCACGCACCCGGTGATCGGCGTCAAGCTCGACCGCACCTTCTCCGGGGACGGCGCCCAGGTCGTCGACAGCCCGGACGCCGTGACCTCCGGGGGGCCCGCGGCGAAGGCCGGCGTCCAGGCGGGCGACGTCATCGTCGGCTTCGAGGGCAAGCGCATCCGCACCCCCGACCAGCTCATCGTCTCGATCCGGGCGCGGGCCGTCGGCGACACGGTGAGCCTCAAGGTCCAGCGGGACGGCAAGGAGCTCGACCTGCAGATGACGCTCGAGGCCGACCCGGCCAAGTAGCTGTCAGGCAGGTCCCGGCTCGTGACCGTAGGATGACGCAGCCGGCATGCATGGAAGCGAGGAACTGTGTTCGACATCAACGGGTGGGAGCTGCTCCTGCTCGGTCTGTTCGCGATCCTCATCCTGGGTCCGGAACGGCTGCCCGAGTATGCCGCGAAGTTCGGCAAGTTCGTCCGCCAGGCGCGCAGCATGGCCGACCGCGCCAGACAGCAGCTCAAGGACGAGATGGGTCCGGAGTTCTCCGACGTCGACTGGCGGGCCTACGACCCCCGGCAGTACGACCCCCGCAAGATCGTGCGCGACGCGCTCGCCTCACCGCCCGACGAGGACTACGAGCCGTCTCCGGCCGTGGACAAGCCCGTGAGCACGCCCCGCGGTCACGACCCGTCGATCCCGACCCCCTGGGACAGCGAAGCGACCTGAATCTCTGACCCAGAGGCATCACTGTCGGACCGCAGGGTTATCGTCACTGCTTGATGCCTGCCGATCCCGCCTCCCAACCGCCTGCCTCCGTCCGTTCGCTGTGGCGCCTACGGGGCTACCTCCGACCCCACCGCTGGGCCCTCACCGTCATGTTCGCCGTGTCGCTCGCGGGCGTCGGGCTCTCCATCGCGATCCCGCTCGTGACCCGGGCGATCATCGACGGGCCCATCACGCGGCACGAGCTGGCCCCCGTGTTGCCGCTCGGTCTCCTCGCACTAGGGCTCGGCGTCCTCGAGGCGGTGCTCATCTTCGTGCGCCGGTGGGTCCAGTCCAACGCGGTCCTCGGTCTCGAGACGGACCTGCGCCGCGACCTCTACCAGCGCCTGCAGGCGCTGCCGATGAGCTTCCACACCCGGTGGCAGTCAGGCCAGCTGCTGTCGCGGGTCACGACGGACCTGTCCGCGATCCGCCGCTTCAGCGGCTTCGGCCTGCTCTTCCTCGTCGTCAACATCCTGCAGGTCCTCGTCGTCACGATCGTCCTGCTGACGATGTACTGGCCACTCGGTCTCGTCGTCGCTGCGACGGCCGCGCCGATCGTCTGGCTCTCGATGCGCTTCGAGAAGGCCTACGTCGTCGTGTCGCGCCGAGTCCAGGACCAGCAGGGCGACCTCGCGACCCAGGCCGAGGAGGGCGCGGTCGGCATCCGGGTGATCAAGTCGTTCGGCCGCAGCGACCACGTGGCACGGCGCTACGACGAGGCAGCGCTCGAGCTGCGTGCGACCAGCCTCGACAAGGTCCGGTTGTCGGCGCGGTTCTGGACCTTCCTCGAGGTCATCCCCAACCTCGCCGTCGTCGTCGTGCTCCTGCTCGGGGCCATCGGCGTCGGCCAGGGCGCCCTGACGCCCGGCGAGCTCGTCGCGTTCATCACCCTCCTGCTCTCGCTGGTGTGGCCGGTCTCGTCGCTCGGCGTCATCCTCGCCATGGCGCAGGAGGCCATGACCGCCGCCGCGCGGGTTCTCGAGATCTTCGACACCGAGCCCGACATCGTCGCCGGTGACCGGCAGGTCAGAGTGCCGCGTGGCCACCTGCGCTTCGAGCACGTCGACTTCGCCTTCCCCGACGCCCCCGACCAGCCGGTGCTGCGTGACGTCAACCTCGACGTGCCGCCGGGCGAGACGCTGGCCCTCGTCGGCGCCACCGGTTCCGGCAAGACGGCGCTCACCGCGCTCGTGCCGCGGCTGTTCGACGTCACCCGCGGCCGCGTCACGATCGACGGTGTCGACGTGCGTGACCTCGAGCTCGTCGCCCTGCGCAGTCTCGTGGCAACCGCCTTCGAGGAACCGACGCTGTTCTCGATGAGTGCCCGGGAGAACGTGACCCTCGGCCGTTCCGACGCGGCGGAGGACGACGTGCTCGCGGCCCTCGAGATCGCCCAGGCAGGCTTCGTCCACGACCTGCCGTGGGGTCTCGACACCCGCATCGGCGAGCAGGGCATGTCGCTCTCCGGCGGACAGCGCCAGCGGCTGGCGCTCGCCCGGGCCGTGCTGGCACGACCGGCCGTCCTCGTGCTCGACGACACGTTGTCGGCCCTCGACGTGCACACCGAGAAGCTCGTGGAGGAGGCCCTGTCGAACGTCCTGTCCGAGACCACCGGCCTCGTCGTGGCCCATCGCGCTTCGACCGTGCTCCTCGCGGACCGCGTGGCGCTGCTCGAGCACGGGACCATCACGCACATCGGCACCCACCGCGACCTGCTCGAGCGTGTGCCGGCCTACCGCGACCTGCTCGCCGCCGACGGTGCCGACCCAGCCGATGGTGCCGACCCCGCCGACCCCACCGATCCCGCCGATCCCGCCGCGCCGGCCGCCGAGGAGGTCCGCGCATGAGCTCCACCACGCAGCAGTGGCGCGGCGTCGCGGCCGACGACATCGAGGGCGACCTGACGGCAGAGACCTCGGCCCGCCTGGCCGGCCGCTCCCGACGGCTCCTGCGGGAGGTGCTGCGTCCCTGGCGGCGCGCCCTCTGGTGGCTCATGGTCGTGGTGGTCGTGGAGAACGCCGCTCGGCTGTCCATCCCGTACCTCGTCAAGGAGGGCATCGACACCGGCATCCCACCGATCCGGGAATCCGGCGACCTCGGGCCGCTGCTGCTCGTCGTCGGCCTCGTGCTTGCCGCGACGGTGATCCAGGCGGTCGCCCGCAACCTCTTCCTGGTGCGGTCCGGCGTGATCGGGCAGGACATCCTCCTGTCGATACGCCGACGCATCTTCCGACACTTCCAGGTGCTCAGCCCGGCCTTCCACGACCGCTACACCTCCGGTCGGGTGATCTCCCGTCAGACCTCCGACGTCGATGCCATCTACGAGATGCTCGAGTCGGGTTTCGACGGCCTCGTCACGGCGGCCCTGACGCTCGTCGGCACCTCGGTGCTGCTGCTCGTGCTCGACGTCAAGCTCGGCCTCGTCGCTCTGCTGTGCGGACCCGCCCTCGTGCTGCTGACCAACTGGTTCCGCAAGGAGTCGGCCAAGAGCTACCGGTCCACGCGCGAGAAGGTCGCACTCGTCATCGTCCACTTCGTCGAGTCGATGAACGGCATCCGGGCCGTGCAGGCCTTCCGTAGGGAGCCCCGCAACCAGGCGATCTTCGACGACGTCAACGACCAGTACCGCCGCGCCAACCTGGTGGCGTTCCGTCTCGTGGCCTGGTTCATGCCCGGCATCCGCCTGATCGGCAACGTCACGATCGCCGCCGTCCTGCTCTACGGCGGCTACCTCGCCTACCACGGCGAGGTCACGGTCGGTGTGCTCGCGGCCTTCCTGCTGTACCTGCGCCAGTTCTTCGAACCGATGATGGAGATCTCGCAGTTCTACAACACCTTCCAGTCCGCGTCGGCCGCCCTGGAGAAGCTCTCCGGGGTGCTCGAAGAGGTGTCCGACGTCCCCGAGCCCAGTGACCCCGTGCCCCTCGGCGCCCCCCGCGGAGAGCTGCGATTCGACGGGGTCCGGTTCGCCTACGTCGAAGGTGCGCCCGTGCTGCCCGACCTGGACCTCACGGTTCCCGCGGGGCAGACCGTCGCGCTCGTCGGCACGACGGGGGCTGGCAAGACCACCATCGCCAAGCTGGCGACACGGTTCTACGACCCGACCGCGGGAGCGGTGCTCCTCGACGGCGTCGACCTGCGCCGGATCGCCTCCGACGACCTGCGCCGCGCGGTCGTGATGGTGACGCAGGAGAACTACCTCTTCAGCGGCACCGTGGCCGACAACATCCGGTTCGGACGTCCGGACGCCACCGACGAGCAGGTCGAGTCGGCCGCCAGGTCCCTCGGTGCGCACGAGTTCATCGCTGCGCTGCCCCAGGGCTATGACACTCCGGTCTCCAACCGGGGCGGCCTGCTGAGCGCAGGGCAACGACAGCTCGTCGCGTTCGCGCGTGCCTTCCTCGCGGACCCGGCGGTGCTCATCCTCGACGAGGCGACGTCATCGCTCGACATCCCGTCGGAGCGGCTCGTGCAGCAGGCGCTCGGGACCATCCTCGCCGGACGAACCGCGGTCGTCATCGCACACCGCCTCTCGACGGTCGAGAACGCCGACCGCGTCCTCGTGCTCGAGCACGGCCGCATCGTCGAGGACGGTGCGCCGAGCGAGCTCGTGGCCGCAGGGGCCGGTCGCTACTCCGACCTGCACCGTGCCTGGGTGGACTCGCTGGCCTGACTCGCCCCCAGCAATCGAAAGAGCAGTTCGTCCGACGCGACGAACTGCTCTTTCGATCGAGGTCAGCGGCCGGCGGGGGTGAGTCCGAGTGAACGGCCGGCGAGTCCGCGGGCGCGTGACCCCAGGCTGCGCGCGATGCCGCGCAGCGCCACGGCAGCGGCGGTGTCGGGCGCCCCCAGCACGACCGGGGTGCCGGCGTCGCCACCCTCGCGCAGGCGCGTGTCGAGCGGGATCTGGCCGAGCAGCTCCACCGGGGCGCCGATGCTCCTGGTCAGCGAGTCGGCGACCGCTTGGCCGCCCCCGGACCCGAAGATCTCCTGACGGGTCCCGTCGGGCAGCTCGAGCCAGCTCATGTTCTCGATGACGCCGACGACGCGCTGGTGCGTCTGCAGGGCGATCGAACCGGCCCGCTCGGCGACCTCGGCGGCGGCCTGCTGCGGCGTCGTGACGACGAGGATCTCCGCCGTCGGGATGAGCTGCGCGACGGAGATCGCGATGTCACCGGTGCCGGGCGGCAGGTCGAGCAGCAGCACGTCGAGGTCGCCCCAGAAGACGTCGCCGAGGAACTGCTGGAGGGCGCGGTGCAGCATCGGGCCACGCCACACGACGGGCTGGTTGCCCGGGACGAACATGCCGATCGAGATGACCTTCACGTCGTGGCTGATGGGCGGCAGGATCATGTCGTCGACCTGCGTCGGGCGCTGCTCGACCCCGAGCATCCGCGGCACGGAGAAGCCGTAGACGTCGGCGTCGACGACGCCCACGCGCAGTCCCTGCTCCGCCATCGCGGCGGCGAGGTTGACGGTCACGGACGACTTGCCGACGCCGCCCTTGCCGGACGCGACGGCATACACCCGCGTGAGGCTGTTGGGCTTGGCGAAGGGGATCTCCTTCTCGGGAGCCCCGCCACGCAGCTGCGATCGGAGCTCCGCACGCTGCTCGTCGCTCATGACGTCGAGCTCGACCTCGACCGACGTGACGCCGTCGAGCGCCAGGAGGGCGTTGCTCGAGTCCTTGGTCAGGGTCTCCTTCATCGGGCAGCCCGAGACGGTCAGGAAGATCGCGAGGTCGACCTTGCCCGCCTCGTCGATCTCGACCGACTTGACCATGCCGAGCTCGGTGATCGGCTTGCGGATCTCGGGATCGTTGACCTTCGACAGCGCCGTGAGCAGGGCATCACGGCTCGGCAGTGCGACAGACATGTGTTCCATCGTATGCGTCGTGTCGAGGCTCCCGGACCACGGCCGGGGTGCGCTCGCTCACGGTCAGGTCCGGTCGCCGGCCCCGTCGTCGGGTCCGCGGACGATGGCGCGGTCCTCGAGCTCGTCGAGGAGGTTGCGCAGCTCCGAGCGCACGAAGTCGCGGGTCGCCTGTTCGCGCAGGGCAATGCGCAGGGAGGCCACCTCTCGCGTGAGGAACTCGGTGTCGGCCAGGTTGCGCTCGTCGCGGGCGCGGTCCTGCTCGAGGGCCACACGGTCGCGGTCGGCCTGGCGGTTCTGGGCGAGGAGGATGAGGGGCGCGGCATACGACGCCTGGAGGCTCAGCATGAGCGTGAGGAAGATGAAGGGGAACTCGTCGAAGCGCAGCCCGACGGGCGCGAGGACGTTCCAGAGGATCCACGCGGCGACGAAGACCGTCATGCCGATGAGGAAGCCGGCGGTCCCCATCAGTCGCGCGAACTGCTCCGAGAGGACCCCGAAGGCCTCCTGCGAGAACGTCATTCTCGGCAGGACCCGGGCGCGCTGCTCCTGGGGCTGGTCGAGCTTGTCGCCGCGCACGGCTCGGGTGCCGGTGCGCCGGTCGGCGCGTTCGCTCACGGGCCCACCTCGATCTCGTGCCGCTCTTCACGCCAGTCCTCCGGGAGGATGTGGTCGAGCACGTCGTCGACCGTCACCGCACCGATGAGCCGCCCGTCCTCGTCGACGACAGGCAGCGAGACGAGGTTGTAGGTGGCGAGGGTGCGGGTCACCTTCTCGAGGGAGTCGCTCGCGCCCACCGGCTCGATCTCCTTGTCGATGATCGACCCGATCGCGGCGTGCGGGGGCTCACGGAGCAGCCGCTGGATGTGCACCAGTCCGAGGTAGCGGCCGGTCGGCGCCTCGAGGGGCGGACGGCAGACGTAGACCATGGAGGCGAGGGCGGGCGCGAGCTCCTCGCGCCGCACCGTCGCGAGGGCCTCGGCGATGGTCGCCTCGGGGCCGAGGATGACCGGCTCGGTCGTCATCATGCCGCCGGCGGTGTTCTCGTCGTAGGCGAGCAGGCGTCGCAGCGGCGCGGCCTCGTCGGGCTCCATGAGCTGGAGCAGCTGCTCGGCCTGCTCGGGCGGCAGGTCGGCGAGCAGGTCGGCGGCGTCGTCGGGCTCCATCGCTTCGAGCACGTCGGCCGCCCGGGCGTTGGCGAGGCCGGCGAGGATCTCGACCTGGTCGTCCTCGGGCAGCTCCTCCAGGACGTCTGCGAGGCGCTCGTCGTCGAGCGCAGCCGCGACCTCGGCGCGCCGCTTGGGGTTGAGGTCGTGGATGACCTCGGCGAGGTCGGCGACCTTGAGGTCGTCGTAGGTCTCGAGCAGGCGTTCGGCGCTCTGGGCGCCCAGCTGCTCGTGCAGCCCCACGACGTCACGGATGTCGACGAGCATCGTCTTGCCCGAGCGGCGGCGGGTGAGGCGCGACATCGCCTTGGAGGCCGACGACACGCCGGTTGCGGCCTGCCGAACGAAGACCTTGACGCCGAGCCAGTCGCGCCGCGGTCCCTGCTCGATCGCGAGGTCCTCGACGAGCGCCGCGGAGAATCCGGCCTCGACCGCCTCTGGAGCGGTGACCGTCACGGTGCGGTCGAAGAGCTCGGCCGCGACGAGGACCTCGTTCGTGCGCTGCTCGAAGCGACGCATGTTGACGAGGCCGGTCGTGATGACGGCGCCGGCGTCGATCGAGGTCACGCGGGTCATCGGGACGAAGACGCGACGGCGGCCCGGCACCTCGACGACGAGGCCGATGACGCGGGGTTCGGGCCGGTTCACCGAGAACATCACCACGACGTCGCGGACGCGCCCGACCTGGTCACCGAGCGGGTCGAAGACGCTCAGTCCGGTCAGGCGCGCGACGAAGACGCGGGTGCTCGCACTCATGGGGCAAGGCTATGGGGTCAACGTCCACGCCGACGGGCGCCACGTCGCTGGCGCTTCTTGCGCAGCTTGGCCCGCTCCTTCGCGGCGCGCCGGGCGGCCTTGGCCTTGGCGCGGGCGCGCTTGCGGTCGGCCTTCGCCTCGCCGCGACCACGCCAGTGCCAGGGGCGCCACGACGTCGTCGTCGCGGCGGTGCGCGCGGGCGGCTCGCGATGGTCGTGGGCGGAATACGCCTCCGGCGACTCGAGCGGGTCGCCGAAGGGCACCAGCGCGGCGACGGTGCACTCGGCGGCCCACCGGGTCAGCGAGTCGTCGACCGAGTTGAGCCGCGAGGCGCGGAGCAGTTCGGTGGCGCGCTGCCACTCGGGCGTGCTCGGCTCGAGGACGTGCACGTGGGCGCGCACCGTGAGCAGGCGCCCACCGGTGTCCTTGCTGCGCAGGATCACCCGGACCTCCGGGGGAAGCCAGGGGAGGGGCTGCTCACCCGGCCCGCTGACGACGAGGGCGGCCCCGTCGTCCCACACGTGCCACGCGGGCCACGTGCGGTCCCCGTCCACCTCGATCCAGAGCAGGCCCGACTTCGTCATCGCCTCGCCGAGCAGGGCGGCGGCGAGCGCAGCGGAGGCGTCGGGGTGCTCGGGGACGGCCCCCTGTTCGGTCGCACGCTCGGTCACACCGCCACCCTAGTGATCCCGGCCTCACCGGTGGCACGCGTGACTGTCGTCATAACGTGGACCGGCCGGCCGTTGCTACGTTGGCGCGCATGCGCAGCGCCAAGGACTTCTTCCGACCGCTCGCGTTGGGGGCGCCGACGCCCCTGACGCAGGTGCCCGCCCGCCCGTCCCGGGTCATCCACTTCTTCGATCCGAGCAACCCGAAGATGGCAGCGAAGGTGCCCGACCTCGTCGGCACCGTCGACGTGCTGCTCGGCAACCTCGAGGACGCCGTCAAGGCCGACCGCAAGGAGGCCGCGCGGGCAGGGCTCGTCGAGATCGCGAAGGCGACCGACTTCGGTGAGAACACCCAGCTGTGGACGCGCATCAACGCGCTCGACAGCCCGTGGGCGCTCGATGACCTGACGACGCTCGTCACCGAGATCGGCGACAAGCTCGACGTCGTCATGGTGCCCAAGGTGCAGGGCGCCGAGGACATCCACTACGTCGACCGCCTCCTCGCCCAGCTCGAGGCCAGGGCAGGGCTCACCCGGCCGATCCTCGTCCACGCGATCCTCGAGACGGCGCGCGGGATGGTCAACGTCGAGGAGATCTGCGGCGCCTCGCCTCGCATGCAGGGTCTCTCGCTCGGTCCGGCCGACCTCGCCGCCGACCGACGGATGAAGACCACCCGGGTCGGCGGGGGACATCCGGGCTACCTCGTGCGGACCGACCCGGTCGACGGCGACATCTCCGGTTCGAGGGCCACCGCGCAGCAGGACCTCTGGCACTACACGATCGCCCGCATGGTCGACGCGTGCGCGATGCACGGGATCTACCCGTACTACGGCCCCTTCGGTGACATCAAGGACGTCGTGGCCTGCGAGGACCAGTTCCGCAACGCCTTCCTCCTCGGCTGCGTCGGCACGTGGTCGCTGCACCCGGTCCAGATCGAGATCGCCAAGCGCGTCTTCAGCCCGTCCGCCGAGGACGTCGCGCACGCCCGCCGGGTCGTCGCGGCCATGGGCGACGGCACCGGCGCCGTCATGCTCGACGGCAAGATGGAGGACGACGCCAGCTTCAAGCAGTGCCTTGTCATCGTCGAGCTCGCGGAGCGACTCTCGCAGACCGACCCGGAGCTCGCCGAGCTGTATGCCGACGCACGGGGGGCCACGCCCCCCGTGGGCCCCCCGACAGCTCCCGCAGCCCAGGAAGGTGCGCGATGACGCAGCAGACGGCATACCGCCCCCGCCGCTCGGTGCTCTACATGCCGAGCTCCAACGAGCGCGCCCTCGAGAAGGCGAAGACGCTCCCGGTCGACGCCCTCATCCTCGATCTCGAGGACGCCGTCGCTCCTGATGCGAAGGATGCCGCACGCGAGAACGCTTGCGTCGCAGCTCGATCCGGCGACTACGGTCGACGCGAACTGACGATCCGCGTCAACGGTCTCGGCTCGCATTGGCACGACGCCGACCTCGCTGCCGCAGCGACGGCAGCGCCGGACGCGGTCGTCGTGCCGAAGGTGAACTCGGCCGAGGAGGTGCGCGCGCTCGTTGCGGCGATGGAGGCTGCCGGGGCGCCCGCGCACACGCGCCTGTGGGCCATGGTCGAGACACCGGTCGCCGTGCTCCACGCCGAGGAGATCGCCCGGGCCTCCGACCGGCTCGCCTGCCTCGTGCTGGGCACCAACGACCTCTACAAGGAGCTCGGCGCCACCTTCGCCCCGGGGCGGGCCGCGATCCAGACCTCGCTCCAGCTGGCGATCCTCGCGGCCCGTGCTGCAGGGGTGGCTGTCGTCGACGGCGTCTACAACGACGTCAAGGACAGCGACGGCTTCCTCGATGAGGCGCGCCAGGGCCGCGAGCTGGGCTTCGACGGCAAGACCCTGATCCACCCGGGGCAGGTCGAGGCGGCCAACGAGGTCTTCGCCCCGAGCGAGGCCCAGGTCGAGGACGCGCGGGCCGTGATCGACGCCTTCGAGACGGCCCAGGCGCAGGGGCGCGGCGTCGCGACCCTGAACGGCCGGCTCATCGAGAACCTCCACGTCGACACGGCGAAGAAGGTGCTTGCGACGGCGGAGGCGATCGCTGCCCTGTCCTGACCGACCGACTGTCGACCGGCGCCGCGGAGGTGGCGCCTGGACGCGGGACGCGGCACTCAGAGGCGTGCGGCCGCCCAGGCCATCTCCGCCGCGACGTTGCCGCTCCAGAAGTCGTCGTCGTGGCCGCCGTCCGGGAAGTGGGCCTCCACCCCTGGCAGCTGCCGGGCCAACGCGCGGTTCGCCGCGATGAAGGGATCCGAGGTGCCGCAGTCGAGGCGGACCGGGATGCCCGCGAACCGGGACAAGCGGTTGAAGATCGAGTGCCGGTCGAAGTCGGAGCGCCCGTCGTAGGCCGCTGCCGGCGTCTGGCTGCCCTTCAACCACAGCGCCGCGCTTGCCGCGACGACCCCGCTGACCCGCGACCGGCCGAGGTCGCTCGCGAGCAGGAGGGCGCCGAACCCGCCCATCGACCAGCCGAGGAAGGTGACCCGCGAGGTGGGAGACAGTCCCGACGCGGACAGGGCCAAGGGCACGAGCTCTTCGCGGACCATGGCGCCGGTGTCGCTGCCGTCGCGCCGCGCGTGCCAGTACGTGTCGCCGCCGTCGACGGAGACGAGCGCCATCCGCGAGGTCTCGACGGCGTCGGCGAAGCCGAGGTTGAAAGCGTCGTCCGCTGACCCGCCGAAGCCGTGCAGGGCGACGACGAGGCCGCGCGGATGCCCGGAACGCGGCACCGCCATCCGCCAGCGCGGCGCGTCGAGACCGAAGCGGTCCGACAGGACGCCGTCGGTGAGGACGGGCCCGCTCGCGGAGGAGCAGCCGGTGACGGTCGACACGAGGGTCGTCGCGGCGACAGCCGCTCCGAGCATCACCGTGCGCCGTGACGGACCGCTTCCGGTGGGCATGGCGGGAGCGTAGCCCCGGACGCGGGACGATCGGGCGAAGCGGCTCGCGGGATCGGTGCGCCGCGCTCGCGCGTTGAGCAGTCATGAGCCGGGACCCGCGGGAGGACGAGAGCGGGCTCGGCCCACCAGCGCTGGACGGGCCACGTCGCAGACTCTCCCGACGTCGCGTGCTGTCGCTGGGCGCCGTCGGCGCGGTCGCCGCCGGGGCGTATGCCGTGTCGCGCGGGCCCGCACTGTCGTCCCTCCCACAGCTCTCCGGTCTGGACGAGCCGAGCCCGCCGGAGCGGCACCTCGATCCGCAACCGGTGGACTTCCGCGGCCTCCAGGCGCGGCAGCGCATCGGGTCCGCCGTCACGTCGGTCTGGCACCCGATGAGATCCGGTCGTACGGCGCCTGGCCCTCTACTGGCGCACCGCGGCAGGACTGCACCGTGAGTTCGCCGACGTGCTGACCTATCTCTTCGACGCCGCACACGGCAACCACATCCACGTCGACATCGGCCGGTTCGGGCCGGAACAGCCTCGCCTCATCCGCCGGTCCCACGCCCAGGTGCAGGCGGTCCAGGCCATCTGCCGCAACGTCTGGGGTCGCCGACGTCGAGGTCACCGGCGACTTCGACGACGTGACCCGAGACGCCACCACAGGCATACTCGAGCAGGCCGGTGGGCCGGGCGAGCTCGCCGACTCGCGTGAGGCGTGGCAGGCGTTTCTCGTCGCCACCATGGAGCACGCCTAGCCATGCTGCCGAGCGTTTAACGGCGCGCGGCGGGCTCCACACCGACCCTAGGATCGACGCCATGGCCAAGACCGTGCTCACGCCCCAGTCCGTGGACTTCCCCCGCTGGTACCAGGACGTCGTCGCCAAGGCGGAGCTCGCCGACAACGGGCCGGTGCGCGGGACGATGGTCATCAGGCCGTACGGCTACTCCATCTGGGAGCGGATGCAGGCCGACATGGACCGCCGCATCAAGGAGGCCGGCGCGCGCAACGCCTACTTCCCCCTGTTCATCCCGGAGTCCTACCTGAGCCGCGAGGCCGAGCACGTCGAGGGCTTCAGTCCCGAGCTCGCCGTCGTGACGCACGCGGGCGGCAAGGAGCTCGAGGAGAAGGTCGTCGTGCGACCGACCTCCGAGACCGTCATCGGCGAGTACATGGCCAAGTGGACGCAGAGCTACCGGGACCTGCCGCTCCTGCTCAATCAGTGGGCCAACGTCGTGCGGTGGGAGCTGCGCCCGCGAATCTTCTTGCGCACCAGCGAGTTCCTCTGGCAGGAGGGGCACACGGCGCACGCGACCGAGGAGGACGCGCGTCGCTACGCGAAGCGGATCCACGAGGAGGTCTACGCGACCTTCATGCGCGAGATGCTCGCGTTGCCAGTCGTGCTCGGCCGCAAGACCGCCCGTGAGCGCTTCGCCGGTGCGACGAACACCCTTGCCCTGGAAGCGATGATGCGGGACGGCAAGGCCCTGCAGATGGGGACGAGCCACGAGCTCGGACAGAACTTCGCGCGGGCCTTCGACATCGACTACCTCTCCGAGGAGGGCCGGCAGGAGACGTGCTGGACGACGTCGTGGGGCACGTCCACCCGCATGCTCGGCGGCCTCATCATGGGTCACGGCGACGACCAGGGACTGCGCCTGCCCCCGCGCCTCGCACCGGTGCAGGTCCTCGTCATGGTGGTCAAGGACGGCGAAGGAGTCGTGGAGGCCGCGCGCCAGGTCGTCGCCGACCTCGTCGCTCGCGGGGTCCGCGCCGAGCTCGACACCCGCGTCGACACGCCGTTCGGTCGTCGTGCGGTCGACGCCGAGCTCAAGGGCATCCCCGTCCGCGTCGAGGTGGGACCCCGCGATCTCGCCGACGCCTCCGTCACCGTGGCTCGCCGGATCGCCGGCGGCAAGTCGTCGGTACCGCTGCGAGCCGTCGTCGACGTGGTGACAGGCGCGCTCGAGGAGGACCACGACGCGATGTATGCCGCCGCGTTGGCCCACCGGGATGCCCACACCGCCGCCGTCGCCACCGAGGGGGAAGCCGCCGAGGCGGGCCAGACCGGCTGGGCGACGATCCCGTGGTCCACCCTCGGTCCGGAGGGTGAGGCGCGGCTCGCAGAGTCGGCGGTCACCGTGCGGTGCCTGACGATGCCCGACGGCTCGGTGCCCCTCTCGGAGCACGACGACGGGGTTCTCGCGGTCGTCGGACGCGCCTACTGAGTCTGGCAATCGAAAGAGCGATCCGTCCGGGCGCGCGTGCGGACGGATCGCTCTTTCGATTGTGGGGAGCGGGGACGTGGCGTTGCCGACACCGGTCGGCGGGAAGAGACGTGGGTCAGGCATGGTTGTGGTGTGCGTGAGGACGGTGAGCGCGACGTGACGGACGAGACGAAACTCGCTGGACGGCATACGCCCCCAGCGGTGGCCGCGCAGCCGGAGATCCTCACGCCGCTGCTGCGCGACCGCGAGAGCGTCATGGTCTACGACCGCTCGCACGTGCTCGGACCCGATGCGCTGCGCGCCATCCTCGAGGCGGCGCGCTGGTCGCCCTCGGCCGGCAACTCGCAGCCGTGGGGCTTCATCGTCGGCTTGCGCGGTGACGACACACACGCAGGCATGGTCGACGTCCTGTCGTCGGCCAACCAGGCGTGGGCGCCGTCGGCATCCGCGATCATCCTCACGCTGCACCAGGTCGCGACCGACGAGGACCACGAGATCTCCTACAGCGACTACGCGATGTTCGACCTCGGGCAGGCCGTCGCCCACATCACGGTGCAGGCACGCTCGATGGGCCTGCAGGTGCGTCAATTCGGCGGCTTCGACCACCGGGCCGCGACCGAGCGGTTCGCGGTGCCGCCACACTGGGTCGTCACGACCGGGATCGCGCTCGGGCTTCCCGCCGGTCCCGACGACGACACCGAGATGCCGGCGTGGGTGCGCACCCGGGCCAGGCTGCCCCGCTCACGGCTGCCGCTCGAGGCGTTCGTGCACTCGGGGAAGTTCGGCCACCCGGCAGACTTCCTCACCGACTGACGCCCGGTCGACGGACAGGGATGGAGGCCACCCCACGAACGGGTGGCCTCCACCTGACCTGTGGGCTCTTCAGCGTGACCCGACGTGACTCCGCGTGCCTGCGCGGGACGGCAGGCCGTCGTCACCAGCGGGACGTCGCCGCCGCCATGAGGTCACCGAAGAGCAGTCCCTCGTCAACCGCGTACCCACGACGAGCGAACCAGTCACACATGTTGTGGGTGTCGCGTTCGAGGAACTCGGGCCCGTGCGGGTTGCCGATGACGTCGACGACCTGCGGCCAGTCGATGAGGACGAGCCGCGCCTGCTCACCCTCGCCCTCGAGGAGCACGTTGTAGGGCGAGAGGTCACCGTGCGCCCAGCCGAGCTCGGCGAGCCGGAGCATCGCCTCGCGCAGCTGCTCGAAGAGCACCGGCAGCAGGTCGGCGTGGGGTCGCACCTGTGCGAGGCGTGGTGCAGCTTGTCCGTCGGAGGTGCCGATGAACTCCATCAGCATCTCGTCGTCGGTCATCTGCACGGGATAGGGCACGGGCAGCCCCTCGTCCCAGAGGCGCACGAGCGTCTGGAACTCGGCGAAGGCCCAGAGCCCGCTGATCAGCTCCTTGCCGAACGAGGTGCGGGTGCGCATGGCCCGCATCTCACGCGACTTCCGCACCCGCCGCCCCTCGAGGTAGCCCGAGTCGCGGTGGAACATGCGGTGCTTGCTCGACCGGTAGCGCTTGCCGGCCATGAGCACGTCCCGGTCGGGCGAGCCCGGCACCCACCGGCGCACCAGGTGGACGTCGGCCTCCTTGCCCGTCTTGAGGACCCCGAGGTCGGCATCGACCGCGCCGAGGTCGGTGATGACCCAGTCGGGCCGGGGCTTCGGGCCGTGGGTCGGCCCCGTCCCAGCTCGACCACCGCTCACCCTCGGGCGGGCCGTCGGGGCCGGTGTCGACCGAGTACTGCTCTTCCTCGAGGCCAAGGACGGTCCGGCTGGTCAGCCGGGAGCCGAGGACCTCGAGGTCGTCACCGTGAAATGCATTGAAAGACAAGAGAACTCCAAGGAAGAAGAAGAATCGTGGGCAGGCATGCCCGGAGCCGTGATCGACATGTCACCCTCCTTGGGTCGGTGCGTCGGTCGTCCACCGTCGCGGTCGTGTCCGAGCGTGACGCACTCGCCACGGGCGGTGCAACACATTTATCCGTCCCGTCGCGACCGTTTGGCGCAATCCGTGTCACCGGGGCGCCCAGCGGCTCTACCGTGACGAGGAGGTGCACGTCTCGAGTTCGTCTCGGAGGGAGCCCAGGTATGCCGTCCGCGTCCTTCGGCGGGGGATCGGTGCGCGTGCGCGCGCCCCGTGGGTATGACGCGTCAGCCGCCTCGGATCGCGCGGACCGCGACCTCCCCGGTGGTGGGGTTGGGGCGGCCCAGCGGGCGGCGTTGGTCGAGGCACTGCGTTCCGGCGACTTCGTGGTCATCGAACGAATCGACCTGACACCACAGCGGGGTCGCGATCTTGACGGCCGTGCGCCGGATGACCGGCGCGGCACGGTGACGCTCGACGTCGACGTCCCGGCCGGTCACGACGCGGTCGTCCTGCTCGAGCGCGACGGCCTCTACTCCTGGCACCTGCCCCTCGGCGCCGCCGAGCGCACGCGGTCGATCGATCCCGGGCCGCGAACCGTGTCCTTCGAGCTCTCGGTCCAGCCCGAGCGCCCCCGCCGTCCACCACCGCGTTCCCGCGCGCTCGGCGCCCCCTCGGCAGATGCCGACCGAGGGCTGCTCGGGGACCTCGCGCACGGCGCCCTCCAGGCCATCGTGCTCCGCTTCGCCGCACCGGTCGTCGTGGGCAAGGTCGTCGAGCACCTCGAGTCGGGCGTGCGCACCGGGCTCGTCCACGTCACGGGCGGGACGCTCGACGCGTGGAGACCGGTGGACACGCTGGCGGACGTCGGGCTCCCCACCGGCCGTGCGGCGCGCATCCTCCTGCTCGTCCACGGCACGTTCTCGTCGACGACCGGGGGCTTCGGGGCGCTGGCCGTCACGCCCGGGGCCGGGGGCTTCGTCGACACCCTCGTGTCTGCGTACGACGCCGTCCTCGGCTTCGACCACCGCACCCTCAGCGTCGACCCCGAACGCAACGCACGTGACCTGCTCGCGCTCCTCGAGCCCCACGACGGCGAGCTCGTCATCGACGTCATCACCCACAGCCGCGGCGGGCTGGTGACGCGGTCCTTCGTCGAGTCGGTGCTGCCCGGCTCGGGCCTCCGGGCTTCAGTGGACTCGATCGTCTTCGTGGCCGCCACCAACGGCGGCACCCACCTCGCCGACCCAGATCGCTGGCACGATCTCGTGGACCTCTACACGAACCTCGTCATGGTGACCGCGGCCGCCCTGTCGCTCGTGCCCGGCGGCACTCCGTTCGCGGCAGTCGTCAGCGGGGTCGTGCGCGGTGTCGGCTCCCTCGTGAAGTACCTCGTGTCGTATGCCGCGGGCGACGACGGCGTGCCCGGCCTGGCCGCGATGACGCCCGGCGGCCCCTTCGTGACGAACCTCAATCGCGACCAGCCCGGGCAGCCCCGACCGGGGACGAACTGGCACGTGGTGACGTCCGACTTCCACGTCTCCCTCTTCGACGACCACCACAACCCACCGGAGTTTCCCCGCGAGCTCGCGATCAAGCTCGCGGAGGGCTTCGTCGACGGGATCTTCCACGGGCACAACGACCTCGTCGTCGACACCGACTCGATGTCGGCGATCGGGCTCCCCGTGGGTGGCTTCGTCCGGGACACGTTCGCGCTCGGCACCAACGACCTCGTCTACCACGTGAACTACTTCTCCCAGCTGTCGGTCATCGGGGCGATCTCGCAGTGGCTCCCACTCGGGCTCGGAGCCTCCGACCCGGAGGCGCACGTGCCCGAGTGGATGACCGCTGGGCCCGTTCTCGACCACGGCGACGAGACCGGCGAGACCGGCGAGACCGGCGAGACCGGCGAGGTCGGCGGGGACCGCGGCCTGGAGATGGCTGACGCGCCGGTGCGCCGGCCGCCGTCACCCCCGCCACTATCACCACCATCACCACCATCACCACCACCACCACCGTCACGGCCGGCCATGGTCGAGCCGCCCACGACAGCGGCCGAGCTCGCCGCCGAGATGCCTTCGACGGTGACACCGGGCTCGGAGTTCACGGTGCGGGTGCGCCTCGCCCGCCAGGGGCTTGCCCCGACCGAGGGCACGGTCCATGCGGCGCAGACCGTCCACCTCGACGCCGAGCGTCCGGCCAGCGTGCAGGTCTACGCCAAGGACAACGTCCAGGTCCTCGAGACGGACGCCAAGGTCTTCGGGCTGCCTGCGGGGGACTGGGCCAGTGAGCTGACCTTCCGGGCGCGTGCCCTCGCGGCCGGGCCGGTGCGCGTGTCGATCGTGCTTCGCCAGGGCTGGGTGCCCGTCGCCACGCTGACCCTCGAGTCGACCGCAGCAGCAGCCGGTCTGGCCGCGCCCGTGCCGGTCACAGCTGCCGTGCACACCGGCATCGACGCACCGGAGCTCGACGGCCTGCCGTGCCTCGACATCGTCGAGGGTCGACGCGTCACGGGGGAGCGGGTCTACAGCTACGCGCTGCGGCTCGTGCCGGGGGAGCCCGAGCGCATCTTCGAGTCGGCCCCGATCATGGGCCGCGACGAGTTCGTGCGCGACCGGATCGCCGAGGTCGAGCGCGTCATCAAGGATCCCGATCTCACGCCGCGCCAACGGATGTCGCAGCTGCAGAACACCGGCACCATGTTGTTCGACCAGTTCTTCCCGGAGGACATGCAGGCCTACCTCTGGGAGCACCGGGACCTCGTGCACGACCTCATCGTCTACACCGACGAGCCGTTCGTCCCGTGGGAGCTCGTGCACCTCAAGCCGGCCCGTGGCAAGCGCGGCACCACCCCACGGTTCCTCGCCTCCGGCGGCCTCGTCCGCTGGCAGCTCGGCAGCTTCCCACCCCAGCACGTACGCGTGCGCCGAGGGCATGCGCGCTCCATCTGCCCGGTCTACGCCGACCCGATGTTCAAGAACGACGTCGGGGCCGTCGAGGCCGGCTTCCTCCGGGACCGGTTCGGCGCCAAGGCCGTGAGGGCCACCCCGACGGGCGTCGGACGACTCCTGCGCGGCGGGGGGTTCGACCTGCTCCACTTCTCGGGCCACGGGGCGGCACGTTCCGACGACATCGCCGAGGCGAAGGTGCTGCTCCAGGGGCAGCGGCGGGGCCGCACGGTGCGCCAGCAGTACCTCAGCGCGACCGACGTCTCCGAGAACCTCGACTGGACCGGACCCGACCGGATCGGCCCGCTCGTCGTCCTCAACGCGTGCCAGACCGGCCGCTCCGGCGAGCTCTTCACGACGGTCGGTGGCTTCGCCAAGGCGTTCCTCGACGCCGGCGCCTCGGCGTTCGTCTCGTGCCTGTGGTCGGTCCAGGAGGAGCCGGCACGCCTCTTCGTCCAGACGTTCTACGAGGAGCTGCTCCGGGGCACCCCGATGTCCCGGGCGAGCGCCCTCGCCCGGGCGGCGGCCCGGGACGCGGACGACCCGACGTGGCTCGCCTACGTCGTGTACGCGAGACCGGACGCCGTTCTCGAAACGGTGTGAAGCGGCATACGCCCCAGTCGAACCCGCTCACCCGAGGGGTTCTCGAGATGGAAGGAACGACCATGGCACGCAGGGCTCTGTGCGTGGGGATCAACGAGTTCGAGTCGTTGCCGCAGACGAGCTGGCTCGCCGGCTGCGTCAACGACGCCAACGACATCGCCAAGGCCCTGCGGCAGATCGGCTTCGCCGGGCGGGCCACGACGGTGCTCACCGACTCCGCCGCGACCAAGAGCGCCGTCATGACGGCCCTGACGAAGCTCGTCGACACCGCGAAGGCGGGTGACCACATCGTCTTCACCCTCTCGAGCCACGGCACCCAGGTGCCCAACGAGCCCGGCGGCGACTTCGAGCCCGACGACCTCGACGAGGCCTTCGCCTGCTACGACATCCGCCAGAAGGGCGACCAGTGGGACCGCGACACCGTCATCGTCGACGACGAGCTGCACGACCTCCTGGCCCGCGTTCCGGCCGGCGTCCTGTTTGAGGCGCTGCTCGACACGTGCCACAGCGGCACCGGCCTGAAGGACCTCGAGGAGATCATGCAGGCACAGCTCCTGGGTCGGAAGCCGCGGTTCCTGCCGCCGCCGACGCGCAAGGGCCTGGACCAGACGAGGGCGCTGCGGGCCCTCGCCCCCACGGGCCGTCCCGACCGCAGGGCGCTCGTCGAGCTGACCAAGAGCCGGTCGACCGCATCGAAGCCCGTGCTGTTCGCCGCGTGCAAGTCCGGGCAGACCGCCTCGGACGCGACGTTCGGGGGCCGCTCGAACGGCGCGTTCACCTACCTCTTCCTCAAGGCGCTCAAGGACCAGCCTGCCGCGACGCGCGCCGACCTGCTGCGCGCGGTCACGGTCGGTCTCAAGGACGGCGACTTCAGCCAGCGTTCGACGCTCGAGGGCCCGGTCAAGTGCAAGAAGGTCGGCTTCGGGCAGCCCTGGTAGCCGCGGCTCGGGCACAGCCGCCCTCCGGCCGGTGACCGACGACACAGGTGTCGACCCTCACATGCCGGGGCGGTGACCGCCATCCCGGCGCGACGGCATACTCGATCGCAGTTGACCGAGAGCCCAGACGCAAGGTGGCGATTCGAGCATGTCCCGACTGCAGCAGACCGACGGCCTCACCGAGGAGCAGAACGAGCTGGTCAAGCTCGTCCGTGAGTTCGTCGACGAGCAGATCCTCCCCGTCGCCACCGAGCTCGAGCACCGGGACGAGTACCCGCAGGCCATCGTCGACGGCATGAAGGAGATGGGGATCTTCGGCCTGATGATCCCCGAGGAGTACGGCGGCCTCGGCGAGTCGCTCCTGACGTACGCGCTGTGCGTCGAGGAGATCGCGCGCGGCTGGATGAGTGTCAGCGGCATCATCAACACCCACTTCATCGTCGCCTACCTGGTGCTCCAGCACGGCACCGAGGAGCAGAAGCAGCACTACCTGCCGAAGATGGCGACCGGCGAGATCCGTGGCGCGTTCTCGATGAGCGAGCCGGGCTGTGGCTCGGACGTCTCCGCCATCAAGACGAAGGCCGTGCGTGGCGACGACGGCGAGTGGTCGATCACCGGTCAGAAGATGTGGCTGACCAACGGCGGCTCGGCCAACCTCGTCGCGGTCCTCGTCAAGACCGACACCGGCGCGGACTCGGTCTACCGCAACATGACGACGTTCCTCGTCGACAAGGAGTCGGGCTTCGGAGAGACCGCACAGGGCGTCACCGTGCCGGGCAAGATCGACAAGATGGGTTACAAGGGCGTCGACACGACCGAGCTCATCCTCGACGGCCACCGCACGACCGACGCGCAGATCCTCGGGGGTGAACCGGGCAAGGGCTTCTACCAGATGATGGATGGCGTCGAGGTGGGCCGGGTCAACGTCGCCGCCCGCGGATGCGGTGTCGCGAGAAGGGCGTTCGAGCTCGGCGTCTCCTACGCCCAGCAGCGCGAGACGTTCGGCAAGAAGATCGTCGAGCACCAGGCGGTGCTCTTCCGGCTCGCCGACATGGCCGTCAAGGTCGAGGCCGCCCACGAGATGATGGTCAAGGCCGCCCGCAAGAAGGACTCCGGGGAGCGCAACGACCTCGAGGCGGGCATGGCGAAGTACCTTGCGTCGGAGTACTGCTCGCAGGTCGTCGAGGACAGCTTCCGGATCCACGGCGGCTACGGCTACTCCAAGGAGTACGAGATCGAGCGGCTCTACCGTGAGGCGCCGATGCTGCTCATCGGCGAGGGCACGGCCGACATCCAGCGGATGATCATCGGCCGTCGGCTCGTGGAGGACTACAAGCTCAAGGCCTGAGTGTCCGTCTCCGTCGCGGCGAGGGATGCGAGGATGGAGACATGAGTCTGCAACCGAAGGGTCCGGGGGGACGTCAGGGCTTCGCGACGCTCTCCTTGGAGTACCCCATGTCGCTCGGGGTGTTCGAGAAGTACGTCGATGCGCAGAAGGCCGTCGACACGCTGTCGGACAACCAGTTCCCGGTCGAGAACTGCCTCATCGTCGGCACCGACCTCAAGCAGATGGAGCGGGTGACGGCCCGCCTCACGTGGGGCCGCGTCGCCCTCGGCGGCCTGCTCTCCGGCGTGTGGCTCGGCCTCTTCGTGGGCCTGATCCTCTCGCTGTTCTCGCGCCCCTCCAACCCGATGACCCTGCTGCTCTCCACCGCCGTCTACGGCGCGGTCTTCGGGCTCATCTGGTCGCTCGTCGGCTATGCCTTCACCCGCGGCGCTCGTGACTTCTCGTCGGTGAGCCAGGTCGTCGCCACACGCTACGAGGTCTTCTGCGAGCACAAGTTCGCGCAGCAGGGTCGCCAGATCCTCGCCCAGGCGGGCATCCCGGTCAGCCACTCCGGCTTCGGCAGCGCGACGCCGCCGGCGCCGCCGACGCCTCCGGCGGCCGACCCGGGCCAGAGCGGCCCACCCCCGCCCGCCGTCTGACACCCACCCTCTGGACGGCAACACACCCGCGGAGGGGCGCTGACGGTCAGGGGCGCGCGGCCCAGATGCCGGCGATCCACTGCTCGACCTCGTCGGCGCTGCGCGGCATCGCGGCCGAGAGGTTCTCGCAGCCGTCGTCGGTGATGAGGACGTCGTCCTCGATGCGCACCCCGTTGCCGCGGAGCTCGACCGGGACGAGCTCGTCGTCCGCCTTGAAGTAGAGCCCCGGCTCGACGGTGATGACCATGCCCGGCTTCAGCTCGGCGTCGGAGTACTCCTCACGGGTCGCGAGCGCGCAGTCGTGGACGTCGATGCCCAGGTGGTGGCTCGTGCCGTGCACCATCCAGCGGCGGTGGTACTGCCCGTGGTCGGGGTCGAGCGTGCCCTCGACGTCGACGCCCTCGGGCAGCAGGCCCCACTCGTGCAGGTGCTCGGCGATGACGCGGATGGCGGCGGCGTGCACGTCGCTGAACTTGTTGCCCGGCTTGCAGGCGGCGATGCCGGCCTCCTGGGCGGCGTACACGGCGTCGTAGATCTTGCGCTGCGCCTCGGTGAAGGTGCCGCTCACCGGCAGGGTGCGCGTGATGTCGGCGGTGAAGAGGGAGTCGACCTCGACCCCGGCGTCGAGCAGGAGCAGGTCGCCGTCCTTGATGTCACCGGTGTTCTTGATCCAGTGCAGGGTGTTGGCGTGGTTGCCGCTGGCGCAGATCGAGTCGTAGCCGACGCCGTTGCCGTGGTGGCGGGCGTGCAAGCCGAAGATCCCCTCGACCCAGCGCTCGCCGCGCCCGCGACGAACCGCCTCGGGCAGGTCGGCGATGACGGCGTCGAAGCCCTGGTGGGTGCCGGCAACGGCGTCGCGCATCTGCCCGACCTCCCACTCGTCCTTGACGAAGCGAAGCTTCGAGAGGAAGGCGGCGAGCTGCTCGTCGGCCTCCCGCTGGTGGTCGAGGCGGGTCTCGGCCTCGGCCGCCTCCTGCGCCTCGGCCGTTGCGGCGCGGGCCTTGTCGACGCGGGCCGCCACCTCGGCATCGGCGTCGCGCACGACGCGGATCGTGACCTCGCCCGCGTCCTTCCCGACGGCCTCACCGAACTCGTCGATGTGGCGGGCGGTGAGACCGAGCTCGGACTCGATGTCGGCCAGGGTTGGACGGGCCCCGACCCAGAACTCGCCGTAGCGCGAGTCGCCGAAGAACTCCTCGGTGTCGCGGTCGGCGAGGGGGCGGAAGTAGAGGACGGCCTCGTGCCCTGCCGGGCTGCCGTCGGCCGCGTCGCCGGCGGACCGCACCGGCTCGAGGACGAGCACCGCGTCGGGCTCGCGGTCGCTGCCGAGGCCCGTGAGGTGGGCGAAGGCGCTGTGCGGCCGGAAGACGTAGTCGCAGTCGTTGCTGCGCACCTTGAGGCCACCGGCCGGGACGACCAGGCGCTCACCGGGGAAGGCGGCACTGACGGCGTCGCGTCGACGGGCTGCGTGGTCGGCGACCTGCGCCCGAGGGGTCACCTCGGTGCCGCGGGGCGCCCACCCACTCGCGACGAAGGCCCGGAACTCGTCGGTCGTCGGGCGCTTGCGGCTCGGAGAGGTCTGCTGCTCTTCACTCATCACCCGGCCATGGTGCCACGAAGGGCAGGCGCTGCCGAACCAGGTTTCGACGGGGCGGGGCACCCCGGTGGGGTACCACCCCACCGGAGCAGGTGGCATACGGTCTGTGGGTGGCCAGCACCGACCGAACCGCCCGGCCGACCACCGCCTACCGCAGCCTGCCCTCGTTGAGGGCGGGCACCCGGCGCGCCATGAGGCCGAGCGGGCCGCCGACCGACGAGATCCCGATCTGGACGACCCCCGACGGGGTCGACTCGGTGACGGCCCAGGCCGTCATCGACCTCGCGATGCGCGCCGGGGTCGCGATGATCGCCACCGGCGCGGCAGCCGCCGATGTCACGGCGACGGTGCTGACCCTGACCAAGGCGTACGGCCTCAGCTCGGTCCACGTCGACGTCACCTACACCTCGGTCACCGTCTCCTACCACCGCGGCCCGAACGCCGACCCGATCACCGTGATGCGCATCGTCCGCTTCCGCGTGCAGGACTACACGCGGCTCGAGCGACTGCGCAGCCTCATCGTCGACCTCTCGCAGGACCCGGTGTCGGTCGACGAGGCCCGGGTGCGCTTCGACGCGGTCATCACGGCACCGCACCCCTACCGCCGCTGGCTCGTCACCGTCGCCGGGGGCGCGCTGGCCGCGGGCGCCGCGGGCCTCGTCGGCGCGGGGCCGTTCATCATCCTGCTCAGCTTCCTCACCGCGACCGTCGTCGGCAGGGTGTTGGCGTGGCTCACGGGCGCGGGCGTCGCGGCCTTCTTCGCCCAGTGCGTCGGCGCGGCGATCCCGACCGCCGTTGCGACTCTCCTCGTCGTGGCCCAGTCGGCCGGCCTCACCTTCGTCGGCGACGTGTCGCCCTCGCTCGTCGTGGCCTCCGGCATCGTGCTGCTGCTGGCCGGGCTCTCGGTCGTCGGAGCTGCGGAGGACGCCCTGGGGGGCTACTACGTCACGGCCGGGGCCCGCGGCTTCGAGGTCATCGTGCTCTCGCTCGGCATCGCCGTCGGCATCTCGAGCGTCCTGTCGCTCGGCAAGCGGCTCCACTACCCGATCGCGATCACCTCGCAGACGCTGCTCAGCGACAACCTGGTCGTGCAGGTCGTCTGCGCGGTCATCATCTCCGTCGCCTTCGCGGTGCTCTCCTACTCGAGCGGCACCGCAGTCGTCGTGGCCGGTTTCGCGGGCGGTTTCGGCTGGGTCGTGCTCGCCCTGGCCGAGCGGACCCTCGAGCTCGGAGCCGTGACCGCCTCGGCCACCGCCGCCCTCGTCATCGGTTTCGCGGCGCGCCTCGTCGCCCGCTGGCTCACCATCTCGGCGCTCGCGGTGACGACGGCTGCGATCGTGCCGCTCCTGCCGGGACGGATGGCCTACGAGGGCATCTCGCAGCTCGTCACCAACCCGGACGGCAACGGGTTCGCGGTGGGCATCCCGATCCTGGTGCAGGCCTTCGGTCTGGGTCTGGGGCTGGCCGCCGGGGTCTCGCTCGGCACCTACTTCGCCGGGCTGCTCGTCGCCAAGCGCCAAGGCGTGCGTCCCCGTCCGGCAGCCGGGGCGACCCTGCCCACCGACCCCGACCCGATGGCGACCGGCAGCACTGCGCCCGTGCTCTCCGAGACGAGCGACCTGCCTGTCGTCCCCGACGACGCCCAGCGCGCGGAGCAACCGTGAGCAAGCACACGGCATACGACCATGGGCGTATGCCGTGTGCTCGGGCAGGCTGGTAGCCGCTCGTCCCAGCGGGGCCGGGTGATCACTCTCGACGAGGAGCGGGCATGCAGTTCGGACGCAGCTACGAGGAGTTCGAGGTCGGTGCGGTCTACCGGCACTGGCCCGGGAAGACGGTCACGGAGTACGACGACCACCTCTTCTGCCTGCTGACGATGAACCACCACCCGCTGCACCTCGACACGCACTACGCCGCCGGCTCGACGCAGTTCGGGCAGAACGTCGTCGTCGGCAACTACGTCTACTCGCTCCTGCTCGGCATGTCGGTGCCGGACGTCTCGGGCAAGGCCATCGCCAACCTCGAGATCGAGTCGCTGCGGCACGTCGCCCCGACCTTCCACGGCGACACGATCTACGGCGAGACGACCGTGCTCGACAAGTGGGAGTCGACGTCGAAGGACGACCGGGGCGTCGTGCACGTCGAGACGATCGGCTACAAGCAGGACGGCACCGTGGTGTGCATCTTCCGCCGCAAGGTGATGGTGCCCAAGGACAACTACCTCGAGGCGCGCGGCGGCGAGCAGCCAGGTCGACCGGTGCCGGTGCCCGACAGGAACTGGCCCGGCCCGAGCACTGCCTCGCAGACCTGAGCCTCGGGCGTCGCGGCCCTCCGCGTCGCCCGAACCCCGATCGAAAGAGCAGTTCGTCCGGACGAACTGCTCTTTCGATCGGGTGGTCCACCCGCGCGGTTGCCTGTTGGCGGGTGTGTTGCGGGGCAGCGACGACTGCGTGGCCTCCCGCCCCTACGCTGGGGGCGTGACACCGACCGGGACCGCGCACGGGGCGCGCACGCATCCGGTCATCGACCTGCACGCGCACTCGACGGCGAGCGACGGCACCGAGACTCCTGCCGAGCTCGTCGCGGCAGCGGCCGAGGCGGGGGTCGACGTGCTGGCCATCACCGACCACGACACCGTCGCGGGATGGGACGAGGCGGCCAAGGCGGCCGGCGTCCGCGGCGTCACCCTGGTGCGCGGCATCGAGATCTCGTGCGCGTGGCGGCACTCGTCGATCCATCTGCTCGGCTACCTCACCGACGCCGACGACGGGCCGCTGGCGCTGGAGCTCGAACGGGCCAGGGAGTCCCGGTCGACACGGCTGGAGCGGATGGTCGCGCTCATGGCGGCGGACGGCATACCCCTCGGGTACGACGAGGTGCTCGCCCAGGTGGGCCCCGGCGCGACCCCGGGGCGCCCCCACATCGCGGACGCCCTCATCGCCAACGGCACGATCGAGCACCGGGACGAGGCGTTCGAGTCCTGGCTCGGCAACGACTCGCCCTACTACGTCGGCCACTACGCGCCGGACCCCGTCCGGGCGGTCGAGCTCGTTCGGTCCGCCGGCGGCGTGCCAGTGATCGCGCACCCGTTCACCCGGACCCGAACGGGGGTCCTGGACGACGCGCTCATCGAGCGGATGCGCGACGCGGGCCTCGTCGGGCTCGAGGCCTACCACCGCGACCACGGCCCCGAGGAGGTCGCGCGGGCCACGGCGCTCGCCGGCCGGCTCGGACTGCTGCTCACGGGGGCGAGCGACTACCACGGCGCGGGCAAGCGCAACCGGCTCGCCGAGAACACCACGGCCCCGGAGGTGTTCGAGGCGCTCGAGGCCGCCTCGACCGGGGTCACCGAGGTCCTGAGGTCGGGGACCTCGTCGCCCTGACCGCGAATCGGTCCGGTCACCCCCGTGAGTCACTCTGCTTGCCGTAGTACCGTGCTGGGAAAGGGCAAGGCTGGGCACCGACGGGCGGCGTCGGGAGCGGAGGCGGACATGACGGCCGGCAGCCCGAGCGCGTCCCCGACGGGGGTCTGGGTGCTCGGTGGGTTCCAGACGGACTTCGCGCGCAACCTGACCCGTGAGGGGCGTGACGTCTCGGATCTCGTGGGCGAGGTCGTCGACGGCACCCTCGAGGCGAGCCACGTCGCCGCGACCGACGTCGACGTCATCCACGTCGGCAACGCCTTCGGCCAGCTCTTCACCGGTCAGGGGCACCTCGGCGCCATGCCCGCGACCGTCCGTGCCGACCTGTGGGGCCTGCCGGCCACCCGACACGAGGCCGCCTGCGCGTCGGGCGGTGTCGCCCTCCTGGCCGCCATGGCGGACCTGCGCGCCGACCACTACGGCTGCGCCCTCGTGCTCGGGGTCGAGCTCGAGAAGACGGTGCCCGGCGACGAGGCCGCGGCGCACCTCGGCGCAGCGGCCTGGGTGGGCCACGACGGCGAGGGCGCGCGTTTCATGTGGCCGCACGTCTTCAGCGCGATCGCCGACGAGTACGACCGGCGCCACGGCCTCGATGACGCCCACCTGCGCGCCATCGCGGCGCTCAACCTCGCCAACGCCCGACGCAACCCGAACGCCCAGACCCGCGGTTGGGACGTCCCCGACCTCGCCGGAGCGCAGGCGACCGACGACGCCCTCAACCCGGTCGTCGAGGGCCGCCTCCGCCGCTACGACTGCAGCCAGGTCACCGACGGCGCCGCCGGTGCGGTACTCGTCTCCGACGCGTGGCTGCGCGACCACCCGAAGCGCCGACCCGTCGCCAGCATCGAGGGCTGGGGCCACCGGACCGTGGGCCTCGGGTTGCGCCAGAAGCTCGAGCGCGACCGGGACGAGCTCTACGTCCTGCCGCACGTGCGCCGGGCTGTCACCGACGCCTTCGACCGGGCCCACGTCACGCTCGAGGACCTCGACGGTTTCGAGGTGCACGACTGCTTCACGCCGACCGAGTACCTCGCGATCGACCACATCGGTCTCACCGGGCCGGGCGAGTCCTGGAAGGCCGTCGAGGACGGCTCGATCTCGCCCGGCGGCCGCCTGCCGATCAATCCGAGCGGCGGCCTCATCGGTGGTGGGCACCCGGTGGGGGCGAGCGGCATACGCATGCTCCTCGATGCGACCAAACAGGTCAGCGGGACCGCCGGCGACTACCAGGTCGAGGGTGCGCGCACGTTCGGCACGCTCAACTTCGGTGGCAGCACCGCCACCACAGTCAGCCTCGTCGTCGGCGCGGTCGATGACTGATCGCGGAAACCACTGTGCGGCAAGGAGATCCGAATGGATGTAGAGATCGTCGGTCGGATGCTCTCGACCCTTCCCGCGGACGACGACCACCCTTACCGCACGGGTCCGTGGCAGCCGCAGACGACCGAGTGGCGGGCGGACGACCTCGACGTCGTCGAGGGGGAGGTGCCTGCCGACCTCGACGGCGTCTACCTGCGCAACACCGAGAACCCGGTCCACCCGTCGCTCAAGCACTACCACCCGTTCGACGGTGACGGCATGATCCACGTCGTCGGCTTCCGCGACGGGAAGGCCTTCTACCGCAACCGTTTCGTGCGCACCGACGGGCTGCTCGCCGAGCAGGAGGCGGGGCAGTCCCTGTGGGCCGGGCTCGCCGAGCCGCCCTACCTCGCCTTGCGCGAGGACGGCTGGGGTGCCCGGCGGCAGATGAAGGACGCGTCGTCGACCGACGTCATCGTGCACCGTGGCACGGCGCTGACGAGCTTCTACCAGTGCGGGGACCTCTACCGGCTCGACCCGCTGTCGGCCGAGACGCTCGGCAAGGCGACGTGGAACGGCCGGTTCCCCTTCGACTGGGGCGTCTCCGCGCACCCGAAGGTCGACGACCGCACCGGTGAGCTGCTCTTCTTCAACTACAGCAAGGAGGCGCCGTACATGCACTACGGCGTCGTCGACGAGGCCGACGACCTCGTCCACTACGTCGACGTGCCGCTGCCCGGACCGCGACTGCCCCACGACATGGCCTTCACCGAGAACTACGTCGTCCTGAACGACTTCCCGCTCTTCTGGGAGCCCGAGGCGCTCGCGAAGGGCGCGCACGTCGCGCGCTTCCACCGCGACATGCCGAGCCGCTTCGCCGTCATCCCACGGCGCGGGCAGACGAGCGACATCCGGTGGTTCGAGGCCGACCCGACCTACGTCCTGCACTTCGTCAACGCCTACGAGGAGGGCGACACCATCGTGCTCGACGGCTTCTTCCAGGGCGACCCGGAGCCCCAGGACAACGGCATGGGCAACCGGTGGGAGCGGGCCTTCCGCTTCCTCGCGCTCGACCGCATGCAGGCCCGTCTGCACCGCTGGCGGCTCGACCTGCGCACCGGCCTCGTCAAGGAGGAGCAGCTCTCCGACAGCATCACCGAGTTCGGCATGATGAACGGCGCCTACACGGGCGGGAAGTACCGCTACGCGTACGCTGCCACGGGCAAGCCCGCCTGGTTCCTCTTCGACGGCCTCGTCAAGCACGACCTCCAGACGGGCCTGGAGGAGCGGTACTCGTTCGGCGACAACGTCTTCGGCAGCGAGACCGCGATGGCGCCACGGGTAGGGAGCACCAGCGAGGACGACGGCTACCTCGTGACGCTGACGACCGACATGAACGACGACGCGTCGTACTGCGTGGTGTTCGACGCAGCGCGGGTCTCGGACGGTCCGGTCTGCCGGCTCCGGCTGCCGGAGCGGATCTCGAGCGGCACCCACTCGACGTGGGCGCCCGGATCCGAGCTTCGGCGATGGAGCACGGCGGAGACGGCAGCGGATGCGATCGCTCTCTGAACCGGTCGTCGACGACGCCGGCCCCGGCTCCGTCCCCACCGCGCTCCAACCCGGTTCGACGAATGCTGTCGGACGTATGCTCGGCCTGCTCGGCGACGAGTGGACCCTCCTCATCCTCCAGCGAGCACTGCGGGGGACGACGCGCTACGGCCAGTTCCTCGACGAGGTCGCCATCTCCAACGCGGTGCTCTCCGCGCGCCTGGCGACGATGGAGCATGAGGGGCTGCTCCGCCGCGTCGTCTACCAGGACCGTCCGGTCCGGGCCGAGTACGTCCTCACCTCGCGAGGTCGTGGCCTCTGGCCCGTCACGATCGCGATCTGGGACTGGGAGCGCCGGTGGGTCCCGCGGCACGCCCAGACGCTCCCCGCGATGCGGCACCGGCTGTGCGGGCAGGACTTCGCCCCGGTCCTGACCTGCAGGACGTGCCGCGAGGCCGTTCACTCCAGCGACGTGCATGCCGAGTGGGGGCCGAGCGGGTCCTGGGAGCGGTCCGTGCCGGAGTCGACGACCCGACGCCGGTCCGACCTGCGAGCCGACCGGTCCGCTGCGGGCCTCTTCCCCGAGACGATGTCCATCTTCGGCAACCGGTGGTCCTCGGCCCTCATCGGCGCCTCCCTGCGGGGGCTCACCCGCTTCGGCGACTTCGTGGACGCCCTGGGCGCGCCCCCCAGTCTCGTCGCCGAACGGTTGCGGGCGTTCTGCGACATCGGGGTGCTCGAGGCCCGGGGACGTCGCGGGCGCGGGCGCGTCGGGCGGGCGGAGTACCACCTCACCGAGAAGGGACACGCCTTCTACCCCGTCGTCGCGGTCGCCATCGACTGGGCGCAGCACTGGTATGCCGCCGCGGAGGGGCCGGCGCTCGTCCAGCAGCACGTGCCGTGCGGGGCGCCGCTCGTCGTGGCGCTCGCCTGCGACCAGTGCTCGACCGTCCTCCACGGCAGCGACATCGAGATCGTCCCGCGGTCGGCCCGTCGAGCGGACCGGTAGCCGGCCATGGCTGACACACGGGGACTGCACCCGGCCGAGAAGGTCGCCGACTACCGCGCCAGGGGGTGGTGGGGCGAGCAGACGCTCGACGGGATCTTCGCCGACCAGGTGGCCGCCCGCGGTGACGCGCTCGCCGTCGTCGACCCGGCCAACCGCGAGGCGCTGCTCGGGTCGCCGCCGCGCCGGCTGACCTGGCACGAGCTGGACGACGAGGTCACCTCCCTCGCCGCCCGCCTCCTGTCGCTCGGTCTGGGTCGCGGCGACGTGCTCGGGGTCCAGCTCCCCAACGCCGTCGAGCTCGTCGAGGTCTACCTCGCGGCGTGGCGGCTGGGGGTCGTCGTGTCACCGTTGCCCGTGCAGCTGCGCGAGCGCGAGGTGGCCACGATGTGCGCCCGAGCCGACGTGACGGCATACCTCAGCTGTGGGCGTTTCGGGGACCGTGCGCTGGCGGCCGATGCCGCCACGGCGCTCGCCGAGGTGGACTCGGTGCGCGCCGTCGTCGCGTACGGCCCCGAGGTGGAGAGTGCGGACGTGCCGATCGGCGTCCGCGTGTGGCATCCGGGGCCGGCCACCGCGGGCGACCGCGAGGCGGTGGAGGCGTATGCCGCGGACGACCCGAACGAGGCCAACGACGCGGTGACGATCTGCTGGACCTCGGGCACCGAGAGCGCGCCAAAGGGCGTGCCGCGCTGCCACATGGACTGGCTGGCCGTCGGCATCGCGACGACCGAGGCGCCGCAGGTCACGACCGACGACGTGCTGCTCAACCCGTTCCCGATGATCAACATGGCCGGCATCAGCGGGATGTTCCTGCCATGGCTGCTCACCGGGTGCGTCCTGGTGCAGCACCACCCCTTCGACCTGCCGACGTTCCTCGGGCAGGTCGCCGTGGAGCGCGCCACCTACACGTGCGCCCCGCCGGCGCTGCTCTGGATGCTGCTCGGCAACGAGGACCTCATGGCGACGGTCGACGTCAGCAGCCTCACGCGGATCGGTTCCGGCTCGGCTCCGCTGCAGCCGGCGATGGTGCGCGGCTGGCAGGAGCGCCACGGGATCAGCGTCATCAACTTCTTCGGGTCCAACGAGGGGGTCGGGCTGCTGTCGAGTCCGGTCGACTTCCCCGACCCCGACGTGCGGGCGCAGTTCTTCCCGCGGTTCGGCGCCCCCGGGGTCACGTGGTCGACGCGGGCCGGGGAGTGGACCGACACCCGGCTCGTCGACATCGTGACGGGCGAGGACGTGACGGTGCCCGGGCACGCGGGCGAGCTGCACATCAGCGGTCCGAGCGTCTTCGCGGGCTACCTCCACGGCGACGAGCTGCCCAGCCCCTTCGACGACCGTGGCTACCTGCGCACGGGCGACCTCTTCGAGATCGCGGGCGACCAGGGACAGTACCTCCGCTACCTCGACCGGGCGCGGGACCAGGTCATCCGCGGCGGCATGAACATCGCGCCGGCCGAGCTCGAGGGCCTCATCGGCGACCATCCAGCGGTGGCGGACGTCGCCGTCATCGGCGACCCCGACGAGCGGCTGGGGGAGCGCGTCGCAGCGGTCGTCGTCCTGCGTGCGGGGGCGTCCCTGACGCTCGACGAGCTCGTGGCCTGGCTGCGCGAGCGGAGCATCGCGTCGTTCAAGCTCCCGGAACGGCTCGAGGTGCGTGACGAGCTGCCGCGCAATGCCGTCGGCAAGGTGCTCAAGAGGACGCTGCGCCGGGGCGGGGCCCCGGGGTGACGCCGGGCGAGCTGCTGCGATCGCTGCGGCTGCCGATCGTCGCAGCGCCCATGTTCCTCGTGTCGGGGCCCGAGCTCGTCGTCGCCGCGGCCCGGGCCGGCATCCTCGGCGCGTTCCCGACGCAGAACTGCCGGACGCCGGAGCAGCTCGACGAGTGGCTGGGGTCCATCGCCTCGGGGGCGGGCACCGCGCCCTGGGCGGTCAACCTCATCACCCACCGGAGCAACACCAGGCTCGCCGACGACCTGGCCCTCGTGGCGGCGCACCGGCCGCCCGTCGTCATCACCGCCCTGGGCTCTCCCCGCCCCGTCATGGACGCGGTCAAGGGCTACGGCGGACTCGTCGTGGCCGACGTCATCGACCTCGTCCTCGCCCGCAAGGCGATCGACGCGGGAGTCGACGGGCTCGCCTGCATCAGTGCGGGGGCGGGAGGACACACCGGCCACCTGTCGCCCTTCGCCTTCGTGTCGGCCGTGCGCGACCTCTTCGACGGCCTCGTCACCGTGGGCGGTGGCATCGCGAACGGTGCCGGTGTCGCGGGCGCCGTGGCCGCCGGAGCCGACCTCGTCTACATGGGCACGCGGTTCCTGGCCACGACGGAGAGCCGGGCGGCCGAGGGTTACAAGCAGATGGTCGTCGACCACGGTCCTGACGACCTCGTCGTCAGTGACGGCATCACCGGTGCGGACGCGTCGTGGCTGCGCCCGAGCCTGAGCGCCCACGGCCTCGACCCCGACGACCTCGCCGGAGGCAGGGTGCCCAGCTATGACGTGGGCCAGTCCGAGGCCAAGCGCTGGTCGCAGCTGTGGGCGGCGGGGCAAGGCCTCCAGAGCATTCGCTCCGTGGCTCCCGTGGGCGAGGTCGTAGCCGAGCTCGAACGCGAGTTCCACACGGCTGCAGACCGGCTCGCGGTCGTTGCCCGCCCACGGCGCTGGGGTGGGGATGTCGTCGGACGTGGTGTCGGCCCCGCGTCGTAGGGTATCGGCGTGACGACCGGACCCGCGGAGCAGACGACGTTCGCCGGCATGCCCACACCGCTCTACTCCGGCTCGCCGTCGCGGTTGCTCGCGTGGCTCGACTGCCCGCGTCGCTACCGCATGCAGTACCTCGACCGTCCGCGGCCGCAGGCCCGCCCGCAGCGCGCCCACACCTCGGTCGGCATCGCGACCCACAACGTGCTGCGCGACTTCTGGGACCTGCCGGCCGGCCACCGCACGCCTGCGGGCGTGGCCGAGCTCGTCCGGACGTCGTGGATCGACGTCGGCTTCCGCGACCCCGAGCAGTCCGCCGCCTGGCGGCTGCGGGTGCGTGACGCGGTCACCGACTACCTCCGCGTCAGCGACCGCGACAACCAGCCTGTCGGCATCGAGCGGAGCGTGTCGCTCAAGACCGACGAGGTCGCCATCACCGGCCGTATCGACCGCCTCGACGACCGCGAGGGCGAGCTCGTCGTGGTCGACTACAAGACGGGGCGCCAGGTCCCCACCGACGACGACGCGCGCACGTCGCTGCCGCTGGCGTTGTATGCCGTCGCGGCCGCCCGCATGTTCCGTCGCCCCTGTCACCGGGTCGAGCTGCACCACGTGCCGTCGGGCACCGTCGCCGCGCACGAACACACCGACGAATCGCTGGCCCGCAAGATCGCCGAGGCCGAGTCGATCGCCTCCGACCTGCGCCGGGCCGACGCGGACTTCAAGGAGGTTGGCGTCGAGTCGACCCGGTTCGAGCCGCGCACCTCGGCGATCTGCTCGTGGTGCGACTTCCGGGCGCACTGCCCCGAGGGCCAGCAGATGGGCCCGGAGAAGTCCGACTGGGCCGGCCTCGAGCCTGCCGGCTACGACACCACCCCGACGGAGCGCGACCGTGCCTGACCTCGACCTCCGGCCGGCATTTCTGGCCGCGACCGACCACGTCATCTCCGTCCTGTCGCGCGACGACGTCGCCGCGGCCTGGTACCAGCCCAGCGCTCTGCCCGAGTGGGACGTCGGGGGACTCGTCGCCCACCTCGCGAGCCAGCCGCTCATCGCGCTCGACCTGCTGCGCGGCGAGCCGTCTCCCGAGGCGATCGCCCTCGACGAGCACTACGCGCGGTCAGCGTGGGTCTGGGGCGCCCTCGACGACGACGTCAACGTCTCGATTCGCTCCGGCAGCGACGCACAGGCCGAGGCCGGCCGCGACCCGCTCCTGGAAGCGGTCGTGGCCGCGCGTGCGGCCCTGCCCGACGTGCTCGCGGACCAGCACCCCGACCGGGCGGTGCTCATCCCGTGGACGGGGTGGGCGTTGCGCCGCGACGACTTCCTCACCGGCCGGATGATGGAGATCGTCGTGCACGGGGAGGACGTCGCCGCCAGTGTGGGTTTCACGTCGCCGCCGTTGCCCGACGACGTGCTCAGCCCCGTGGTCGCCCTGCTGACCCGACTCGCCGTGCGCCGGCACGGTCAGGGGGCGGTCGTGTCGGCTCTGTCACGTGCCGAGCGTGCCCCGCGGACGATCGCGGCGTTCTGAGCGCCCGACCTGACACACTGGCCGCATGCCGCCCCGCACTCCCACGAGCGACCGCTCCACCGCCACGCGCCACAGCGCGAGACGCACCACTCGTGACAGCGGCCCCACGACGATCGCCCTGGCGAACCAGAAGGGCGGGGTCGCCAAGACGACCTCCGTCGCGAGCATCGGTGCAGCGCTCGCCGAGCTCGGTCGGCGCGTCCTGCTCGTCGACCTCGACCCGCAGGCGTGTCTGACCTTCTCCCTCGGTGTCGACCCCGACACCGTCGAGAGCTCGATCCACGACGTCCTCACCGGCCGCGCCGAGGTCGGGGACGTCGTCGTCACGTGCGAGGAGGGCGTCGACCTCGTGCCCTCGACCATCGACCTCGCCGGTGCCGAAGCCATGCTCCTTCCGCGACCCGGTCGCGAGTACGTCCTGCGGTCGGCCCTCGAAGGCCTCGACACGGCATACGACGTCGTGCTGCTCGACTGCTCGCCGAGCCTCGGGGTGCTGACGCTCAATGCCCTCACGGCCGCCGACGCGCTGATCATCCCGATGCCGTGCGAGATGCTCAGCCACCGCGGCGTGGGGCAGCTGCTCGACACCGTCGCCGACGTGCAGAAGATCCTCAACCGCGACCTCGAGGTGTGGGGCATCCTGCCCACCCTCTTCGACGGCCGCAGCAACCACGCGCGTGAGGTGCTCGCCGACGTGGGGGAGCGCTACGACCTTCCCGTCCTCGAGCCGCCGATCCCCAAGACGGTGCGCTTCGCCGAGGCCCCGGCGGTCGGTCGCTCGATCCTCGCGACGGCTCGCACGTCGAAGGGTGCCCAGGCCTACCGCGACGTCGCCACGTCGCTGCTGGCGAGGCTGTGACCGAGTCGCACACGTTCGAGCGGACCCGTGGGCGGGGAATGAATCGGGGTGAGGCTGCGCTGGACCGAAGAGCGTCGCCACCCACCACGAAGGAGACACCCTCTTGATTTCCACCCCCGCCCTGGTCGCACCGAGCGCCGGAGCCGCCTTCGAGGCCCGGACCGTCGAGCACCGCGACCTTCGTGACGACGACGTCCTCATCGACGTCAAGTTCGCCGGCATCTGCCACAGCGACATCCACCAGGTCCGCGAGGAGTGGGGGAGCGCCATCTTCCCCATGGTCCCGGGCCACGAGATCGCCGGTGTCGTCTCGGCCGTCGGTGACGGCGTCACGAAGTACAAGGTCGGCGACCGTGTCGGCGTCGGCTGCATGGTCGACTCGTGCGGCGAGTGCGAGTTCTGCAAGGACGGCGAGGAGCAGTTCTGCTCCAAGGGCGCCGTCATGACCTACAACGGCAAGGGCTACGACGGCGAGCCGACCAAGGGCGGCTACGCCCAGCAGGTCGTCGTCTCGGAGCGTTTCGCGGTCGGCATCCCCGACGGCATCGAGCTCGACGTCGCCGCGCCGCTGCTGTGCGCCGGCATCACCGTCTGGTCGCCGCTCAAGCGCTGGGGCGCCGGCCCGGGCAAGAAGGTCGCCGTCATCGGTCTCGGCGGCCTCGGCCACATGGCCGTCAAGCTCGCCGCGGCCATGGGCGCCGAGGTCAGCGTGCTGAGCCGCAGCGACGCCAAGAAGGAGGACGGTCTCGCGCTCGGCGCGACGGCCTACCACGCCACCGGTGACGAGGGTGTGCTGGGGAGCCTCAAGGGCAGTTTCGACATCATCATCAACACCGTGAGCGCGGACCTGCCCATGCAGACCTACATCGGCCTGCTGCGCCCGCTCGGCGTCATCGCGAACGTCGGCCTGCCCGCCGGCAACTACGACTTCGCCCCCGGCGCCGTCGTCGGCGGCAGCCGTGTCGTCGCGGGCTCCAACATCGGCGGGATTCCCGCGACCGCCGAGATGCTCGCCTTCTGCGCCGAGCACGGCATCGGTGCGACGATCGAGAAGATCTCGGCCGGCGAGGTCGACGCCGCCTACGACCGTGTCGTGGCCGGTGACGTGCGCTACCGCTTCGTCATCGACACCGCGACGATCAACGCCTGACCATCGTCTGACGTGCGCCCGTCGTGGGCGTATGCGTTCGGCCGGGTCCTTCGGGACCCGGCCGTTCGTGTCCCCGGGGCCCGGTGCGGCCTCGGCTCGTCGCCGTGGCGCGTCGCCGGGTCCGCCGGGCCGATCGGCCGGATCGAGTGCCCGGAACCGGCCGTGGAGCAGGTTCGGTGGGTTCGCCCCGGCCGGTTGGACCGCGCCCTCGCCGGCAGGACGGTCCGTCAGCGTGGGACGTCAGGGGTCCGCGCGGCGTGGTCGAGGGCGGGGAGGCCGTCGATCGAGGTTGCGTTCTTCGACGCTCGATAGGTCGCCAGCCCGTCCTCGCCGCGGTTGTCCGCCCACCGGGTCAGCAGGTCGCGGTCACCGTCGTGCGTCATCAGGGGGACGGCATACCCGCACGAGTCGGAAACCCTCTGCACGTCGACCACGACGATGCCCCGGGCGCCGGGGTGCTCAGCGAAACACCCACGGTACGAGGCGAACTCGGCGTCGTGGAGGTCGACGTAACGACCCGTCCCATGCAGCCGCACGATGTTGGGCGCCCCTTCGAAAGCGCAGAACATGACGGTGATGCCACCGTTCTCGCGCAGGTGGGCAACGGTCTCGGAGCCGCTCCCGGTGAGGTCGAGGTAGGCCACGGAGTGCTCGTCGAGGACCGCGAACGTGCCGTCGAGACCCTTGGGGGAGACGTTGACGTGCCCGTCGGGTGACAGCGGGGCCGTCGCGACGAAGAACAGGGGCTGGGCCTCGATGAACGAGCGCAGTCGTCCGTTGATGCCGTCATGGAGCTTCATGGGCCGTCCTCCTCGGTGCCGCGTCTCCGGCCAGCCTAGGAGCGCGGGGCACGGGCGCCACGGACCCGCCCGCAGCGTGGACGTTCCGGACGCGCGAAGGCCCGGGCCGGACACCGTGTGGTGTCGCCCGGCCCGGGCCTGTCACGTGCTGGGTGCGGTGTCGGGCGCTCCCGCCCGACACCGCGAGGTCACTCGGTCGCGCTCGTGGCGGGAGCCGACTCGGTCCGACCGGCACCGCCACGCCCCGAGCCGCCACGGCGGCGTCGGCGCGGCGGGCGCGAGCCGCCCTCGGCGTCCGAGCTGCCCTCGGCCGGAGGCGTCGACCGGTTGCTCTCGTCGCCACCGGTCGCGGCGACGGCACCAGCTGCTGCAGCCCCGGCGCCGCGCGTGCGGCGGCGGTTGCGGCTGCGGCGGGGACGGCCCTCGCCGCCCTCCTCCGACACCGACGAATCGGCCGGCTCCGCGTCCTCACGGCCGCGCTGGGGCGAGCGCGCGTGACCGCGGTCGCCACCACGCTCACCTCGCCCGCCGCGACCGGCACCGGCACCGGCGCCGTACTTGCCGTGCCGCTTGCCCGTCTCACCGAGGTCCTCGATCTCCTCGGCCTCGAGGCCGGCCAGCTTCTGCTGCGAACGGCGCAGCCGGCCCTTGGCGTCGGTGGGGATGTCGAGGTCGGAGTAGAGGTGGTCGGAGCTGGAGTAGGTCTCCTGGGGCTCGGGGATGCCGAGGTCGAGCGTCTTGTTGATGAGCGCCCAGCGGTGCAGGTCGTCCCAGTCGACGAACGTCACCGCGACACCGGTGTTGCCGGCACGAGCCGTGCGCCCGATGCGGTGCAGGTAGGTCTTCTCGTCCTCGGGGCACTGGTAGTTGATGACGTGCGTGACGTTCTCGACGTCGATGCCGCGCGCAGCGACGTCGGTGGCGACGAGGATGTCGACCTTGCCGTTGCGGAACGCGCGGAGGGCCTGCTCGCGGGCGCCCTGGCCGAGGTCGCCGTGGATCGCGGCGGCCGCGAAACCGCGCTCGACGAGCTCGTCGGCGACCTTGGCCGCGGTGCGCTTCGTGCGGCTGAAGATGATCGTCAGGCCGCGGCCGTTGGCCTGCAGCATGCGCGAGAGCATCTCGACCTTGTCCATGGCGTGCGCGCGGTAGACGAACTGCTCGACCGCCTTGACGGTGTGGGCGTTCTCGTTCTCGTCACCCATCGCACGGATGTGCGTCGGCTGGGACATGTATCGGCGGGCGAGAGCCACGATGGCGCCCGGCATGGTGGCCGAGAAGAGCATCGTCTGGCGCGAGGCCGGCGTCAGCGACATGAGCGTCTCGACGTCGGGCAGGAAGCCGAGGTCGAGCATCTCGTCGGCCTCGTCGAGCACGACGGTGCGCGCCTGCGACAGGTCGAGGTGGCCCTGCTTGGCGAGGTCGATGAGACGACCGGGGGTGCCGACGACGACCTCCACGCCGGTCTTGAGGGCCTCGACCTGGGGCTCGTAGGCACGGCCGCCGTAGACGGTGAGCACACGGACGCCGCGCTTGCGGCCCGCGCGCTCGAGGTCGCTCGCGACCTGCACCGCGAGCTCACGCGTCGGCGCGACGGCGAGGGCCTGCGGCTTGCCGGGACGGGCGAGCGACTCGAAGGCCTCCTCGCCGGGCGGCACGACGCGGTTGAGGATCGGCACGCCGAAGCCGAGGGTCTTGCCCGTGCCGGTCTTGGCCTGGCCGATGATGTCGTGGCCGCCGAGGGCGACCGGCAGCGTCATGGCCTGGATGGGGAAGGGCGTGACGATCCCGTGCTCGGCGAGCGAGGCGACGATGTCGGGGTGGACGTCGAAGTCCGCGAAGGTGAGTTCGGGGGCGACCGTCTCGGCAGCCGTCTCGGCGACCGTCTCGGTGACGGTGGTCTCGGGCGCGTCCGTGGCGACCCCCGCGTCGGCGGGGATCTCGTGGGGCTGGGTCATGGGCATCTCTCGATCGGCACGAGCACCCCGCCTGTGCGGGAGCTCAGTGGCGCGTGACGGGCCGATCGGAGACTGTCAGGGACGGTGGGTGGCTCTCGCGTGGTGCGGGCTCCACCGGTGCGTGACGTCCGCGCGCACCACCTGGGCAAACCATCGGGCCGACCGGGCACCGAGTTGTCCGGCCCAGTCTACCGGCATGCGGGCAGAACGCCCGAACTCCATCACTAGATTGGGCCCATGAGTGAGGACGCGAAGCCCCAGACCACCGAGGACAGCCTGGGCGAACCGGGCGACGAGGCCGGCTACCTCGCGGCCGTCACCGACCTGCTCGGCGCGCTGGCCTACGGCGAGCTACGCGCCTTCAGCCAGCTGGCCAAGGACGCCGAGCTCGCGCCCACGCTGCGTCACAAGTCGGCGCTGGCCATGCTGGCCGCCCATGAGCTGAAGAACTACTCGGTCCTCACCGAGCGACTCCGGTCGCTCGGCGTGGAGCCGGAGACGGCGATGGAGCCCTTCGTTCCCGCCGTCGACGCCTTCCACGAGCGCACGAGCGCCTCGGACTGGCTCGAGGGCCTCGTCAAGGCCTACGTCGGTGAGGGAATCGCGCAGGACTTCTACCGCGAGATCTCGCGCTACGTCGACGAGGACACCCGCTCGCTCGTCGTCAGCGTCCTCGAGGACACGGGCCAGGCCGAGTTCGCCGTCACGGTCGTGCGGGAGGCCATCGCCGCCGATCCGCGCCTCGCGGGCCGGCTGGCGCTCTGGGGCCGTCGCCTGGTGGGTGAGGCCCTCACCCAGGCACAGCGCGTCGGCGTCGAGCGCGACGCTCTCGCAAGCATTCTCGTCGGGGCGCCCGGTCGCCCCGGCGCCGACCTCGCCGAGCTCGGGCGCATGTTCGCACGGCTCACGGACGAGCACTCCCGCCGCATGGAGCGCCTCGGCCTGTCGGCCTGAGCGGGCATGCAAAAGGGCCCGACCGGTTGGTCGGGCCCTTCCGCGACGATCAGGTCAGGCGTTGACCTGCTTGTGGCTGATGCGGCCGTAGACGACGATGAGGATCGCCGCGACGATCGCGCCGAGGATCAGCGGGATCCACGCGATGCCGCCGGACTGGTTGGAGTAGCCCAGCTGGCGCACGATGAGGGTCACGATGACGTTGGCGACGATGCCGATGACGATCGTCATCACCAGGGAGATGTTCTGCTTGCCGGGGAGGATGAGACGGCCCAGGGCGCCGATAATGGCACCCACGATGATGGCCGCGATGATGGTTCCGATCATGTGACTCTCCTTCTGGCCACCTCTAGGGCGACCGGTTGGTCCGCGAGGGGAGCGGACAACACATGCGACGAGATCAATGTCTCACCGCAAGGGGCTGGTGTGGTGGATGTGACGCCTGCCATTTCCGCGGGATTGCGGTGGGTCGACGGCGAAGGTGGCGAGATGGCCCGAATCGGCCCCTCACCTGCGGTCTCAACGCGTCTGGCGGCTGCCGGAGAGCATGCCGTAGCCCACGATGAGCGCGGCTGCGACGAGGACACCGATGAGGCCGGAGATCCAGTCGATCCCCAGGGTGTCGCTGACACCGGTGGCCTTGTAGTAGATGAACGCGCCGATGAGCGACCCGATGGCGCCGAGGACGACGGTGGGCAGAACGCCCAGGTCCTGCCTGCCGGGCAGCACCAGTCGGGCGAGCGGTCCCACGATCGCGCCCGCGACGAGGGCGGCAAGGATGGTTCCGATCACGGTTGCGCCTCCTCCTTCGAACCCGCTCGGCGGCGGTGACGAGCCGGCGGTTCCCGGCCCTTCCTCCACCCTGTACCCGTCCGGCGGCCACGAGCCACACCGGACCGCCCCGGGACACCGCCGGGACAAGACGAAGGCCGCCGACCCGTTCCGGTCGGCGGCCTTCTTCACTGCCTGGATCTCAGTCGTCACCACACGGTGACGGACGTGACCTCTTGCAGCACAACTGTTCTCGTATGCGTTCAGTGCGCGCCGAACCCGACGCCCGCCTTGCGCTCGGCACCCGTCGTCACGTAACCGATCGACGCGGACGGGACGATGACCCGTCCGCCCTTGTCGTCGGTCAGCTCGAGGACGTCTGACCCGAGCGCTGCCTTGACGGCGGCGTGGATCTCTTCGGACGACTGCGTCGTCTCGAAGGTGATCTCGCGCGCCACGTTCTGCACGCCGATGCGGACCTCCACGTCAAACCTGCTTTCTCCGTTCTGGTGGACACGGTCGACCGCGTCCTGTCGTCACCTTAACCAGCGGGCGTGCCGACGGATTCCCTTGCCGCGCCGCCGGGCCTGTCGCCCTCGCTCTTGTCGTCGGCGCGCCCGACGAGGGGGAAGGCGCCGAAGCCGCGGCGGATCAGGGCCGCCGTGATCCGGACGGCGGTCTCCTTGGAGACCTCCGCCTCGTGCGTCAGCCAGTGCCGGGCCGAGGTCTGGGCCAGGCCGACGAAGGCCACGCCGACGAGCACGGCCTCCTGCTGGTCCATCGAGGTCTCACTCCGGATGATCTCGGCCATCGCCTCGGCGCACGTGAGGTCGATCTGGTCGAGGCGCCTGCGCACCTCGGGCTCGTTGGCGAGGTCGGACTCGAAGATGAGGCGGAAGGCCGCGCCCTCCTGGCCGACGAAGTCGAAGTAGGCCCGCGTCATCGTGTTGATGCGCGCCTTGTTGTCCGAGAGGGCGAGCGCGTCGCGGACGAGCTGCTCCAGCTCTCCCGTGTGCTGGTCGATGAGCGCGAGGTAGAGCTCGAGCTTGCCGGGGAAGTGCTGGTAGAGCACCGGCTTGGACACCCCGGCGCGGCCGGCGATGTCGTCCATCGCGGCGGCGTGGTAGCCGTTCTCGACGAACACCCCCAGGGCG
Source organism: Terrabacter sp. 01T434 (assembly GCF_056398545.1). NCBI lineage: Bacteria > Bacillati > Actinomycetota > Actinomycetes > Micrococcales > Intrasporangiaceae > Terrabacter > Terrabacter sp. 01T434. Next base: position 479,773 of record NZ_JBFTPP010000001.1, read on the forward strand.
GCGTCGAGGAGCTGGGCGCGCCGCTCCGACCTGGGCAGCCGCTGCCCGCGTCCCGGCGGGGTCGTCTCGTCAACCATGCGGATCCTCTGTGCGTGTGGGCGCGTTGCTCGTCGTCCTCGCCGTCCACCCCCGCGGACGACCGTGTCCGTCTCACCATACCGAGCAGTACGGTGAGGGCATGTCGACGGATCCGCTGGTCAAGACGGGTCGGGCACTCAGCACGGCCGAGACGACGAGATACGCCCGACATGTGCTGCTGCCCGAGGTCGGCCGCGACGGGCAGGAACGGCTCAAGGCCGCTCGCGTGCTCGTCGTCGGTGCCGGCGGGCTCGGCTCGCCGGCCCTGCTCTACCTCGCTGCTGCGGGCGTCGGCACGATCGGTGTCGTCGACGCCGACGTCGTCGACCTCACGAACCTGCACCGTCAGGTCATCCACTCCGACGCCGACATCGGCCGCCCCAAGACGGAGTCCGCCGAGGCGGCCGTGCACCGGGCCAACCCGCACGTCACGGTCGAGCGCCACGACGTCGCGCTCGACTCGTCCAACGCGCTCGAGATCATCGGGCGCTACGACCTCGTCGTCGACGGCACCGACAACTTCCCGACCCGCTACCTCGTCAACGACGCGTGCGTCATGCTCGGCAGACCGCACGTCTGGGGCTCGATCCTGCGCTTCGACGGGCAGGTCTCGGTGTGGTGGGCAGGCCACGGACCCTGCTACCGCTGCGTCTTCCCCGAGCCGCCCCCGCCGGGGTCGGTGCCGAGCTGCGCCGAGGGAGGGGTGCTGGGCGTGCTGTGCGCGGCCATCGGCTCGGTCCAGTCGACCGAGGCGATCAAGCTGCTCCTCGGCATCGGAGAGCCGCTGACCGGTCGGCTGCTGGTCCATGACGCGCTGCGGCAGACCTGGGACACCCTGACCGTCCGCGCCGACCCGGACTGCCCCGTGTGCGGGACCGACCCGAGCGTCACCGAGCTCATCGACTACGTCGAGTTCTGCGGGGTGCCCGGCGCCGCAGCACCCGACGAGGACGAGCTTCCGACGGTGACGGTGCACGAGATGGCCGGCGAGCTCGCGTCCGATGAGCCGCCGCTGCTCGTCGACGTTCGCGGCACCGAGGAGCGAGCCATCGCCAGCATCCCGGGGGCAGTCGCGATCCACCTCGACCTCTTCCGCTCTGGTGAGGCGTTCGACGAGCTGCCCACGGACAGAAGGGTTCTCATCCTCTGCAAGGTCGGCGGACGATCGGCCGAGGCGACGCGGCTCGCGCTGCGCGCGGGGCTCACCGACGTGGCGAACGTCGAGGGCGGCATACTCGCCTATCTTCGGGAGATCGACCCGAGCCAACCCGAGTACTGAGGGGCCCCCGTGCCGCTGGAGGACCACGCCGAGCGCGTGCTCGATCTCGTCGCGACGATCCCCGAGGGGAGGGTGCTGGCCTACGGCGACATCGCCCGACGTCTCGGCGGGATGGGGCCGCGCACGGTCGGGACCGTGATGAGCCGTTACGGCTCAGACGTGCCGTGGTGGCGCGTCATCCGATCCGACGGTCGGCCCCCGCAGGGCCTCGAGGACGAGGCGCTCGGGCACTGGCGTGCCGAGGGGACGCCCATGGTGGGTGGTCTGGTCGACGGGGGCCGCGCAGACATGGCGCGGGCGAGATGGGACTTCGGGGGAGCGGTTGCCGGTTCCGGTGTGGTCGACGGCGCCGGCCCGCGGGGAGGTCTGCACCACGTCGAGATCTGGGTCGAGGACATCGCCGCGGCGGGGCGTGAGTGGGGCTGGCTGCTCGGTCGCCTCGGCTACCACCTGGGCGATGACTGGGGGCACGGCCAGGCGTGGGAGCTGGGCTCGCTCTACGTCGTCGTGGAGTCCGGGCCCGACGTCGTGCGGGGTCGGCACGAGCGGAGACGCCCGGGGCTCAACCACCTTGCCTTCCATGGCGGTTCGCGAGCAGAGGTCGACGCGCTCGTCGATGCGTGTGCCGAGGGCGGGTGGACGCTGATGTTCGCCGACGCGCACCCGTATGCCGGGGGCCCGAGTCACTACGCCGCGTACCTCGAGAGCGGCGAGGGCTTCGAGGTCGAGCTCGTCGCCACGGTCGCGCCCGGATGAAGGCCCGGCTGGCGTGAGCGCGTCAGCCGGGCCGTCGACGGCTCTCCGGTCAGAGCTTCGGCAGCGTCCTCGTGTGCTCGATCCGCACGGCCTGCAGCGCCCGGGGGTCGAGGCCCAGCAGCCTCAGGATCGTGGGCGCGATCTGGGTGGTCTGGACCGGGGTGGTGTCGACCGCGTGGCGGGGAGCGCCGGCACCGGAGACGACCAGGGCGACGTCACGGTCGTCAGGGGCGTCGCCGCCGTGCTCTGCGATCTTCTTGACGTTGCCGGTGTAGACGACGCCGTACTGCGCGATCCCGACGAGGTCGGGGGCGTGGCTGTCACCCCGGGGGGCGCCCATCAAGGTGTCGGCAGCCGAGCCGGTGTAGACCTTGGTCAGGCCCGAGGAATCCACGGTGGTGGAGTGGACGCCCTTGGGGTCGCCGGCCTTGTTCGCCGGGGCGGTGTGCGAGAGCAGGTATGCCTTGGCGAAGGCGAGCGCGGCCGGGCTGCGGTCCGAGAGCCACATGAGCATGCCGTCGTCGTCGACCGTGAAGGTCACGAGGGGCTCTGCGCCCGGGTGGGCGGCCTTCCACGCCGCGTTGATGCTGTCGACGATCTTGCCGTCGTCGACGCGACGCAAGGCGCTGAGGTCGGTCGGTGACTGGCCGTGCTTGGCGGACAGGATGATCGACGTGCTCGAGTCGAGACCGCGCTCGTGGATCTCGTTGCGCATGGCGCCGACCTGGGCATCGACGTAGTCCAGGGCTCGGGTGAGCAGCGGGCCCGGGGTCCCGTCCGCGTTGTAGCCGCCGGCGAGGCCGTCCGAGGTCGGCAGCTTCTCGGCCGTCGACACCGTCTGGAAGTTCATGCCGAAGACCGCCGGGGTGCCCACCGGGTGGGTGCCGGAGTGGTCCTTGCCGGCGATCTCGTTGAGGACGGCTGCGACCTTGGTGCTGTCGTACTCCTGCGTCAGTGCGTTGTCCGTCGACCAGTCGTCACCGGCGGCGTCGGCGACGCCGTTGATCTCGGGGGTGAAGAGGTCCTGGACGCCGGTTCCCGACGGACCCCCGAGGATCTCGTATGCCGGGTGCTTGTCCGACCACGCCGTGCGCAGCCCGTGGGCGCGCGCGACCTCGAAGACGGTGTTCACCTTGAGGTCGTCGTGCGGGTAGAGCGGGGTGCACGTGGCGGGGTTCACCGGGAGGGCCGCGGGGTCGATGAGGGCCTGCGGCGTCGGGGTCATCTTGAGGATGGCCTTGGTGATCGCAGCCGAGTTCGCGAGCGTCTGCGCGAGCGTGTTCGTCGGGATGCTCGTGAGCGCCGGATCGCCGATCTTCTGGCCGGCATCGAGGGTGATCGGGTTCTGCGACTTGTCGATCGCCTCGGTCCACGGCACCTCGGTGCCGGGTGCAGCCGTCGTGCAGTCGACGGTGCCGGGGGCGAGCAGGGCATGGTTGTACGTGTCGTCGTAGTACACGTTCGTGGCGCCGGGGCCGCCGCCCGTCAGCTGAGCGACCATGCCCGGGAAGGAGTCCGACGGGAAGGTCGCCCGTGCGTGCGTGTACGCGGTGCCGCCCGCGACGAGCGAGGCCAGCGCGGAGCGCGGATGCTTCACGACGTAGCGGGCCAGGTCGCCTTGGTGCAGGCCGTCCACCGACAGCAGGAGCACGTGCTTGGCGTGCCCCCCGTCGATGTGTGTGGAAGCGGTCGCACTGGCGGTGGCGAGAGTGGCACCGAGCCCGAGAGCGCCGATGCTGAGGCCGGCGGTCAGGGCGATGGAACGACGGTTCATGTTTCCTCCTCGGGGTGTCCACGGTGGACACCAGACGGGTCTATCAATGCTGGGTGCCGGCTCTGGAAACCCCTCGTGAACAAAGGTCTTCGCTGTTTCGTCGCTGATGCACGTCCACGTTCCCCATCGGGTGAGTGGTCCGGCGTGGCGTCGGTGACGGACTTGCTGACCATGGCCGGGACCCGCCGAGAGGTTTCGGCTTTTGGGGTAAAGGTGAGGTTTGCCCAGGGTTCAGACTCCCGCCGCCTTCGAACCCTCCGGCCTCCCTAGCGTCGAGCCGGTTCGACGATCTGGAGGGAAAGCATGGGCAGCTCGCTCGCGGTCCGGTCTCGGGGCACGACCAAGTACTTCGGCGACGTCGTCGCCCTCGACGGCGTGGACCTCGACATCCCGAGGGGCGAGATCCACGGCCTGGTGGGGCCGAACGGGGCCGGGAAGACCACCTTCCTGGCCCTGCTGCTCGGCCTCTCCGTCGCCGACGAGGGCAGCCTCGAGATCCTGGGCGCGCCGGTCGACCGGGTGCTCGGGGTGGCCGAGGGCGTGGGCGGTTTCGTCGACGGACCCGGTCTCTACCCCACGCTGACCGCCCGGCAGAACCTCGTCGCGCTCGCGAGGCTGCGTGGCCACGGGTCCGAGCGTGGCGCCGAGGTCGACCACGCCCTGGAGCAGGTCGGCCTCCTCGACGTGGCCGACGACCGGGTGCGCGGCTTCTCCTTGGGCATGCGGCAGCGGCTCGGCCTGGCGGCTGCTCTGCTGACCAAGCCGCGCCTGCTGGTGCTCGACGAGCCGTCCAACGGCCTCGACCCGGCAGCCAAGCGGCATGTCAACCGGGTTCTCGCCGACCTGGCCGCTCAGGGCGCAGCAGTCGTGGTCTCGAGCCACCAGATGGACGACCTCGCAGCGCTCTGCTCCGCGGTCACGCTCCTGGCGCACGGGCGCATCGTGTTCTCCGGGCCGGTGGCGAAGCTCGCTGCCGAGAGCGGACGGCTCGACTACCGGGTGCTCACCTCCGACGCGGACACCACCCGTCGGGTCATCGCGGGGCACCCGGCGCTCGAGCTGGTCCCCGCACACACACGTCTCCGGCTCGGGGAGGACGCCGTCGTCGTGCGCGGTCCGGTCAGCGCGGTCGACGACCTCGTCGTCCGGCTCGTCGGCGCGCGCGTCGCGGTCCGCGAGCTCGGTCCCGTGGTCCCACCTCTCGAGGCAGCCTTCCTCGCACTCACCGGCGCCTCCGACGTCCTCGCGACGCAGGGGGCTGCCCGATGAGCACGGCGACCGCGAGGCCGCCGGCAGCGGCTTCCGAGGCCGAGCCGGCGGAGATCGCTCGCGTGACGCGACCCGCCGGCCTCGGGCCCAGCGTGCGCTTCGAGCTGCTCAAGCTGCTAGCCCAATGGCGTGTGCGGATCGTCCTCGTCGCCTGCTGGGTCGCACCGGCCGGCTTCATCTTCGCCGCCAGTGGACAGAGCTCGCTGCCGAGCGACACCGTGTTCGGACGGTGGATGTTCGCCACCGGGTGGGCAGCCTCCCTCGTGGTGCTCAGCTTCGCCTGCACCTGGGCGCTCCCGCTGCTGACCTCCCTCGTGGCCGGCGACGTCTTCGCTGCCGAGGACCGCCTGGGGACGTGGCGCCACCTCGTCATGGCGGTGCGCTCGCCACGTCGCATCTTCGTCGCCAAGGCGCTCGCCAGCACCGCCGTGATCCTGGCGATGGAGGTCGGTCTTGCCGTCTCCAGCATCGGCGGCGGTCTTGCCGTGATGGGCAACCGGGATCTCGTCGGGCTGGACGGACAGCTCATCGACACGAGCCATAGCGCGCGGCTCGTGGTGCTCGCCTGGGCCTGCACGGTGGTCGCCTCGCTCGCCTTCTCGGCCGTGGGTCTGCTCGGGTCGGTCGCGCTGGGCCGCTCGCCGATGGGACTGCTCGTGCCGGCGGTTCTCGCCTTCGTGCTGCAGGCAGCCCAGCTGCTGCCCATGCCTGCGGTCGTCCGTCTCGCCCTGCCCAGCCAAGGATTCCTTGCCTGGCGGGGCCTGTTCAGCGATCCGACCCAGACGAGGCCGGTAATCATCGGCCTGGTCGTCAGCAGCGCCTGGGCCCTTGTCGCGACGGCTCTGGCATACCTCTTCTTCGTGCGGCGCGACTTCACCGACGTCGCGTACGACGGGTCGGGGAGGCGGTCCGTGGTCCTCGGGGTCCTCCCCGTGGCCGCCCTGGCGGCCGTGAGCGTCGCTGTCGTCGCGGTGGCGACGCCCGCGAGCGGCTCCGGGATCGACCGGGCCAAGGTCGAGCAGTCGCTGGCGAGGTCGTTCGCGCACCTCTACCGTCTGCAGTCCCGCGAGCTCCAGCGCCCGGACGTGACCGAGGAGCAGCTGCACACCAGCGCGTCCTGCTTCCGGGCCGGGTCGCCCGGCGACGACGAGGGAGCGGGCAACGACTGGCGGTGTGCCGTGTCGTGGCACATCCCCGGTGCCACGGCCGTCGGAACGGCCCTCTACCAGCTCGACGTCGCCGCCGAAGGGCGCTACGTCGCCGACGGTGACGGGCCCAAGGAGGTGAACGGCTACTTCCAGGTGCGGACCCCGAGTGGGGACGCAGCCAACCCCCTGTGGCAGATCGACAGCCTCGTCGACCTGTCGTCACGCAGTTCCTCGAAAGGATGATCATGCAGGTCACTCGCCACCGACGCTCCGGCTCCGAACCGGCTCCTGAGCGCCGTCGCACCACCCGCAGGATCCGTGTCGCCGCGGCCGGTACCGCGGCCCTCACCATCGTCGGTGGTGGCATCGCCACCGCCGCCACCGGGGCCTTCGGCAACCACACCGTCGGCACGCAGTACGCCAACGGGCTCCAGATCTCCGACAACCAGGTGATCAAGCCCATCGGCGACCGGATCATGACCCAGTACGGCAAGTTCATGGGCTCGACGGTCAGCGCCGACGGCCGCTTCCTCGCCGCGAGCAGCGCCGACAAGAAGGTCGTCCTCCAGGTCTTCGACCTCGCCGCCAACAAGCTGATCTACCGCGTCGGCAAGGCCGCCGGCGTCGACCAGACCCTCTCGGACGGCAGCGTCGGCCAGGAGGGCCCGACCTACTCGCCCGACGGCAAGTTCCTCTGGTTGTCCCAGCAGGACGCCCTGACCCGGTTCCCGGTCAACGCCGACGGCACCCTGGGCACTGCCACGCGCTTCCCGCTCCCGCAGGTCGACGGCCACTCAGCCCTTCCCGGCAAGTCGGTCTACTCGTCCGACGGGTCGACGCTCTACGTCGCGGTCAACGGCCAGAACACCGTCGTGGCCATCGACCCGGCGACCGGCACGGTCAAGCAGACCTGGAAGGTCGGCATCGCACCGAGGCACCTGACATTCGTCGGCGGCAAGCTCTACGTCAGCAACGAGGGTGGCCGCCACGCCAAGCCGGGCGAGCCCACGATCAACTCCTACGGCACCGACGTCCCGGCCGACCCCTACCTCGGCGCCTCGACGACGGGCACCGTCAGCGTCATCGACACCGCGGCTCCGTCCAGAGGCGTCAGGTCGATCGACGTCGGACTGCACCCGACCGCGCTGTATGCCGCGGGCAACGCCCTCTTCGTCGCCAACACCAACAGCGACACGGTGTCGGTCGTCGACACCCGCAAGGACGCCGTCGTCCAGACCATCGCGACGCAGCCGTGGCCCAAGGCCAAGGTGGGCTACGAGCCCACCGGCATCGCGCTGACCAAGGACGGGCATCTTCTGGTCACCCTCGGCCGGGCGAACGCGGTCGCCGTCTACCGCTACGCCGGGACGCCGCAGGCGCCGGTCAGCCACGTCGGCCTGCTGCCGACGGACTACTACCCCTCCGACGTGGCCACGGTCGGCAACCGGGTTGTCGTCACCAACACTCGCGGCATCGACGCCCGCGGTCCGGCCATCACGACGAACAAGGGCTACGGCGTCCCCGTCGTCAGCGGGCACGACACGCACAGCACGACCGCGTCCCTGACGAGCTTCACGATGCCCAGCGACAAGGAGATCAGCCGCTACACCGCGACCGTCTTCGCCCAGAACGACTGGGGCCACAACGACGTCAAGCAGGCCGAGGGCCACCGGGCCAAGGCGGTGCCCGTGCCCGTGCGGCTCGGGGACCCGTCGACGATCAAGCACGTCTTCATGATCGTCAAGGAGAACCGGACCTACGACCAGGTCTACGGCGACGACAGCCGTGGCAACGGCGATCCCTCGCTCGTGCAGTTCGGGCAGAAGGTCACCCCCAACCAGCACGCCCTGGCCAAGCAGTTCGGCCTCTACGACAACCTCTACGACATCGGCACCAACTCCGCCGAGGGCCACAACTGGATCATGCAGGGTGACAACCCGGAGTACACGGAGTCCAGTGCCGGTGAGTACGTGCGCAGCTATGACACCGAGGACGACGCCCTCGGCCACCAGCGCTCCGGGTTCCTCTGGACCGCAGTCCAGTCCGCGGGCAAGACGGCGCGCAACTACGGCGAGTTCACCCAGTTCCTGACCAAGCCGGACGGCGCGACGTGGCAGAAGTACTACTGCACCGCCAAGCAGGTCGAAGCCGGCGGCGACCCCAGCCTCCTGACGGACCCGTCCGTCAAGACGGACACCCAGTCGCCGATCCCGTCGCTCAACACGATCACCGAGCACGACTACCCGAAGTTCGACGTCAACATCCCCGACATCTACCGCTTCCAGCTCTGGAAGCAGCACTTCGAGAAGGACGGGCCGGCGAACTTCAACATGCTCTGGCTCTCCAGCGACCACACCGGAGGGGCGCCGGACGCCAGGGCTCAGGTCGCCGACGGTGACCTCGCTGTAGGCAAGGTCGTCGACGAGATCTCGCACAGCAAGTACTGGAAGGACTCGGCCATCTTCGTGGTGGAGGACGACAGCCAGGACGGCGCGGACCACGTCGACGGACACCGTGCGCCGGTGCAGGTCATCAGCCCCTGGGCCCAGCACGGCAAGGTCAACAGCACCTACTACTCGCAGATCAACATGGTGCGCACCATCGAGCAGATCCTCGGCGCTCAGCCGCTGAACCAGAAGCTCGCCGCGGCGACGCCGATGTTCGACGCGTTCCAGTCCAAGCCCGACCTGACGCCCTTCACCACGCTGCCGAACCAGATCCCGCTCACCGAGCAGGTCACCCCTGCGCCGGCGTGCGGTCAGGACACCACGCCGGCGGCGAGCGGCGCTGCGGCGCAGTCGAGCCCGGCCACCGTGCCGACGTCCGAGAAGGCCGTCGCGGCGCAGTGGGAGGCCTGGCGTGTCAAGCAGGGCTTCAACGGCAGCAACCCGTCCCCTGACACCGCGAGCCCCGAGCTGATGAACCGGTTCACGTGGTACCAGGCGCACAACTGGGCCGCCCCCTACCCGGGCGACTCGACGATCTACACGCCGTCGCAGGTCCCGGGCGGCTACATCCCCAGCGCTGACGCGCAGTGACCCCCAGCCAGGGGTAGCCGAGCGTGCGGGCCGGTCGACGGAGGTCGGCCGGCTCGCACGCCATTCTCATCGCCCGTCACGTGGGCGCCTTCGCCCCACGCGACCTCGCTGGAGGCCGCGCGGGTAGGGCCGGTCGGGGTGGGGGAGGACGTCGTCGACGATCCTCGGCAGCTGGGCCAGCCGGCGCCGCTGCTGCTGCTCCTTCCACTGCTGGTACACCCGGGCACGGTCCTCGAGGTTGAGTCGTGACAGCACCTGCTCCACGGCGGCCAGGATGGAACCGCGCAGCAGCCACGACGAGGTGTCCTCACGGGCACGCACGAGAATGAGCTCGGTGAGGATGGCCTGGGTCTCCCGAAGGATGTCGAGGCTCTGCGCCAACGCATCCTCGGTGTCCTCCTCGCGGCCCTCGGACTCGGCGATGACGAGGCCGCCGAACGCGCGCAGGCAGTCGGCGGTGTCGTGCAGGACGACCGCGAACGCCGAGCGCAGCTCGTCACCGTAGGGGTCCTCAGGCGCTGATTCGGCGGGCAGCTCGGCGAGCAGCAAGGTGAAGAGGGCACGGATGGCCAGCAGGCAGTGCTCGAAGGTGTCGAGGGCCGAGGCCAGCACGGGCTCGACATCGACGGTGCCGAGGGCCCGTGGGTTGAACCGTCGGCTGTCCTTGAGATGGCCGATCGTCTCGGTGGCCCGGGCGACCTCGCGGTTCGCCGAGCGGACCCTGTCGATCCACTCCCCGACCTGCTCGCGGGTCACCGGGCCCGCCTCGAGGGCCTCACCCGCGGCATCGAGGGCAGAGGCCGCGGCCTCGACCACGCGGAGCAGCGCCTGCCTCGCCGCCCCCGTCGGCATGGCCGGTGGGTAGACGATGCTGAAGGCGATCCCGACCGCGGCACCGATCAGGGTGTTGACGATCCGGGTCTCCGCGGCGATGTCGTGGTTGCTGACGCCGAGGATGAGCATTGCGCTGATGGGGGTCTCGAGGGCCTGGTCGCCGAGGCGCAGCACCTTGGCCAGCAGCAGGGACGCGGCGATGGCCGCGGCGAGGCTCCACCAGGTGAGCCCGCTCCAGGTCGACAGCAGCGTGGCCACGAGGATTCCCGAGAGCACCGCGCCGACCCGGACGGCCCCCATCTTGATCGTCGAGAAGGCCGTGGCCTGCACGACCAGCAGGGCCGTCAGGGGGCCGGTCAGGTCAGGGGTGCCGGGAGTGACCACCTGGGAGAGCACGTAGGCCGCCACCGCGGCCGCCGTGAGCCGGAAGATCGTCACCAGTGTGGGTCGCACGCGACGCGGCACGTCTCGCCACCGCGCGGGGTGGCTCGGCCAGACCCACGTGATCAGACGGTTCCACGGGGTCGCCCCGGAGCTGTTCTCTGGTGACATGCGCCGCCCTCGGGTGTGCGATGTGGTCACGGTCTCGCCGGGTCGGGCGAACCCTGCGCGCCACCCGCATCGTACGAGACGCAGGCCAGCACCTGCGGGAGCCAGCGGCGCGGGGAGTCCACCGAGAAGACTTGATTGTTTCCAGAAAGCGGGACAGACTCGGACCATGTCCGGTGCCGACCTCGAGGAGCAGCTGCGCGAGTCGGGGCTGCGTGTCACGCGTCAACGTCTCGCCGTGCTCACGGTGCTGCACGACCACCCGCACACCGACACCGACACGGTGATCCGGCGGGTCCGGGAGGTCGCGGGGGACGTGTCGCACCAGGCCGTGTACGACGTCCTGCGAGCCCTCACCGAGGTCGGCCTCGTGCGTCGGATCCAGCCGACCGGCTCCGTGGCCCGCTACGAGGTCCGCGTCGGCGACAACCACCACCACGTCGTCTGCCGCTCGTGTGCCGCGATCGCCGACGTCGACTGCGCCGTCGGAGCGGCCCCCTGCCTCACGGCATCCGCCGACCACGGATTCCTCATCGACCAGGCCGAGGTGACGTACTGGGGACTGTGTCCCGCATGCGCCGCGGCGGCCGCTTCCTGAATGCCCATCCCGAAGAAGAGAAGGACGTCCCGTGTCTGAGCAGCAGCACACCGCCAAGCCTGACGCCGAAGTCGGCGAGATGAACGAGCCGGAGGCCGCCAAGTGCCCCGTGCCCCACGACCGCGCCACGCGACCCGGCGGGACGAGCAACGAGGAGTGGTGGCCGAACCGCCTCAACCTCAAGGTGCTGGCCAAGAACCCTGCCGTCGCAAACCCGCTCGGTGACGACTTCGACTACGCCGCGGCCTTCAACAGCCTCGACCTGGCCGCCGTCAAGGCCGACATCGCGGCCGTGCTCACCGACTCGCAGGACTGGTGGCCGGCAGACTTCGGGCACTACGGCCCGTTCATGATCCGCATGGCCTGGCACAGCGCCGGCACCTACCGCGTGCACGACGGCCGCGGAGGTGCGGGCGCCGGACAGCAGCGTTTCGCGCCGCTCAACTCCTGGCCTGACAACGGCAACCTCGACAAGGCCCGGCGCCTGTTGTGGCCGGTCAAGAAGAAGTACGGCCAGAAGCTCTCGTGGGCCGACCTCATCGTCCTCACCGGCAACGTCGCCCTCGAGTCGATGGGCTTCAAGACGTTCGGCTTCGGCGGCGGACGCGCGGACGTCTGGGAGCCGGACGACGACGTGTACTGGGGCTCGGAGGCCGAGTGGCTCGGCGACGAGCGCTACACCGGGGACCGGGACCTCGAGAGCCCGCTCGCAGCCGTCCAGATGGGCCTCATCTACGTCAACCCCGAGGGCCCCAACGGCACCCCCGACCCGCTCTCCTCGGCCCGTGACATCCGCGAGACGTTCGGCCGGATGGCGATGAACGACGAGGAGACCGTGGCCCTCATCGCCGGCGGCCACACCTTCGGCAAGACCCACGGTGCCGCCGACCCGCTGAAGTACGTCGGCAAGGAGCCCGAGGGAGCCCCGCTCGAGGAGCAGGGTCTCGGCTGGAAGCAGTCCTTCGGCACGGGGAAGCTCCAGGACGTCATCACCTCGGGCCTCGAGGTCACGTGGACCCCGACGCCGACGCAGTGGGACAACACCTTCTTCGACGTCCTCTTCGGCCACGAGTGGGAGCTCTCCCACAGCCCGGCCGGCGCGAACCAGTGGGTGGCCAAGGACGCCGAGGCGACCATCCCGGCCCCAAACGCCGACGGCGAGAAGCGACTGCCCACGATGCTGACGACCGACCTGGCACTGCGGGTCGACCCGGCATACGAGAAGATCTCGCGACGCTTCCACGAGAACCCGGCGGAGTTCGCCGACGCGTTCGCGCGCGCGTGGTTCAAGCTGACCCACCGCGACATGGGCCCCCTCGAGCGCTACCTCGGTCCCGAGGTGCCCCAGGAGGAGCTCCTCTGGCAGGACCCGCTGCCCGCCGCCTCGGGCGAGCCGGTCAGCGCGGAGGACGTCGCCACGCTGAAGCAGGCCATCGCCGACGCCGACCTGACCGTCACGCAGCTCGTCAAGGCGGCCTGGGCGTCCGCCTCGACGTTCCGCAGCAGCGACAAGCGCGGCGGCGCCAACGGTGCCCGCGTGCGCCTCGAGCCGCAGAGCGGCTGGGACGTCAACGACCCCGCCGAGCTCGCCACGACCCTGCGGGCGCTCGAGGGCATCCAGGCCGACTTCAACGGCCGCGGTGGCTCGACCGTCTCGCTCGCCGACCTCATCGTCCTCGGCGGCAACGTCGCGGTCGAGCAGGCTGCTGCCGCAGCCGGATTCACGGTCGAGGTGCCCTTCCGCCCCGGCCGCGTCGACGCCTCGCAGGAGCAGACCGATGTCGAGTCGTTCGGCTACCTCGAGCCGAAGCACGACGGCTTCCGCAACTACCTCGGCAAGTCCGGGCGCGTCCCGGCCGAGTACCTCCTCGTCGACCGCGCCAACCTGCTCGGGCTGTCGGCACCGCAGATGACGGTCCTCGTGGGCGGTCTGCGCGTCCTCGGCGCCAACACCGGAGGCTCGACGACAGGCGTGTTCACCGACCGTGTCGGCACGCTGAGCAACGACTTCTTCGTCAACCTGCTCGAGCTCGGCACCACGTGGACCGCTGCGAACGAGGGCGCCGACACGTTCACCGCGACCAACGCCGCCGGCGAGCAGACGTGGACCGGCAGCCGCGTCGACCTGCTCTTCGGGTCCAACTCCGAGCTGCGCGCCCTCGCCGAGGTCTACGCCAGCGACGACGCGGCCGAGAAGTTCGTCCACGACTTCGTCGCGGCCTGGTCGCACGTCATGGAGGCCGACCGCTTCGACGTGAAGTGATCGGCTGACGCACGCAGTGGGCCCGGGATGGCGTATGCCGTCCCGGGCCCTTCGCGTGCGGGTGCGGATCGGTCCGCACCGTCGACGGAGACACCCGATCCGATGAGTGACCGCTGAACCCGCGTCGCTCGCGCCGCGGGCCGTGACCGGCTTGCGGCCGGCCGCTGACGGCCCGATCATCTGGGCATGAACGAGACGCCTGGCGCAGCGAGGCGCAGACATGCGGTCCGGGCGGTCATCCTGGACGACGATGACCGTGTCCTGCTGTGCCGCTTCAGCTTCCCGCATCCAGCCGTACCGGCGGACGCCACGGTCGTGTGGGCCGCCCCCGGCGGCGGCATCGAGCCCGGTGAGCTGCCGCTGGCGGCACTGCGCCGGGAGCTGCACGAGGAGACGGGGCTCGTCCTCGACGCCGACCCGACCCATGTCTGGCACCAGGAGGTCGCCGCTCCGGGCCAGGCGGACGGCTACGACGGGCTGGTCAACGACTACTTCCTCGTCCGCACCGCGCGCTTCGACCCGCGCGGCGCGCTGTCCGACGCCGACCTCGCCGTCGAGCACATCACCGGGATGCGATGGTGGCGGCTCGCAGACATCGCCGGTTACGACGGAACCGACCTGTTCTCGCCCCGGGACCTCGCGACACCGCTGGCGGCGCTGATCGCCGGTGACCTCCCGGGCACGCCGGTGATGCTCGGCCTGTGATCTCCCGGTCCTGACAGGTCCGCTGTCGTGGTCCGGCAGCACGGGACGCGGGCGCGTGAGGGGGCACACGGCATACGCGATCGCCTCGAGCGCGGTGTCGGTCGGGCGTGATGGAATCCTCCGGTGGTCATCCTCCGTCGCGCTCCTGCCCTCGCCCCCGTGCGGGTGCGGCTCGACGACCGCCAGCAGGCCGCTCTCGACTCGTCCGCACGCGTGCTCCGCGTCCTCGGCGGGCCCGGGACCGGCAAGTCGACCCTCGCGGTCGAGCTCGTCGTCGACGCCGTCCGACAGCAGGGGCTGCGCGCCGACTCGTGCCTCGTCCTGACGTCGAGCCGCAGCGCTGCAGCCGCGCTGCGCCAGCAGGTCACCGCGCGCCTGGGCGGCACGTCGACGGAGTCCCTCGCGCGCACCTGGCAGGCGTTCGGCTTCGGCGTGCTGCGCGCCGAGGCGGCCCTGCGCGGCGAACCACCGCCTCGCCTGCTCAACGGCCCGGAGCAGGACGTCATCCTGCATGACCTGCTCGCCGGGCACGCCTCCGGAGAGGTGACGGGGCCGGAGTGGCCCCACGAGCTCCGGGAGGCCCTGACGACCCGCGGCTTCCGCAACGAGCTGCGCGACCTGCTCATGCGGTCGGTCGAGCTCGGGCAGGGGCCCGACGACCTGACACGGCTCGCCGTCGAGCACGACCGGCCCGAGTGGGCAGCGGCGGCGCATGTGCTGCGGGAGTACGACCAGGTCACCTCGTTCACCCGGCACGGGTCCTACGACCCCGCCTGGGTGCTGACGGCCGCCGCCGAGCTGCTCGACGAGGACCCGTCGGCCCTCGACCGCCTCCACGAGCGCATCCGTCTCGTCGTGGTCGACGAGGCCCAGGAGCTGACCTCCGCCGCGGCCCGGTTGCTTCGCGTCGTGGCCCGTCCCGGTGGGCCGCGGGTCGTCCTCATCGGCGACCCCGACGTCGCCGTCCAGACCTTCCGCGGCGCCGACCCGCGGTTCCTCGCCGACGGGTGGACCGACCTCGCCGGCTCCGGGCGCGACCCGCGCTTCGTCGGCGGCCTCTTCGACCTGCTCGACGACCGCGACGAGGGCGAGACCGTCGTCCTGGACCGCACGCACCGGTTCGGGGCAGCCATGGCCGGAGTGGCCGACCGGGTGTCCCGCCGCATCGGGGCTCTCGGCGGCGGGGAGCAGCGACGGATGACGCCGGCGACGGATGATCCGGCACGCGGCACCGTCGAGGTGGCGCTGCTGCGGTCGGCCGCGCAGGAGACGGCGCACGTCGCGGCCCTGCTGCGACGCGCCCACCTCGTCGAGGGCGTGCCGTGGACCGACATGGCCGTCGTCGTCCGCGGTTCTGGGCGTGCCGACACGATGCGCCGGCTCCTCGGTCAGGCCGGGGTGCCGGTCGAGGCCGGCAGCGCGGAGGCCCCGGTGCGCGACGAGAGCGCGGTCAGACCACTCCTGCACCTGCTCGAGGAGAGCATCGAGATCGCGCGTGCCGACCATCGCGGCGAGTCCCACACCATCGACCCGGTCAGGGCGGCCGACCTGGTCCTCTCGCCGGTCGGCGGGTCCGACACCGTCGGACTGCGGCGGCTTCGGAGACTCCTGCGACAGGACGAGCTCGCCGCTGGTGGTGGACGGTCCAGCGACGAGCTGCTGGCCGAGCTGCTCCAGTCGCCGCCGCGGGCCCGGACGCTCGGGTCGACCGCGCGACCTGCCGAGCGCATCGCGACGGCGCTGGCCGCGGGTGCCGCTGCTGCGCGGGTGGACGACGACGGCCGCTGGGCCCGCGGGGTCACGGCCGAGTCCGTGCTCTGGGCCCTCTGGCAGGGTGCCGGGGTCGCCGAAGGCTGGCGCCGGCAGGCGCTCTCCGGCGGGGCGTCGGGCGAGCGCGCGGACCGCGACCTGGACGCGGTGCTCGCGCTCTTCGACGCTGCGGGGGCCTTCGTGGACCGGCTGCCCACCGCCGGACCCGACACCTTCCTCGAGCACATCCAGGGGCAGGACGTCCCCGGCGACACGTTGCTCGTCGGCGCACAGTCGGGCGGTCGCGTCGCGCTGCTGACGCCGCAGACCGCTGCCGGCCGACAGTGGCGCATCGTCGTCGTCGCCGGCGTCCAGGAGGGCGTCTGGCCCGACCTGCGCCTGCGCGGTTCCGTCCTCGGCTCCGAGGACCTCGTCGACGTCGTGGCGCAGCGACCCCTCGGCTTCCGGGCCGCGCAGGCCGCCGTGCGCTACGACGAGACGCGTCTCTTCCTCGTCGCCGTCACCCGGGCCACCGAGCGCCTTCTCGTCACCGCAGTCGGCAACGAGGACGAGCAGCCCTCCGTCTACCTCGACCTCGTCGATCCACCGGCGACGACCCGGCTCGCCGACGAGGTGCGCCCGCACTCCGAGGTCGCCCGCACGATGACCCTGCCGGGACTCGTCGGAGAGCTCCGCCGCGAGGCGGTGGACCCGGATCCGGCCGTCGCCGAGCCGGCCCTCAACCTGCTCGCCGTGGCGGCCCGTGAAGGGGTGCGCGGCGCCGACCCGAGGTCGTGGTGGGCGCTGCGGTCGGTCACGAGCGAGCGCCCGGTGCGCCGGCCCGACGAGCCCGTTCCCGTGTCTCCGTCGAAGGTCACCTACTTCTCCGAGTGCGGGTTGCGCTGGTTCCTCACCTCGGTCGGGGGTGAAGGGGTTTCCCTCGGCGCCGCGTCGGTCGGCACGTTCGTCCACGACATCGTCGCCGAGCTGCCCGATGCGCCTCTCGTCGAGCTGAAGCGCGAGGTCGACGAGCGCTGGGGCAGGCTCGGGCTCAAGCCGGGATGGGTCACCGACCGCACCCACCAGGAGGCGCACGACATGGTGGCCCGGTTCGCGGCCTACCGCGACGGGGCCGAGCGGGAGTGGGAGCGTGTCGGCATCGAGACCGGCTTCCGGGTCGAGGTCGGTCGGGCCGTCGTGGCCGGCCGCGTCGACCGCATCGAACGTGACGCCGAGGGGCGGCTGCGCATCGTCGACCTCAAGACCGGCAAGTCCAAGCCGACCAAGGCCGAGCTCGCCGAGCACGGACAGCTCGGCGCCTACCAGGTGGCCGTCGAGGAGGGCGGCTTCCCCGACCTCGGTGAGCGCAGCGCCGGGGCCGCGCTCGTCTTCATCGGCAAGGGCGGCCTGTCGGGACTCAAGCCGAGCGTGCTGCCGCAACCGCCGCTCGCCGGCAGCACCGACCCGACGTGGGCGCGGACCCTGGTCGAGGAGACCGCAGAGGGGATGGGCGCGGGGGAGTTCCGTGCCTCCCAGGGCAAGGCGTGCGAGACCTGCCCGGTGCGATCCTCGTGCCCGGTCCAGCCCGAGGGGGACGCGCTGTGACGACCATCGAGGCCTCGAACGCGACCGGCCGCGCGACGGCGGTGCAGCACAGCGCGCTCGACATCGCCACGGCGCTCGAGATGCCGCCGCCCACTGCTGAGCAGTCCGCCGTCATCGAGGCCGGCGCCCGCCCCCTGCTCGTCGTCGCGGGCGCCGGCTCGGGCAAGACCGAGACGATGGCCGCGCGCGTCGTGTGGCTCGTCGCCAACGGCCTCGTCGACCCCGACCAGGTGCTCGGCCTCACCTTCACCCGCAAGGCCGCGGCCGAGCTCTCCCAGCGCATCGCCAAGCGACTGCGCGGTCTCGAGCGTGCGGGCATCTGGACGCCGCCCGCTGACGACGGCACGGGCGCAGAGGTGCTCGGCGGCACCCCGACCGTCTCGACCTACCATGCGTATGCTGGCCGTCTCGTCCGCGAGCACGCGCTCCGCGTGGGCATCGAGCCGGAGTTCCGCATCCTCACCGAGGCCGGCGCCTGGCAGCTCGCCGCCGAGGCGGTGTCCCGGTGGGACGGCCCGATGGACGACGTCGTCAAGAGCGAGGCCACCGTCATCCAGGCCGTCATGGCGCTCGCCGGTGAGATGGCCGAGCACGTACGCACCCCGGGCGAGGTCATGGAGCACCTCGATGCCGTACTCGCCCGACTGGACGCGCTGCCCGACGGCGAGGGCCGCGGTTCGCTCACGGCCGCCCGCGACGCCGTGGCCGTGCTGCGCGAGCGGCGCACGGTTCTGCCCATCGTCGAGGCGTTCCTCGCCCTCAAGCGCGAGCGCGAGTCCCTCGACTTCGCCGACCAGATGGCCATCGCGGCGCGTCTGACCCGCTCGATCCCGGCCGTCGGAGAGACCGAGCGACAGCGGTTCCGGGCCGTGCTGCTCGACGAGTTCCAGGACACCTCCGAGGCCCAGCTCGAGCTGCTGCGCTCGCTCTTCCACCACCCCGGAGTCGCACTGACGGCGGTCGGCGACCCGAACCAGTCGATCTACGGGTGGCGCGGAGCGAGCGCGACGACGCTGCTGCGCTTCCCCTCCGAGTTCGCGGGCGATGCAGGCCCTGCCGACGTGCTCCCGCTCTCGACGAGCTGGCGCAACGACTCCCTCATCCTCGACGCGGCCAACACCGTCGCGGCGCCGCTCGCGACCGAGCACGTGCAACCGCTCAGGCCTCGCCCCGGCGCCGGTGTCGGCTCGATCGAGGTGGCCCGGCTGGAGACCGCGGAGGAGGAGGCCGACCACCTGGCCGGCTGGATCGCCTCGCACTGGTTCAGCCCCAGTGGGCGCCGCACCGGCCGCAGCGCCGCGGTGCTGTGCCGTCGGCGCTCGACCTTCCCGCTGGTCCTCGAGGCGCTGCGGCGCCGCCAGCTCCCCGTCGAGGTCGTCGGGCTGGGCGGCCTGCTCGTGACCCCCGAGGTCAGCGACCTCGTGTCAGCGCTCTGGGTCGTGCAGGACCCGACCCGGGGTGACCAGCTGATGCGCCTGCTCACCGGTCCTGTCGTGCGCCTCGGGGCGGCCGACCTCGCCGGGCTGTGGGCCTGGGCGCGCGAGCTGCACTCCAGGACCCCCCGCCCGGGAGCGGTGCCGACCGCTCCCGACGCGTCGGCGGTGCCGGAGCCGACGCCGTCGACCATGACGGAGCAGGCGGTCGACGCCCCGACGGCATCAGGCGCCGCCGATCCGGCCGCCGACCGCCGCGGGTCCGACCTCGCGGCCGACAGCGCCGACACGGCCACGCTCGTCGAGGCCCTCGACGAGCTGCCCCGGGCCGGGTGGACCGCCCGAGACGGCGCCCGGATCAGCGACGAGGCCCTCGGCCGCCTGCACGACCTCGGTGACGTCGTGCGGCGCCTGCGCCGCCTCACCGCGCTGCCGCTCGTCGACCTCGTCGCCGAGGCCGAGGTCGCGATCGGGCTCGACATCGAGGTGCTCTCGCGTCCCGAGCACACCGCGTCGACGGCGCGAGTGCACCTCGACGCCTTCGCCGACGTCGCCGCCCGCTACGCCACCACTGCCGATCGCCCCACGCTCTCCGGCTTCCTCAGCTGGCTCGACGCCGCGCGCGACCAGGAGCGCGGACTCGATGCCGGGCACGCCGAGTCCGACGCGGACGCCGTGCAGGTGCTCACCGTCCACGCCGCCAAGGGACTCGAGTGGGACGTGGTCGCCGTCCCCACCCTCGTCGAGGGCGTCTTCCCCGCCCACGGCGCGACCGCGGTGTCGCCCGTCGCGGACAGCGACCCCACGGCATACGCCTGCTCCGGCGACGTCAAGGACAAGGGCTGGCTCGTGGGGCTCGACTCGCTGCCCTACGACCTGCGCGGTGACCGGGCGGGCCTGCCGCACCTGGACTGGCGCGGAGTCCCGGACCGCAGGACGCTGAGCGCCGCCATCGATGCGTTCGTCCTCGAGGGCGGCCGCCACGCCGTCGCCGAGGAGCGACGCCTCGCCTACGTCGCGCTGACGCGGGCGCGATCCTCGATGCTGCTGACCACACACCTGTGGGGAGCTGCGAAGAAGACGCTGTCGGTGCCGTCCCGCTTCCTGACCGAGGTCGAGGACTCCCTCCCGGATGCCGTCGTGCGCACGGTCTGGGTTCCCGCACCCGAGCCCGTCGTGGACGACAAGGGCAAGGCGGCGGCACCGACCAACCCGCACCTCGCCGTCCCGGTCTCGCAGCTGTGGCCGCACGACCCGATGGGTGCCCGACGCGCCGCCCTCATCGACGTCCACCGTCGCATCATCTCGCTGGCCGAGGCCGGGCCCACTGTGCCGCAAGGAGATCCGCGGGTGGACGACCTGCGCATCCTCCTCGCGGAGCAGGCGGCACGGCGATCGAGGGGTGAGCCGGTCGTCGACGTCCCACGTCACCTCTCGGCCTCAGCGGTCGTGTCGTTGGCCCGTGACGCCGAGGCCTTCGCGATGTCCCTCCGCCGTCCGATGCCGAGCCCGCCGGCGGTCGCCGCCCGCCAGGGCACCGCCTTCCACGCCTGGATCGAGGAGCACTACTCCCGCGCCGCGTTCGTCGACCTGCTCGACCTGCCCGGCAGCGCCGATGAGGGCGCTGCCGACGACGGCGATCTCGACTCCATGAAGGAGCGTTTTCTCGCCAGCGAGTGGGCCGATCGCATCCCCGAGGAGATCGAGATGTCGATCGAGACGATCATCGACGGCATCGCGGTTCGAGGTCGTGTGGATGCCGTGTTCCCCCGCGACGACGGGGGGTGGACGGTCGTCGACTGGAAGACCGGTGCCCGGCCCACCGGGCGAGATGCCGCCGTCCGTGCCCTCCAGCTCGGGGCGTATGCCGTCGCCTTCGCCCGGCTGCGCGATGTCGACCCGTCGCTCGTCGACGCGGCGTTCTACTACGCGGGGGAGGGCGTCACCGTCCGTCCCGACCTCCCGGGCGAGGCGGCGCTCGTCGACCTCCTGCGCACCCTTCCCGACTAGGGACCTACGCGGGCGCCTTCGGTCCGCGCGGCCACAGTCTGCGCACAGGTGGATCAGGCACCCTGCGGGGGCCTGCCGGTTCGGTGGGCACTCTGCCGTGCGGGACCAGTCAGCGTGAGCATCAGGAAGCTCCTCGGATGCCTGGTCCTTCGGTCCACCAACCTGACGACGAAAGAGCTACCCATGATCGAGGCCCTGGGTCTCACGAAGCGCTACGGCCAGAAAACCGCCGTCGACGACCTCACCTTCACTGTGAAGCCAGGGGTGGTCACCGGGTTCCTGGGCCCCAACGGCGCCGGCAAGTCCACGACGATGCGCATGATTCTGGGACTGGACGCTCCCACCGCGGGCACTGTCCGCGTGAACGGGAAGGCGTACCGCGAGCACACCGCCCCGCTGCACGAAGTGGGCGCCCTGCTGGAGGCGCGGTCGGTCCACACGGGCCGCAGCGCGTTCAACCACCTGCTGGCCCTGGCCCAGACCGCCGGCATCTCTCGGGGCCGGGTCGACGAGGTGGTCGACCTGGTCGGCCTGCGCGAGGTCGCCAAGAAGCGGGCCGGGGGCTTCTCGCTCGGGATGGGGCAGCGGCTCGGCATCGCCTCGGCCCTGCTGGGTGACCCGCAGACCGTCATCCTCGACGAGCCGGTCAACGGTCTCGACCCCGACGGCATCCGCTGGATCCGCAACCTGCTCAAGTCGTTGGCCGCCGAAGGGCGCACCGTGTTCGTCTCCTCGCACCTGATGAGCGAGATGGCCCAGACCGCCGAGCACCTCATCGTCGTCGGACGAGGGAAGCTGATCGCGAACACCAGTGTCCAGGAATTCATCGCGAGCTCCTCGGGCAACCGGGTGCGGGTCCGCACGACCGACCCTCACGCGCTTGCGACGGTACTCGCCGGGCCAAACGTGACCGTCGAGAGCACCGGCGGCGACGCGCTGGAGGTGAGCGGGCTGAGCACCGACCAGATCGGTCTCGCGGCCGGCGGCGCCGGTATCACCCTGCTCGAGCTGTCCGCCCAGCAGACCTCGCTGGAGGAGGCCTTCATGGACCTGACCAAGGACGCCGTCGAGTACCACGGCGCCACGACCACCGAGGGCGGCAGCGCTCTCGAGACCGCCGGAGCGAACCGATGAGCACTGCAACCACGAGCAGCACCGCGCTGCGTCCACGCACGTCGCCTCAGAAGAAGGTCACCCAGGCGCGGGTTGTCCTGTCGGAGTGGACCAAGCTGCGTTCCCTTCGCTCGACCATCTTCTCCATGCTCGCCGCGGTCGTCTTCATCGTCGGGCTCTCCATCCTCGTGCCGTCCGTGACCGTCGCGCACTGGCCGCCACACAATCCTCGTGAGGCGGCCGGCTTCGACCCCACCTCGCGCAGCCTGGCCGGCATCTTCCTCGCACAGCTGGCCATCGGCGTCCTGGGTGTCCTGCTCATCACCGGTGAGTACGCAACCGGGATGATCCGGGCGACCCTTGCGGCCGTCCCGTCCCGTCTGCCCGTGCTGTGGGCCAAGGCCGCGGTCTTCGCCGCCGTGACGCTGGTGCTGACCGTCCCGTCGGTGCTCGGCGCGTTCCTGATCGGGCAGTCGATCCTGGGGGCCAAGCACCTGCAGGCCGGGTTGGGTGACCCGGGCGTGCTGCGTGCCGTGCTCGGGGCCGCGTTGTACCTGACCGTGGTCGGCCTGCTAGGCCTGGGCCTCGGCGCCCTGCTGCGCAACACCGCCGGCGGCATCTCCGCCCTGTTCGGCGTGCTGTTCGTCCTCCCGATCATCGTGCGCTTCCTGCCCGCGTCGTGGGCCGACCCGATCGACAAGTACCTGCCCAGCACGGTCGGGGAGGGCATCACCCACGTGCACGCCGACCCGGCCGCGTTGGCTCCGTGGGCCGGCTTCGCTCTCTTCTGCGGGTATGCCGCCGTCATCCTGGGCCTGGCCGCGATCCGCCTGCGGCGGCGCGACGCCTGACCACCTATGCCCACGGTGACGGCGAGGAGCGCGATCCTCCCGCGCAGTCGCTGGCCCGGCAAGCCTTCGGCGCGACCCTCGGGCTGATCGGCGACCGCGTCAACCGGGAACCGGTGTCGCACGGGCGTGCGTGTTCAGCCAGGGGGTTGATGGGCGTGATCGGGCTTGGGGACCGGCACGAAGTCGGAGGCGCCCTCGTGGAGGTCGAGCACTCCGTCCGCGTCCTCGGGCAGCGCCTCGACCTCGTCGATCTCGAATGGTGACGCGTCAGGGTCCGCCGCGACGACAGGGACGGGTTGCGAGTCCTCGAGGTCCGGGTCGTCGGTGTCGGTCACGGGCAACGCCGACTCGGCGCCGGCGCGTGTCGGCGCGGGGTCCGGCGTCGTCGTCCCCGACGGGTCGGTGTGGGCATCTGGCGGCGCGGCGGCAGATGCCTCCCCGGTATTGCCCTCGTCACCGCCCGCACGCCGGTCGTCCACGAGGTCCGTCATCGAGATGGCCTGGGTCTCGCCGAGCATCGGGAAGGGCGCGTGCGGCTGGGTGGCGTCCCACTCGGGTTCGGGTCGCTCAGCCCGCTGGCGGGCGGGGTCCTCGCGATCGAGCACGGGGGTGGCCTGCTCACGGGCCTGTCTGGTGCGCTCGCTGCGCTCGGCGTCCTCCCGGGCGTGACGGCGGTCGGCCGCCTCGACACGGGCGTCGAGAGTCCGCAGCTGCTCGGCGGTGCGCTCGACGACGTCCAGCCGTCCCGAGGAGAGGGCGTGCAGCAGGGCCCGGAGGGGCGTCATCTCGGCTGCGAGGCGGGCGCGCCGCACGAGGTGGACGTCCGGCCGTTCGATGCGGGAGGCGGCGTAGGCCTCGAGGACGGCGTCGAGCGTCGCCGGCGGGGCGACACTGGCGAGCTCGGCGAAGTCGTCGGCCGGGTCGCCGACGCGGCTCTCCTCCCACGCCAGGACTCCGCGGATGTGGCCGGTCGACGAGTCGCTGTCGTCGTCGAACGACGCGAGGACGTTCTGGCCGGTGAACGTGCCGTGGACCGCGCTCGGGGCGAAGCGCCACAGCGAGACGTCCTCGAGCGCGTGCTCCCAGCGGGTGAGCAGGCCGGTCGGCACGTGCCCCGTGGCGGCGGCACGGTCGAGCTCGGAGAGCTGGCGTCGGCGGTGCGCCTCGGCGTCGTACGACGGGCGACCGGCCTCCTCGAACAGCAGGTGCTCCACGTTGTGGATGTGCGCGAGCGTGCGGCCGACCTCGACCGTCAGGGGCCCCGGCGTGAGAGCGGCGAAGTCCAGCGGGCGGCCAGGGACGCGCAGGTACACGGTGGCCCGCCCCTCGGGCACCGGAGCGAAGCCCCGCACCATCGGCATGGCCACGTCGAGCCGACGCCCCAGCAGCCCGGAGAGCGCGGAGATGTCATCGAGCATCGCCCCCGCGGCGGCGGTGCACGGCGCCTTGACGACCCACCGGCGGTCCTGGCTGTCCTGCACGTAGGCGATCTCGAAGAGGTCGCCCGGCTCGCCCGGCACACCCTCCACCGTCACCGGATCGAGGCCCGGCACGGCCGAGCTCGCCAGGGCGGCGAGGAAGAGGGGGCTGCGTGTCACGACACCACCGTAGGTCGTACGACGCGCCCAGCGTGGGAGGCGAGGCGCGCCGTCGTCCGTTCGGCCCGCGGCGCTCGGCCCCTACAGGGTGACGCGAGCGCGCCCTCTAGGGTGGCCGTGTGGCACTGACCGACGAGACCCTGGCCGATCTGGCGCTCTCGCGCAGCGCGCTGGGCCGGGTGGCGCTCGAGCGCCGTCGTCCCGACATCCTCACCGAGCTGCTCGACGACCCTCGCACCCGAGTCGCCGAGATCCGGGGCGACCGGATGCGCGTGGCACCGTCGCGCGACGGGCGCGACGGGCGCGACGGGCGCGACGGCGCCACCGGCGACGGCCGTCTCCAGCTCGCGCTCCGCGCCCCCGAGGCCGCGGACCACGCCGGCCTGGGACTGCACCTGGGGCGCGACGCGGACGGCACGGCATACGTCGGCGTCGTGACCCGTGAGGTCGGCAGCGGTCCGGCAGACGGCGCGAGCGACCCGGCGGCCGATGGTTGGCTCACCCTGCGGCAGGCCGGGGAGGCCCTCGCGCCGCGCGACGCCGGGGTGTTCACGACCGCCCTGGCCCTGGCGAACTGGCACGCCACCCACCGCTTCTGCCCGCGTTGCGGCGCGCCCACGGAACCCACCCAGGCGGGCTGGGTGCGGCGGTGCGAGCGGGAGGGCAGCGAGCACTACCCACGCACCGACCCTGCTGTCATCATGTCGGTCGTCGACCCGGACGACCGTCTGCTGCTCGGTCGTGGTGCGCACTGGCCGGAGGGGCGGTTCTCGGTGCTCGCCGGCTTCGTCGAGCCGGGGGAGGCGTTCGAGGCCGCGGTCGCCCGCGAGGTCGCCGAGGAGGTCGGCGTCACCGTGGACGGGGCTCGCTACCTGGGCAACCAGCCCTGGCCGTTCCCGTCGTCGGTGATGATCGGCTTCGCCGCCACGACCCGGGAGACGGAGCTGACCATCGACCCCGTCGAGATGGCCGAGGCACGCTGGGTGACGCGCGATGAGTACCGTGACCTGCTGCTGAGCGACACGATCCGCACCCCGAGTGGCATCTCGATCGCCAAGCGGATCATCGAGCACTGGCTGGGCCAGACGGTCGAGTCCGTGCTGCCGCCCGGACGTGCGGGAGGGTTCTGAAGCCGCGAGGGGTTCGTCAGCCGGCGAGGCGGGAACGCACCTCCGCGAGCGACGGGTTGGTCGCGGCCGATCCGTCGGGGAAGACGACCGTCGGGACGGTGCGGTTGCCGCCGTTGACGCGCTCGACGAAGTCGACGTGCTCGGGGTTGGCCTCGAGGTCGATCTCGGTGAACGGCACGCCCTCGCGGGTCAGCTGGCCCTTGAGGCGCGTGCAGTAGCCGCACCACGTCGTCGTGAACATCGTGATCGAGCCCTCGTCGGGCCTGACCTGGCTGGTGTCTGGCATCGGTTCCTCTGTCGTCCTGTGCGCGGGGTGTCGCCTTGGGGACGGGGGCCACGGGCGTCGTCCCTCGGTGCAAGGATGACCCCATGGCCAAACGCCGTGCAAAACGACCCCGGAGGATGGACCTCGACGTCTACGAGACCGAGGTCCGTCGCCTGCAGGCGGAGCTCGTCGCGTTCCAGGAGTGGGTGCGCGCCACCGGTCAGCGTGTCGTCGTCGTCTTCGAGGGTCGCGACGCCGCCGGCAAGGGATCGGCGATCAAGCGGATCACCGAGTACCTCAGCCCGCGCGTCGCCCGCATCGCGGCGCTCCCGGCACCGACCGACCGCGAGAAGTCGCAGTGGTACTTCCAGCGCTACATCGCCCACCTGCCCGCCGCGGGCGAGATCGTGCTGTTCGACCGGTCCTGGTACAACCGTGCCGGCGTCGAGCGCGTCATGGGCTTCTGCACCGACGCGCAGTACTCCCGCTTCCTCGAGCAGGCGCCCGTCTTCGAGCAGATGCTCGTCGACGACGGCATCATCCTGCGCAAGTACTGGTTCAGCGTCTCCGACGTCGAGCAGGAGCGCCGCTTCCGCTCCCGCGCCAAGGACCCCATGCGCCAGTGGAAGCTCTCGCCGATGGACCTCGAGTCGATCACCCGGTGGGAGGACTACTCCGAGGCGAAGGACATCATGATGGCCGAGACGAGCACCGACCATGCGCCGTGGCACGTCGTCGAGTCCGAGGACAAGCGCCGCTCGCGGGTCAACGTCATGCACCACCTGCTCAGCTCCATCCCGCATGCCGACGTGGCCCCCGACGTACCCCGCGTCCCGAAGCGCCCGGCCCCGCGCGGTTACGAGCGCCCGCCGCAGCACGAGCAGAACTATGTGCCGGACCACGCCGCGCGCGTGCTGGCCACCTCGAAGGGTGATCACTCCTGAGCGCAGTACCCGCAGTGCCCACTGCCGACCAGATCCTCGACGGGCTCGACCCCGAGCAGCGCGAGGTCGCGATGGCCCCGCCGGGACCCTTGTGCATCCTGGCGGGCGCCGGCACGGGCAAGACCCGCGCCATCACCCACCGCATCGCGTATGCCGTCCACTCGGGCGCCCAGCAGCCGCAGCGCGTGCTCGCGCTCACCTTCACGGCGCGCGCCGCCGGTGAGATGCGCACGCGCCTGCGCGGCCTCGGGGTGCAGGGCGTCCAGGCGCGCACCTTCCACGCAGCCGCACTGCGCCAGCTCCACTTCTTCTGGCCGCAGGCGATCGGCGGCGCGGCCCCCGAGGTGATGAGCCACAAGGCGGCGGCCGTCGCCGAGGCGGCGAGCCGCCTGCGCATGCAGTTCGACCGCACCACCGTGCGCGACCTCGCCGCGGAGATCGAGTGGGCCAAGGTCAACCTGCTGACCCCGCAGTCGTACGCCGCCCGCGCCCGTGAGCAGCGCCGTGAGCCACCCGGCCTCGACCTCACGGCCATGGCGAGGCTCTTCGAGGCCTACGAGGACGTCAAGCAGCGGCGTGGGGTCATCGACTTCGAGGACGTCCTGCTCCTCACCGTCGGCATCCTCGACGAGCGCGAGGACATCGCCCGCACCGTGCGGGGGCAGTACCGCCAGTTCGTCGTCGACGAGTACCAGGACGTCAACGACCTGCAGCAGCGGCTGCTCGACCAGTGGCTGGGGGAGCGCAAGGACCTCTGCGTCGTCGGTGACCCTGCCCAGACCATCTACTCGTTCACCGGAGCCAGCCCCCGACACCTCGTCGGCTTCCCCCAGCGCTTCCCGGGGGCCCAGGTCGTGCGGCTCGTCCGCAACTACCGGTCGACGCCGCAGATCGTCGGTCTCGCCAACACGATCGTCGCCTCGGGCACGCAGGCGGCCCGCGAGGGCGCGGTGCGCCTGCTCGCGCAGTCCGAGCCCGGTCCCGCTCCCGAGCTGACGAGCCATCCCGACGACCCGGCCGAGGCCGCCGCCGTCGCGGAGCGCATCCGGGCACTCGTGTCCGGTGGTCATCCCGCCGCCGAGATCGCGATCCTCTTCCGCACCAACGCCCAGTCCGAGGCCTTCGAGTCGGCCCTGACCGACGCGGGCGTGCCCTACCTCGTGCGTGGCGGTGACCGCTTCTTCGCGCGCAAGGAGGTGCGTGACGCGATCCTGCTGCTGCGCGGTGCTGCTCGCAGCGACGACGGCGACAAGCCGCTCGGCGAGATCGCGCGCGACGTCATCACCGGGGCCGGCTGGTCGCACGAGCCGCCGTCGGGCGGTGGGGCGACCCGTGAGCGCTGGGAGTCGTTGACCGCCCTCGCCACGCTGGCCGACGACATCGCCGTGGCAGCACCCGAGGCGCGGCTGCCCGAGCTCGTCGCCGAGCTCGACCGTCGCGCAGCCGAGCAGCACGCCCCGGCCGTCCAGGGGGTGACGTTGGCCAGCCTGCACGCAGCGAAGGGACTCGAGTGGGACACCGTCTTCCTCGTCGGCGCCTCTGACGGTCTCATGCCGATCTCGATGGCCGACGGTCCCGATGCCATCGAGGAGGAGCGCCGGTTGCTCTACGTCGGGCTCACCCGGGCGCGCAAGCAGCTGTTCCTGTCGTGGTCCGGCGCTCGCACACCGGGCGCCCGCGCCACGCGGCGCGTCTCGCGCTTCCTCGCTCCGGCCTCCGACATCCTCGGTCAGGGCGCTCGCAGCGAGGCCCGCTCCGGTGGGTCCAAGCGGTCCGCTCCCAAGGTGGCGCGCCTCGCCCACTGCCGCGGATGCGGCGCCGAGCTGGTCTCTGCCGCGCAACGCAAGACCGGCCGCTGCGACGACTGCCCGCCCACCTACGACGAGGCGACGTTCGAGCGGCTGCGCGAGTGGCGGCTGGCCGTCGCGCGCGAGGCGAGCGTGCCGGCATACGTCGTCTTCACCGACGCGACGCTCACCGCGATCGCCGAGAGCGCGCCGTCCGACGAAGGCGGGCTCTCGCTCATCAGCGGGGTCGGCGCGCGCAAGATCGAGCAGTACGGCAGCGACGTCTTAGCGATCCTCGCCGGTGCGGACCCGCAAGAACTGATCGAAAGCCGTTCTGCGGCAAAGGAATCCGCCGAATAGCGGCGCTCCGCAAAAATAAGTTCCCAAAACTTCGTTAAATCAGTTGTTCGCCAGCGAGGCGCACGCGTACCCTTGACGAAGTCAAGCCCAGTGGTCTCGGTGGCCAGCTGGGGCCCGTGAGCAGAAGTGAGGAGGTCGGCCTGATGGACAACACCACGATGACGATGAACGCAGTCTCCTGCGTCCTTTCCGTGCGTCTGCGGCCGACCACCGGCCAGGTCCGCCTTGCGGCCACTCTCGCTCCGGAGCAGGGGACCACTGTGTCCGTCGCCGCCTTCATGGGTGGCCGTGTCGCCGACTTCCGCGCCCCGGTCCAGGGAGACGTCTCGGTCACGGGCCGCACGTCCGCCCCCGCCTACAAGATCCCCGATGTCGTTCGCTCCCGCTCTGGGAGGCCCCCGGTCTGACCAGACCCGAAGCCTCACCTCCAGGCCGCGAACCCGACATCACCGGGTCCGCGGCCTTCGTGTTTCTCCGGGCAGGTTCCCGGCCGATCGCCGCTCCACATGCACGAACCGACACCGCCAGATGAGCACCCGACCGGGTGCCTGACAGATCAGGGACACAGATGACTCCCCGGATGCCGAGCAACAGGACCGAGACGTGCACCACCGGTGCGGGCCTTCGGACCAGACCAGACACGAGTGAGCAGGGGCGCTCCACCACGGGTGCCCAGGAGACGGAGGTGAGAACGATGCAGCTGACCGAACTGATCGACATGCGAGCCGAGGCCGAGCAGGTCGGCGAGACCATTCCGTGTCGCGACTACGACGCGGAGCTCTGGTTCGCCGAGCGACCCGAGGACGTCGAGTTCGCCAAGACGCTCTGCGGGCTCTGCCCTGCACGCGTCCAGTGCCTTGCCGGCGCGCTCGAGCGCCAGGAGCCGTGGGGCGTCTGGGGTGGGCAGCTGCTCGTCCAGGGCGCCGTCGTGGCTCGCAAGCGACCCCGCGGCCGTCCGCGCAAGCACCCCGTGGCCGCCTGAGCCTGCGTGAGCACGCATGTCCCAGACGCCGATCCCAGCAGACCACCCTTTTCACAGACCAGGAGAACGTCATGAACCAGCTCGAGATGCTGGCTCGCGACCGGATCAACCAGCGCAGTCAGCGCCAGGAACGCAGCGGCATCCGTCGCAGCGCCCGGCTGATCGCCGAGGAGATCCGCGCCAGTCGACGCCACAGCACGAAGTGAACGACCGCGCCACGAAGCGCGTTGCAGGACAACTGAATCGAGTGAGCGAGCCGCGGGTGACGCGCACGTCACCCGCGGTTTCGCATGTCGAGGGGCGAACGCCCCTCAGCTGAACGGCCTCTCCGCGCCCCCTCTGAATCACGCGCGATCCGCGTGGCACCACGTCTGGCCCCCGGATCGGCGGATACTCGAGAGAGGAGAAGGGAGAAGCCCATGGACGCTTCTACCGGCACGTCGGCTCAGGGCCAGCAGCTCGTCTGCTCCAGCTGCGGCGCGACGCCGCCGACCGATGAGCAGGCCGCGGCCCGGCTCTCGTGGAGTCGAGGCTCTGACGGTGGGCGCACGACCTGGACGTGCCAGCGCTGCAGCCGCGAGAACCTGCGCTCGATCGAGGGCAAGCTCGACCCCGTCTGGTGGTGACGGGCCGCGACCGCCGGTGGGTCAGCCGGCGTCGGCGACCGGCGGCAGATCGGCGCCGGGAAGCAGCTCGTCGACGATGGCCCGTCCGTGGACGGTGCCGCCGAGCTGGCTGAGCACGCCGATGCCCCCACCCCAGACGCGGTGGATCAGGAGGTACTCGGGCGGCAGGTTGAGCTTGTACGCGACGGCGTAGTTGGGCTGTCGCGGGTCGTTGATGTGGGCGAAGACCCCCCGGAGCCAGTCCCGGCTGAAGGTGAAGGTGTCGGTGCGGAAGGGCGCCATGAAGGGCTCGAGGTAGTCGAGCAGCCGCTGCGGGTCGAGGTCGATGCGCTCCTTGACGAAACCGATCTCCCGCAGGCCCGCGAGCACGTCCTCGGCGCTGCCCTCGAGGCCGGTGGTCAGCAGCGGCCCGATCTCCGGTGGCATACCGTCGGGGAGCCGGTTGACGGCGCCGAAGTCGATGACGCCCAAGCGCCCATCGGGAGTGATGCGAAAGTTGCCTGGGTGGGGGTCGGCGTGCAGCAGGCCGGCGCGCGCCGGTCCGGCCAGCAGGAAGCGCAGGTAGAGCTGCGAGGCGGTGTCACGCTGCTCCTGGGTGCCCTCGGCGATGATCCGCGAGAGCGGCAGGCCCTCGAGCCACTCCGACACGATGACGTGCTCGCGGCCCTCGACGACGTGCGGCACGGCGAAGTCGGGGTCGCCGTCGAAGGCCGCGGCGAAGGTCGCCTGCGACTCGGCCTCGAGGCGGTAGTCGAGCTCCTCGGCCATCCGGTCACGCAGCTCGTCGAGGATCGGGCCCAGCTCGATGCCAGGGACCCAGCTGGCGGCGACCTTGGCCACCCGGCTGATCTGTCGGATGTCGCTCATCAGGGCGGCGCCGGCGCCGGGGTACTGGATCTTCACCGCGACGTCCCGGCCGTCCTTCCAGACGGCGCGATGGACCTGTCCGATCGAGGCAGAGGCCACCGGGTGGTCGTCGAACGAGGTGAACTTGCTGCGCCAGCGGGTGCCGAGGTCGGCACGGAGCACTCCGTGCACCGACGTGGTCGGCATCGGGGGCGCGCTGTCCTGGAGCTTGGTCAGCATCGCGCGATAGTGCACGGCGAGGTCCTCGGGCAGGGCCGCCTCGAAGATCGAGAGGGCCTGCCCGAACTTCATCGCGCCGCCCTTGAGCTCCCCGAGCACCTGGAAGAGCTGCTGGGCCGTGCGTGCCTGCAGCTCCGCCGCCACGATCTCGGCCGGCCGGCCCCCGAGGCGCTTGCCGAGGCCGAGGGCAGTGCGGCCGGCGAAGCCGAGCGGCACCGAGGCGAGCTTGGCCGAGCGCACGACGGCCTTGCGGGGCAGATCGGTCACGGCGGCACCTCCTCGGGCGGTTCGGCAGGTCTCAGGTGGGCCCGAGCCCGCTGCCACGGCGGTGACACGACTCCATCGCCAGGCGGCGGGTCGGCGCCCACGCTCGACTCTATGTGTACCCGCCGGCGCACGTTCACCTGACCTTCTGTACAGCCTTCGGTGTGCCGGTCACGCCCCGCGCTGCAGCGATCCGTCCAGGGAGCGGCAGTCGGTCGCTGGGCCCCCGGCGACTCCGGTCGTCGCCGTGCGAGCGGGATGCTCGGTGCAGAGCGGATGGGGCGGCCAGCGCCGGTGGTCCATCCGGGGCCAGGGGAGGCTGACCTCGACGGAGACGCCCGGCGGGGAGGGGTGGCCCTCGAGGACGCCCATGGCCAGCAGCGTCACGGTGCCGACGACGAGGTGCGCCAGTCCCGGGCTCAGCGCGTCGTGCAGGCCTTCGGGTGGGCCCGTCAGTGCGAGGGTGCGACCGGGTGCGGCCTGGCTCATCACGGCCGGCCAGGCTTCGTCGCGGTCGGCGCGGTGGCGTTCCAGGCACCACAGGCACGGCGCGCCGGGGGAGGCGTCGACGAGGGGCCCGACGAGGGTTCGCGGGCCGGCCGGGGCCACCGGCAGATGGGGCACGCCGTGTCGCAGCCAGAGCTGTCCACGACGTGGGTCGACCACCGGTGACCCGACGAGGACCACGAGGTCGGGTCGTGGTCGCAGCGGTGACGCCACGGCCCTGTCGACGGCAGCGCGACCGTGCACGACGGTCGTGCCCGTCTGCGCCAGCGCGTCCGCGATGCCGGAGGCCACCTCACCGCAGCCATCGACGACGACGCGTCCCGTCCCGTCGGGCCCCGAGCCGGGGACGGGCGGCGTGCGGTCGGTGAGCAGGCCCAGGTCGGTTGTCAGCTCGAGGAGGGCCCGCCACCGCGCCGGTGCGATCCCGGCCTCTGCCGCCACCAAGTCGGTCGATTCGAGGGGGAGCGCACCGTCGAGGCGGGCGAGCAGCTCGACCTCGGCGCCGGTGATCCCGGTGACGACAGGGCCGCCGGGCAGCACACCGAACTGGACCTCGCCGGGTCGTCGTACCAAGGGCCGGAGCCAGGCGGGCAGGCGCGGGTGGGGCGGGACGGCAGCTGCGGACATCGGACCTCCAGACCCGGTGGCGCCACCAACGGCCGCCACCCTCGGTCGTCAGGCTCGCAGCCGCCCCGGTCCGCGCGTGGGCGTCGTCCACAGCCGGAGTGCACGAGACCTGTCCGGGGACGTGCGAAAGGGCGGGACCGTGTGGTCCCGCCCCCTCGATGTGCGGCGTCAGTGACGCCGCCGTGACCTGGTCAGGCCTTGCCCAGAATGCGGTTCAGGTTGGTACCGCAGACGGGGCACTGTCCCTTGGCCATGCGGCGACCGTTGTCGGAAACGACAACCTTGCCCTCGGCCTCGCGCTTCTCCTTGCACTTCACGCAGTAGAACTCGCCCTTGTAGGTCTCGTCAGCCATTGGTGTCTCCTTGTAGATGGCACCCATCCGACGGGTGCCTCGACTCGTTCAACCCTAAGGCACGCTGAGCACGAATTCATGCTCATCCCCGCTTGGCGCGCCCGTGCGGGGTGCGGTATGACGCGCGAGCGCGGCCGTGTCGGGCGCGCGCTGCGGACCGTTGTCCCCACCCTGACCTACCCTGCCCTCATGACGACGGTGCGACGCGAGGTGGTGCACACGGTCGTCGACGGCGTGACCGTCGAGGTCCGACGCAGCGCCAAGCGTCGCCGCACCGTCTCCGCCTACCGCCAGGAGGGGCGGCTCGTGGTCCTCGTCCCGGCCCGGATGAGCCGCGCCGAGGAGGGGGAGTGGGTGCGCACCATGGTGGCCCGTGTCGCCGCCTCCGAGCAGCGCCGCCAGCGCAGCGACGGCGACCTCGAGCAGCGTGCGCTCGCCCTGTCCCGCGAGCACCTCGGTGGTCGGGCCGTGCCCGCGAGCGTGCGCTGGGTGTCCAACCAGAACTCCAGATGGGGCTCGTGCACCCCCGCGGAGGGCTCGATTCGCTTGTCCGACAAGCTCCGTGGCATGCCGGGGTGGGTCGTGGACTACGTCCTGCTCCACGAGCTCGCGCATCTGTTGCAGCCGGGGCACGGACCGGAGTTCTGGGAGCTGCTGCGCGGCTATCCCCGTCTCGAGCGGGCTCGCGGCTACCTCCAGGGTGTCTCCGCGGCCGCGGGTCTCGACCTCAGCGACGAGTGAACGCGACCGCCCGCGCCACCTGACGGCATACGACCACGTATGCCGTCACGCCGCGCCCATCCGTCCGCGCGGTCAGCGGGGGAGCCGGCGCCGGGCGGCGTCGACGAGCGGTCGCAGGTCGTCACCGGTGCCTTCGGGAAGGGCGTCGACCGGCCACCACCGCACGTCGATCGACTCGGCGCTGACGGCGGACGCGGCAGACCGTGCTGACACGGCCGCGAACCTGATGTCGAGGTGCTCGCGGCAGCGGCCGAAGTCGCCGGAGAGGACATGGCGATCGAGCTGGACGATCGTCGGAAGCACCGAGATATCGGATATGCCCGACTCCTCCCGGGCCTCCCGCCGCGCGGCGTGCCACACCGACGCGTCGCCCGGCTCGAAGTGGCCGCCGAACTGGAACCACTCGCGCGCCCGACGGTGCAGCGTGAGCAGGGCCGAGTCGCCCTCCTCGTCGAGCACGATGACGCTGCCGGTGAGGTGAGCCGGAGGGCCGGCCTTGCTCAGGGCGTCGGGGTGCGCGAGCAGGTGCTCGAGGAAGTCGAGGCGCAGTCGTTCCTGCTGGTCGTCGGGCGCCTCCCACGACTGCAGCCGGGCGACGGCGTCGGCGTGCAGGCGCTGCCACCCGGCTGCGTCGGCGTCCGAGGACCCCGACCCACCGAACGGGATCGAGCTCGAGCCCGTCACCGGGTGGGGCCTGCGTCGCCGTCGTCGCCGGACTGCTGCTCGTCGTCGTCGGAGCGGTCGTCGTGGACCGCTGAGCCGGGCGCCGTGCCTCGCTCGCGGTCAGCCTCCTCGAGGATGCCCTGCAGCACGGAGTCGAGGTCGTCGCCCAGCCCGGCACCGACGGCCTCGGGGGCGCCCACCACCCCGGCAGCACCCTCACCGGTGGCGCGCTCGACGTAGCCGATGAGGTCGTCGAGGTCGGCCGAGGTGGGAGCGAGGTCAGGGTGGGCCCAGCGACCGTCGCGCAGGGTGGCTCCGCCGGCGCTCTCGAGCGCGGCCCAGAGGTTCGCGGCGTCGCGGAGCCGGCGCGGACGCAGCTCGAGACCGACGAGCCCGGCGAAGGTCTTCTGCGCCGCGCCGCCGACGCGCCGGCGGCGGATCGTCTCGGCCAGGGCCGCCGACTGCGGCAGGTGCTGGGCCGTCGTGCGGTCGGTCACGTGGTCGACCCAGCCCTCGGCCAGGGCGAGGAGGGTCTCGAGGCGCTCGAGCGCGGCACGCTGGGCCGCCGTGGGCTGGGGCCGGAAGAGGTTGCCCTGCAGCGCCGAGCGCAGGGCTTCGGGGTCGGACGGGTCGATCGTCGACAGCGCGGACTCGATGGCCTCGGTGTCGATGGTGATGTTGCGGGCGTAGTCCGACACCGCCGACAGCAGCTGGGGCCCGAGCCACGGCACCTCGGAGAAGAGCCGGACCCGCGCAGCCTCGCGCACGGCCAGGTAGAGGCGCACCTGCGCGACGTCGATCTCGAGGGACTCGGCGAGCTGTGCGACGTTGCCGGGAAGCAGGGCGACGACACCGGGCTCGGTGAGCGGCAGGCCCACCTCGGTCCCGCTCACGACCTCCGTCGCCAGCGTGCCGACGGCCTGCCCGAGCTGGGCCGAGAACATCTGTCGGCTGAGGTTGCCGAGCATCGGCGCCCACTGCTCGACCATCTCCCGGGGGTCGAAGCCCTCGGGCAGACCCCCGGGCAGCGCTTCGCCGAACGCCTCGGGGCCCAGCTCTCCGACCTGCTTGCGCATGGCGTCGGACGTCGCGGCCGTGACGCCGTCGGAGACCGGCTCGATGAGCTCGAACCACCGCGGCATCGTCGCCTCGACCCACTCGGCGCGGCTGAGACCCGTCGCGCGCCAGACGGGAGAGGCCAGCGTGGTCTGCTCGTCGAGCCACAAGGTCGCGACGGAGACGGCGTCGGCGACCGCGCGGGCGGCCGCCTCGTCGTGGACGTCGTTGCCCTCGACGGTCATCACATGACGGCGGGCGACCTCGGTGGCCATGTCACGTGATCCGGTCGGCGACTCCTGAGCCGCCATGAAGGTTCCGAGCTGAGCCCGCATCGCGGCCTGTGTCGCAGGGTCGGTCGGGTCGACTCCCATGCTCTTCATGACCTCGGCGAGCTCGGGGTTGTCGGCGGCCTCGCCCAACACCCTCTCCAGCATCGCGCCGAGGTCGGAGGGGTCCATCCCGCCGAGGTCGGGCAGCCCCGGGAAACCCCCGCCCGGCCCGCCGCCGAAACCGGCGCCGAAGCCGGCAGGGCTCGAGCCGCTGCCGGGCGAGCCGGCGCCGGGACGGTTCAGGGGCAGCCCGAACGGGGACTCGCCGCGCGCCCGGCCCTCGTCGCCGGAGCCCGGGTGGTCGTTGGCTGCGCCCTGCTGGTCGGGGCCGGCCTGCTCCTCGCCGGGCGCGTCACCAGACAGGTCACGGGGAACCTCTCCGCCCTCGTCGTCCTTGTCGTCGCTGCGGTTGTCGTCACCGCGTCCACGGTCGTCGGCCATGCCTGCTCATCCCCAACTCGAACGGATCTCCTGCCGGCCGTGTGGCCGCACATCAAGACAACCACGGATGGACCCGGTTGGTTCCCCTGGATCAGGGCCCGACGGGGCGGCCGTGACACGTGGGCGTCGGCGGTGCAGCATACGATTGCGGGCGTGACGGTCACCCTTGTCGAGATCCGTGAGACACCCCTGTCTGTCGACGAGGTGCTCGCGAGCGTCTCCTCACCCCGGGCCGGTGGCGTGTGCCTGTTCGTCGGGACCGTCCGCGACCACGACGGGCCTGCGCCCGCCGACGTCGACGAGCCGGTCGACCAGCCGGTCGACCAGCCGGGCGACAAGACAGTGGCCGCCCTCGACTACTCCGCACACCCGCAGGCCGCCGAGGTGGCCCGCGCGCTCGCGGACCGCCTGGCGCACGACGGGCGCGCCGTCCGGCTCGCGGTCGTCCACCGGGTCGGCCACCTCGAGGTGGGCGACATCGCCGTCGTCGTCGGAGTCAGCGCGGAGCACCGCGGGGAGGCGTTCGACGTCTGCCGCGAGCTCATCGACGAGTTCAAGGCCACGATCCCGATCTGGAAGCACCAGCGCTTCGCCGACGGCGCCGACGAGTGGGTCGGGCTGCCGTGAGGACGATCAAGCGCGTGCCGGAGCAGCCCGCCGGCACCGACCTGCCGACGCGCGCCCAGGTGGCGGAGGGGGAGGACCTCGGCAAGCTGACGCGCGGCAACAAGGCCCTGCTCGCCGCCTTCTTCCTCTTCCTCGTCGTCGTGGTGCTCGGCTCCGTCATCCACCTGCCGTATGCCGTCATGAGCCCCGGGCCGACGCAGAACACCCTGGGCACCTCGGCCAACGGCAAGGGCACACCGATCATCACCATCTCGGGCCTGCCGACCTACCCCACCGACGGGGCCCTGCGCTTCACGACGGTGCGGGTCGAGGGCGGGCCGGGCTACCCCGTCAACGCGTGGGACGTCCTGCGGGCGTGGGTCGACCCGGCGCAGGAGGTCCTCCCGGTCGACCAGGTCTTCGACCCGCAGGTCACGCAGCAGCAGGTCTCCGAGGAGAACACCTTCCAGATGCAGGGCTCCCAGGAGGAGGCCACCGCGGTCGCGCTGCGCGCGCTCGGCAAGCCCGTCCCGACCCACATCGCCGTCATCGGACTGACGGCGGCCTCCAAGGCCAAGGGGCTGCTCGAGGCCAACGACCGGCTCGAGCGCATCGACGGCCAGCCGCTCCCCACGACCCAGGCCGTCCGCGACGTGCTCCAGAAGAAGAAGCCCGGCGAGACGGTGTCCATCACCGTCACCCGCAAGGGCAAGGAGCAGACCGTCGTCGTGCCGACCGTGGCGGGCCAGGGGGGCAAGACGGCCCTCGGCGTCCTGCTCGGCCTCAGCCACGACTTCCCGGGCAAGATCACCATCGACGCCGGATCGATCGGGGGGCCCTCCGCGGGGCTGATGTTCTCGCTCGGCATCTACGACAAGCTGACTCCCGGCCCCCTGGCCGGGGGGCGCCAGATCGCCGGCACCGGCACCATCGACGACCAGGGCCAGGTGGGGCCCATCGGCGGCATCCGGCAGAAGCTCGCCGGCGCCCGCGCCGACGGCGCGCAGTACTTCCTCGCCCCGGCCGACAACTGCGACGAGGTGGTCGGGCACGTGCCCGACGGCCTCGACGTCTTCAAGGTCGGCACCTTCGCAGAGGCCCGCACCGCCGTCGAGGAGATCGCCCGGGGCCAGACGGCCTCGCTGCCGCGCTGCTGAGGCTCAGTCCTCGAAGCTCGCCTTGAGGGCCTCGACGAGCCCGGGGGCGATGTCCTTGCCGGTCGCGACGGCGTCATCTGAGTCATGGTCGCGCTGGCGCAGCAGGCAGATCGACGCGCCGTCGCGCAGGACGGCCACCACGAGGCGGACGTCCTTGCGGTCCGGATGGGCCGCGAGGTGGTCGACGGCGTCCTCGCCGCGAGCCGGCAGCTCGCGCTCGGCCTCCGGCGGCACGACCATGCGCTCGATCGCAAAGGCGCAGCCGTCCACCTCGTCCGGCCACGCGAGCCGCCCGAGCAGGGTCTCGAGGGAGCTC
The DNA here is from genome assembly GCF_056398545.1 of Terrabacter sp. 01T434. NCBI lineage: Bacteria > Bacillati > Actinomycetota > Actinomycetes > Micrococcales > Intrasporangiaceae > Terrabacter > Terrabacter sp. 01T434. The sequence goes on from NZ_JBFTPP010000001.1 coordinate 518,666, forward strand.
GTCGTCGGCAGGCCCTCCTGCTCGATGGCGGTCAGGGCTCCTTCGGCGAGGTCGGAGGGCCCCATCTGCTCGCGCAGCTGCGGCTCACGCTGGAGCAGGTCGGCCGTGCGCACCAGCGCGAAGAGGCGGGCCGGCTGGTCCCAGCCCGCGGCGGCGACGTGGCGCTCGGTATCGAGGGCGGCGATGGCGAGGGGGTCGATGACGGGCTGCGAGTTCACGTGCCCATGCTGCCGTATGCCGCGAGCAGGGTCCGTGCGGACCCGCGCGTTCCCGTCCGGTCACGTTGCGGTATCACGCGGTGGGTGCCGCTGGACCGCGGGTTATGGTTGCCGCAGGCGGCCGGAGGAGGTCGCCCACGGGTCCGCTCGACCACCCGCCCGCCCCAGCACCCAAGGCACTCCACGTGAGCGACAGCAACTTCGGCCCCCCGCCGGGCAACTCCCACAACGACGACTCCGGCGCGCCCAAGCGTCCCGGCGCGGCCACGCTGCCGCCGACCCGACGTCCGCTCGTCACGGCGCTCGTCGTGACGGCCGTCCTGCTCGTGGTCATCGCCCTCGCGGCGCAGTTCTGGACCGAGGTGCTGTGGTACCAGTCGGTCGGCTTTGCGGGGGTCTTCACGACCCAGCTCGTCACGAAGATCCTGCTCGGTCTGGTCGGGGGTCTGCTGACGGCGGCGATGGTCTGGTCGAGCATCCACTTCGCCTACCGGAACCGTCCGATCTACGCCCCGTCGCCCGAGACGCAGGCCATGGACCACTACCGCGAGCTCGTCGAGCCGATGCGCCGCACCGCCACGGTCGCGGCGCCGCTCGCCGTCGGTCTCTTCGCGGGCCTCTCGGCGGCGACCCAGTGGGACACCTTCCTGCTGTGGCGCAACGGCAGCCCCTTCGGCACGACGGACCCCGAGTTCAAGCTCGACATCGGCTTCTTCGTCTTCGACCTGCCGTGGATCAACTTCGTCGTCGCGTTCCTGACGATGATCCTCGTCATCGGTTTCATCACGGCCGCGTTCACCCACTACCTCTACGGCGGCATCGTCGCCGGGTCCAAGATGCGCTCGACCCAGGCCGCTCGCGTGCACCTGTCGGTCATCGCGGCGGTCCTGGTCCTCGTGCGGGCCGTGGCCTTCTGGATCGACCGCTACAACCTCGCGACCGCAGAGTCGACGAAGATCACCGGCATCCAGTACACCGAGTCGCACGCGATCATCCCGACGAAGGGCATCCTGGCGGTCGCCGCCGTGATGTGCGCCATCATGTTCCTGACGACGATCTGGACCCGCTCCTGGCGCCTCCCGCTCGTCGGTGTCGCCGTCCTCGCCGTCCTCGTCGTCGCGGTCGGCGGCATCTACCCGGCGCTCGTGCAGTCCCTCAAGGTGCGCCCGTCGGAGAAGTCCCTCGAGGTCCCGTACATCCAGCGCAACATCAACGCGACGCGCGATGCGTACGGGCTGTCCGCCATGGACGTCAACCCCTACGACACGAAGACCGTGGCCGCACCCGGCCAGCTGCGCGGCGACGCGGCGACCGTCCCGGGCATCCGGCTCATCGACCCGAACATCGTGAGCCCGACGTTCAAGCAGCTCGAGGCGAGCAAGGGCTACTACCAGTTCGCCGACGTGCTCGACGTCGACCGCTACCAGATCGACGGCAAGTCCCAGGACACCGTCATCGCCGCCCGCGAGCTCGACCTGAACGGTGTGCCGGACGCGCAGCGCAACTGGCTCAACGACCACACCGTCTACACCCACGGCTACGGCGTCGTCGCCGCCAAGGGCAACACCCGTGAGCCCGACGGGCGCCCGACGTTCATCGAGTCGCAGATCGGTACGACGGGCGCGCTCGGGAAGTACCAGCCCCGCATCTACTTCGGTGAGAGCTCGCCGGAGTACTCCGTCGTCGGCGGCAACAAGCAGGAGTTCGACTACCCGGACCCGAACGGCACCGGGCAGATCAGCTACACCTACGCCGGCACGGGCGGCGTGCAGCTCGACGCGCTCAAGCGTCTTGCGTATGCCGTGAAGTACCGCGAGGTCAACTTCCTCCTCTCCGACGCGGTGACCAACGACTCGCGCGTCCTCGACCACCGCACGCCGCGCGAGCGGGTGCAGCGGGTCGCGCCGTGGCTGACCCTCGACGGCAACGCCTACCCCGCCGTCGTCGACGGCCGGGTGCAGTGGATCCTCGACGGCTACACGACGTCGGCGAGCTATCCCTACTCCGAGAACACGACCCTCGACATGGCCACCGAGGACGCCGTCACGAGCACCCGCACGGCCGTGCGCGCCGTGCAGGCCGGCCAGGTCAACTACGTGCGCAACTCGGTCAAGGCCACCGTCGACGCCTACGACGGCACCGTGGCGCTCTACCAGTGGGACGAGCAGGACCCCGTGCTCAAGGCCTGGATGTCGATCTTCCCCGGAACCGTGAAGCCGCTCAGCGACATCAAGGGCTCGCTCATGGCGCACCTGCGCTACCCCGAGGACCTCTTCAAGGTGCAGCGCAAGCTGCTGGAGAAATACCACGACACGCAAGCGAGCTCGTTCTACGGCGGCCAAAACTTCTGGCGCGTGCCCGACGACCCGACGCAGCCGGCCGACGCCCTCATGCAGCCGCCCTACTACCTCTCGCTCGCCATGCCCGACCAGTCGAAGCCGGCGTTCTCGCTGACGTCGACGTTCATGCCGACCGGTGACCGCAACGTGCTGTCGGGCTTCCTCGCCGTCGACGGCGACGCCGGGAGCCAGACCGGCAAGAAGTCGCCGGACTACGGCAAGCTGCGTCTGCTCGAGACGACGGGCGGCACGGTCAACGGGCCGGGGCAGGTCTACAACGACATGCGCACCTCGACGGTCACCTCCAACGACGCGTCGCTCGGCCGCCAGCTGACGCTGGCGCAGTTCATCTCGACGACCTCGTCGACGGGTGCCAGCGTCATCTTCGGCAACCAGCTGACGCTGCCTGTCGGCGGGGGGCTGCTCTACGTCCAACCGATCTACGTCCAGGCGCGATCGACGGGCTCGGGCACCTACCCGCGACTGTCGGCCGTCGCGGTCGCCTTCGGCGACAAGATCGCCTGGGCTGGCTCGCTCGACGCGGCGCTCAACGACCTCTTCGGCGGCTCGTCGGGCGCGCAGGCCGGCGACACCGGGACGACGCCGACGCCGACCCCGGTGCCGGGTGGCACACCGACGCCGACACCGTCGGGCACTGCGACGCCGCCTCCGGCGGGCAGCGCGGACTCCGCGGCGCTGTCCAAGGCGCTCAAGGACGCCCAGGCTGCCTACGTCAAGGGGGAGGCGGCTCTGCGCAAGGGCGACTTCGCGGCATACGGCCAGGCGCAGGCCGAGCTCAAGGACGCTCTCCAGCGGGCCGTCGACGCCTCGCCGCAGGCCAAGGCGACCGCCAAGCCCTGACCGGCTCAACATCCGAAGGCACTGTGGCAGCATGCGAATCACCCGCTGCCACAGTGCCTTTCGGCTTCTTGTGGCCTGGCTCGCTGCACCGCGCCACCTCGATTTGGTCTTGCAGGAGGTTTCGCGTAACGTTGCTCTTGCCGACGCGGGGTGGAGCAGCTCGGTAGCTCGCCGGGCTCATAACCCGGAGGTCGCAGGTTCAAATCCTGCCCCCGCTACTACGCAACATTGCGACTGTAGTGTTCAACGAAAGCCCTCCAGGTTCGCCTGGGGGGCTTTCGTCATCTGGTGGATTCGCGGACAGCGGTCGGGTGGCGCCACGAAGATCGATCCATGCCTCGCAACATCACGCGACCGAAACGCGTGCTCCCGTCGTCGCGCACCGTGGTCCTGGTGTGCCTTCTGGCAGCGGGGCCAGTCGTGGCCGCTTGCGACGGGGCAGGGACTGCAGCGCCTGTCGGCCCGTTCGCCCGCACCGTGTCCACGTCGGTCAAGGCGTCGGGGGCACGCCCGTCGACGTCGGCAGCGACGCCTTCAACGTCTACTGCTCGACCGTCGGCGTCTGCTGCCGCCCCCGTCGCCGCACGCGACATCTCACCGGTCCCCGTCATCCCGTCGGCACGCGTCCAAGCCCTGTTGGGGCACCTGCCGCTGACCCGGGACCGGTGCTCGACGAGAGTGCGGACGCCGGACGTCGAGGCAGCATGGCAGGCGCTCTTCGGGCATCGGGAGCGCACCGACCTGACGGTGGAGGAGCTGGCCGGCCGCGTCGAGGCGGCCGCGGCGGCCGTGACCCGGTTCCGGTCCGAGCACAACTTCATGCGGCTACCCCTCGCGGACTACGAAACCCTCGAGAGGGACGCCCTCGGCCCGCGGGCACTGCCGCTGGGCCGGTACGAGTCGTTCGCCGCCACGCTCCTGGCGGGCAGCGGGGCACGCGCGCTGTACTCGGTGCCACGCCCGACCGCGACGCCCGACCCGCAGCTCGGACTCGCCCAGGACATCGTGTGGAACGAGACACGGCCCGTGCAGGAGAAGAAGGTCGGCGACAACAAAGTGGTCCGCGCGACGATGCTCAACTCGCTCCGCCAGCTCTCGGTGACCCCACCGGACGAGCTGACGCGCTCCATCATCGCGTTCGTCGGGATCAACGCGCCCGACCAGGCCGGGAGCACGACCGGACCGAACGCCCTCGTTCTGGTGGACGTCGTCAAGGGGGCCGCCGACACGGACCCGGTGTACGCATACGTCGGGCACGGCCCCGATGGGGAGGTGGTCGCGCACGAGTTCGCCCACCTGATGAGCTGGCGGGTGTGCGGCGGGATGCTCGACGCCCAGGGGAACTGGGTCGACCCGCTCTTCACGTCGCTGGTGCCCGGGTTCACCTTCTCTGCGCAGGCGGAGGCGACGCTTCTACAGGTCGGGGTCTATCGCGGGTGGACCTCGTGGGAGATCCCGCAGAGCGCACCGGTCGCAGTCGCTCGGCCCTACGGCGCGCGCAACCCGGAGGAGGCGCAGGCGGTGCTCAACGGTGAGCTGCTCATGGACAGCCGTTTCGTGGGACGGCTCTACACGGACGCCCCGGGCGCTGACCTCGACGCGGTCAAGGTCCAGCTCGCCGTGTGGATGGCGCGACTGGCCAAGTCCCGGCCGGAGTCGTACGCGTACTACCGGCTCACCGCGGACCTGGCCCGGCTGCGTGCCACGCTTCGTCAGCGGCTCGAGCCCTTCGAGGTGCGGGCCGCCGAGCTCACCGGCCGGGTGGACACGATCTACACGTCGACGAACCCCGCCGTCCTCGCTCTGCGCCGCGGCGGGATGACGCGACTCAAGCAGGCTGAGGATGTCGCGACGATGGCGTTGACCGGGCTGCCGCAATATCCGGCCAGTGCCTTCAGCCAGTTCCGCGACTGAGGAGCCGCTGGAGGGACCCGGAGAGATCCGGGCCCTTCGTCGTGTCTGGCCCGAAGCACTGGCGCGATGCCGTTCCCTCGCGGCAGTCTTGGCCCCTAGGCTCCACGACCGGTGGAGCGCGACGAGGGGCCGACACCATGGCGGAGACGGTCAGGGAGCGGGCCGCGCGCCTCATCGCGCAGGGCAACCCGGCGGGTCTGCTCTACGGCGCCATCCTCGCCGGCGCCGTCATGAGCGCCACGGCGAACCACGTCCCGTCGACGGCTCGGGTCCTCGTCGCGGCGGTCTTCGTGCTCGTCGTCTACTGGCTGGCCGACATCTACGTGCGGGCCTTCTCCGAGCCGTTTCACGCCGGGCGGTCACCGTTGCCGAAGCGTCTGGTCGCTGCGGCACGTCACGAGTCCCGCGTGCTGGTCGGTGGTGTGCCTGCCCTGGCGCTGGTGATCGTGGCCTCACTGTTCGGCGCCGACACCGCCCTCGCGGTCAACCTCGCACTGTGGCTCACCGTCGCCGAGCTCGGGACGGTGGGCTACTTGTCGGCCCGCTATGTCGGGTCGAGCCCACGGACCGCCTTCGGGGAGTCGCTCGCCGCAGGGCTCCTCGGGGTCGTCATGGTGGCGGCCAAGACCTTCCTGCACTGAGGCGGCGCGCTGAGCCGGCGTCGGTCAGCCGCCGCCGATCAGTGCGCCGCGCGAGGCGTCGTCCGGAAGATCGTCCGGCAGGTCGAGGGTGAAGTCCGACGGCAGCCCCTCGACGGTCACGTCGCCGGACGTGTCCACCGTGACGGAAATGGTGGCCTCGCCGACGCGCAGGCCCTTCACCGTCAAGGCACCGAACGGCTGAGGCGACGGCGGTCGCACCTGCACACGGCGACCCGGCACGTCGACCGTGATCCCGAGCGCCACGGTGAGCATCGCAACGGCCGACGCGGCCGCCCACGCCTGGGGGCGACAGGATGCTGGGTACGGGGCCCACTGTCCGAGCGTCGCCGAGTCGGCGAAGAGCTCGGGGAGCCGGTAGTCGAACGCCTCCCCGACGTCCAGCAGCTTGCCCACGACCACGGCGGCTTGGGCGGTATGGCCCTCCCGTGCCATGCCCCAGGCACAGATGGCGGTGTCGTGGACCCACACCGATCCCGTGTGGTAACCGATGGGGTTGAAACCGCCGTTGTCGGTCGCCAGCGTGGCGATGCCGAAGTCACCGAGCATCGTCGAGCCCACGAGCGTGTCGGTGACCTGCTTGGCCTCGCTCGTCGTGAGCGCTCCGGTGCCCAGGGCATGGCCCATGTTGGACCCGACACCGTCGACCGGACGGGCCGTGCCGTCGATGGCCATCGCGAGGTAGCGCTCGTCGGGCGGTCCGACCCAGAACCGCGACCGGATGCGCTGTTGGAGCACGTCGGCCCACTGCTCGAGCTCCACCGCCCGTGCCAGGTCTGACGGGTTCGAGGGCTCCGACCTGTTCCCGTTCGACGCAGGTACGTCCATGCTGTGGTCACCGAGCGCCCGCAGAAGTGCAGCGGCGCCGACGGCCGCCTCGACGGCATACGCCTGCGCTTCGATGAGCGCGATGGGGGAGACCGCGATCGACCCGTCCCGGAACCGCATGGAGTCGCCCGAGTCCTTCCACCCCTGGTTGGCCAGGCCGTGGCCGCTCTCGTCGACGTACTTGATGAAGCCGTCCTCGTCGGGCGTGGCGAGGTCGGTCAGCCAGGACGTCGCCGCGCGCAGGTGCGGGAGGAGGGAGCGCACCTCGTCGATGTCCATGCCCCAGCGCCACGCGTCGTGCAGCAGGCAGATCCACAGAGCTGTGGCGTCCACCGTGCCCCAGTAGACCGGGGGCAGGCTGAAGTCCACGGACACGTCCTCGTATGCCGTGCGGCGCAGCTCGTGGGCGATCTTGCCCGGCGCTTCCGCCGTGTCGGCATCGCGCTTCGTGCCCTGACGGCGGGCGAGGGCTCGGAGCGTGCCGGAGGCGAGCGTCGTTCCCAGAGGCAGCATCATCCTCGCCGTCCAGAGCGAGTCGCGGCCGAAAAGCGTGAGGTACCAAGGGGTTCCGGCAGCAGCGAACACGTCGCGGTTGTCGGCGGGATCCCTCAGCAGCAGGCTGCGGAGGTCGGCCATCGACGCCTCCAGCAGCTTGCCGAGGCGCGGGTCGCTCGCGTCGACCTGGAGGCTCTCCGGCCAGTCGACGGCGTCCGAGCCGCTGTCGGCCGGGAAGTGGCTCTCGCGTCGGCGCTCGGTCTGCACCTCGACCTCGACCTCGCTCTCGGTCCCGGGAGCGATCGAGAGGGCGAAGGTGGCCAGCACGCCGTCCGGGCCGACATCGAGGTGGTCCGGGGCGGGGGAGAAGGTCACGCGAACCGACTGCGCCTCGCTCTGCCAGTGAGCGGCCGCGCCCTGGCCGACGGCCGGGCTCGCCCCGTCCCCGTGCCCCGGGTGGGCCTCGAGCAGCTCGCCGCTCGCGACGCCGGCCTTGACCGGGCCGATGTCCGCGCCGTCGCCACCGAGCCTGATCACGAGCGGGGCATCGACGACCCGGGAGGCTCTGGAGGCCACGGAGATTCGTTCGCGAAGGGTGCCGCCGGCCACGCGGCGGCGGCGGTGCAGCTCGACGGTGGGGTCCGGGCCGGGGTCACCGAGACCGCGGGCCGAGGTGAAGAACTCGCTGCGCGGGCCGCGGCTGGAGTGCGCCACCTTCACGAGCTGCGCCGCTCCGAGGCTCACGGTGAAGTGGGAGACGGACCGCTGGTCGTCGACGAAGAAGCCGTGTGCTCCGCGTCCCCGCATCGACCCGTCCGTCTCGCTGAGGGCCGTGCCGTTGCCGTCGACGCAGATGGCCAGGTCGTGCAGCCAGGGCTGTTGGCCCACCGGCGCCGTCGTCGGTTCTGCGCTCGCGGCGCCGTCCGTGCGGTGCGTGGTCATGGGCCCTCCAGCTCGTGCTCGTGCCTGCGACGTGTTCTGCGGAAGCGACGCGCCCTCTTGACACGGCCGCACGGGGAGCACAGTATCCGGATGGCCATAAATACGTTTAAATCGCCACGGTTTGAACGTTCCACTTCGGAGAGACGGCGTCAAGGGTGACTTCGAGTTCTTCTGCCACGCGGCGGACGACGATCAACGATGTGGCACGCGCCGCGTCGGTCTCCCGCCAGACCGTGAGCAACGTCGTCAACGCACCGGAGCGCGTCGCCGCCGACACGCTGGCCCGGGTCCAGGCGCAGATCGAGATCCTCGGCTTCCGCCCCAACCGAGCGGCTCAGTCGCTCAAGCAGGAGCGGGCCGGCGCCTGGGGCCTGGAGCTGAACTCCGCGGGCTTCGGACGGCTCGGCTCGATCATCGACACCTTCCTCATCGAGCTGACGGGGGGAGCCTCCGTCCGGGGATCGCACATCGTGCCCTTCACGGCGCCGGACCCCACCGAGCCGATCCCGTCCTACGAGCGGCTCGTCGCCAGTCGGGTCGCGGACGGCTTCGTGCTCCCCGACACCCGCCGCAACGACCCGCGACCCGGCTGGCTCGACGCCCACCACGTGCCGTATGCCGCGTTCGGTCGCGTGTGGGACGACCCGAGCATCACCTCCTGGGTCGACGTGGACGGTGCGTCGGGTATCGAGGCGGCCGTGCACCATCTCGCGGCGCAGGGCTACAAGAAGATCGGCTACCTCGGTTGGCCGCAGGGCTCTCCCGTCGGTGACGACCGTCGCTCCGGCTGGGCACGGGCCACCGCGGAGCTCGGCCTGGCGCACCCGGGGTGGCAGGCGACGAGCCCGCAGGCGCTGGAGTCCGCGTCCCGCGCCGCGGCCGGGCTTCTCGATGTCCTCGGACCTGGTGCCGCGATCGTGTGCGCCTCCGACGCGCTGGCCCTGGGTGTCTGGCGCGTCCTCGTCGAACGCCGGCTGTCGCCGGGCGTCGACGTCGGCATCGTGTGCTTCGACGACACGGACATCGCGCACGCGCTCGACCTCAGCAGCCTCCACCAGCCCCTCGACCGCGTTGCCGACCGCGTGCTCCACATGCTCGCAACCGGTTCCGACTCCCGCGATCCCGCGGGTGGTCTCCTCCTCACCCCCGAGCTCGTCGTCAGATCCAGCTCGAAACCTGCGGGCGACCGCATGACACGGAAAGAGAAGTGACATGAGAGCACCCAGCACGCGAGGTGCAGCCGCACTCGCGCTCGCAGCCACCGGCGCGCTCGTCCTGAGCGCCTGCGGCGGAGGCGGATTCAGTGGCAGCAGCAACAACGCGCCGCAGAGCACCGGCAAGGGCCCGGTCAAGCTGACGATCATGATCGGCAGCTCCGGCGATGCGGAGACCACGGCGGTCAAGAAGGCGGCCGACGCCTGGGCGAAGAAGTCCGGGAACCAGGTCGAGGTCATCGCCGCGGCAGACCTCGGGCAGCAGCTCGGTCAGGCCTTCGCGTCGACGACCCCGCCCGACGTCTTCTACACCGACGCCTCCAAGGTCGGCACCTTCGCCAAGGCGGGCAATCTCTACGCCTACGGCGACCAGGTGAAGGATGCCGGGTTCCTGCCGGCCCTCGTGCAGACCTTCACCTACGACAACAAGTTCTACTGCGCGCCCAAGGACTACTCGACCCTGGCCCTCGAGATCAACACCGACCTCTGGACCAAGGCCGGGCTCACCGACGCGGACATCCCCAAGGACTGGGCGGGCCTCGAGGCGGTCGCCAAGAAGCTGACGTCCGGGAAGGTGACGGGCCTCGTCCTCGGCAACGACATCAACCGCAGCGGAGCCTTCATCAAGCAGGCCGGCGGCTGGATCGTCTCGCCCGACGGCAAGACGATGACGGCCGACAGCGCGCCCGCGAAGGCGGGTCTGGCGCAGGTCCAGAAGATGATGAAGGAAGGCGTCCTGAAGTTCAGCTCCGACACCTCACCGGCCACCGGCTGGGGCGGCGAGGCGCTGGGCAAGGGTGTTGCCGCGATGACCATCGAGGGCAACTGGATCAGCGGCGCCAAGAAGGACTACCCGAACCTCAAGTACAAGGTCGTGGAGCTCCCCGCAGGACCGGCCGGCAAGGGCACCCTGCTGTTCAGCAACTGCTGGGGCATCGCCGCCAAGTCGCCGAACCAGGGGCAGGCGGTCGACCTGGTGAAGTCGCTCATCACGACGGACCAGCAGATGGCCTTCGCCGACGCCTTCGGCGTCATGCCCTCCACCGAGGAAGGGGCCAAGGCCTTCGCGGCCAAGTACCCCGAGTCGCAGGCCTTCGTCGCCGGTGGGCAGTATGCCCAGGGCCCGGTCAACCTGCCCGGCTTCGACGAGGTGATGGCCAAGTTCAATTCCGAGCTGGCCACCATGGGCAAGGGCGGCGACCCGAACGCGTGGCTCGCGGAGCTGCAGAAGAACGGCACGGCGGCGCTCGCCGGCTGATCCCCCCGTGTGGCGTCCGTCCGCCGCCCACCCGACGGGCGGACGCCACCCCATCGCGTCACTGATCCCACAGGAGGGCACCATGGCCCGCATCGACGACGAGCGTCCGGTCGAGGACCTCGTCACTCCCGCGGGGGCGCGGGCAGGCCAGGTGGCCTCGGCCTCGGCCGGCGTTCCGACCGGTCAGGCCGGCGTGCCGGGCGCTCGTCGCAGCCGCATCCGTGGCGGCATACGCGGTCGTGAGGGCACTGCGGGATGGATCTTCGTGGCCCCGATGATCATCATCCTCGGGCTCTTCCTCGTCATCCCCATCGGCATGGCGCTGTGGGTGAGCTTCACCAACTGGCAGGGCAACACCAACCCCTTCGCGGTCGGTCAGGGCACCGACGTCGTCGGTCTGAAGAACTACACCGACCTCTTCGCCCGGGACGGGCTGACCCGCGACAACTTCATGCAGTCCATCGGCAACACCTTCTACTACGTGCTGCTCGTCGTTCCGCTGCAGACCGTCCTCGCGCTCGGACTCGCCTTGCTCGTCAACAACTCGATGCTCAAGGGCCGCAGCTTCTTCCGCACCGCGTTCTACTTTCCATCGGTGACCAGCTCGATCGCGATCGCGACGGTCTTCCTGTTCCTCTTCTCCAACACCGGCGCCGTCAACGCGTTCCTCAGCTTCTTCGGGATCGACGGGCCGCAGTGGTTCAGCGACAGCCGGGGACTGCTGCACCTGGCATTCAACGCCGTCGGGGTGGACAACCCCGGATGGGCGCAGGGCCAGGTCCTCGGCCGCAGCATCTGGGACTGGCTGTCGGGCCCGTCCGTCGCGATGTTCGTCATCATCTTCCTCGTCATCTGGACGACGTCGGGCACCTTCATGCTGATGTTCATCGCGGCGCTGCAGGACCTTCCCGTCGAGATCGACGAGGCGGCCGCCCTGGACGGCACCACCGGGTGGCAGAAGCTCCGGCACGTGACGCTGCCGATGATCAAGCCGGCGCTCTTCCTCGTCATCACGCTCGGGCTGATCGGGACGTGGCAGGTCTTCGACCAGATCTACGTCATGGGCAAGGGCGCTCCGGCGGGGACGACGCTGAGCCCCGCGTTCCTGTCGTACCAGCAGAGCTTCGGCAACTTCCGCTACGGCTCGGGGGCGGCCATGGCCTTCATCGTCTTCCTCATCATCATCGTCCTCACGCGTGTCCAGCGACACGTGCTCACCGACAAGGACGAACGCAAGCCCCTCTTCGGACTCGGAGGCCGCAAGTGAACGCCCGCACGTCCAACCCCGTGAAGACGATCGTGCTGTACGCGGCGCTGCTGGCCTTCGCCGTCCTGTTCATCTACCCCTTCCTCATCCAGATCTCGACGTCGTTCAAGACCGACCCCGACGCGGCCAACAACCCGCTGTCGCTGGTACCCAACCCGTTCACCGCGCAGGTGTGGCAGCGGATCTTCGGCCAGACCGGCGACGCGTCGGTGCCGGTCACCACGTGGGTGCGGAACTCGGTCCTCATCACCATCGTCGTCACGGCGGCCCGGGTCTTCCTCGACTCGCTGGCCGGCTACGCGCTGTCGCGGCTGGACTTCCGCGGTCGCAAGGCCGTCTTCGCCGGTCTGCTCGCGGTGATGGCGGTCCCGGGCGTGGCCCTGCTCATCCCCAAGTTCCTCATGGTCAACTACCTCGGTATCTACGACACGTACACCGCCATGATCCTGCCCCTCGTCGTCGACGCCGCGGGCGTCTTCATCATGAAGCAGTTCTTCGACTCCGTGCCGGTGTCGATCGAGGAGGCCGCCCGCATGGACGGCGCGAGCATCTTCCGGACCTTCTGGTCCGTGGTGCTGCCCATGGCGAAGCCGGCCCTGATCACCCTGACCATCCTGTCCTTCCAAGGGTCCTGGAACGAGTTCTCCCACTTCCTCGTGGTGACCAGGGGCACCCCGGAACACCAGACGCTCGTCACCGGTCTGGCGAGCATGACGAGCGGCCAGCTGGGCGCCGGCACGCAATACCCGCTCAAGCTCGGCACCGCCTTGCTCACGACGATCCCCGTCGCACTCCTCTTCTTCGCCCTGCAGCGCTACTTCATCCGTGGCGCCAACGAGGGAGGCGTCAAGGGTTGAGCATGGCCCCGCGGCCCCGCGGCCCCGCGGCCCAGCGGCCCAGCGGCCCAGCGGCCCAGCGGCCCAGCGGCCCAGTGCCGCAGGTGGATCCGGGATCGCTGGTCACACCAGCGATCGCAGCGACCGCACGTAGCGGTCGGTGATGCGCTGCTGGACGATCCGCCCGACGGGCCCAGCGACTCGGGTCAGCATGCCGCCCGGGCGCGAGAAGGCCCGCACCGTGAAGGTCACGACGTCGTCGTCGCCGATCGACACGATGAAGGACTCCTCGCCCGACTCGGGATGTCCGGGCAGCGTCCCGTAGGCGAAGCCGCGACGGCGCGGCTCGTCGAGGACGGCGACGACGCGTACCGGTGCCCGAAGGGACAACGGCCCGAGGCCCATCCGCAGGTCTGCGACCGCGGCAGCGCGGACCTGCGGGCTCGACGGGAGCACCCGCAGACCGGCCCTGCGGTGCACGGCCCATCCGAGCAACGCCACGGCGGATCGCTCGAGGTCGTCGGCCCCCCGACCGATGACGGCCAGACGCCGCAGGTGGTGGTAGCCGGCGGGCAGGCCCTCAACGCCCAGCGTCGCACCCACCTCCGCATAGGTGAGCGGCGCGCGCGTGAGGTCGGCGAGCCGCTCGCCGTCGAGCAGCTGCGCGTCCATGCGCCCACCATGCCCGATCGTGATGGCCCGCGGCGGCTGCCATGCTCGTGCTCATGGTCCGATCGGTCGCCCCGTCTCCGCCGTCGTCAGGAGCCGCGACGACGCGGGGTCGCGCCATGTGGGTCTGGTGCTGGAGCGATGCCGGGTCGGTCGTCCGGTTCGCCCGGACCCATGCAGTGGGCACGCTGTTCGTCGCGGTGCCCGCCGACCTGACGACGAGCCCGAGCCTGACGAGGGTGCACGCCCTCGTGACGCAGGCCCGGTCTGCAGGTCTGCACGTCGACGCCCTCGGCGGCGACCCCGGCTGGGTCGACGACCCGACGTGGGCGGTCGACCGCTGGCTCCGACCGGCCGTCGCGACAGGGCTGTTCACCGGACTGCACGTCGATGTCGAACCGTGGACGACGGCCGCCTGGACCACGCGACGGTCGACGACGATCTCCGCGTACCTCACGCTGCTCGACCGGCTCGGGTCCGCGAGCGGCACCCTCCCGCTCGAGATCGACATCCCTTTCTGGTTCGACCGGATCACGGCACGTGAGCGGTCGATGCTCGACCGGGAGGCGATGAGCCGGGTCTCGGCGGTGACGCTCATGGCCTACCGCGACACCGCGGTCGGCACGGACGGCACCCTCGACGTCGCCGCGGCCGGGCTCGCCGCGGCCGCCGACCAGGGAAGACCGGCCCGCATCGGCCAGGAGACGACGCGGCTCGGGCTCGACCCGACCGAGGTCAAGCAGACCTTCCACGGCCATACCCTGACGCGGATGAACGACCAGCTCGCACAGGTGGATTCGGGAGCCAGCGCATACGAGACGTATGCGGGGGTCGCCATCCACGACTACACAGGGTTTGCCGCCATGACTCCGTGACGGATGCGGAGCACGGCTGAAGGGCGTCGCTCAGCGAGGCAGGCTGCGAATGGGAAGCTCGAACCACCGCAGGTGGTCGAAGTCCACGTTGACGTGGGCCTCGTCGCACGGCTCGGACGACGCCGCGGCGAGGATCGCGCGCGCGTCGGCCAGGTGTCGGGCGAGCGCGTCCTCGCCGGCCCGCTCGTGCTGCGCAGGGTAGGTGAGGTGGCCGTGCTCGAAGCTCACCTGGTGCAGTCGCAGGGGAGGCTCGACCGGACCGTCGTGGTGCTTCCACAGACCCGTCGCCGGCTCGAAGACGTAGTCGCCGAGCAGGCGCCACCCGTCACGGGCCACGAGCCGGACCGCCTCGATGACGTAGTCGGCGACGACGTCGGAGATGAAGTAGTTGAAGTTGACGCGCACCCAGCCGGGCTTGATTCCCTCACAGCCGCGCCCGATCTCGCGCTCGAACTCGTGGGAGCGCTCGAGGTCGATGCCGAGCAGGTAGTGGCCGTAGGGGCCGGCGCACGAACAGCCGCCGCGGGCCTGGATGCCGAAGAGGTCGTTGAGGACGGCGACGACGAAGTTGTGGTGCAGGTAGCGCTCGCCCTGGCCGCGGACGACGAACGACACGATCGACAGCCGCTCGGCGTCGAGGTTGCCCAGGATCTCGATGCCTGGCTCGTCCCGCCAGGCCGCCACGGCGCGCTGGAGGAAGTGGTCCTCCCGGGCGCGGATCGTCGGCGTGCCGACCGCCTGCTTGAGCTTGAAGACGAGACCCGCGCGGATCGCCTCGATGATGGCAGGCGTACCGCCCTCCTCGCGGTGGGCGGGATCGGTCAGGTAGGCGTGGTCGTCGGGGTTGACGTACGCGACGGTGCCGCCACCGGGCACGTCGGGCACCCGGTTGGTCATGAGCTCGCGGCGCACGACGAGGACACCGGGCGTGCTCGGGCCACCGATGAACTTGTGGGGGCTGAGGAACACCGCGTCCTTGTATGCCGCGGGGTCGGCCACTCCGGGTCCGCCACGGCCGTACATCTCGATGTCGACGTAGGGCGCCGCAGCGGCGTAGTCCCAGAAGGCGAGGGCGCCGTGCTCGTGCAGGAGGGAGGAGATCGCGTCGGTGTCGGTGACGATGCCCGTGACGTTGCTCGCGGCCGAGAAGGAGCCGATGAGGAGGGGGCGCTCGGCGTGCTCGACGAGGCGCCGCCGCAGCACCGTGATGTCCACGTGGCCGTCGAGGTCCTGCGGGATGACGACGACGTCGGCCACGCACTCACGCCACATGACCTCGTTGGAGTGGTGCTCATAGGGGCCGATGAAGACGACCGGGCGCTGGTCGGCGGGGACCAGGTCGCTGGCGTGCCAACGGTCCTCGAAGTTCGACGGGATGCGCAGTCCGAGGATGCCCACGAGCTTGTCGATGGCCCCGGTGCAGCCCGAGCCGGCGAAGACGACCACCGTCTCGTCGTCACCGCCGACGGCGTCACGGATGGTGCGACGGGCGTCCTCGCGCAGCCGGGTCGTCTGCAGGCCGGTGCCCGAGCTCTCGGTGTGGGTGTTGGCGTAGCGGGGGAGCACCTCGTCGCGGATGAAGTCCTCGATGAAGGTCAGGCCGCGACCCGAGGCGGTGTAGTCGGCGTAGGTGACCCGCCGCGGGCCGTAGGGCCCGTGCATCACCTGGTCCTCGCCGATGACCCCGGCGCGGATGGTGGCGAGAAGGTCGGTCTCCGCAGCTGCCTCCATGACACCGATCATAGCGGCTGGTGATGCTAATGCCAAAGAGCATAACCAAGTGTTAGGTCATATCCCGCCGATGCGGGGGGCAGGTCCGGCTCCTACTTGGGGTCGGCCACGCAGATGACCGTGCCGGTACCGCCCGAGGAGTCGGCGCTCGTGAAGGCGCCCCGGGCGCCGTGCGCCGAGCAGAGGCGAAGAGCGGCGGCCTCCTCGGTGGACACGTCCTTCTCGATGTAGGAGACGCTGCCGAGCGAGGTCGAGTCCTTGCAGTCGACCTTCTTGAAGTCGTCGGAGCCGACGGCCGCGACGCACTGACCGGTCTGGATGCCGTGGGTGCCGTCGTCGGCGGTGAAGGCACGGAAGAGGAAGAACGCGAGCATCGCCAGGAGGGGAACCGCATAAGGCTTGAGGCGCGAGAGGCGACCGCCCGGAGCGGCAGTGCGGTCGGGGCGGTCGGTCATGGGTGAGTGGCTCCTGACGGGTCGGTGGCGGGTGCGCCGAGCGCATTCTCCACGAAGGTCCGGCCTTGCGGGCGTTCGACGGCCCGTCATCTTCGCGCTCGCGTCGCATAGGGTCGAGCCCGTGACAGCCATCTCCTATCCACTCGCCGAGCGCACGCTCGCCAACGGCCTGCGTGTCATCGTCAGCGAGGACCACACGGTGCCCAACGTCGCGGTGAACCTCTGGGTCGGAGTCGGCTCCCGCCACGAGACGCCAGGTCGCACCGGGTTCGCCCACCTCTTCGAGCACCTGATGTTCCAGGGCAGCCGCAACGTCGCCTCCGGCGAGCACTTCTCGGCCCTGATGGACGAGGGAGCCCGGCTCAACGCGACGACGTGGTTCGACCGCACCAACTACTTCGAGACCGTGCCGACCGGCGCCCTCGAGCTCGCCCTGTGGCTCGAGGCCGACCGCCACGGCCACCTGCTCGACGCGCTGACGCAGGAGAACCTCGACAACCAGCGGGACGTCGTCAAGGAGGAGAAGCGCCAGCGCTACGACAACGTGCCCTACGGGTCGGCCCTCATCGACATCTACGCCACCGTCTTCCCTGAGGACCACCCGTACCACCACCCGACGATCGGGTCGATGGAGGACCTCGACGCCGCCACGCTCGAGGACGTCCACGCCTTCTTCCGGGCGCACTACGGACCCAACAACACCGTCCTCACCCTCGTCGGGGACGTCACCCCGGAGGAGGGCTTCGCCGCCGCCGAGAAGTACTTCGGACCCCTGCCGGCCATCGAGCTGAGCTGCCGTGCTCGACACCCGCAGCTGCCGCCGCTGGCCGAGCCCGTGCGGCTCGACCGGGTCGGTGACGTGCCCAACGACCGGATCTACGTCTCGTTCCGGCTTCCCGTCGACACCACTCCCGAGTACCTCGCCTGCCAGGTCGCCGTCGACGTCCTCGGCGGCCTCGCGAGCTCGCGGCTCGTGCGTCGTCTCGTCCGCACCGACGAGACGGCCGTGGCCGTGGGCGGCTGGACGATGGGCCTCGTCGACGGTTCCGGTCTGGGCACCATCACCGTGGACGTGTCCGCCGGCGCCGACGTCGACGAGGTCGAGTCCGCCGTGTGCGAGGAGATCCGTCGCTTCGTCGAGGAGGGGCCGGATGCCGCGGAGCTGGAGTCCGTCATCGCGGACACGGAGCGTTCGTGGCTCAGCGCCCTCGCCAGCATCGAGGAACGCGCCGACCACATCAGCCACCACGCGCTGCTGACGGGCGACCCGGCATACGTCAACACGTTCGTCGAGCGCATCCGCTCCGTGGCCGCCGAGCAGGCGCGCCTCGCCGCGGCGACCTGGCTCGACCCCGAGGCCCGGGCCGTCGTCCGCTACCTCACCGACCCGACGTCCCAGGACCCCGAGGAGGCCTCATGACCGCCGTCGCCCGCCCCGTCGTCGTCCCACCCGAGCCGTGGGAGTTCCCCGAAGGCAGCACCTACGACCTGCCCAACGGCCTGCGCCTGCTCACCTACGACGTCCCGGGGCAGTACGTCGTGTCGGTCCGGATCGGTGTGCCCGTGTCGTTGCGCGACGAGCCGCGGGAGCGTGAGGGCGTCGCCTCGATCATGGCGCGCACCCTCGACGAGGGCACGGAGAACCACACCGCCGAGGAGTTCGCGCGGCTGCTCGAGCGCAAGGGCGTGAGCTTCGGTGCGGGCATGGCGGACGCGGGCCTGTCCATCGACCTCGATGTCGTCAAGGGCAACCTCGAGCCGGCGCTGGACCTGCTGCGCCAGATCCTCACCGAGCCGACCTTCCCGCAGACCGAGGTCGCCCGCCAGGTCCGCACCCGGATCGCGGAGATCGAGCAGGAGCGCTCGAACGCCGCACACCGGGCCGGGCTCGAGTTCGTCCGCACCTTCTACGCGCCGGAGGACCGGTCGTCCCGACCCACCGGCGGCACCCGCGAGACGGTGTCGTCCATCACCCGCGAGGACGTGGCGGCCTTCCATGCCGAGCACGTCGTCGCTGCGGGCGTGACCCTCGTCGTCGCCGGCGACCTCCGAGGCCTCGACGTGCCGGTGCTCGTCGAGTCGGCTCTGGGCCGCTGGGCGAAGGGCCCCCGCCATCGGGAGCGCCACCTCCAGCACGCCGCCGCCCTCGCACCCGACCGGGGGCGCATCGTGCTCGTGTCGCGACCGGGTTCCGTGCAGACCGAGCTCGTCATCGGAGCGCCTGGTCCGGACCGGTCCGTCGAGGGCGGTTGGGCGCCCTACCCCGTGCTCGGCTTCGTCCTCGGCGGTTCGCCGAACGCCCGCATCGACGCGGTCCTTCGCGAGGAGAAGGGCTACACGTACGGCATCCGCTCGAGCTTCCGTCCCCGTCGCCGCGGTGGCGTGTTCCTCACCTCGGGCTCGGTGCGGGCGGACTCGACCGCGGAGTCGCTGCGGCTATTGGTCGAGATCCTCGACGGCGGCCGAGATGGCTTCACCGACAAGGAGATCCGCTCGGGCGTGGACTTCATCTCCAAGACCGCGCCGGGTCGCTACGCCACGGCCGACGCCATCGCCGACGAAGCCGTCAGCATGGCACTCGACGGTCGCACGACGGCCTTCACCACGGCCAACCTGCGTGACCTCGCGACGGTCGACCGCAGCCGTGTCGACGCGGCCTACGCGCGGTTTGCCGATGGCGCAGGCATCGGAGCTGGCGCTCCGGGCGCCGGGTGGACCATCGTCATGGTCGGGGACGCCACGGCGCAGCTCGACGCGATCAAGGCCCTCGACCTGGGCGAGGTCACCGTCGTCACGGACGCCTGAGCCGGCACGGGGGCCGACTAGGGGCGTGGGTCGAGGGCGCGCTCCATCACGTAGTCGTCCTCGTAGACACCGCCGACGAGGAACCGCTTGGTGCCGACGCGCTCGAAGCCGCTCTTGCCGTAGAAGCGCTGGGCGCGCTCGTTCTGCTGGTTGACGCCCAGCCAGACGCCGGCGGCGCCGGTCGCTCGCGCCCACTCCAGGGCCCGGGCCATGAGGAGCGCGGCCGCGCCCGTGCCGTGGGCCTGTGGCAGCACGTAGATCTTCGACAGCTCGACCGTCGGCCGGAGCCGGATCGTGGCCCGCACGTCGTCGTCCGACGGCTCGCCGCGGACGAGCATGGCGTAGCCCAGCACGGTCCCCCCGGTCTCGGCCAGGAGGACCTGCCGGGTGGGGTCGGCGACGTAGTCGGCGAAGCGCTCGGGGGAGAGGACCTCGTCGACGAACGCCTCGACCCGGTCCCGGGTCATCGACGGTGGGCACGCGAGCTCGAACGTCGCGGCCGCGACGGCGGCGACCGGAGAGACGTCCGCCGCGCCGGCAGGGCGGACCGTCGCTCTGGAGACAGGGACGGAGACAGGGACGGAGACGGGGACAGAGGCAGTGCTGTCGGTGGGTCCGGTGCTCATGCCGAAAGGCTAGGCCTGGCACGGTACCCCGCCCAGTGCCGACCACCCAGCGGTCTCAGGCCGGCGACGTGCCGATGCGTGAGAGCACCTCGTCGTGCAGCAGGCCGTTGGTCGCGAGCGCGTTGCCGCTCCAGCAGCCGTCCCGCCCGTCGAGGCCGGTGAAGCGGCCGCCGGCCTCCTCGACGATCGCGACGAGCGCCGCCATGTCGTGGACGGCGAGCTCGGGCTCGGCCGCGATGTCGGCGGCACCCTCGGCGACGAGCATGTAGGACCAGAAGTCACCGTAGGCGCGCGTGCGCCAGCAGTCGTCCATGAGGTCGAGGAAGTCGTCACGTCGCCCGCGCACGCGCCAGCCGGCCAGTGAGGAGTACGACAGGGACGCGTCGCCGAGCCTGCCGACCTGCGACACGGAGATGCGTCGGGCCGACGACAGCGAGCGGCCGGTCCAGGCGCCGGAGCCGGTCGCCGCCCACCAGCGACGCTGCAGGGCTGGCGCCGCGACGAGGCCGAGCACGGGCACGTTGTCGACGACGAGGCCGATGAGCGTGGCCCACACGGGCACTCCACGCACGAAGTTCTTCGTGCCGTCGATCGGGTCGATGATCCAGCGGCGGGGACCGTGACCGGTCGTCTCGAACTCCTCACCCTCCACGGCGTCGCGTGGTCGGGTGCGCTTGAGCTGGTGCCGGACGAGCTCCTCGGCCGCGCGGTCGGCGTCGGTGACGGGCGTGAGGTCCGGCTTGCTCTCCACGACGAGATCGGCTGCGCGGAAGCGTGCCATCGTCACCCGCTCGACGGCATCCGCCAGGACGTGGGCCAGACGGAGGTCATCGTCGTAGGAGGTCACCGGGTCAACCTAGCGGCATCGGCCCGAGCGGGGGAGCGCGGCCCGAGGGCGTATGCCGCTGCCCCTCAGTGATCCTCGGTCGTGCTCCGGCTGCTGAGCAGGCGACGCAACGACTCCAGCCGTGAGGCGCCGGCGGGCCCGGCGTGGCCCTCGGCGACCCAGGCGTCGAGCGCGCACTCCTCCTCGTCGTGGGTGCACCCGCGAGGGCAGCCTTCCGTGCCCGCTGCGAGGTCGGGGAAGTGGTCGATGATCCGGTCGACGTCGATGTGGGCCAGTCCGAACGAGCGGATGCCGGGCGTGTCGATGACCCAGCCGTCGTCCGAACCGTCGGCGCCGCGCAGGCGCAGCGCCACGGCATTCGTCGACGTGTGTCGGCCACGGCCGGTCGTGTCGTTGACGATGCCCGTCGCCCGCAGGGCTCCCGGCACGAGGCCGTTGACGAGCGTGCTCTTGCCGACGCCGGAGTGGCCCACGAGGACGGAGACCTTGCCGGAGAGCTTGGCGCGCAGGGCGTCCAGTCCGGAGAAGTTTCCGTCCTTCCACGAGGTCACGACGTGCTCGACCTCGAGCGGCGTGTAGTTGGCGAGGAACTCGGTGGGGTCCACGAGGTCGGCCTTGGTCAGGGCGAGCAGCGGCACGAGGTCGGCGTCGTAGGCCGCGACGAGGCACCGGTCGACCATCCGTGGACGGGGCTCCGGGTCGGCGAGCGCCGTGACGATGACGAGCTGGTCGGCGTTGGCGACGATGATGCGCTCGTAGGGGTCGGTGTCGTCGGCCGTGCGGCGCAGCACCGAGCGGCGCTCCTCGATGCGCACGATGCGCGCCAGGGCGTCCGGTCCGCCCGCGAGGTCGCCGACGAGAGCGACGTCGTCTCCGACCACGACGCGGGTGCGGCCGATCTCGCGGGCCTTCATCGCCGTGACGACACGCTCGGGTTCCTTCTTGCCGAGCGAGCCCTTGGGGATCAGGCACGTGTAGCGACCGCGGTCGACGCCGATGACCATGGCGACGACCGCGTCGACGTGGGCGGGGCGTTCCTTCGTTCGGGGCCTGGACCCCTTGCGGCTCGGACGGACCCGGATGTCACCCTCGTCGAGGTCCCGCCAGCTCATCGCGCCCGCACCGCCGGGCCGGAGCGGTCGAGCATGCCCTGCCACAGCCCCACGAAGTCGGGGAGGGTCTTGCGCGTCGTCCCGATGTCCTCGACGTGCACGCCCGGCACGCGCAGTCCGATGATCGCCCCGGCGGTGGCCATCCGGTGGTCGTGGTAGCTGCGGAAACGCCCGCCGTGCAAGGGCGCCGGCGCGATGCGCAGGCCGTCCTCGGTCTCGGCCACCTGCGCGCCGAGGCCGCTGAGCTCCGCGGTGAGTGCCGCGAGCCGGTCCGTCTCGTGTCCACGGATGTGCGCGACACCCCGGATCCACGTCGGAGTCGACGCGAGAGCGGCGAGAGCTGCGACCGTGGGTGTCAGCTCGGCCGCATCGTGCAGGTCGATGTCGATGCCGACGAGCTCCCCACTGCCGATGACGGTGAGCCCAGCGCGGTCGAGCCGCACGTCGGCGCCCATCGTGTCGAGGATCTCGCGGAGGAGGTCACCGGCCTGGGTGGTGTGCTGCGGCCACCCCGGTACGCGGACCGTGCCGCCCGCGACGAGGGCCGCGCCGACGAAGGGCCCGGCGTTGGAGAGGTCCGGCTCGACCGACACGTCGAGGGCGTTGATCTCGGACGGCTCGACGCGCCACCTGTTGGGCTCGCTGTCGTCGACGATCGCGCCGGCGTCGCGGAGGGTCTCGACCGTCATCAGGATGTGGGGCTCGCTCGGCACGGGCTTGCCGTCGTGGTGCACGGTGACGCCCTCGTCGTAGCGGGCTCCGGCGAGCAGGAGGGCGGAGATGAACTGCGAGGACGCCGACGCGTCCATCGTCACGTCACCGCCGGTCACGCGACCCCGACCGTTGACCGTCACCGGCAGGTGTCCGGCGTCGTCGTCGAGGTCGGCCCCGAGCACCCGCAGTGCGCTGATGACGGGCCCCATGGGGCGCACCCGTGCCTGCGGGTCGCCGTCGAGCCGGACCGGCCCATCGGCCAGGGCCGCCACCGCCGGCAGGAACCGCATGACGGTGCCGGCCAGTCCGCAGTCGATGCTGACGTCACCGGTCAACGTCTCGGGTGGGGTGACCACCCAGTCTGGGACCTCGCCGGCCACGGACTCGCCCTCCGCGGCGACGTCGTCGATGCGCACCCCCAGGGAGCGCAGCGCGTCGGCCATCAGCAACGTGTCGCGCGACCGCAGCGGCGCTCGCAGCCTTGAGCGCTCGGTCGCCAGTGCTGCCAGGACGAGGTAGCGGTTCGTCAGGGACTTGCTCCCGGGGAGCACCACCGTGGCATCGAGCGGACCGCGAGCGACCGGGGCCGCCCAGTCCGGCTCCGCCGTCAGGATGGCGCGGTCAGGGGGGCCAGTCGTCACGGACGTCGGGCGAGGGGATGGTTCTGCGGGACTCAAGTCAGCTCACGACGTCCTGGGCTCGGCGGGCCAGCAGACGGGCCTCGCGCTTGGCGGTCCGCTGGGCGTGGCGGGCTTCGCGACGGGTCGTCTTCGTGGCGTGCTGGGCGCGCCACGCGAGGCCCGGGCGCCCCTCCGTGTCGACGGCTGCGAGGAGCAGACCGCCCAGCAGGCCGACGTTCTTGAGGAAGAGGCTGCGGCTCTGTGCCTTGCGCGCGGGGTCGGTCTCCTCCCAGAACGCGTGCTCGATGGCCGTGGTCGGGACGATGGACGCCGCGAGCACGGTCGAGGCCAGACGCGGCATACGCCCCGTTGCGAGGAGGAGGCCACCGCCCAGCAGCGCCGCGCCGTTGACCCGGACGAAGAGGTCGGGATCCTTCGCGGCGACCTCGACCCCGGGGACCTGGTCGGGCACCTTCTGGAGCAGGTGGGCGGCCTGGTCGGTGCGCGCTGCGGGGTTGCGCAGCGCTTCCACGCCGGCGGCGACGAAGACGGACGCGAGCAGCGGACGGGCGAGACGGCGGACGATCATGCGATTTCCTCCTCTGGCCGCAGAGCGCCGGAGCGCGTCGTGGCCATCGTGGACGTGTGGGCACCTACGGTATCGACATACCCGCAGCACACGGGACGACGCCCACGCCCGTCCGCTCGAGGTCGCCCCGGCATACGCTGTGGCTCATGTGTGGGAGGTATGCCGCGAGCGCGCGGCCCGACGAGCTCATCGAGGCCTTCGACGTCGAGCAGGACCACACTGGAGAGCCCTCGCGCAGCGTGCTCAAGAACCCCCAGACCCCGTCCCCCGGAGAGCCCGACTGGAACATGGCGCCGTCCAAGCAGGCGCCCGTCGTCCTGACGCGCCGGCCACGGAGCGAGGACGCGAGCGACGACCACGGCGGGGAGGCCCACCCGCTCCGCCAGCTCCGTCTCCTCACCTGGGGGCTCGTGCCGGCCTGGTCCAAGGACGTCAAGATGGGTCTGCGCATGACCAACGCCCGCGCCGAGTCGGTCCTCGGCAAGGGCGCCTTCGCCAAGGCCGCGCTCTCGCGGCGGTGCATCGTCCCGGCGGAGGGCTGGTACGAGTGGCAGGTGTCTCCGACCGCCCTCGACTCCAAGGGCAAGCCGCGCAAGCAACCCTTCTTCATCCACCGGGCCGACGGGGCTCCCGTCGCGTTCGCAGGTCTCTACGAGTTCTGGCGCGACAGGGAGCTGCCCGACGGCGACCCTGGCGCGTGGCTCACGACGTTCACCATCATCACGACCGCGGCCGATCCCGGCATGGACCGCATCCACGACCGCCAGCCCCTCGTCCTCGAGCCCGAACAGTGGGAGCAGTGGCTCGACCCCGACGAGAAGGACCCCGCCTACGTCCAGGAGGTCCTCGGCTTCGCCGCACCCGGTCGCTTCGAGGCGCACCCCGTGAGTCGCGCCGTCGGCGCGACGCGCAACAACGGACCCGCCCTCGTCGAGCCCGTCCCCGAGTCCGAGCTCGAGGGCGTCGTCGACCCCATGACGGGCGAGGTGGTCGGCGCGTGATGGCCCCGATCCGGGTGTCGGTCCGCGAGATCGAGACGCCGGGCGGCCCCGGACGCGCCCACGTCCAGCGCCCGCCCGGCGCGCGCGGCACCGTCGTCCTCGGGCACGGCGCCGGGGGAGGCCTCGGCGCGATCGACCTCGCCCTCGCTCGTGAGGTGCTGGTCGGGGCGGGATGGGCCGTCGTGCTCGTCGAGCAGCCGTGGCTCGTGGCGGGGCGCAAGGTGGCCGGGCGACCACCGACCCTCGACGCCGCCTGGGTGCCCATCGTCGAGGCGCTCGTCACCGGCCGGGGACGGCTGCCGAGACCGCTCGTCGTCGGGGGCCGCAGTGCCGGGGCGCGGGTCGCGTGCCGCACGGCCGGGCCGCTCGAGGCCGACGCGGCGCTCCTGCTCAGCTTCCCCCTCCACCTGCCCGGGCAACCCGACCGGCTCCGTGCCCACGAGCTCGCCCTGGCGCCCGATCCGTCGTGGGTCGTGCAGGGCACGCGCGACGCCTTCGGCACCCCGGACGAGGTCCGCCCTCACCTGCCCCGTGGGACCGAGCTCCTCGAGGTGCCCGGCGCCCACAGCTTCCCCAAGAGCTCACGCAGCGCCCTCACCGAGGCGCTCACGAGGATCGCGGGAATGCTCCCCGGCTAGGTGTCGTTGCAGGGAGCATGGTCACCTGCCCCACCCGTGCGCCCGAGAGCAGCACGACCGCTGCCTCCGTGCGCGGTCTGCTCGCACAGCCCACCGGTCTAGGCTGGGAGGCGATGGCAAAGGACAAGAAGACCGATTCGAGCGCCGCCCTGCGGCTCGCGGACCCCGAGGACCTCGCCCGCGCCGACGCGAGCGTCGACGTGGCCAGCGAGAGTGAGACCCAGCGGCGGGCGCGCTTCGAGCGTGAGGCGATGCCGCTGCTCGACCAGCTCTACAGCGCCGCGCTGCGCACGACACGCAACCCGAGCGACGCCGAGGACCTCGTCCAGGAGACGTTCGCGAAGGCATACGCCGCGTTCCACCAGTACAAGCCGGGGACCAACCTCAAGGCGTGGATGTACCGCATCCTCACCAACACCTACATCAACAGCTACCGCAAGAAGCAGCGGCAGCCCCTCGAGTCGGACGCGGCGCAGATCGAGGACTACCAGCTGGCGCGGGCCGAGTCGCACACGTCGGTGGGCCTGCGCTCCGCCGAGGCGGAGGCGCTCGACCACCTCCCGGACAGCGACGTCAAGCGCGCCCTCCAGGCGATCCCCGAGGAGTTCCGTCTCGCGGTGTACTTCGCCGACGTCGAGGGCTACTCCTACAAGGAGATCGCCGAGATCATGGACACGCCCATCGGCACCGTCATGAGCCGTCTGCACCGCGGCCGGCGCCAGCTGCGAGAGCTGCTCTCGGAGTATGCCGCCGAGCGCGGTTTCGTCGCCGCAGGCACGGAAGGAGGCCAGTCATGAGTGACCAGACGACGGACAGGCCCGACCCGTCGGGGGGTGCGGGGACGCACACCGACTGCTCCGAGGCCCTGCTGCGCGTCTACGAGTACCTCGACGGCGAGCTCGGCCCCGACGAGGTGGCGAAGATCCAGGCCCACCTCGACGAGTGCGGCCCGTGCCTCAAGGAATACGACCTCGACACGACCCTCAAGTCGCTCATCAAGCGGTCCTGCGAGTCCGAGCAGGCCCCGGAGGCGCTGCGCCTGACGATCATGTCGCGCATCTCCATGACCGTCATCCAGGTCGACCGCGGCTGAAAGACCTGGTGCTCGTCACCGGCAGAACGGTTCGGGCAGCACGACCTCGGAAACGACGAAGGCCCGCCCCGAACTGATCGGGTGCGGGCCTTTGACGTCTGCGGCTCAGGCGTTGGGCTTGCGGCCGTGGTTGGCGGCGTTGCCCTTGCGGGAGCGGCGCTTGCGGGCGCGCTTGCTCATCGTCGGCTCTCCTTGGTCCTGCGGATGCTTCGCACCCGACGGGCACGAAGCCCCGATTCTTCCACACGGGCCCTCAACCGCCCAATTCGGAGACAGGGTTGCGTCCCCGACCGTAAAATCTTGGTATAGATCCGTCCGAAACGCGCCGGATGTACTTCCGTGCGCTCGCGCGGTTTGAGATTGTGGGGTAGAGGGAAACCTCAGTTGTTCTGTGCTGCCGCGAGCAACGCCCCTCCATGGCGCACGCATCCGGAACATCGACGCTATCTAGGAGCCCCCAATGTTCGCTGCCCTGCTGTCCGCCCTTGCCTCCAACGACTTCATGACCCGAGCGATGGCATCGCTCGCCAACACCTGGACGTGGGGCCCCTGAGGCACCCTGCTCTTGTCGCACCAGTTCGGTCCCGCTTCCCACCGCGGTTGCGGGACCGATCTGTTGTGTCTTACCTGTAGTCCGTGAAAGACACACCCGCCCAGCGAGCCTCGTCGCCCCGGCTGCTCTGCTACGTCGCCCTCGTCTGCGTCGTGTCAGTCGTCCTCGGGGTGCTGGCCTGGGCCTACGGCCGCCACCCTGAGGCCGGTCCGCTCCTGCTGCTGTCGGCCATGGGTGTGCTGAGCTACACCCTCCGCGAGCCCACAGTCACCTCGCGCATAGGCTTCTCGTTCCTGTCGATCATCCTGCTCGCCTCAGGAGCGATCCTCGGCCCCTTCGGCGCGTGGCTCGTCGGGCTCGCGTCACAGAGCATCGAGCGTGAGTCCCGCATGAGGTGGTACCACCGTGCCTTCAACATCGCGATGAACGGCCTCATCGGTGTGGCCGGCGCCATGGCCTACATCCTGTGCGGGGGCGTCGCGTCGCTCCAGTCGGTCAGCGGCTTCCCCGACCTGGTCAGGCAAGTGGGGCTGCCGCTCATCGTCGCCGACGTGGTCCAGTGCCTGACCAACGCGTTCCTCGTGGCCGGCGCCGTGACCTTCGACCAGCAGGTCCCGTTCTGGGTCTTCGTCCGCCGCATCCTCGTCAGCTCCGGGGTCGCCTACATCGGCTACGGCGTCATCGGGTTCCTCTTCGTCATCCTCTGGTACCCCGCCGGGCTCGGCGCGTTCAGTGCGTTCCTCGTCATGGCGCCCCTGCTCGCGGCCCGGTGGGCCTTCGTCCAGTTCGGTGAGGAGCTGCGCTCCCACGAACGGGTCGTCGAGACGCTCGTCACCGCGCTGGGCACCAAGGAGCCGGCCGCGGTCGAGCGGAGCGCCCGGGTCGCCCAGCTGGCCGAGTGGACGGCTGAGGAGCTCGGTCTGGGGCCCCGACAGATCGCCACCGTCCGCTACACGGCCACGCTCCACGAGGTGGGCCATCTCGGGGTGCCCGCGCGGCTGCTGAGACGGTCCCCTGAAGCCATCAGCGCGGCGGAGCGTCGCGCCATCGACCGGCACTGCGTCGCGGGAGCCCGCATGATCGAGGGCATCGACTTCCTCGAGGACGCCCGTTCCGGCATTCGTCACCAGCACGAGCGATTCGACGGCGGCGGTAGTCCCGACGGCCTCGCGGGGCAGGAGATCCCGGTCGCCGCCCGCATCGTGGCCGTGGCGGCTGCGGTGGAGGCCCTGATGCCGGGACCGGTGGACGTGACACTCCCGGCGCGCGTCGTCGATGCTGCACGCCTGCTCCGCTCTGATCCCGGTCGTTTCGACCCGGCGGTCGGGGCGGCGACGATCGAGGCCCTCGGGAAGCACGGCTGGCCCAGTGGTGTGGGCACCGGGGTGGCAACGTGAACGGCACCCTTCGTCGCGAGCCGGTCGCGCTGCTGGTCGGCCTCCTGGGCCTGGTGACGACCGCCCTGCTCACCCTGGTCGATCGCGACCTCCCCGAGGGCGGCGACGTCGGGGTCGTCTCCGTCTTCGCCCTCATGATCGTGCTGGGGGAGTGGTTCCGGCTGTCCGCTCCTGGCTTCCGTGGCTCGGCGCCCATCGCCACGGCCGCGGCGTTCGGTCTCGCCCTGACCACGGAGGTGCCGGCCGGGCACTTCGTCGGCTACGGGGCCGCCTTCGTCCTGGCCGTCACCGCCGTCGCCATGGTGATCGCCACGGCCACCCGGGTGCTGGCCGGGCGGGAGGTCAGTCTCGTCGAGACCACGGGCCGCTTCGTGGCCACTGCCGTCGTGACGGTCGTCTATCGCAACGTCTACCTGGGCCAGTCGCCCGGCACCGAGGCGCCCTCAGACGCGCTCCCGCCGTGGCAGCGGGCCGCCCTGATGCTCGGCATCTCGGTCCTTGCCCTCGTCGCGGACACGCTCTTCACCTCGGTGCTCCGCGCCCTGTCCGCGACCGCCAACCTCCGGCGCACGTTCGTCGAGGAGGTCCGCTCGTCGTTCGCGATGTCGATGGCGGTCGCCGTCACCGGGGTGCTCATCGCGCTCGCAGCCCCGCCCATGGGGATCGCGTCGGTGCCGCTCTTCCTCATGCCGCTCGTCCTCACCCTCTTCGCGTTCCGCCGTTACGTCAGCATCCGGGCCACCTACCTCCAGAGCGTCCGCACCCTCTCGCGGCTGACGGACGTAGCGGGCTACACCCCGGCGGGCCACTCCGAGCGGGTGGCTGCCCTCTCGGTCCGGGTCGGGCGCGAGCTCGGGCTCTCCGAGCGCGAGCTGCTCGACCTCGAGTACGCCGCCCTGCTGCACGACATCGGTCAGGTCGCCCTCGTCGAGCCGATCCCGGGCGGCGCCACGGTCCTCGCGGCACCGGCCGACCAGCGCCGCATCGAGGCCGACACGGTGGCGATCGTCCGCGAGACCGGTGTCTTCGACGGGGCAGCCCGGATCCTGGAGCACCAGACCACGCCCTACCGCCAGGTGCGCGAGCTCGGCGAGGAGATCCCGCTGACGAGCCGCATCGTCAAGGTCGTCAACGCCTACGAGGACCTCACGGCCGGTGCGCGCAGCGCACGGGCGCGAGAGGCCGCCGTCGAACGCATCTACCTCGGTCTGGGCTACGAGTACGACCCGCGCGTCGTCGATGCGCTGCTCACGTCGATCGGCAACGGGTCAGCCCAGGCCTGAGAGAGCCGTCACACCGCCGCGTCACCCCTTGGGTGGTGGCCGCTGGCGTGCCATCATGGCCACTTCGGGCAACCCCCGTCGCGAGAACGAGCATGCAGGCCAGACCCCCGGCGCTGTTCCACCAGTGAGGGCGCCTGCCCTCATCGTCTTCTGCGAACGAGGTGCTTCCAGCATGAGTGCGTTGCCCATCACCCGGCTCTTCGACCCGAGCGACCCGGTGTTCCGGGTCCACGAGGGCGGGAAGCTCGGGGTGCACGCCACGTCGGCCCTCCGGGACGCCGACGATCTCTCCCTCCTCTACACCCCTGGTGTCGCCCAGGTCTCCCGGGCCATAGCGGCCGACCCCGCGCTGGCCACGGTCTACACGAGCCGTCGCAACACGGTCGCCGTCGTCAGCGACGGCACCGCGGTCCTCGGCCTGGGGGACGTGGGTCCACTCGCCGCCATGCCGGTCATGGAGGGCAAGGCGGTGCTCTTCAAGCACTTCGCCGACGTCGACGCCGTGCCCCTCTGCATGGAGACCGGCAGCGTCGAGGAGATCGTCGACGCGGTGGTGCGGATCGCCCCGACCTACGGCGGCATCAACCTCGAGGACATCTCGGCTCCGCGCTGCTTCGAGATCGAGCGTCGGCTCCAGGCCCGTCTCGACATCCCGGTCTTCCACGACGACCAGCACGGGACGGCGATCGTTGCGCTCGCTGCCCTGCTGGGCGCCGTGCGGGTCGTCGGCAAGGACCTCGCGGACCTCACCGTCGTGGTGTCGGGGGCGGGGGCTGCCGGCGTCGCAGTGAGCCGCATCCTCGTCGCGGCCGGGGTGGGCGATGTCGTCGTCGTCGACTCGCGCGGCGTGCTCGGACCGGACCGCGAGGACCTCGTCGCGCACAAGCGGGAGCTGCGAGATCTCACGAACCGGCGTGGGGTCACCGGCACGATCGGTGACGCCCTCTCCGCCGCCGACGTCCTCATCGGCGTCTCCGGCGGCACGGTGCTCGAGCGCGACCTCATGCGGATGGCTCCGCGAGC
This sequence comes from Terrabacter sp. 01T434, assembly GCF_056398545.1. NCBI lineage: Bacteria > Bacillati > Actinomycetota > Actinomycetes > Micrococcales > Intrasporangiaceae > Terrabacter > Terrabacter sp. 01T434. Next base: position 549,528 of record NZ_JBFTPP010000001.1, read on the forward strand.
CATCATCTTCGCCCTCGCGAACCCCGACCCCGAGGTGCACCCGGAGGTGGCTGCCAGCTTCGCCGAGGTGGTGGCGACCGGCCGCTCGGACTTCCCGAACCAGATCAACAACGTGCTCGCCTTCCCCGGGATCTTCCGTGGCGCCCTGGACTCGGGCGCGCGCCGGATCACCGAGGAGATGAAGCTCGCAGCCGCGTATGCCATCGCCGGGCTCGTCGACGAGCCGACCGCCGACCGGATCGTGCCGAGCGTCTTCGACGAGCGGGTGGCGCCGGCCGTGGCCGCCGCGGTGGCGGGCCAGGTCGCCGAGACCGCGCGCTAACCCGGCCGGGCGCTCCCGGTCCGACCCGGGCCGGGAGCGTCGTCACCGGGGTCGGTGAGCCCCCGCGCCGCCAGCGCCTCGCCGGTGGAGCGCGCGAACGCCACGACATGCACGACCGTCGGCACGACCACGGCTCGCGGGTTCCGGTCGAGGCCGCGGGCGCGGGCCGACTCGCGCACGCTCGAGAACGAGCCGGCCACCCAGGGCACCGAACGCACGACGACACCGAGCGTCAGTGCCACGACCTCGGGGTCGACGACACGGCGGAGCGGCCGCGCAGCGCGCACCGCGCCGTCGAGCAGGTCGGTGACCGGCGTCGTGGCGGTGAGGATCCCGGCCGCGACGAACGCGTTGACGATGCCGAGGACGACGCGAACGGCATACGCCAGGTCGTGGGACCACCACTGGAAGGCCAGGAGGAGGACGAGGACCGGCAGCAGGCCGCGCATCGAGCGCAGCAGGCGGCGTGCGGGCAGCCGGGTCACGACCACGACCCCTGCGAGCGCGGCCGTGACGAGCGCCAGGGGCCACACCGACGCAGCGACCCATGGCAGGACCCCGACGGCGAGGACGCCGGCGAGCTTGGCCCACAAAGGCATTCGGTGCACGACGGAGGCGCCTGGGACGTGGGCGGTGAACAGTCCCGGCTCTCTCACGGCTCGTCGACCAGTCGGACGTAGCGCTCCACGGCCGCTGCAGGGTCACCGTCGAAGACGACCTGTCCCTCGTCGACGACGAGGGTGCGCTCGGAGGCTGCGGCGAGGTCGAGGTCATGGGTCGCGAGAACGACGGTCTGGGGCAGGGCGTCGAGCAGCGCGTGCAGGCGGAGGGTGTTGCGGCGGTCGAGGAGGGTGGTCGGCTCGTCGAGCACCAGCAGGTCCGGGTCGGTCGCGAGGACGACGGCGAGGGCCATCAGCTGGCGCTCACCCCCGGACAGGTCGTAGACGCTCTGGTCGGCGAGGTGGGTCAGCCCGAAGCGCTCGAGCACCTGCTCGGCCGCGGCTCGACGATCGCTGCGTGACCGGTGCAGGCGCCGGAGCGAGAGCTCGACGTCCTCCCGGCCCGTCGGCATGACGAGCTGCGAGATCGGGTCGGTGAAGGCGAACGCCACGTGTCGGCGCACCCGTGCCCCGTCGCGCACCGTGTCGAGGCCGTCCACGGTGACCGCACCCGCGCTGGGGGACACGAGGCCGTTGAGCAGGCGGAGCAGGGTCGACTTGCCGGACCCGTTGGCGCCGATGACGGTGACCCGACGCTGTGTCAGGACGAGGTCCACGGGACCGAGGATGCGACGCGTCCGTCGGTCCGGGGAGCCGTCCACCGGCACGGTGACCGTGGCCCCGTCGAGCCGTACCTCCGTCACTGAGGGATCACGCGCGCGGGCGCAGGAGCACGTCCGAGAAGGCGCGGTGCACGGCGACCGCGGCCACGACCGCGACGACGTCCTTGACCAGGTCTCCGGGCAGGAAGGGCAGGTCGGCGCTCACCGCGGCCGAGAGCGGCAGCCGGAGGTTGACCATGAGTCCCACGATGCCGAGCGCGTGGACGACGACGACGGTGGTGGCGAACGACGCGACGAGCAACAGGGGCACCCAGAGCGCCTGGCGTGCCCGCCGGACGACCACCCGCGCCGCGAGCCCGACGACGAGGGCCGCCACGACGAACGACACGAGGTATCCGGCCGTCGGCCCGCTCAGCACCTGCAGGCCGGACTGGCCGCGGCTGAAGACGGGCAGCCCGACGAAGCCCAGGAGCAGGTACTGCAGGACCGCGAGGCCGCCGCGGAACGGGCCGAGCACGAGGCCGGTGAGCATCACGGCCAGGGTCTGCAGGGTGATCGGCACGCCGACCCCGCCGAGCGGGACACCGGGCACGATTGCAGCCGCCACGAGCAGCGCCGTGAAGACGGCCACGAGGGCCACCGACTGCGCATCGACGCCTCGACCAGCCGGACGGTCCGGGACGGACGACGAGGTCTCGGGTGCACGGCCGCGGGGCGCCGCAGGTCCCGGCTGTGCTGGGCTGCGCACGGGCGTGTTGTCTGTCACGGGCAGGACCCTACCGGTGTCCACGGCGGTCACCGGTCACTATGGTGCTGGGATGCTCGCTGCCTACGCCGTCAGTCAGTCCGCCGCCGACCCGCTCTCGGGCCTCGTCGTAGGTGAGCGGCCCGACCCGCAGGCCCGGCCGGGCTGGACCGTGGTCGACCTGCGCGCGGCCGCGCTCAACCACCACGACGTGTGGTCCCTGCGTGGGGTGGGCCTGGCGCAGGATCGGCTGCCGATGATCCTCGGGTGCGACGGAGCCGGGGTGGACGCCGACGGCAACGAGGTCATCGTCCACGCCGTCGTCCCCTCGGACGGCTGGCGGGGCGACGAGACCCTGGACCCGCGCCGCACGCTCCTGTCGGAGCTTCACGACGGGACGCTCGCCGAGAAGGTCCTCGTGCCCACCGGCAACGTCGTGCCCAAGCCCGAGACGCTGTCGTGGGAGACGGCCGCGTGCCTCTCGACGGCGTGGCTCACGGCATACCGCATGCTCTTCACCAACTCCGGCGTGCAGCCGGGCGGCACCGTGCTCGTCCAGGGTGCCGGTGGTGGCGTGGCCACCGCGCTCATCCAGCTCGGCTCGGCTGCGGGCTACCGGATGTGGGCCACCTCCCGCGACGAGGCGCGGGGCCGACGCGCGCTCGAGATCGGCGCCGACCGCGTCTTCGGCTCGGGTGAGCGCCTGCCCGACCGCGTCGACGCCGTCATGGAGACCGTCGGCGCCGCCACCTGGTCGCACTCGGTCAACTCCCTGCGCCCCGGCGGCACCATCGTCATCTCGGGTGCCACGTCGGGCGACGCCCCGGCCAAGGCCGAGCTGACGAAGATCTTCTTCAAGCAGCTGCGCGTCGTCGGGTCGACGATGGGCACCCGCGAGGAGCTGGCGCAGCTGGCTCGCCTCGTCGAGCAGCGCGGCATCGAGCCGGTGGTCGACTCGGTCATGCCGCTCGCCGATGCCCGCGACGGCTTCGCCCGGATGGTCGACGGTGACGTCTTCGGCAAGGTCGTCTTCACCATCGGCTGACGCCGCCCGGACGTCAGCTGGAGTGCGCTCCCGAGATGCGGACGACCACTGAGAGCCCGTCGGCCGACGGGCTCTCGGCCGCGCCGACCAGCCATTCGCACCACAGGGCGGTGCACAGCCGGGAGACGAGCTGCCCCAGCTCGTAGGGGCTGTCGGCGCCGAGGGTGACGGAGAGACGCCCCACATCGGCGGTGCCTGCCTCGACACCGTGCAGCGCGGCGCGCACCGCCCGCGACACCGCGTCGAGGCGGCTGTCGCCGGCGGCCGGCGCCACGCCGACTGCCACCGCCGACGGGCTGCCCGGTTCGATGCCCAGCGCCGCTCGCACGGCCTCGACCCGGCCGTAGCCGAACCAGTCGCCGGGCCCCGTGCGCACGAGGTCGCGTCCGCGTGGGTGCCTCTCGAGGGGCTCGTCGACGAGGACCTCCAGGACGCCGCGGAGCACCGCGGCTGGCACCGCCGCCACCTTGCCCTTGGCCAGGTCTGCCGCCGCTGCGATCTCGTCGGCGACCGCGCGCGTGGTCACCTCGAGCGGCTTGCCGTCGGCGTCGGTGCCCCCGCGCAGGTCGTCGACGACACGCAGACCGTGCGCCCCCAGCGCGAAGTCGATCTGACCCACCCGCCAGGCGCGGCCCGCGGTGTCGCTGAGCACGACACCCAACCGCACGCCGTGCCGGGCCACCAGGGCGTCGTGGAGCTGCTCGCAGATCCCGTCGGGGTCGTGGGGGAGGAGCAGCCACCCGCCGCGCTCTCCGGTGTTGGATCCGTCCACGCCGGCCGCCGCCATGATCGGGCCCGCCTTGGCTCGCACGATGCGCGTGACCCCGGCTCCCACCGAACGCTCGGCCACGACGTACTCGGTCTCACCGCGCACGACACGGTCCTTGTCGGGGTCGTGCGTGACGAGGCCGAGGGCCTTGCTCGCGACCTTGCTCGAGACGACGAGGACGTCGCCGTCGGCCAGACGCACCCCGGCGTGGTCGAGCCCGACCTGCACGACGTCGGCCAGGTCGTCGCCCTCGCGGACCTCGGGTATGCCGGTCAGCGGCGTGATCGTGATGGGCCCGGTCACGCCGGTGCTCGCTCCGCCCGCAGTCGCAGACCGAGGTCCAGCGCGGCGCCGGCCATCTCGGCCGCCGCGTCCACGGAGCTCATGAGGAGCGGACGACGGACCACCTCGAGACGGCCCCCGCCCGGCATCGGGTCGTCCTCGTCGACGAGCCAGCCGTCGAGGAAGTCGGAGTAGAGCCCGGCGACAGCGGCGCTCGTCTCGTCGACTCCGATGGTGCGCAGGCACACGTCCGCGTGTCCACGGACCGGTCGGCCGCCGACCAGGGGTGAGACCCCGACCACGGGGGCGCGAGTGCCGCGCAGGGCGTCCCTGACGCCCGGCACGCCGAGGATGATGCCGATCGAGACGACGGGGTTGCTCGGCGGCAGGATGACGACATCGGCCTCACGGATCGCGTCGAGCACCCCGGGGGCGGGCGCCGCCCGGTCGAGGCCCGCCACGACGAACCTCTCCGCGGGAAGCTCGGCCCGGTGCCTCACCCACCACTCCTGGAAGTGGATCGCGCGCTGCTCGCCCTCCTGCTCGACGACCACGTGGGTCTCGACGGGAGTGTCGGTCATCGGCAGGAGGCGGACACCGAGGTCTCCGAGCCCCCAGCGGGCGGAGAGCCGGTCGATGACGGCGCTCAGCGGCATACCCTGCCCGAGCAGCTGCGAGCGGTAGACGTGGGTGCCGAAGTCCTTGTCGCCGAGCGTGAACCACTGGGGCTCGGCGCCGAGCGCGGCGAGCTCCTCGGCGAGGTGGTGCGACTCGTCGGCCCGACCCCAGCCCTGGCCCTCGTGGATGCCGCCACCGAGGGTGTAGAGCAGGGTGTCGATGTCGGGACAGACCCGGAGCCCGAAGAGGGTGATGTCGTCGCCGGTGTTGCCGATCACCGTCAGGTGCACCGGATCGGAATCCGGCGACAGGAGCTGGGTCTGTCGGACGTGGTGGAGCAGGCCGCGGAGGAACCGGGCGCCGCCGACTCCACCCGCCAGAGCGGTGATGCGCATGCCCCGATCCTCTCAGCAGGCCGTCCCGGGCCGGTCGCGCGGGGTGGGTCCGGCGCTTCGAACCTGCAAATATCACCCGCGGGCTTGACGTGAGGCATATGACACGCATGTAATTCCATTGTTGTGATCGGTCGGGGACGTGGTTCTGGAACGAATGGACGTAATTGTCCGAAACCTCCAGAGAGCGGGCTCGCTCGGTGCGACAGTGCTGACACACAGTGCAGTCAGGGTCGAGGAGGGGTCATGCACGATTTGATGGTGGTTTGGTCGAACACGGGCGAGCAGGAGGGTGAGCTCTCCTGGCAGGAGCGCTCGCTGTGCGCCCAGACCGATCCGGAGGCGTTCTTCCCCGAGAAGGGCGGATCCACGCGCGAGGCCAAGAAGGTCTGCGTCGGATGCGAGGTGCGCTCGGAGTGCCTCGAGTACGCCCTGTCCAACGACGAGCGCTTCGGCATCTGGGGCGGACTGTCGGAGCGGGAGCGCCGCAAGCTGAAGAAGCGCGCGGTCTGATCGTGAGGTTCGAACCCGGCCCCTCGCAGGTGTCCGGGTGAAGGTAGCCACTGTGCCCGAAGCGCTTGCCGAAGACCTGAGCACCCCCGCCACCGCGGGGAGTGCGTCGTCTGCGTCGTTGTCCGCCCCTCCCTCCACGGGGCAACGGCCGAACGCGACCGTCGAGGCGATCGTCGTCGTGCACAACGGAGCCACGTGGCTGGCGCAGTGTCTCGACGGCCTCGCCGCCCAGACGCTGCCGCCGGCGCGGCTCATCATCGTCGACGTCGCGAGCAGCGACTCGTCGAACGCCATCGCCCACGCCCACACCGGCGTTCGCCGGGCGATCGAGTCCGTCGAGGTCATCCGCCTGGACGCCCGCGTGGCGATCGGCCGGGCCATCGAGCGCGGCATCGAGGCGCTGCCCGTGCCGGCGGACGCATCGTCGAGCTGGGTCTGGGTCCTCCATGACGACACGGTGCCCCGGGCCAACGCCCTCGCCCAGCTGCTCCAGGCCGGGCTGCGGTCCAAGTCCGTCGGGGTCGCCGGGCCCAAGCTCGTCAGCTGGGAGGACCCGCGGCAGCTCGTCGAGATGGGCATCCAGATCACGCGCACGGGACGCCGGCTCGGCTCGTCGGTCCGCGGCGAGGCCGACCAGGGCCAGTACGACACGCGCGCAGACGTCCTCGCCGTGAGCACGAGCGGCATGCTCGTGCGGCGCTCCGTCCACGACGACATCGGCGGTTTCGACCCCGTGTTCGTCGACCACGGGGCCGATCTCGACTTCGGCTGGCGGGCCCAGCTCGCGGGCCACCGCGTCATCGTCGTCCCGGGCGCCGTCGTGCGCGACGCGTCCGCGAGCCTCGAGGGGCGCCGACCCGGCGCCCCGGCCCCGCGCGAGCTCGAGCGCCGCGGCCGCCGGGCCGCCCGTCAGGTCACGTTGGCCCGGTGCTCGCCGCTCGCCGCCCCCTTCCTCGCCATCTGGATGGCGTTCTCGGCGATCGTCGCCTCCGTCACGCTGCTCGTGGCCAAGCGTCCCCGTCAGGCCTGGCGCGAGCTGACCGACGTGACCGCCCTGCTGCACCCGTTCGCGACGTTCGGCGCCCGCTGGCGCGGACGACGGACGAAACGTCTCCGCCGTGACCACCTCGGGACGCTCTTCGTCGCCCCCTTGGTCGCCGCTCGGACCACGATCGACCACATCCAGGACGCGATCACCCCGGAGCGCACCCGCGCGCGGCGCGAAGCGGCGGCGACCATCGAGACCGGCCCCGTCGCAGACGAGTCGGAGTCGCTGGACCACCTCCCGGCCTCCCTGCCTCGTCGCGTCGTCACCCACCCCGGCTTCCTCGCCATCGCCGCCGTCCTCGCCGCCACCGTGGCGGCGTGGCGTGGCACGATCCGCGCCGGCGCGCTGTCGCCCACGAACGCCGGTGTCGCCGGTGGCGAGCTGCGTCCCGTGACCACCGACTCGTCGGGACTGTGGCACGCGTTCCGCGACGCCTGGCACGGTGCGGGGCTCGGCACGGGAGCCGAGTCCGGTCCCCACCTCGCGGTGCTCTCGGCACTCACCTGGCTGGCCGAGCGCGTCCCCGGTCTCGCCGAGAGCCGGTCGAGCGCGGGCGTCACCATCGCCTGGCTGCTCTTCCTCACGCCCGCGCTCGCGGCGTGGTCCACCTACCTCGCGGCCCGCGTCGTCACCTCCTCACGGGTGGCCCGGGCCCTGGCCGCGCTCGCGTGGGGGACTGCCGGCGTGGCTGCGTCCGGGCTGGCCCAGGGCCGGGTGAGCGTGGCGGTCGTTCACGTGCTGCTGCCCTTCGTCCTTGCCGGGTTCTGCCTCGCGGCCCGTCGCGACGGCACCTTCACGGCCACCTTCGCGACGGCTCTCGCCACCGCCGTGCTCGGCGCCTTCGCGCCGCCGCTGCTCGCCCTGTCAGTCGTCGCGGCGCTGCTGATGCTCGTCCTGGCGCCGGGACTGCGACGGGCGCGAGCGCTCGTCCTGCTCACCGTCCCCGTTGCCCTCCTCGGTCCGTGGATGGCGCGCTTCGTGACCGACCCACGCCTGCTCCTGTCCGGACCCGGGCTCGTCGCGACCTCCGCCGACCGCAGCCCGTGGGGCGTGCTCACCCACGTGCTCGGTGACACCGGCGGCACCACGTGGGCCGCCTGGCTCGGGGCTCCGCTCGTCGTGCTCGGCGTCATCGGACTCGCGACGCGCGGGCGCTCTCGCGCCGAGTCCGTGGGCATGGCGGTCGGCGCGCTGCTGGCCGTCGGTGGGCTCGCCGGCGCGCTCGTCTCGGACCACCTCGTCCTCGGCTCGGCCGAGACCGGCGTGGGCCAGTCCGCCCCTGCACACCTCTGGGCGGGCCTCGGCGTGCAGCTGTGGTGGGCGGGCCTGCTCGTCGGCGTCCTGGCGGGCAGCCGTGCCGTGCTCGCCTCGTTGGGTCGCCCCGGCCGCCGGTGGGGCTTCGCCGCCGCGGTGGTCGCTGCGGCTCTCGCGGTTCTGCCGGTCCTCGCAGCCGCCACCGTGTGGGGGGTCCAGGGGATCGGCCGCACGCTGTCGGTCGGCCAGGCCACCCTGCCGGCCATCGCCGTCGAGCAGGGCGGCGGACCGCTCGGCAACCGTCTGCTGCTGCTGCGGCCCTCCGATGACGTCGTCGACTTCGTCCTCGCCGGGCAGGAGCCGGGTGAGCCCATGCGCGACCTCGACCACGCCCCTGACGCCGACGACGCCGCCCTCGTCGCCGCCGTCGCCAACATCGTCGGAGGCCGGGGCGCCGACTCGCTCGACTCCAAGGCGCTGGCCCGTCTCGGCATCGGTTTCGTCCAGGTGCGTGCGACGGCCGACTCCGCGCTCGCTCGGCGCCTGGACTCCTCGCAGGGCCTGAGCCGCCTCGGCTCGAGCCAGCTCGGCATCCTCTGGAAGGTCCAGCCGCTACCGGCTGCCCCCGGTGTCGAGGCGGCCACGTCGCCGTCCCGGGCCCGGCTCGTCGACGCCGACGGCGCGTTGCTGCAGGTCGTGCCCACGGTGGGGCCGCACGCCGCGGTCGACACGACGATCCGGGCCGGCGCCGCCCCTCGCCTCGTCGTCCTGGCCGAGCCCAACGAGTGGTCGCGACAGGCGCTCGTGACCTTCGACGGCCGTCAGCTCGAGCCCGTGGCCGGCGCAGCTCAACCGACGTATGCCGTGCCGACCACCGCGGGCGCTCTCCAGATCGACCTCGCGGCCGCTCAGCCGTGGTGGCGCCTGGGTCAGGCGGTGCTGCTCGCGTTCGTCGTGTTCATGGCCGTGCCCTTCGGCAACCGACGCTCGAGGAGGCGCACATGAGGAACGTGTCCGGCATCGTCCGGGCCGCAGCCGTGGCCGTGGTCGCCGCCGGCCTCGCGGTCGGCGCGACCCGGGTGAGCGGATCGGTGCAGCTGGCGACCCCGGGCGAACGCGTCGGCCTGCCCGAGTCGTCCAGCGTGCTCGTCGACGCCGCCTCGCTCGTGTGCCCCGGCCAGCAGCGCCTCGGCGCCACCGGCCTGCGCGACGTCCGGGGCACCGTCACGGTCGCTGCTGCGTCCCCGGACGCCGGGGTCGTCGCAGGCGCGCCTGGCAGCGGCCCGGGCAGCGTCCAGCTCCTCGGTGGACCGTCGTCGACGGGTCTGGCCCAGACCGCCGACCGTGGCGCGGTCGTCTCCGCCGGGGTGAGTGCCGCCGACGTCGTCGTCGCCAGGGCGAGCGGCATCCTGTCTCCCGGCCTCGTGGCCACCCAGGTGTGGCGACACACCGGTGACGACGACCGCGGCCTCACCGTGACGCCGTGCCAGCTGCCGTCGTCCGACGTGTGGCTCGTCGGGGGCGGGAGCGGGCCGTCGCGCACCGAGCGCATCATCGTCAGCAACCCCGGCGCGAATGCCGTCTCCGTCTCCTTCGAGGTCCTCGGGAGCTCCGGCCGCATCGACGCCGCAGCCGGTCGCGATGTCTCCATCCCGCCGCTGTCCCGCGAGGTCGTCTCGCTCGACGCCATCGCCCCCGACGAGGGTTACCCCGTCGTCCATGTCACCGCCACCGGTGGAGTCGTGTCAGCGGTGCTGGACGACCAGTGGATCCTCGGCGCCACGGGGCGTGGCATCGACGATGCGACCCGGGCCGCTTCCCCGGGCACCGACCTCGTCGTGCCCGGTGTCGAGACGGGCGGTGCGACGTCCCTGCGCCTGGCCAATCCCGGCGACACCGAGGCACTGGCCCAGGTGCGGCTGCTCACCGACAAGGGTGCGGTGCAGCCCGACAACCTCAGGGCGGTCCGCGTTCCGGCCGGCTCGACGCTCGACGTCCCGCTGCCCGCCAACCGCGCGGCCATGGGCCTCGGCATCCGCTCCGACCAGCCTCTCGTCGCGGCGGCCTGGGCCGAGCGTCGTGCGACCACCGCGGACCGGATGGGCGACTTCGCCTGGACGCCGGCAACGCCCGCCCTCCGGGGCGTGGCCGGAGTCCTCCTGCCCGGGCTGAAGGGAACGACGAAACGCCTTCTGCTGACAGGGGGTCCGGCGCCCGCCAGCGCCCAGGTGCGCCTCGGGACCGGGGGTGGGGCGAAGCTCTCGACCGTTGCCGTGCCGGCCGACTCGACCGTGGCCGTCGCCGTGGGAGACGCCGACGCGGTCTGGGTCAGCCCGACAGCCGGGTCGGTCCGAGCTGCCGTCTCGGTCGCCGGTGTCGACGGAGGAGTGCCGTTCTTCTCGGTGGCCTCGCTCACCGACGCGCCGGTCCGAGCCCTGTCGGTCCCGGTCCGTCAGGTGCGCAACTGAGCGACTCGATCATCAGGCGGAGGTGGGCAGCGTCAGGATCTCCGCACCGTCCTCGGTGATGGCGACGGTGTGCTCGCTGTGGGCCGTCAGGCAACCGGTCGCGCTCCGCAGCGTCCACCCGTCCGCGTCGGTGACGAGCTCCGCGGTGTCCGCCATGACCCACGGCTCGAGGGCGAGCAGCAGGCCCGGTCGCAGCCGGTACCCACGGCCGGGACGGCCCGTGTTGGAGACGTGCGGGTCCTGGTGCATCGTCGAGCCGACACCGTGACCGCCGAACTCGGTGTTGATGGCGTAGCCCGCCGCTGAGAGGACCTCGCCGATGGCGTGCGAGACGTCCCCGAGGTGGGCGCCCGGCCCGGCGGCGGCGATCCCGGCTGCGAGCGCCCGTTCTGTCGCGTCGATCATCTCGATGCTCCCCGGAGGTCGCGACTCGCCGACGACGAAGCTGAGCGCGGAGTCCGCGACGACGCCGCAGTGCGAGACGGCCAGGTCGAGCGACAGCAGGTCGCCGTCGGCCAGGACGTAGTCGCGGGGCAGGCCGTGGAGCACGGCGTCGTTGACCGACGTGCAGATGTAGTGGCCGAACGGCCCACGGCCGAAGGACGGTGCGTAGTCGACGTAGCAGGACTGGGCGCCAGCCTCCTCGATCATCTCCCTGGCCCACCGGTCGATCTCGAGCAGGCTCGTCCCGACCGTGCTGCGGCTCCGCAGCGTCTGCAGGGTGTCCGCGACGACGGCGCCCGCCTCGCGGGCCCGGTCCAGCTCGGCCGGGGTCAGGATCTCGATCATGCGGACCTCTCTCGTCCAATAACTATCCCGGCAATGTTATCCCGGTCGGCTAGGATTCGTTGCATGGTCAGGTTGCCCCTCACCCCTGCTGAGCTGGCGCGCGGACAGCGTCTCGGCGCCCTCCTGCGTCGCGCTCGGGGCGAGCGGTCGATGCTCGAGACGGCCCTTGAGGCGCATGTCTCACCCGAGACCCTGCGCAAGATCGAGTCGGGCCGGGTCGCCACGCCGGCGTTCCCGACCATCGCGGCGATCGCCGACGTCCTCGGCCTCTCCCTCGACGCGGTGTGGGCCGAGGTCAACCATTCCGGCCCCGGTGCCGAGAGCGACGGTGCGCGCCGGTCGCGCGTCAGCGACCTCGCCTCGTAGCCGGGGCCGACGCTCGACCGGCGACCGCCCCGACTGCTCCCACCGGGGGTCAGCCGCGGCCGGCCGCCCCCGTCACTCCCCGAAGCCGGGGTCCAGCTCCTCGGGGGCCACGCCGAGCAGGCCGGCCACCTGTTCGGTCACGATGTCGGCGACCAGTGCGGCGACGTCGCGACGGTCGGTGACCCGCGTCTCGACGGGCCGCCTGTAGACGACGATGCGCGCCGCGCGGGCGCTCGTCGCCGGGAAGAGCCGGCCGAGCGGGACCTCCCGGTGGTCCCACGGCGCCGGGCCGCGGGGCACGTCCTCGACCGCGAACTCGACTGCGGGGAAGGCTCGCCCGCACGTCGCCTCGAGCCGAGCGGCGGCATCGAGGACGAAGTCGTCGAACTCGTCACGGCGCGAGACCATGGCCGGGACCGGTGGCCACGCCAGTGGCCCGCGGCGGCCCCGTCCGTGACGGTCGCGTCGCCGACGACGCCCGGGAGTGCGGGGCGAGGCGGTGTCCACGACCCCACTGTAGATCGGCGGGCACGGCTCACGTCGCCGCCACGGCCGGCATACGCCCCCGTGATCTCACGCTCGGACGGCGTGGTGATTCGTCCTCTCGGTGAGGGCGGGCTAGAGTCCCGGATCGTGGGTCTGACACGTGGTTGCTCGAAGACGGGATGTGCGCGTCCAGCCGTCGCGACCCTGACCTACGCGTATGCAGACCGCGCCGTCGTCGTGGGCCCGCTCGCGACCTACGCCGAGCCGCACACCTATGACCTCTGTCTCGAGCACGCCGAGCGCATGACGGCGCCCCGCGGCTGGGAGGTCGTGCGCGTCGGTGGCGAGTTCCCCGAGCCCGCCCTCGCAGCCGACGACCTCGTCGCCCTGGCCGATGCGGTGCGCGAGGCCGGCCGCCCGCGCACCAACCGCCCGGCCGAGCCCCACACGACGGCCCGCACGACGCCCCGCACGACGCCCCGCGGCCAGGCGAGCGCCGAGGCCGACTCCGGCGCCGTGGAGTCCGGGCGCCGGGGACACCTGCGCATCCTCAGGGACTCCTGACCACTAGGGTGTTCCGCGTGCCCCACCTCGCAGACTTCGTCAAGGCCTACGACGTGCGCGGACTCGTGCCGGAGCAGCTGTCGCCCGAGGTGGCCCACGCCATCGGCGCCGCGTTCGCCGAGGTCGTCGCCGTCCCTGACGGTTCCGACGGCGTCGTCATCGGCCACGACATGCGTCCCAGCTCGCTCGAGCTCTCGGCGGCCTTCGCCGCCGGCGTGACCTCGCGAGGCGTCGACGTCACCGTGATCGGACTCTGTTCCACCGACGGGCTCTACTACGCCAGCGGCGCGCTCGACCTGCCCGGCGCGATGTTCACAGCGAGCCACAACCCTGCGCAGTACAACGGCATCAAGCTGTGCCGCTCCGCGGCGCGTCCGGTCGGCCAGGACTCCGGCCTCGCCGAGATCCGTGACCTCGCGCAGTGGATGCTCGGAGGCGGCTCGGGCCTGGCCCGTCCTGCCGGGGGTCCCGGGTCGGTGACGACCCGCGACCTGCTCGGTGACTATGCCTCCTTCCTGCGCGGCCTCGTCGACCTCTCGGGCTCGCGCCCGCTCAAGGTCGTCGTCGACGCCGGCAACGGCATGGGCGGCCACACCGTCCCCGCCGTGCTCGGGACGGGCGCGGGCCTGCCCCAGCTGCCCCTGGAGATCGTGCCGCTCTACTTCGAGCTCGACGGCACGTTCCCCAACCACGAGGCCAACCCGCTCGACCCCGCCAACCTCGTCGACCTGCAGGCAGCCGTCCGCGAGCACGGCGCCGACATCGGACTCGCCTTCGACGGGGACGCAGACCGCTGCTTCGTCGTCGACGCCGACGGTGAGCCCGTCTCCCCGAGCGCCGTGACGGGTCTCGTCGCCGTGCGCGAGATCAACCGGGCTCGCGCCGGCGGCGACACCACCGTGTCCATCGTGCACAACGTCATCTCGAGTGCCGCGGTCCGCGAGATCGTGCTCGAGGCCGACGCGACGCCGGTGCGCACCCGAGTCGGTCATTCGTTCATCAAGGCCGAGATGGCCCGGGCCGGCGCCGTCTTCGGCGGTGAGCACTCGGCCCACTACTACTTCCGCGACTTCTGGTTCGCCGACACCGGGATGCTCGCGGCCATGCACGTGCTCGCTGCCCTCGGCGAGCAGGACGCCCCGCTGTCCGAGCTCTGTGCCGCGTACGAGCGCTATGTCGCCTCGGGCGAGATCAACTCGACGGTGACCGACCAGGCTGCGGTCGTGGAGCAGGTTCGGGCCTGGGCCCAGGTGCGCGGGGCCACCACCGACGAGCTCGACGGGCTCACCGTCAGCAGCCCCCAGGGACAGCGGCCGATGTGGTGGTTCAACGTGCGGGCCTCCAACACGGAGCCGCTGCTGCGGCTCAACGTCGAGGCCGCCGACCGTGACACCATGCAGGACGTGCGCGACGAGCTGCTCGCCCTGATCCGGTCGGGCGCCGCCGGCGCCGACGCACCCGACGAGGGCGGTCCCGCCACCGCCCAGGACGCAGGAGACGCTTCGTGAACCAGAGTCAGCCGACCATCGAGCCGTGGCTGCGCGGCATCATCCGGTGCCCGCAGTGCAAGGGTGAGGTCATCGACGCGGTCGCCACCGAGGAGGCTGGTGCCGCAGTCACCGAGCTGCGGTGCCCCACCTGCCAGCTCGCCTACCCCGTCGAGGGCGGCGTACCCGTCCTCCTCGTCGACCTCGCCCGACGCACCGACGGCTGAGCCCGGTGGGCGCCGTGTTCGACGAGGCCCGCCTCGATGACGAGGGCGCCCTGGCGTCCCTCGACTCCGCCGAGACGCTCCGCGCCCTCGCCGGGGCCGGGGCGCAGGTGCGGCGCACGATGTCCGCCGCGGGAGAGGCCGGTCTCGACCGGCTGCGGGACGTCGAGCCACGCGGCGTCGTCGTCGCAGCCGCAGGCGGCTCCGGTGCTGTGGCCGACCTCTTCGAGGCCGTCTCGCGTGGCGCTGCCGCGCTGCCGGTCCAGAGCTGCTCGTCCGGTTCCCTGCCGGGGTGGGTGGGCGCTCTCGACGTCGTGATCGCCGTGTCCCAGTCCGGTCGCGCTGCGGGCACCCTCGTCCTCGCCGCCGAGGCGGCACGGCGCGGCGCGTTCCTCGTCACGGTCGGCGCCGCGGACTCTCCGCTCGCCGACGTGTGCGCGCGGTCCCACGGCGTGCACGTGCCGATCGCCGTCAGCGGGGCCTCGTCGCGGACGTCGGTGTGGGCACAGGCCACGCCGGCGCTGCTCGCCGCCGATGCCATGGGCATCGCCTCCGTCAGCCACGAGACGTTGTCGGAGCTCGCCGACCTCCTCGACCGCACGGCCACGGACGCGCGGCCGTCGTCCGAGTCGTTCGTCAACCCGGCGAAGATCCTCGCGACCGAGCTCGCCGAGTCGACCCCGATCGTCCTCGGCGAAGGCCCGTTCGGCGACGTCACCGCTCGCCGGGCCGCCGCGATGTTCGGTCGCACCGGTCGGGTGCCCGTCGCCCACGGCTGCCTGCCGGACGCCGCGAGCCAGATCGTCGCCTGCTTCGACGGGCCGTTGTCTCCCGGCCAGTCGGGCGGCGGCGGCAGTGACGACATCTTCGCCGACCCGTTCCTCGACGGCCCCAGCCGGGCACCGCTGCGGCTCATCATGCTGCGCGACACCTCGCCCGGCGACGGGCACGGCCTGGCCGACACTGTCGTCTCCGTCGCCGAGGACGCCGGCGTCCGGGTGTCGCTCGTCGACGCGCCCGCGGCCGACCCGCTGCTCCGCCTCGCCCACCACGTGTCGCTGACCGACTTCGCCGCGACCTACCTGGCGCTCGGTTTCGGCTTCGACCCGGCCACCTCACCCCACGTCCGCCTGCTGCGGGGCTTCCGCGGGGACTGACCGCTCGGGTCCACCGAGGGCGTATGCCGCCCAGCGGGCTGCCCGGCGCCATGCCGTTTCGGGGACGGCGGGCCGCCGCCACGTAGGCTGCCCCGGTGACGCAGCACTTCGACCTGGCCATCATCGGCAGCGGATCGGGCAACTCGCTCGTGACGCCGGACTTCGACGACAAGCGCGTCGCCATCATCGAGGGCGGCACGTTCGGCGGGACCTGCCTCAACGTCGGCTGCATCCCGACGAAGATGTTCGTCTACGCCGCGGACATGGCGCGTGACGTGCGCGAGGCCGGTCGCTACGGCGTCGACGCGACGCTCGAGGGCGTGCGCTGGACCGACGTGCGCGACCGCGTCTTCGGACGCATCGACCCCATCTCGGACGGTGGCCGGCGCTACCGCGTCGACGGGCCGAACACCACGGCATACCTCGGCCACGCGCGTTTCACCGGAGACCGCATGCTCACGGTCGCCCTCGGCGACGGCCGCGAGGAGTCGCTGACGGCCGACCAGGTGGTCGTCGCCGCCGGCGCCCACCCCGTCGTGCCCGACGTCGTCACCGAGTCCGGGGTGCCCTTCCACACCTCCGACACCGTGATGCGCATCGACGAACTGCCCGAGCGGCTCGCGATCATCGGGGGCGGCTTCATCGCCGCCGAGATGGCCCACGTCTTCGCCTCGTTCGGCGTGCACGTGACGGTCCTGGCGCGATCGTCGGTCCTGCTGCGGCACCTCGACACCGAGATCGCCCAGCGTTTCACCGACCTCGCCCGCGAGCAGTGGGACGTGCGCACCGGCACGAACGTCGTGCGTGTCGAGCCCGGCACCGGGGGAGCGGGGGTGCGACTCCACCTCGACAGCACCGCGGTCGTCGACGCCAACCTGCTGCTCGTCGCGACCGGCCGACAGCCCAACACGGCCGACCTCGGCGCCGACGCCGCCGGCCTTCGCCTGCTCGACGACGGACGGATCGAGGTCGACGACCACGGTCGCACGAGCGCCCCCGGGGTCTGGGCGCTCGGTGACGTGAGCGCTCCCTACCAGCTCAAGCACGTCGCCAACGCGGAGGCGCGGACCATCGCGCACAACCTCGCGCACCCCGACGACCTGCGCCGGCTGCCGCTCGAGCACGTGCCCTCGGGGGTCTTCAGCCACCCCCAGATCGCCACCGTCGGGCTGACCGAGCAGGAGTGCGTCGAGCAGGGACGCGCCCACGTGACGTATGTCCAGGCGTTCGGGGACACGGCATACGGCTGGGCCATGGAGGACACGACGAGCGTGTGCAAGCTCATCGCCGACCCGACGACCGGGCTGCTCCTCGGCGCCCACCTCATGGGACCGCAGGCCACCTCGCTCATCCAGCCGCTCGTGCAGGGGATGGCGTTCGGCACGACGGTCCACGACCTGGCCCGTGGGCAGTACTGGATCCACCCGGCGCTCGCCGAGGTCGTCGAGAACGCCCTGCTCGGACTGAAGGTCGACGGCCCGGTCTGAGCGCGTTCCCAGCCGACTCCCAGACCACCCTAGGATGACGCCATGGCAGGCGGACTCGTAGCCCTACTCGACGACGTCGCGGCACTCGTGAAGCTCGCGGCGGCGTCCGTCGACGACGTGGGCGCCGCCGCGGCGAGGGCGAGCGTCAAGGCGACCGGTGTCGTGGTCGACGACACGGCCGTGACGCCGCGCTACGTGCAGGGCCTGGCGCCCGAGCGCGAGCTGCCGATCATCAAGAAGATCGCGCTCGGCTCGCTGCGCAACAAGCTGCTCATCATCCTCCCGGTCATCATGCTGCTCAGCCAGTTCGTGCCGTGGCTTCTGACCCCGATCCTCATGGTCGGCGGTGCCTACCTCGCCTACGAGGGCGCCGAGAAGGTCTGGGAGATCGTCTCGGGCCACCGTGAGCAGGAGGCCGAGGTCGGCGAGGTCGACGAGAACGCCGTCGTCACGGGCGCCATCCGCACCGACTTCATCCTGTCGGCGGAGATCATGGTCATCGCACTCAACGAGGTCGACACCGAGCCGTTCCTCTCGCGCCTCATCATCCTCGTCATCGTCGCCCTGCTCATCACGGCGCTCGTCTACGGCGTCGTCGGGCTCATCGTCAAGATGGACGACGTCGGCCTGCACCTGGCCGGGCGCGACTCCGGCGCGGCGCAGCGCGTCGGACGTGGCCTCGTCAAGGGGATGCCGAAGCTGCTGTCGGTGCTGTCAACCGTCGGCATCGCCGCCATGCTCTGGGTCGGTGGCCACATCCTGCTCGTCGGGGTCGACGAGCTCGGCTGGCACGCGCTCTACGACCTCGTCCACCACCTCGAGGAGGGCGTGGCCGGGGTCGCGGGCATCGGCGGCTTTCTCACGTGGGTCGTCAACACCCTCGCCTCGGCGCTCATCGGCCTCGTCGTCGGCGGGCTGGTCGTCGCCGTCCTGCACGTCATCCCGCGCAGGACGAAGCACGACGAAGGCGCGGCCACGCACTGACCCGCACCGCTGGAGCCGGCCACGTGGCGTATGCCGTGTGCTGACCTCTCCTGCAGTCGCCGGGGGAGGCCGCGGGGTCGGGTCGCCCACCGGCCACGCCCGTCACAAGTCCGCCGGGGCGGATTAGGTGTGGCGGTCTGGGCCCGGCGACTGCAACTAGTCCGCCGGGGCGGAGTAGGTGCGGCGGTTTCGGGTCCGGCCACTGCCACAACTCCGCCGGGGCGGATTAGGTGTGGCGGTTTCGGGTCTGGAGACTGCCACAACTCCGCCGGGGCGGATTAGGTGTGGCGGTTTCGGGTCTGGAGACTGCGACAACTCCGCCGGGGCGGATTAGGTGTGGCGGTTTCGGGCCTGGAGACTGCGACAACTCCGCCGGGGCGGATTAGGTGTGGCGGTTTCGGGCCTGGTGACTGCGACAAGTCCGCCTCCGGCCGGGTCGGTGCGCCGAGACGAGGTGTGCGCTCAGACCCCGGGGAGTGGCGGGCGTGGCGGCGCAGGTTCGACACGGCAGTCGAGGTCGGGGCCCCGGCGCCGCTAGACTGGGCGACTGCCGGCGTGGGTGATGACCCGCCAGATGAGCCCAGAGGGGCGCGCCGGGTCTGCACACCGACGATCAAAGGAAACGATCACTCATGTCCTTCGACTACAAGGTTGCCGACCTGAGCCTCGCCGAGGCCGGCCGACACCAGCTCCGACTGGCCGAGCACGAGATGCCCGGCCTCATGGCGATCCGCGAGGAGTACGCCGCGGCCCAGCCCCTCAAGGGCGCCCGCATCGCCGGCTCGCTGCACATGACCGTCCAGACGGCCGTGCTCATCGAGACCCTCACCGCGCTCGGTGCCGAGGTCCGCTGGGCGTCCTGCAACATCTACTCGACCCAGGACGAGGCCGCCGCCGCCGTCGTCGTCGGCCCGAAGGGCTCCGCCGACGACCTCCAGGGCGTGCCCGTCTTCGCCTGGAAGGGCGAGACCCTCCCCGAGTACTGGTGGTGCACCGACCAGATCCTCACCTGGCCCGGCGGCGAGGGCCCGAACATGATCCTCGACGACGGCGGCGACGCCACGATGCTCGTCCACAAGGGCCGCGAGTGGGAGCAGGCCGGCCAGGTGCCGCTCACCACCGAGGAGGACTCCGAGGAGTTCGGTGTCTTCAAGGAGCTCGTGCGCCAGACGCTGGCCACCGACCCGCAGAAGTGGACGACGGTCGCCGCCGGCATCAAGGGCGTCACCGAGGAGACCACGACCGGTGTCCACCGCCTCTACCAGCTGGCCGAGGCCGGCGAGCTGCTCTTCCCGGCCATCAACGTCAACGACGCGGTGACCAAGAGCAAGTTCGACAACACCTACGGCTGCCGCCACTCGCTCATCGACGGCCTCAACCGCGCCACCGACGTCCTCATCGGCGGCAAGGTCGCCGTCGTCGCGGGTTACGGCGACGTGGGCAAGGGCTGCGCCGAGTCGCTCCGCGGCCAGGGCGCCCGCGTCATCGTCACCGAGATCGACCCGATCTGCGCGCTGCAGGCCGCGATGGAGGGCTTCCAGGTCGCCCGCCTCGAGGACGTCGTCGAGACCGCCGACATCTTCATCACGACGACCGGCTGCTACGACGTCATCACCGCCGAGCACATGACGAAGATGAAGAACAAGGCGATCGTGGCCAACATCGGCCACTTCGACAACGAGATCGACATGGCCGGCCTCGCCCGCGTCCCCGGCATCCAGAAGACCGAGATCAAGCCGCAGGTCCACGAGTGGACGTTCACCTCGGGCAGCTCGATCATCGTGCTCTCGGAGGGTCGCCTGATGAACCTCGGCAACGCCACCGGCCACCCGAGCTTCGTCATGAGCAACAGCTTCAGCAACCAGACGATCGCCCAGATCGAGCTCTTCACGAAGACGGGCGACTACGAGAAGCAGGTCTACACGCTGCCGAAGCACCTCGACGAGAAGGTCGCGCGCCTGCACCTCGACGCCCTCGGCGTCCGGCTCACGGAGCTGACCAAGGGGCAGGCCGAGTACCTCGGCGTCGACGTCGCCGGCCCGTACAAGCCGGAGCACTACCGCTACTGAGCGGACCCGGACGGGCTGAGCCCGCGCCACGAGAACGTATGCCGTCCCCCTCGCGAGGGGGACGGCATACGTCCGTCTCGGGTGACCTCAGCCGGTCGCGGCGGACGACCGGAGCAGCACGTAGGTCGAGCCGCGGGCGGCCACGGTCCAGTGGGCCTGCTGGACCATCGCCTCGACGACCGGCTGGTCCTTGGTCAGCAGCGCGTAGGTGCACCGGGTCCGCTGCAGATAGGCCTGCCAACCCGGCGCGGCTCGTTCGAAGTCGATGTGGTCCTTGACGTGGCCGGTGGCGTAGACCTCGACGCGCCCGTCGATGGTGGGGCGCACGTTCGGGTGGCGCCAGATGAGCCAGCCCCCGACGCCGTAGTCGTTGCACACGACGGTGTCCCGAGGCAGGGCTGCGAGGCGAGCGTCGAGGTCATTCGCCCCCCACGTCGGGACCGCGGCCTTGGTCGGCAGGATGAGGGCCGCGATGACGAGGCCAAGCGTCGTGAGGCCCAGGGTCAGCGATACCTCCCGCCGGCTCATCGGCTCGCGGTCGGGAGGGAGCAGCGCCTGGATGGTCGCCGCCGCGACGGGAGCGATGACGGCGGCGCCGACGGCGACCGTGCGGCTGTAGAGCAGGGCCAGGCCGATCGCCAGACCTGTCAGCAGGATGGCGGTCCAACGCGCGCGGTGCCGGGCCCGCGCCCAAACGAGCAAAACTGTGCTGGCGAGGACGAGGAAGGCTAGGAAGCCGGGTTGCCGCAGCGACGGGGGCATCCACTCCTCGATGTACTGCGTCGTCTCATTGACGGCGAACGGCGACAACAACAGCGCCGGCCCGGTGGGCGTGACCGCCGCCACCACCAACGAGCCGAGCGGCACGAGGGCGAGGCGCAGCAGCTCGCGTCTGGACACCGACCTCTCGAGCGCCATCCCGAGCATCGCGACAACACCGATGACGACGCCGAAGAACCACATGCCGTGCGCGCAGGCCCAGAGCCATGTCACAGGAATCAGCCACCAACGCGGACGGCCGTCGACGTCTGACCGAAGCCAGGCGGCGGTGAACGCCACAGCGAAAGCGAACGAGAGCAGTTGGGGGCGGAGCGACAGGCTCTGACTCATCGCAACAAGGGCGACGGAGGTCACGGCGGCGGAGGCGAGGAGCGAGGCCCGCGGCCTCGTGGCGCGCCACAGGGTGAGGCCGATGGCTGCGCCGCCGAGGGGGAGCAGCCAAGCGACGCCGGGCAGCCCCAGCACCTGCTGCATGAAACTCATGAGCAGCTCGGGGAGCCACTCGTGCAACCGCCACGGCTGGGTGGACATCGTGCTCCACGGGTCGGGGCCGTTGAAGGTCCACGTCTCGCGCAGACGGTCTCCTGCCGCGACGTGCCAGAACGTGTCGGGGTCGCTGACCGGCCGCGCGAGCTGCACGACCGCGACCAGCACGACGAGTCCGGGCAGCGCCTGACGCACCACGAGGGGGAGTGGGCCACGGCGTTCGAGTCGTGGTGCCGGTTCGCTGTCGCCGTCGGAGGCGATTCCGGGAGCCACGGCAGGGGTGGGGCCGGATGCCCTGTCCAGCTCTGGGGCAGGAATGGCTTTCCGCGTGTCGGTCGTCACCGCCCGATCATCCCCGCTGACTCGGGACGGCGGGGGCTTTTGGGTGGATTTGCGGCCGTTCCGGCCCGAGTGCCGCGTCTCAGCTGGCCTGCGCCGCAGCGATCGCCAGGGCGCGCACCGTGCGAGGATCGGGGGTGCCCACCGACCTTCCGTCTGGCAGGACCGACATGAAGAAGCTCCTGACCGGTGCCTTGGCACTGGCGCTGTCCGTCTCGCTCGCTGCCTGCTCGAAGGCCGTCGACCAGGCAGCGCCGCCGAGCACTCCGGCCGCCTCGACGTCGAGCGCGACCACCCCGAGCGGCACGTCGAGCGACACGCCGACGGGCACCGGCACCGGCACGAGCACCGCCGGCGCGACGGCGGGGCCGGTCGACCAGTCCACGCCGGAGGCTGCGATGACGTCGTGGCTCGGCGCCATGGTGGCCGGTGACGGCAACGCGGTCTGCGCGCTCATGGCCACGAAGGGCAAGGCCATCTCGAGCATCCCCGGCGCCGCCGCGACGTGTGGCAGGACGATCTCGCCCATGCTCGACCAGATCAAGGATCTCGGCGCCGCCTTCAAGGGCCTCAAGATCACCGGAGCCACCGTCAACGGCGACACCGCCTCCTTCGAGAGCGTCACGACCGAGCCGGCCCTCGCCGCCGACGTGGTCTCCAGCTTCAAGGCCGTCAGGATCGGCGGCAAGTGGTACGTCACGCAGGGCTGACGGTGCGCGGCTGACCCGTCTCGGCCACCTGTCTGCTCCGCCGTCCGCGCCCGACCACGTATGCCGGGTGGCGCGTCCCCGGGACGCGCGCGGACGGCATACGTCCTCCGGCGTGTCCCCGCGGGGACCGAAGAGCGTCAGCAGGCGGTCAGGCGTGTGTGATGATTTGGTCAGGACGTACGGGACGCGGGATCCGCGGTTCCGGGGAGGAGTGTGTCGTGAAGGGTCGGGTACTGGTCGTCGACGACGATCTCGCACTCGCCGAGATGCTCGGGATCGTGCTACGCAACGAGGGGCTCGACGTCACGCACGTGGCCGACGGCTCAGAGGCAGTTGGCGCGTTCCGTGAGTCGCGGCCCGACCTCGTGCTGCTCGACGTCATGCTCCCCGGTCTCGACGGCATGGAGGTGTGCCGCCGCATCCGCGCCGAGAGCGGTGTGCCGATCGTCATGCTGACCGCGCGCACCGACACCGTCGATGTCGTCGTCGGGCTCGAGTCGGGAGCCGACGACTACGTCGTCAAGCCGTTCAAGCCGCAGGAGCTCATCGCCCGCGTCCGCGCCCGGCTCCGTCGTGGTGACGAGCCGGCGCCCGAGCGGCTGTCGATCGGGGACCTCGACATCGACGTGGCGGGGCACTCGGTGAAGCGGAACGGCGAGTCCCTCTCGCTGACGCCGCTCGAGTTCGACCTGCTCGTCGCCCTGGCGCGCAAGCCCTGGCAGGTCTTCACCCGGGAGGTGCTGCTCGAGCAGGTCTGGGGCTACCGCCACGCCGGTGACACCCGGCTCGTCAACGTCCACGTCCAGCGGCTGCGCTCGAAGATCGAGCACGACCCCGAACGGCCCGAGATCGTCGTGACCGTGCGCGGGGTCGGCTACAAGGCGGGCCCCTCCTGACATGACGGAGCGCGCGGCCCGGAACGGACCCGCGGGCCTGGCCACGCGGGTCGGTTCGGTGCTGCGCGGCGCGTGGCGCCGGGTCCTGCACCTGTGGCGGGCCTCGCTCGGCTTCCGCGTCGTCATCGTGACGATGCTGCTCGGCATCCTCGTGCTCACCGCCGTCGGCACCTACCTCTACGGCTCGATCGCCCAGGGTCTCGTCGACAGCCGCCAGCGCATCGCCGCGGAGGACAGCCTGCGCGACGCCACCGACGCCCAGGGCCAGTTCGACTCCACCGACCAGACCGACACGCAGGACAAGCTGACCCAGTTCGCCACGACGCTGATCAAGTCCTACCGGCGCGACGCCGGCAACGAGACGCGCTACGTCGTGCTGACCCGGTTCGACGACAACCCGTCGCCGTTCATCGTCGGGCCGATCGAGAGCGGCAGCGTCGGGGTGCGCTTCATCCCTGACGAGCTGCGCCAGCAGGTCGCGGCACAGCCCGACCGGCAGCATCTCCAGGTCGCGACCATCGACGAGGGCGGCGACACCATCTCCGCCGTCATCGTCGGGCAGACGGTGGTCCTGCCCGTCGCCGGCAACTACGGCCTCTACTTCATCTACCCGATGGACCGCGAGCGCGAGATCATCAGCTTCATCGGGCAGACGTTCCTCTTCGGCGGGGCGGCCCTCATCCTGCTCATCGGCGCCATCGCCTTCGTCGTGACGCGCCTCGTCGCCGACCCGGTCCGGCGTGCGGCTGCCGTCGCGGAGCGCTTCGCCGAGGGCAACCTCAACGAGCGCATGCGGGCCAAGGGCGAGGACGACCTCGCCCGGCTCGGCACCTCCTTCAACGGCATGGCGGCCTCGATCCAGCAGCAGATCGCGCAGCTCGAGAACCTCTCGCGCGTCCAGCAACGCTTCGTCTCCGACGTCTCGCACGAGCTGCGCACCCCGCTGACGACGATCCGGATGGCAGGCGACCTCATCCACGACTCGCGCGGTGACTTCGAGCCCACGGTGGCGCGCTCGGCCGAGCTGCTGCGCGGCGAGCTCGACCGCTTCGAGTCCCTCCTCAGCGACCTGCTGGAGATCTCCCGGTTCGACGCGGGGGCGGCGGTGCTCGAGGTCGAGGCCAGCGACCTGCGTGCGTGCGTCGAGCGAGCCGTCGACGCCCACCGCACCCTCGCCGCCCGCAAGGGCACCCAGCTGGTCGTCAACGCGCCCTCGACCCCCGTCGTCGCCGACATGGACTCGCGGCGCATCGAACGCATCCTGCGCAACCTGGTCTCCAACGCCATCGAGCACGGCGAGGGCAAGCCGATCGAGATCACGATCGGCTCCAACGACAGCGCGGTCGCCGTGACGGTGCGCGACCACGGGGTCGGGCTCCGCCCCGGGGAGGCGGCCCTCGTCTTCACCCGCTTCTGGAGGGCCGACCCGGCCCGCGCCCGGACGACCGGCGGCACGGGCCTCGGGCTCGCCATCGCGCTCGAGGACGCGCGCCTGCACGCCGGGCGGCTCGAGGCCTGGGGCGCGCGCGGTGAGGGGTCGTGCTTCCGCCTCACCCTGCCGCGTCGGGCCGACGCGACGATCACCAGCTCACCGCTGCCGCTCAGCCCGCTCGCTGCCGAGGCGGCTCGCCTCCGTGGAGGCGGCGACGACTCGGGCAGCGACGAGCCATCCGGCCCGGTCCAGCCCGCCGACGACGACACGCTGCGCCTGCGCCGCATCGTCGTGGAGCGCGCACCGTGAGAGGCCGCCGCTTCGCAGGGCTGCTCCTCGTCGCGTCCACGGTGCTCGCCGCCTGCGGCGGCTTGCCGAGCACCGGCCCGGTCGTCGAGGGACGCGCCCTGGGCGAGGTCCTCAACGAGCCCGTCCGGGTCGTGGCCGTCGGACCCGTCGACGGTGCCAGCCAGGAGGCAGTGGTTCGAGGGTTCCTGCGCGCCGGCGAGGACATCGACGAGACCCATGCCACGGGCCGATTGTTCCTCGCGCCGCAGTCGGTGGACCTCTGGCGATGGTCGAGCGAGGACGTCGTGGTCTACGACGGGGATCTCACGGTCAAGCAGCTCCCCGGTGACGCCGTCGAGGTGAGTGCGGCCGGCATGGCCCGGCTGACGCCCGACGGACGCTACATCGAGCAGCCACCGGGGACTCGCGAGAAGGTCGTCTTCGGCCTGACCAAGGTCGGCGGCGAGTGGCGGGTCGAGCTGCCTCCGGGCGGGTTCGGGCTGTGGCTCGACAACGACCAGTTCAACCGGGTCTTCGTCAAGCGGTTCATCTACTACGTCGCCCCCAACGACCGGGACCTCGTCCCGGACCCGCGCTGGTTCCCGATCGGGACCCGTCTGGCCACGACCCTGGCCCGCGCCCAGCTCAGCTCAGTGCCCCCGCACCTGGCTGGCGCGGTCACCAGTGGGGTGCCGACGGGGACGCGCCTGGCGGTCAACGCCGTCCCGGTCACCGGCGGCAGGGCCTTGGTCAACCTCAGCAGCGAGGCGCTCTCCGCCGACCCCGCCGCCCGCGCGGCGATGTGGGCACAGCTGACGAAGACGCTGGGCCAGGTCGCCTCGGTCGGGTCGGTGTCGCTGGCTGTCGACAACACCCAGCTCGAGCTGCCGGGTGGCGTGACGTCGGTGGAGTCCGCCTCGGACCTCGGCTACGACGTCGCCGCCACCGCGGTCTTCGACACCGCCCTGCTGCGCGACGGCGATGCCATCCGGCGCTTCGACCCCCGCTACGTCCCCGACACGCAGGCGTCGAAGCGACCGGACCTCAAACCCAAGGACGGGGACATCGCCCGTGTCCCCGACACGTGGGGCAGTCTCGCGCTCTCCGTCGACGGCAAGCAGGTCGCGGCCGTGTCGGCGGACCGCCGCGACCTCTCGATCTGGCGGGCCACGGAGCCGACCAGGCCGGTCCCGTCGTTCGCCACGTCGCTGACGCAACCGACGTTCGACGCGAACGGCTACCTCTGGATCGCCGGTTCCGACGACCGGGGCAACGACCGCGTCTACGTCCTCGACTCCGTCTCGAGCGACCCCAAGTCCGCGCCGAAGCCGATCAGGACACCGTGGCTCGGCAACCGTCGCATCACGGCGCTCGCCGTCGCGGCGGACGGCGCCCGCGTGCTCGTCGTGACCACCGACCGCTCGGGGGGTGACGCGCAGCTCGGCCTCAGCGGGATCGTCCGGGCCACGAACAGCGAGCCCGAGGCCCTGTCGCCGCCGCTGCGCCAGGCCCAGTCGCTGACCCGCATCCAGGACGTCACGTGGCTGGACCCGGCGAACTACGCAGTCCTCGGCCAGGTGGGGGCGAGCGACGCCGTGCGCCCCTGGCTGGCCACGCTCGGTGCGGGCGTCGACGGGACCGCTCCGGGGATCGGTCGCCTCAACGCGGTCCCGGGCGCCGTGAGCATCACGACCGTCGGCGGACCCCGTGGCATCCTCATCGTCACGAGCGACCACCGCGTGCTGGCGCGAGCCGGGTCCAACTGGCCGCAGATCGAGCGGGGCAGCGACGTGCTCGTGCCGGGAGGCTGACCCGGGCCTGGTTGGTCAGGGCGGCGTGGTCCAGAGAGAGCGATCCAGCGGCTTGCGGTTCCGGGTCCACATCCCCCCGCGGCGACACGCCGTCGTCCCCAGACCCTGCGAACCGTCTCACGTCTCCACGTCCGATGCTGTCTGGTGGTCTCGTGGCTGGGCGTGGCGCGACCGGACCCACCGATCCGCGGAGGCGTCGTGACGTCGGGAGCGGCGTCGGGCGGGCCCTGTCGCGGCTGAGGGGCAGCGCCCTCGTCGACCTCGTCCTGCCCCGTGAGTGCGGCGGGTGCCTCCGCCCCGGCGCGGACTGGTGCGCGCGGTGCCAACGGGCGCTGCCGGGATTGGCCTTCGAGGCACCGGCCCGGGGCCTGCTGCAGCCGGGTGCGGCCCGGGCGACCGTGCAGGGGGCTGCGGTGGTCGAGCACGGCGGCGGCCCCTGGGTCGTGCCGCACCCGGCACCGGCCGGCATGCCGCCGGTGCACGCCTGGGGGATCTACGCCGACCCGCTCCGGGCTGCCGTGTCGGCATGGAAGGACGTGGGCCGGCGCGACCTCGAAGCCGTCCTGGCACCCCTGCTCGCCGCGTCCGTGGACGGCGCCCTCAGGGGCGCGGGCTGGGCCGACGGAGTGGTCGTCGTCGTCCCTGCACCGTCGTCGCGACGCGCCGTGCGCGAGCGCGGCGACACGCCGATGGCCGCACTCTGCCGCGCAGCCGTCGCGGAGCTCACGGATCGAGGCGGACCGGTCCTCAGAGTGGCGCCGGCACTCCGCCACGTGCGCCGGGTGGAGGACCAGTCCGGCTTGGGAACGGCTGAGCGGCGCGGCAACCTCTCCGGCGCCCTCTCGGTGATCCCGTTGTGGCACAGCGTGATCGGCGGACGCCGAATCCTGCTGGTCGATGACGTCGTGACGACGGGTGCGACGTTCGCCGAAGGCGCCAGAGCCCTGCGAGCCGCCGGTTCGGGCCCTGTCGTGGGTGCCTCGATGGCGGCCACCCAGCGCACTCGTGGCTGAAGACGCGACCTGTGGACCGGCCCTGCGGGTGCGGCGCGGATTGTTCCGGTCTGAGGGCGTTGCACGCCTTCCAGTGGACGCGCGGCGCAAGTAGGGTCGGGTCATGGACCCCGTCCCACGGGGTGCGGCCGTCCGGCCGTCGACCCGGGACGAGATCAACAGGAAGAGGTGGTGCCTGGATGACCGGTGGGCCCGGTCCAAGGTGACCAGAGGCCCAAAACCACTCTCACTGCACCGCACGAAGAAGACGTGCGCGATCAAGGAGGAACCGTGGAGATCGTCGTCACTGGACGTCACGTCCAGATCCCCGACCGATTCCGTGAGCAGCTCGACGAGCGACTGGCCAAGGTGCCCGCGCTCGCCCCCAAGGTGCATCGCATCGACGTCGTCGTCACCCACGAGCGGGTTGCCCGCGGGTCCGAGAAGGTCGAGATCACGTGCCATGCGAAGGGGCCTGTGATCCGGGCGGAGGCTTGTCTCGATGACAAGTTCGCCGCGCTCGACATGGCTGTCGACAAGCTCATGGACCGCCTCAGGCGGGTGCACGACAAGCGCAAGGTCAGTCGCGGACGACGGATCCCGGAGTCGGTCGCGCACGCGACCGCCCGCATCGACTCCCTGGCGGACGGGACGGCGCTGGCCGGCTCCGACGCCGACACCCGCGACGACCGGGTCGATGACCTCGAGCGTTTCGGTGCACTCGGCAACTCGCCCATCGAGGTCCGCGAGAAGATCCACACGGCAGCGCCCATGACCCTCGAGGACGCCGTGAACGAGATGGAGCTCGTCGGGCACGACTTCTTCCTCTTCCACGACGCGGACACGGACCGCCCGAGCGTGGTGTACCGGCGACGCGGCTGGAGCTACGGGGTCCTGCATCTTGAGACCGACGTGGACGCCGACGTAGCGGCCACGGGCTGAACCGCGACTCCCTGCACGCCGACACGTCGGGGCGTCCCCTTTTGAGGGGGCGCCCCGACCGGTCTTCACGTCCGAGTCGCGGCCACGCGGATCCGACGGGCGGTGTGACGGTGGTGTGCGCCAAGATGGGGGCGTGAACCCGCCGACAACCGACGTCATCCGTGTCCTCATCGTCGACGACCACGCGCTCTACCGCAGGGGCCTGCAGACCGTCCTCGCGGTCGAGGAGGGCATCGAGATCGTCGGCGAGGCAGCGGACGGGGTGGAGGCGGTCGACCGGGCCGAGGAGATCGTTCCCGACGTCATCGTCATGGACGTCGGCATGCCCAAGCGCGGGGGCATCGAGGCCTGCCGGGTCATCAAGCAGCGCGTGCCCTCGGCCCGCATCCTGATGCTGACGAGCTCCGAGGACGAGGCGAACCTCTTCGAGGCGGTGCGCGCGGGGGCCAACGGCTACCTCCTCAAGGACGTGCCTCCCGAGGAGGTCGCGGCCGGGATCCGCAGCGTCTTCCACGGCCAGTCCCTGCTCTCGCCGTCGATGGCCTCCAAGCTGCTCGAGGAGTTCAAGCAGATCAGCCAGCGCGATACCGCCCCGGCCCCGGTGTCCGGACTGGAGCTGCCGCGCCTGACCGACCGTGAGCTCGAGATCCTCAAGCTCGTCGCCCGCGGCCGGCTCAACCGGGAGATCGCGGGGGAGCTGTTCATCTCCGAGAACACCGTGCGCAACCACATCCGCAACATCCTCGACAAGCTCCAGATGCACTCGCGCATGGAGGCAGCGATGTATGCCGTCCGCCAGCGGCTCATCGACCCCGGCGAATGAGCGCCGCCACCCGCAGCCTCACGCGAGGGCAGGCCCGACGCGTCGCCATCGCCGCCCAGGGCTTCCTCGACCCGCGTCCCGCACCCTTCGCCGCGACGATGCGCCACGTCCAGCGCGTCGTCGACCGGGTCGGTGTCGTGCAGATCGACAGCGTCAACGTGCTCGCCCGCAGCCAGTACCTCCCGTTCTTCTCCCGGCTCGGGCCCTACGACACGGCGCTGCTCGACCGGGCCCGTGACCGGGCGCCCCGTCGCCTCGTCGAGTACTGGGCGCACGAGGCGAGTCTCGTGCCGCCCTCGACCTGGCCGCTGCTCGACTTCCGGATGCGCGCCGCCGCCGAGAAGGCTTGGGGCGGGATGCGGCGCATCCTCGAGGAGCGCCCCGACTACGTCGATCTGGTCCGAGCCGAGGTCGAGGCCCGCGGCCCGATGACGGCACGTGAGGTGGAGGTCGCCCTCGCCCACGACCAGCCCCGCCGCACCGACCACTGGGGCTGGAACTGGTCCGAGGTCAAGCAGGCACTCGAGTACCTCTTCTGGGCCGGGCAGATCAGCTCGGTCGGGCGCACCACTGCGTTCGAGCGTCGGTATGCCGCCCTCGCGACCACCGCGCCGCCGCCGCTGCGTGAGGCCTGGACCGAGCGTCCCGGCGCGGAGGCCGACCCGGAGCGTTTCGTCGAGCTCGTCCGCATCGCGGCCCGGGCGCACGGCGTCGGCACCGAGCTCTGCCTGGCCGACTACTTCCGGATCAGGCGCGAGGACGCCCGCCCGGCCATCGCGCGCCTCGTCGCAGACGGTGAGCTCATCCCGGTCACCGTGCCCGGGTGGAAGCCGGCCTGGCTGCACGCGGAGGCCCGGCTGCCCCGACGCGTCCACGCCGAGGCGCTGCTCAGCCCCTTCGACTCGCTGGTCTGGCAGCGCGAGCGCATCCGCGCGCTCTGGGACTTCCACTACCGCATCGAGATCTACACCCCCGCCGAGAAGCGCGTGCACGGCTACTACGTGCTGCCCTTCCTCCACGGCGACGCCCTCGTGGCGCGCTGCGACCTCAAGGCCGACCGGGCCGCGGGCGTGCTCCGATGCCATCGGGTCACGTGGGAGCCCCAGGCGCCCGCCGAGGCGCGCCCGGCACTGCTCGCCAACCTCGAGTCCATGGCGAGCTGGCTCGGACTCGGCCGCGTCGACCTCGCCGGCGATGCCGCCCTCGACCTCGCCGGGACGATGGTCAGCCGCTGAGCGTGCCCCGAGCACCCGGCATACGCCCTCGGGTGGCGCCAGACCCCTGTCCGAACGGCATCGGAACCGGACCACGCGCCGGTGCGTTGGTCGTTGTGTCCGCAAGGCGGCTAGCCTAGGCGGGTCCCGTGACCCATCACGGGCGATGGAGCCCGCCCACCGGGCGCGTCCACACGTTCAGTCGGGAGTGAGATCACCAGATGGCCGTCATCGAGAAGCTGCTTCGCGCCGGCGAGGGCCGGACCCTGAAGAAGCTCCAGGGCATCGCCAAGCAGGTCAACGCCCTCGAGGCCGACTTCGAGAAGCTGTCCGACGAGGAGCTGCGCGACGAGACCAAGGGTTTCCGCGAGCGTCTCGACAACGGCGAGACGCTCGACATGCTCCTGCCGGAAGCCTTCGCCGCCGTGCGTGAGGCGAGCAAGCGCACGCTGGGCAAGCGCCACTTCGACGTGCAGCTCATGGGCGGCGCCGCGTTGCACCAGGGCAACGTCGCCGAGATGAAGACCGGTGAGGGCAAGACCCTCGTCGCGACGCTCCCGAGCTACCTCAACGCCCTGTCGGGCAAGGGCGTCCACGTCATCACGGTCAACGACTTCCTCGCCGAGTACCAGTCCGAGCTCATGGGCCGCGTCCACCGAGCCCTCGGCATGGAGACCGGCTGCATCCTCAGCCAGATGACGCCCGAGCAGCGGCGCGCCGAGTACGCCAAGGACATCACGTACGGCACGAACAACGAGTTCGGCTTCGACTACCTCCGCGACAACATGGCGTGGGACCCCGCCGAGCTCGTCCAGCGCGGCCACAACTTCTGCATCGTCGACGAGGTCGACTCGATCCTCATCGACGAGGCGCGCACGCCGCTCATCATCTCCGGCCCGGCCGACCTCGCGACGAAGTGGTACGTCGAGTTCGCCCGCATCGCGGCCCGCCTCAATCGCGGCGAGGACGGACGCGGCGACTACGAGGTCGACGAGAAGAAGCGCACCGTCGGCGTCCTCGAGTCCGGCATCGCACGCGTCGAGGACCTCCTCGGCATCGACAACCTCTACGACACGGTCAACACGCCGCTCATCGGCTACCTCAACAACTCCATCAAGGCCAAGGAGCTGTTCAAGAAGGACAAGGACTACGTCGTCATGAACGGCGAGATCCTCATCGTCGACGAGCACACCGGTCGCATGCTGCCCGGCCGTCGCTACAACGAGGGCATGCACCAGGCGATCGAGGCGAAGGAGGGCGTCGAGATCAAGAACGAGAACCAGACGCTCGCCACGATCACCCTGCAGAACTACTTCCGCATGTACGACAAGCTCTCCGGAATGACGGGCACCGCCCAGACCGAGGCGGCGGAGCTCAACTCCATCTACAAGCTCGGCGTCATCCCGATCCCGACGAACCGTCCGATGATCCGCAAGGACCAGGCCGACCTCGTCTACCGAACCGAGGTCGCCAAGTACGACGCCGTCGTCGACGACATCGCGGAGAAGCACGCCGTCGGCCAGCCCGTCCTCGTCGGCACCGTGTCGGTCGAGAAGAGCGAGTACCTCTCCCAGCAGCTGAAGAAGCGCGGGATCAAGCACGAGGTGCTCAACGCCAAGCAGCACGAGCGCGAGGCCGCCATCGTCGCCGACGCCGGTCGCAAGGGCGCCGTGACCGTCGCGACCAACATGGCCGGTCGCGGCACCGACATCATGCTCGGCGGCAACTCCGAGTTCCGGGCCGTCGCGGAGCTAAAGCGTCGCGGGCTCGACCCGCACGAGACGCCGGAGGAGTACGAAGCCGCGTGGGACGAGGCGCTCGCCAAGGCCGAGCGCGACGTGGCGGCCGAGCACGAGGAGGTCACCGAGCTGGGCGGGCTCTACGTCCTGGGCACCGAGCGGCACGAGTCGCGCCGTATCGACAACCAGCTGCGAGGCCGCTCCGGTCGTCAGGGTGACCCGGGGGAGTCCCGCTTCTACCTCTCGCTCAACGACGACCTGATGCGCCTGTTCAACGCCGGTCTCGTCGACCGCTTCATGCAGACCGCCGGCATGGAGGACCACGTGCCGATCGAGAGCAAGATGGTGACGAACTCGATCCAGAAGGCCCAGGGCTCGGTCGAGGCGCAGAACTACGAGATCCGCAAGAACGTCCTCAAGTACGACGACGTCATGAACCGCCAGCGCCAGGTCATCTACGACGAGCGCCGTGCCGTGCTCATGGGCGAGGACCTGCACGAGCAGCTGCGCATGTTCGTCAACGACGTCGTCGGCTCCTACGTCGACGCCGCGACCGCCGACGGCTTCGCCGCCGACTGGGACCTCGAGAAGCTCTGGGACGCGATGCGCCAGGTCTACCCCGTCTCGCTCACCGTCGAGGAGGTCGAGGACATGGCTGGCGGGCGGCAGGCCATCACGGCCGAGCTCCTGCGCGAGCAGCTGATGTCCGACGCCCACCGTGCATACGACCAGCGCGAGGAGGCCCTCGGCTCGGGCACGATGCGCGAGGTCGAGCGTCGTGTCGTCCTGTCGGTCCTCGACCGCAAGTGGCGCGAGCACCTCTACGAGATGGACTACCTCCAGGAGGGCATCGGCCTGCGCGCCATGGCCCAGCGTGACCCCCTCATCGAGTACCAGCGTGAGGGCTTCCAGCTCTTCGAGGCGATGATGGAGGCGATCAAGGAGGAGTCGGTCAGCCACCTCTTCTCGGTCGAGGTGCAGGTCCCGGAGCCGGCGGCGGCTCCCGTCGGCGCCGCGCCGATGTCGGTCGGTGACCTCGTGGGTGGCCTCGCCGACCACGCCCACGTGGCCGACGACACGACGGGCGCAGCGGCGGGCGGCGAGGAGGACGAGGCCGTGGCGGCCGGGCGTCGACCGTTCGGGTCTGGCGTCCGCGTGTCCGGCGTGGACCTCGACACTGACGGCCAGCGCTCCGGTGGGTTGCGGTACACCGCCCCCGGCGAGGACGGCCGGGCGGTGGAGTCCGGCGACCAGCAGACGGTGGAGCGCAAGGCCGACCGCCGCGGCAAGAAGGTCAAGCGCAAGCGCCGCTGATCCACGTTCTTCCCGCACAGCGCGGGGCAGACGGCCCGGGCACCTACAGGGTGCCCGGGCCGCCGTTCGTGTCCGACAGGGAGCGTATGCCGGGTGGGCCGCCGACACCACGGGATGGCGCGCCCCGGCCTCGGCGCCACGGTCAGCCGATCGTGAGGGCGGTGACGAGCCAGCGGCCGTCGAGGCCTTCGAGCCGGAGTGCCAGGGCCCGGACGCGGCCGTGCGAGACGACGACCGCGCAGGCCTCGACGATCCCGTCGGCGGGCTCGCACACCCGAACTCGGCGCACGATCGCAGGTCGTCGTGGTCCGGGGGTCCGGCGGCGACCCGCGACCATGGCCTGGCGGGCGATGACCGAGTAGATGGTCGGGGCGGTGTGCCGGATGAGCTGCGGCGCCGGTCGCTGCCCCGAGACCACCTCGATGATGGCCTGTGCGAGGCGAGCCACCAGCGGCGCCGGTTCGGGCAGCTGGCTCGAGCGGGTGGGCTGGCGACCGAAGTCCTCGTCGTCGCGGGCGCCGAGGAAGTCGAGGGCGAGGGCGTCCTGGGCGTAGGGCAGTTCGCCGTGCCACGCCTCGTCGGCGCTGATGACCCGTGGCGCGGTCTGGGGGATGCGCCGCACGGTGAAGCCGGCCGGCGCGGGGGTGGTCGACAGGGCGGCTGTTGCCGCGGTGGCTCGCGTCATCGCGGGGCTCCTTGCTGGGCGGGCGCGCTCGTGAGGGTGCCGGCAGGCGTCCCGAGGCCAGGCGCGGAGGGGAGCGCCGCGGTCGCTGGGAAGGTCGCCGGCGGCGGTCGCAGCAGCTGTCCCGGCGTGAGCCGGTCGGGGTCGTCGCCCACGACGGCACGGTTCGCGGCATACCACCGTGGCCACTCCCAGGCGACCTCGGTGTCGGTGGCGCCCGGTCCCAGGTGTCGAGCCGCGATGGACCACAAGGAGTCGCCGCGGCGAACAGCTACGAGGTCGTGGGTCGCCGACGTCGGTCTGGGTGCCGGCGCCAGCAGTCGGGGGAGGTCGGTGTCGTGGACCGGTGGAGGAGCCGTCGGGACGTAGCCCGGGCCGGCAGGCGTCGAGGGGACTGCGGGCTCGACGAAGGGCGCGGGGGTGGCACCCTGCCCTCGGTCGACCGTCGGGGCGAAGCCGGGCGTCGGTTCGGTCGGTGCGAACCCCGGCGCCAGGTCGTTCGGCCTCGCGCTGCCGCCCGCCGGGACCCCGGGGTCCGTGGTTCGGGCGACCGGACCGGATCCGGCGACCGACACGGGAGTCGGCGGCAGGGCCAGTGAGCCGACCGAGGCCCCCAGCGTCAGGGCCAGGATCTTGCGCACCGCCAGCGGCGTGATGCGGTCCCCGACACTCGCAGCCGCGCGCCCGGCGGCTCCGGGCAGCAGCGCGGCCACCGCAAGCAGGGAGCCGAGCGCGAGCCAGGCTGCCAGCAGCACACCGACCCACCCGAGGAGCAGGAGCAGGACGTCGTCAGGACGGGCGGCCGCCGGGAGGGGCGCGCCCTGTCGGACGACGGTCATCAGCAGGGCCATGGCCGCGACGGCGACGCCGACGCCGACCAGGCCGCCCACGAGCTCCCGGAAGGTCGTCCCCGGACCGGCCCCCGCGCCCGGCCGGCGCCGGCGGTGTTCGTGCCGGGCTCGTGCTGGCCGCGACCCGGCGCGGATGGTTGATGCTGATCCCCTGTACATGCCTTCATTGAATGTCGTTTGCTTGCGTTTGGTCAAGTATGGTTTTGGTGAAGGGACATCGGGTGGCGCCCGATGCTTCGGCGAGGGAGGGTGGAGCGCATGCGGTGGGACCGACTCTTCGACGATCTCGAGGCGCAGCTGGCTCTCGACGACGTCCGTGAGCTCGAGGCAGAGGTCGCCGACCGCACCCGGCGGGAGCGAGCGCTGCTCGACGTGCACACCCGCCTGCTCGCCAACGTCGGGTCAGCACACGTCGGTCTGCGCCTGCCGGCACGCGTGGTCGCCGGCTGCCTCGTGGACGTGGGCCCCGACTGGGCGCTCGTCGAGACCGCACCGGGCCGCCCCGTCCTGGTGGCGCTCGCCGCGGTCCGGGCCGTGTCCGGGGTCGGTCCGGGAGCGCGCACTCCGTCGGTCGTGGCCCGACGGTTCGGCCTGGGGGCGGCCCTGCGCGCCGTCAGCAGGGACCGGGCGGTGGTGGAGGTGGCCGACGTCGACGGTCAGGGGGTGACCGGAACCATCGACGTCGTCGGCGCCGACCACCTCGAGCTCGCCGAGCACGCCTCCGACGAGGTCCGGCGCACGGCGAACGTCACCGGCCGGCTCCTGGTGCCGTTCTGGTCACTCGGGTCGGTCCGCCGTCTCTAGGTGCACGACCGTTCAGCCCGGGCACCCGGCCCGACCTCACTCCTCGCCGGTGCCGCCGAAGGGGTGGGCCTGTACGAAGGACTTCGTCTCGGCATACATCCGCTGGATGTAGCTCTCGAGCTCGGTGGCCTCGACGCGCCACTGGCCCCGTCCGCCGATCTTGATGGCCGGCAGCTCCCCGGAACGCACCAGCGCGTAGGCCTGCGCCGAGGAGATGTTGAGGATCTCCGACACCTCGGCGAGCTGCAGGAACCGCTGGGCCACCTTGACTCCTTCTCTGTCACCGCCTCGTCGACGGACGTCATCATCCTAGAGACCCGCCGCAACTGGCTCGCCCGTTGTCCCCACCTGTGCACGCTCGACGAGCGTTTCGCCCCCACGTGCTGCAAGATGTTGCCGCGTCGCCCGGTGTCTGCATCGAGGCGCACATCCGCCTACGGACCACAGGGGGTCCCATGACCGAGCTGGCCAGTCCCAGCGCCAAACGCTTGCAGCGACCGTCCTGGCGGGACAGCCGCCTCGTCGTGGGGCTGCTCCTCGTCGTCGTCGCCGCGACCCTCGGAGCCAAGGCCGTCGCCAGCGCCGACGACCGGGTGCCGGTGTGGGTGGCCGCGAGCAACCTCGTTGCGGGTGACAAGGTCGAGGAGGCGTCCTTCGCCCGTGCCGACGTGCGCCTCGCCGACGGCATGAACGGCTACCTCGCCGCCGACGCGCCGCCCCCGACGGGCTCGTTCATGCTCCGCGACGTGCGTGCTGGCGAGCTGGTGCCCGCCTCGGCCGTCGGTGGCGCCGACAGCGTCGACGTGCAGCGGGTGACCGTGCGGGCCGACGCCATGTCGACGACGGGACTGGCCCGTGGCAGCCGCGTCGACGTCTTCGTCACGCCGAAGACGTCGACCCAGAGCGACGCTGCCACGACGACGCGCACGAAGAAGGTCCTCGAGTCCGCTGCTGTGGCGGCGGTGCTGACGAGCACCGGTGGCTTCGGCTCGGGCTCGATGACCTCGGTGCAGATCTACGTCCCCTCCGACAAGGTGCAGCCGCTCGTCGAGGCGGTGGACGCCGACGCGAAGCTCACCCTGGTGCCGGCGGTGGGGGCGGCTGTCGGCGGCGGAGCATGACCGAGGTCCTGACCGCCCTCAGCCACCAGTGGGAGTCGGCGGTGGCCACGACCCTCGAGGGTGTGCGCGGGGTGACGGTGAGCCGGCGCTGCGCCGACGTCTCCGAGCTGTTGTCGGTGGCCGAGGCGGGTCTGGGCGACACCGCCGTCGTCTCCTCCGACCTGCGCGGGCTCGACCTGGCTGTCGTGAACCGCTTGCGGGCCAACCGGATCCGCGTCATCGGCGTCCACCCCGCCGACGACGAGGGCGCCGAGCGGAGGTTGCGCCAGCTCACCGTGACGACCACCCTGCCGGTCGACGCGGATGCCGGCCGGTGGACGACGTCTCTCGAGGAGGGTCCCAGCGCCGTCGACGAGCTCGGGGCTGCGCTCCAGGCGTCCGGACCGTCGGAGCCGTCCGAGCCGGGCGCCAAGGGGGCAATCGGGTCACGGGGGGACCTGCGGGCCCTTGGGGACGGCCGCGAGGCTGCCGATCCCGGCCCGGGATGGCTCCCCGCCGGTGCGGGTGACCGACCCTCGCCCGGCGATGGCGACGGGGCTGCCGATGCTGCCCGGCCCGTAGAGGGTGTCGGCGGCGAGAGCCCTGCGGCGGGCTCACGTCGCGGCCCGGCCCGGGCGCCCGTCGTCGCCGTGTGGGGACCCACCGGCGCCCCCGGGCGCACGACGATCGCGACGACGCTGGCCGCGGAGGTCGCGCGCCGTGGCATCGAGGTGCTGCTCATCGATGCGGACACCTACGGCGGCTGTGTGGCGCAGACCCTGGGGCTGCTCGACGAGGCGCCCGGGATCGCCGCCGCCTGCCGCGCGGCCGACCAGGGTCTGCTCGACCTGCCCGCCCTCTCGCGCATCGCGCCCACGGTCGTCCCCGGCCTGCGGGTGCTGACCGGCCTGCCCAAGGCCGAGCGCTGGCCCGAGGTCCGCGCGGCCGCCCTCGAGCGGGTGCTCGAGCTGAGCCGGTCGCTGGTGCAGGTCGTCGTGATCGACTGCGGCTTCTGCCTCGAGGACGACGAGGAGCTGAGCTATGACACCGTCGCTCCGCGCCGCAACGAGGCGACGCTGACCTCC
The DNA here is from genome assembly GCF_056398545.1 of Terrabacter sp. 01T434. Taxonomy (NCBI): domain Bacteria; kingdom Bacillati; phylum Actinomycetota; class Actinomycetes; order Micrococcales; family Intrasporangiaceae; genus Terrabacter; species Terrabacter sp. 01T434. The sequence continues at coordinate 588,167 of NZ_JBFTPP010000001.1, forward strand.
CTCGCGGCGTCCGACCACGTCGTGGCCGTCAGTGGAGCCGACCCGGTGGCGCTCCAACGATTCGTCCGGGGCCTGCAGGAGCTCGGCACCGTCCCGTCAGGAGAGCCGGCGCCGGTCGTCAACCGGGTCCGCAGCGTCGCCGTCGGGTCCAGGCCGGAGTCGCGCATCGCCGACTCGCTCCTGCGCTTCGCCGGACTGACCTCGGTGCGCTTCGTGCCCGACGATCCCGGAGCGCTCGACGGGGCCCTCCTCGCCGGGCGCTCGCTCGTCGAGCACGCACCTGACTCCCCGGTCATCGATGCCGTCGCCGGCCTCGCCACCGCGCTGCTCCCGTGGACCGTCCCTGCCGGGCAGGGCCGTGACCGCCGCGAACGGCGGGGCCGCAGACTCTCGCGTCGCGGGTCCTCGGCCGTCGCCGGGGCCTGAGAGCGACGTCGGAGCCTGAGCGCGACGTCGGGGTCAGGGGGAGAAGAGGATCGTCAGGCCGCCCAGGGTGTAGACGATCATGACGGCCATGACCGGCACCTGACCGACCACGGCGGCGCGGCGGTCGAGCACCGTGATCGCGCGCTCGTGGGCGGCGAGGACGCCCAGGAGGTGACCGAGGACGATGCTCACCGCCTGGATCGTCGCGACGAGTGTCGGCTGGATGAGCAGGTCGCTCGGGGCGAGGTCGGCGGTGCCGAGCAGGTCCGCGCCGGTTCCGAGCGGGTCGGTCAACAGGCGCCACGCGTACTGGCCCTGGTAGACCCACAGCGACCAGTAGTGCGCGACGAGGTAACCCCCGGCGATCGGGATCAGCGACGGCGCGATGTCGCTGACGAAGGAGAAGGAGTGGGAGAAGGGCTCGCCGGAGAGTCGGACGGACACCGCCGAGGCCATCCACAGCGTCCCGGCCACCAGCCCGAAGAAGGCGAGCAGCGTCGCCGTCTTGAGCAGCGACGAGGGGATGGGCGAGGTCTGCACGAAGGTCGCCCATGACAGGTTCGCCGAGAAGCCGTCGTATGCCGTGCCGCCGAGCATGACGGCAACCGTGGGCACGAGCCCACGCTGGCCTCGCAGGCCGTTGACGCCGTGCAGCGGAGTGCGAAGCACCCACCGGCCGTCGCGACGCCGCCCGAGGGGCGAGAGCAGGCCGAGCAGGCGGGACCACACCTCGAAGGGGTCGGCCTGGTCGAACCACGTGCGGCCGAAGACGGCGGCACCGAGCAGCGACACGGCGAAGAAGCCGGCCACGAGGAACTGGAGGAAGCCCAGGGACGTGTTCTCCTCGGCGACGAGCTCGACCCACGTGAAGGTGCCGAGCCCGACCGCGGCCGGCCACAGGCCCCAGCGGTAGCGCAGCGCCGCGATGTCCGGTGGGACGCGGGCGAGCCGGAGCAGGCCGGCGTGCAGCGCCCGAAGCGGGTTGATGACGCGCCACACGGGCCCGAGGAGCATCGAGGAGAAGGCGAGACCGACCCAGAGCCACACGTAGACGACGTGCGGCACCGGGTTGCGCGCCGAGTCGGGGCCGAGGACGAGCGCGGCGAGCGTCCACACGGTGAGGACGGCCGCGAGCGTGCGGGCCACGACGCGGAGCCAGTGTGAGTCGAGCACGGCGGCGATCGGGTCCGGCAGCAGCCAGCCGTCGGTGTCGCGCAGACGCGGCTCGCGCCACAGCGTGCCGATGGCGACGAACGAGATGACCAGGGCCGCGACGGCCGCGATGACGAGGGCCGTGAACGGCAGCGGCAGGTCGCTGCGGCTGCCGACGCCGTGGGCCGGGGCGACCGCAGGAGCGAGGAGGGCCACGGTCAGCGGACGGCGACCGTGAGCAGCGTCAGGGCCGGGTCGTGCGTCTCGATCTCGTAGGAGCCGGCCTCCTTGCCGGTCAGCCTCAACGTCGTCGGCACGCCGGCCTTGAGGGACTCCTCGACGTCGAAACCGTGGGCGTGCAGCTCGTCGCCGTGGTCGCTCGTCACGACGAGCTCGAGCGTCGAGCCGAGCGGGAGGTCGACCTGCGCCGGGGCAGGTGTCACGGTCGTCCCCGTGATCGTCACCGCGAGGCGCTTGACGCTGCCGGTCGAGGTGACGCCGGAGGCGCCACCGGGCCCTGCTTGCGGGGCGGCGGAGGAGCAGGCGCCCGCGCCGGCGAGGGCGAGGGCGCACGCGGCATACGGAACGGCACGAAACGCACGCATGGCCCCGATCCTAGGCAGGGCGGTCTGGCAGAGTGTGACCATGTCTGACCGCCTGACCTCGCTCGACGCGTCGTTCCTCTACCTCGAGGAGTCGACCACGGCGATGCACGTCGGGTCGGTCATGGTGTTCCAGCCGCCGCGCGAAGGCTTCGACTACGACCAGCTCGTCCGGATCATCGAGAGCCGCATCGGGGCGATCCCGCGCTTCCGGCAGAAGGTCCTCGACGTCCCGGGCCGCATCGCCAACCCGGTGTGGGTCGACGACGAGGCATTCGACCTGGGCTACCACGTGCGCCGGGCGGGCCTGCCGCGTCCGGGCAGCGACCGGCAGCTGCAGGACTTCGTCGCCCGGGTCCAGCCGCGCAAGCTCGACCGCACCCGTCCGCTGTGGGAGGTCTACCTCGTCGAGGGCCTGCACGACGGCCGGTTCGCGATCGTCACCAAGACGCACCACGCCCTCATCGACGGCGTCAACGCCCTGGACATCGCCCACGTCATCGTCGACGCCGTCAAGGGTGAGGACCTCGACGACGTCGTGGCGCCGTGGGAGCCGAGCCGGGCGCCGTCACCCGTCGAGCTGCTCACGGGCGCCGTCGTCGACGCGGTGCGGCGTCCGACCCAGGTCCTCGACCTGGTCCGTGGAGGACTCAACGACGCCCTCAACGTCGGGTTGCGTGCCGCGGAGTCCGCCGGTCAGGTGCTCTCCACGGTGGCGCGCACGGCCGCCCGCCCGGCTCCCGACTCGCCCCTCAACGCCGAGATCGGCTCGGCCCGCCGGTGGGTCATGATCGCGACCGACCTCGACGACTACCGCCTCGTCCGCAAGCGCCTGGCCCGCGGGGCGTACGCCGAGGACGTGACGATCAACGACGTCGTCCTCGCGACGATCGCCGGCGGCTTCCGCACGTGGCTGCTCGGCCGTGGCGAGCCCGTGAGCCCGCACACCTCGGTGCGCGCCATGGTGCCCGTGAGCATCTACGGCGACGACCCCGCGGGGATGTACGCCAACCAGGTGATGGCGTGCGTCGTCAACCTCCCCGTCGGTGAGCCGGGGGCCTCGATGCGGCTGCACCAGATCGCCTTTGCCATGCGACAGCAGATGGAGGGCGGCCAGGCCGTCGGTGCCACGTCGCTGGCCAACCTCGCCGGGTTCGCGCCGCCGACCCTGCACGCCCTCGGCGCCCGGCTCGGCTCGGCGATGTCGCGCCGGCTCTACAACGTCATGATCACCAACGTGCCCGGCCCGCAGACCCCGCTCTACGCCGGCGACGCCGAGATGATCTCGACCTATCCCGTCACGCCGCTGGCCAAGGGGCAGGCACTCTCCATCGGCATCACGTCCTACAACGGGGGCGTCTACTTCGGCCTCAACGCCGACCGCGACGCGATGCCCGACGTCGACGTCCTCGGCCAGTGCATCGTCGAGTCGCTCGCCGAGCTGGCCAGCGGGAGGGAATCCTGATGCCGGTCGTGCGCGTCTACGTGCCGCTGGGTCGCACGGGCCTGGACGAGCTCGCCACCACGGGGTCGCTCGCTGCCGGTCCCGGCACCCCACGCACCGCGTATGCCGTGACGTCGGGGCTCGAGAAGGCCGCGCCGGGCCTCGACGTCGAGGACCTCGAGTACGCCGCCTTCAGCGATGCCGTCGAGGCTGCGGTCCGCCTGCGGTCGGCGCGCTCCGACCGCCGGGTCGTCGCGGCCGCGGACGCCGATCCCTCGTGGGTGTCGCCGAGCGACGGCGTGCCCGTGTCGAAGGTCGTGCTCACCGCACCGGTGCCGCTCTCACGGGTGGCTTCCTTCCACGTCGACGACGAGGTGACCGGCGGCGTCGACGAGGAGGCCGACGAGCTGCTCTGGTACGACGTGACCGAGCTCGACGACGTGCGATCCTTCTTCGGCTGAGAGCGGGCCCGACATGGCCGCGGACGAGGTGGTCGCCCTCTACGACGAGGCCGGCGAGGTGGTGGGGTCGGCACCGCGGTCGGTCATGCGGGCCCGCAACCTGCGCCACGCGGCGTCGTCGATCGTCGTGCGGGACCCGTTCGGCCGGATCTACCTGCACCGCCGAACGGAGACCAAGGACGTCTATCCGGGTCTGCTCGACTTCGCGGCCGGCGGCGTCGTCCTGGCGGGGGAGGACCCCGCCGCCGGCGCGGTGCGCGAGGTCGAGGAGGAGCTCGGCGTCGTCGGGGTCCCGCTCGAGCCGCTCGGTGTGGCGGACTACGCCGACGAGCACACGAGCTACCGAGCGGTGCGCTTCGTCGTCACGTGGGAGGGGCCGATCCGGTGGCAGCCCGAGGAGGTGTCGTGGGGCGAGTGGGTCACGCTCGAAGAGCTCGTGCGGCGCCTCGACGAGGAGGCCGAGACCCTGGTGCCCGACAGCGTCGCCGTGTGGTCGAAGACGCTGCGGTCGTGGCACGCGGACGGGGCCTGACGGGCGCCTGCCTTGTCCGACTCTTGTCACGACCGAACGATCGTGCTTTTATGGTCGACATGGGCAAGGGCGAGAGCACGAAGGTCGCGATCCTCGACGAGGCGACCGAGCTCGCCTCGCTCGTCGGGCTCGGTGGTCTGACGATCGGCACCCTGGCCGCGGCGACGAAGCTGAGCAAGAGCGGCCTCTACGCCCACTTCGCCTCGAAGGAGGCGTTGCAGGTGCAGGTGCTCCAGCACGCCCGTGACAAGTTCACCGACGTCGTCCTGCGGCCGACGGTGGCGGCGCCCCGGGGGGAGCCCCGGGTCCGTGCGTTCTTCGACCGCTGGATCACATGGCAGTCCACCGCGTTCGGCGGGGGGTGCATCTTCGTCGACGCGGCAAGTGAGTTCGACGACCAGGAGGGCCCCGTCCGTGACGCGCTCGTCCGCGCCGAGCGCGACAAGCTCGAGTCCCTGACCCTCATCGTCGGCACCGCTGTGAGCGAAGGTCACTTCCGCGACGACGTGGACCCCGAGCAGTTCGCCTACGAGCTCGAGGGCATCGTGCTCGCCCACCACCACGCCCGTCGGCTGATGCGCGACGGCACGGCCGAGGAGCGTGCACGCCGGGCGTTCGACCGGCTCGTCGACGACTGTCACCCCGCCGCGCTGTCGGCCTGACCCACGGCCTCGAGCGCGGATCGACCGTCGCCACCCACTCTGTGCACCAAGCTCACCCAGCCAGTCCCCACCCGCCCACCGCCGATGCAGGAGTTGTCATGGCACGGTTCTCATCACAGAAAAGCACGATCGTTCGGACTCTTAGCCGCAAGGCGTTCCAAGCCCTGGACCCCGTCTCGCCCGGCGTCGTCGCGCGTGTGGCCGAGGATCGCTGGTTCCGTCTGCCCGCGGCGCGCACCCGGGCCCTCGTGCCCGGCGCTGGCGTGGCTGTCCGGGAGTTGCTCGGATCGCCGTTCGACGTTCGGCTCCGCGGCCGCGCTGTCCGAGGATGGGCATGGGGCGAGGGACCGGTGGTCTACCTCGTGCACGGCTGGGGCGGGACGCTCGAGCAGCTGACGCCGCTCGTCGGGCCACTGCTCGACCGCGGGATGCAGGTGATCGCCTTCGACGGTCTCAGCCACGGCCGCTCGGACCCGGGCGTCCACGGTCCGGCTTCGAGTGACGCTGTCGAGCTCGGCCGGTCGCTCGACGCCGTCGCGACGCGCTTCGGCCCGGCGAGAGCCGTCGTCGCGCACTCGATGGGCGCCCTGAGCGCGCTCCTGGCGATCCGCGACGGCTGGCTCGCGGCCGAGCGTCTCGTGCTCGTCGCCCCGCCGAGCGGCATACCCGACCTGCTTGCCAGGCTGAGGAGCGAGCTGGGCCTGGGGGAGCGGACCATGCGACGACTGGTCGAGCGCGTCCGTGTCCGCACCGGCTACGTCCCCGACGAGCTCGACCTCGTGACGATCGCGTCCACCCTCGCGGAGCACGAGCGGCCGGAGCTGCTCATCGTCCACGACCTGCTCGACCGCGAGGTGCCGCACGGACCGTCCCGGCGTCTGCGGAGGTCCTGGCCGGGGGCCCAGCTGGTGTCGACGACCGGGCTGGGTCATCGGCGGGTGCTCGCCGACGCCGCGGTCGGGGGAGCGGTGGCACGGTTCGTCGACCGACTGCCCGTGGAGCCGAGCCTCCATGGCGAGGATCGACCGCAGCCCTTGACGTCAGAGGCAGGGTCCGACGAGGCCGTCGGCGGTGCCGGGTACCGCGCCGGGGCGGCCTGACCGTCCCACGTGCTGGTCCAGGGGACTCGCAGCCGGGCGATCCCTTGTTACGTTGCGCGGATGGACTTCACCGCTGACGAGTACGCCGCCCGCGATGCCGACCGCCTCCGGGAGATCCTCTCGGGGCCGCCTGTCACCTGGGTGTTCCTCGGCGACAGCATCACGCAGGGGGTCACCCACACGCACGGACACCGCGGCTACGTCGAGCACTTCGCCGAGCGCGTCCGCGGTGAGCTCGGACGACGCGGTGACACCGTCGTCAACTCCGGCGTGTCCGGCGCGACGACCGAGGACCTCCTGCCGGAGTTCCATTGGCGCGCAGGACGGTTCGCGCCCGATGTCGTCTTCGTGATGTTCGGCACCAACGACATGCTGGCCGGTGAGGACGGGGTCCGGGGCTTCCGTTACCGCCTCGACCAGATCGTCCAGCGCTCGCGCGACGTCGGCGCCACGGTCGTGCTCCAGACGCCCCCGGCGGTGCTCGAGGACGGTGGTCGCGGGCCCGGCCTCGTCGCCCTCTACGCCGAGGCGGTGCGCGAGGTCGGCCGCGATCTCGGTGTCCTCGTCGTCGACCACGCCGCCGCGTGGGACGCCGCTGCGACCGAGTCCGGTGACGACGTCGCCCCCGGCGGGTGGCTCGACGACACGTTCCACCCCGGCGCGCGTGGTCACCACGAGCTGACGCTCACGCTCCTGTCGGCGCTCGGCATCGCCGACGCGGACAGCCCCGTCTGCTCGCTCCAGGTCGACGACGCCGTGGGCGCCCGCGCCTGACGAACGGCCCACGAGGCGGCATACGACCCCCCGCCCCGTGGCGTGGCACGCCCCTGGCCCCGCCTCGGCTCCGGTCGTCTGGGGTCAGGGACCGGTCAGGGTCGGATCAGGGTGCTCCCCGGCAGCGCAGGAGACCCCGGACGCGCGACGATGGCGTCATGACACAACCGATCCCGAACCCGTACGGCCAGTCCCTCACACCGTCGAGCGAGGAACGCACGTGGGCCATCCTCGGCCACCTCGCCGCCATCGTCGCCGCCGTCATCTCCGTGGGCTGGCTCAGCTTCGTGGGCCCGCTGCTCATCTGGGCGATCTACAAGGACCGCAGCGCGTTCGTGCGCCAGGCCGCCGCAGGGTCCTTCAACTTCAACCTGGCCGTCTGGGCCGCCATCATCGTCGGCTGGGTCATGTTCTTCACCGTGATCCTCATCCCGGTCGCCATCATCGTGTGGATCGTCGCCGTCGTGGCAGGGCTGTGGTTCCACATCCGGGCCGCCCTGGCCGCCAACCGCGGTGAGTCCTTCCGCTACCCCTGGGGCATCCCGGTCCTGCACTGACGGCGTCAGCGGGACTGACGGGCACTGCGGTCGGCATGGAACGATGGGGTGGCTCCGCCCACSAGGCGGAGCCACCCCACCCGCCCCCATCGGGCGACCACCGTGCCAACCGCAGGAGAACTTGATGGACGCCGTGACCCACGTGCCCGCCCCGGCCAACGAGCCGGTGCTCGACTACGCGCCGGGCTCGCCCGAGCGAGCCGCGCTCGAGGTCGCCCTCGCCGAGCTGGGCGGGGCCCAGACCGAGCTACCGCACACGATCAACGGTGAGCGTGTCATCGGCACCGGCCGCCGGATCGCGGTCCGCCAGCCGCACGCCCACCGCAAGGTGCTGGGCACGATGCGCAACGCCACCGTCAAGGAGGGTCGCGCCGCCGTCGAGGCGGCCAAGGCCGCCGCCCCGATGTGGCGCGAGCTGTCCTTCGACGACCGCGCCGCCATCCTGCTCAAGGCTGCCGAGCTGCTCTCGGGACCGTGGCGCGCCCGCCTCAACGCAGCGACGATGCTCGGCCAGAGCAAGACGGCCTACCAGGCCGAGATCGACGCCGCGTGCGAGCTCATCGACTTCTGGCGGATCAACGTCCACTTCGCCCGGCAGATCCTCGAGCAGCAGCCCCCGCTCAACGCCAAGGGCATCTGGAACCGCTCGGACTACCGCTCGCTCGAGGGCTTCGTCTACGCGATCACGCCGTTCAACTTCACCGCCATCGCCGGCAACCTGCCGACCGCCCCGGCCCTCATGGGCAACACCGTCGTGTGGAAGCCGAGCCCGACGCAGCAGCTCGCGGCCCAGCTGACGATGGAGCTGCTCGAGGAGGCCGGCATGCCGCCCGGCGTCATCAACATGGTGACCGGCGACGGCATCAACGTCAGCAAGGCCGCCCTCGCCGACGAGGACCTCGCCGGCATCCACTTCACCGGCTCGACGCCGACGTTCAAGCACCTGTGGCACGAGGTGGGCACGAACCTCGAGCGCTACCGCACCTACCCGCGTCTCGTCGGCGAGACCGGCGGCAAGGACTTCATCCTCGCCCACCCGAGCGCCGACCCGGCCGTCCTGCGCACCGCGATGATCCGCGGCGCCTTCGAGTTCCAGGGCCAGAAGTGCTCGGCCGCCTCGCGTGCCTACGTGCCCGCCTCGGTCTGGAAGCAGATCAAGGGCGACCTCGTCGACATCACCAACTCCCTGACGCAAGGGGACGTGACCGACCTGTCGAACTTCATGGGCGCGGTCATCGACGACCGCGCCTTCGCCAAGCACAAGGACGCGATCGACCGGGCGCATGCGAGCCGTGGCATCGACGTCGTCGCGGGCGGCACCTACGACGACTCCGTCGGCTACTTCGTGCGCCCCACCGTCCTCGAGATCAAGGACGCGGCGGACGAGTCGTTCCGCACCGAGTACTTCGGGCCGATCCTGTCGGTGCACGTCTTCCCCGACGCGCAGTACGACACGGTGCTCGACCAGATGGAGCGCTTCGCGCCCTACGGTCTGACCGGCTCCATCGTCGCCCAGGACCGTCGGGTCATCGCCGACGCGACGAAGCGCCTGCGCTTCGCCGCCGGCAACTTCTACATCAACGACAAGCCGACCGGTGCGGTCGTCGGCCAGCAGCCCTTCGGTGGGGGCCGTGCCTCCGGCACCAACGACAAGGCCGGCGCCGCGCAGAACCTGCTCCGCTGGACGAGTGTCCGCTCCATCAAGGAGACGTTCGTCCCGCCGACCAACCACGCCTACCCGCACATGGGCTGAGTCCCCGAGGGCGTATGCCGCTGGGCCCGTCTCCGTCAGGAGGCGGGCCCAGCGTCGTGTCGGCGTGCGCCGCGAGGGGCGCGGCCCGGTGGGTCAGCCGCGTGGGTCAGGCCCGCTCGGACAGCCAGGCGTTACCGGTGCGCTGCTCGCTGCGGATCGCGTCGACGACGGCCGGGGCCGCAGCCTTCTCGACCTTGCCGCCGAAGAGCGGGATCGAGGCCTTGAGGTCGCCGTCGATGGTGATCTGCGTGCCGCTGCCCGCTGCCGCGAGTCGGACCGCCCCGCGCATGGCGACCGGGGCGCCGGCCACCTCGACCGTGAGGCTGCCCGAGCGCGACCCGTCGGCAGTGGCTGCGCCCCAGTCGTAGGTCTCCGTCACCGACAGGTTGGGGCCCACGATGGACTTCGCGAAGTCCGGCAAGTCGTCGGCAGGCAGGTCGCGCTTCGTGACGACGCGGGCGCCGTCGCCGGCGGGGCTGACCGAGGCCTCGTGGCGCTGCGCGCCGGCCTCGACGCACTTGCGCTCCTGGAAGGAACGGTCGGTGACCATGGCGTAGACGGTCTCGGGCGGGGCGGCATACGTGATCGTCTCGGAGATCTTCATGGCCGACACGCTATTGCACCGCGACCTGCACGATCAGGAGGTGTCCGCCGGCCGGGTCGGCGTCCGCTCAGGGGCCGGAGCGGGCTCGGTCAGACAGGGCTGCCAGCCTCGTTCCGGACGTCTCCAGCTCGCGGCGCAGCCGGGCGAGCTCGCGCGAGCGCCCGGCGGTCACGCGGTTGAGCAGCTCCTGGAGGCGCTCGCGTTCGGCCAGCCTCTCGGCGGGCTCGACCCGGCTCGGGCCCGAGCGCTCGACGACGAGCTGTCCGTCGATGACGAGGTCGCAGCGCGTGAGCGCCGGCTCGAGGGCGCGGACACGGGCTGTCGACTCCACGGCGGTGGTGGTCCACGACTGGAGCAGGGCTCCGACGAGGTCGAGCTCGGTGGCGGCACGTGTCACGAGGTCGCGCTCGCGTCCGGTGGGGTCTGGCGAGCCGGTGCGTCCCACGCGCCTCGCGGCCGCGTCGAGGTCGACGACGAGGTCGGCCAGCCGGGCCGCTTGCGTGCGCAGGGCGCCACCGAGAGCCGAGGTCGACCCGGCGTCCCCGGCCGAGAGGCTCACCGCGGACCACCCGCCCGGGTGGCCGATCCCCGTGTGCCCGAGACGAACCCGTCGTCGTCCGCGGAGTGGCTGCGCATCGATCCGAGCTCGAGGAGACGTTCCTCGAGCGCCTCCGACAGGGCCCGCAGGGTGTCGGCCGCCTGCTCGACCCACGCGTCGAGGGCACGCTGCGTGGGCAGGTCGCCGAGGTCGGGCAGGTGCGTCAGGAGGTCGTCGGACATCGTCCGCGTCGTGGAGCGGGCGGTCACCAGCGCCCGGAGGGTCGCTGGGTCCGCAGCGCCCGCCGGGCTCCCCTCGGTCATGGCACCACTCTAGGGACTGTGCCCTCCGTCACCTCGGAGTTCTCCACCGGGAGCCGGCCCCGTGTCCGGCGGGCCGGTTCTGGCGCACGGTCGGTCGGGGATAGGCTCACATCGTGAGATGCGGGGCACAGCGACGTGTCGCCGCACGGGCCGCACGGTGAGGAATCCGACTACCGCATGTCAGCGTCACTCGAACAGTCTCGAATCGACGTCATGAAGGCCGCAGCCGCGGCCGTGGCGCCTCCGCCTCGACGGGGACGGGGCCGATCCGGCGGGAACGGCCCCGGCGACATGGAGGAGTTCCTCCGCGCCTACTACCGTCTCGTCGCGACCGAGGACCTGCTGGCTCGCCCGGCGCGTGAGCTCGCGACGATCGCCACCGAGCATCGTGCCTTCGCCCAGCAGCGTCCGGTCGGCACCTTCAACGTGCGGGTCTTCAACCCGACGGCCGAGGACGAGGGGTGGTCGACGAGCCACTCCGTCGTGCAGATCGTCGTCGACGACATGCCCTTCCTCGTCGACTCCGTCGTGGCGGCCCTGGGCGGCTTCGACCGGGGCGTGCACCTCATCGTCCACCCGCAGATGACGGTGGCCCGCGACATCACCGGAGCGCTCCGGTCGGTCGTCACCGACGGGTCCACCACGGTCCAGTCGAGCTCGGTGGGGCTCGTCCGCGAGTCCTGGATGCACCTCGAGATCGACCGGCTGCCGGGCGACGCGCTGCCCGATGTCGAGGCCCACGTGCGCCACGTCCTCGAGAACGTCCGCGACTCGGTCGAGGACTGGCCCAAGATGCGGGCCCACGCGCTCACCATCGCGAGCGAGCTGCGTTCGGCGACACCGCCCGGCACCGACCCGCACCATGCGCGGGAGGCCGGCCGCTTCCTCGAGTGGCTCGCCCACAACAACTTCACCTTCCTCGGCTACCGGGAGTACTCCCTCACGCACGAGGACGGCAAGGACGTCTCGCGACAGGTCCCCGGCACGGGGCTCGGCCTGCTGCGCTACGACCGGCCTTCTGCCGGAAAGGGACTGGTGCTCACGCCGGCTGCCAGCCGGGCCGCTCGCGACTCCACCATCCTCATCATCACCAAGGCCAACTCGCGCGCGACGGTCCACCGCGACGTCTACCTCGACTACATCTCGATCAAGCGGTTCGACGCCCGCGGTGAGTGCGTGGGCGAGCAGCGCTTCCTCGGCCTCTACGCCTCGGCGGCCTACAACGACACGATCCACGACATCCCGCTGCTCGACGTGCGCGCCCAGGAGGTGCTCCGCCTGACCGGCCTCAGCGCCGACAGCCACTCGGGCAAGGACATCCTCCAGATCCTCGAGACCTACCCGCGCGACGAGCTCTTCCAGACGAGCTCGGCGCAGCTCGCCGAGATCGCGACGAGCGTGCTGCACCTGCAGGAGCGCCGCAAGACCAAGCTCTTCCTGCGCCGCGACGAGTTCGGCCGTTTCGTCTCGTGCCTCGTCTACCTCCCGCGCGACCGCTACAACACGACCGTGCGGCTGCGCATCGAGGCCATCCTGCTCGAGGCCTTCGGCGGCGAGAACATCGACAACACGACGCGCGTCAGCGAGTCCACGCTCGCCCGCCTGCACTTCGTCGTGCGTATGCCGACGGGCGCCGACATCCCCGACGTGGACGAGGCGGCCCTCGAGCAGCGCGTCATCGACGCGACCCGCACCTGGGACGAGGACCTCTCCGACGCGCTCGGCGAGGCGCGGGGCCTCGAGGGAGCGGCGCGGACGATGGCGGCCTACGCGAAGGCCCTGCCCGAGGCGTACAAGGAGGACTTCGACATCGCGACGGCGGTCGACGACCTCGACCGCATCGACGCGCTGGGCGAGGGCGACCGCACGACCGGGCTGCACCTCTACGACGATCCCGCGTCCGACGACCCGCGCGAGCGGCGCTTCAAGCTCTACCGACGCGCCGACCTGTCACTGACCCAGGTGCTGCCCCTCTTCACGCACCTCGGCGTCGAGGTCACCGACGAACGCCCCTACGAGGTGCCCGGTCCCGACGGTCGCACCCTGCACATCTTCGACTTCGGCCTGTGTGCCGACGCGCAGACGTGGGGCTCCGGTGACGCTGCCCTCGCGAGCGACGTCCGTGAGCGCTTCGAGGAGGCCTTCCGCGCAGTCTGGGACGGCCGTGCCGAGTCCGACGGCTTCAACGCCCTCGTGCTCGCGGCCGGGCTCACCTGGCGCCAGGTCGTCATCCTGCGCACCGTCGCGAAGTACCTCCGCCAGACCGGCTCGACCTTCTCGCAGGACTACGTCGAGTCGGCCCTCGCCGCCAACACCGGGATCGCCCGCAGCCTCGTCGAGCTCTTCGAGGCGCGCTTCGACCCCGACGCGTTCCCCGACACCGCCGCGGGCCGCGACAAGCGAGCGTCGCGCCAGAAGCACATCGTCACGGGCCTCAAGGAGGCGCTCGACGACGTCGCGAGTTTGGACCACGACCGCATCGTCCGAGGGCTGCTCGGCGTCATCCAGGCGAGCCTGCGCACGAACTTCTACCAGCCCGACGAGAACGGCCACGACAAGGCGTACGTCTCGCTCAAGCTCAACCCCAAGAAGGTGCCCGACCTGCCGGCGCCGCGACCGATGTACGAGATCTGGGTCTACAGCCCCCGCGTCGAGGGCGTGCACCTTCGGTTCGGCAAGGTCGCCCGCGGTGGCCTGCGCTGGTCCGACCGGCGCGAGGACTTCCGCACCGAGGTCCTCGGGCTCGTCAAGGCCCAGATGGTCAAGAACGCCGTCATCGTGCCGACGGGCAGCAAGGGCGGCTTCTACGCCAAGCAGCTGCCCGACCCGGCCGTCGACCGCGCCGCCTGGATGGACGAGGGCATCGCGTCCTACAAGCTCTTCATCTCCGGGCTCCTCGACCTCACCGACAACCTCGTGTCGGGCCACGCCGTCCCGCCCAACCGGGTCGTGCGCCACGACGAGGACGACACGTACCTCGTCGTCGCCGCGGACAAGGGCACGGCGAAGTTCTCCGACATCGCCAACGGCCTGTCGAGCGACTACGGCTTCTGGCTCGACGACGCCTTCGCGTCCGGCGGCTCGGCCGGCTACGACCACAAGGGCATGGGCATCACCGCCCGCGGCGCCTGGGAGTCGGTCAAGCGCCACTTCCGCGAGCTCGGTCTCGACACGCAGACCCAGGAGTTCACGGTCGTCGGCGTCGGGGACATGAGCGGCGACGTCTTCGGCAATGGCATGCTCCTGTCCGAGCACATCCGCCTCGTCGCGGCCTTCGACCACCGCCACATCTTCGTCGACCCCACCCCCGACGCTGCCACGTCGTATGCCGAGCGCCGGCGGATGTTCGACCTGCCGGGGTCGTCCTGGGCCGACTACGACGAGACGCTCATCAGCCAGGGCGGTGGCATCTTCCCGCGGTCGGCCAAGTCCGTCCCCGTCAGCCCCCAGATGGTCGCGGCCCTCGGCCTGCGCGCCGGCACGAAGTCGATGACGCCTGCCGACCTGATGAAGGCGATCCTCCTCGCCCCGGTCGACCTGCTCTGGAACGGCGGCATCGGCACCTACGTCAAGGCCGCCGGCGAGACCAACTCCGAGATCGGCGACCGCGCCAACGACTCCATCCGCGTCAACGGCAGGGACCTGCGCTGCAAGGTCGTCGGCGAGGGCGGCAACCTCGGGGCGAGCCAGCTCGGCCGGATCGAGGCGGCGCTCGCGGGCGTGCGCATCAACACCGACGCCATCGACAACAGCGCCGGCGTCGACACCTCCGACCACGAGGTCAACATCAAGATCCTGCTCACCGAGCTGACCCGCTCGGGCGAGTTGACGACGAAGCGCCGCAACGCCCTCCTCGCCTCGATGACCGACGAGGTCGCCGAGCAGGTGCTGCGCGACAACTACGAGCAGAACGTCCTGCTCGGCAACGCGCGCGCGCAGCAGCACGGGATGCTCGGCGTCCACGAGCGGCTCATCCAGTTCCTCGAGGCTGAGGGTGACCTCGACCGCTCGCTCGAGTTCCTTCCGAGCGACGCCGAGATCGCGCGCCGTCAGAAGGAAGGACTCGGGCTGACCTCGCCGGAGTTCTCGGTGCTCGTCGCCTACGCGAAGCTCTTCCTCAAGAACCAGCTCATCACGACGTCGCTGCCCGACGACCCCTGGTTCGCGGCGACACTGGCCGAGTACTTCCCGAAGCCGTTGCGCACCAAGTACGCCGCCGAGATCGCGGCGCACCCGCTGCGTCGGGAGATCATCACCAACGCCGTGGCGAACTCGATGGTCAACCGTGGCGGCATCACCTTCGCATACCGGGCCGGCGAGGAGACGGGCGCGTCCCCCGAACAGGTCGCCCGCGCGTACGTCGTCTGTCGTGAGGTGTTCGACCTCGCCGGCTTCGTGCGCCGCGTGGAGGCCACCGACAACGTCGTCAGCACCGCGGCGCAGACGGCGCTCTACCTGGAGTTCCGTCGGCTCATCGACCGCTCGGTGCGCTGGTTCCTCACTTCACGTCCCGCCTCGCTCGACATCGCGGCAGAGGTGGCGCGCTTCCGCCCCGGCATCGAGGCGTTCTCCGGTCGCATCGGTGAGCTGCTCCAGGGCAGCGAGCGGACCCGTCTGCAGCGCCGTGCCCGAGAGCTCGAGGGCAAGGGTGTCCCCGAGGAGCTGTCGCTCGGGGCGGCGTCCCTGCTCGACCTCTACTCCTTGCTCGACTGCATCGAGATCGCGGAGGACACGGGGGAGAAGCTCGACGACGTCGTCGGGGTCTACTTCCTGACCTCCGAGACGTTCTCGATCGATGCGATGCTGACGCGGGTCACGATGCTGCCCCGCGACGACCGGTGGGACGCCATGGCCCGCGGCGCGCTGCGCGACGACCTCTATGCGGTGCTCGAGACCCTGACGCGCTCGGTGCTCGAGGTCAGCAACGCACGCCACGACGCCGCGACCCGGCTCGCCGAGTGGTCCGACCTCAACGCCGACGCGCTCGGTCGGGCGAAGGGGGCGCTCGGGGGGATCGAGCGGATGAGCCACGCCGGCATCGCCGCACTCTCGGTCGCCCTGCGCACGCTGCGTACCGTGACGAAGCCGGCGGCCTCCGGCCTGGCGTCCCCGGTCGAGGTGGCATCGGCCACCGGCGACGAGGCTCCCATGACGAAGGCCGCCGCGAAGAAGAAGGCGCCGGCCACGGCCGGGACGCCGACGAAGGCTGCGGCCGCGAAGTCGGCAACCCGGAAGGCGGCGCCCCGGAAGGCGACCACGAAGGTGGCAACCAAGAAGGCGCCATCGAAGAAGGCGGCGCCCAAGAAGTCGGCCTAGACGTCCACCCGCCGTCCGGCCCGGGGTGCGGGCCGGACGCCGCGGTGTGGCTCACTAGGCTCGAGGCGTGGCAACCCTGAGCGAGCTCCTCCGCGGGCGCACGACCCTGCCCGACCACGACGTGGAGTGGCTGCACCTGCTCGTCGGTGACTGGCAGCTCGTCGCCGACCTCTCGTTCGCCGACCTCGTCCTGTGGGTCCGGTCCACCAGCGAGCAATGGGAAGCCGTCGCCCACGTCCGCCCGACGACCGGCCAGCTCGTCTTCGTCGACGACCAGGTCGGCCGGGTGGCGGATCCCGGGCGCACGCGCGACCTGCTCGACGAGGCCGCCGCCGAGCAGCGCATCCTGCGCGTGCGTCAGGTCGTCGTGCCCCATGAGCAGGGCCCGGACCAGGCGGTTCGCGAGGAGTACATCCCGGTGGTTCGCGGTGGCCACGTCGTCGCGGTGATGACGCGTCACACCAACCTGTGGACAACCCGCACGCCGAGTCGTCTGGAGCTGACCTACCTCGCCACGGCCGATGCCCTCTGCCGGATGGTGACGGGGGGGGAGTACCCGCACGGGGGAGCCCCGACGGGTCTGCGCCGTGGTGCGCCGCGCGTCGGTGACGGCGTCATCCGCCTCGATGTCGACGGGATCGTGACGTACGCGAGCCCGAATGCCGTCTCGGCCCTCCACCGCCTCGGGCACCTCGGTGAGGTGGTGGGGGCGAGCCTGGCGCAGATCGTCACCGACAACCTCCGCGAGTCCTTCCCGGTCGACGAGGGGCTGCCGCTCGTCGTGACCGGTCGCCAACCCTGGCGCACCGAGGTCGTCGCAGCCGGGACCACCGTCTCGATGCGGGCGATCCCCCTCACGGAGGCCGGCCAGCGGTTCGGCGCCATCGTGCTGCTGCGTGACGTCGGCGAGCTGCGGCGTCGTGAGCGCGAGCTCCTGACCAAGGACGCGACGATCCGCGAGATCCACCACCGCGTCAAGAACAACCTCCAGTCGGTGGCTGCCCTGCTGCGCCTGCAGTCACGTCGGCTTCCCGACGGCGAGGCCAAGGCTGCGCTCGCCGAGGCCGAGCGCCGGGTCGGGACGATCGCCATGGTCCACGACCAGCTGAGCCAGGGCTTCGACGAGACCGTCGACTTCGACACGATCGCACAGCGTGGGCTCAATGCCGTCGTCGAGGTCTCGGCCAACGGGGCCCCGGTCCACACCGTCACGCAGGGCTCGTTCGGGAGGCTGCGGGCCGAGGACGCGACGTCTCTCGCGATGATCATGAGCGAGCTCGTCCAGAACGCCATCGAGCACGGTCTCGGCGCCGCCGGGGGAGAGGTCCGGATCGGCATCGAGCGCGCGGCGGACGACCGGGGTCAGCCGACGGTCGTCGTCTCGGTCGAGGACGACGGCAAGGGCATCGACCCGGCCCGCCGGCCGGGCTCGGGACTGGGGACCCAGATCGTCCAGTCGCTCGTCGGCGACCTCCAGGGCCGCATCACGTGGGAGCCCGTCGTCCCGCACGGCACCCGGGCCCGGTTCACCGCGCGACTGCGCCCCATCAGCTGACGCGGTGCCGGACGGCCCCCACCCAAGGGCAACCAGACGGCATACGCGGGCACCCAAAAGCCCGGCGACCGTGACGGTCACCGGGCTCGCGGACGGTGGTCGAGCGGGGCCTCTGGGGCCTCGTTAGGGGCTCAGCCGGCGCGACGGGCCCGCGCGTTGCGGCGCTTCAGGGCTCGGCGTTCGTCCTCGGAGAGGCCGCCCCACACGCCGGCATCCTGGCCGGTCTCGAGGGCCCACTTGAGGCAGGTGTCGATGACCGAACAGGTCCGGCACACAGCCTTCGCCTCCTCGATCTGCAGGATGGCCGGGCCGGTGTTCCCGATGGGGAAGAACAGCTCCGGATCGGCCTCCAGGCAGGCAGCGCGGTCGCGCCAATCCATGTGGCGTGCTCCTTCATGTATGTCGGTTCGGCACCGACGTCCGGGTGTCGGTCGCGGTGCATGTGCTCGGGGCGCCAGCGTCGTTGTCGGAGCCAAGTCATGGTGTCGTCAGGTCACAGGGGATGACTCCCTGACCAACGGAAACGCGCACGAAGATGTTCCGTACGCGTTGCGGGCCATGATCCAGTGTGACCAGCAACCATGTCCGTGTTCAACGCCTAGGCCGCGGATCACACCAAGGATTGAGTCTATCGGCAGTCGGCTCCCAGTTCCATACCTCAGGGCCGCGGGTGGCGCCGAACCCCGGCCCAGACGCCCCTCGCGGCGCGATCGATAGGCTGAGGACGTGACCGAATCGACGTCCCCGGCAAGCACCGTGCGCGGATCCCACCGTGCGGCAGGGCTGCTCACGCTGGTCGAGGCCGTGGCCGTCCTGGGCTTCGCCCTCTTCTACGTCTACGAGATGGTGACGGGCGCCACAGACGACCTGGCCCGTGCAGCCACCTCCGGCGTGCTCATCCTCGTCTTCGGCCTCGGACTGCTCGCCCTGGCTCGGGGCTGGGCGCGTGCGGCGGACTGGCCGCGGACCCCCACGGTGCTCTGGAACGCGCTCCTGCTGCCCGTGGCGTGGTCGCTGCACGAGTCCGACCGCACCCCGCTCGCGCTCGCGGTGGGAGTCATCGCGGTGGCGAGCATCGCCGCTGCCGTGTCAGCTCCCGGCCGCCGTGGCCACGGGGACGGCAGTGGGGACAGCAGTGGGGACGGCAGTGGGGACGGAGACGGTCGTCACGGGGGAGGGGCTCCCGCCTGATCCGGGGACGGCTGCCCCCGAGGCGGTCACCCGGCCGCCTCCGCGCCCCTGGCCGAGCGGAAGGCGTCCACGGCATCCTCCACGGAGTCGAAGACGACATTCGCCGGGAGCTCGTCCAGCACGCCGAGGGTCGACAAGGTCGCGCGCAGGTTCGGGTCCGCCGCGGCCAGGGCGAAGGTCGCGCCGCGGGTCTGGACGAACTTCACCAGGTCCCTGAGGGCGGCCCCGGCGGAGAAGTCGACGTCCGGGATCGACGAGCAGTCCAGGATCAACCACCACACCGGATCGGGCGCACTCGAGATGAGCTTCTGCACGTTCTCGGAGAACTGGTTCGCGTTGGCGTAGAACAGATCCGCGTCGAAGCGGAACACGAGGAGGCCGGGTGAGCTCTGCATGCCGGGCTCGGCGCGCGCATACGTCTCCTTGCCGTCCCGGGTGACACTGACCACGAACTGGTGGGGCCGGTACTGGCGCCGGACCATCTCGACGAGAGACAGCACGACGGCGAGGACGATGCCCTGCTCCACGCCGACGGCGAAGACGGTGACGGCGGTGATGACCGCAACGTAGAACTCGCTGCGTCGGGCGGCCCAGACGCGGCGGAGACCGGCTACGTCGACGAGGTCGACGCCGATGAGGAAGACGATGGCCCCCAGCACCGCTTTGGGCATGTCGGTGAGGGCACCGGTGAGGAAGAGCAGGACTACGAGGACGACGACCGCCATCGTCATGTTGGCGACCTGCGACTTGCCGTGCTGGCCGTCGAGGATCTGGGTCTTGGTGGGGCTCCCGTTGACGACGAAGGTGCCGGTGAGGCCCGCCGCGACGTTCGCGCCGCTCAGCCCGACGAGGTCCTGGTTGACGTCGACTTGCTCGCCGTGCCGCGACGCGAAGCTCCGCGACGTGGCCGCGCTCTGGGCGATGATGAGCACGAAGCATGAGAAGGCAACCCCTGCGAGAACGGGGATGTCGGACCAGCCGACGCCCTGGGGCAGCCCGATCGGCGGGAAGCCACCCTGAACGGTCCCGACGACCGCCACCCCGTGAGTGGACATCTGCAGCGACGCCGACACGATGATCGACAGCACCACGGCCACGATGGCGCCCGGCACCGCCCGTGCGAACCTCCTGAATCCCAGGATCAGCGCCAGGGTGCCGATCGCGAACGCGAGGGTCGGCAGGCTCGTTCCGCCGAGATGGGTCAGCGTGTACCACTGCTGCTCGAACCAGTTCCCGCTGCCCTTCGAGATGCCCAGCATGTCCGGGATCTGTCCGGTGAACACCTGGATGCCGACGCCGGTGAGGAAGCCGATGAGCACCGACGCGGACAGGAAGTCTCCCAGGAACCCCAGGCGCAGCAGCCGGGCGAGGAGGAGGAGCGCTCCGCAGACGAGCGCCGTGAGGGACGTCAGGGCCAGCCACTGCGGTGTGTCAGGTACCAGACCGGCGATCCCCATCGCGGCCAGGCCCGAGGCGAGGATCGCAGCCGTCGCCGAGTCGGCTCCGACCACCAGGAGCCTCGAGGAGCCCAGCAGGGCGAAGGCCAGGGCGGGGAACAGGATCGTGTAGAGACCGGTGACCACGGGCACCCGGGCGATGGACGTGTAGCCCATCGTCTCCGGGATCGCGACGGCAGCCAGTGTCACGCCGGCCAGGACGTCGGACCGGAGCCACGTCATCCGGTACGCGCGCAGCGCCGGAGGTACGGGGATCACCGCCATCGGCACCGCCTTCATCGTCGGCGGCAGTCTGCCCAGAACCAGTAGGCATCGTGGCAGCACGGAGAGTCGCCACCCGTGGAGGGTGAAGTGCGAGGTGTCCTCATGACCGCGGACGCCTCAGCCGAGGTGGCGGCGGGCGGCCGAGCCGGACGGCGTCAGCTGAGGGAGAGCCAGTCGTTCCAGCCGTTGTGGAGCACGAGCCAGGCGATGAGGCCGTAGCCCGCCTGTCCCGGGTGCGCCCGGTCGGGGCTCGCCGCGAGGTCGGCCATCCACTGGTCATGGGTGGCCAGCGGGCGGTAGCAGTCGACATAGGTGATGCCCCGGCGTGAGCAGACGTCGGCCTGCGCCTCGGCCAAGGCCTCGATCTTGCGGTTCATCTCGGCGTCGAGGGTCGGTGTCAGCCCGACGACGAAGACGCCGATGCCCGCGTTGGTCGCCTCGTCGAGGACGTTGGCGAGGTTGAGCCGCGAGCGGGCCATCGTCATGCCCGTCAGCACGTCGTTGGTGCCCACGCTGAGCACGAGGCGGCGCTCCGAGCGCCCCTTCCAGCGAGGGTGGCACTCGGCGCCCCACCGCGCCACGACGTCGCCGGACGTGTCGCCGCGGACCCCGAGGTTGTAGGCCGTCAGGTCGAGGTCGGGGTGCTGCGTGCGGGCGACCACACGACCGACCCAGCCCAAGCCCTTGGGGTCGCCGTAGCCGGCCGTCAAGGAGCCGCCGATGAAGACCATGCCGACGTCGCGGACGCCCTCGGCGACCGTGAACTCGGCACTGGGCGTGTAGTAGGGGTCGTCCGCCGCGGCCGCGGACGTCGGTCCGTGCGAGGCAGTGGCAGGCGCACCCGGCGCCGCCGGCTCGGGAGCGGGTGCACCGGCATACCGCGCCGGGTTGTCGGTGGTGAACCGGGTGTGGGACGACGGGTAGGCCGGCCCCACGCCGTAGGGCTCCCTCGGCGCGTCGGTGTCCGTGTCGGCGGTGTCGCCTCGGTCGCTGCGGTCGCTCACGTGCTCAGTCCTCGTCGTCGTCCAGTCGGGCGAGCCACGTCGCGAGTCGCTCGACCGGCACCTCGAACTCGGGGTTGAGGTCGACGAACGTGCGCAGCTGCTCGGCAAGCCACTCGATGGTGACCTGCTCCTCGCCGCGCCGGGTCGCCAGCTCCTCGATGCCCCTGTCGGTGAAGTACACCTTGGGAGGCTATCGCGTGCAGGGGCGGGGCTTGCGCAGGCGGGCCGAGGACGTCGGTCCGATCTGGTCGGGGGAGACCGTCGCGGGCGTATGCCCTCAGCTGGGGATGCAGCGAGGGACCCCGCCGACGTGGCGGGGTCCCTCGCTGCACCGGCGCCGGCTCAGCGGCCGAAGGCGCGCTCCATCAGCTCGGCCTGCTCGACGGCGTGCTTCTTCGAGGAGCCGGTGGCGGGCGATGCCGCCGCCTTGCGGGCCACGACGCGCCACGGCCGGGTCTCGCCGAGGTCGCAGAGGTCCTCGTGGAGCCACTGGGCCATGAGCGGCCACGCGCCCTGGTTGCGGGGCTCGTCCTGGACCCAGACCAGCTCGGCGCCGGGGTAGCTCGAGGCCGCGTCGACGATCTCCTTCTCCGGGATCGGGTAGAGCTGCTCGACGCGGATGACGGCGGTCGAGGTGTCGCCGCGCTTCTCCCGCTCGGCGTCGAGCTCGTGGACGATCTTGCCGCTGGCGAAGAGCACCCGCGTGACGTCCTTCGTGACGCCGTCGTGGTCGGCGAGGACCGGCTGGAAGCCGCCCTGCGTGAAGGCCTCGACCGGGCTGGCCGCCGCCTTGCTGCGCAGCATCGACTTCGGGGTGAAGACGACGAGCGGCGTGCGCGGACGGGCGTAGGCCTGGCGGCGCAGCAGGTGGAAGTAGCTCGCCGCGGTCGACGGGTACGCGACCGTCATGTTGTTCTCGGCGCACAGCTGCAGGTAGCGCTCGATGCGGGCCGAGCTGTGGTCGGGCCCCTGCCCCTCGTAGCCGTGCGGCAGGAGCAGCACGACCGAGCTGCGCTGGCCCCACTTCTGCTCGGAGCTGGAGATGAACTCGTCGACGATCGTCTGTGCGCCGTTGCCGAAGTCGCCGAACTGGGCCTCCCACAGCACGAGGGCGTCGGGGCGCTCGACGGAGTAGCCGTACTCGAAGCCCATGGCGGCGTACTCCGACAGGAGCGAGTCGTAGACCCAGAAACGGGCCTGGCCCTCGCCGAGGTAGAGCAGCGGCGTCCACTCCTCGGCGTTGTTCTTGTCGATGAGGACCGCGTGGCGCTGGACGAACGTGCCGCGGCGGCTGTCCTGACCGGCGAGCCGGATCGGGGTGCCCTCCTTGAGCAGCGTCCCGAAGGCGAGCAGCTCGGCCATCGGCCAGTCGATGCCACCCTCGTGGACCATCTGGGCGCGCTTGTCCATGAGCTGCTTGAGCTTCGGGTGGATCGTGAAGCCCTCGGGCGGGCTCACGAACGTCTCGCCGATGTGGACGATCTCGCTGGCCGGGACGCCCGTCTCGGTGGCCGAACGGACCGGCGCGACGTCGTCCTGGACCTGCGCCGTCGGGCGCTCGAGACCGGCGTTGTCGGGAGCGTCGGAGTCGCGGTCACCGGCCGGGGCCGAGGCGCCGGCGGCCTGCGCCTTCTTGGCCTCGCGCGTCTCGACGAAGACCCGCTCCAGCTGCTGCTGGTAGTCCCGCAGCGCGGCTTCGGCGTCCTCGACGCTGATGTCGCCGCGGCCGATGAGCGACTCGGTGTAGAGCTTGCGGACGGAGCGCTTGGCCTCGATGAGGTTGTACATCAGCGGCTGCGTCATCGACGGGTCGTCGCCCTCGTTGTGACCGCGGCGGCGGTAGCACACCATGTCGATGACGACGTCCTTGTTGAACTCCTGGCGGAACTCGTAGGCCAGCTCGGCCACGCGCACGCAGGCCTCGGGGTCGTCGCCGTTGACGTGGAAGATCGGCGCCTGGATCATCCGCGCGACGTCGGTCGAGTACACCGAGGAGCGCGAGCTGCTCGGGGACGTCGTGAAGCCGACCTGGTTGTTGATGACGACGTGGATGGTGCCGCCCGTGCGGTAGCCGCGCAGCTGGGAGAGGTTGAGCGTCTCGGCCACGACGCCCTGACCCGCGAAGGCCGCGTCGCCGTGCATGAGCACGGGGAGCACGGTGAACGACTCGCCGCCGAGGTTGAGTCGGTCCTGCTTGGCGCGGACGATGCCCTCGAGCACGGGGTTGACGGCCTCGAGGTGCGAGGGGTTGGCGGCGAGGTAGACCTTCGTCTTGCTGCCGTCCTCGGAGACGAACTCGCCCTCGGTGCCGAGGTGGTACTTCACGTCACCGGAGCCCTGCACCGACTTGGGGTCCTGGGTGCCCTCGAACTCACGGAAGATCTGGCCGTAGGACTTGCCGGCGATGTTGGCCAGGACGTTGAGGCGACCACGGTGCGGCATGCCGATGCAGACCTCGTCGAGGTTCTCGCTCGCGGCGCGGCACAGGATGCGGTCGAGGAGCGCGATGACGGACTCGCCGCCCTCGAGCGAGAAGCGCTTCTGCCCGACGAACTTCGTCTGCAGGAACGTCTCGAAGGCCTCGGCGGCGTTGAGGCGGCGCATGATCCGCATCTGCTCGTCGCGGTTGGCCTTCTCATAGGGCCGCTCGACCTTGTTCTGGATCCACTTGCGCTGGTCGGGGTCCTGGATGTGCATGTACTCGATGCCGACGGTGCGGCAGTACGAGTCGCGCAGGATGCCGAGGATCTTGCGGAGCTTGAGGAACGGGTAGCCGCCGAAGCCGCCGGTGGCGAAGGTGCGGTCGAGGTCCCACAGCGTCAGGCCGTGCGTGGTGACATCGAGGTCGTGGTGACGGCGCTGCTTGTACTCCAGCGGGTCCGTGTCGGCCATGAGGTGGCCGCGGACGCGGTAGGCGTGGATGAGCTCCTGGACGCGCGCCACCTTGTTGATGTCGTCGTCGTGCGAGGAGTCGATGTCCTGGATCCAGCGGACCGGCTCGTACGGGATGCGCAGCGACTCGAAGATCTCGTCGTAGAAGCGGTTGTCGCCGAGGAGGAGCTGGTGGATGATCCGCAGGAAGTCGCCGCTCTGGGCACCCTGGATGATCCGGTGGTCGTAGGTCGAGGTGAGCGTGAGGATCTTGCTCACGGCGTTCTTGTTGAGCGTCTCGTTGCTCGCGCCCTGCCACTCGGCGGGGTAGTCGAGGGCGCCGACGCCGATGATGGCTCCCTGGCCCTTCATGAGGCGGGGGACCGAGTGGACGGTGCCGATGCCGCCGGGGTTGGTCAGCGAGATCGTCGTGCCCTGGAAGTCCTCGACCGTGAGCTTGTTGGCGCGGGCCTTGCGCACGATGTCCTCGTAGGCGGTCCAGAAGTGGACGAAGTCCATCTCCTCGGCCGACTTGATCGAGGGGACGACGAGGGTGCGGCTGCCATCGTCCTTCTGCAGGTCGATGGCGAGGCCGAAGTTGACGTGGGCTGGCCGGACGAGAGCGGGCTTGCCGTCCTTCTCGGTGAAGCCGTTGTTCATCTCCGGCATGAGGGCCAGGGCCTTGACCATGGCGTAGCCGATGAGGTGCGTGAAGCTGACCTTGCCGCCACGCGAGCGGGCCAGGTGGTTGTTGACGACGACGCGGTTGTCGATGAGCAGCTTGGCCGGGACGGCGCGCACGCTCGTCGCGGTCGGAACGGTGAGCGAGACCTCCATGTTGGCGACGACGCGTGAGGGCGCGCCGCGCAGGGGAGTCACGATGTCCTCGCTGACCGGGCCCGTGCCCTTGACGGCGGGGATGTCGCGCGGCTTCGGCGTCTCGGCCGTGGGCTCGCCCTTGGGTTCGGCCTTCGCCTCGGCTGGCTTGGCCGCGGGGGTGGCCTTGGCCGTGGGGGCCGCCTTGGCCGTGGGGGCCGCCTTGGCCGCGGGGGTGGCCTTGGGTGCCGCCTTGGCCTCGGGTGCCTTCGTGGTGCTGGCGCGGGTGGCCGCAGCCGAACCGTTGGTCGAGCCGTTCGCCGACCCGGTGCCGGCGGGAGCGCTCGCGGTCTGCGTCCGCGTCGCCGTCGCGGTCGCCGTGCGGCTCGGGGCCGCGCTCGTGTCGGCCTCACCCGGCCGGTAGTCCTCGAAGAACCCCCACCAGGCCTTGTCGACCGATGTCTTGTCCGTCAGGAACTGCTGGTAGAGCTCGTCGACGAGCCATTCGTTCGGCCCGAATGCTGCAATCGGGTCACCGGACGTGGACTGATCGGACACGGCGAATGCGCCTCTTTCGTTTGGCTCGGGTGCGTCGTTGCCTATACAGGGGTCAAGCCTAGCCCCGAGTGTCGCGATACCGGACGGCGGCACGGTTGTCGAGCCCGCGGTTCGACGAGGCTTTCGTCACGTCGCCCGGGCCCGGTCAGGTGATGTCGGAGCGCAGCGTCCGCCACGTCCCGAGACCGGCCATCACGGCGGCATACGCCATGAGCACGAGGGCGCCGGCCCACCAGGACAGCTGGTCGACCGGCTGCCCGTTGAAGCCCCCGCTCGAGGACTCGAGCATGGCGCTGGTGGCGCGGCTCGGCAGGTAGGGCGAGATGCTCTTGCCCCAGTCGGTCAGGGCGAGGACGAGGCCGAGCACCGGCTCGACGATCCACGCCACCGCGACCGAGATGAGCAGTGCCGCGACCTGGTTGGGGATGAGGATGCCGGCCCCGAGGCCGATGAGCGCCCAGAGGCCGAGGACGAGCAGGGAGAGGGCGAGCGTGCGCCAGATCGAGGTGTCGGCGAACGGGGCGATGCCCTTGGAGGTCAGCACCAACGTGCCCGCGCCGACGGCGCCGGCGAGGGAGAGCAGGCCGTAGAGCACCCCGATCGCGAGAAGCGAGATGACCTTGGCGGCCATGACGCGACCGCGCCGCGGGATCGCGAGGAAGGTCGCGGTGATCGTCTGGTGGCGGTACTCCGAGCCGATCGTGAGCACGCCGATGGACAGCGTCAGCAGGTAGCCGACCTGCAGGCCGCCGGTGAAGACCGCCTTGGCTATGGCCGCGTCGGTGCGCGGCGCGGCCGCGGCCTGCGGCCCCTGCACGACGTCGCTCGTGAAGACGAACGCGAAGAGGACGGCGAACGCCGCACCGCTGAGGAGCACGGCGATCGCCATGCCCCACCAGAGACGCGTGGTGAAGAGCTTGCGGAGCTCGGCTCGCACCGCCGCGGTCATCGGAGGTCTCCTTCGCGCTCGGGGTCGCCCGCGGGCGGGGTGGGCTCGGCGAGCAGGGCGGGGTCGATCGGCGGTCCGCTCGGAGGCGGCAGGTCGGCCGGGACGCGGCCCGACGGGCGAGCATCGAGGTTGCGGTTGCGGTGCTCCTCGCTCTCGGTGAGGTTGAAGAAGAGCTCCTCGAGGTGTGTCTGCTCCGTGCGCAGCTCGTGGATCGCGACGTCGCTGGCATGGGCAACGTCGCCGACGACCGCGAGGTCCTCGGTCGTGACCCGCAGGCCCTGCCCGCTCGGCGTCACGGTGAGGCCGCGGTCGCGCAAGGCCTGGGAGAGCCGGTCCGGGTCCGACGTGCGGACGTAGGCCGTGGGCTCGCCGCGCAGCTCTTCGACGGTGCCCTGGGCGACCCGCCGACCGTTGGCGATGATGACGACGTCGTCGACCGTCTGCTCGACCTCGGACAGCATGTGGCTGGAGATGAGCAGCGTCCGGCCCTCGTCGGCGAGGTGGCGCAGGAAGCCGCGCAGCCAGCGGATGCCCTCCGGGTCGAGGCCGTTGGCCGGCTCGTCGAGGATGATGACGCGAGGATCGCCGAGGAGGGCGCCGGCGAGGCCCAGCCGCTGTCGCATGCCCATCGAGTAGCCGCCGGCCCGCTGGCGAGCGGCGGCGGGGATGCCGACGAGCTCGAGCAGCTCGTCGACACGCGAGTCCGGCACCCCGGCCACCGCGGCCTGGACGCGCAGGTGGTTGCGTCCGGTGCGTCCCGGGTGGAAGTTCGTCGCCTCGAGTGCCGACCCCACGACGGTGAGCGGGTTGGGGATCTCGGCGTAGCGGTGGCCGTCGATGGTCGCCGTGCCGTCCGTGGCACGCACGAGACCGAGCAGCATGCGCAGGGTCGTCGTCTTGCCGCTGCCGTTCGGTCCGAGGAACCCGGTGATCCGACCCGGCTCCACCTCGAAGTCGAGGTGGTCGACGGCGGTGAAGGAACCGAACCGCTTGGTCAGACCGCGCACCGCGATGCGCCCGGTGAACTCCGGTCGTCCGTGCACCAGCCTGCTCCCTCCGTCGGCCTGCGCGAGCGCCGCGGGCCCCCGCCGTGATGGGCCCAACTCAACCACACGGCATACCTCGTCCCCGCGGAGGCGGAGCCGGACGATCCGGTCCGCCTGCCCCCTGCCGCGCTCCATATAGTGGGCGCACCATGACCTTCCTTCGCGACCGGCTCCCGGATGGACGGGCGGTTCTCCGGTGACCGAGTGGCTCCTCGTCCTCGGCGCCGTGCTGCTCACCGCGGGCACCGCGCTCTTCGTCGCCGCCGAGTTCTCCCTCGTGGCGCTCGACCGACCCACGGTCCAGAGAGCCATCGACGAGGGTGACTCCCGCGCCCGGGTCGTGCTCCAGTCGCTCAAGCAGCTCTCGACGCAGCTCTCGGCGGCGCAGGTCGGCATCACGATCACGACCCTCGTCGTCGGCTACCTCGCGCAGCCGTCCATCGGGGCGCTCCTCTCGGGTCCGCTGGCCGGGCTGGGGCTCTCCGCCGGTGCGGCCGAGGCGGTGTCGAGCTCCCTGGCCCTGCTGCTCGCGACGATCTTCTCGATGATCTTCGGTGAGCTGCTGCCGCAGTTCCTCGGCATCTCCGCGCCGCTCCCGACGGCGAAGGTCGTGGCGTTGCCCGTCCGCGTCTTCGCCGTGGTCGCCAAGCCGCTCATCATCGTGCTCAACGGCTCGGCCAACGCCTTCCTGCGTGGGCTGGGCATCGAGCCGCAGGAGGAGCTGTCGGGGGCGCGCACGCCCCAGGAGCTCGCGAGCCTCGTCCAGCGCTCGGCCGAGGCGGGCACCCTCGACATCACGACCGCACGCATGCTGACCCGCTCGCTCGGCTTCGGCGAGCGCACGGCGGACGACGTCATGACGCCGCGCGTGCGCTGCACCGGCATCCACCGCGACGAGTCCGCTGACGACGTGCTGCGGCTCTCACGGCGCACCGGCCACTCGCGCTTCCCGGTCCTCGGCGAGGACTGGGACGACGTCGACGGGGTCGTCCACGTCAAGAAGGCCATGGCCGTCCCGCACGAGCGGCGCAAGGACGTGCCGGTGTCGGCGCTGATGTCCGACCGCCTCGTCGTGCCCGAGACGATCCGCCTCGACCCGCTGCTGCGCGAGCTGCGCGAGGGGGGCTTCCAGATGGCCGTCGTCGTCGACGAGTACGGCGGCACGTCGGGCATCGTCACGCTCGAGGACGTCGTCGAGGAGATCGTCGGCGAGGTCTCCGACGAGCACGACCGCAGCCGCCAGGGGGGCCGTGAGCTCATCGACGGCTCGTGGACGGTGCCCGGGCTCTGGCGCCCCGACGAGGTGCGCGACGCCTTCGACGCCGACGTGCCCGACGGGTCGACCTACGAGACCATGGGCGGCTTCGTCATGACGAGCCTGGGTCGCGTACCCGTCGTCGGCGACGTCGTGCGGGTGCCCGGCTGGCGCATCAACGTCGTCGGCATGGAGGGTCGCCGGGTCGACCGCCTCCGTTTCGTCCCGGACCCCGAGTCCGCGCCGCAGGACGGCAGCGGGCACCACCGCGTCAGCGACAGCGGCCCCGCCCAGAACGGAGCCGCCGGACCCACCGGGCGTATGCCGTCCGCCGGGGGATCGGGGGACCCGTCGTGAGCGGTCCCTGGGTCTACCTCGTCTCGGTGCTCCTCCTCCTGGGCAACGCCTTCTTCGTCGGCGCGGAGTTCGCGGCCATGGCGGTGCGGCGCTCGACGCTCGAGCCGCTCGCCGACGCCGGGAGCAAGCGCGCCCAGTCGTGCCTGCTCGCGCTCGAGCGCCTCGGGTCGATGCTCGCGACCGCGCAGCTCGGCATCACGGTGTGCTCGGTCGGGCTCGGCGCGCTCGCCGAGGCCGCCCTGCACCACCTCTTCGAGCCGATCTTCGCCCAGTGGGGGCTGTCCGACGCGTGGGCGAGCGGTGTGGCCCTCGCGCTGGCGCTGCTCGTCGTGTCCTACCTGCACGTCGTCGTCGGCGAGATGATCCCCAAGAACCTCGCCATCGCCGGACCCGATCGCGCGGCCCTCGTCCTCGTGCCGCCGCTCTTCTTCATCGCGAGCGCCCTGCGCCCGATCATCCGGGCGATGGAAGGGGTCGCGAAGGCCCTCGTGCGTCTCTTCCGGGTCGAGCCGAAGGACGAGATCACCTCGGCGTTCACGGTCGAGGAGGTGGCCCACATCGTCGGCGAGTCGAGACGGGAGGGGCTCATCGAGGAGGAGCGCCACGGCCTGGTCGCCAAGACGCTCGAGTTCTCCGACAAGCGGGCTCGCGAGGTCGCGGTCGACGTGCGCTCCCTGACGACGGTCGAGCTCGGGGCGACTCCGGCCGACATCGAGCGCCTCGTCGCGAAGCAGGGGTTCTCGCGGTACCCGGTCCGCGACGCCGCTGGTGAGATCGCCGGCTACCTCCACCTCAAGGACATCCTCTACGCCGACGACGAGCGGCACGAGCAGCCCATCCCGCCCAAGCGCGTGCGCCGGCTCGCCACCGTGCGCGAGGACGACGACGTCGAGGACGTGCTCGCGACCATGCAGCTGACGGGCGCCCACCTCGCGCGCGTCATCGACGGAGATGGGGTCGTGACGGGCGTCGTCTTCCTCGAGGACGTCCTCGAGGAGCTCGTCGGCGAGGTCACCGACACGACTCAGCGCTGACCCGACGCTGACCTGACGCTGACCCTGCGCTGAACGGCGTCCCCCGCGGGGTAGCCCCGCCCGTCAGTCGTCGGCGCGCCCGAGCCAGTCGAGGTATGCCGTGCCGCGCGGTGAGAGCTCGTAGCCGACGTCGTGGCTGATGGTCAGGCCCAAGGCCTTGAGCTTGCGGATGTCGACCTTCATCGGGAGCAGCTCGACGCCGCGCAGGGCCGCGAGCTCCTTGGACACGACCCGAGGGTTCTCGCGGATCCACTCGAGGATCTCGCGCGTCCACGGACCTGTTGCTCGGGCGTCCAGCCGACCGAGCCGGGTCGCGATGTCGCGCATGCTCTCGTCGTCGGGGAGGCTCTCGCGCAAGGCGATCCGCGGGTCCTCACCAGCCCAGCTGAGCCTGATGCGATAGACCGTGTCGCCGCCCCGGCCGCCGCGGGCCGAGGGCTGGCGCTCCCTCGGCGTCAGGAACTTCTGGAGCGTGGCGAGGTCCTTGAGGCCGGCCCTCCTCGCGTCGCCCTCTGTGAGGCGGTCGGGGTCGCGGACCCGACTGACGCCGTCGAACCGGACGAGGCCGGCAGGGGTCAGCTGCAGGCCGCCGACCTTGACCCGCGGGGCGTCCCAGCGTCGAAAGGCCTGCGTGACCCTGCCGGCTCGGATGGCCTCGGCGACGGGCTTGGAGATCAGCACGACCTCATCGTGGCACGCGCGGATGGTGGCCGGGGGAGACGCCGAGGGGCGGTCGGCCGGCGCTCTCACGCTGGCGGACCGCCCCTCGGCGTCACAGTGCCCCCGGCAGGATTCGAACCTGCGCTCCCGCCTCCGGAGGGCGGTGCTCTATCCCCTGAGCTACGGGGGCGGCTCGCACTTTCGTGCGCTCGGTGAGATTAGCAGGGCCCGGCCGGGAACGCTGCATGCCCCCCGCGGTCAGGGAGCAGCTGCGGCGACGGCCGCCTGAACGGTCGAGGCGCGTCCGGGAGCCTGGCGAGGCGGGCTCGTCCGCCTCGTAGACTCACCGCATGACGCCGGACCAGCTGTGCGCCCTTCTCGAGGAGGTGGCCGCGCAGGCGGCCCGCACCGGCGACCTGCCCGACGAGGCGGAGGCGGGCCCTCCAGCGGGGCTGGTCTTCCGGCCCGCCGAGACCCGTGCCGCCGGCGTCGTCGCCGACTGGGTGACGCCCGTGGCGCAGCGCTGGGCTCCCCGGTTGGACCTCGGCCCCCGGGACCTCGCTCGCGTCCTGGCCCAGGGGCTGACGCTCCAGAAGCCGGTGGCGGCCGTCGAGGTCGCGCCGAGCGGCCTCATCGCCCTCACCCTCGAGGACTCGGCCCGCTCCGAGATCGTCGCTCGTGTCATCGAGGACCAGGACCACTACGCCCTCGGCGCCGGTGCGCAGCACGACGAGATCGTCGAGGCCCCCGGGAGCCGCCCCGCGGACGACCCCGTCCGCGGGGCCCAGCTCTCGCACGCCCGCCTGTGCCGGATCATCCGCAACGCCGAGGCCGCAGGGGTGGATCGCCGCCCGTCGGCGCGCCTCGCCGAGCTGACCCACGTCGGCGAGCGCCAGCTCCTCGTCGCCCTCGCAGACCTCCCTCAACGCCTCGAGAGGCATGCCGGCGACGAGGTCCAGCAACGTCGCGCCGTGACCGACCTCGCTGCGCTCGCCGACGCCTGGGACCACCCGGTACGACCGCTCGCCGTGGGGGCCCACCCCGCGCCGATCCACGGCGCTCGGCTCCTGCTCGCCGACGCCGTCCGGATCGTCTTGCGCAATGGACTGACGCGTCTCGGCGCGGCGGCCCCGGAGAGGATGTAGCCATGCGCGCACACGAAGCAGGAGCGCTGCACGCGGAGGGCTATCGCGGCCCCGCGTGGCTCCAGACCCCGGCCGACGTCAACACTCTCGTACCGGCACTCTGGGCGTCGTCCGTAGGACGGGGGAGCGACGGCGTCCTCACGGTCGGTGGGGTGAGCGTCACCGAGCTGGCACGTGACTTCGGCACGCCGGCATACGTCATCGACGAGGACGACTTCCGTTCGCGCGCAAGGGAGTTCAAGCAGACGTATGCCGAGGTGTTCGAGGGCCTGTCGGGTGGCGCCGACGTCTTCTATGCGGGGAAGGCCTTCCTGTGCACCGAGGTCGCACGGTGGGTCCATGACGAGGGCCTGCACCTCGACGTGTGCACCGGCGGCGAGCTCGCCGTGGCCAAGCGCGCCGGCGTCCCCGGCGACCGGATCGGCCTGCACGGCAACAACAAGAGCGTCGCCGAGATCCGCGATGCCCTCGACTACGGCGTCAGCCGCATCGTCGTCGACTCCTTCGACGAGATCGAGCGCGTCGCCACGGTCGCCGCCGAGCTCGGTGTCGTCGCGCCCGTCCTCGTCCGTGTCACCGTGGGGGTCGAGGCCCACACGCACGAGTTCATCGCGACGGCGCACGAGGACCAGAAGTTCGGGCTGTCGTTGTCCGGCGGGCACGCCTTCGAGGCCGCGCGCCGGATCCTCGCCAAGCCCGAGACGCTGCGCTTGCTCGGACTGCACAGCCACATCGGGTCGCAGATCTTCGACACCGCCGGCTTCGAGGTGTCTGCCCGGCGCATCATCGGCCTCCACACGCAGATCGCACGCGAGCTGGGCGTCGAGCTCCCCGAGCTCGACCTCGGAGGCGGCTTCGGCATCGCCTACACCACCGAGCACGACCCGATGCCGCCGAAGAACCTCGCCGCCGGCATGGCCGAGATCATCGAGCGCGAGTGCCGCGCCGACGCCGTGGCCGTGCCCCGCATCTCGATCGAGCCCGGCCGGGCCATCGCGGGCCCCAGCACGTTCACCCTCTACGAGGTGGGCACCGTCAAGCCGGTCGAGCTCGACGGCGGCGCCCAGCGCCTCTACGTCTCGGTCGACGGCGGCATGAGCGACAACGTCCGCACGGCCCTGTACGACGCCAACTACTCGTGCACGCTCGCGAGCCGGGCGTCCACCGCGGACCCGGTGCTCGCCCGCGTCGTGGGCAAGCACTGCGAGAGCGGCGACATCGTCGTCAAGGACGAGTTCCTCCCCGGCGACGTCGGCGCCGGCGACCTCGTCGCCGTCCCGGGCACGGGCGCCTACTGCCGGTCCCTCTCGAGCCAGTACAACCACACGCCGCGGCCACCGGTGGTCGCCGTCCGGGACGGGGTGGCCCGCGTCATCGTCCGGCGCGAGACCATCGACGACCTGCTCGCCCTCGACGTCTGATGGGCCTGCAGATCCTGCGCCGCCGAT
The DNA here is from genome assembly GCF_056398545.1 of Terrabacter sp. 01T434. Classification (NCBI taxonomy): domain Bacteria; kingdom Bacillati; phylum Actinomycetota; class Actinomycetes; order Micrococcales; family Intrasporangiaceae; genus Terrabacter; species Terrabacter sp. 01T434. The sequence continues at coordinate 622,021 of NZ_JBFTPP010000001.1, forward strand.
GTCCGGATCGCGAAACAATGACCGTCCGGCACGCGGACAGACGGCAGGATTGCCGCCGTGGACAGCGCCGTGAGTGACCCCCAGCCGTTGCGCGTCGCCCTGCTCGGGGCGGGTGTCGTGGGCGGAGCCGTGGCGCGCCTGCTCGTCGAGCACGCCGACGACATGGCAGCGCGCGTCGGCGCCCCCCTCGAGATCGTCGGCATCGCGGTGCGGCGCGCCGGCCGGGACCGGGCCGCGCTCGGCGTCGACCCGGCGTTGTTCACGACGGACGCCGAGGAGCTCGTCACGCGGGCGGACATCGTCGTCGAGGTCATCGGTGGCATCGAGCCGGCCCGGTCGCTCATCCTGCGGGCCATCGAGCACGGGGCGTCCGTCGTCACGGCCAACAAGGCCCTCCTCGCCGAGGACGGCCCCGCCCTCTACGACGCGGCTGCCCGTCACGGCGTCGACCTCTACTACGAGGCCGCGGTCGCCGGCGCCATCCCGCTGCTGAGGCCGCTGCGTGAGTCCCTGGCCGGGGACGAGGTGCGCAAGGTCCTCGGCATCGTCAACGGCACGACGAACTACGTCCTCGACAAGATGGACACGACGGGCGCCGGTTTCGCCGACGCAGTCGAGCAGGCCCAGGCGCTCGGCTACGCCGAGGCCGACCCGACCGCCGACGTCGAGGGCTTCGACGCGGCCGCCAAGGCCGCCATCCTCGCCTCGCTCGCCTTCCACACCCGGGTCTCGGGCACCGACGTCTATCGCGAGGGCATCACCGAGGTGTCGGCCGCCGACGTCGCTGCCGCCCGCGAGATGGACGCGGTCGTCAAGCTCCTCGCGATCTGCGAGCGCAGCGACAAGGGCGTCAGCGTCCGCGTGCACCCGGCGATGATTCCGCGCTCCCACCCGCTGGCCGGGGTCCGGGAGGCCTTCAACGCCGTCTTCGTCGAGGCCGACGCCGCCGGTGAGCTGATGTTCTACGGCAAGGGTGCCGGCGGTGACCCGACGGCCTCCGCGGTCCTCGGTGACCTCGTCGCGGTCGCCCGCCACCGCGTCGGCGGCGGGCTCGGTCCGGGGGAGTCGAGCTACGCCGACCTGCCCGTCCTCACGATGGGTGACGCGCAGACGAGGTACCACATCAGCCTCGACGTCGAGGACCGCTCGGGTGTGCTCGCCCAGGTGGCGGCGGCCTTCGCCGACCACGACGTGTCCATCGAGACCGTGCGCCAGCAGCTCGTCCCCGCTGGTGACGGCGAAGGCGCCCGGGCCAACCTCATCATCGTCACGCACACCGCCAGCGACGAGGCCCTCTCGTCCACGGTCGAGCGACTGCGCACGCTCGACGTCGTCCGTGGCGTCAACTCCGTGATGCGCGTGGAAGGTTCGTGATGGCCCACCAGTGGCGCGGAGTCATCCGCGAGTACGCCGACCGCCTCCCGATGCTCGAGGGTGCGCCCGTCGTCACGCTCCACGAGGGCGGTACCCCGCTCATCCATGCCGAGAAGCTCTCCGAGCGCGTCGGCGCCGAGGTCCACCTGAAGTACGAAGGCCTCAACCCCACGTGCTCGTTCAAGGACCGCGGCATGACGACCGCGATCAGCGTCGCCGCCCGCAAGGGTGCGAAGGCCGTCATCTGCGCGAGCACGGGCAACACGAGCGCGTCGGCGGCGGCATACGCCACGAAGGCCGGCATGACGTGCGGCGTCCTCGTCCCCGAGGGCAAGATCGCGATGGGCAAGCTGAGCCAGGCGATCGCCCACGGCGCGACGCTCCTGCAGGTCGACGGCAACTTCGACGACTGCCTGACCCTCGCGCGCAAGCTGGCCGAGGCCTACCCCGTCGAGCTGGTCAACTCGGTCAACCCGGCCCGCATCGAGGGTCAGAAGACGGCGAGCTTCGAGGTCGTCGACGCGCTCGGTGACGCGCCCGACATCCACTGCCTGCCTGTCGGGAACGCCGGCAACATCACCGCCTACTGGCGCGGCTACCGCGAGTACTCCGCCGACCCGGCGGTCAGCCACCAGCCCGGCCCGGCCACGCACCTGCCGAGGATGTGGGGTTTCCAGGCGGCCGGCGCGGCGCCGATCGTCCTCGGCCATCCCGTCGACCACCCCGAGACGATCGCCACCGCCATCCGGATCGGCAACCCCGCGTCGTGGGAGCAGGCCGTCGCCGCCCGGGACGAGTCCGGTGGCCGCATCGACGCCGTGACCGACGAGCAGATCCTCGACGCCCACCGTTACCTCTCCTCGCAGGAGGGGGTGTTCGTCGAGCCCGGCTCGGCCGCCTCCGTCGCGGGGCTGCTCGCGAGCCACGCAGCCGGCCTGGTGCCGCCCGGGGCACGCATCGTCTGCACCGTCACCGGCCACGGACTCAAGGACCCGCAGTGGGCCCTGCGCACCGCCGACGGGAACGAGGTCGTGCCGACCCGGGTCTCCGTCGACGCGTACTCCGCGGCCCAGGCGCTCGGCCTCGAGGGCTGACCGCGTGAGCCGGGTTCCGGCGGGCCGCTCCGTCCGCCTGCGCGTGCCCGCGAGCAGCGCCAACCTCGGACCCGGCTTCGACTCGATCGGGCTGGCCCTCGGCCTGTGGGACGACTACGTGGTCAGCACGTGCGAGCGCCCCGGACTCGTCATCGAGGTCAGTGGGGAGGGCGCCCAGGACGTGCCCACCGACGAGCGGCACCTCGTGTACGCGACGATGCTGCACACGTGGGGCGTCCTCGGCGTCGAACCGCCGACGGGTCTCCGCCTCGAAGCCGTGAACGGCGTCCCGCACGGCCGTGGCCTAGGCTCCTCTGCGACCGCCATCGTCGCGGGCGTCGTTGCCGCCCAAGCTCTCTCGTTCGGCGTGCTCGAGAGTGCGTATGCCGCGTGGCCGGCTCCCGGTGTCGCCGTCCCCGTCGATCTCGACCTGGCTACGCACCTGGCGAGTGAGCTCGAAGGGCATCCCGACAACGCGTCGGCGAGCGTGCTGGGTGGCCTCACGGTCAGCTGGATGCCTGACGGCACCGGGCTCGATCGCGGCGAGCGCACCGTGACGGCGCGCATCGAGCCGCACCCCGACGTCGACGTGGTCGTCTTCGTCCCGGAGACACAGCTGGCGACCCGCACCGCCCGCGCCGTCCTGCCCGCGCTGGTCCCGCTGGCGGCGGCGGCCGCCGGCGCCGGACGAGCGGCCCTGCTCGTCCACGCGCTGACGGCCGATCCCGGGCACCTGCACGCCGCGACCCGTGACTGGCTCCACCAGGAGGCGCGGCGACCTTCCTACCCCGCCACGATGGAGCTCGTCGACCTGTTGCGCTCGCAGGGGCATGCCGCGGTCGTGTCTGGGGCCGGTCCGAGCGTCCTCGTCCTCACCACCCGCGAGGCCGCCGCGGATGTGCAGGCGGGGCACCTCGCACCCCACTGGGAACGGCTGACCCCCACCGTGCCGCCGCACGGCGCCACGGTGCACGTTCGCTGAACACACGCCCGACCACGACCTCAGCGGCGCCTACCCGCCAGCCGGCGGTCCCCGAGTGGTACCCTGAGCGTGCACCACAGGCCGCGACAACGCAGGCTGGTGCACCACCCCCACACTGAGGCGATCTTCTGTGCCTCTCGGCGCGTTCTGCGCCGTCGTGGATCTCAGACGGCCAGGTCATCTGGTCCAAGTCCGGCCCGCTGGAGTCTCCCGGGCCGCAAACGAGGGGGAAGGATCCTTCGTGTCAGAAACAACCACCCGTCCACTCTCTGGCCTGTCGGCCATGAAGCTGGACGAGCTCAAGGGCGTCGCGTCGTCGATGGGAATCACCGGGACGACGAAGATGCGCAAGAGCGACCTCGTCGAGGCGATCAAGGCCCGTCAGGCCGGCGGCTCGTCGGCGACCGGCGCTCCGACGGCTTCGGCCGCTCCGACGGGGGCGACGGAGTCCGCGGGCTCCGCCGAGACCCCTGCTGCCCCTCCGGCGACGCGAGCCCGCGCAACGCGCCGGGTCAGCCGGCCGGCGGGCTCCGCTGCGACGGCTGAGCCGTCCGCAGAGGCACCGGCTGCCGCGACCGTCCCGGACCAGCAGCGCAACGAGGACCACAACGAGGACCGCAACGAGCGCAAGCCGGAGCGCGACGAGGCGACGGCCGAGGGCTCAGCCCCGCGATCCGAGCGTGCCCCGAGGGGCTCTCGGGAGGCGCGGGCAGCGCGTGCCGACGCGCAGAACGCACCGTCCGCCGAGCGCGTCGAGGCGGCCGAGGAGCGGGGCTCCGACACCGACGACCGCGCCGGCCGACAGCGTGACCGGGCTCAGCAGGGTGACCGTCAGCAGGGCGACCGTCAGCAGGGTGACCGTCAGCAGGGCGACCGCGAGCAGCGCTCCGACCGTCAGCAGAGCGACCGTCAGCAGGGCGACCGCGAGCAGCGCACCGAACGCCAGCAGGGTGATCGTCAGCAGGGTGGCCGCAACGACCGGCAGAACGACCGGCAGCAGTCGCGCCAGCAGCAGGACCGCCAGCAGGACCGTCAGCAGGACCGCCAGCAGCAGGACCGTCAGCAGCAGGACCGTCAGCAGCAGGACCATGCAAACGACCACGGTCGTGGCCAGCAGTCCCCGTACGACGACGACGGTGGCAGCCGCCGCAGCCGCAACCGCCAGCGCAGCCGGGACCGCAAGCGCGGGCGCGGCCGCGAGGGTGGCCAGGACTGGAACGACTCGGAGCTGCAGGTGGGCGACGACGACGTCCTGGTTCCCGTGGGCGGCATCCTCGACGTCCTCGACAACTACGCGTTCGTCCGCACGTCCGGCTACCTGCCCGGCCCCAACGACGTCTACGTGCCGCTCGGGATCGTCAAGAAGAACGGGCTGCGCAAGGGCGACGCCGTGACCGGCGCCGTCAAGGCGCTGCGCGAGGGCGAGCAGCCCTCGGGAAGCGTCGGCCGCCAGAAGTTCAACGCGCTCGTGCGCCTGGACACGGTCAACGGTCAGACCTCCGAGGAGGCGGTCAAGCGCGTCGAGTTCGGCAAGCTGACCCCGCTCTATCCCCAGGAGCGACTGCGGCTCGAGACCGAGCCCCACGTGCTCACGACGCGCATCATCGACCTCGTGGCCCCGATCGGCAAGGGTCAGCGCGGCCTCATCGTGGCCCCGGCCAAGGCCGGCAAGACGATGATCATGCAGACCCTCGCCAACGCGATCACGACGAACAACCCCGAGTGCCACCTCATGGTCGTCCTCGTCGACGAGCGTCCCGAGGAGGTCACCGACATGCAGCGCGCGGTCAAGGGTGAGGTCATCGCCTCGACCTTCGACCGGCCGGCCGAGGACCACACGACCGTCGCGGAGCTCGCCATCGAGCGGGCCAAGCGTCTCGTCGAGCTGGGTCACGACGTCGTCGTGCTGCTCGACTCGATCACCAAGCTGGGCCGCGCCTACAACCTCTCGGCCCCCGCGAGCGGCCGCATCCTCTCGGGCGGTGTCGACTCGGCCGCGCTCTACCCGCCGAAGAAGTTCTTCGGCGCCGCGCGCAACATCGAGAACGGCGGCTCGCTGACGATCCTCGCCACGGCGCTCGTCGAGACGGGCTCGAAGATGGACGAGGTGATCTTCGAGGAGTTCAAGGGCACCGGCAACATGGAGCTGCGCCTGAACCGCGAGCTCGCCAACCGCCGCATCTTCCCGGCGGTCGACATCAACAGCTCCGGCACCCGTCGCGAGGAGATCCTCCTCGCGAGCGAGGAGCTGAAGATCATGTGGAAGCTGCGTCGGGTCCTCGGCGGCCTCGATGCGCAGCAGGCCATCGAGCTGCTCATCGACCGTCTCAAGAAGACGCGGACGAACTACGAGTTCCTCACGCAGGTCCAGGCGACGAGCGGGTCCAGGCTCGGCGACGAGTCCTGACCGATCGCTGGAAAGGGGGCGGCGCCACCGGGCGCCGTCCCCTTTCGGCGTTTCAGTCGGCATTGCACGGAAATGTCCATAAAGTAGGGCTGCCCACCCGATCGTCACCTGGAGTGCCATGTCTGCGCCTGCCGGCGGCCCTGATGCCAGCCCCGTCCGTATCCTCGTGGCAGACGATGACGCAGACATCCGAGACCTAGTCGAGTTCAAGCTGACCCAAGCGGGGTATGCCGTCGAGGCCGTTCCGGACGGGGTCAGCGCCTGGGAGGCCTTCGAGGCCAGCCCGCCGCAGCTGGCGGTGCTCGACGTCATGATGCCCGGGCTCTCGGGTATCGACGTCCTCCGCAAGATCCGCGAGAGCGAGTTCGGGGCGGTGCCCGTCCTCCTGCTCAGTGCCAAGTCGCGGGACTCCGACGTCGACACCGGCTTCGCGGTCGGCGCGGACGACTACGTCATCAAGCCGTTCAGCCCCAGGGAGCTGCTGCACCGGGTCAACGGCATGCTCGCCAGGGCGCGATGAGCGCCGGGGTCCCGTGATCATCGGGTCGACCCTTCTGGTCGGCGCCACGGTGGTCGTCCTCGGCGCTTGCCTGCTCCTCGTCCTGCTGGTCGTCGCCGTCCGTGCACGTCGGCACGCGCGCCTCCAGCGCGAGGCGGTGTTGCTCTCACCGCTTCGAACGCCGTTGATCACGGTGGCCTCGGGCGAGGACGACGACGGCTCTGCCGCCGACGAGCTGCGCCAGGCGACCGGTGTGACCCGTGACGTGCTCGACCGCAACGTCGTCGCGATGCTCAGCAAGATCCGTGGCGTGCCCGCCGACCAGCTCGTCCAGGTGCTCGAGGACCACGGCGCCGTCGAGCTGGCGGCGGTCGAGCTGACGAGCCGCTCGACGGTGAAGCGGGCGCGCGCGGCCCAGCTGCTGGGCCTGGCTCGCGCCGGGCATGCCGTCCCGCTCCTCGTCGAGGCGCTCGGGGACGAGGCGGTGGAGGTCCGCAACAGTGCGGCATACGCCCTCGGCCTCATCGGTGACCCCGTGGCGGCGGGTCCCGTGCTGGCGGCGATCGGCGCGCCCGAGCGTGGACTGCCTGCGGCGACGGCCGCCGAGGCCCTGCAGTCGATGGGCGTCGGCATCTCGGACGTGCTGCGTGGCGGGATGGCTGACGCCAATGCCCGCACCCGCATGGTCGCCGCCCACCTCAGCGCCGAGCGCAGCTTCACCCGGGGGCTGCCCGAGCTGCGGCAGCTGCTCGACCACGACCCCGACCTCACGGTGCGCGAGACGAGCGCCACCGCCATCGGGCGTCTGGGTCGCGGCGAGGACGTCGACATCCTCGTGCGCCACACCGCCGAGACGGAGCCGCTCGCGCTGCGCCGCGCCTGTGTGGTCGCGTTGGGCGAGCTCGGTGAGACCCGCGCGGTCCCAGCCCTGACCGCGCTCCTCGACGACTCCGACCCGCGTCTGGCCGAGCTCGCCGCGACTGCGCTGCTGGCCATGGGCCCCGACGGCACTGCCGCCCTGGTGGGCCACGAGGACGACCCGGCCGTGCGCACCGCGCGGCTGCTCGTCAGCCTCCAGAAGGCGTCGGCATGACCTGGGAACCGATCACCTCGGGCTTGCGGTCCTTCGTCGTGTGGAGCATGGACGTCACGGCCGTGCCGATCATCCTCTACTTCATCCTCATCAACACCTCCCTCCTCGTGATCATCGGGCTGGCCTACCTCGAGTTCCAGGCGCAGCAGCGCCGGCGGTCGACGGCCGTGGTCTGGCAGGGAGCCGGCCTGGCGCCAGGGGTGTCCCTGCTCGTGCCGGCCTACAACGAGGAGGCCGGCATCGTCATGGCGGTCAAGTCCTTCCTCACGCTGCGCTACCCACGGCACGAGGTCGTCGTCGTCGACGACGGAAGCACCGACGCGACCTTCGACCGCCTCGAGCAGGCCTTCGACCTCGTCCAGGTGCCCCGTGAGCTGCCGCACGAGATCCCGATCCGGGCGAAGGTCCTCGGCATCTTCGTCCCGCGTGACGGCCGCACCAGGCTCGTCGTGGTCCGCAAGGAGAACTCCGGTCGCTCCGAGGCGATCAACGTGGCCATCAACGCCGCGAGCGAGCCCCTCGTCGCGATGATCGACGGCGACTCGATCCTCGAGCCCGACGGCCTGCTGCACGTGACCCGTCCCTTCGCGGACGACCCGACGCGCATGGTCGCCACCGGTGGGGCCATCCGCCCGGTCAACGGCAGCCGGGTCGTCTCGGGCCGCATCGTGCGCGTCGAGATGCCGCCGACCTGGATCCCTCGGATCCAGCTCGTCGAGTACCTCCGTGCCTTCCTGCTGGGGCGCACCGGGTGGTCCCGCCTCGGTGGCCTCATCCTCATCAGCGGCGCCTTCGGTCTCTTCCGCCGCGACGTCGTCGTCGAGGTCGGCGGCCTCGACCCCAACAGCATCGGCGAGGACTTCGAGCTCGTCATGCGGATCCACAAGAAGCTGCTCGACGAGGGCCGCGACTACCGCATCGAGTTCGTGCCCGAGCCGGTTTCGTGGACGGAGGTGCCGGTGACGGCCAAGGTGCTGCGCAACCAGCGGCGTCGCTGGCACCGGGGCCTCTGGGAGACCCTGTGGGCCTACCGGTCGATGCTCTTCCGCCCGAAGTACGGCCGCATCGGCTGGCTCGCGCTGCCCTACTACTGGCTCTTCGAGCTCATCGCGCCGCTGCTCGAGCTGTTCGGCATCCTCATCGTCCCGCTCGCCCTGCTGCTCGGCGTCGTCAACGTCCCCTTCGCGATCCTCTTCCTCGTGCTCGCCTACGGGTATGCCGTGCTCGTGACCCTGGCGGCGATGGTCGTCGACGAGTGGGCCTTCCACAAGCACGACCGGTGGCGGGCCATCTGGCAGACCATCGCCGCATCGGTCCTCGAGAACATCGGCTACCGCCAGGCCACCGTGTGGTGGCGTCTCGAGGGGTGGTGGTCCAGCCTGCGCGGGAAGAAGCACGTCTGGGGTGTCATGACCAGGACCGGCTTCGACGAGGACCCGGCGTGACGAGCGCGCTGCCCGGGGTCTCGAGGCGCTCGGTCGGCAGTCACATCCGGCGGCTCGTCGCCATCCTCGTCATCCTCGTGCCGGTCGGCGCGATCATCTCCGTCGCGACGATCCACTCCCAGGGCGCGGCCGTCCGGGTGCTCACCCTGGCCCTCGGACCCGCACGCGAGGCCAACAGCACGATCCTGCTCGACATGACCCGTGCCGAGGGGGCGTGGCAGCAGGCGGCCGCCGGGGTCCCCTCCGCGCTCGACCCGCTGACGGTCCAGCCCGCCGTCGCCGCGGAGCTGGACCACCTCGCCGCGGCCACCCGAAGCGAGGAGCTGCCGAGCGCCGACCAGGCCCGCTACGCGACCCTCGTCTCCGAGGAGCGGGCGGCGGTCTCCGACTGGTTCGTCGCGGTCCGGCAGTCCCTGCAGGGAGTCTCCGCCGGCACGACTGCGACCGCGTCCGACCGGGCCCGGGCGTCGGCGGCCTACGCCCGCTTCCGCACGACCAACGAGTCGCTGGGCTCGAGCATCCAGACCAAGCGTGACGCGGCCCGCGTCGACTCGCGCGAGGCCACGACCATCACGTCCGGCGTCATCGTCGCCGTCGCCATCGCGGTAATGCTCGTGCTCGTCGCCGCGGGCTTCGGGATGGATCGTGCCGTCGGGCGCCCGCTCGCGCGGCTCCGGGAGGTGGTGCGTCGCCAGGCGGAGGACGACGTCATCTCGATGGCCAACCAGGAGGAGGGCGCCTTCGAGGTCCGGATGCTCGCGCGTGACTTCAACGACCTCACCCGCGCCAACGCCCGTCTCGTCGACCAGCAGGCGGCCGTCCTCGAGATGCAGGAGCTCGTCCTCGACGTGGGCCGGACCGTTCGCTCGGCCAGCGACGTCCACGAGGCGCTCCAGCGCGTCACGACCAAGCTCGGCGCCGGTCTCGGCGCCGACCGGGTGCTGCTCTACACCCTGGCCGACGACGGCCAGACGGTCGAGGACCGCCTCCAGTGGCACACCGAGGACCTTCCCGACCTGCCGCCGCTGCCGCGGTCCCTGGCCCAGCAGGTGGGCGCCGTCAACGACGAGCTGCGTCGCGATGCCGGCTTCTTCGACATCGGTGACCTGCTGGCGCACCAGGCCTACGACGACGAGAGGGCCCGCGCCTTCCACCGGGCGACCGGGACCCGGAGCCTGCTCATGCTGCCCGTCGGCACCGGCGGCCGCGGCCTCGGCATCCTGTCGATCATGATGGTCGGCGCCCCGAGACGCTGGCACCGCCACGAGATCCAGGCGGCCCAGCAGTGCTGCGCCATCGCCGCCCAGTCGATCGTGGCGCTGCGGCTGTCGCAGATGCAGGACGAGCAGGTGCGTCGGCTCACCGAGCTCGACCGGCAGAAGACCGACTTCATGGCGACGGTCAGTCACGAGCTGCGCACCCCGCTGACCTCGATCAGCGGCTACCTCGAGCTGCTCGTCGACGGCGACTTCGGCGACGTCACCGACGGGCAGCACGTGGCCCTCGACATCATCGGCCGCAACGCGACCCGCCTGCGCGGCCTCATCGAGGACCTCCTCGTGCTCAACAAGATCGAGATCAGCGGTCTGCAGGCGGTCTCCGAGGAGGTGGCCGTCCGCGACCTGCTGCGCACCGTCACCGAGACCATGAAGCCGGTCGCGGCCAAAGGTGGGGTGCACCTCGTCTGCGACGACAGCCCCGACGACCTCGTCGTCAGGGTCGACCGGGGGCAGGTCGAGCGGGCACTGATCAACCTCGGCTCGAACGCCGTGAAGTTCACGCAGGAAGGTGGGCAGGTGTTGCTGTCGGCCGAGCGCTCGGGCGACTCGACGATCATCTCGGTGCACGACACCGGTATCGGCATCCCGGCCGCCGACCTCGCGCGCCTGTCCGAGCGGTTCTTCCGCGCGGGGAACGCGACGGCCGCCGCCATCCCCGGCACCGGCCTCGGTCTCGCCATCGTGCGTGCCATCGTCGAGGGTCACGGCGGCGAGCTCGTCATCGCCTCGGTCGAGGGGGAGGGGACGACGATGCAGGTCGTGCTGCCCGTCGCCCAGCCCGCCACCGTGCGAGCCTGACGAAGGCGCCCTGACGCGCACGGGGCGGGGAATGCCAGGGCCACCTCGCGCGTTTGGGAGGAGGTGCGCCTTTCTGGCACACTCTTCCTTTGGACCGGTTCACGGCCGAGCGACCCACCACGGTGGCCAGCGACGACTCCGACCCGGCCGACTACCTCGAGGAGACAATCTTGAAGAAGGACCTTCACCCCGACTACGTGGACACCACGGTCACCTGCACCTGTGGCAACACGTTCACCACCCGCAGCACCGAGACATCCGGCAAGATCGCTGCCGACGTGTGCTCGCAGTGCCACCCGTTCTACACGGGCAAGCAGAAGATCCTCGACACCGGTGGCCGCGTGGCCCGGTTCGAGGCCCGTTACGGCAAGAAGGCCGCGAAGTAGGTCTCCCGCACGCCGGCTCCCACGACTTCGGTCGCCGGGGGCCGGCGTTCGTCGTATCCGTCCGTCTCCCCGTACGTCCCTGAGCCGAAGGGCCTGCCGTGCTCGAATCCGTCCAGTCGATCCTCGACGAGTACGCCGAGCTCGAGCAGCAGCTCGCCGACCCGGCCGTCCACGGGGACCAGGACCTCGTGCGCACGCTGAACAAGCGGTATGCCGCCCTGGCCCCGACCGTCGCCGCCGCGCGGGAGTGGACGGCGGCCGGTGACGACCTCGCCGCCGCCCGTGAGCTCGCGGCCGACGACGAGTCCTTCGCCGCCGAGGTGCCCTCCCTCGAGGTCCGCCTCGCCGAGGCGGAGCAGCACCTGCGCCGGATGCTCGTGCCCCGCGACCCCGACGACGACCGCGACGTCATCCTCGAGGTCAAGGCGGGCGAGGGCGGCGACGAGTCGGCGCTCTTCGCCGGCGACCTGCTGCGGATGTACCTCCGCTACGCCGAGCAGCGTGGCTGGCGCACCGCCATCGAGGACGCCACCGAGAGCGACCTCGGCGGCTACAAGGACGTGCGGGTCTCCGTGCGCGCCAAGGGTTCTCCCGGCCTGGGCGAGGGACCGTGGGCCCGTCTGAAGTACGAGGGGGGCGTGCACCGGGTGCAACGCGTGCCCGTCACCGAGAGCCAGGGGCGCATCCACACCTCGGCCGCGGGCGTGCTCGTCATGCCCGAGGCCGAGGAGGTCGAGGTGACCATCGACCCGAACGACCTGCGCATCGACGTCTACCGCAGCAGTGGCCCCGGAGGCCAGAGCGTCAACACGACCGACTCCGCCGTGCGCATCACCCACCTGCCGACCGGGCTCGTCGTCTCGTGCCAGAACGAGAAGTCGCAGCTGCAGAACAAGGAGGCGGCGATGCGCGTCCTGCGGGCGCGCCTGCACCAGCTCGCGCAGGACGAGGCCGACGCCGAGGCGAGCGCCGCACGGCGGTCTCAGGTGCGCACCGTCGACCGCTCCGAGCGCATCCGCACCTACAACTTCCCGGAGAACCGCATCTCCGACCACCGCACCGGCTACAAGTCCTACAACCTCGACTCCGTCCTCGACGGCGACCTCGACCCGGTGGTCCAGTCCGCCCTCGACGCCGACGAGGCCGCGAAGCTCGCGGCCCTCGGCCACGACGGGCCGCGCGCGTGACCGACCTGCGTGACGGCGTCCGTGCGGCGACCGCGCGCCTGCGCGACGCCGGCGTCGCCTCCGCCGACGTCGACGCCGTCGAGCTCGCCGCCCATGTGCTCGGCGTCGAGGCCTCCGAGGTCCGTCGCCTCATGGTGCTCGGCGGCCGCACGCTCCCGGGGGCGTATGCCGTCCTCGTCGACGAGCGGGCCGCCCGGGTGCCGCTGCAGCACCTCACGGGGCGGGCCCACTTCCGCAGGCTGACGCTGTCGGTCGGTCCAGGCGTCTTCGTGCCCCGGCCGGAGACCGAGGTGCTCGTCGACCTGGCCCTCGTCGAGGTCGACCGGGTCCAGTCGCTCGACCGGCCGCAGCCGGTCCGGGTCGTCGACCTGTGCTCAGGGTCCGGCGCGATCGCTCTCTCGGTCAAGGACGAGAGGCCGGACACCGAGGTGCGCGGACTCGAGCTGTCGCCCGACGCCTACGCCTGGGCGGTTGCCAACCGCGACCGGCTCGGTCTCGACGTCGACCTCGTGCAGGGAGACGCGACGCGGCCCTGCTTCGAGGACTGGACGAACGCTGTCGACGTCGTGACGATCAACCCGCCCTACATCCCTGTCGGTGCCGTGCCCCTGGACCCCGAGGTGCGCGACCACGACCCCGAGCTCGCCCTCTACGGCGGCAGCGAGGACGGGTTGGGCATCCCGCTCGCCGTCGCGAAGGTGGCCGCTGGACTGCTGCGCCCCGGCGGGTTGGTGCTGATCGAGCACGCCGACTCCCAGGGCGAGAGCCTCCCGGCCCGGCTCGGGCGCACGGGGGAGTGGGTCGAGGTCAGCGACCACCTCGACCTCGGTGGTCGCCCGCGCGTCACCCGGGCCAGTCGCGCAGGCTGAGGTCTCTGCCTCGAGGCTCCGGCGGGCGCACGTGCCTCAGACGGAGCCGCCGGTGGCAGCCGACACCAGGGCGGCGGCGCAGTCCCGGGCGACGTTCGGGGCCTCCGGGCTGGCGTCCAGCGAACCGCTCGCGAGCCCGCCGTCGAGCAGCAGGGTCAGTGACCGGGCGAGGGTCTCGGGGTCCGGCGCACCGGCCTGCTCCGCGAGCTCATGCACCCAGCCGAGCACGGCTGCCTTGTGCGCCACCGTCCGGTCGTGGACCGGGGTGCCCGGCTGCGACTCGGCTGCGGCGTTGATGAAGGCACAGCCGCGGTAGCCCTCGCGCCGGCACGCCGTGCCGAGTGCGTCGAAGAGGCCGACCAGCTGCGCGGCGGGGGCCTCGCCCGCAGCGCGCGCCGCCTCCCGGAGCTGGCCGGTCCAGACGCCGTCGACCTTGTCGAGGTAGGCGACGACGAGATCGTCCTTGGCGGGGAAGTGCTTGTAGAACGTCGCCTTGGCCACGCCCGACTGGGCGATGATGAGATCGACCCCGACGGCGCGGATGCCCCGGGCGTAGAACAGGGCGAAGGCGGCGTCGAGGATCCGCTCGCGTGCGGCACTGGGGCGGGTCGGCGTGGCGGTGGACATCAAGCTCCTCAGGTGGTGCGGCGGCGGCGTCCTGAGCACATTCTTGCATATAGACAGACCTGTCTGTTACTTTCTGGACGTAGAGTAGACAATCCTGTCTGCCTCGCCCACTTGGACCAGCACGCAGGAGACCCTCATGAAGATCGCAGTCCTCGGCACCGGCACGGTCGGCCGGACCGTCGCCGCCCGCCTGTTCGGCCTCGGCCACGAGGTCACCATCGGCACCCGAGACCCGCAGGCCACCCTCGCCCGCACCGAGCACGACGGCATGGGCAACCCGCCCTACGCGGACTGGGCGGCGGACCACGCAGGGGTGTCCCTCGCCACCTTCGCCGATGCGGCAGCAGCGGCGGAGCTCGTCGTCAACGCCACGAGCGGGCACGGCGCGCTGCCGGCCCTCGAGGCGGCCGGCGCGGACAACCTGGCCGACAAGATCGTCCTCGACATCTCGAACCCGCTCGACTTCTCGAACGGCTTCCCGCCCACCCTCTTCGTCAAGGACACCGACTCCCTCGGCGAGCAGGTGCAGCGGGCCTTCCCGCAGGCCCGTGTCGTCAAGACGCTCAACACGCTCACGGCCGAGCTCATGGTCCACCCGAAGAACCTCGGGCAGGAGTCCTCCGTCTTCGTGTCCGGCGACGACGCGGAGGCCAAGGCCACCGTCACCGAGCTGCTGGAGTCGTTCGGCCACACCGACGTCATCGACCTCGGGGACATCAGCACGGCGCGCGGCACCGAGATGCTGCTGCCCGTGTGGCTGCGCCTGATGGGCGCCTTCGGCACGGCAGCGTTCAACTTCAAGATCGTCCGCTGACATGGGCACCCCGACGACCGGCCCGGTGGCTGGCCCGATGGCCGGCCGGACCGTTCTGGTCACCGGGGCGACCGGTGGGATCGGCCTGGCCACGGCCAGGCGTCTGGCCGGTCTCGGGGCCCGGGTCGGGCTCGTCGGGCGCGACGAGGCGCGCGCTGCCGCCGTGGCGGGGCGGCTGCGCGACGGCGGCGCAGAGGTCGACGTCTTCCTCGCCGACCTCTCGTCGCAGCGGGACGTCCGTGCGCTCGCGGGCCAGGTGCTCGCGGCATACGCCCGTCTGGACGTCCTCGTCAACAACGTGGGCGGCTACTGGGCCACCCGGCACGAGACCGTCGACGGGCTCGAGCGCACCTTCGCCGTCGACCACCTGGCCCCGTTCCTGCTCACCAACCTCCTGCTCGACCGGCTGCGGCCCAGCGCCCCGGCGCGCGTCGTCACGGTCTCGTCCGGTGCGCACGCCATGGGTCGGATCGACCTCGACGACCTGCAGGGAGCGCAGGGGTACAACGGCCAGCGTGCCTACAACCAGTCCAAGCTCGCCAACGTCATGTTCACCTACGAGCTGGCGCGCCGGCTCGAGGGTTCTGGGGTCACGGCCAACGCCCTGCACCCCGGGGTGGTCCGGACCGCCTTCGGGCAGGAGGACTCCGGCCGGTGGATGCGGCTCGTGCTCCCCGCGGTCCGGCCGTTCATGAAGAGCCCCGAGCGAGGTGCGGACACCTCGGTCCTGCTCGCCTCGTCGCCGGAGCTGGAGCTCGTCTCCGGCCGCTACTTCGCGGGTGGCAAGGTCAAGCGGTCGTCGCGGGCCTCCTACGACACGGACGTGGCGGCACGGCTGTGGCGCATCTCGGCCGAGCTCGTCGGCGTCGATCCGTCCTGACGCCCCTCGAAGCCTGTCCGACGGCCCCGTCCGTCGCCCAAGACGACGCCAGTAGGCTCTGGCCCGTGAGCGAGCGCTACGACTGCACCGATCCCGACGGTCGCGCCGAAGGCATCCCGGCCGCGGCCGCGGCCGTCCGACGCGGCGAGATCGTCGTCCTGCCGACCGACACGGTCTACGGGATCGGCTGTGACGCCTTCGACGCCACCGCCGTCGCCTCCGTCCTCGCCGCCAAGGGACGCGGGCGCGACATGCCGCCACCCGTGCTCATCCCGACCGCGCGCACCGCCCAGGGGCTCGCGACGCAGGTGCCGGACTACGCGCAGCGGCTCATGGAGAGGTTCTGGCCCGGGCCGCTGACCGTCGTGCTCAAGGCCCAGACGTCACTGCACTGGGACCTCGGGGAGACGAACGGCACCGTCGCCCTGCGCGTCCCGGACCACGAGATCACCCTCGAGCTGCTCGGGGACATAGGCCCGATGGCCGTCACGAGCGCCAACACGACGGGCGACCCGGCAGCCCGCACCGTCGACGAGGCGGTCGGCATGCTCGGGGAGTCGGTCGGGGTCTACCTCGACGGTGGTCCGGTCGACGGGGGTCAGCCCTCGACGATCGTCGACTGCACCGGAGAGACCCCGGTGACGCTCCGACTCGGTGTCATCAGCCAGGCCGAGCTCGACGAGGCGCTCGTGCCGGAGCCCGTGCTCGAGGCACCCGCACCCGACGTGGTGCCCGACACGCAGCCCGGCCCGGAGGTCGACACCCCGCCCGACCCGGAGGTCGACACAGCGCCCGACGCCGAGGCCGGCGACGCGACCCACACGCTGGGGGAGTGGCGCGACGTGTCCACCACCGAAGGTCCGTACGGCGGTTCCAGCACGACGCAATAGAGTTGGCTCGCGCTCGCGCCCCACTCCCGACCCACCCGGAGAACTTCCATGGCTGACGACACGTTCTACGGCTCCGACTTCGGTGCCCTGCAGTCCTTCGACCCCGACATCGCGGGGGTGCTGCTGTCCGAGCTCGACCGCATCCGCGGCGGTCTGCAGCTCATCGCGAGCGAGAACCTCAGCTCGCCGGCCGTGCTGACGGCGCTGGGGTCGACGCTGTCCAACAAGTACGCCGAGGGCTACCCCGGCCGTCGCTACTACGGCGGCTGTTCCGAGGTCGACAAGGCCGAGACCATCGCGATCGAGCGGGCCAAGGCGCTCTTCGGCGCCGACCACGCCAACGTCCAGGCCCACTCGGGTGCGAGCGCCAACCAGGCCGTCTACGGCGCCTTCATGTCGCCCGGCGACACGATCCTCGCCATGGCTCTGCCCATGGGCGGCCACCTCACGCACGGCACGAAGGTCTCCTTCTCCGGCAAGTGGTTCAACGCCGTCCACTACGGCGTCGACAAGCAGACCGAGGACATCGACTACGACCAGGTGGAGGCGCTCGCCCGCGAGCACCGCCCGAAGGTCATCTGTGCCGGCGGCTCCGCCATCCCGCGGCTCATCGACTTCCAGCGCTTCCGGGCCATCGCCGACGAGGTCGGCGCGATCCTCTGGGTCGACGCGGCCCACTTCATCGGCCTCGTCGCCGGCAAGGCCATCCCGTCGCCGGTGCCGTACGCCGACGTCGTGACCTTCACGACCCACAAGGTGCTGCGCGGCCCGCGCTCCGGCGCCCTCGTGTGCAAGGCCGAGCACGCCGCCGCCATGGACAAGGCGATCTTCCCGATGATGCAGGGCGGCCCGCAGATGCACACCATCGCGGCCAAGGCGGTCAACTTCAAGGAGGCCGCCACCCCCGAGTACGCGCAGTACGCGAAGGACGTCATCGCCAACAGCCAGCAGCTCGCGGCGAGCCTGTTCGAGATGGGCATCCGGCCGACGACCGGGGGCACCGACACCCACCTGTCGCTCCTCGACCTGCAGGGCGTCGGCGTCACCGGCAAGGAGGCCGAGGAGCGGGCCGACGCGGCCGGCATCGTGCTCAACAAGAACGCCATCCCGTTCGACCCGCAGAAGCCCAACATCGCCTCCGGCATCCGCGTGGGCACGCCGTCGGTCACCACCCAGGGCATGGGCCTGGAGGAGATGAAGCAGATCGCCCTGCTCATCCACCAGGCCGTCACCACGGGTGACGCCGACCCGGACCACGCGGTCAGCAAGCAGGTGCGTGCCGAGGTCACCGATCTCGTGACGCGCTTTCCGGCATACCCTCGCTGAGTCAGCCCACTCGCCAGCGTCGGCGTCCGAGCGAAGGTCGGTAGGTGCACGAGTACGTCCTCGTCCTCATCGTGGCCGCTGCGGTCACGTACCTCGCCACACCCTTCGTGCGCAGCGTCGCCGTCGCGACGGGCGCGTTCACGGCCGTCCGTGAGCGGGACGTCCACAAGACGCCCATCCCGCGGCTCGGGGGAGTGGGCATCTACATCGGCTTCGTGGCCGCGGCCCTCGTGGCGCGCGCGCTGCCCTACCTCGGCACGCTCTTCTCCGACCGGCGCATCCTCGGGGTCATCGCTGCGGGCGGCATCGTCTGCCTGCTCGGTGCCTTCGACGACATCCGCGAGCTCGACTGGCTGACCAAGCTGGCCGGGCAGATGCTCGCCGCGGGTCTGATGGCCTATACCGGCGTGCAGCTGCTCTCACTGCCGATCTTCGGCACGACGATCCTGCCGACCCCGGTGCTGGTGCTCTTCACGGTGCTCGTCGTCATCGCGTCCACGAACGCCGTCAACTTCATCGACGGCCTCGACGGGCTCGCCGCCGGCGTCGTCGGCATAGCGGCGTTCGCCTTCTTCATCTACAGCTACCTCGTGTCCCGCTCCTTCGTGCCGGCCAACGTGTTCTCGACGTCCACGTTCATCTGCGCCGCGCTCGTCGGGTGCTGCGCCGGGTTCCTGCCGCACAACTTCCATCCCGCCCGGCTCTTCATGGGCGACTCCGGGGCGCTGACCCTGGGACTTCTCCTGTCGGCGGCGACCATCACCCTGACGGGCAACGTCGATCCCGGACAGATCAGCGACAACGCGGTGTCGGCAGCATTCCTGCCGATCCTCGTGCCGCTGGCCGTCCTGCTGCTGCCGTTCCTCGACATGGTGCTCGCCGTCGTCCGCCGCACCCGGGCGGGCCAGCGCCCGTGGCAGCCCGACGCGATGCATCTGCACCACCGCATGCTGCGCATCGGCCACGGCCACCGCCGGGCCGTGCTCATCCTCTACCTCTGGGCCGCCATCGTGGCCCTCGGTTCGGTGTCCTTCGTCATCTGGGACGGACCCCGTCCCGTCGCGGTCGTGGGGGTGGCCGCCGCGATGGGTGTCGTGCTCACCGTGTGGCTGCCGCGGTGGAGGCCTTCCGAACGCTTGTGATAGCATTCACAAGCGCCTGAGGGGAGTCTGAGAAGACCGTCGCAGGCGCCCGATCTCCTTCTGAACAGAGCCGATCCGAACCAGGTCCGGACCTGCTCCCGCCCCGCCCGCACCACGCCTCTCGACGCACCAGGCAGGTTTCCTTGAGCGCCACACCGGCACGCGACGCATCCCAGTCGGATGCCTTCGCGCAGCTCCTCCGGGGCTCACTGCTCCCGACGGCCGCTGCCGGTCTCGTCTGCGTCGTCGTCGGGTTGTTCTCGAGCCCCAAGGCCGCGTGGTCCGCAGCGCTCGGCGCCGCCATCGTCATCTTCTTCTTCAGCCTGACGCTCCTCGTCATGAAGCGCACGGCCGACCTGCCGCCGACGACGACCATGATGATCGTCATGGCCACCTACACCTTCAAGGTGCTGGTGCTCGGCATCGTCATGTTCGCCCTGCGCGACGTCACGTGGGCCTCCGGCTACGCGATCGGGGTGTCCGTCACCGTCTGCGCCGTCGTGTGGCTCTTCTTCGAGATGCGCGCCTACAAGCGACTGCGGATCTTCGCGTACGACCCCGACGGCGCCGCCTCGCTGGACGCGAAGCCCGACCGGGAGCCGCGTGATGAGCCGTGAGACCGGAGGTGGACATGACCACACCCTCGACGCCCGAGCCCGACGAGCCCACTCGGGCGACCGAGCCCGCCCAGCCGAGCGAGCCCTCGGAGGCGGACAAGGCGGAAGAGCTGCGCGCGTTCAACATCCGCGAGCAGGACTCCGCCTGGCGAGCGGTCGCCTACCTGCTGACCGGACCCTTGATCTACGGGGGACTCGGGGCCATCGCGGACCACCTGCTGGGGACGTCGTGGCTCGTCGGGGCGGGGATCGTCGGTGGGATGGCCCTGTCGCTCTACCTCATCTGGTTCCGATACGGTACCCATTGAGCCAGCCCGCGAGCCTGACAGCCCTCGTGCCGCCCACCGGCGCACCACCCGCTGACCCGCGCACCTGCGGATCCACGCACCCGAGCACCGAACCCCCACCGCTGACGTCCGTCGTCAGCCCAAGCGCCCAGAACCTACCAAGGAGCAACCCGTGAGCATCGTGGCCGCCGCCCCGACGGACTACACCGCCCCCGGCGTGGGGGAGTTCTGGCAGCCCCTCTTCGGCACTGACGGCCCTTGGGCGATCACCCGCCCGATGCTGCTCATGGCCCTCTCGCTGATCCTCATCGCGGCCTGGCTGCTGATCACGACCCGCAAGCGGGCCCTCGTCCCGAGCCGGGGGCAGATGGGAACCGAGGCCGTCTACGGCCTGGTCCGCAACGGCGTCGCCAAGGACCTCATCGGCAGCCACGAGTTCATGCGGTTCGTGCCGCTGCTCTTCACGATGTTCGTGCTGATCCTCGGCAACAACCTCTTCGGCGTCATCCCGCCCATGAGCTACCCGACGATGAGCCGCATCGGCTTCCCGATCGCCCTGGCCCTGATCGTCTGGATCGTCTTCCACGTCGTCGGCATGAAGAAGCACGGCTTCATCGGCTACTGGAAGTCACTCGTCCCCTCGGGCCTGCCCAAGGGCATGATCGTCCCGATCTTCTTCCTCGAGCTGATCACCGACCTCTTCACGCGTCCGGTCACGCTCGCGCTGCGACTCTTCGGCAACATGTTCGCCGGCCACATCCTCATGGTGCTGTTCATCACCGGCGGCTGGTACATGCTGACCTCCGGCGGCATCCTCGTCATCGCCGGTGGCGTCACCTGGATCTTCGCCTTCGTGATGACGCTCTTCGAGATCCTCGTCGAGTTCCTGCAGGCCTACGTCTTCACGCTGCTCGCCGCGCTCTACATCGCCGGTGCCGTCGCCGACGAGCACTGAGCCCCCGCGCGCCCGGCGCGCACCACGACTGCACGACTGCACCACCCGCACGAGCACCACCAACCAGCTTCGCCCCCGCCCGTCTGGTAACCGCCAGCCGGACAAGACAAGAAGGAATGGATTACACATGACTGGCAACATCGCCATCCTCGGTTACGGCCTCTCCGCCATCGGCCCCGGTATCGGTGTCGGTCTGATCTTCGCCGCCTACATCAACGGCGTCGCCCGTCAGCCCGAGGCCCGCGGCATGCTGCAGCCGATCGCCTTCCTGGGCATGGCCATCACCGAGGCGCTCGCCATCTTCGGTATCGCTCTCGCGTTCGTCTTCAAGGGCTGACGCCCCCTCCCGGGGCAGCTCGAAGCACCGTTCGTCATTCTCTCTAGGAGACCCGCATGCAAGCAGTGACCGTGACCGCCGAGGGCGGCGAAGGCGGCTTCTGGGCCACCGCGGCACCGATCATCCCGCACCCGCTGGAGTTCTTCTTCGGCCTCGCGTGCTTCGCGATCCTCTACTTCATCGTGGCCAAGGCGGTCGTGCCGCGGCTCGAGCAGATCTATGCCGAGCGCACCGCTGCCATCGAGGGTGGGATGAACAAGGCGGAGGAGGCCCAGGCCCAGGCCCAGGCCGCGCTCGAGCAGTACCAGGCCCAGCTCGTCGAGGCCCGCTCCGAGGCCGCCCGCATCCGTGAGGACGCCAAGGCCCAGGGTGCGCAGATCATCGCCGAGATGCGTGAGCACGCGGCTTCCGAGGCCGCGCGCATCACCGAGACCGCGCACAAGCAGATCGACGCCGAGCGCCAGCAGGCGGTCGTGTCGCTCCGCGCGGACGTGGGCCGCATCTCCACCGACCTCGCGAGCCGCATCGTCGGCGAGTCGCTGCACGACGAGACCCGTCAGAAGGGCATCGTCGAGCGCTTCCTCGCCGAGCTCGAGTCGGGCGACGTCGTCCGTGAGAAGGTCGGGGACCGCTGATGCAGGGATCCTCACGCGCAGCAGCGGCCGCGAGCCGCGATGCGTTCACCGGTGCGCTTGCCGCCGGTGCCGACCGCTCACGGTTGGCCGAGGAGCTCTTCGCGGTCGTCGGACTCCTCGACGGCAGCACGGCCCTGCGCCGTGCTGCGGCCGACACCTCACGTGAGGGCGCGGACAAGGCGCAGCTCGCCGAGCGGCTCTTCGCGGGCAAGGTGAGCGCCGAGACGCTCGTCGTCCTCAAGGGCGTCTTCACGCAGCGGTGGACCTCCGAGCGTGACCTCACCGACACGATCGAGGCGTATGCCGTCGAGGCCGTCATCGCCCAGGCCGAGGCCGAGGGGCGTGCCGACCAGGTCGAGGACGAGCTCTTCCGCTTCGAGCGGATCGTCGCGGCCGACGCCGGACTGCGCTCTGCGCTGACCGACACGCAGGCTTCCGACGACCGGCGCACCGCGCTCGTCGAGTCGCTGTTGCGCGACAAGGTCGCCCCGGAGACCCTCGGGCTCGTCCGCCAGGCCGTGCGCGCCCCGCGGGGTCGCCGGTTCGACCGGACGGTCGAGGGCTACCTCGACACGGCCTCGCACCGCCGCCAGCAGCAGACGGCCACCGTCACCTCGGCCGTGCCGCTCTCCGACGAGGACCGCCGCCGGCTCGCCGCCGGCCTCGCCACCGTCTACGGCGGCACGGTCCACGTCAACACCGTCGTGGACCCCCGGGTCATGGGCGGGGTCAAGGTCGAGATCGGTGACGAGGTCATCGACGGCACCGTCATCCGCAAGCTCGACGCGGCGCGCCGCGCCATGGGTGCCTGAGGCACCGCCCACCCACCAGCTGTGAACAACCACCGGCCCGTCATGCGGGTCGAAACCGAGGAGAAGATCTGACATGACGGAGCTTTCGATCCGTCCGGAGGAGATCCGCGACGCACTGGACTCGTTCGTCCAGTCCTACGAGCCCGGCACGGCCTCCCGCGAAGAGGTCGGCCGCGTCACCGACGCCGGTGACGGCATCGCTCACGTCGAGGGTCTTCCCTCGGCCATGACCAACGAGCTGCTCCAGTTCGAGGACGGCACGCTCGGCCTCGCCCTGAACCTCGACGTCCACGAGATCGGCGTCGTCGTCCTCGGTGACTTCGCCGGCATCGAGGAGGGCCAGGTCGTCAAGCGTACGGGCGAGGTCCTCTCGGTCCCGGTCGGCGACGACTTCCTCGGTCGCGTCGTCGACCCGCTCGGCAACCCGATCGACGGTCTCGGCGAGATCAAGGCCGAGCAGCGTCGTGCCCTCGAGCTGCAGGCGCCCACGGTCGTCCAGCGCAAGTCGGTGCACGAGCCGCTGCAGACCGGCATCAAGTCCGTCGACGCCATGACGCCGATCGGGCGCGGCCAGCGCCAGCTCATCATCGGCGACCGCCAGACCGGCAAGACGACGGTCGCGATCGACACGATCATCAACCAGAAGCGCAACTGGGAGTCCGGCGACCCCGACGCCCAGGTCCGCTGCATCTACGTCGCCATCGGCCAGAAGGGCTCGACCATCGCGTCGGTCCGCAGCACCCTGGCCGAGGCCGGTGCGCTGGAGTACACCACGATCGTCGCCTCGCCGGCGTCTGACTCGGCCGGCTTCAAGTACCTCGCGCCCTACACCGGCTCGGCCATCGGCCAGCACTGGATGTACCAGGGCAAGCACGTGCTCATCGTCTTCGACGACCTGAGCAAGCAGGCCGAGGCCTACCGCGCCGTGTCACTGCTGCTGCGCCGCCCGCCGGGCCGCGAGGCCTACCCGGGCGACGTCTTCTACCTGCACTCGCGGCTCCTCGAGCGTTGCGCGAAGCTCTCCGACGACCTCGGCCACGGCTCCATGACGGGTCTGCCGATCATCGAGACCAAGGCCGGCGACGTCTCGGCGTACATCCCGACCAACGTCATCTCGATCACGGACGGCCAGATCTACCTCCAGGCCGACCTGTTCAACGCCAACGTGCGTCCGGCCATCGACGTGGGTGTGTCGGTCTCCCGAGTCGGCGGTGCCGCGCAGATCAAGGCGATGAAGTCGGTCGCCGGGCGACTCAAGCTCGACCTCGCGCAGTTCCGCGCCATGGAGGCGTTCGCCATGTTCGCCTCCGACCTCGACCCCGCCTCGCGAGCCCAGCTCGCCCGTGGTGCGCGCCTCGTCGAGCTGCTCAAGCAGCCGCAGAGCTCGCCGTACCCCGTCGAGGAGCAGGTCGTCTCGATCTGGACCGGCACCACCGGCAAGCTCGACGACATCGCCGTCGAGGACGTCCGCAACTTCGAGCAGGAGCTGCTCGAGACGCTGCGCCGCGACGGCTCGATCCTCCAGACGATCCGCGAGACCCTCAAGCTCGACGAGGACACCGAGACGGCCCTGACGAAGGTCGTCGACGACGTCAAGTCGACCTTCCGCGGCACCGGTCGCGACGGCCTCGAGGCCGGCAACGAGGAGTTCGACGAGATCGCCGACGACCAGATCACCCAGGCAAAGATCGTCAAGCAGAAGTAAACGCTCGGGGGGGCTGCGCCCCCCGAGTGCCCCCCGAATGCCCGCGTGGCTCGGAGGGTGCTCGGGGGCGTGGCTGCCCACACGGCATACGCGATGTCGTGACCCTGCAGGTAACCACAGACTTTCATCAGACCAAGAGAGGCGGAGCACATGGGAGCGCAGATGCGGATCTACCGCCAGCGCATCAAGTCCGTCAACTCCATCAAGAAGATCACCAACGCGATGGAGCTGATCGCCGCCGCACGCGTCGTCAAGGCTCGCCAGCGGGCGACCGAGGCGATGCCGTACACGACCGCACTGACGCGCGCCGTGTCCGCCGTGGCGACGAACACGAACGAGGACCACCCGTTGACGACGGCGAAGGAGACCGCGAAGCGGGCCGGCGTCGTCATCATCACGGCGGACCGCGGACTTGCCGGTGCCTACTCCGTCGCGGCGATCAAGGAGAGCGCGGAGCTCATCTCCAAGCTGACCGCCGAGGGCAAGGAGGTCGTGCCCTACCTCGTCGGTCGCAAGGCCGTGAGCTACTACAAGTTCCGCAAGCGCGACTACGCCGCCGAGTGGACCGGCTTCTCGGACGCACCGACGTTCGAGAACGCCAAGGAGATCGCCGACCGCATCACGGCCGACTTCCTCAAGGACACCGAGGAGGGTGGCAACGACGAGATCCACGTCGTCTTCACGCGCTTCCGCTCGATGGTCCGACAGGACCCGCACGTGCTGCGCCTGCTTCCCCTCGAGGTCGTCGAGGCCGACGAGGCCGGCGACGACGAGGGGCTCGACCTCAGCGTGCACCACTACGAAGAGGGCCAGATCCCGCCCGAGTACTCCTTCGAGCCGAACGCCTCCGAGGTGCTCGACCTGCTCCTGCCTAAGTACGTCCGCAACCGCATCTTCACCGCGCTGCTCAGCTCGGCGGCCTCCGAGCTCGCCGCCCGCCAGCGGGCGATGAAGTCAGCCACCGACAACGCGACCGAGCTCATCAAGAAGTACGAGCGCCTCGCGAACCAGGCACGTCAGGCCGGCATCACCCAAGAGATCAGCGAAATCGTGGGCGGCGCGAACGCCCTCGCCGACGCCAAGAAGTAACCCGCCCAGAAGGTAAGGAAGTCAACAACCATGACTGCAACCGTCAGTGACACCGGCTGGACGGCCCCGCCCGCGGGCGGCGTCGGCCGCGTCTCGCGGATCATCGGCCCGGTCGTCGACGTGGAGTTCCCCGTCGAGGCCATGCCCGAGCAGTACAACCTGCTCACGACCGAGGTGACCCTCGCCGGGGAGACCAAGCGCCTCAACCTCGAGGTCGCCCAGCACATCGGCGACAACATGGTGCGCGCCATCTCGCTCCAGCCGACCGACGGCCTCGTGCGGGGTTCGGCCGTGCAGGACACCGGTGGCCCGATCACCGTCCCCGTGGGCGACGTGACGCTCGGCAAGGTGTTCAACACCACCGGTGAGTGCATGAACCTCAAGGAGGGCGAGACCCTCGAGGTCAAGGAGCGCTGGGGCATCCACCGCAAGGCTCCGGCCTTCGACCAGCTCGAGTCCAAGACCACGATGTTCGAGACGGGTATCAAGGTCATCGACCTGATGACCCCGTACGTCCAGGGTGGCAAGATCGGCCTCTTCGGTGGTGCCGGTGTCGGCAAGACGGTGCTCATCCAGGAGATGATCGCCCGTGTCGCCCGTGACCACGGTGGTGTGTCGGTGTTCGCCGGCGTCGGTGAGCGCACCCGTGAGGGCAACGACCTCATGGTCGAGATGGAGGAGGCGGGCGTCCTCGGACAGACCGCCCTCGTGTTCGGCCAGATGGACGAGCCGCCGGGCACGCGTCTGCGTGTCGCCCTGTCGGCGCTGACGATGGCGGAGTACTTCCGCGACGTCCAGAAGCAGGACGTGCTCCTCTTCATCGACAACATCTTCCGCTTCACGCAGGCCGGCTCGGAGGTCTCGACCCTCCTCGGCCGT
Organism: Terrabacter sp. 01T434; assembly: GCF_056398545.1. NCBI lineage: Bacteria > Bacillati > Actinomycetota > Actinomycetes > Micrococcales > Intrasporangiaceae > Terrabacter > Terrabacter sp. 01T434. The sequence goes on from NZ_JBFTPP010000001.1 coordinate 648,430, forward strand.
ATGCCGTCCGCCGTGGGTTACCAGCCCACCCTGGCAGACGAGATGGGCACGCTCCAGGAGCGCATCACGTCGACCCGCGGTCACTCGATCACCTCGATGCAGGCGATCTACGTGCCGGCCGACGACTACACCGACCCGGCCCCGGCCACGACGTTCGCGCACCTCGACGCGACGACCGAGCTCTCGCGTGACATCGCGTCGATGGGTATCTACCCCGCCGTCGACCCACTGTCCTCGACCTCGCGAATCCTCGACCCGCGGTACGTCGCCCAGGACCACTACAGCACCGCGGTGCGGATCCGGTCGATCCTCCAGCGCAACAAGGAGCTGCAGGACATCATCGCGATCCTCGGTATCGACGAGCTCTCCGAAGAGGACAAGATCCTCGTCAACCGCGCCCGTCGCATCCAGCGCTTCCTGTCGCAGAACACCTACGTCGCCAAGCAGTTCACCGGCATCGAGGGCTCGACCGTGCCCCTGAAGGACACCATCGAGGCGTTCACGAAGATCGCTGACGGCGAGTACGACCACGTCGCCGAGCAGGCGTTCTTCATGTGCGGTGGCCTCGACGACGTCGAGCGCCAGTGGGCGGAGATCCAGAAGAACCTCTGAGGTCCGCACCGCTCTGCCGCCACTGTGACCGAGCAGACATGAGCCAGCGCCGGTGTCCCGAAAGGGATGCCGGCGCTGTCGTGTTGTAGGAGTTGACGAGTACCGTCGAGCAGCGAGGAGCCGCCGTCATGAACCAGCCCATCCAGCCCACCCAGCCGACCTCGGCACGTCATCGTGTCGTGGTGATCGGATCGGGCTTCGGGGGACTGTTCAGCACGCAGAAGCTGAAGGGGGCCGACGTCGACGTGACCCTGATCGCACGCACGACCCACCACCTCTTCCAGCCGTTGCTCTACCAGGTGGCGACCGGCATCCTCTCCGAGGGTGAGATCGCCCCGGCGACGCGCGAGGTGCTGCACCGTCAGCGCAACGCCAAGGTGCTGCTCGGCGACGTGACGCAGATCGACCTCGCGGCGCGCACGGTGACGCACAACGCCGTCGGGCGCGAGACCGTCACGCCCTACGACTCGCTCATCGTCGCCGCCGGCGCCGGCCAGTCCTGGTTCGGCCACGACGAGTTCGCGCGGCACGCCCCCGGCATGAAGTCGATCGACGACGCCCTCGAGCTGCGTGGCCGCATCTTCGGTTCGTTCGAGCTCGCCGAGCTCGCGTCCAGCCAGGCCGAGATCGACCGGCTCATGACGTTCGTCGTCGTCGGCGCGGGCCCGACCGGCGTCGAGATGGCGGGTCAGATCTCCGAGCTGGCCCGGCGCACCCTCAAGCGAGACTTCCGGCGCATCGACCCCACGAAGGCGCGCATCATCCTGCTCGACGCCGCGCCGGCGGTGCTCGGCTCGTTCGGGGAGAAGCTCGGCGACCGGGCCGTCAAGCGCCTGACCGACATGGGGGTCGAGGTGCGCCTCGGCGCCAAGGTCGTCGACGTCGACTCCACCGGCATCGAGGTGGAGCTCGGTGACGGTGGGCGCGAGCGCATCGAGTCCGTCTGCAAGGTGTGGGCGGCAGGCGTCAGCGCCTCGCCGCTCGGTCGCCAGCTCGCCGACCAGACGGGCGCCCGGCTCGACCGGGCCGGTCGCATCGAGGTGCAGGACGACCTCACCCTCCCGGGCCACCCCGAGGTCCACGTCGTCGGCGACATGATGGCCCTGAAGGGACTGCCCGGCGTCGCGCAGGTCGCCATCCAGGGTGGGCGCTACGCCGCGGAGCAGATCGTGCGCGGGCTCGAGGGGCGAGAGCCGCAAGGGCCGTTCACGTACTTCGACAAGGGCTCGATGGCGACGATCTCGCGGTTCTCGGCCGTGGCGTCGGTAGGGAAGGCGCAGTTCAGCGGGTTCTTCGCCTGGATCCTCTGGCTGGCGGTCCACCTCGTCTACATCATCGGCTTCAAGAACCGCATCACGACGCTGTTGCACTGGGTCGTCACCTTCATCGGTCGGGGCCGCTCGGAGCGTGTGGTCACCGAGCAGCAGGTGTTCGCCAGACAGGCGATCTCCGACCTCGGCTCGGACTTCAGCCCGGAGCTCCCGCGCCTCGCGAAGGACCGGCAGCGGGAGCAGCCGGGCGCGGACGAGCCGGCGACGGATGCGTCCACGATCGACTGACCGCAGCCGATCGCGACCCCCGGCTCCTGCCCGGGGAGCTGGCCGAGGGCATACGCCTCCCGCGCGTCAGGAGCACCGGCGCGGAGGCACTAAACTGCAGTACACACCCCATGATCCGGAGGAAACGTGAGTTCGCTCAAGGTTGAGATGGTTGCCGCCGACCGCAAGGTCTGGGAGGGCGAGGCCAAGTTCGTACGCGCTCGGTCCATCTCGGGCGAGCTGGGCATCCTGCCCGGCCATGCGCCGCTGCTCGGCGTCCTCGTCGAGGGTGAGGTCGCCATCGAGTCGCTCGAGGGCGAGCGTCGCACCGTGACGGTGGACGGCGGGTTCCTCTCGGTCGACTCCGACGTGGTGACGATCGTGGCCGAGCACGTCGACGCCTCGTCACTGCAAACGAACTGAGCTTCGCGTGCCGTCCGCTCTCGTCTCCACCGAGGTCGTGGTCGGCACGCTGGTGGTGGTCGCGGTGGTCGTCCTTGCGACGACCTTCCTCCGTCGTCGCTACATCGCCAAGGGCCTGCCCCTCACCTTGTGCGGCATGCGCCGGTCGCAGTCCGACCGCTGGCGCCTGGGGCTCATCAGGTTCGGCGACAACGCCCTCGAGTGGTACTCCCTCGGGGGCGTCTCCGTGCGTCCGAAGCACCGCTGGCTGCGCCAGCGCCTCCTGCTCGACGTCCCCGAGCTGCTGCGCGGCGGCGACTCGATCCCGTTGCTCCCGGGCGCGAGTCGGGTGCCGTGCAGCGACGGCGACAGCGACTTCGAGCTGGCGCTGCAGGGTCCTGCCTACACCGCGCTGCGGTCGTGGCAGGAGGCCTCGCCTCCCGGCTACAACGTCAACGTCGCCTGACGCCGTGGACGGGGGCCCCGACGTCTCCAGATCGGGCGCGAGAGTCTGGCCGCCGTGTGCCGTATGCCGCGTCCGCCGGGTCAGTGTCGCTTGGCGCGCTCGGGCTTCTCGACCCTGCCGCCGCCGGGCTGCCACAGCACGTCGCCGCCGATGCGCTTGTTGGCGATGCGGGCCAGGATGAACAGCAGGTCGGACAGGCGGTTGAGGTACTTCGCCGTCAGCACGTTGACACCACCGACCGCGCGGGCATCGGTGCCCTCGGCGGCCGGTGCGGTGCCGTGCTGGTCGACGGCCGCCCACGCGGACCGCTCGGCCCGCCGCACGATGGTCGTCGCGAGGTGCAGGTACGCCGAGCCGGGCGTGCCGCCGGGCAGGATGAACGAGCGCAGCTTCTCGACCTGGTCGAGGTAGTGGTCGCAGTCCTTCTCGAGGTCGTCGATCCACGGCTGCTCGACGCGGAGCGGGGGGTAGTCGTAGCTGTGGCGCAACGGGGTCGACAGGTCGGCCCCGACGTCGAAGAGCTCGTTCTGCACCCGCTGCAGGGTGGCCGTCACCTCGTCCGGCAGGTCGCCGCAGGCCACTGCGATGCCGATGGCGGCGTTGGCCTCGTTGGAGTCGGCGTACGCGTGCAACCGGGCGTCGTTCTTGCTGACCCGTGAGAAGTCGCCGAGGCTCGTCGTGCCGTCGTCGCCGGTGCGCGTGTAGATCCTCGTCAGGTTGACCATGGGCCCACTCTCTCACCCTCCCCGCGGAGTCCAGCGGCCGCCCGGGACCCCGCTAGGGTTCAGTGGGTGAGAGAGCGATTCCGCGTCGTCGGTGGCGCCAACCTCGTGGGCGAGGTGGCCGTGGTGGGCGCCAAGAACAGTGCCCTCAAGCTGATGGCCGTGGCCCTGCTGGCCGTCGGACGGACCACCTTGACGAACGTGCCGGCCATCGCCGACGTGACGATCATGGCGGAGCTCCTGCGGCGCCTCGGCGTGGACGTCGACTACGACGCCGCAGCCGGCACCGTGGTGCTCGACGTGCCCGAACGCGTCGGTCACCGCGCGGACTACGAGCTCGTGCGTGCGCTTCGCGCCTCCATCTCGGTGCTCGGGCCGCTCCTGGCGCGGATGGGGGAGGCCGATGTAGCCGTTCCGGGAGGGGACGCCATCGGCTCCCGCGGGCTCGACCTGCACGCGGCGGGTCTCGAGGCCCTCGGCGCCGAGGTGCACGTGACCCACGGTTACCTCGTCGCCACCGCGCCCCAGGGGCTGAAGGGCGCGGACATCCGCCTCGACTTCCCGAGCGTGGGTGCGACCGAGAACATCCTCACCGCGGCCGTGCTGGCGCGCGGCACGACGAGGATCGACAACGTCGCCAAGGAGCCCGAGATCGTCGACATCGCCGAGATGCTCGTGTCGATGGGGGCGTGCATCGAGGGAGCCGGCACGTCCCGCATCGTCGTCCACGGTGTCGAGGCGCTCGCTCCGACCGAGCACGCCGTCGTCTCCGACCGCATCGCGGCCGGCACCTGGGCCTTCGCCGCCGCGACGACCCGCGGCGACATCGAGGTGGTGGGCGGAGTTGCCGACCACCTGCGCGCACCTCTGGGGGCGCTCGAGGGCGCGGGCTGCCACGTCGAGGTCACCGAGCGCGGCTTCCGGATCTCGGCGCTCGAGCGCCGGCCGCGGGCCTTCGACGTCGCGACGCTGCCCTACCCGGGCTTCCCGACCGACCTGCAGCCCTTCGCCCTGTCCTACAACGCCGTCGCCGACGGGTCGGCCATGATCACGGAGAACCTGTTCGAGGCGCGTTTCCGCACCGTCCAGGAGCTCGCGCGACTCGGGGCCGACACCCAGGTCGACGGCCACCACGTCATGACGCACGGCGTGCCGATCCTGTCCGGGGCTCCGGTCGAGAGCAGTGACATCCGCTCCGGGGCGGCGCTCGTGATCGCGGGCCTCGTGGCCGAGGGCGACACCCTCGTCAGCGGCGTGCACCACATCGATCGCGGCTACCCGCGCTTCGAGGAGGCGCTGCGCACCCTCGGCGCCGAGGTCGTGCGCGAGCCTGACGACGAGTTCCGCCTCCACTAGGCGGCCTCGGCATCCCGACAGTCGGCGGGGCTGGCGTGTCCGCTTTGTCGGGAGTGTTGGGACGCCTCCGCGCCATCGTCACGATGTTCGTTTCCCGGACGTATTTTCTTGACCAGTTCTTGACTCCGAAGAGCAACGTTTTCGTCGGCTGAGGCGTCATCATTGGTGACGGCACAGCGTTGAGAGGGGTCCAGATGACGCTGAACACCCACCGTAGGGGTCCGGTCCGAGTGCTCGACGCGCCTGACGGCCACGATGTCATCATCGAGGGGCGTCTCGACGTCCACACGGTGCCAGACATCCGCGACGCGATCCACGCCGTCATCAACCAGGGTCCGGGCGAGCTGCGTCTGCATCTCGGCGGCGCCGAGATCGGCGACGCGACGGGGCTCGGGGTCATCGTGCACCTCCATCGGCGGGCCACGAGAGCCGAGCGTCGGCTGCTGCTCGTCGACGCGAGCGACCGCACGACGCGCCTGCTGCGCGGGTGCCGTCTCGAGCGCATCCTCGCCCCGCGCCACCCGGCGTCGGCGGGCGAGACTGTGGCGCCTCTCACCGCCTGAGCGCCTGCCCACGGCGAGACGCCGCCGCTACCGTCGAGCCATGTCTTCGACGGAGAGCACACAGTCCCCGCCTGCCCGGGTGACGCCCGACCGTCCCTGGGTCATGCGCACGTATGCCGGCCACTCGAGCGCCGCTGCGAGCAACGCGCTCTACCGCCGCAACCTCGCGAAGGGCCAGACGGGCCTGTCGGTCGCCTTCGACCTGCCGACCCAGACCGGCTACGACCCGGACCACGTGCTCTCCCGGGGTGAGGTGGGCAAGGTCGGCGTGCCGATCAGCCACATCGGCGACATGGCAGCACTCTTCGCGGACATCCCGCTGCGCGAGATGAACACCTCGATGACGATCAACGCGACGGCCATGTGGCTCCTGGCGCTCTACCAGGTCGCCGCAGAGCGCCAGGCCGAGGCCGCCGGGGAGGACCCGGCCGAGTGGGTGCACGCCCTGGCCGGGACGACGCAGAACGACATCATCAAGGAGTACCTCTCGCGCGGGACGTACGTCTTCCCGCCAGCTCCCTCCCTGCGCCTCATCACCGACATGGTCGCCTACACGGTGCGCGAGATCCCGAAGTGGAACCCGATCAACATCTGCAGCTACCACCTGCAGGAGGCCGGGGCCACGCCGGTGCAGGAGATCGCCTACGCCATGTCCACGGCGGTCGCGGTCCTCGACGCCGTGCGCGACTCGGGGCAGGTGCCACCGGAGGAGTTCCCGAGCGTGGTGGCCCGGATCTCCTTCTTCGTCAACGCCGGCGTCCGGTTCGTCGAGGAGATGTGCAAGATGCGCGCCTTCGTCGAGCTCTGGGACGAGCTGACCCGTGAGCGCTACGGCGTGACCGAGGCCAAGGCGCGGCGCTTCCGCTACGGCGTCCAGGTCAACAGCCTGGGCCTGACCGAGGCCCAGCCCGAGAACAACGTCCAGCGCATCGTCCTCGAGATGCTCGGCGTGACGCTCTCGAAGGACGCGCGGGCACGGGCCATCCAGCTGCCTGCCTGGAACGAGGCGCTCGGCCTGCCCCGGCCGTGGGACCAGCAGTGGAGCCTGCGCATGCAGCAGGTGCTCGCCTACGAGTCCGACCTGCTCGAGTACGACGACCTCTTCTCGGGGTCGGTCGTCGTCGAGGGCAAGGTCGCCGAGCTCGTCGCGGGTGCCAAGGCCGAGATGGCGCGCGTCGAGGAGATGGGCGGTGCGGTCGCCGCCGTCGAGTCCGGCTACATGAAGTCCGCGCTCGTGGCCTCGCACGCCGAGCGTCGTCGCCGGATCGAGGCGGGCGAGGCCGTCGTCGTCGGTCTCAACAAGTTCGAGACGACCGAGCCCAACCCGCTGACCGCCGACCTCGACACGGCCATCCAGACGGTCGACGCCGACGTGGAGCGGCAGGCGTCCGAGGCCGTACGCCGGTGGCGTGAGACGCGCGACGCCGACCCCGAGCGCCGGGCGCGGGCGTCGGCCGCGATGACGCGGCTCCGCGCCGACGCCGCCTCCGATGCCAACCTCATGGCGGCCTCGCTCGAGTGCGCCCGCGCCGACGTCACGACGGGGGAGTGGGCCGCGGCCCTGCGCGAGCAGTTCGGCGAGTACCGCGCACCCACCGGCGTCTCCGGCTCGGTGGGCGTCGGTTCGAGCGAGCCGGGCGGCGCCCTCTCCCACGTCCGTGAGCTCGTCGCACGCACCGGGGAGGAGCTGGGGGAGAAGCTGCGCATCCTCGTCGGCAAGCCCGGGCTCGACGGCCACAGCAACGGCGCCGAGCAGGTGGCCGTGCGCGCCCGCGACGCCGGTTTCGAGGTGGTCTACCAGGGCATCCGTCTCACGCCCGAGCAGATCGTCGCGGCCGCGGTGGCCGAGGACGTCCACCTCGTCGGGATCTCGATCCTCAGCGGCTCGCACATGGAGCTCGTGCCCGAGGTGCTCCGCGGCCTGCGCGAGGCGGGCGCCGATGACGTCCCCGTGATCGTCGGCGGCATCATCCCCGAGTCTGACGCCACGGCGCTGCGGGCGGCCGGGGTCGCGATGGTCTTCACGCCCAAGGACTTCGGCCTCAACGACATCATGGGCGAGCTGGTCGGTGTGATCCGCACCGCGCGTGGTCTCGCGCCGCTCGAGCCCGCGCCCGCCTGAGCAGGCGTAGCGTCGCAGGTATGAGCGACCTGCAGTGCGCCGCGCGCCTCGTCGTCGTCAACCCGCCGGGCCTCACGGACGTCGCGTGGCTCGCGTCGGCCGTCCACCTCGAGAAGATCCAGGCGGTGTATGCCGCCGACGACGTCCCCGACACGGGCCCCGTCGAGTCGCTCGCCGACGACCTCGGGGTCCCCTCCCACCTCGGTCACGGTGACCTGCACGACGGCTCTCCGGGGCTCGAGGAGCTCGTCGACCGGCACCGGGGCGAGACGGTCGTCGTCGTGCGCGGTGGCGACGACACGGACCCCGTCCTGCTGCTCGTCGACGCGGACGGCACCACCCGGCAGCCGATCGAGGGCCTGTCCTGACGCGTCACCCGGTCGTGGCCGCCCGCGCCGGGCACACGGCATACGCCCGTGACGGGCTCAGAAGAGGCGTGACTCCGCGTCGTCGATGCCCTTGAGAGCGTCGTAGTCGAGGACGACGCAGCGGATGCCGCGGTCCTCGGCGAGGGTGCGCGCCTGCGGCTTGATCTGCTGTGCGGCGAAGACGCCGGTCACGGGCGCGAGGTGCGGGTCGCGGTTCATCAGCTCGAGGTAGCGGGTCAGCTGCTCGACGCCGTCGATCTCTCCGCGGCGCTTGATCTCGACCGCGACGCTGGTGCCGCCCGAGTCCTTGGCGAGGATGTCGACCGGGCCGATGGCGGTCATGTACTCGCGCCGGACGAGCGACCAGCCGTGGCCGAGTGTGTGGATGTGCTCGGCGAGGAGCTTCTGCAGGTGCGCCTCGACGCCGTCCTTGACGAGGCCGGGGTCGATGCCCAGCTCGTGCGCCGAGTCGTGGAGCACCTCGTGGATGTGCACGGTCAGGCGGTCCTCGCTCTTGGCGTGCTGGACGCGCCAGACGGCGACGACCCCCTCGGCGGCCTGGCCCTCGTCGGGTTCGGCCTCGGCCATGGTGCAGGGCGGCGACATCCAGTTGAGCGGCTTGTAGGAGCCGCCGTCACTGTGGACGAGCACCGAGCCGTCGGCCTTGACGACGAGCAGGCGGGTCGCGAGCGGGAGGTGGGCCGTGAGGCGCCCGTCGTAGTCGACGCTGCACCGGGCTATGACGAGACGCACCGGTCCACCCTAGAGGAGGTCGCGTGGGGAGCGTCACGCCCCGGGCGGGTGTGGGCGGCGCACACCCTCTGCGAGACTTTCGCCCATGGCTCGAGAGTTCACCAAGGTCGGCGTCATCGGACTCGGCACCATGGGTGCCGGCATCGTCGAGGTCTTCGCGCGCAACGGCATCGACGTCGTCGCGGTCGAGGTCAGCGACGAGGCGGTAGAGAAGGGCCGGGGCGTGCTCCAGCACTCGACCGACCGCGCCGTCTCCCGCGGCAAGCTGGGCGCCGAGGACCAGGCGGGCCTCCACGCCCGGGTGCAGTTCACGAGCGACATGGCCGACCTCAAGGAGTGCCAGCTCGTCGTCGAGGCCGTGCCCGAGCACCTCGACCTCAAGAAGGACATCTTCGCCAAGCTGGACGCGATCGTCTCCGACGACGCGATCCTCGCGACCAACACGAGCTCGCTGCCCGTCACCGAGATCGCGGTCGCGACGATCAACCCCAAGCGCGTCGTCGGCATGCACTTCTTCAACCCCGCTCCCGTGCTCCAGTTCGTCGAGGTCATCAAGACCGTCATCACCAGCGACGAGATCTTCGAGGAGGTCAAGGCGCTCGCCGAGCGGCTCGGCAAGAAGCCCGTCATCGTCGGCGACAAGGCCGGCTTCATCGCCAACGCCCTGCTCTTCGGCTACCTCAACCACGCCGTCGCGATGTTCGAGAGCAAGTACGCGACGCGCGAGGACATCGACGCCGCGATGAAGCTCGGCTGCGGCTATCCCATGGGCCCGCTCGCGCTGATGGACCTCATCGGGCTCGACACCGCCTACGAGATCCTCGACACGATGTACAAGCAGGGCCGCGACCGGCTGCACGCGCCGAGCCCGATCATCAAGCAGATGGTCAGTGCCGGCCTGAGGGGCCGCAAGAGCGGTCGCGGCTTCTACACGTATGCCGCCCCGGGCAGCTCGGCGGTCGTCGACGACGCCCTGACCCCTCGGGCGCAGGACGGCGCCCACGTGGCAACGCGTCCGATCCGCACGGTGGGCGTGGTCGGGTCGGGCACGATGGCGACCGGGATGGTCGAGGTCTTCGCCAAGGCGGGCCTCGACGTGATCTTCGTGGCGCGCAGCGAAGCCAAGGTCGAGGCCGTGCGCACCGCCCTCGCCAAGAGCCTCGAGAAGGCGGTCCAGCGCGGCAAGGCCACCGAGGAGGGGCGCGACGCGGCGCTCGCCCGGGTGCGCGGCACGACGCGCCTCGAGGACCTCGCTCAGGTCGACCTCGTCGTCGAGGCCGTCGTCGAGGACCTGAAGGTCAAGCGCGCCCTCTTCGAGAACCTCGACGAGATCTGCCGCCCCGGGGCCATCCTCGCCACGACGACGAGCTCGCTGCCCGTCGTCGAGTGCGCGGCCGCGACGAAGCGCCCTCAGGACGTCATCGGCATGCACTTCTTCAACCCGGCCCAGGTGATGAAGCTCGTCGAGGTCGTGCACACGGTCTCGACGGCGGACGACGTGGTGGCCACCGTGCAGGCCCTGTGCGAGACGGTCGGCAAGCACCCCGTGACGTGCGGCGACCGCGCCGGCTTCATCGTCAACGCCCTGCTCTTCCCCTACCTCAACGACGCCGTCAAGATGCTCGAGGCCAACTACTCGACGGCCGATGACATCGACACCGCGATGAAGACCGGCTGCGGCCTGCCGATGGGCCCCTTCGAGCTGCTCGACGTCGTCGGTCTCGACGTGTCACTCGCCATCGAGCGCGAGCTCTACCTCGAGTTCCGCGAGCGCGGCTACGCGCCCGCCCCGCTGCTCGAGCACCTCGTCACGGCCGGCTACCTCGGGCGCAAGACGGGGCGCGGCTTCCGCACCTACGCCTGACACCTACCCTTGGGGCATGCCCTCGCGTCGTCGTCCCAGCAAGCACGCGCGTGAGCACGTGCCGCTCGACGTGACACGGATCCAGGGCGGCTCCACGCGGGAGGAGTCGTATGCCGGCACGCGCTGGACCGTGCGCTCCGTCAGCGGGGCGTCCGCCACGCGTGACTACCTGTGCCCGGGGTGCCAGCAGGACATCCCGCCCGGACTGCCGCACGTCGTCGTGTGGCCCGCCGAGGGCGTGGGCGGCCTCGGGGACCGGCGCCACTGGCACACGGGCTGCTGGCAGCGCCGCGACGCCCGGCCGCCGGGCAACTCCTACCGCTGAGGTCGGGCGGGCTCAGGCGTCGAGGAGCGGTGCGAGCTCGCGGGCGACGAGGCGCAGCGGAGCGGTGTCGTGCTGCGCCCGGGCGAGGACGAGGGTCCCTTCGAGCGCGCACAGCATGAGGGTCGAGAGGGTCTCGGCGCGCCGTCGGGTCCGACCCATCGTCACGAGCGCCTCGGTGATCGGCCGGCGCCACGTCTCCAGGGCAGCCGAGGCCGCCTGTCGGACGGCCGGGTTCGTGTCGGCGCAGTCGACGACGGCGCCGGCGACCGGGCAGCCGCGCTCGAAGTCGCGGGCGTGCAGCTCCGCCGCCCAGTCGTCGAGCATGGCGGTGAAGAGCCGGCTGGGGGAGGGGCGGCGCATGCCCGAGAGGTGCCGGACGACACGCTCGGCGGCCCACGAGCCGGACCACTCGAGCGCCTCGGCGACGAGCTGGTCCTTGCCGCCGGGGAAGTAGTGCTGGAGCGAGCCGCGGGGCGCCCCCGCCTCGGCGACGACGTGACGCAGCCCGGTGGCGGTGACGCCCGCCCGTCGCAGCTGCTGCGCCGTCTCGTAGACGAGGCGTTCGCGGTGTCCGACCGGTCCGTCCGACATCGGCGGCCTCCTGGTTCTGCGTCGACGGCTTTCCCTGAACTATGACATGTGTCATGATCCGAGAGCGACTATGACAGTCGTCATAATCGCCGGAAGGGCAGTGAGGAGGACGTCATGGGACGAGTGGGCTTCATCGGTCTCGGCATCATGGGTGGTCCCATGGCCACGAACCTCCTGCGGGCGGGGACCCAACTGTCCGTGTGGAACCGGTCACCCGACGCGGCGGCGCGGCTGGCACGGCATGGCGCGCGAGTCCTGGACTCGCCGGCGGCCGTCTTCGCCGAGTGTGACGTCGTGCTGCTGATGCTCGCCGACCAGTTCGCCGTGGACACCGTGCTCCGGCGCGGCACGCCCGAGCTCGACGCCATGGTGAGCGGCCGGACCGTCGTCGCCCTCGGCACCACGTCCCCGACCTTCTCGGCGGGTCTCGAGCGCGACGTCGTAGCTGCCGGCGGCCGCTACGTCGAGGCACCCGTGTCCGGCTCCCGGGTGCCCGCGGAGCGTGGCGAGCTCGTGGGCCTCGTCGCCGGTGCCGAGGAGGCGGTCGAGCAGGTGATGCCGCTCCTGCGGGGGATGTGCCGGACGGTGGTGCGCTGCGGACCCGTGCCGGCCGGCCTCGGCACCAAGCTCGCCGTCAACCTCTACCTCTGCACCATGGTCGCCGGGCTCGCGGAGGCCTACCACCTCGCGGCCGCCCTCGACCTCGATCTGACCGCCTTCCAGCAGGTCCTGGACTCCGGGCCGATGGCGAGCGCCGTCTCGACCCTGAAGCTCGCCAAGCTGCTCGCGCGGGACTTCGACGCGCAGGCCGCCGTCCGGGACGTCCACACCAACACCCGGCTCGTGGCCGAGGCGGCGCGCTCAGCCGGCGCGGCGAGCCCGTTGCTCGACGTGACCCGTGAGCTCTTCCGGGCGACGGAGGACTCCGGGGCCGGGGCTCTCGACATGGTCGCCGTCGTGACCGCCCTGGAGCACCGCGACGGGATCGCCCGGACACGGCAGGCTGCCCCGGTGCGCCACGGCAGCTGACGGGGACCGGGTGCCCCGGCTCGCGCTAGCCCGCGGGTCGGGCCGCGAGCACCTGCTCCCGCAGGATGTCGGCGTGCCCGCAGTGCTGGGCGAGCTCGCGCAGCACGTGGAAGTAGACCCAGCGCAGCGGCAGCGGACCCCGGCGGTTGCCCTGCAGCAGGTCGTCGAGCCCGAGCCCGGCCGTGGCCGCGCGCGAGGCATCGCACGCCTCTCGGTGCGCCTGCTGCACCGAGGCCACCGTGTCGCCGTCGTCGAGGACGAACGACTCGTCCGGGGTGGCCGGGATGCCGATCTCGGCTCGCGACCGACAGCTCACCGCCTCGTCGAACCACACCTTCTCGACGAACGTCGCGTGCTTGACCAGGCCGAGCAGCGTCGTCGCCGAGGGCACGAGCGACCGACGGGCCTCCTGCTCGGTGAGCCCGTCGAGCGAGTCGCGCAGGGCCGTCCGGTGCTCGTCGAGGAAGACCTCGAGCTGTACGCGGGCCGGCTGGTCGATGACGTCCTCGGCGAACGTCGGGGGCAGCGTCATGGAGGAGAGCCTGCCACGACGGCCCGAGGCGCGCGCGTCACGGGGGCGACGGCGTACGACTAGTGCCGTCGCTGGCGCGGGACGAGCACCTCCTCGTAGAGCAGCAGGGCGCCCGCGGCGAAGGGGATCGCCAGGAGCGCGCCGAGGATGCCGAGGAGCGCCCCGCCGGCGAGGGCGGCGACGACGGTGACGGCGCCCGGCACGGCCACCGTCCGCTGCATGATGCGCGGCATGACGGCGTAGTTCTCGATCTGCTGGTAGACGATGAAGTAGATGATGACGATGAGCGCCTTCTTGGGCTCGTCGAAGAACGCCACGATCGCGACGACGGACGCGCCGAGGGTCGCACCGACCATCGGCACCAGCCCGAGGAAGCCCACCGCGACGGCGAGCACGGCGGCGAACTTGAGGCCGATGAGGCTCATCATGATCCACGCGCAGAACGCGTTGATGGCCGCGACGGCCACCTGGCCGATGGCATACGCCCCGACCCGGCGCATGACCTCCTCGGCGAGGGAGATGGTGCGTGGTCGCCGGCTCGCCGGGACGACGGCGTAGGCCGCCTGCTTGACGGCCGGGAACGAGGCGAGGAAGTAGAGGGTCAGGACGAGGACGGTCAGGGCGCTGAAGACGCCGGTCGCGATGAGCTTGCCGGCGTCGAGGACGCCGCCGAAGACCCCGGCCCACAGGTTGCCGTCGGCGACCCGCTTGTTGACCTCCTCCTGGATGCGCTGGACGAGGTGGTAGCGGTGGTCGACGTCCTGCACCCACGGGTTGGCCAGGAGGTTGTCGAACATCCGGGGTGCGTTCGTCGTGAGCTCGCTGCCCTGCTCGACGACAGGTGGGATGACGACCCACCCGACGAGCGTGAAGACCGCGAGGACGCCGAGGAAGACGATCGTCACGGCCCAGCCCCGGCGCAGGTTTCGGCGGGTCAGGGCCTCGACGAGCGGGTTGAGCGTGAGCGTCAGGAAGAAGGAGATGACGAGCAGCGTGATGACGGTGCCCAGACGACCGACGGACTGGACGACGGCGTAGGCAGTGAGCACGCCGACGGCGCCGACGAAGCCGACGTAGAACGGCGACTGCCGGTTGAACGGCGTGCCGCTGGGGCCGAAGTCACGGCGCTTGTCCTTGCCCTTTCTGCCGTCGTCACGGCTGGGGGCGCCGGGCCCGGGCGGCGCCGGGGGCGCGGCATCCGCTGGGGGCGGCGCGGGCGGCGCGGGCGGCGCGGGCGACGCGGGCGACGCGGCGACTTCCTCGCCCGACGGCCCCGGGGCGAAGGGCAGGGTGCTCGCGATGAGGTCGGGCTCGGGTGCCCGGTCGCCGGACGCGGCGGGCTCGTCGTACTGCGCCCGCGAGGCCGGCGCGCCGAAGCCGAGGTCACGAGCCCGGAACTCGTCCATCCGGGCGCGCTGGGTGCGGCGGTAGCGCGCCCAGCGTCCCCAGATGCTCACGGTCGCGAGCCTACGTCAGGTGCTGCCGCGCGACCCTTCGGGACCAAGGTCTCTGACCCGGGGCTCGGCCTTCGGGCCACGATGGTGGGAGACACGCGTAGCCGGCGGATGGCTGTGCCGTGGTGCGACCTGCGCTTCCGCCGCTCGGTGTCCGAGCCAGGGAGGTCACCATGCTCGTGTTCGAGGACCGGCTCGACGCGGGCCGGCACCTGGTCGGGAAGCTGGACTTCCTCCGCGGTGAGGACGTCGTCGTGCTGGGGCTGCCCCGAGGAGGCGTGCCCGTCGCGGCTGTCGTCGCCGAAGCGCTCCGGGCCCCCCTCGACGTGATCGTCGTGCGCAAGCTCGGTGTGCCCTTCCAGCCGGAGCTCGCCATGGGCGCCATCGGAGAAGGCGGGCTGAGGGTCGTCGACCGCGCCATGGTGGCGCGTGCCCGGGTCACCGGCGACGAGCTCGAGGCCGTCGAAGGCCGCGAGCGCGCAGTCCTCGACGCCCGGGTCGAGCGCTTGCGGCGCGGGCGGCCCCGCGTCGACCTGCGCGGCCGGGTGGCCGTCGTCGTCGACGACGGTATCGCGACGGGATCGACGGCACGGGTGGCCTGCCTCGTGGCCAGGCAGCTCGGGGCCAGACGCGTCGTCCTGGCCGTCCCGGTCGCCCCGGCGGACACCCTGGCGCACCTGCCCGAGGCTGAGAGGGTCGTGTGCGTGTCGGCGCCGAGGTACTTCAGGGCCGTGGGGGCGCACTACGAGGACTTCTCGCCGACGACCGACGACGAGGTCGTCGCGCTGCTGGAGCAGGCCGACCGCCGGTTCCGCCTGCCCGATGCGGTCGGGAGCTCGGACGGGGACACCGACGAGGACGTCGTCATCCCGGCGGGTCGAGTGGCGATCGAGGGACACCTGCGGGTGCCGCAGGGCGCCTCGGGCGTCGTCGTGTTCGCCCACGGCAGCGGCAGCAGCCGGCACAGCCCCCGCAGCCGCTACGTCGCGGACGTGCTCCACGCCGCCGGTCTCGGCACGCTGCTGCTCGACCTGCTGACCCCCGAGGAGGAGCACGACCGTCGCAAGGTGTTCGACATCCCGCTCCTGGCCGGTCGCCTCGGGTTCGCGACCGGCTGGCTGGGCACCCGGCACGACACCGCGGCGTGCCGGGTGGGGTACTTCGGGGCGAGCACCGGCGCCGGCGCAGCGTTGTGGGCCGCTGCCGAGCCCGACGCCCCGGTGGCGGCCGTGGTGTCCCGTGGTGGTCGCCCCGACCTCGCCGCCCCGCGCCTGAAGGACGTCCGCGTCCCGACGCTGCTCGTCGTCGGGGGCGCGGACGATGTGGTGCTCGAGCTCAACCGGCAGGCGCGGGAGGACCTGTCGGGGTGCACCAGCGAGCTGGCCGTGGTTCCCGGCGCGACCCACCTCTTCGAGGAGCCCGGCACCCTCGCGCAGGCCGCGCTGCTGGCCCGCGACTGGTTCGTGCGCCACCTGGCCGAGGGCCGGGCCGGGGAGGCTACTGGTCGGCGAAGCGGTTGATCGCCGACTCGAAGCCGGCGCGCTTCCCGGGGTCGGTGACCCCGAGGCCGGGCTCGGGGGAGAGCGTCAGCACGCCGACCTTGCCCTGGTGGGCGTTCCGGTGGACGTCGAGTGTCGCCTGCCCGACCTCGTCGAGCGAGTACGTCTTGCTCAGGGTCGGGTGGATCAGGCCGCGGTTGACCAGCTCGTTGGCCTCCCACGCCTCGCGGTAGTTCGCGAAGTGCGAGCTGACGATGCGCTTGAGGTTCATCCAGAGGTAGCGGTTGTCGTACTCGTGCATGTAGCCCGACGTCGACGCGCACGTGACGATGGTGCCGCCCTTGCGCGCGACGTAGACGCTGGCGCCGAACGTCTCCCTGCCGGGGTGCTCGAAGACGATGTCGACGTCGTAGCCGCCGGTCAGCTCGCGGATCTTCTTGCCGAGGCGCTGCCACTCGCGCGGATTCTGCTCGGTGCCCTCGTCGTTCCAGAAGCGGTAGCCCTCGGCGTTGCGGTCGATGATGAGCTCGGCTCCCATGGCGCGGCAGATCTGCGCCTTCTCGGGTGAGGAGACCACGCAGATCGGGGTGGCGCCGCCGGCGAGGGCCATCTGAGTGGCGTAGGAGCCCAGGCCGCCGGACGCGCCCCAGATGAGCACCCGGTCGCCGAGCTTCATCGCGGCACCGTTCTTGGAGATGAGCTGCCGGTAGGCCGTGCTGTTGACGAGGCCGGGCGAGGCCGCCTCCTCCCAGGTCAGGTGGCCGGGCTTGGGCATCAGCTGGTTGGCCTTGACGATCGCGAGCTCGGCGAGGCCGCCGAAGTTCGTCTCGAAGCCCCAGATGCGCTGCTGCGGGTCGAGCATCGTGTCGTTGTGGCCCTCGGCGTCCTCGAGCTCGACCGAGAGGCAGTGGGCGACGACCTCGGTGCCCGGCTTCCACTTGGTGACGCCGGGGCCGGTGCGCAGGATGACGCCGGCGAGGTCGGATCCGACGACGTGGTAGGGCAGGTCGTGGCGCTTGGAGAACTCCGACATGCGGCCGTAGCGCTCGAGGAAGCCGAAGGTCGAGACGGGCTCGAAGATCGAGGTCCACACGGTGTTGTAGTTGATGGCGCTGGCCATGACGGCGACGAGCGCCTCGCCGGGGGCGAGCTCCGGCACCGGTACCTCGTCGATGTGCAGCGACTTGCGCGGGTCCTTGTCGCGCGTGGCGAGCCCCTCGAACATGCCGACCTCGTCCTTGTGGACGGTCGCCCCGCGGTACGTCGCGGGGATCTCGATGTTCGCGTAGGTCTCCTGGGTGCGGTCGCCGGAGAGGATGGCGTCGCGGATGGCCTGCATGTGAAGGTCCTTACGTCGCAGCGTCATTGGTGGGTCGAGACCGTGTCGAACCGGTGTCGAACCAGCGCGGTGTGCCCCCGAACGTAGCGAGACGTGACCCGCCGGTAGCCCGTTCTGAGACGGCCACCACAGGTGACCTGGGTCACGAGGATCGTTCAGGGGGTCGGCGGGGTGGGGCGGCGCGCGGTTGCCGGGTACCGTCGGCGCGTGCGACGACTCACGGCGGGGCTGGGGTGCTGGCTGGTGCAGCCGGCCTACGTGCTCGTCGAGCTGCTCGTGGCGGCCGGTGCCTCGGCGGCATACTCCCTGCGCGACGACACGGTCAGTGCGCTCGGGATGGCGGCCTGCTCGCCCGGGCACGCCGGGTCGGCCCTCGACGTGTGCTCGCCCGGGCACGGGCTGATGAACGCCGCGTTCATCGCCTTCGGTCTGCTGCGTGCGGGGGGTGCCGCGCTCCTCCGGCCCAAGCTCGGTGGGCAGGCGTGGGGAGCGGCCGCCACCTGGCTCTGGGTCATCTCAGGGCTCACGGCCGCCGCCGTCGGTCTCGCGCCTGTCGACCGGCAGCCGGGCTGGCACGTCGTCGCAGCCCTGCCCGTCTTCGTGCTCCAGCCGCTCGCCGTCGTGGCCACCGCGGGGGCCCTGCGGAGGTCAGCTGCCCTGCCACCCGGTGTCTGGGTCGCCGGACAGGTCGTCGGAGCCGTGACCCTCGCCGCTGCGGCTGCGTTCGGTGCGCGCCTCGGTGGCCCGACGTGGGTCGGCGGCCTCGAGCGTCTTGCTCTCTGGCCGGCCTACGTGTGGCTCGGCGTCGTGGCGCTGGCCCTGCTGGTCGCCAGCAGGTCGGAGACCGTGGCGAACGTGTAGCCGTCGTCGCGCAGCCGGCGGATGATCGCCGGCAGCCGGTCGATGGTGACGAGCCGGTCGTCCGAGCCCGTGTCGTGCGCGAGCACGATGGAGCCCGGGCGAACCTGCGATGCCATGTCGTCGACGATGCCGTCCGGCCGACCCGCCACGAGGTCCTCGCGCGCCTGGGCCGACCACAGCACGCTCGTCAGCCCGGCCTCGGTGGCGGCCAGGAGGGCGGCCCCACCGAGGTGGCCGTAGGGCGGCCGGAAGAGGGTGGGAGCGATCCCGTACGTCTTCTTCATGAGCTGGGTCGTGCGCTCGATCTCGTCCCGGCAGCGCGACCAGTCGTAGCGCCCGAGGTCAGGGTGGTCGAAGGTGTGGTTGGCCAGCTCGTGGCGTCCGACGCTGCCGCGGTGCAGGTCACCGTGGTCGCGGACGTTCCGTCCGAGGCAGAAGAAGGTGGCCGGCACGTCCTCGGCCTCGAGGGCCTCGAGCACGCGCGGGGTCCAGTCGGGGTGCGGCCCGTCGTCGAAGGTCAACGCGACCCGGCGCCGGTCGCCCGGGCCGCTCCAGATGACGGATGCCCCGGCTGCGGACGGTGGGGACCGGTCCGGCCGGACCGCGCTGACGGGACTGCCGTAGAAGGGCAGCGGGGTGGACTCGTCGAGGTGCTCCTTCACCCGCACCGCTCCCACCGCTCCGGCAGCCCCCACGGCCGCCCCGGCCGCCGCGGTCAGGGCCTGACGGCGTGTCACCTCCATGGCAGCCGATGCTACGTGGAGGGCGTCTCGATCCTGCGCCGAGCGGGCCCGGCGCGTGCCACACTGGCGCCCTCTAGGGCGGTGAGGTCGAGCCGGGAACGAGGGGAGGTGCACGTGCGACGTGCCGTGCTGGGCGCCGTCGCTGCCGTGGTGACGGCGGGCCTCGGCCTCGTCCCGCTGCTCGTCGAGCACGACCTTCCCCTCCCGGTCCTGCGCAACGACGCGACCTGGCGCACGAGCTCCGTGCTCGGCCCGGCGACGCTGGGCGGCCGGCTCATCGACCCCCTGGCGGAGAACATCTGGCTCGCCGACGGGACGGTGCCGGCCGCGGGTGCGCGCACCCGGGCCACGGCGCAGGCCCTGCGTGACCTCCGTGGTCTGACCCAGCCCAACGGTGCGGTCGCGGCCGGGCCCGACGGACCCTGGGCCTACGCGTGGCCGAGGGACTCCGCCTTCGTCGCCGCGGCCTACGCAGAGACCGGACACGTCGCCGACGCCCGACGCGTGCTCGGCTTCCTCTCCCGCGTCCAGCGCGCCGACGGCGGTTTCGAGGCCCGCTACCGGCTCGACGGGTCCGGTCCGCCGGACGACCGTCCTCGCCAGAGCGACGGCGCCGGATGGGTGCTCTGGTCCCTCGAGCGGGTCCGCACGGCCGGGACGGGACGGACCCTTCCCGCCGAGCTGCGGGCGCTGCGGGACCGGGCCTTCGGCTTCGTCATGGCCCAGACGGCTGCAGGCACGCGGCTTCCGGAGGTATCACCGGACTACTGGGAGGTCTCGGAGCGCGAGGTGACCCTCGGGACCGCGGCCCCGCTCGCGGCCGGGCTCGAGGCCGCCGCTGCCACGTACGTCGCCGAGGGGGATGTGCACCGGGCCGACCGGGCGAGTCGAGCGGCCCGCGCCCTGCGGTCGCTGATCCGCGCGCAGTTCGGCCCCGACTACCAGCGGCACGGGCACTCCGGAGGGCTCGATGCCGGAGTCGCGATGCTCATGCCACCTTTCGCCGTCGTCGGCGACGAGGCCGCCGAGCGTGCCTGGGAGCGCTACCCCGTCCTCGCCCAGCGCGAGGCGGGAGGTCTGGCTCCCGGCGTCGAGTGGAAGAGCGACGGCGTCTCGTGGACCCCGGAGACCGCGATGGTCGCCTACACGGCCGCTGCCTCCGGTCATCCCCTGGTCGCCGAGCACTGGATGACGTGGCTCGACCGCCACTGCACGACGTGGGGCAGCCTCCCCGAGAAGGTCCTCCCGGACGGGCGCCCCGCCGGGCCGGCACCTCTCGCCTGGACCGCGGCCCTCGTCGTGCTGACCGAGACGGAGCTCGCCGCCCAGCGCTCCGGTGTCGAGGCGTCAGTGCCCGGCGTGGCCTGACGGCTCGACGAGCTCGACGAGGACGCCACCGGCGTCCTTGGGGTGGATGAAGTTGACGCGGCTGTCGCTCGTGCCGCGCTTCGGGGTGTCGTAGAGCAGGCGCAGGCCACGCTCGCGCAGCGTCGCGCACACGGCGTCGATGTCGGCCACGCGGTAGGCGAGCTGCTGGATGCCGGGCCCGCTGCGGCCCAAGAACTTCGCGATCGTCGACTCGGGGGAGAGCGGCGCCAGCAGCTGGATGCACGAGCCGGACTCGCCGACGCCCATCATCGCCTCGCGCACGCCCTGCTCCTCGTTGGTCTCCTGGTGGAGCATCGCCATGCCGTACGTCTCCTCGTAGAACACGATGGCCGCGTCGAGGTCGGGCACCGCGATGCCGACGTGGTCGATGTGGGTGAAGAGGGGCTCGGGAGTGGCGCTCATGGTCCCAACGTAGGGCGGCGTGACGGCATACGGAGTGCGTATGCCGTGTGCGCTTGGTCATGCTCGGCGAGGGCCCCACGAGGGCCCGGACTACAGTTTGTCGGGACATCCCCAACGACGTCGGAAGAGGCCTCACCCATGACTGCTGACCGTCCCACCTCCGTGATCGTCGCCGGTGCCCGGACCCCCATGGGTCGGCTGCTCGGCTCGCTCAAGGACTTCTCCGGGTCGGACCTCGGTGGCATCGCCATCAAGGGCGCTCTCGAGAAGGCGGGCCTCGCCCCGGAGCAGGTCGAGTACGTCATCATGGGTCAGGTGCTGCAGGCCGGCGCGGGCCAGATCCCGGCCCGCCAGGCCGCGCACGCCGCCGGCATCCCGATGACCGTCCCGGCCCTGACGATCAACAAGGTCTGCCTCTCGGGCATCAACGCCATCGCCATGGCCGACCAGCTGATCCGCGCCGGCGAGCTCGACGTCGTCGTCGCCGGAGGCCAGGAGTCGATGACGAACGCGCCTCACCTCATGACGAAGTCGCGCGAGGGCTACAAGTACGGCGACGTGACGATGCGCGACCACATGGCCTTCGACGGCCTGTGGGACGCCTTCACCGACCAGGCCATGGGTCTGCTCACCGAGCAGGCCAACACGGGGGAGCAGGCCTTCACGCGCGAGGAGCAGGACGAGTTCTCGGCCCGCAGCCACCAGCTCGCCGCCAAGGCGTGGAAGGACGGCCTCTTCGACGACGAGGTCGTGCCGGTGAGCATCCCGCAGCGCAAGGGCGACCCCGTCGTCTTCAAGAACGACGAGGGCATCCGCGCCGACACGACGGCGGCCTCCCTCTCGGGCCTGCGTCCGGCCTTCAGCAAGGACGGCACGATCACGGCGGGCTCCGCCTCGCAGATCTCCGACGGTGCCGCCGCGGTCGTCGTCATGAGCAGGGCGAAGGCCGAGGAGCTGGGCCTGACGTGGCTCGCCGAGATCGGTGCGCACGGCATGGTGGCCGGACCCGACTCGACGCTCCAGCAGCAGCCGGCGCGTGCCATCGCCCGCGCCTGCGAGAGGGAGGGCATCACGCCCGCCGACCTCGACCTCGTGGAGATCAACGAGGCCTTCGCGGCTGTCGGTCTCGCCTCCGCCAAGGAGCTCGGCATCGACGTCGACAAGGTCAACGTCAACGGCGGCGCCATCGCGCTCGGCCACCCCATCGGCATGTCCGGCGCCCGCATCGCCCTGCACCTCGCGCTCGAGCTGAAGCGCCGCGGTGGCGGTGTCGGTGCCGCCGCGCTGTGCGGTGGCGGCGGTCAGGGCGACGCCCTCATCGTCCGCGTCCCCGCCTCGGCCTGAGCAGCCGGGGTCCGCGCCGCGTGGCACGCCGATCCGTCGACGTCCCCGCCCTGGTCGAGTCGGCCAGGGCGGGTTCGCCGCGTGCCGTGGCGCGTCTCATCTCGCTCGTCGAGGACGGTCACGAGTCGCTCCGAACGGTGATGGCCGCACTCGCGCCGCACGCGGGCAACGCCTACGTCATCGGGCTGACCGGCTCTCCGGGAGTGGGCAAGTCGACGACGACGACGGCTCTCGTCGGGGCGTTCCGCGAGCGGGGGCTGCGGGTCGGGGTGCTTGCCGTCGACCCCAGCTCGCCCTTCTCGGGCGGCGCGCTCCTGGGCGACCGCATCCGTATGCAGGACCACGCCCTCGACCCCGAGGTCTACATCCGGTCGATGGCGTCACGTGGACACCTCGGCGGCCTGTCCTTCACGACGCCGCAGGCGATCCGCGTGCTCGACGCGGCCGGGTGCGACGTCGTGCTCGTCGAGACCGTCGGCGTGGGCCAGTCCGAGGTGGAGGTCGCCGGCCTCGCCGACACCTCGGTCGTGCTCCTCGCGCCCGGTATGGGCGACGGCATCCAGGCGGCCAAGGCCGGCATCCTCGAGATCGGCGACGTCTTCGTCGTCAACAAGGCCGACCGTGACGGCGCCGACGCGACCGTGCGCGACCTGCGTCACATGATCTCCCTCGGCGACCGCACCGAGCCCGGCCTGTGGCGGCCACCGGTCGTCAAGACCGTTGCGGCCCAGAAGACCGGGACCGACGAGGTGATGGAGGCGCTCGACAAGCACCGGGCGTTCATCGAGGAGAACGGCGAGCTCATCCGCCGCCGCGAACGCCGCGCCGCCGTCGAGATCGAGACGATCGCGCTCGCAGCACTGCGCTCGCGGTTCGACCACCTCGGAGGTCACCACGGGGTGATGGCACTGGCCCGCGAGGTGGTCGCCGGTCGCACCGACCCGTACGCTGCCGCCGGCCGCCTCCTCGCGCAGCTCGGCTCCTGACCCGACGCGGACTGCGCCCGAGGACGGGGTGGGCCCTCGGAGGGCGGCGCAGGCGAAGGGTGGTCGCGCGGCGGCGTTCACGGCGGCATACGGTGAGGGCATGCTGATCGCCTTCTCCGTCGCACCCACCGTCGCGGCCGACGACACCGGGTCGGTGTCGGACGCCGTCGCCCGAGCCATCCGTGTCGTGCGCGACTCCGGCCTGCCGCACCGCACCGACGCGATGTTCACGACGATCGAGGGGGAGTGGGACGAGTGCATGGGGGTCGTCAAGCAGTGCTGCGACGTGCTGGCGCAGACCTCGCCGCGTGTCGGGCTCGTGCTCAAGGCAGACATCCGCCCCGGTTGGACGGGTGAGCTCGACGGCAAGCTCGAGCGACTCGAGGACGCGCTGGACCGTCAGCAGGATGACTGAGGGCGGCTGGGGCCTCAGGCCGCTCGGGCTCGAGGACTGCGACGAGCTGGGGCGCGTGCACATGGCGATCTGGCGCGACGCATACGCCGGCTTGATGCCCGCCGACTACCTGGCCGGGCTGAGCGACGAAGGTGTGCGGACAACTGGCGTGAACCGACCGCCGAGCCTGCGGGCGCGGCCGGACGCACGCTCGTCGTCGTGGGTCCCGACGGTCACCTCGCCGGCTTCGGCAGCGCCGGCCCGAGCCGCGACGAGGACGCCCCCACCGAGTGGGAGCTGTATGCCGTCAACCTGGTGCCGCAGGCCCGCGGCACCGGCGTCGCCGACCGCCTCCTCGACGAGCTGGTCGGGGACCGCGCGGCCACGTTGTGGGTCGTCGAGGGCAACGCCCGGGCCAGGTCCTTCTACGCCCGTCGCGGGTTCGTCGACGAGGGCGGGCGCGACGCGCATCCGGCCACCGGGACACCGGAGATCAGGCTGGTCCGTCGCGTCTGAGGGCGCATCGTCACGAACGAGGCAGTCCGGGCATTCGCGACGTGCGACCGGCGTGACCCGTCTGACACGGATCCCGCTCCTGGATGTGTCCTGACTGCCCGAAATGCCCTCAGCGGGGCCCGTCGCCGATTGGGAACCCGTAGCCTCCGTGCGTATCGTGGGTCGCGGTCGGCCGTGCTCGACCTGTCCCCTGAGTCACTGAAAGGCTTCTCCATGCCCCGCGCCGCGATCCGTCGACGTGCTCTTGCCGCCGCGCTCGCCAGTGCTGCCATGCTCTCCGCCTGCACCAGCAGCTCCGGCGACGCCGGCGCCCCGAAGACCCCTGCCGTCGCTCCCGACGCCGCCCAGACCACGGCGGCCACGGCGGTGGGTGCCCTTGCGACGTCGTCGCTCGATGCCACCGCGGCAGGGGCCGCTGCCAGGGAGAAGGCCTTCGTCGGGGCGGCGCTCCAGTCGGCCAACGCCTACGCCAAGACGCTGCCGGGTCGCACGGCTGCGGACAAGGCCGCCGGCGAGCTCTCGACGACGGGCGTCAAGGTGCTCGCCATCTCGCGTGGTGGGGATGCTCCGCAGCAGGTGCTGGCGCAGACGACGCTGAAGAAGACCGGGGCCGCCGTTCTCGTGCTGCTCGTCGGCGGCCAGGTCGGTGCACCGTTCAAGGCGGCCGCCGTCACGCCGATGCTCCCGGAGGCCAAGCTCGACGCCCTCGATGCGACGACCGACGGGTCTGCCGCCGTGGGCGACGGTGCAGGCCTCAGCGCGAAGCCCGACGACGTCGTGGCTGCCTTCGCCGCCTCCGTGAAGTACCCGAAGCCGACCGCGACCAAGATGCTCGCCGACGACCCGTTGTCGCAGCAGCTGCGCCAGTCGGCCGCCGCCCAGTCGCAGGCCCTCAACAACCAGGGCGCGTTCACCCAGGAGCACGACCCCAAGGGCATCATCGGCGGACTGCGGCTCAAGGACGGCAAGGGAGCCATCGTCTTCGCCCACCTCGTGCGCAGCGACGCGATCGCCATGCGCGCGCCCGTCAAGCTGACGCCCGCCAAGGACCTCACGCTCCTGACCGGTATCAAGCAGATCACGACCGAGGCCAGCCTGACCTCCAACGAGATCATCGCCATCGTCATCCCCGCATCGGGACCGGCGCGAATCGTCGCCGCATCCGACCAGCTCGTCGCCGGCTCGGGTCGGTGAGACAGGATTGATCTATGAGTCACCAGCCATTCACCGCAGCAGCACTGCGCGGTGCCGTCGACCTGTCATCGCTCAAGCGTCCGGCCCAGCCGGCTGGCCCCGCCTCCGGCGCGGCCTCCACCTCCGCGGACGGTGCCGGCCTCGTCATCGAGGGCACTGACGCCACGATCCGTGACGTCATCGCGGCGTCCGATCGGCACCCCGTCGTCATGGTGCTGTGGTCGCCACGGCTCCAGGAGTCGGCCGACTTCGTCGCGTCCTTCGGCGCGGTCGCCCGTCGCTACGCGGGCCGCTTCCAGCTCGTGACCGTCGACGTCGATGCCAACCCCACGATCCTGCAGGCCTTCCAGGTGCAGGCCGTGCCGGTGAGCTTCGCGTTCGTGCAGAGCCAGCCGGTGCCGCTCTTCGAGGGTGTCCAGCCCGAGGCTCAGATCACGGCGATCATCGACCAGGTGCTGGCGCTCGCGGCGCAGCACGGCGTCACGGGCACCGTCGCGACCGGCGACGTCGCTGCCGAGGCCGACGAGGTCGAGCAGGAGCAGCCCCTGCCGCCCCTGCACCAGAAGGCCTTCGACGCCATCGAGTCCGGCGACCTCGACGGTGCCGCAGCGGCGTACCGCGAGGCGCTGGCGCAGAGCCCCGCCGACACCGACGCCAAGCTGGGGCTCGCCCAGGTGGGTCTCCTGCAGCGCACCCAGGGGGTCGACCTCCAGACGGCCCGGGCCGCCGCCGCGGCCGCGCCGACCGACGTCGACGCGCAGATCCTCGTCGCCGACCTCGACCTGCTCGGTGGGCACGTCGAGGACGCCTTCCTGCGGCTCATCGACACCGTCCGGGTCACGGCCGACGCCGACCGCAACACAGTCCGTGAGCACCTCGTCGAGCTCTTCGAGGTCGTGGGCGTGACGGACGAGCGCGTCGTCCGGGCCCGCAAGTCCCTCATGAGCGCCCTCTTCTGACCGCTAACCCCTGATCGAAAGAGCATTCCGTCCGCCCCGAGGCGGACGGAATGCTCTTTCGATTGTCGTGGGGGGTGGGGCGGGGGCGGGTGGGAGTCAGGCGGGCGGAGTCGTGAGCACACGTGACTCGTCGAGGTGCGCCACGACGTCCTCGGCGACGCCCTCGACGTCGGACCCGACGTCGGTGCCCTCGACCCAGAGGCCCCATCGCGGCGTGGCCGGGTCGGCCTCGTCGGCCACGACGACCACGTGCACCGGTTCGGGCTCGACCAGGTCGAGGAAGTCCTCGAGCCGGTCGCCGAGCGCGTCCTCGGCGACGACCGCGTCGAAGCCCTCGAGCTGGTAGGTCTCCGCCACCGACAGGGCGGCTGACCAGCGCAGCAGCCGCATCCGCAGCTGTTCCGAGGTCGGCGGTTCGTCCCACCCTGCCGCGTCACCGGCCGTGACCGCCAGCTCGAGCGCCGTCCCGTCGACGAGGACGGCCCGGCCGAGCCGTGTGGCCACCGCGGACGCGAGGGCGGCCCGGGCTTGCGCCCGGGCCGCCGTCACGAGCAGGAGGCGCCCCCGCGGACCGGACTCGTCGGAACTGCTCATCCGCCCAGAGCGGCCGACACGACGTCCTTGGCCTCGGCCTGCACGCGGGCCAGGTGCTCGGCGCCCCGGAAGGACTCGGCGTAGATCTTGTAGACGTCCTCGGTGCCGGACGGGCGCGCCGCGAACCACGCGCTCTCGGTCGTCACCTTGAGACCGCCGATCTTGGCACCGTTGCCCGGGGCCTCGGTGAGCTTGCCCGTGATCGGCTCTCCCGCAAGGGTTTCGGCGGTGACGTCATCGGGGGAGAGCGCGCCGAGCTTGGTCTTCTCCTCGCGCGACGCCGCGGCGTCGATCCTGGCGTATGCCGGGTCGCCGTGTCGGGCGGTCAGCTCGGCGTAGTGCTGGCTGGGTGTCCGGCCGGTGGCTGCGAGGATCTCCGAGGCGAGCAGGGCGAGCAGGATCCCGTCCTTGTCGGTCGACCAGACCGTGCCGTCCTGGCGCAGGAAGCTGGCTCCGGCCGACTCCTCGCCGCCGAAGCCCACGGAGCCGTCGAGCAGTCCGGGCACGAACCACTTGAAGCCCACCGGGACCTCGAGCAGCGTGCGCCCGAGGTCGCCGGCCACGCGGTCGATCATCGACGACGACACGAGGGTCTTGCCGATGGCGGTCGCAGCGGGCCACTTCGGGCGGGCCCCACCGTAGAGGTACTGGATCGCAACGGCGAGGTAGTGGTTGGGGTTCATCAGGCCCTCGTCGGGCGTGACGATCCCGTGCCGGTCGGCGTCGGCGTCGTTGCCCGTCGAGATGTCGTAGGCGTCCTTGGCGTGGATGAGCGAGGCCATGGCCGAGGGGGAGCTGCAGTCCATGCGGATCTTGCCGTCCCAGTCGAGCGTCATGAACGCCCACTGCGGGTCGACGCGCGGGTTGACGACCGTCAGGTCCAGTCCGTGCCGCTCGCCGATCTCGCCCCAGTAGGCGACCGACGCACCGCCGAGCGGGTCGGCGCCGATGCGCACCCCGGCCTCGCGGATGCGGGCGAGGTCGACGACGTGGGGCAGGTCGTCGACGTAGGTCCCGAGGAAGTCGTACGAGCCGGCCTCCGTGCGGGCCTTGTCGAACGCGACGCGCTTGACGTCCTTGAGACCCTGCCGGATGAGCTCGTTGGCGCGGGCGGCGATGACGGACGTCGCGTCGGTGTCGGCCGGGCCACCGTGGGGCGGGTTGTACTTGAACCCGCCGTCGGCGGGTGGGTTGTGCGACGGCGTCACGACGATGCCGTCAGCCAGTCCCGTTGCACCGGGTGCCTTTCCGCGGTTGGCGCGGAGGATCGCGTGCGAGACGGCCGGGGTCGGCGTGAAGCCGTCACGGTCGTCGACGAGCACCCGCACCCCGTTGGCGACGAGCACCTCGAGGGCCGAGCGCCACGCCGGCTCGGACAGGCCGTGCGTGTCGCGGCCGATGAAGAGCGGTCCGTCGAAGCCCTGCGAGACGCGGTAGTCGACGATGGCCTGCGTCGTGGCGAGGATGTGGTCCTCGTTGAACGCCGTGCGCAGGCTGGACCCTCGGTGCCCCGACGTGCCGAAGGCGACCTGCTGGTCGGGGTCGTCGACGTCCGGGTGGCGGTCGTAGTAGGCGCCGATGAGGGCGTCGACGTCGACGAGGTCCTCGGCCTGGGCCGGCTGACCGGAGCGCGGATGGCTCATGACGGGTCTCCGTTCGTGCTCGTGACGGCAGGTTCGCTGGCGTCGGACGTCACCGCGATCCTCGGCGCCTGTGGCTCGTCGACGGGGACGAGCCACACGGTCGACAGGCGCGGCACGGTGAGGTCGACGGCATACGGCTGGTCGTGCCAGCTCTCCTCCCGGGTCTCGACCACGAGACCGGCGCTGCTCGGGGCGTCGGGGTGGTAGCCGGCGGTGTCGAGCACGACCGTCCACCTCCCGCCCCGGGGCAGACCGATCCGGTAGGACTGCTGCGTCTCACCGCTGAAGTTCATGACGCAGGCGACGACCGGCGCGTCGGTCGACCGGTCACCCTTGCCGAAGCGCAGCCACGAGAACGTGTTGTGGGCGGCGTCGTCGGCCTCGAGCCACTCGAAGCCCGAGCGGTCGGCGTCGAGCTCCCACAGGGCGCGGTGGGTGCGGTAGATTCCGTTGAGGTCCTTGACGAGGTTGTGGACGCGGTAGTGCAGCGGCTGCTCGAGCAGCCACCAGTCGAGGCTGCGACCCTCGGACCACTCGGACTCCTGGCCGAACTCGCACCCCATGAAGAGCAGCTGCTTGCCGGGATGGCACCAGAGGTAGGCCAGGAACGCGCGGAGCGTCGCCACCTGCTCCTCGCGCGAGCCGCGCGACTTGCGCAGCAACGAGCCCTTGCCGTGGACGACCTCGTCGTGGCTGATGGGCAGCACGAAGTTCTCGTCGAAGGCGTACATGAGCGAGAACGTCAGCTTGCCGTGGTGGTACTTGCGATAGATGGGCTCCTCGCCGAGGTACTTCAGCGAGTCGTTCATCCAGCCCATGTTCCACTTGAAGCCGAAGCCGAGACCGCCCTCGTTGGTCGGCTTCGTGACGCCCGGCCACGTCGTCGACTCCTCGGCGATCGTGACGATCCCGCCGACCCGCTTGTAGGCGGTGCCGTTCGTCTCCTTGAGCAGCTCGACGGCCTCGAGGTTCTCGCGCCCGCCGTCCTTGTTGGGCACCCAGGCCCCGGCGTCGCGGGCGTAGTCGAGGTAGAGCATCGAGGCCACGCCGTCGACGCGGAGGCCGTCGAGGTGGAACTCCTCGAGCCAGTAGATGGCGTTGGCGACGAGGAAGTTGCGCACCTCGGGCCGGCCGTAGTCGAAGATGTTGGAGCCCCACTCGGGGTGCCACCCCTTGCGGGGGTCCGGGTGCTCGTAGAGCGGCAGGCCGTCGAAGCGGGCGAGCGCCCACTCGTCGGTGGCGAAGTGACCGGGCACCCAGTCGAGCAGGACCCCGATGCCGGCCCGGTGCAGCTCGTCGACGAGGAAGCGGAAGTCGTCGGGGCGGCCCCAGCGCGAGCTCGGGGCGTAGTAGCCGGTCACGTGGTAGCCCCACGACGGGACGTACGGGTGTTCCATGACGGGCAGGAACTCGACGTGCGTGAAGCCGAGGTCGCGCACGTAGTTGACGAGGTGCTCGGCGAGACCGCGGTAGCCGAGCTCCTGGCGCCACGAGCCGAGGTGGACCTCGTAGATGCTCATCGGCCCCTGGTGGGCGTTGCTCGTGCGGCGGCGCTCCATCCAGTCGTCGTCGCGCCAGTCGTAGTGGGTCTCGGTGACGATGGCAGCCTGCTTCGGCGCGACCTCCGTCATGCGCGCCATGGGGTCGCTCTTGAGCCTCACGAGCTCGTCGGGACCGCGGACGGCGAACTGGTAGTTCATCCCCTCCCTGGCGCCGGGCAGGAAGAGCTCCCAGATGCCGCTCTCGCCGAGGGCGCGCATCGGGTGGGACCGGCGGTCCCAGTCGTTGAAGTCGCCGATGACGTGGACCGCCTTGGCGCGCGGCGCCCAGACGGCGAAGGACACGCCCCAGACGTCGCCGAGCGGTCCCGGGTAGTGCCGCACGTGCGCCCCGAGGACGGTCCACAGCTGCTCGTGACGACCCTCGTTGATGAGGTGCCGGTCGATCTCGCCGAGGGTCGGTGCGAAACGGTACGGGTCGTCCTGCTCGTGCTCGACGCCGTCGCCGTACTCGACGAGCAGGCGGTAGTCGTGCGTCGTCGTGAAGTCCGGCGAGGTCATCGACCAGATGCCGTCACGCACGTGCTGCAGGTCGACCCGCTCGCCCGAGTCGAGCCGGGCGCCGACCCGGGTGGCGTACGGACGGTAGGCGGTGATGGTGAGACCACCCGGGCCGACGTGGTGGCCGAGCAGGTCGTGCGGCTGGCCGTTGCGGCCGTGGAGGAACGCGGTGATGGCGGCGTCGTCCAAGGAGGGGCCGTGGGTGGCAGTGGTCATGACGTGCTCTCCTCGGTGGTGAGCCGCTCGACGGCGCCGAGCGGGATCGGCAGCCACGAGGGCCGGTTGCGGGCCTCGTAGACGACCTCGTAGAGCGCCTTGTCGAGCTCGAGCGCCCGGGTCAGGGCCTGGGCATCGGCATCGGGTGCGCCCGCGACGGAGGCGTAGCCGTCGACGAAGGCCGTCCGGCAGGCGGCCGCCCAGGTGGTCGCGTCGACGGGGGACTCGGCCAACGCCACGGAGCCCGCGGCATAGTCGAACGACCGCAGCATCCCGGCGACGTCACGCGCCGTGAGATCAGGCTGTACGCGTTCGGCGAGCGGGCGCAGCGGCTCGCCCTCGAAGTCGAGGGCCACCCAGCCCCGCTCGGGCACGTCGAGCACCTGACCGAGGTGGTAGTCGCCGTGGATCCGTTGCAGCGGTGGCCAGCTCACGTCGCGGACCGACGCGACGAAGCGGTCGACGGCCGGGGCGCAGGACGCGAGCTCGGGCACGAGCGCCACGGCCGCGGCATACCGCTGGCGCATCGAGGCGACGAGCGCCTCGCGGGCCTCCGGAGTGACCTCGTGGGTTCCCAGCGAGTGCGCGAGGGCGCCGTGGATCTGGGCGGTGACGACGCCGAGGTCGCGGGCCCGGGCGGTGAAGTCCGAGCCGGACGCGGCGGCGACGAGCGCCACCCGCCAGGCGTCCTCGACCCCCGGGATGAACTCCTGGGCGAAGGCCAGGTGTCCCTCCATCGGGGACCCGTCGGCGGGGGAGTCCCACGCACCGGAGAGGTGGCCGATGGCCATGGGCACGCGGTCGGAGCCCTCGGCGGTCAGGGCGGACTGCACGACGACGTCGGGGTTCTCGCCGTCCTGCAGGGTGCGGAAGACCTTGACGATGACCGGCTCGGCCGGGCCTCCGCCGGGAGCCGTCATGCGACAGATGATCGAGGTGTTGGACTGCTCGCCGGTCAGCACCGCGGCCGAGGACACGGACCCGTGGACGCGGCCCGTCGAGGACCCGGTCGCCACGGCGTTGTTGCCCACGGAGGCCTGGGCCACGTCGGAGACGCCCGCTCCGAGGATCGTCGCCATGAGCTCGCTGACGTAGACGGGGTCGTGCGGGCCGTCGTAGACCCAGCGCGTGCCGAGCACGCTGTGCTCCATCGTGCCGAGCAGCGCGTGCTCGCCACCCCCCAGCGGTGCGGGGCGGTAGGTGAGCGGGACCTGGTAGACGACCGCCGGGCTGACCGCCTCGTCGGCGAGCAGCAGCGTCTCGCAGCCGACCTCGCCCTCGGGGTCCTCGAACCGGAAGCCGCCCACGCGCCGCAGCTGGGGGATGTGTCCCTTGCCGTGGTACCACCGCTGGTGCGGCATCCAGTCGGTGACCATCTCGGTCTTGGTCGGCACGATGGTGGCGTCCTTGTGAACGATGGCCATCAGCCGTGGTCCTCCCCGCCCCGCACGCGGAGCCAGAAGAAGTCGCGGGAGCCGAGCGTCAGCGTGACCCGGCCGTCGCCGGCCACCCACGGGAAGCCGCTGCCGCCGAAGAGGTCGATGAGCTCGCGGCCCGCCAGGTGCTCGGGCAGCTGGATCGTCGCGGCCTGCGGGCGGCTCGAGAGGTTGTTGACGCAGAGCACCGCCTCGCCGGGCTCGTTGCCGTCGGGCTCGATCGTGCGGGTGAAGGCCAGGATCGCCTCGTTGTCGGCCTCGACCACGGTGAAGTCGCCGAGCCCGAACACGGGGTGGCGACCCCGGATCTGGAGCATGCCCCGGATCCAGTGCAGCAGCGATGCCGAGTGGGCCATCTGCGCCTCGACGTTGATGTTGTTGTAGTGGTAGACGAGGCTGCTGATGACCGGCAGGTAGAGCTTGCCCGGGTCGACGCTGGAGAAGCCGGCGTTGCGGTCGGGCGTCCACTGCATCGGGGTGCGCACGGCGTCGCGGTCGGTGAGCCAGATGTTGTCGCCCATGCCGATCTCGTCGCCGTAGTAGAGGCACGGTGACCCCGGCAGCGACAGGATGAGCGCGTGGATGAGCTCGATCTCGGGACGTGAGTTGTCGAGCAGGGGCGCGAGCCGGCGACGGATGCCGACGTTGGCGCGCATCCGGGGGTCCGGTGCGTACCAGCCGTACATCGCGGCCCGCTCCTCGGGCGTCACCATTTCGAGGGTCAGCTCGTCGTGGTTGCGCAGGAAGGTGCCCCACTGCGTGCCCGACGGGATGGCAGGGGTGTCCGCGAGCACGTCGATGATCGGGGCCGCCTTCTCCTCGCGCAGGGAGTAGTAGAGCCGCGGCATGACGGGGAAGTGGAAGCACATCTGGCACTCCGGCGCCTCCTCGGAGCCGAAGTAGTCGACGACCTCGGCCGGCGGCTGGTTGGCTTCCGCGAGCAGGATGCGACCGGGGTACTCGGTGTCGACCATGGCGCGCAGCCTCGCGAGGAACTCGTGCGTCTTCGGCAGGTTCTCGCAGTTGGTGCCCTCCTCCTCGAAGAGGTAGGGGACCGCGTCGAGGCGGAAGCCGTCGATGCCGAGGTCCATCCAGAAGCGCACGATGTCGAACATCGCCTCCTGCACGGCCTCGTTCTCGAAGTTGAGGTCGGGCTGGTGGCTGAAGAAGCGGTGCCAGAAGAACTGCCGGCGGACCGGGTCGAAGGTCCAGTTCGACACCTCGGTGTCGACGAAGATGATGCGCGCGTCGTCGTAGCCGTCGTCGGTGTCGGACCAGACGTAGAAGTCGCCGTAGGGCCCGTCGGGCTCGGCGCGGCTCGCCTGGAACCACGGGTGCTGGTCGCTCGTGTGGTTCATGACGAAGTCGGTGACGATGCGGATGCCGCGGGCGTGGGCCTGCGAGACGAGCTCGGTGAACTCCGGGAGCGTGCCGAACTCGGGGAGCACCGCCTTGTAGTCGGCGATGTCGTAGCCACCGTCGCGCAGCGGTGACGCGTAGAACGGTGGGAGCCAGAGGCAGTCGACCCCGAGCCACTGGAGGTAGTCGAGCCGGTTGATCAGTCCGGTGAAGTCACCGGCGCCGGAGCCCTTCGAGTCGGCGAAGGCGCGGACGAG
The DNA here is from genome assembly GCF_056398545.1 of Terrabacter sp. 01T434. Classification (NCBI taxonomy): domain Bacteria; kingdom Bacillati; phylum Actinomycetota; class Actinomycetes; order Micrococcales; family Intrasporangiaceae; genus Terrabacter; species Terrabacter sp. 01T434. The sequence continues at coordinate 682,318 of NZ_JBFTPP010000001.1, forward strand.
CACCTCGTAGAAGACCGCCTTCTTGAACCACTGGGGGTCGTGCTTCAGGCCGGGCTGGGACAGGTTGAGGCCCTGCATCTGTCAGTGGCTCCTCACGTGGATGATGTGGACGGGCTCGGAGTCGGGCCCCAGGCGGACGAAGTTGTCCTGGCGCCACTCCCACGTCTGGTTCGTGATGTGGTCGTGCGCCTCGAAGGTCGACCACGTAGCCATACCCAGAGCCCCCATGTCGAGGTGCACCCACGTCTCACGGGTCGCGTGCGGGTCGAGGTTGGCGATGACGAGGACGGTGTCGCGCTCACCCGTGGCCCGGTCGACGACCCGGGACTTGCTGAAGACCATGATGTTCTCGTCGTCGGCCGCATGGAACCGCAGGTTGCGCAGCCACCTCAGGGCGGGGTGCCATTCGCGGATGTCGTTGAGACGCTTGAGGTACCAGGCGAGGGATCGGCTCTCGAGGGGGCCGCCCGGTTCGTAGAGGTACCACTGACGGTCCTTGTACTCGTACTTCTCGTTGTCGATCTGCTCCTCGGCGCCCGGGCGTGCCACGTGCTCCATCAGCTCGTAGCCGGCGTAGATCCCGTAGGTCGGCGACATGGTGGCCGCGACGGCCGCGCGCAGCTTCCACGCGGTCGGTCCGCCGTACTGCATGTACGGCGTGAGGATGTCGTGCGTCGTCGGCCAGAACGACGGGCGCATGTAGGCCGACCCGGTGGTCTCGCCCGCGAGCTCGCGGCCGTACTCCTCGAGCTCCCACTTCTCGTTGCGCCACGCGTAGTAGGTGTAGCTCTGCTGGAAGCCGGCCTTGGCGAGCTCGTGCATCATCGCCGGCTTGGTGAACGCCTCGGACAGCCAGACCGTGTCGGGGTGCGTCAGCGCGACGTCGGCGATCAGCCACTGCCAGAAGGCGACCGGCTTCGTGTGGGGGTTGTCGACGCGGAAGATGCGCACGCCGTGGTCGAGCCACACCTGGATGACCCGTCGCACCTCTGCGTAAGCCGTGGCGGGGTCGTTGTCGAAGTTGAGCGGAAAGATGTCCTGGTACTTCTTCGGCGGGTTCTCGGCGTAGGCGATGGAGCCGTCGGCCCGCGTCGTGAAGAGCGAGGGGTGCGTCTGCACCCACGGGTGGTCGGGTGAGGCCTGCAGCGCGATGTCGAGGGCGACCTCGAGCCCGGCGCGACCTGCCTCGGCGACGAAGTGGTCGAAGTCCTCGAAGGTGCCGAGGTCGGGGTGGATGGCGTCGTGCCCGCCGTCGGGCGAGCCGATGGCGTAAGGGGATCCCGGATCGCCGGGCTGGGCGTTGAGGGAGTTGTTGCGCCCCTTGCGGGCGGTCGTGCCGATCGGGTGGATCGGCGTCAGGTAGACGACGTCGAAACCCATGTCGGCGATCGCGGGCAGCCGCTCGGCCGCGGACCGGAGGGTGCCGGAGACCCACTCGCCCGTCGTCTCGTCGCGGTGCGCGCCCTCGGACCGGGGGAAGATCTCGTACCAGGCGCCGTAGAGCGCCCGCTCGCGCTCGACGAGCAGGGAGTATGCCGGTGACGCCGACACGAACTCGCGCAGCGGCACGAGCGCGGCGAGTCCCAGGATCTCGGGGGAGGTGGCTGCGCCGAAGCGGTGCGCGGCGGGGGACCGGTTGTCGCCGAGCGCGACGACGCCCTTGTCGATCTCGGACGCGTCGACGCCCAGACCCCGCACGGACGCGGCGAAGCGCTGGAGCACGCGGACGCCCTCGGCGCACATGAGGTCCTCGTCTACCCCGGCGGCGATCTTGATGCCGGCGTCGTGCACCCAGGTCGCGAAGGGGTCGGACCAGCCCTCGACGCGGTAGGTCCACCAGCCCTCGCGGTCGGCGACGACGGTGGTGGACCACTCGGAGAGGCCCGGGTTGTCGCTGTGCATCGCGAAGTAGTGGTCGGTGCCGTCGGGGTCGGTGAGCACGGCCGTCGCGTTGACGGCGTCGTGGCCCTCGCGGAAGACCTTGGCCCGGACCGTGAACTCCTCGCCGACGACCGACTTGGCCGGGCGCGTGCCGCCGTCGACGACCGGGCGGACGTCGCTCACGGGGATGCGTCCCATCGGGAGCGCGCCACCCGGCATACCCTCGACGGTCGGTGGGGTGCTCACGGGGTGTTCGGGGGCCAGGTGGACGGCTCCGGACGCGGTGTCGTCGACGAACGCGGCGTCTGCGGTCGGGGTGGCATCGTCGCGCCGCGCTGCCTGGGGAGGGGCGGCGGTGCGCACGCGGTCGGGCTTGCTCGGACGCTGCTTCTTCGCTGGGCCAGTCACGGAATCGACCGTATCGAAGTTGCAGCGTTTGGCCCACGAGGCGGTGCGGGTCGGTCCGGTGGGTGAAACGCGCCTGCAAGGGTTGCAAGAACCCAACATGGCGACCCCTATGCTGTCCCCTTGTGAAGGCCATCCGCCGCTTCAGCGTCCGCACCGTCCTGCCCAACCGTCTCGAGGGACTCGGCGTCCTCGCGAGCAACCTGCGCTGGTCCTGGCACCCGCCGACCCGCGACCTGTTCGAGAGCATCAGTCCCCGCAAGTGGGCGCAGGCGGGTGAGGACCCCGTCAAGCTGCTCTCGCGGCTGTCCTCCGACGAGCTCGCCGCCCTCGAGGCCGACGACGACTTCGTCGCGCGCGTCGTGGCCGCCAACGAGGACCTGCACCACTACCTCACCGACGAGGCCTGGTACCAGTCGTGGAGCCGCGACCAGGAGGCTGCCGGCAGGGCTGCCCCCGCCGCGATCGCCTACTTCAGCCCCGAGTTCGGCATCACGTCCGTGCTGCCGCAGTACTCCGGCGGCCTCGGCATCCTCGCCGGCGACCACCTTAAGTCGGCGTCCGACCTCGGCGTGCCGATCGTCGGTGTCGGCCTCTTCTACAAGACCGGCTACTTCAAGCAGTCCCTCAACCGGGACGGCTGGCAGGTCGAGACCTACCCCGTGCTCGATCCCGACGGGCTTCCCCTGTCGCTGCTGCGCGAGGAGGACGGCACCCCGGCCGTCGTCACCGTCAGCCTCCCGGCTGGCCGGGAGCTGCACGCCCACGTCTGGAAGGCGCAGGTCGGCCGGGTGCCCCTGCTGCTCCTCGACTCCGACGTCGCCGACAACGACGAGCAGACCCGCAAGGTCACCGAGTCGCTCTACGGCGGCGGCGGTGACACCCGCCTCGAGCAGGAGCTGCTCCTCGGTATCGGCGGCGTGCGCGCCCTCCGGCTGTGGTCGCGCCTGTCCGGCAGCCCCACGCCGGAGGTCTACCACACGAATGAGGGCCACGCCGGCTTCCTCGGCGTCGAGCGCATCACCGAGCTCGTCCGCGACCACGGCCTGACCTTCGACGACGCCCTCGAGGCCGTCCGCGCGGCAACGGTCTTCACGACGCACACGCCCGTCCCGGCCGGTATCGACCGTTTCGACGCCGCCAAGATCAACCTCTTCTTCGGCGGGGCGAACGCCATCCCCGGGGTCCCGGTCGAGCGGCTGCTGGCGCTCGGCGCCGAGGACTACGACGGTGGTCAGCCGGGCATCTTCAACATGGCCGTCATGGGCCTGCGCCTCGCGCAGCGCGCCAACGGCGTCTCGCAGCTCCACGGTGTCGTCAGCCGGGAGATGTTCGACGGCCTGTGGCCGGGCTTCGACGACGTCGAGGTCCCGATCTCCAGCATCACCAACGGTGTCCACGCGCCGACCTGGGTCGACCGGGCCGTCTACGACGTCGCTCGCAAGTACCTCGGCACCACCGACATCGCCAGCCAGGACGACTGGGAGCGCATCGACGAGGTGCCGGCCGACGCGGTCTGGTCGACGAAGCGCGAGATGCGGGAGAAGCTCGTCACCGACGTCCGGCGCCGCGTCAAGTCCTCGTGGCACAAGCGTGGTGCGAGCGACGCCGAGCTCGGGTGGGTCGACGACGTGCTCGACCCGGACGTCCTGACGATCGGCTTCGCCCGCAGGGTGCCGACGTACAAGCGCCTCACCCTGATGCTGCGCGACCCGGAGCGGCTCAAGCGCCTCCTGCTCCACCCGGAGCGTCCGGTGCAGCTCGTCATCGCCGGCAAGTCCCACCCCGCCGACGAGACCGGCAAGCGCCTCATCCAGGAGATGGTCCGCTTCGCCGACGACCCCGAGGTGCGCCACCGCATCGTCTTCCTGCCGAACTACGACATCGCCATGGCCCAGCACCTCTACCCGGGCTGCGACGTCTGGCTCAACAACCCGCTGCGCCCCTTCGAGGCGTGCGGCACGTCGGGCATGAAGGCCGCCCTCAACGGCGGTCTCAACCTCTCCATCCTGGACGGCTGGTGGGACGAGTGGTTCGACGGCCGCAACGGCTGGGCCATCCCGACCGCGGACGGTGTCGAGGACGCCGACCGGCGTGACGACATCGAGGCCTCCGCGCTCTACGACCTCATCGAGAACGACGTCGCCGCGAAGTTCTACGACCGCGACGCCGCGGGCCTGCCGCAGGGCTGGATCGACATGATGACCCACACCCTCAAGACGCTAGGCCCGAAGGTGCTCGCGAGCCGGATGGTGCAGGACTACACCGAGCAGCTCTACAGCCCCGCGGCCGGTGCCGGACGCTCGGTCGCAGCAGCGGAGTTCGCCGGTGCCAAGGACCTCGCCGCCTTCAAGGCGAAGATCCGCACGGCGTGGCCGAAGGTCAAGGTCGAGCACGTCGAGCCCTCGGGCGTGTCGGACTCGCCGCAGGTCGGCGACGTGCTCGACCTGCGCGCCTACGTGTCGCTCGACGGCCTGACCCCCGACGACGTCGAGGTGCAGCTCGTCCACGGCCACGTCAACGACGTCGACGAGCTGTGGGGCGTGGAAGTCGCCCCGCTCGCCCTCGTCGAGTCCTACGACGACGACCGCCACCAGTTCGCCGGCTCCCAGAAGCTCCGACGCACCGGCTCGTTCGGCTACAGCGTGCGCGTGGTGCCCAAGCACCCGGGACTTGCCGGACCTGCCGAGCTGGGACTGGCACGCAACGCCTGACCCTCCAGCCTGACGTGAAGAGCCCGGACCCCCGAGCGGGGTCTGGGCTCTCTCACATCCGCCGTCGAGCTAGGTCCTGGTCGAGCTCCAGACGCGCATCGATGCCGCAGCCATCGACACGAAGTCGCCCGCTGGGACGGAATCGCTTGGGGGAGTGGGGCGCTCGTCAGCACTGTCCCAAAGGAGCGCGTATGCCGTCACGCCCGGCGCCGCTGGGAGCGTGACGTCGACGGCGCCCGCCGAACCGTTGACGACGATGAGCACCGACTGCTCGGAGGTCGCGGCCCCGTTGTAGAGACCCTGCAGCACGGCGACCGCGGGTCCGTCCCAGTGCTCGCCCATCGGCTCACCGTCGGCCCTGAACCACGCGAGGTCGGTCGAGCCGTCGGGCTGGACCCTCCGGCCGGAGAAGAACGCCCGCTGCCGAAGGACGGCGTGGTCGCGACGCAGACGCGCGAGGTGGCGCGTGGTCTCGAGCAGGTCCTCCTGCCACGGGTCGAGGTCCCACGACGTCCAGCTGATCTCGTTGTCCTGGGCGTACGGGTTGTTGTTTCCGCGCTGGCTGCGGCCGATCTCGTCACCGGCGCCCAGCATCGGCACACCGGTGGACAGCAGCAGCGTCCCCAGCAGGTTGCGCATCGACCGGCGTCGGGCGGCGGCGATGTCGGGGTCGTCCGTGCGCCCCTCGACGCCGTGGTTCCACGACCGGTTGTCGTTGGACCCGTCCGTCCCGCTGTGACCGTTGGCCCCGTTGTGCTTCGTGTCGTACACCGTGAGGTCGGCCAGCGTGAACCCGTCGTGGGCGGTGACGAAGTTGACCGAGGCGATGGTGCCGCGGTCGTGCCGGTCGAAGAGGTCCTGCGACCCGGCGAGCCGGGTGGCCAGCTCACGGACGCCGTGGCCGACGCCGCCCGACGCGGAAGCGGCCAGGTCGCGCAGCCAGAAGGTGCGAGTCGCGTCCCGGTAGCGGTCGTTCCACTCGGAGAACGGCGGGGGGAACTGCCCGGTGCGCCAGCCGTGCAGACCGAGGTCCCACGGCTCGGCGATGAGCTTCGCGCGTGACAGGCACGGGTCGGTGCGCAGCGCCACGAGGAAGGGGTGGTCGCTGTCGTAGCCGTCGTCCTTGCCGCGGCCCAGCGCGACGGCGAGGTCGAAGCGGAAGCCGTCGACGTGGCACTCCTGCACCCAGTAGCGCAACGAGTCGAGGACCATCCGCGCCACGACGGGGTGCGTCAGGTCGAGGGTGTTGCCGCATCCGGTGACGTCGATGTCGCGACCGCGACCGTCGAGGCGGTAGTAGGCGCGCTGGTCGAGCCCTCGCCACGACAGGGTCATGTGCTCCCGGGAGTTCTCCGCCGTGTGGTTGTAGACGACGTCGAGCAGCACCTCGATGCCGGCGGCGTGCAGGTCCTTGACCATCGTCTTGAACTCGTCGAGGGCGCCCTGCGGGTCCGGCGTCGACGCGTACGCCGCGTGCGGCGCGAAGAAGCCGAGCGTGTTGTAGCCCCAGTGGTTCGTCAGCCCGCGCAGCACGAGGTCCGGCTCGTGCGTGAAGGTGTGTACCGGCAGCAGCTCGACGGCCGTGACACCCAGCTCGAGGAGGTGGTCGACGAACGCGGGATGGGCGAGGCCGGCATACGTCCCGCGGAGCTCCTCCGGGACGCCGGGATGCAGCTTCGTGGCGTTCTTGACGTGCACCTCGTAGATCAGCGACTCCGTGAGGGAGCGCCTCGGGAACTCGTCTGCGCCCCAGTCGAACTCGTCCTCGACGATGACGCAACGTGGCATGTGTGGCGCGGAGTCGCGGTCGTCGCGCACCGAGAGGTCGCCGCGGAGGTCGGGACCGACGCGATGGGCGTAGAGGGCGCGGTCGAGGTGCACGCCGCCCTCGATGGCGCGGGCGTAGGGGTCGAGGAGCAGCTTCGCGGGGTTGTGCAGCAGCGACCGGTCCGGGTCCCAGTCCCCGTCGACGCGGAAGGCGTAGCGCTGGCCGGCCGCGACACCGGGCACGGTGTCGAACCACGTCCCGTGGGCGCGGTGACGCAGCGGCACCCGCCGTTCCGTCGTCGTGCCGTCGGCGGCCGGGTCGAAGAGGCAGACCTCGACGGAGCGGGCGTGGCCTGCGTAGACGGAGAACTGCGCCCCCTCGGCGGTCAGCCGGACCCCGAGCTCCGGAGGCAGGTCGGGCGTCGCGGGCGGAGGCGGGCACATGTGTCCGAGCGTAGGGGTGGTCCGCCCCATCTCCGGGTCGGATCGACCTCGCCGCGCGGGCTCGTTACGGTTGACGCATGACCGATCCGACTTCGCTGCCCAACTTCATGCCGAGCGCCCCCGACGCCGGCCCCACCGCGAGCCCCAACGGCGCCTCCGCCAGCGACGCACCGGTGCGCGACCGCATCCTCGAGGTCCTGAAGGGCCTCGGCATCGAGGCGAGCGTCGACGGCGACGGCGACCTCGAGTTCGCCATCGTCGACGACCAGGGCACGAGCACCACCCTGTTCGCCCGGGTCGCCGAGGGCGACCTGGCCCTCGTCCGCTTCTTCGGCCAGTGGCAGCTCGCCGAGCCCGTCTCGGCGGACCGCAACGAGCGCCTGGCCCGCTGCAACGACCTGACGATGCAGCTCAACATCGTCAAGCTCTCGCTCGTCCAGGAGAGCCTCGTCGTCTCCGCCGAGCACGTCATCACCCCGAACGCCGACCTCGACATCCTCGTGCCGCTGTCGGTCAACCACATCCTCCAGAGCGTGGGCTTCTTCTTCCAGTCCTGGCTGCCCATGGACGACGCGCCCTCCGGCACGCCCGGCGACGCCTGATGGGCGAGTTCGTCCGGCTCGAGGTCGAGGACGGCGTCGGCACGATCCGCCTCGACCGGCCGAAGATGAACGCCCTCAACGTCCAGGTGCAGGAGGAGATCCGGGAGGCTGCGGCCGAGGCCACCGCGCGCACCGACGTCAAGGCCGTCATCGTCTACGGCGGTGAGCGCGTCTTCGCTGCCGGGGCGGACATCAAGGAGATGCAGGCGATGTCGTACACCGACATGGTCGAGCGCTCCGGTCCGCTCATGAGCTCGATCAGCGCGGTCGCCCGAATCCCCAAGCCGGTCATCGCCGCGATCACCGGCTACGCCCTCGGCGGCGGGTGCGAGCTCGCCCTCGCCTGCGACTTCCGCGTCGTCGCGGACGACGCCAAGCTCGGCCAGCCGGAGATCCTCCTCGGCATCATCCCGGGCGCCGGCGGCACCCAGCGCCTGTCGCGCCTCGTCGGTGCCTCGCGCGCCAAGGAGATCATCTTCAGCGGTCGTTTCGTCGACGCCCGGGAGGCGCTCGCGATCGGACTCGCCGACAAGGTCGTGCCGGCCGCCGACGTCTACACGGCGTCGCGCGAGTGGGCGTCCACCTTCGTCGGAGCGGCGTCGTATGCCGTCCGCGCCGCCAAGGAGGCCATCGACCGTGGTCTCGAGGTCGACCTCGAGACCGGTCTCGAGATCGAGCGGATGCTCTTCGCCTCGCTCTTCGCGACGAAGGACCGCGAGATCGGCATGACCTCGTTCGTCGAGCAGGGACCGGGCAAGGCCCAGTTCGAAGGTCGCTGAGCCCCGTGATCCAGCCGCTGGACGTCCTCGTGTTCTACTCGCCCGTCGAGTCGACCGAGGACGTCCTCGCGGCAGTCTTCGCCGCGGGCGCAGGTGCCGTCGGCGACTACACCGAGTGCGCCTGGCTGGTCGAGGGATCAGGACGGTTCCGCCCCGGGCCCGGCGCAGACCCTGCGATCGGGATCGTCGGCGATCTCGAGCGCCTGCCCGAGCACCGGGTCGAGGTGACCCTCCCGCGCAGCGGCCGCGCGCGTGTCGTCGCGGCGCTCCGAGCGGCGCACCCCTACGAGGAGCCGGCCTTCCACGTCATCGAGACCGCCGACCCAGCCTGACCCGACCGGACCTGAGCTGACCTAACGAGATCTGGCGCCATCGGCCTGTCAGCGTCAACGCCGCCGTTCGGGTCACGAGGTCTTGAAGCCACCGTTGCTGTGGAGCAGCTGGCCGTTGATCCAGCCGCCGGCCTCGGAGAAGAGGAACCGCACGAGGTCCGCGGTGTCGCTCGGGGTGCCCAGCCGGCCGGCCGGGGTCTCGGCCACGCCGAGGGCGCGGATCCGGTCGTCCATCCACCCGGTGTCGATCGGCCCCGGGTTGATCACGTTGGCGCGCAGGCCGCGGTCGGCGAGCTCGAGCGCCGCCGCGATGACGATGCGGTCCAGCGCGCCCTTGCTCGAGCCGTAGGGCAGGTTGTGTGCCGTGTGGTCGCTCGTCAGGGCCACGACGTGGGCCGCCGCCGGGCCGCCCGGTGCCTGCACCGGGAGCCGCTCGGCGAAGGCGCGGATGAGCAGCCACGAGGCCCGGGCGTTGACGGCGTAGTGCCGGTCCCAGCTCTCGAGCGAGGTCGAGAGGATCCCGCTGTCGACCGACTCGCAGTGCGACATGAGCAGACCCGTGACCGGACCGAGCCGGTCGGTGGCAGCGGCGACGAGCGCTTCCGGCGTCGACGGGTCGGCGAGGTCGCCGGGCAGCAGCTCGACGCGGCTGCCGAGCGCACGGCACTCCTCGGCGACGGCGGCGGGGTCGTCCTCGCCGCGCTCGTAGCCGAGGCGTTCGTCGTAGGGCTGCCAGTGGCCGAGGGCGAGGTCCCAGCCGTCGGCGGCCAGCCCGAGGGCGAGCTCGGCGCCGATCGAGCGCCGCCTCCCGACCCCGGTGACGAGGGCGACGCGGGATGGAGCGGGACGGTGGGGGGCGTGGGACATGGGCCCCATCCTCTGCACTGGGCGCGCTTGCGGACAAACGGTTTGTGGTTTCCATGGGTGCCCCGTCGCGTCGCGGACGGCATACGCCCTCGTTGGGCTGGTGGCGAGCGTCACGCCTGACGCGTGCGGATTGGGCGGGCGCTCGATGAGAGGATGAACGGCAGTGCCGGAGCGACCTCCGGCAGCTCCATGAGCACCACCCCCAGCAACGGAAGAGGACGTTCACCCATGAACATCGTCGTCTGTGTCAAGTACGTGCCGGACGCCCAGGCCGAGCGCACGTTCAACGCATCTGACAACACGACCGACCGCGAGAACGTCGACGGCCTGCTGTCGGAGCTCGACGAGTACGCCGTCGAGGAGGCCTTGAAGATCGTCGAGGCCGGCGATGGCGAGGTGACCGTGCTGACGGTCGGCCCCGACGCCGCTGCCGACGCCATCAAGAAGGCCCTGCAGATGGGCGCCCACAAGGGTGTGCACGTCAACGACGACGCCATCCACGGGTCCGACGCCATCGCGACCTCGCTCGTGCTCGCCGAGGCCGTCAAGAAGATCGGCGCTGACACGGCTGTCGACCTCGTCGTCACCGGCATGGCCTCGACCGACGGCACCATGGGCGTCGTCCCGGCGATGCTCGCCGAGCGACTGGGCCTGCCCGCCGTGACGTTCGCGTCCGAGCTGACCGTCGAGGGGAGCACCGCCACGATCCGTCGCGACGGCGACGCCTCGACGCAGACCATCACCGCCACGCTGCCGGCCCTCGTGTCGGTCACCGACCAGATCAACGAGCCGCGCTACCCCTCGTTCAAGGGGATCATGGCGGCGAAGAAGAAGCCCGTCGAGCAGTGGAGCCTCGCCGACCTCGGCGTCGACGCCTCGCAGGTCGGCCTCGACGCCGCGTGGACGAAGGTCGAGTCCTTCGCCGCCCGCCCGCCGCGCAGCCAGGGCGAGATCGTCGCCGACGAGGGCGACGGCGGCAGCAAGCTCGCCGCCTTCCTGTCCGAGCGCAAGTTCGTCTGACCTGCCCACCAGCCAGCAAAGGAGAACCGCACCATGGCTGAAGTACTCGTGCTCGTCGACCACGTCGAGGGCAAGGTTCGCAAGACCACGGCCGAGCTGCTGACGATCGCGCGCCGGCTCGGTGAGCCGTCCGCCGTCTTCGTCGGCACCGGCTTCGACGCCGCCAAGGAGACCCTCGCCCGCTTCGGCGCCGAGAAGGTCTACCGCGTCGAGTCGCCCGACGTGCTCGGGCACCTCGTCGTCCCCCAGGCCGAGCTGCTCGCGCAGCTCGTCGCCGACAAGGCGCCGGCCGCCGTGCTCGTGCCCTCCTCCCCGGAGGGCAAGGAGATCGCCGCCCGCCTCGCCGTCAAGACCGAGTCGGGCCTGATCACCGACGCCGTCGACGTCCAGGCTGCCGATGGTGGCGTCGCGACGACGCAGTCCGTCTTCGCCGGCTCGTACACCGTGTCGGCGACGGTCACCAAGGGCACGCCCATCGTCGCCGTCAAGCCCAACTCGGCCACCCCCGAGGAGGTCGCCGGTGCGGCCAGTCACATGACCGACGAGGTGCTCGACTTCACCCCGTCCGACGCCGCCAAGGGCGCGAAGATCACCGAGTCCCAGCCCAAGCAGGCCACCGGCCGCCCCGAGCTGACCGAGGCCGCCATCGTGGTCTCGGGTGGCCGCGGCACCGCCGGCGACTTCTCCAAGGTCGAGGACTTCGCCGACTCGCTCGGCGCCGCCGTGGGTGCGAGCCGTGCCGCCGTCGACGCCGGGTGGTACCCCCACACCTCGCAGGTCGGCCAGACCGGCAAGCAGGTGAGCCCGCAGCTCTACGTCGCGTGCGGTATCTCCGGTGCCATCCAGCACCGCGCCGGCATGCAGACGAGCAAGACCATCGTGGCCGTCAACAAGGACAACGAGGCCCCGATCTTCGAGCTCGTCGACTTCGGCGTCGTGGGCGACCTCTTCACCGTCCTCCCGCAGGCGACCGAGGCGATCAAGGCCGCCAAGGACTGACCGCCGTCGTGCCACCGCACGGCTGAAGCTGACACATCGAGAGGCCACGGACCGGGACCGGTCCGTGGCCTCTCCACGTGTGTGACGTCAGGCCGCCTCGGGGTCGAGGTCGAGCCGGGCCGTCAGGCGGGCCCAGCTCTCGAGGCGCTCGCGGTTGAGGGCGTATGCCGTCCGCCCCGTCCCGAAGGTCCACCACGCCCCGCGCAGCGCCTCCGACGGCAGCCGGACGGGCCGTGACCCCGGACGGTTCCACTCGAGCCGGCCGGCTGACGACACGCGCCGCACCTCGCGGCGGTCGACGGTCGTGGTGGCGAGCGTGTTGTGGACGCGCAGGCTCTTCGTCCCGAGCTCGATCCGCGCCGACCACGCCCGCCAACCGAGGGCGACCGCGACGGCCAGGCACACGGCATACGTGATCGCCGGGGGGAGCGAGGGCGCGAGACGGACGAGCAGACGGGCGACGAAGTAGCCGACGACCGGGCAGGCGAGGGCCGAGACAGCGCGGTGGGCCGCGGGCGCACGGAGCCGGCTGTCGCCGGTGCTCTCCTGGCTGCCACCCATGGGGCCGATCATAAGACAGGCAGGCCCCACGGCGGAGAGGGCGCCGGTGGGCCCGTCACGGAGCGCTCTCGCTCCGCAGCGGTCCGGGCGGCGCGCGGTGGCGTCCTAGAATCGTCAGGTGACTGCCTATCTCGACCATGCGGCGACGACGCCGATGCTCCCTGCCGCTCTCGCGGCGATGACGGAGCAGCTCGCGGTCGTGGGCAACCCCTCCTCCCTGCACCGCACCGGGCGAGCCGCCCGACGCGCCGTCGAGGAGTCACGCGAGAAGATCGCCCGCTGCCTCGGCGCCCGTCCCTCCGAGGTCGTCTTCACCTCGGGTGGTACGGAGTCCGACAACCTCGCGGTGAAGGGCACCTACTGGGCGCGCCGCGACCTCGACCCCGCCCGGGTGCGTCTCCTCGTCGGTGCCACCGAGCACCACGCCGTCCTCGACTGCGTCGACTTCCTCGTCGCCCACGAGGGTGCCAAGGTCACCTGGCTCGAGTGCACCGCCGACGGTGTCGTCGAGCCCGCGACGGTCCGGGCCGCGATCGAGTCCGACCCCGACTCCGTCGCCCTCGTGTCGGTGATGTGGGCCAACAACGAGGTCGGCGCCGTGCAGGACGTCCGCGCGCTCGCCGACGTCGCCCACGAGTTCGGCGTGCCCCTGCACACCGACGCGGTGCAGGCCGCCGGGCACGTGCCCGTGGACTTCGCCGCCAGTGGCGCGGACCTCATGTCGGTGACCGCGCACAAGCTCGGCGGTCCGATGGGCATCGGCGCCCTCGTCGTACGGCGGGGCGCGGCGCTCGTCCCGCTCACCCACGGTGGCGGGCAGGAACGACAGGTCCGCTCCGGCACCCTCGACACCCCGGCCATCGTCGGCTTCGCTGCCGCCCTCGTCGAGGCGACCGCGTCGATGGACGCCGAGGCGGCCCGCCTGGTGGCCCTGCGCGACGACCTCATCGACCGGGCCATGGCGATCGCACCCGACATCAGGCCGTCCGGGGTGTGGCACCGCGGCGACGGAGCGACCCGGCTCCCGGGCAACGTGCACCTGCTCGTGCCCGGTTGTGACGGTGACTCCCTGCTCTACCTCCTCGACGCAGCCGGCGTCTCGTGCTCCACGGGGTCGGCGTGCCAGGCAGGCGTGCCGCAGCCGAGCCACGTCCTGCTCGCCATGGGCGTCGCGGAGAGCGATGCGCGAGGTGCGCTGCGCGTGACGCTCGGCCACACGTCGACCCGCGCCGATGCCGACGCGTTCATCGCGGCGTTGCCCGCCGCCATCGAGCGCGCCCGGCGCGCGCGGGAGGCGACCGCGTCGTGAGGGTCGTCGCTGCCATGAGCGGAGGCGTCGACTCGGCGGTCGCCGCGGCCCGCATGCTCGATGCCGGGCACGAGGTCGTCGGCGTGCACCTCGCCCTGAGCCAGAGCGCCGCGACCCTGCGGGAGTCAGCCCGGGGCTGCTGCACCATCGAGGACGCGGGCGACGCGCGACGCGTGGCCGACGTGCTCGGGATCCCCTTCTACGTCTGGGACATGGCGGCCCGCTTCACGCGCGACGTCGTCGACGACTTCCGGGCCGAGTACGCCGCGGGTCGAACCCCCAACCCGTGCCTGCGCTGCAACGAGAAGATCAAGTTCGCCGCCCTGCTCGACAAGGCGGTCGCCCTCGGCTTCGATGCGGTGGCCACGGGCCACTACGCCCAGGTCGTCGAGACGACCGATGGCGACGGGGGAGTGCGGCGCGAGCTGCATCGCGCCGTCGACACCGCCAAGGACCAGAGCTACGTCCTCGGCGTGCTCGACGCCGAGCAGCTCGCCCGTTCCTTCTTCCCGCTCGGCGACACGACGAAGCCGCAGATCCGCGAGGAGGCGGCGGAGCGTGGCTTCTACATCGCGAGGAAGCCGGACAGTCACGACATCTGCTTCATCCCCGACGGCGACACCCGGGGTTGGCTGACGCGGCAGCTCGGGGCGGCGCCCGGCGACATCGTCGACACCAGGGGTGACATCGTCGGGCACCACGAGGGAGCCTTCGCCTACACCGTCGGACAGCGACGTGGGCTCGGGCTCTCCCGGCCTGCTCCGGACGGGGAGCCGCGCTACGTCGTCGAGGTCCGGCCCGAGACCAACCAGGTCGTCGTCGGTGCCGCCGACCTGCTCGGCGTCAACGCCATCACCGGCCAGCACGCCCGGTGGTGTGGTCCGGCGCCCGAGGGCGTCGTCCGGGTGGGCGCCCAGGTGCGCGCACACGGTGAGGAGCACGCCGCGACGGCCTGGGCCGACGGCGACCGCGTCGAGGTGCGACTCGACGCTCGGATCCGAGGAGTGGCTCCCGGACAGTCGGTCGTGCTCTACGACGGCACGCGCGTCGTGGGGTCGGCGACCATCGCGGCGTCCCGCCTGGAGCGCACCGGCGAGTCCGGCACCTCCGAGTCCGGCACCTCCGAGTCCGGCACCTCCGAGCCCGGTGCGGTCAGCGCAGGGACCGGCTCCACGTGACCGTGCGGGCCTGTGGCCGGAAGCCCATCGAGCGGTAGAGCCGCTGGGGGCCGGGATAGCCGTCGTCTCCGCGCGGGCTCACCTGCGCCACCTGGGCTCCCACCTCCGCGAGCCGGTGCAGGGCCGCCAGCGTCACCGCACCGGCCAGGCCCCGGCCGCGGTGTGCGGGCACGCAGCCGACCGGCTCGACGAGCCCCACGCCGTGGGCGTCGTCGAGCCAGACGAGGGCCGAGGCCACCATCTCGCCGTTCGCATCGACGGCGACCCAGTCGAGGTCCGGACGGTACGGCCAGGCGCCCATGACCTGACGGTAGGCCTGCTCGTCGACCTTCGACGGCCCGACGTCGGACCAGGAGGCGGCGTGCACGGCGGCCCGCTCACGGGCCTCGTGCGGCTCGACGTGGCGCAGGCGGTAGCCCGGGACGCTCGGCACCGCAGGAAGATCGACGAGGTCGAGGGCGTGGTGGGTGAAGAACGGCTCGTCGGGCTGTGGCGCGAATCCTGCTGCGCCGAGGGCCTGTTCGGCGACATCGCCCTCCATGACGAGAGTTGACTGCGTCTCGGCGTCGCTCACCTCCTCGAACCACTCGATGACCTCCTCGGCGACGTCGGGCCGAGCCGGGTCGACCTGCAGCTCCAGCCAGTCAGGCGCCTCCGCCCACCCGAATCCGAGCGTCTCGCCCGCCTCGGTCCACACGGCGACGGCCTCACCGTCGTCCAGTGCAGCGGGGTCGACCGGGCGGTAGTACCGGCTCCAGGCGAGCTGCCCCGGATGGAAGCGGCTCGTCGGCGACCACAGCCGCGAGGCGAGGTCCTGCATGGCGCGGAGGTCGTCGGGGCCGGTGAAGTCGCGGCGTCTCAGGTCGTGGGGTCGCACCATCGCCACGCTACTGCTCGCCCGATGCCGAGCGGGTGCGAGGACGCCGCGGGTGCGGCCTAGGCTGGCGCAGTGACTCTCGCTACCGGCATCGGCTCCTGGCCCGGCACCTCCGTGCGTGACGCGCTGGCACAGGTGCGCGAGCTCCTCGACGGTCAGCTGCCCTACCTGCCCGAGCTGCCGAGCCGCGGCCCGGGCGCCGACATGATCGGTCGCACCGCGGGCCTGCTCGTCGAGCTGCCGGTGGACCTCCAGCCGATCGGCTGGAGGCTCGTCGACCGGCCCGGGCGCGACGCCTCACGCACCGGGGCGCTGATGCGCGAGGACCTGGACGAGCTCGCCGAGGCGTTCGACGGCCATGTGGGACCGCTCAAGCTCCAGGTCGTCGGGCCGTGGACCCTCGCTGCGAACGTGTGGCTCTCGCGCGGCGAGCGCGTCATCGTCGACGAGGGCGCCTGCCGTGACCTCGTCGCGTCGCTCGCCGAGGGCGTACGCCTGCACGTCGCAGCCGTCCGGAGCCTCGTCCCGGGGGCAGAGGTCGTGCTGCAGGTGGATGAACCGAGCCTGCCGACCGTCCTGGCCGGCCGGCTCCCGACGTCGTCGGGCTTCGGCCGGCTGCCGAGCCTGGACCCGCAGGTGGCTGCGGCCGGACTCACGACCGTGCTCGGCGCCCACGGCGGGGACACCGTCGTGCACTGCTGTGCGGCGGCCCCGCCACTCGCGCTCCTGCGTGGGACCGGTCCGACCGCCCTGTCGCTCGACACCTCGCTGCTCCGCCCGCGCGAGTGGGAGGGCGTGGCGGTGGCGGTGGAGGACGGCATACGCCTTCATGCCGGTGCGGTGCCCACCGACGGTGGCCGCACCCGCCCTCAGGACCTCTCCGCTTCCCTCGTCGGGGCCTGGACCCGCACCGGCCTACCGCTGCGCTCGCTCGCCGACGTCGTGGTCACGCCCGCGTGCGGTCTGGCCGCCGCGTCGCCCGAGGTCGCGCGAGCGGTGCAGCGCGCCGCGGTCGAGACCGCCCGCGAGCTCGAGGAGCGCAGCGTCGATTGAGGCTGCCGCCGAGTACGTCACCGGGGACGTGAGAGGCCGGTCACCAGAAGGTGACCGGCCTCTTCAGGTGCTGAGCGATCTCAGAGCGCGGAGCCCGCGGTCCACGTCGCCCAGCTGAGGTTCCAGTCGGCGTAGCCGTTGCCCATGGTCATGGGCCGGGCCGTGCCGGTGGTCTCCACGACGTCGCCGATCATGACGTTGCTGTAGAGCCAGCCGGCGTCGGGCTCGCTCATGCCGGTGCAGCCGTGGCTGACGTTGCGGTGGCCCTGGTCGGCCACGGACCACGGAGCGCTGTGGAGGAACTCCCCGGAGTTCGTGACCCGCATGGCGTACTTGACCAGGGTGTCCGCGTAGTAGTTCGGGTCATCCTTCTTCAGCCCGATGGTCTCGGCCTTCATCGTGATGTTGGTCTGCTTGTCCATGATGACCTTGACACCCGAGCGCGTGATGAAGCCGGGACGACCGCCCGTGACGGGGATGCGCTTGGCCAGCTTCCCGTTGATCATCACGTCCATCTGGTCGGTCGTGAGGTTGACCTTGGCGACGAGCGAGCGGCCGATCGTGAAGTCCGACGTCTGGCTCAGCTGGCCGTAGCGTCCGCCACCTGCGGGCACGCCGTTGAGGTCGGCCTCGACGTGGACCTTGCTACCGGCCTTCCAGTACGTCTTGGGGCGCCAGTGCGCCTCGCGGGAGCTGAGCCAGTACCAGGAGCCTGCCTGCGCGGGCGTCGCCGTCACCGACATGTGCTTCTCGAAGGTCGCCTTGTCGACGACGGGCAGGTCGAAGCGCACGACGACCGGCATGCCGATGCCGACGGTGCCGCCGTCACGCGGCGAGACCGCGACGTCCACCTGGTCGTCCAGGGTGAGGTTCGCGGTGTGGAACGTCTTGGTCGTCTGCGTGGTCTTGCCGTCGGCGTCCGTGGCCTCCATCGTCAGGGTGTACGTGACGCCCGGCTCGAGGAGGTCACCTGCGGTCCAGGTGCCGCCCTTGAGCGTGCCGTCGACCGAGATGCGGTTGCCCTTCTTGCTCGTGTAGAAGAGCCAGGCCTTCGTCAGGGTGCCCTTCTGCGCCGAGGCCGTGACGCGCGTGTCGACAGCGACATCCTCCGCGTCGGCGGCTGGCGTGCTCGTGAAGACGACCGGGTCGGTGGTCGGAGTGGGGGCCTGCGACTGCGTCGCACCGGACACGTCGGACGCCGAGCTCCCGGGCTTGGCCTGGTCAGCCGGTGCGGTCGCACTGCAGGCTGTGACGCCGAGCACGGCCAGGGCGGCCATCCCCGAGACCACGGCGGAACGGAAGCTCGACTTCACGCGTGATTACCCTTCGCAGACGAGACGCCACCCGTTCCGGGGCGGGACGGGGTGCGACACGTCGATAGTGACTCCGACCCAGTGTCACCGATCGGGCTCAATACGCCAAAACCAACGGCGAGTGCAACCGCCGCGCGTGTCGCCGCTGCGGGTCGTCGTCAGGAGGCCTCCTGGGCGCGGACGTCGCGGCGCAGGATCTTGCCGGTCGGACCCTTGGGCAGTTCGTCGAGGCTCCAGATCCGGCGGGGGTACTTGTAGGCGGCGAGGCGCTCCTTGACGTAGGTCTGGACCTCCTCGAGCGTCGCGGTCGAGCCGGGACGGAGCACCACCGCGGCCCCGACCTCCTCGCCCATGAGCTCGTCGGGCACGCCCACGACGGCGGCCTCGAGCACGTCGGGGTGCGTGTACAGCACCTCCTCGACCTCGCGCGGGTAGACGTTCATGCCGCCGCGGATGATCATGTCCTTCTTGCGGTCGACGATCGTGAAGTAGCCCTCTTCGTCCACGGTCGCGAGGTCGCCGGACCGGAACCACCCGTCGGGGATGGCCTCCTTCGTGGCCTCGGGGCGGTTCCAGTAGCCCTTCATGATGTTCTCGCCGCGGATCGCGATCTCGCCGATCTCGCCGGCGGGGGTGTCGTTGCCCTCCAGGTCGACGAGCTTCATCTCGCAGCCCGGGATGGCGCGGCCGATGGTGCCGGGCTTGGTCGGCTTGTCGGGCATGTTGAAGGAGGCAACGGGTGAGGTCTCGGACAGGCCGTAGCCCTCGAGGATCTGGCACCCGAACTTCTCCTCGAAGGCCCTCATGACCTGTGCCGGCATGGCCGAGCCACCGGACGCGCACGTGCGCAGGCTGCCCGTGTCGGCCTGGTCGGCGTTCGGGTGGTGGAGGATCGCGGCATACATCGTGGGAACGCCCTGGAAGATCGTCACGTGGTCGCGCCCGAACATCTCGATGGCCTTGGCCGGGTCGAAGCGGGGGAGCAGCGTCAGGGTGCATCCGCGCTGGACCGAGGTGTTGAGCCCGCAGGTGAGGCCGAAGACGTGGAAGAGGGGCAGGCAGCCCATGATGACGTCGTCCTCGCTGATCTCCATGATGTCGGCCGCGGTGCGCTCGGCGTTGCGGTGGAGGTTGAAGTGCGTCAGCTCGGCGCCCTTGGGCTTGCCGGTCGTGCCGCTCGTGTAGAGGATGACCGCCGTGTCGTCGTCGGCGCGCTCGACCGGCTCGAGGACGGGGGCGGCCGCCGACTCGGAGGCGTCGAACTGGCCGTCGGCCGGGCCCATCGGTCCGCACACGACGAGCCGCGTGCCGGTCTCGGCAGCCGCCTTGCCGGCCTCGTCGGCGAAGTCGGGCCACACGAAGCTGAAGCGGGCGCCGCTGTCCTCGTAGAAGTACTGGATCTCCCCGGACTTCAGCAGCGGGTTCATCGGGACGACCACGCCGCCGGCGAGCAGCGTGCCGTAGAAGGCGACGGGGTATGCCGGCACGTTGGGGAGGATGAGCGACACCCGGTCGCCGGGCTCGAGTCCTGCCGCCCGCAGCCGGCCGGCCACCGCTGCCGCCGCGCGGTGCAGCGCGGACCACGACAGCTCGACCTGGTCGAGCTTGATGCCCACCTTGTCGGGGACGCGGGCCGCGGTGGCGGCGAGGTTGGTCGCGAGGTTGGTCATCTCTGCTCCTTCGCAGGGGGCGGGCGCTCGATCTCGCGCCCATTGTTACCGCTGGGTCGGCCGGTGAACAGACCAGGTGCGCCCGACGCCATGTGACGAGTGTCATCGACCGGGCTTCGTCGGGACCGGCTGGCAGGATGAGCGCGTGAGCGAGAGCACCGGCCCCACGGCTGTCACCGACGACGTCCCGACCGAGTCCCACCAGGAGTGGGCCGACCTCGCCGAGCAGGCCGCCACGGCCCAGTTCGCCTACCACGTCAAGGACGCGCCGACGATCAGCGACGGCGAGTACGACGCCATCATCCGGCGCCTCAACACGCTCGAGGAGCAGTACCCCTCGCTCCGCACGCCCGAGAGCCCGACCCAGAACGTCGGTGGCGCCTCGTTCGCGACCGGCTTCGAGACGGTCGACCACGTCGAGCGCATGCTGAGCCTCGACAACGCCTTCTCCTTCGAGGAGCTGCAGACCTGGGCCGAGCGCGTCGAGCGCGAGGTCGGCTCCGGCGCCCACTACCTCACCGAGCTCAAGATCGACGGACTGGCCATCAACCTGCTCTACGAGAAGGGTCGCCTCGTGCGGGCGCTGACGCGAGGCGACGGGCGCACCGGCGAGGACGTGACCAACAACGTGCGCACCATCGAGGGCGTCCCCGAGCGGCTGTCCGGGAATGACGTGCCGGCTCTGGTCGAGGTCCGCGGCGAGGTCTTCTTCCCGACCGCCGCCTTCGCCGACCTCAACGCCAGCCTCGTCGAAGCGGGCAAGGCGCCCTTCGCCAACCCCCGCAACGCGGCCGCCGGCTCGCTGCGCCAGAAGGACCCCAAGGTGACGGCCAGCCGCCCGCTGCGCATGCTCGTGCACGGCATCGGCGCCCGCCGCGGCTTCGACGTCGAGCGCCAGAGCGAGGCGTATGCCGCCCTGCGCGCCTGGGGGCTGCCCACCTCCGACGAGGTGCGCGTGCTCGACGACGTCGCGGCCGTCGAGAAGTTCGTGAGCTACCACGGGGAGCACCGTCACGACCGTGCCCACGAGATCGACGGCATCGTCGTCAAGGTCGACGAGGTCCCGCTCCAGCGCCAGCTCGGCGCGACGTCGCGGGCGCCGCGCTGGGCCATCGCCTTCAAGTACCCGCCCGAAGAGGTCAACACCAAGCTCCTCGACATCCGCGTCAACGTCGGCCGCACCGGCCGGGTCACCCCCTACGGCGTCATGGAGCCCATCGTCGTCGCCGGCTCGACCGTCGAGCAGGCGACGCTGCACAACGCCTACGAGGTCGAGCGCAAGGGGGTTCTCATCGGTGACACCGTCGTGCTGCGCAAGGCCGGTGACGTCATCCCCGAGATCGTCGGGCCCGTCGTCGACCTGCGCGACGGCACCGAGCGCGCCTTCGTCATGCCGACCGAGTGCCCCGCGTGCGGCACGCCACTCGCTCCCGAGAAGGAGGGCGACAAGGACATCCGCTGTCCCAACAGCCGCTCGTGCCCGAGCCAGCTGCGCGAGCGGGTCTTCGCCCTCGCCGCGCGCGGTGGGCTCGACATCGAGGCCCTCGGCTGGGAGGGCTCCATCGCCCTGCTCGAGTCCGGCATCATCACCGACGAGGGCGACCTCTTCGCGCCGCCCGAGGACAGCCCGCACGCGGGGGAGTACGGCATCACCCGCGAGAAGCTCACGCGGGTCCCGCTCTACACGCGAGCCGCGAAGAAGACCGATCCCCCCGAGCGCGTCGTCGACGGACGTGTCCTGTCAGCGGGTGGAGTCACGCTGCTGGCCGAGCTCGAGAAGGCCAAGACGCAGCCGTTGTGGCGGGTCGTCGTGGCCCTGTCGATCCGCCACGTCGGGCCCACCGCCGCCCGGGCGCTCGCGACCCACTTCGGTTCGATGGAGGCGATCCGGGCCGCCTCGACCGAGGAGCTCGCGCAGGCCGAGGGGGTCGGGGGCGTCATCGCCGAGGCCGTGACCGACTGGTTCGCGGTCGACTGGCACCAGGAGATCGTCCGCAAGTGGGCCGACGCGGGCGTCCGCATGGCCGACGAGGTCGATGAGTCCGTGGAGCGCACGCTCGAGGGCAAGACCGTCGTCGTCACGGGATCGCTCGAGGGCTTCTCCCGCGACGAGACGAAGGAGGCCATCATCAGCCGCGGCGGCAAGGCGTCGGGCTCGGTGTCGAAGAAGACGGACTACGTCGTCATCGGGGCCAACGCCGGGTCCAAGGCCGCCAAGGCCGAGGAGCTGGGCCTGACGATCCTCGACGAGGACGGCTTCCGGCGTCTCCTCGAGACGGGCTCGCCCGACTGACCCTCCCGATCGGCTGACGGGCTGAACGGGTCGGTCCACGTACCGACCGGCGGCGACGGTGGGCGGTCTCGTGCTCATGTGTGCCGACCCCACAGAAGCCACTCAGGTGTGTGGATCGCCACCGTCTTTTCGCCGGGCCGTCCTCCTAGGCTTTGCCGAAGTTTCCCGGAGTCGATGCCCTCGGTCGCGCCTGACCGTCACGACCCGACACCCCGCTCAGCCGAGCGCGACGCACGAGGAGGTGCAGGTCTTGACGGGTACCCCGTTGCTCGAGACCAGGGCCCTGACCAAGGAGTTCCGTGGCTTCCGCGCCGTCTCGGGGGTCGACCTGTCGGTCGCCAGCGGCACGGTCCACGCCCTCGTCGGACCCAACGGAGCGGGCAAGACCACGCTCTTCAACCTGCTCACCGGCTTCCTCTCGCCGACGTCCGGAACCGTCCTGTTCGACGGCCAGGACATCACCGGTCGGGCCCCCGAGCAGATCGCGCCGCTCGGCATCGCGCGCTCCTTCCAGATCACGAGCCTCTTCGAGGCGATGACGCTGCGCGAGCACCTCGAGCTCGCCCTCGCCAGCCCGACCGGCATGGGCAAGCAGTGGTGGCGCTCGGTCACCCGCATGGCGACGTTCAAGGACCGCGCCATGGAGCTGCTCGAGCAGGTCGGGCTCGCGGACCGCGCCGGGGCGCCCGCCTCGTCACTCGCATACGGCCAGAAGCGCGCGCTCGAGCTCGCCATCGCGATGGCGCTCGACCCCAAGCTGCTGCTCCTCGACGAGCCGACGGCGGGGATGGGCATCGAGGACGTCGACCGGACCATCGCCCTCGTCAAGCAGCTCGCGGCGGGCCGCACCGTCGTCTTCGTCGACCACAACATGCACGTCGTCGGATCGCTCGCCGACCGCGTCACCGTGCTCCAGTCGGGGCAGGTGCTCGCGGAGGGACCCTACGAGCAGGTGCGCGCTGACGAGCGGGTCATCACGGCATACCTCGGAGCAGCCCATGAGTGACAAAGCCAGCGTGACAATCGCTGTCACGAATTCCATTGAGGGACAGTCGTCCCCGCGCATGCTCGAGGTGTCCGCGCTCTCGGCCTGGTACGGCGAGGCGCGCGTGCTCACCGACGTCAGCATCGACGTCGCTCCCGGTGAGGTGGTCACCCTGGTCGGCCGCAACGGCGCCGGCAAGACGACCCTGCTGCGCTCGGTCATGGGGCTGCACCGCCAGACCGAGGGCGCCATCACCTTCGACGGCAGCGACCTGGCCAAGCGCTCGGCCGACGCCCGCGCCCGCGCCGGCATCGGCTGGGTGCCCGACGACCGCGGCATCTACGCGAGCCTCACCGTCGCCGAGAACCTGATGCTGCCGCCCGTTGTCCACCCGGACGCGTGGCCGCTCGAGCGCGTCTACGAGTTCTTCCCGGTGCTGCACGAACGCCGCGACTTCTCCGGCACCAAGCTGTCGGGGGGCGAGCAGCAGATGCTCGCCATGGCCCGGGTCCTGCGGATGGGCTCCCGCCTCCTGCTGCTCGACGAGCCGAGCGAGGGCCTGGCCCCCGTCATCGTCCAGCGCATCGGCGAGATCATCCGCGAGATCAAGGGCCACGGGGTCGGCGTGCTCCTCGTCGAGCAGAACGTCAAGTTCGCCTCGACGGTCGCCGACAGGCACTACCTGCTCGCGCAGGGAGAGGTCGTCGAACACCTCGGCAACGACGACTTCCGGGCACGCGAGGGCGAGCTGCTCAGCTACCTCGGCATGTAGGCCCGGCAGCGCGGCCGGACTTCCGCGCGCACGACAAGCACACGTCACCCACCCCGTTCCACCTCGTCATCAACCAGGAGCAGACATGCGTAGCAGGACAGTCCAGGGCACCATCGCGATCGCGGCGACCGCGACGCTCGCGCTCGCCGCGTGCGGCGGGGCCGGCGGCCCCCAGTCGGGCGGCTCGAGCAAGCTCTCCGACGACAAGGTCGTCATCGGTCTGCTCAACGACCAGTCGGGGGTCTACAAGGACGTCTCCGGTCCCAACTCGGCCGCGGCCATCCAGCTCGCGATCGACGACTACAAGAAGAAGTACGGCGACAAGGCGGTGGCCAAGGACATCGAGATCGTCCAGGCCGACCACCAGAACAAGGCCGACATCGCCAACTCCAAGGCCCAGGAGATGTACGACCGCCAGAAGGCCGACGTCATCCTCGACGTGCCCAACTCCGCGGCAGCGCTCGCCGTCGCCACCCAGGCCCAGGCCAAGAAGAAGCTCTACATCAACATCGGCGCGGGCACGACCGCGCTCACCGGCGCCAAGTGCAACAAGTACACCTTCCACTGGGCCTACAACACCGCCGTCCTGGCGCGCGGCACGGCCAGCGCCGTCACCAAGGCCGGCGGCACGTCGTGGAACATCGTCTACCCCGACTACGCCTTCGGCCAGGACATGAACAAGTCCTTCACGAAGGAGATCACGGCCGCTGGCGGCACGGTCGGGCAGTCGATCGCCTCGCCGTTCCCGAGCGACAACTTCGCCACCTTCATCACCAAGGCGGGCGAGGGCAACCCGAAGGTCATCGGCTCGATGCACGCCGGCGGTGACCTCATCAACTTCGTCAAGCAGTTCAACCAGAGCCCGCTCCGGGGCAAGGTCACCCTCGCCGTCGGCCTCATGTTCATCACCGACATCCACACGCTCGGCGTCGACCAGTTCGCCGGCACCCAGTTCACCGACCCGTGGTACTGGAACTTCGACGCGCAGAACAAGGCGTGGGCCGACCGCTTCCAGGCCAAGACCAACACGCGCCCCTCGTTCGTCCACGCCGCCAACTACTCGGCCGCGCTCAACTACCTCGAGGCCGTCCAGGCGGCCGGGACGGACAGCACCGACGCCGTCATCTCCCAGCTCGAGGGCAAGAAGATCAACGATCTCTTCCTGCGCAACGGCGAGGTTCGCAAGGCCGACCACGCGGTGATCCACGACGTCTACCTGGCGAAGGTCAAGTCGTCGGCGTCGCAGGACTGGGACTTCGAGGACATCGTCAAGACCATCCCGGCGGCCGAGGCCTACGGCGAGCCGAACCCCGCCTGCCAGATGAGCTGACCTGCCCGCGGGTATGCCGCCCGGTGGCGTCCACGAGGACGCACCGGACGGCATACCAGCGCAGAGCTCCCGCTCCAGTCAGGGGCGTGCCCGCACCGATCGACCGCGAACGAGCGAGAGACATGAGCGAATTCATCCAGTACACCCTCCAGGGGCTCGCCGCCGGCGGCTTCTACGCGCTGTCCGCGCTCGGGCTCGCCGTGATCTTCGGCGTCCTCGGGGTCGTCAACTTCTCCCACGGTGCCTGCTACATGCTCGGCGCCGTCCTCTCCGCCGTACTGCTCGGTGAGCTGCACATCGGCTTCTGGCCGGCGCTCGTCGTCGTGCCGATCCTCATGTTCGGCTTCGGCGTGCTCATGGAGCGGCTGCTCGTGCGCTGGCTCCTCGCGCTCGACCCGATGTACAACTTCCTGCTGACCTTCGGGCTCACGCTGGTTCTCGTCGAGGCTGTCAAGCAGCGCTACGGCGTCTCCGGTCTGCCGTACGAGGTGCCGGCCGGTCTCGGTGGCCAGGTCAACGTCGGCAGCGTCAACCTCTCGACGTACGCGATCTTCGCGTGCCTCTTCTCCGTCGTCGTCTGCGTGGCCGTCGGGCTGCTCCTGACGAGGACGCGGATCGGCATGATCGTGCGCGCCTCGACCGAGGCGCCCGAGCGCACGCGAGCACTCGGCATCAACGTCGGCCGGTGGGTGACGCCCGTCTTCGGCTTCGGCATCGCCCTCGCGGGCCTCGCGGGCGTCCTGGCCGCCCCCACCCGTGCGATCACCGCCGAGATGGGCAGCAACTTCATCATCATCCTCTTCGCCGTCGTCGTCATCGGCGGCCTCGGCTCCATCCTCGGCGCGGTCGTCGCCGGCTTCCTCGTGGGCCTCGTCGAGGCCTACGGCGTGGCCTACGCCCCCGCCTACGCCCAGATCGTCATCTTCGTCCTGATGGCGCTCGTTGTCCTCGTCCGGCCCTCGGGCCTCTTCGGACGGGAGGAGGTCGCATGAGCGAGCAGATGACCGCCAAGGTCGACGTCGACCTGGCCCAGCCCTCGATCCTCTCGCGCCGCAACCCGCTGCGCTACGTCCTGCTCCTGGCCGGGCTCGCCGTGCTCGTGATGCTGCCGTACTGGATCTACCCGCCCGTCGCGATGGACATCCTGTGCTGGGGCCTCTTCGCCATCAGCGTCGACCTGCTCCTCGGCTTCACCGGGCTGCTCAGCTTCGGGCACGCCGCGTTCTGGGGCGGCTCGGCGTACTGCACCGGCCTCATCGCCACCCACTGGGGCGTGCCGTTCCCGGTCGCGGTGCTGGGCGGCGCCGTCTTCTCGATGCTCATCGCGTGGCCGATCGGCTACCTCTCGGTGCGGCGCACGGGCATCTACTTCGCCATGATCACCCTCGCCTTCGCGCAGATGCTCTACTTCGTCGCCAACCAGGCCCGCGACCTCACCGGTGGCGAGAACGGCCTGCAGGGCATCCCAAGGAACTTCTTCGGCATCGAGTCCGTCGAGACCGACCCGTTCTACTTCTACTACGTCGGCGCCGTGCTGATCCTGCTCGACATCCTGGTGGCCTGGCGCGTCGTCAACTCGCCCTTCGGCCGGGTGCTGACGGCCGTACGCGACAACCCGGCGCGCGCTCGCGCCCTCGGGTACGACGTCGAGCGCTACAAGATCACGGCGTTCATCATCTCGGCGGGTCTCGCAGGTCTCGCCGGCGGCGTCTTCGCGGTGAGCCACCAGTTCGCCTCGCTCCAGGAGCTGATGTGGACGACGTCGGGCAAGGTCGTGCTCATCACGGTGCTCGGCGGCATCGGCACCCTCTGGGGCGGCCTCGTCGGTGCCGGCGTCGTCGTGACCCTCGAGGACTACCTCGCTAGCTCGGGTTTCGAGGGCATCGGCCTGATCACCGGCACGATCTTCGTGCTCATCGTCCTGCTCTTCCGGCACGGCATCTGGGGGACGGGACGCAACGTCCTGCGCCGCTATGTCCTCGACCGGCGTCGCACGACCCGGGAGTGAGCAGACGGTCGTTCCTTCGGCACACCTGCTGGCGTCGACTCGACACAGGACCGATCTCGCATCCGAGGAGCGAGTCCCCGATCACCCTCTCAGGGTGACGCCGGCCTCGCCGTCCGGGCGAGAGCGTTGGAGGTGACATCGAGGAGAGGATCAGGCCATGGGATGCCTGTTCGTGCTGCTGGCCGGCGTGTTCCCGCGACTGGCCCTGCTCATCGTCTGGATCGCCCGACCGGCCATGGTCAACGCCGCCTTCACTTCGTGGATCTGGCCGCTGCTCGGTCTGCTCTTCCTGCCGTTCGCGACCCTGATGTACGTCATCCTCTGGCGGGCCGGTGGCCTGAGCGGCTGGGACTGGTTCTGGGTTGCCATCGCCGCGCTGCTCGACCTGAGCCACTGGGGCGCCGGCGCGGCCCAGCGCCGCGCGTCGACCTCGGCCACCACCGCGTAGCCGTGGTGTCCAGCCAGGAGGACAACCCGGCTGGGCAGCACGGCATGGCGCGGTTCAGGACAGTGGCTCTCCGGCGATGACGATGGCGCAACCCACCAGGCCGGGAAGGGTGAGCAGTGCCCACTGCCCGAGCGTGGACCGGTCCGAGACCAGGTTGCCCTGGAAGGTCCAGGCCCAGCCCGCCGCAAGCACCGCAAGCAGGATCGCGCTGGCCAGGGCCAGCGGACGTTGTCCGGGCCTGCGCCGCAGGACGGTGACGGCGGTCGCGGCGAAGAGTCCGGCTCCGGCGATGGTCGCGGGGCCCGCGAGCAGTCCCCAGTCGACGATCCGCTGCTTCAACTCCGTGTCACCGCCCTCCCAGAGGCTCCCGAGGAACATCATCGCGATCACGGGCAGCGCGGCCAGCAGGAGCACGGCCTGCAGAATGTGCAGCAGACCCGCGACGTAGGACAACGACCGCCTGCTGGCCACCGCGTTGCCGTCGCCATGAGCTCTTTCGCCTGGCATGTGCACCCCCCGTGGACAGGTTGCCCCAACTGAGGCCCATCGGTGGCGTAACGGAGCAAGACCACAGAAACCGCTTCGGACTGGCGAGCTTCTCGGCCCTGCGTAGATGTTCTGGCTGTTGACCTCCTGTGGTGACGCTCAGGGGCTGACCTGTCAGCCCGCTGGCGATCGCGGCGCAACGGTTGTCGGGACTCCGGCGTCAGAAGTGACATGACAGCGCTTCACGTCTGGGCCGGCTCGCGGCTGGTCTGGGCCCCGGTCGCCATGTGTGCCGGATGCAGCGCTCCGTCCCGAGCTGCCCCGCCCAGCCCGCATCGGCCGCCCACCCGGGCGGCCGACTGCGACGACCTGCCCGCGCTCGGCGGGACCCGGGCTTCCTGCTCGGCAGCGACTGGTCAGGGGAACACCACGACTTCGGGGACACGGTCGTGGTCTACGGCTGCGTCTCGACGTCGCTGGGCGGACGCGTGTCACTGCTGACGACCGGGACCGGCGTCCAGAGACGCCCCGCCGTCGTCTCGTTCGACGGTCGGGCAGCGGCATCTTCGCGCTTCGAGTCACCGTCTCCAAAGATGCGTCGGGGGGAGTGCTGATACAGCAGAACGGCGGTGGTGGTGGGGCCGATCTTCCTGGACCGCTGGTGGCCGTCGAAGGCGACGGCTGGCGCTTCGTCCCTCACGCGGTGTGACGAGTTCGTGTCCGACCGCCGACCCGGCGTCAGGGGGTGAGGATGCGGCGGCCGAGCCGACCGACGACGAGCCACGCGACCGCGCCGAGCCCCCAGTTGGTGAGGGCGTTCTTGACGACGGCGCCGTCGCCGGTGAACTGCTTGACACCCGCGGTGCGGCTGAAGACGCCGAGGTCGGCCCAGTCCGCAGCACGCAGGACGGCCTCCACGAGCGCGTTGCGCGTGTTGGCCTCGAGCACGACGAGCACGGCCCCGAGCAGGAGGGCCGTCGCCGCGATGAGGCAGGCGAACCACACGAGCTGGCCCAGCAGCGTGCGCAGCCGCGCGACGCCGGCACCCGTGAGGCTGACCGCCCTGCGCGCGCCGGCGCGCACGTCGAGGGAGCGACGCGCCGGGACAGCCTCCGCCTTGGCGGTCGCCCGGTCCGTGGGAGACGCCGAGGTCGGGTTGTCCGGCACGGGGCTGGACGGTGCGGACGGAGGCGTCGCCGGTGGTGGCGTGGTCGTCGGCGCGGCGGTCGTCGTGGTTGGTGTCGCGGTGTCCGCAGGCTCGGGCGTCGCGGTGGTCGGGCTGGCCGGGCTCGTCATCGAGGGGTCTCCTTGGGCTGTTCGTGGATCCGGTGTGGTCAACGAGCGACCCCGGCCGCAGGACACGCCCGCACCTGCGTGAGTTCACCCCGCGGTCCACCGTGGGCCGGCCGGCGGGCCGCCCCGAGCACCCGGATGCGTGGTCCGCGCCCGAGGGAGCGCCCCATAGACTGGCCCGCATGTCATCCCTCTCCCGCGACGACGTAGCCCACCTGGCCGGCCTCGCCCGCATCGAGCTCTCCGACGCCGAGCTCGACCGCATGGTGGGTGAGCTCGGGGTCATCCTCGAGTCCGTGGCCAAGGTCCAGCAGGCCCCCACCGACGGCGTCGCCCCGATGTCGCACCCGATGCCGCTGACCAACGTGACCCGCCCCGACGTGGTGCGCCCGAGCCTCGGCGCCGAAGCCGTCCTCGCCGAAGCACCAGAGGCCGAGCAGCAGCGCTTCTCGGTGCCGCGCATCCTCGACGAGGACTGAGCGCTCCCACGCAGCCCGCGTATGCCGTGTCGCCCAGCACCCGGCATACGCCCCGCCCGTCACGGGCACCCACGAGACCTGTTGTCGCAGCTACGAACCGAAGGCACTGACGTGACCGACCTGCCAACCGACCTGACGAGGGCCACGGCCGCCGACCTGGCCGACGCCCTCGCGAGCAAGACCATCAGCTCCGTCGAGGTGACCCAGGCGCACCTCGACCGGATCGCCGCCGTCGACGGCCAGGTGCACTCCTACCTCCACGTCGACACCGACGGCGCCCTCGCCCAGGCGCGCGCGGTCGACGAGCGACGCCAGGCGGGCGAGAGCCTCGGCGCCCTCGCCGGCGTGCCGATCGCGGTCAAGGACGTCATGACGACGAAGGGCGTGCCGACGACGTGCGGCAGCCGGATCCTCGAGGGCTGGATCCCGCCGTACGACGCGACCGTCGTCACGAAGCTGCGCGACGCCGGTCTGCCGATCCTCGGCAAGACGAACATGGACGAGTTCGCGATGGGCTCCTCGACCGAGCACTCGGCGTACGGCCCGTCGCACAACCCGTGGGACCTCGACCGGATCCCCGGCGGCTCGGGCGGTGGCTCGAGCTCGGTGCTCGCCTCGTTCCAGGCGCCGCTCGCGACCGGGACCGACACCGGTGGCTCGATCCGCCAGCCCGCGGCGGTCACGGCCACCGTCGGCACGAAGCCGACCTACGGCGGCGTCTCGCGCTACGGCCTCGTCGCCCTCGCCAGCTCGCTGGACCAGGCCGGCCCCTGCGGTCGCACCGTGCTCGACACCGCGCTGCTCCACGCCGTGATGGGCGGCCACGACCCGATGGACTCGACGTCCATCGACGCACCCGTCCCGGCGGTCGTCGAGGCGGCCCGCGCCGCCGACGTGCGCGGCATGCGGATCGGTGTCGTCAAGGAGCTCGGCGGCGAGGGCTACCAGCCGGGAGTGCGCGCCCGCTTCGACGAGTCCGTCGCCCTGCTCGAGGAGCTCGGCGCCGAGGTCGTCGAGGTCAGCTGTCCGAACTTCGACTACGCCCTCGCGGCCTACTACCTCATCCTCCCGAGCGAGGCCTCGAGCAACCTCGCCAAGTTCGACGCGATGCGCTACGGCCTGCGCGTGCTGCCCGAGGGTGTCGACGCCCCGAGCGCCGAGCAGGTCATGGCGGCCACGCGTGACGCCGGCTTCGGCGACGAGGTCAAGCGCCGCATCATCCTCGGGACGTATGCGCTGAGCTCCGGCTACTACGACGCGTACTACGGCTCGGCGCAGAAGGTCCGCGCGCTCATCGCCCAGGACTTCGACGCGGCATACGACAAGGTCGACGTGCTCGTCAGCCCGACGGCGCCGACCACGGCGTTCAAGCTCGGCGACAAGCTCGAGGACCCGATGGCGATGTACCTCAACGACATCGCCACGATCCCGGCCAACCTCGCCGGCGTGCCCGGCATGTCGATCCCGTCCGGCCTCGCCGACGAGGACGGCCTGCCCGCCGGCATCCAGATCCTCGCGCCCGCGATGAAGGACGAGCGGCTCTACTCCGTGGGCGCGGCCCTCGAAGCCGCCCTCGTCGACCGCTGGGGCGGTCCGATCCTCGACCGCGCGCCCGCGCTGGGCGGCGCTGCTGCTGTGAAGGGAGCCTGACATGACCACCGTCGCGACCGACGCCGTCATGGACTACGACGAGGCCATGGCGAAGTTCGACCCGGTCATGGGCCTCGAGGTCCACGTCGAGCTGCACACGGCGACCAAGATGTTCTGCGGCTGCCCGACCGAGTTCGGCGCGGAGCCGAACTCGCAGGTCTGCCCGGTGTGTCTGGGCCTGCCGGGCGCGCTGCCCGTCGTCAACGAGAAGGCCGTCGAGTCGGCCATCCGCATCGGCCTCGCGCTGAACTGCGAGATCGCCGAGTGGTGCCGCTTCGCCCGGAAGAACTACTTCTACCCGGACATGCCGAAGAACTTCCAGACGTCGCAGTACGACGAGCCCATCGCCTTCGAGGGACACCTCGACGTCGAGCTCGAGGACGGCACTGTGTACCGCGTCGAGATCGAGCGCGCGCACATGGAGGAGGACACCGGCAAGTCGCTGCACATCGGTGGCGCGACGGGCCGCATCCACGGGGCCGACCACTCGCTCGTCGACTACAACCGCGCCGGCATCCCGCTCATCGAGATCGTCACCAAGCCGATGGTCGGCGCGGGGGAGCGGGCGCCCGAGGTCGCCAAGGCCTACGTCTCGGCGCTGCGCGACCTGCTGCGCGCCCTCGACGTCAGCGACGTCAAGATGGAGCAGGGCTCGATGCGCTGCGACGCGAACGTCTCGCTGCGCCCGCGCGTCGGTGCCCCGCTGGACGAGGCCCAGCTCGCCGTGCCGCTCGGCACCCGCACCGAGACGAAGAACGTCAACTCGCTCCGCTCCGTCGAGCGGGCGGTGCGCTACGAGATCTCGCGCCACGCGGCGATCCTCGACGGCGGCGGCTCGATCCTGCAGGAGACGCGTCACTGGCACGAGGACACCGGCATCACGACGTCGGGCCGCGTCAAGTCCGACGCCGAGGACTACCGCTACTTCCCGGAGCCCGACCTCGTGCCCGTCGCGCCGACTCGCGAGACCGTCGAGGCACTGCGGGGCACCCTGCCCGAGAACCCCGCTGCGCGTCGCAAGCGGCTCCAGTCCGACTGGGGCTACAGCGATCTCGAGATGCGTGACGTCGTCAACGCCGGCGCGGTCGAGCTCATCGAGGAGACGGTGGCGGCCGGTGCCAGCGCCGCCGCCGCGAAGAAGTGGTGGCTCGGTGAGCCCTCGCGGCGGGCCAACGCAGAGGGCCAGGACATCGTCACGTATGCCGCCGGGCTGGGCCTGACGCCCGCCCACATCGCCGAGCTAGACGGGCTCGTCGCCGCCGGACGGCTCAACGACTCGATGGCCCGCCAGGTCCTCGACGGCGTGCTTGCCGGCGAGGGAACCCCGACGGCGGTTGCCGACGCCCGCGGGCTCGAGCTCGTCCAGGACGACGGTGCCCTCGAGGCTGCCGTCGACAAGGTCATCGAGGCCAACCCCGCCGTGGCGGACAAGATCCGCGACGGCAAGGTCCAGGCGGCGGGTGCGCTCATCGGCCAGGTGATGAAGGAGATGAAGGGTCAGGCCGACGCCGGCAAGGCCCGCGAGCTCATCCTCGCCAAGCTCCAGTAACCCCCGCCGCCGCCCCCAACCGTCGAAAGGCCACGTTCGGCCGCTTCCCAACCGTCGAAAGGCCACGTTCGGCCGCTTCGCCCATGTCGAGAGGCCACTTCTGGTCACAGGAAGTGACCTCTCGACGGGCGCAGGGCGGCCATTCGTGGCCTCTCGACGGTTGGGGTTGAGGGGGAGGGGGAAAGGGAGGGGTCAGCGCTTGCCGTTGCCGAGAAGGCCACCGAGCAGGCCGCCGAGGATGTCGCCGGCCCCACCGCTGTCGCCCGACGAGCCGGCACCCCCGCCGAGCACCTGGCCGAGGATGTCCTGCAGCGGGCCACTCCCGCCCGATGCCGCGCCCGTCGGGGTCGCGCTGCCCGGAGCCTGGACCGGTCCACTGTCGGCGCCCGCACCGCCCGGGAAGAGCGGGCCGGCGTCGGCGGAGCCCGCCCCCGCACCGGCACCTGCCCCATCGGTCGAACCCGGGCCACCGCCGAGCATGCCGCCGAGGCCGCCCTGACCCATCTTCTTCGCGAGCCAGGACATGACGATCGGCGCCAGGAGCGGCAGCAGCTTCTGCACGAGGCTCCCGGACGTGCCGCCCAGGCCACCGAGCCGGCCCACGACCTGGTCGGTGTTGCCACCGAAGATGTTGCCCACGATGGCACGACCATCCTGCTCGTCGACGTCGCCCAGGCTGTTGACGGGCCCCTGGTGGTCCGACAGTGCTGCCAGCAGCGAGTCGGCTCCCGCCGGGTCCGAGGCGTTGGCCTGGAGTCCACCCAGGAGCGCAGGCAGGGCGTGCTCCGCCGCCTGGCGGACCTCGTCGCTGCCAACCCCGAGCTGGCCCGCCAGCTGGTCGATCGGAACCTGGTCGAGGATCTCGTCGTACGAACCCATCTGGTGCCCCTCTGATCGTGGGCGGCGCTGGCGCCGTCCCTGCCCGTCAGGCTAGTCACGTCGTGCGTGGGCAGCAGCGCCAGGCGCGGTGCACGCCCACGGCCAGGGTCAGCCGGCCTTGGTCCCGACGGCGGAGAGGGGCAGCGAGAGCAGTCGGTCGGCGCGGTCGTTGTTGCTCGTCGTGATCCAGACCCTGTTGCCGACGAAGCGGATGTCGCGGATGCGGCCGTAGGCCCCTTGCAGGTGGCGAGTCGGCGTGCCCGCCGAGCCGTCGGGGTTGAGGGGCACGCGCCACACCGATTGACCGCGCAGCGCGGCCAGGTAGACGGCGTCGTCGGGGCCGACGACGATGCCGCTCGGTGACATCACCGACGTCGGCCACTCGGCAACCGGGTCGACGTACTCCGGGTTGCCGGCTCGGCCCTCCACCTCGGGCCAGCCGTAGTTCTTGCCGGGCTCGATGAGGTTGAGCTCGTCATACGTGTCCTGACCGAACTCGCTGGCCCACAGGCGTTTCCGGCTGTCCCAGGCAAGGCCTTGGACGTTGCGGTGACCGTAGGACCAGATGGGCGACCCGCCGAAGGGGTTGCCCGGAGCAGGATCGCCGTCGGTGGTGATGCGCAGGATCTTGCCGCCGAGCGACCCGAGGTTCTGCGACAGGGAGGTGTCGCCGGCCTCGCCCGTACCGACGTACAGGTAGCCGTCGGGCCCGAAGGCGATACGGCCGCCGTTGTGGTTCCGGCCGCGGGGGATGCCCGAGAGGATGACGACCGGTTCGCCGATGGTGCCGTCGCGCCATGGCACTGCCGCGATGCGGTTGTCGCTCTCGGTCGAGTAGTACGCGTAGAGCACGGGGTCGGCGTCGAAGTCGCTCGGGACAGCGAGCCCGAGGAGGCCACCCTCTCCTTCCGTGCGGGTGATGGGAAGGCGTCCGGCGACGGTGGCCTCGCCCCCGGTGCCGGGCTTGGGCACGTGCAGGATGCGGCCGGTGTTTCGCTCGCTGACCAGGGCGCTCCCGTCGGGCAGCACCGCCACCGACCACGCGATGTCGACGCCACCGAGCAGGCTCACCGGCGGGGCCGAGTCGGCAACGGGCGGAGGGGCTGTCGTGGTGGCCCTCGCCGTGCCGGTGCCGGTGCCGGAGCCGGACGCCGTGGCCGGGCTCCGCGCCGCGGTGCCCTGTGTGGTCGGGCTACGTGTGGTCGGGCTACCTGTGGTCGGGCTCTGCGTGGTCGCGATCCCGGTACCCGGCGGGGGAGCGGCGGGCTCGCCCGCCGAGCACGCGGCTCCGGCCATAGAGACGGCGACGCCCACCACGAGGGCGCGCCCGAATGACCGGGACGGGTGCGGCATACCTCATTGTGTCCCACGGGACGAGGGGACCGCTGTGGCTCAACCCTCGCGACGCGAGAGGGTGTCGACGAGCCCGGCCTGGACGTCGGGGTGCACGACGTCCGCGTCCACCACCCGCCGCGCGGCGGCGAGGTCGCCACCGAAGGCCCGGAAGAGCAGGAGGAGGTCGATGTCGTGGCCGGGTCGCTCGACCTCGATCGTCGCGCCGGTGTGCACGACGCCCGGAGTGACGACCGAGAGGTAGGCGCCGGTGCGCCCCGCCTCGGTGAACCGCCGCACCCACCGGGGCTCGCCCATGTGCGCTGCGAACGTCTGGCACGGGATGCGGGGGACCTCGACGCGCAGCACGACGTCCCCGATCCGCCAGAGCTCGCCGACGAGAGCATGGGTCGCCTCGACGCCCCTCGTCGTGATGTTCTCGCCGAATCCTCCTGAGGGGACGGGCCTCCCGATCTGCTGCTCCCAGAACTCCTGGTCCTCGCGCGCGTAGGCGTAGACAGCTTGCAGCTCACCGCCGTGGTGCTTGGGGTTGCCGATCTCGTCACCGACGACCCCGCTGCCGAGCCCTCCGCGCTTGGGTCCCGGGTCGCGCACCTCGAACATGTCGACGGGCTGCTTGTCGATGGCGGTCGGGCGCCCGCCTCCGCTCGGGACGGCGCGTCGACCCGAGCTGAGGGCCAGGACGTGGGGCTGGGGCATCACCGCGCGAGCCTAACCCGCACGGGCGCGGCCGGCTCCCGCGTTTTCGCGCAGTCTTCGTTAGCGTGATCGACATGGCTGCCGATCCACTTGTCGTGTCCGTCCCCGACCCCGAGTTCGTCGACGCGCTCGCCGACCTCGAGGGCGTCGACGCCGTCGTCTGGGACATGGAGCAGCCGCACCCCCGCGGCAGCGAGATCCGCTTGGCCGTCGTGCCCTACATGACGCAGGTGAGCCTCGCCGGCGTCACGCCGGGCCTCGAAGCGCTCGAGGTCGTCCAGCTGCAGAGCGCCGGCTACGAGCAGTACGTCGCCGAGCTGCCCGACGGAGTGAACCTGTGCAACGCGGCAGGAGTCCACGATGCGTCCACGGCCGAGCTGGCCCTCACGCTGACCTTGTCCTCCATCCGTGGCATCCCCGACTTCATTGTCTCGCAAGGGCGCTCGTACTGGGAGCCACTGCGGTTGCGCTCGGCGCTCGCCGACAGCCGCGTCCTCGTCGTGGGATACGGCCAGATCGGCCGTGCGGTCGCCCGCCGGTTCGCGCCCTTCGAGGTGGCCCTGACGGCGGTCGCCTCGCGGGCGAGGTCCGGCGATGAGCTCGTGCCGCACGTGCACGGCATCGACGACCTGCCCGACCTGCTGCCGGAGCACGACGTCGTCGTCGTGATCGTGCCGCTCACCGATGCGACGCGCGGACTCTTCGATGCCACGATGCTCGGTCGTATGCCGGATGGCGCGCTGCTCGTCAACGTCGCCCGTGGGCCGGTGGTCGACACCGAGGCCCTCGTCGCCGAGTGTGCCTCCGGGCGCCTGCGGGCGGCACTGGACGTCACCGATCCCGAGCCCCTTCCGGAGGGTCACCCGCTGTGGACGACCCCGGGCGTCCTCATCACCCCGCACGTCGGAGGTGCGACCCGGGCGATGCGGCCCCGCGCCCTCGCGCTGGTGCGCCGGCAGGTGCAGGCCATGCTGTCCGGTGAGCCGGTCGACAACGTCGTCGCCGGGCCCTTGTCTGCATCCCACGCATAGTGGACACTGTCAACATGACCGAGACCATCGTCGCCATCGGCACGCGCAAGGGACTCTGGATCGCACGCAGCACCGATCGTCGGGAGTGGGTCCTCGAGGGTCCGCACTTCCTCATGAGCGAGGTCGCGTCCGTTGCCGTCGACACGCGCCAGGGTCGAGCGTCGGTGCTCGCGGGCGTCAAGTCGTGGCACTGGGGGCCGACGGTCCAGGCGAGCACCGACGGCGGGCGCACGTGGACCGAGAGCGCCGAGCGGGCACTGTCGTTCCCGAGTGACACGGACACAGCGCTCGAGCGCGTCTGGCAGCTGACGCCCGACCCCAATGACGCCGACGTCGTGTGGGCCGGCGTCGAGCCGCATGCCCTTTTCCGCAGCACCGACCGGGGTGAGCGCTACGAGCTCGTGCGTGGCTTGTGGGACCACCCGCACCGCCCGAACTGGGAGCCCGGGTTCGGCGGCGGAGCCGTCCACACCATCCTCCCGGAGCCCGGGCGTCCGGAGCACCTCCTCGTCGCCATGAGCACCGGGGGCGTCTACCGCTCGCTCGACGGCGGCGAGACGTGGGCGCCGAGCAACCCCGGCATCAGAGCCGGTTTCATGCCCGACGACGAGTACCCGGAGTACGGCCAGTGCGTGCACAAGGTCGCTCGCGGTCAGGGTGACGGCGAGCTCTTCGCCCAGAACCACAACGGTGTCTACCGGTCCGGTGACAACGGACAGACGTGGGAGTCCATCGCCGAGGGCCTGCCCACCGACTTCGGGTTCACCGTCCTCGCCCACCCACGTCGGGCGGGCGTGGTGTGGGTCGTGCCGGTCGCAGACGCCGGCGAGCGCATCCCACCGGACGCCCAGCTGCAGGTGCAGCGTTCCGACGACGCGGGCGCGACGTGGCGCCAGCAGGCGAACGGCCTGCCCGGCCACAGCTACACGTGCGTCCTGCGCGACGCGGCATCCCTGGACGAGGCCGACCCGGTCGGGGTCTACCTCGGCACCCGCAACGGTGACGTCTTCGCGTCGGCCGACGAGGGTGAGTCGTTCCAGCGCATCGCCACCCAGCTGCCCGACGTCCTCGTCGTGCGCGCCGCCCAGCTCAACTGAACCGCAAGGGATTCCGTATGCCGCCAGCCCCTGTCCGCGTCATCCTGCCCGGCATGTTGCGCGACCTCGTGGGAGGCGTCGCGGAGATCGAGGTCGAGTCGCCCTCCGAGGCGCAGACCGTTGCCGCCCTGCTCGACCGCGCGTTCTCCGAGCACCGGATCCTCGACGGCAAGGTGCGTGACGAGCGCGGTCAGATCCGTCGCCATGTCAAGGTGTTCGTCAACGGCGAGGACGCGACGCGCGGCGAGGGCGTGCGGACCCCCGTGCCGGCTGGTGCACGGGTGCACATCATCAACGCGGTGTCCGGCGGCTGACGGTCTGCAGCGTCAGGGGTCGACCCCGAGCAGGATCGGCAGGACGGTGCGCTCGAGCTCGCCGACGGAGAGCGAGCTCGGCTCGACGAGGCGCTGGGTCATCGACCCCTGCGCGAGTGAGATCGCCGCGAGCACGAAGAGCTCGGTGGGGATCGGGAGCCTCAGCCCCTGGCGAGCGACGGCTTCGTCGACCACCGTCACGAGCTCGTCCCTGACGCGGCGCTGCTGGGCTGCCCAGGCCCGGCGGGCGTTCGCGTCGCGGATGGCGTGCAGGGTGAACTCCGTCGTCAGCACGAGCCAGCGTTCCTTGCTGCGGCTGTCGTCGGCCAGCGCCGCGAAGACGTCGCGCAGGACCTCCTCGGCGGTCGCGTGCTCGCGCTTGCTGGCCCGGCGGATGCGTTCGACGAGCTTCTCGGCATGGCGCTGCGACAGCTCGAGGACGAGGTCGTCCTTGGAGGAGAAGTTCGAGTAGAAGGCCCCGCGGGTGAAGCCGGCGCGCTCGCAGATGTCCTCGACCGTGGCGCCGTGGAACCCCCGCTCGGCGAAGACCTCGCTCGCCGCCTCCAGGACCCGCTCCCGGGTCGCCTGGCGTCGGGCGCTGATCCGGGGCTCGGCCGTCGTGGTCATGACGACAGGATACGTTGCCGAATTGAATACACACCTGTATTCGATGCATACTCGTATCGTGAATGAAGTTGAAGCAGACCGCCGGTTCGGACCGGACCTGCCCACCGTCGTCGTCGACGACGTCAGCGTCGCCGGCACCCACGAGCCCTTCGTCGAGCACGTCGCCTTCACCGCGCCCTCCCGCGAGGTCACCGTGGTCGCGACCGACCCCGGCATCCCCCAGATCGCCCTCGCGCTGGCCGTCGGCGGCCGTGTCGAGCTGCTCCGGGGCCGGATCAGCATCGGCGGGGTCTCGGACCTGGACGACCTGCAGCTGCTCACCAGGCTCGTCGACGTCGCCGACGTGACTGCGCCGGAGGACAGCATCGCCGTCAGGGCGGTCGTGCAGGAGGAGCTGGCGCTGGCCGAGAGGCCGGCGACGCGAGCGGCCGTGGCGGCCTTCCTCGCAGCGCACGACCTGTCCGACCGAGCGGGTCGGCCGTGGGAGCAGCTGCCGGCAGGGGTCCGCACGAGCCTGCTGCTGGAGCTCGGCGCCATGCACCCGCGGGTGCGCGTCCTGGTCCTCGCCGGTCCGGAACGCCATGGCGGCGACCATGCCGTGTGGTTCGAGACGTGCCGCCGCCTGGCGGCGTCCGGACTCGTCGTCATCGTCCTCACCACGGCCGCAGCCGCTGCGGCGCTGCCGGCGGCCGTCGAGTCCGCGACCGTGGTCGAGCTCTCCGAGAAGGAGCTCTCGGCATGAACCCGGTCCGTCTGGCAGTCGCCGAGCTGCGCCGCCTCACCGCCTCGCGGCTGGCGCGGCTGGCACTCGCTGCGCTTGTCCTCATCCCCACGCTCTACGGCGGTCTCTACCTCTACGCCAACCACGACCCGTACGGCGCCTTCCCGCAGGTGCCCGCCGCCGTCGTCAGCGACGACACCGGCACGACCCTGACCACGGGGGAGAAGCTGCAGGTGGGTGGCCAGGTGGCCGACCACCTCGTCCAGTCGAAGTCGTTCGACTGGCACCGCGTGTCGCACGCCGAGGCGATGAGCGGCGTCGACGACGGAACGTACGCCTTCGCCGTCATCCTGCCGCGGACGTTCTCGGCCGACCTCGCCTCGACCGCCGAGTTCACCCCG
Organism: Terrabacter sp. 01T434; assembly: GCF_056398545.1. Classification (NCBI taxonomy): domain Bacteria; kingdom Bacillati; phylum Actinomycetota; class Actinomycetes; order Micrococcales; family Intrasporangiaceae; genus Terrabacter; species Terrabacter sp. 01T434. The sequence continues at coordinate 722,504 of NZ_JBFTPP010000001.1, forward strand.
CGCCAGGCCACCGTGGCGCTGGAGACCAACGATGCGAACAACTACATGACCTCGATGATCGGCAACCAGGTCATCAAGCAGGTGTCCGCGTCCGTGGCGAGTGAGGTCAGCCAGACGGCGGCGAGCAAGCTGCTGCTCGGGTTCAGCCAGGTGCACGACCAGCTCGTCAAGGCCGTGGACGGCTCCGAGCAGCTGCGGGCCGGTGCTGCGAAGGCCGGTTCCGGCGCCCACCAGCTCGCGACGGGCGCCACGAGTCTCGCCGGCGGCCTGCACGATCTCGCGTCCGGCGCCAAGCGACTCGACACCGGCATCGGCCAGGCAGCCTCCGGCGCCGACAACCTCGAGGCCGGCGCTGCACAGCTCGCGTCGGGGCTGGGCACGCTCCAGGCGCGCACGGCGACGCTGCCGTCCCAGACCGACCAGCTGGCCGACGGGGCCGAGCAGGTCGCGGCCGGGAACCGAGCCGTCGCCGGCTACGGCAGCCAGGCCGCGACGGCCTCCGCCGACCTCCGCAAGCGCATCACCGCCGACCGCGCCACGTTCCTCGCCGACCTGCGCGCCCACGGCCTCACCGACGCCCAGCTCTCGGTCGTCGAGTCGCGCCTCGACGCCATCGACGGCTACGTCGGCACGGCGGACGCGACGATCCAGTCGGCCTCCCGTGACCTCACGCGTCTGTCGACCGGAGCCGACCAGGTGGCCACCGGCGCCAGGTCGCTCGCGAACGCCACCCCGGCCCTGACCGACGGCATCGCGCAGGCGCACTCCGGGGCGGTGCAGGTGCGCGACGGCGCAGCATCCCTTGCCGGCGGCCTCGACACCCTCAAGAAGGGGTCCGCCCAGCTCTCGAGCGGTGCGGCTCGAGCGGCATCGGGAGGCGACACCCTGGCCTCGGGCGCGACGTCGCTCGCGTCGGGTGTCGACGCGCTGACCAAGGGCGCCACCGACCTGCACGCCGGGCTCGTCAAGGGTCGCGACTCCGTGCCCGACCCCAGTGACGCCCAGCGCAAGGCGATGGCGCAGACGATCGGCAACCCCGTCGGGGTGTCCAACGGGTCGCTGTCGTCGGCCGGCTCCTACGGCGCCGGCCTGGCTCCTCTCTTCATGAGCCTGGCGCTGTGGATCGGCGCCTACGTGCTCTTCCTCTTCGTCCGGCCGCTGTCGCCGCGAGCCCTCGCGACGAGCCAACGCTCGGTCCGAACGGCTCTCGGCGGTTGGCTCGCACCGACGCTGGTCGGGCTCGTCCAGGTCGCGGCACTCGTGCTCGTCGTCGGGCGCGGCGTCGACATCCGGATCGCCCATCCGGTGCTCGCGTTCCTCTTCCTGTGCTTCACCTCGATGACGTTCGTGGCGATCCTGCACGCGCTGGCGGCGCGCCTCGGTGCGGTCGGCAAGTTCCTCGGACTCGTCTTCATGGTCGTCCAGCTCGTCAGCGCGGGCGGCACGTTCCCGTGGCAGACGCTCCCCGCGCCGCTGCAGGCCGTGCACCACGTCGTGCCGATGAGTCATGCCGTCGACGGCCTGCGACGGCTGCTCTACGGCGCCGATCTCGGACCGGTGACCGGCTCGGTCGGCGTCCTCGCCGCGTACCTGCTCGCCGCGCTCGCAGTGTCGACCGTCGCTGCACGCCGGTCGAGGATGTGGACGCCGAAGCGGATCAAGCCGGCCCTGGAGCTGTGACCCCGGGCTGACAAGGGGGCCCAGCGGGGAGCATGCTCGGAACCATGAGCAGCGCCGCGAGAGAGAAGACCCTCGTCCTGATGCGCCACGCCAAGGCCGAGGAGGGTCTGGGCAAGGCCGACCACGACCGCGAGCTCGCACCCCGTGGCCGGCGGGACGCGAAAGCCGCTGGGAAATGGCTGCACGAGCAGGGGCTGGTGCCCGACCTCGTCATCTGCTCGACCGCGCAGCGCACGCGTCAGACGTGGGAGGAGGCCTGCCGCGGCGGCGCCCACAGCGAGTTCGTCGAGTACCGCCGCAGCGTCTACCTCGGAGGTTCGGAGCAGACCCTCGAGACGGTGCGCGAGGACGCCGGTGACACCGCGACCGTCCTCGTCGTGGGGCACAACCCGACCATGGCGCAGCTCACGAGCATGCTCACCGACGGGGAGGGATCGCTCGAGGCGCACGAGGCCCTGGGCCGGGGGTTCGTGACCGGCGGACTGGCGGTGCTGTCCTACGCGGGGGACTGGACCGACATCGACCTCGGCACATGCGCGCTGAGGCGCTTCCACGTCAGTCGCGGGGCGCGGGACTGAGCTCGCTCGTCAGGATCATGCTGTGAGATGCGGTGTCCACCCAGCGGACACGGTCCTATGCTGCAGGGCATGACGCAGACGCCTGACATCAAGCCCCGCAGCCGCGACGTCACCGACGGTCTCGAGAAGACCGCCGCGCGGGGGATGCTCCGGGCCGTGGGCCTCGGCGACGACGACTGGGTCAAGCCACAGATCGGCGTCGCGAGCTCGTGGAACGAGATCACGCCGTGCAACCTCTCGCTCGACCGGCTCGCCAAGGCCGTCAAGGACGGCGTCCACGCGGGCGGCGGCTACCCGCTCGAGTTCGGCACGATCTCCGTCTCGGACGGGATCTCGATGGGACACGAGGGGATGCACTTCAGCCTCGTCTCGCGCGAGATCATCGCCGACTCCGTCGAGACCGTCATGAACGCCGAGCGACTCGACGGCTCAGTGCTGCTCGCCGGTTGCGACAAGTCGCTGCCGGGCATGCTCATGGCCGCCGCGCGCCTCGACCTGGCCTCCGTCTTCCTGTATGCCGGCACGATCCTCCCGGGTGTCGCCAAGCTGTCCGACGGCACGGAGAAGGAGGTCACGATCATCGACGCCTTCGAGGCCGTCGGGGCGTGCAACGCCGGTCTCATGTCGCGCGAGGACGTCGACGCCATCGAGCGCGCCATCTGCCCGGGTGAGGGCGCCTGTGGCGGCTTCTACACCGCCAACACGATGGCCGCCGTCGCCGAGGCGATCGGCATGTCGATCCCGGGTTCGGCCGCGCCGCCCGCGACCGACCGCCGCCGCGACATGTATGCCCGCAAGTCGGGCGAGGCCGTCGTCGAGCTGCTCCGACGCGGCATCACGGCGCGCGACATCATGACCAAGCCTGCCTTCGAGAACGCCATCGCCGTCGTCATGGCCTTCGGCGGCTCGACCAACGCCGTGCTCCACCTGCTCGCCATCGCGCACGAGGCCGATGTCGACCTGACGATCGAGGACTTCCGTCGCATCGGCGCCAAGGTGCCGCACCTGGCCGACGTCAAGCCGTTCGGCAGCTTCGTCATGAAGGACATCGACCACATCGGCGGCATCCCCGTCGTCATGAAGACGCTGCTCGAGGCGGGACTGCTCGACGGGGACTGCCTCACCGTGACCGGCAAGACGATGGCCGAGAACCTCGACGAGATCAACCCGCCGCACATCGACGGCCGAGTCATCCGCGAGATGGCCCGGCCGATCCACAAGACGGGTGGCCTGACGATCCTCACCGGCTCACTCGCGCCCGAGGGTGCGGTCGTGAAGTCGGCCGGTTTCGACGAGTCCGTCTTCGAGGGCACCGCCCGCGTCTTCAACGGCGAGCGCGCCGCCATGGACGCCGTCGAGCAGGGCTCCCTGAAGAAGAACGACGTCGTCGTCATCCGGTACGAGGGGCCCAAGGGTGGCCCCGGCATGCGCGAGATGCTCGCCGTCACCGGCGCGATCAAGGGCGCCGGGCTCGGCAAGGACGTCCTGCTCCTCACCGACGGTCGCTTCTCCGGTGGCACGACCGGACTGTGCGTCGGTCACGTCGCGCCGGAGGCCGTCGACGAGGGGCCCATCGCCTTCGTCCGAGACGGTGACACGATCCGCCTCGACGTGGCGAGCGGCACGCTCGACGTGCTCGTCGACGACGAGGAGATGGAGCGCCGCCGCGCCGAGGGCATCACGCACCCGGAGCCGAAGTACACCCGGGGCGTCCTCGCGAAGTACCGCAAGCTCGTCGGCAGCGCGAGCGGCGGGGCCGTCTGCGGCTGACGCCGGTCAGGCTCAGCGCCCCGCGTCCCTGTAGGCGCGGGGCGTGAGACCCGTGGCCTCCCGGAAACGCCTGATGAGGTGCCGCTCGTCGGTGAACCCGGTGGTGGCGGCGATGTCGCGCACGCTGAGCCCGGTGTGCACGAGCATCTCGGTGGCGGCGGAGAGCCGCCGGGCCGCCCGGTGCGCGTACGGGCCGGTTCCGGTCTCGGCCCGGAACCGCCGCCGCCACGTCTCGTAGGGCAGCCCGACCTCGGCCGCCACCGAGGACAGCTCGAGGGTCTCGGCGAGGTCGCCCTCGAGAAGCTCGACCGAACGCGCGAGCCAACCGGCGTCGGCGACGGGACCGCGTCGCCGCTGGTGGTCGACGAGCTCTCGCGCCTGGAGCAGGGCTGCGAGCAGGTCGAGCGCCTCGGCGTCGCGCGCGTCGAGGGTGGCGGGTCGCGGCCGGTCGAACGCGGCGAAGCGGGCGGCCCACCGGCGCACCGGCAGGCCGTGCACGAGCGGGCGGTCGGGGGAGAGGGCGCCGGTGCGGCCGGCACAGTCGAAGACCGCGCCGTCGAACACGACGAAGTGCTCGTCCCAGCCGCCGGGGTCTGCGCCGTACCAGTGCGGGTGGCCCGGGTGGACGACGACGAGCGTGCCCGCGCCGATGGGCTCGTCATGACGGGCGTCGCGGTAGCGACCAGTGCCGGACGTGAGGAAGGTGAGACCCCACGTCGGGTGCCGTCGGGTCGTCCCCACCGGCAGCCCGCTCCCTGCCGTGATGCGGGCCGCGATGAGGACCCGACCGAGGCGTCCGGCTGCCGGCCGCGGTCCGGCCTCAGGCGTCGACGGGGTATCGCTCACGCCCACATCAAACCAGAACGTACCCCGGTGACCATGCGGTCCGGGGCACCCTCATGACGCGTCTGGTGGGCTGCACCCATCCGACGGCCACTCCGGTCGTGGATGATCCGCGAAGGATGGTCTGCATCATGCCCACTGAAACGCTTCCCGAGCTCACCACGGCATACCCCATCGACGACGAGCAGGTGGCGGCCTACCGGGCCCAGGGCTTCCTCCGGCTCTCGGGAGTGGCGGACGCCGTCGACGCGGCGGCCTACCGCGGCCCCATCGCCGCGGCGGTCGAGCGGCTCAGCACCGAGACCCGGCCGCTCGCCGAGCGTGACAGCTACGGGATGGCGTTCCTGCAGGTGATGAACCTCTGGCGCCACGACGAGAGCGTGGCCCGCTTCGTCATGGCGTCCCGATTCGCCGACATGGCCGCGAGGCTGCTCGGCGTCCCGCGGGTGCGGCTCTACCACGACCAGGCGCTGTTCAAGGAGCCTGGCGGCGGCTACACCCCGTGGCACCAGGACGCAATGTACTGGCCGCTCGACGGCACGCGGTGCCTCACGATGTGGATGCCACTCGTCGACATCACGCCGGCCCACGGTGGGCTCGCCTTCGCGACCGGCAGCCACGTCGACGGGCCGCTCAGCGACATCGGGATCTCCGACGCCTCCGAGGAGCACTTCGACCGGCTGGTCGCGGAGGGCGGCCTCGTCGTCGACGAGCCGGTCGCGATGCGTGCCGGTGACGCCTCGTTCCACTCGGGATGGACGGTGCACAAGGCGCTCGGCAACACCTCGGCGCAGATGCGCGAGGTCATGACGGTCATCTGGTTCGCCGACGGGCTCACCGTGCTCGAGCCGGCCAACTCCGCCCAGGCGAACGACCTCGCGACGTGGCTGCCCGGCCTCGCCCCGGGTGACGTCGCTGCGTCACCGGCCAACCCGGCGCTCGGCGCAGCCTCGGGCTGAGACCTCTAGCCCTCGGTGGACTCGGCTCGCGCCTTGAGCCCGGCGGCCTCCAGGGCGAGGTAGCGGTCGGTGAGGGACCGGTAGCCGCGCCCGACGAGCGAGCCGACCCAGCCCGACTGGGTGATCGAGAGGGTGGCCCGGCAGGTGCCCGGCCCGGTCGCCTCGACGGTGTGCCGGCCGGTCGTCCGCCTTCCGGGAGAGCTGGCCTCCCACGTGAAGTCGCGCCCCTCGGTCAGGTCGGTGACGGTCCAGACCGTGGTCGGGATGCGCGGCTGGTCGATGCGCGCCCGCGCCCCCACCCGGAGCTCGCCGTCGAGCAGCGTGACCGCGCGCACCGATGCGGTCCACTCGGGCCACTGCTCCACGTCGCGCAGGATCGCCCATGCCCGCGCGACCGGGGCCTCGATGTCGATGCTCGCGTGCTGCTCCACGACGCCTCCTCAGGCCTGCGCGGCCACCGGCTCCGGCGTGACGTCCGCCGCCCAGTGGCGCCACACCGACGTGACCTGCATCCCGACCTTCTCATAGAGACCGAGCGCGCCGGTGCGGGAGTCGGTCGAGAGCTCCGACCGGTCCCCACCATGTGCGCGGGCCACCTCGAAGGCGTCCACGAGCAAGGCGCGGGCCAGCCCCTTACCGCGCTCGTCGCGTCGCACCGCAAGCTTGTCGACGTAGGCGCAGTCGCTCGAGACGACGACGAAGGCCATGCCGACGACCTGGTCATCGCGGTCGACCATGAGGCGCAGCTGCCACGGCTGGTAGCCGGGCCGCCGCGACACGTTCGCCGACCACTCCTCGAAGGTCGCGCGCTCGCGGTCGGACCACTCGAGGAAGGCGTCCTCGTTGACGGTCCACGTCGCTCGCAGATCGCCCTCGTCGCGCGGCTCGCGGATGACGTATCCCTCGGGAACGGGTTGAGGCTCGATCGCCTGCCCGGCGGGCACCTGGAGGACCCACGAGGTCCAGAGCGTGCGGTAACCGAGGGAGGCGAGCAGCCGCTCGGCAGGGGAGTCGCCGGGGACGGGCTGGCCCACGAGCGTGTCACCGTCCCGCGCGGCGACGGCCCGGGTCCAGTGCGACAGGGCCGTCCCGATGCCGCGTCCCCGGTAGTCCGGGTCGACGGCGGCGTCGGCCCAGCGGCCCTTGTAGACCTCGGCGTACGCGACGAGGCGCTCACCGTGGAGGACGCCCACCGACTGCGACGCGAGGTCGAACGCGGGGCGCTGCCAGTCGCCGACGATGTCGGCCTCCTCGATGAGCACGTCGCCGACGTCGTGCTGCTCGCAGTCGGCCACGAGTGCCGTGACGGCGGCCGCGTCGCTGCTCATCAGGGGGCGGGTGCTGAGACCATCGGTGTCGCCGGGCAGCACGAGCGGGACGGGCAGCGGGGTGCCGACTGTGATCATGGCGGCCAGTGTCCCGAGCGGGCCGGCGCGCGGACAACCGACTTTCCACCCGAACGTCGCCAGTGACAGTACGTGAGACTCCGAGGTCACATGTTGAGACGCACGAGACGGCCGATTGACACTTCTTGGCCTGGGTAGCACGGTGGTCACGTGGCCAGACTCCTCGTACTTCCCTAGCGCGCCGACCAGCTCGAACGGTCAGCGCGCTCCCTTCCGTCCCACCGCGGGACCGAAGGGTTTTTTTGTGGGTGGAGCCGGCCCGAACCGGCAGGACAACGATGTGCTCGAGACAAGGAAGAGATCGTGAGCGACACGACGAAGCAGGCGCCCTCGCCCGCTGACGTGGCCTCCCTGGCCCGTCCCCGACCCACGGCAGAGCCGCAGCCCGCAGGGGCCGTCACTGCGGCCCGCGAGGTCACCGGGGCCCAGTCGCTCGTACTCTCCCTCGAGGCCATCGGCTGTGACACGGTCTTCGGCATCCCGGGCGGCGCGATCCTCCCGGCCTACGACCCGATGCTCGACTCGAAGAAGGTGCGCCACATCCTCGTGCGCCACGAGCAGGGCGCCGGCCATGCGGCCGAGGGGTACGCCTCGGCGACCGGCAAGGTCGGCGTGTGCATGGCCACGTCGGGCCCTGGCGCGACGAACCTCGTGACACCGCTCGCCGACGCGCACATGGACTCCGTCCCGCTCGTCGCCATCACGGGACAGGTCGCCAGCGCGGCCATCGGCACCGACGCCTTCCAAGAGGCCGACATCCGCGGCATCACGATGCCGATCACCAAGCACAACTACCTCGTGACCGACCCGGCGAAGATCCCGCAAGCCATCGCCGAGGCGTTCCACGTCGCGAGCACCGGTCGCCCCGGCCCGGTCCTCGTGGACATCAGCAAGGACGCCCTCCAGGCGAGGACGACGTTCAGCTGGCCGCCGCAGATCGACCTGCCGGGCTACCGACCGGTCCTGCGCCCGCACGGCAAGCAGATCCGCGAGGCCTCCCGGCTCATGGCCGCGGCCAAGCAGCCGATCCTCTACGTCGGCGGCGGGGTCGTCCGGGCCCACGCGAGCGAGGCGTTGCGCCGCCTCGTGGAGCTGACCGGCATCCCCGTCGTGACCACGCTCATGGCGCGGGGCACCGTGCCCGACAGCGAGCCGCTCAACCTCGGCATGCCCGGCATGCACGGCACCGTGGCCGCCGTCACCGGCCTGCAGAAGTCCGACCTCATCATCGCGCTCGGGGCCCGCTTCGACGACCGCGTCACGGGCCAGCTCTCGACGTTCGCCCCGCACGCCAAGGTGATCCATGCCGACATCGACCCCGCCGAGATCTCCAAGAACCGCATCGCCGACGTCCCGATCGTCGGTGACGTGGGCGAGGTCATCCAGGACCTCATCGAGCAGGTGAGGCTCGACCGGGCGGCCAGCGAGGCAGACGCCGGCGGCTGGGACTATGCCGCCTGGCGCGAGCGCGTCGCCGAGTGGAAGCAGACCTTCCCGCTGGGCTACACCGACAGCGAGGACGGAACGCTCTCGCCGCAGTACGTCATCGAGCGCATCGGCGCGCTGACCGGCCCCGAGGGCACCTACGTCGCGGGCGTCGGGCAGCACCAGATGTGGGCCGCCCAGTTCGTGCAGTACGAACGCCCCAATGCGTGGATCAACTCGGGGGGTCTTGGCACGATGGGCTTCTCGGTCCCGGCGGCCATGGGCGCCAAGGTCGCCGAGCCCGAGCGCACCGTCTGGGCCATCGACGGCGACGGCTGCTTCCAGATGACGAACCAGGAGCTCGCGACCTGCGTCATCAACAACATCCCGATCAAGGTCGCGATCATCAACAACAGCTCGCTCGGCATGGTGCGCCAGTGGCAGACGCTCTTCTACAACGAGCGCTACTCCAACACCAACCTGCAGCCGCTCGAGCAGCGCGTGCCCGACTTCGTCAAGCTCGCGGACGCCTACGGCTGCCTCGGGCTGCGCGCCGAGACGCCCGAGGAGGTCGACGCCGTCATCAGGCAGGCGCTCGAGACGAACGACCGCCCGGTCGTCATCGACTTCATCGTGCACCGGGACGCCATGGTGTGGCCCATGGTGCCGGCGGGCGTCAGCAACGACATGATCCAGGCCGCACGCCACGAGGCGCCGGTCTGGGAGCGGGAGGACTGAGCATGAGCAAGCACACCCTGTCGGTGCTCGTCGAGGACAAGCCCGGCGTCCTGACCCGCGTGGCGGCGCTCTTCTCGCGCCGGGGCTTCAACATCAACTCCCTCGCCGTCGGCCCGACCGAGCTGCCGGAGATCTCGCGCATCACGGTCGTCGTCGAGGTCGAGGGCACCGCCCTGGAGCAGGTGACGAAGCAGCTCAACAAGCTCATCGAGGTGCTCAAGGTCGTCGAGCTCGAGGCGCACGCGTCGGTCCAGCGCGAGATCCTGCTCGTCAAGGTCCGCGCCGACGCAGCGACCCGCAGCCAGGTCATCGACACGATCCAGCTCTTCAAGGCCAAGGTCGTCGACGTCACGACCGACGCGATCGTCATCGAGGCAACCGGCACCTCGGACAAGCTCCGCGCCCTCCTCGACGTGCTCGAGCCGTTCGGCATCAAGGAGCTCGTCCAGTCCGGCCTGGTCGCCGTCGGCCGCGGCTCGAGGTCCATCACCGACCGGAACCTCCGCAGCGCCTGAGCGACTCCCGGCCTCACCGTCCCACCCAGACCACCGCACACCGCAACCGAAGGAGAAGGCCACCATGGCCGAGATGTTCTACGACGACGACGCCGACCTGTCGATCATCCAGGGCAAGAAGGTCGCCGTCATCGGCTACGGCAGCCAGGGCCACGCCCACGCGCTCAACCTGCGCGACTCCGGCGTCGACGTCCGCGTCGGCCTCGCCGAGGGCAGCAAGAGCAGGGCCAAGGCCGAGGCCGAGGGCCTGACGGTGACGTCGGTCGCCGACGCCGTCAAGGAGGCCGACCTCGTCGTCATCCTCACGCCCGACCAGGTGCAGCGGACCGTCTACGCGAACGACATCCAGCCGAACCTCAAGGAGGGTGCCGCCCTGCTCTTCGGCCACGGCTTCAACATCCGTTTCGGCTACATCAAGCCCGAGCCCGACGCCGACGTCCTCATGGTCGCCCCCAAGGGGCCCGGCCACATCGTGCGCCGCGAGTTCGTCGACGGCCGTGGGGTGCCCGTGCTCCTCGCCGTCGAGCAAGACGCCTCAGGCGCGGCGTGGGACCTGGCCAAGGCCTACGGCAAGGCGATCGGTGGTCTCCGTGCCGGCGGCATCAAGACGACCTTCACGGAGGAGACCGAGACGGACCTCTTCGGTGAGCAGGCCGTCCTCTGCGGTGGTGCGAGCCAGCTCGTCATGTACGGCTTCGAGACCCTCGTCGAGGCGGGCTACCAGCCCGAGGTCGCCTACTTCGAGTGCCTCCACGAGCTCAAGCTCATCGTCGACCTCATGATCGAGGGCGGCATCGCCAAGCAGCGCTGGTCGGTCTCCGACACGGCGGAGTACGGCGACTACGTCTCCGGACCGCGCGTCATCGACCCGCACGTCAAGGAGAACATGAAGGCCGTCCTCGGCGACATCCAGAACGGCACCTTCGCCAAGCGCTTCATCGACGACCAGGACGCCGGTGCGCCGGAGTTCAAGTCCTTGCGCGAGAAGGGTGCCCAGCACCCGATCGAGGCCACCGGCCGCGAGCTGCGGGGGCTCATGGCATGGGTCAAGCAGACCGACTCCGACTACGTCGAGGGCAGCGCCGCGCGCTGACTCGTCCCTGCGGTCCGACGGCCGGCGTCCCGTTCGTGGGGGCGCCGGCCGCTCGCGTATGCCGTGGGGCCCCTTCAGCGCCCCGTCAGCCGTTCGGGCTGGGTGGCCAGCCAGTCGGCGAACGACCGGCCGCCCAGGTCGGCCGTGCCGGTGGCCGGGACGTTGCGGCTCTCGGAGATCGCCCGCATGAGGCGGCCGAGCGGCGGGACCCGGACGACACGAGGCGCCGAGGCGCGGCGATGGGCGCGCACCAGCCTCGCCACCTCGCCGATCGGCAGCACGTCGGGGCCGGCGACGTCCGGCGCCCGGACGTATCCCGTCGGCCGGGGCCCTGCCGCGACGTCGACGAGACGACGAGCCACGAAGTCGGTGTCGACCGGCTGGAAGGCCATGTCGCCGATCGTCACGGTGAACGGGCCGACACTCAACCTTCTGGCGAAGAACGCTGTGAGGGAGTGGAACTGGGTGGCTCGCAGGACGGTGGCCGGGCCACCGGCCGCGTCGATGCTCTGCTCGGCGCGCAGCTTGCGGCGGTAGTAGGTCATCGGGTGCTGGTCGATCCCGACGATCGAGATGTGCACGAGGTGGACGTCGTGGGCGGCTGCCGCGTCAGCCAGGCGGCGGGTGGCGTAGACCGTCACCGTGTCACCCCGGGACGGATCATCGGCGCAGTGCACGACGGTGTCGGCACCGAGGAGGGCATCCTCGAGTCCCTCGCCCGTCGTGAGGTCCACGCCGGTCCGGCGGCTGGCCGGCACCACGTCATGGCCACGAGCCGTGGCCTCGCGGACGACTCGCGACCCCAGGTCGCCCGCCCCTCCCGTCACGACGATGCGCATGGTCCAGAGTGTCCTGTGGTCCTGCTGGAGCGCAACGATCCTCCTGCCCGTCGCGGATCCGGCCCGGTGGTCGCTCCGTGATTCTCGGAGGCCGAGCCCCTAGACTCGCCGACGGCACGCCGAGGTGCCTCCGACGGCCCGCGCCCGGCACGCGCGGCCTCGCCCCTCCGGAAGGGACCCCTTGTGAGCAGACCTGTCGTCCTCATCGCTGAAGAGCTGTCACCCGCCACGATCGAGGCACTGGGACCAGACTTCGAGGTCCGTTCGGTCGACGGGGCCGACCGCGACGAGCTCCTTCGGGCTCTCGCCGACGTCGACGCGATCCTCATCCGCTCGGCCACGAAGATGGACGCCGAGGCGATCGCCGCGGCGAAGCAGCTCAAGGTCATCGCCCGCGCCGGTGTCGGGCTCGACAACGTCGACGTCCAGTCGGCCACCCGCGCCGGCATCATGGTCGTCAACGCACCGACCTCGAACATCACCTCGGCCGCCGAGCTCGCCGTGGGCCTGCTCCTCGCCACCGCCCGCAACATCGCCCCGGCCAACCAGGCCCTCAAGGCCGGGGCGTGGAAGCGCAGCAAGTACTCCGGTGTCGAGCTGCTCGACAAGACCGTCGGCGTCGTCGGTCTCGGCCGCATCGGCGCGCTCGTCGCCGAGCGGCTCAAGGGGTTCGGCATGAGGATCCTCGCCTACGACCCCTACGCCTCGCCCGCCAAGGCCGGCCAGCTCGGTGCCCATCTCGTCGGGCTCGACGAGCTGCTCGCCCAGTCCGACTTCATCACGATTCACCTGCCGAAGACGCCCGAGACCATCGGCCTCATCGGCGAGGAGGCGCTGTCCAAGGTCAAGCCGTCGGTGCGGATCGTCAACGCCGCTCGTGGCGGCATCGTCGACGAGGCCGCCCTCGCGCGCGCCATCGCCGAGGGTCGTGTCGCCGGCGCCGGCATCGACGTCTTCGCGTCCGAGCCGACCACCGAGTCGCCGCTCTTCGAGCACGAGTCCGTCGTCGTGACCCCCCACCTGGGCGCGTCGACCGAAGAGGCCCAGGAGAAGGCCGGCATCGCCGTCGCCAGGTCGGTGCGCCTCGCCCTCGGGGGCGAGCTCGTCCCCGATGCCGTCAACGTCTCCAGCGGCTTCATCGCCGAGGAGGTCCGCCCCGGGATCCCGCTGGTGGAGAAGCTCGGCCGCATCTTCACGGCCGTCGCCGGCACCGTGCCGGCCCAGCTCGACGTCGACGTCCGCGGCGAGATCACGGCCCATGACGTCAGCGTGTGGAAGCTCGTCGCCCTCAAGGGGCTGTTCACGGACGTCGTCGAGGATCCCGTCACCTACGTCAACGCGCCGGTCCTGGCCGAGCAGCGGGGCTGCGTCGTGCGTCTCGTGACCGACCCGGACTCCGGGGACTTCCGCAACGTCACGACGCTGCGCGGCACGCTCGCCGACGGCACGGTCGTCTCGGTCTCGGGCACGCTCACCGGCCCGAAGAGGGTCGAGAAGCTCGTGGGGGTCAACGGTTACGACCTCGAGGTCCCGCTCTCCGAGCACATGCTCGTCTTCGAGTACTCCGACCGCCCCGGCGTCATCGGCGGGGTCGGCCGCATCCTCGGCGACGCCGGCATCAACATCGGCGGCATGCAGGTCTCGCGGCAGGACGACCGCGCCATCGGCGTGCTCAACGTCGACAGCGCCGTCCCCGCCGCCCTGGCGGCCGAGCTCTCCGAGGTCGTCGAGGCCAAGACCTTCTCGGTCGTCGACCTGCACGACTGAGCCGTCGGCGCGGACGCGCCACGCGGCATACGCGATGGCTTCAGGTCTTTCGGCCCTGTCGCGACGCCGTCCCGACGGCGACGGTGGAGGGGGCTACCTCGGGCCCAACGGCGCCGGCAAGACGACGATGTTGCGGATCATCATGGGACTCACCAGGGCCACAGCGGGCCGCGTCGAGCTGGCCGGGCTCAATGCCTGGGCGCGCCGGGACGAGCTGCACCGGAGGGTCGGCTACGTCCCGGGAGACGTCTCGCTCTACCCGCGGCTCGCCGGGCAGGACCACGTCGACTACGTCGGTCACCTCCACCGGATCGGGCGGCCTGCCGGCGCCGGAACGCTGGCGGAGCGGCTCGACCTCGACCTGCGCAAGCTGGCTCGCCAGCTCTCCCGCGGCAACCGGCAGAAGCGGGCCCTCCTGCTCGCGCTCATGATCCGACCCGAGCTGCTCGTGCTCGACGAGCCGTCGAGCGGTCTCGATCCGCTCGTGCAACGGGAGTTCCACGCCCTCCTCTCGGAGCACGTGGCGCGGGGCGGCACGGTGCTGCTCAGCTCGCACGTCCTCAGCGAGGTCGAGCGGGTCGCGACCCGGATCGGGGTGCTGAGCGCCGGCCGGGTGGTGGCGGTCGAACAGCTGGACGCCCTGCGTGGTCGTCGACAAGGCGCTAGCCATGGTGGTGGGAACCCTGGGGCTGTCGGCACTGCTCGGCCTTGCCCTCGTGGCCGAGGGAGCGCTGGTCGGCATGGACCTCCCCGCCGGCAACGTCGCCGCCGCCATGCTCCACCTGGCCCTGCTCGGTCTCGTGTTCGGCGCGCTCGCCCTGGCCATCGGGGCCGGGACGGGTCGGCTCGGGCTGAGCCGGGCCGTGCCGGTCTTCGTGGCCGTGGTGGCCTACGTCGTCAACGGCCTCGGCGGGCTCGTCGACTGGCTGGCTCCGGTGCAGAAGCTGTCACCTTCTACCAGTACGGCGCCCACGACCCGCTGCGGAACGGTGTGTCGTGGCCGGCGGTCGGCGTCGCCGTCGGCACGGTGGTCCTGCTCGTGGCCGTGGCAGCTCTCGGCTTCGACCGCCGCGACGTCACCGCTTGATGTCACCGCTTGATGTCACCGCTTGACGTCAGGGGAGTCGTGCGGTTCGCCCGTCGTCCGGGTGGTCGTCACGGTCGTCGTCCGGTCTGCGGGTTCCGGAGCCATCTCGTCGGCCAGGTCGTCGGACAGCGGCTCCTCGTCGTCGACGGGCTCGAGGCTGGCGAGCTCGGGAACGAGCTCGTGGCGCTTGCTGAAGGTGTCGATGATGGCGAGCGCGACGGCGGCGATGGGGATGCCGATGAGCGCACCGATGGGGCCGAAGAGCGCGGCCCCCGCGATGACGGACCCGAGCGCCACCGCCGGGTGCACGTCCATGGTGCGTCGGCTGATGCGCGGGGTGAAGACGTAGTTCTCGAGCTGCTGGTAGACCGTCGCGAACACGGCGATCCACAGGGCGTTGATCGGCTTGTCGAGCAGCGCGAAGAGCGCCGGCAGGGCCACCCCGATGTAGGTGCCGATGGTCGGGATGAACTGGCCGACGATGCCGGCGAAGATGCCGAGCGGGAGCCAGAACGGCACGTCGATCAACCAGAAGAAGGCCACGTGGAAGACCGCTGACACCGAGGCAAGCACGAGCTTCGACACGACGTAGCCGCCGGTCTTCTCGACCGAGATCGTCCAGACGGTGATGAAGACCCGCTGGTAGCGCTGGGGGAGCCAGGAGCCGATCGTCTGACGCAGCCGCGGGCTGTCGGCGGAGAGGTAGTAGGCGAAGACCCCAATCGTCAGGGCGTCGAAGATGAAGGTGAAGAGCGATCCGAAGATGCCGACGATGCCGCCGCCGTACTTGCCCGCGAGCTCGCCGAGCTTGTCCGGGGTCAGGCTGAGAGCCGACTGGATCTGCGCGAGGTCGAAGCTCGTGTGGAAGGTCGAGTTGACCCAGTTGATCGCCGAGGTCACCGCGCCGGGCAGCTGCGTCCCGAGCTGGGAGAGCTGCGAGATGAAGACCTGGCCGAAGAGCTCGCCGAGGCCCACGAAGAGCAGGAGCAGGCCGAGCATCGTCAACCCGGTCGCGAGACCACGCTTCATGCCCCGGCCACTGAGCCAGAGGACGACCGGTTCCATGGCGATCGAGACGAGCCACGCGAGCAGGAGCAGGAAGAGGAAGCTGCTCATGGCCTGGAACGCCCATGTGGCCACGGACAGCAGGACGACGGCCGCGAGCACGGTGAACGTCACGCGACGGGCGTTGCCGGGCGTGATCGCGATCCAGCGGGCCTCGTTGTCGAACGGCACCCCGGGCACGGCGTGGCTGATGTGCCGCTGGTGCGGTGGAGAGCTGGGGTGATCCTGGTGGTGGTCGGCGCTCACGCGCCGAGCCTACGGCCAGCGGTCTCCCGAGCGGGGGATGCGGATCACGGAGGGCGGCGTCGTCTGGCCGAATGCCGGACACCGTGTCTCACGTTCTGGAAACCCCCTGTACCGCTGGGGAGGCCGGCGTACCGTGAAATGCATGACGCGGCAGGTCGTACTCATTCTCCGCCGCGGCGAGTCCAGGTAGTCAGCACTCTCGCCGCGGAGATCCCGCGCACCCCTCGTGCTGACCGGTTCGCCCACCAGGGCTGGAGCCACCTGAGACCACCATCCGCAATGAGACCGAAAGACGTGATCACCATGAGCGAAGACGCCAAGGCAGCCCGCCAGGCCCTGCAGGAGTCGATGGACCTGCGCGACCAGGGTCACACCGAGGACTGAGTCCCGAGCGACCGCTGACGAAGGCCCCGCCCACCCGGGCGGGGCCTTCGTCGTGCGTTCACGAAATGAGACGCTGAGTCCACATCACAAGACGGGTCCTAGGCTGGCGGCATGGCACAGACGCAGGTCAAGGACGCGTACTCGATCGCGGTCATCGGCGGCGACGGCATCGGACCCGAGGTGGTCGCAGAGGGCCTCAAGGTCCTCGAGGCGGTCACCGCTGACGGCGGCCCGACCTTCACGACGACCGACTACGACCTCGGCGCCCGGCGCTGGCACGCCACCGGCGAGACGCTCCCGGACACCGTTCTCGACGAGCTGCGCGGCCACGACGCGATCCTCCTCGGCGCCATCGGCGACCCGAGCGTCCCGAGCGGCGTGCTCGAGCGGGGAGTCCTGCTGCCCCTGCGCTTCGCCCTCGACCACTACGTCAACCTGCGCCCGGCCAAGCTCTTCCCCGGAGTGGCGAGCCCGCTTGACGTCGCCCGGGTGGCACCCGACGGCATCGACTTCGTCGTCGTCCGCGAGGGCACCGAGGGCCCCTACACCGGCAACGGCGGAGCCCTGCGCGTCGGCACGCCACAGGAGATCGCGACCGAGGTCAGCGTCAACACGCGCTACGGCGTCGAGCGCGTCGTCCGCGACTCCTTCGCCCGCGCCCAGGCCCGGCCTCGCAAGCACCTGACCCTCGTGCACAAGCACAACGTGCTCACGTATGCCGGCCACCTCTGGCGCCGCACGGTCGAGCAGGTCGGTGCCGAGTTCCCCGACGTCGAGACCGCCTACCAGCACGTCGACGCAGCGACGATCTTCATGGCCACCGACCCCGGCCGCTTCGACGTCATCGTCACCGACAACCTCTTCGGCGACATCCTGACCGACATCGCTGCGGCCATCGCCGGCGGCATCGGCCTCGCGGCGTCGGGCAACATCAACCCGGCCCGCACGACGCCGAGCATGTTCGAGCCCGTCCACGGGTCGGCTCCTGACATCGCCGGCCAGTCCAAGGCCGACCCGACCGCGGCGATCCTCTCGGTCGGCATGCTGCTCGCCCACCTCGGCCTCGACAAGGAGGCAGCGCGCGTCGACGACGCCGTGGCCGCAGACCTGGCCGAGCGCGGCGACGCCGTCCGCAGCACCACCGCCGTCGGTGACGCCGTGGCCTCCCGACTCTGACGACGCGCCCCTGCAGGCGAGCTCGCCGGGCACCCGGTCACGTATGCCGTGTAGCCGGGGGTGACGGCATACGCCCGCTCCCGCGAGCGCGGGTCCCCGGCTTCTCCGTCTCACGATGTGGGCGATAGCCTGACAACCGGATCACCGCTGATTTTGCCCCTGGAGGTTTTGTCATGACCCAGCTGTCCTTCGAGGTCACGCGCCGCGACGAGGTCACCTCGCCCGAGCGCATCGCCGAGATCCTCGAGAACCCCGGTTTCGGCAAGACCTTCACCGACCACATGGTCGTCGCGACGTGGACGGCCGACGGTGGCTGGGCCGACGCACAGGTCAAGCCGTACGGCCCCTTCCAGCTCGACCCGGCGGCGGCGGTGCTCCACTACGCCCAGGAGATCTTCGAGGGCATGAAGGCCTACCGTCACGCCGACGGCTCGATCTGGACCTTCCGCCCCGAGGCCAATGCGGCCCGCTTCGCCCGGTCGGCCCGTCGCCTCGCGCTGCCCGAGCTCCCCGAGGCCGACTTCATCGAGTCGCTGCGCCAGCTCGTCTCCGTCGACCAGGCCTGGGTGCCGGCGGGTGATGCGGGGGAGAAGAGCCTCTACCTGCGCCCCTTCATGTTCGCGTCCGAGGCCTTCCTCGGCGTGCGTCCGGCCCAGCGGGTCACCTACTCCGTCATCGCCTCCCCAGCCGGTGCCTACTTCTCCGGCGGACTCAAGCCCGTCACGTTGTGGATCTCGACCGACTACGCGCGTGCGGGCGAGGGCGGCACCGGCGCCGCCAAGTGCGGTGGCAACTACGCCAGCTCGCTCGCGGGCCAGCTCGAGGGCATCGAGCACGGCTGCGACCAGGCCGTCTTCCTCGACTCCTCGACGCACACCTACATCGAGGAGCTCGGGGGCATGAACCTCTTCCTCGTCACCAAGGACGGACGCATCATCACGCCCGAGCTCACCGGGACGATCCTCGAGGGGGTCACGCGCAGCTCCATCCTCGAGATCGCCAAGGAGCAGGGACTCGAGCCCGAGGAGCGCCGCATCCCGATCGAGGAGTGGAAGGAGGGCGCTGCGAACGGCGACATCGTCGAGATCTTCGCGTGCGGTACCGCCGCCGTCGTCACCCCGGTCGGCGAGCTGCGCTGGGCCGGCGGCTCGGTCGACCACCGCCGCGACGGTCACGAGGACCGCTACGCCGAGGCGATCCGCGCCCGGCTCCTCGACATCCAGTACGGCCGCGCCGAGGACTCGCGCGGCTGGCTCACCCGCCTCGTCTGACGGGCCGTCGCCGATGGGGCCCGTGACCGGATGGGCGCAGCCCGGGTCGGCAGTCGGAGACATCGCCCCGCCCCGGCTCGTCGCGTCCGACCTCGACGGCACCCTGCTGCGCACGGACGGCTCGCTGTCCGGGCGCACGGCCGCGGCCTGGTCCGCCGCGGCGCACGCGGGCATCGAGACGGTCCTCGTCACGGCCCGGCCGCCGCGCTGGCTGCACGATCTGGAGCGGGTCGTCGGGCCGCGCGGCACGGCGATCTGCGGCAACGGCGCGTTCGTCTACGAGGTGGCCGCCCACCGGGTCCTCGAGACGCACTGCTTCGACAGTGGCGTCGTCGAGGACGTCGTCGCCGACCTGCGTCGCGCCGTGCCGTCGGTCACGTTCGCGGCCGAGCGGGCCAGTGGTCCCTTCGTGGCCGACGGCTACCCGGACCCGCACCGCGACCGGGGCGCCGAGCGGTCGGTGCGCGGGTCCTGGCGCGAGGTCGCTGCCGAGCCGGTCGGCAAGCTGCTCGCGCTCGCTCCTGACCTGCCCGTCGAGGAGTTCCTGTCCATCGTCGAGGAGGTCGTCGGCGACCGTGGCCACCTGCACTTCTCCGGCGCGCACGGCCTGGCGGAGATCAATGCGCCCGGGGTGACCAAGGCCGCCGGCCTGGAACGGTGGGCCACGGGACTCGGCATCGACGCCGCGCACGTCTGGGCCTTCGGCGACATGCCCAACGACCTGCCGATGCTCGAGTGGGCCGGAGTCGGCTGGGCGGTGGCCAACGGTCACGAACGGGTGCGCCGCGCTGCGGACCGGCTGTGCCCGCCCAACGACGACGACGGGGTTGCGCACGTCCTCGAGGCGGTCCTCGCTCAAAAGGTTTGATCCAGAACCATTGACGACGTTCGTCGTGCGGGTACAGGATGCCTCACATCATGGTGGAGCAACGAACAATGGTTCGTTGCACGATGTTTGCGAGGTAGTGCATGAGCGTTCCTCCGTCCCCTGAAATCGCCACCGGCACCTCCGGTGCCGCCACCGACGAGGCCATGCTGGCCGAGCTCGGCTACAAGCAGGAGCTCCATCGAGGGATGAGTGGCTTCTCCAACTTCGCCGTCTCGTTCTCGATCATCTCGGTCCTAGCCGGCTGCATCACCAGCTACGCGATCGCCATGAACGCCGGTGGCCCGATCGCCATCTCCATCGGCTGGCCCCTCGTCGGCGCGTTCGTCCTGCTCGTGGCCCTTGCGATGGCCGAGATCTGCTCCGTCTACCCGACCGCGGGTGGGCTCTACTTCTGGGCAGGGCGCCTGGCCCGGCGCAACAAGCGGGTGTGGGCCTGGTACGTCGGGTGGTTCAACTTCCTCGGCGAGGTGGCCGTGACCGCCGCGATCGACTTCGGCGCAGCGGTGACGTGGAT
Source organism: Terrabacter sp. 01T434 (assembly GCF_056398545.1). Classification (NCBI taxonomy): domain Bacteria; kingdom Bacillati; phylum Actinomycetota; class Actinomycetes; order Micrococcales; family Intrasporangiaceae; genus Terrabacter; species Terrabacter sp. 01T434. Next base: position 742,749 of record NZ_JBFTPP010000001.1, read on the forward strand.
GGCGCTGCTCAGCCTCGTCACCGGTCTCGAGGTCACCGCGGTGTCGACGTTCGTGGCCTTCCTCGTCATCATCGGGCTGCACGGGCTGCTCAACACCTTTGGCGTCAACCTCGTCAAGCTGCTCTCCAACGTCAGCGCCTGGTGGCACCTCGTGGGCGTGGCGATCATCGTGGCGGTCCTCGCCTTCGTGCCGGACCACCACCAGAGCCTCTCGTGGACGTTCTTCCACTTCGAGAACCGCACCGGCTGGGACGCGCCGTTCTACGCCTTCCTCATCGGCCTGCTCATGGCGCAGTACACCTACACGGGCTTCGACGCCTCGGCGCACGTCGCCGAAGAGACGATCAACGCCTCCACGGAGGCACCGAAGGGTCTCGTCCGCAGCGTGTGGGTCTCGATCCTCGCCGGCTGGGTGCTCCTTGTCGCGGTGACGGCCGCGATCCAGGACTACGACGCGGCCCTGGGCACCGACATCGGTCTGCCACCCGCCCAGATCTTCATCGACGCCGCAGGGCGCTCGCTCGGGATCTTCCTGCTCTTCATCGCCGCCGTCGCCCAGTTCTTCTGCGGCATGGCCTCGGTGACGGCCAACTCGCGGATGTCCTACGCCTTCTCGCGCGACAACGCACTGCCCGGCTCGCGGTGGTGGTCCCAGGTGAACCCGCGCACGGGGACGCCGACGAACTCCATCTGGCTGTGCGTCGTCTGCTCGGTCGTGCTGACCGCTCCGGCACTCTTCTCGACGACCGCGTACCTCGCCGTCACGTCCATCGCAGTCATCGGTCTCTACATCGCCTACGTCGTCCCGGTCTTCCTCAGGCGGACGAATCCCGAGTTCCGTCCCGGGACGTGGAACCTCGGTCGGTGGAGCGCCCCCATCGGATGGGTGGCGGTCACCTGGGTCGGCTTCATCGTCATCCTCTTCATGCTCCCGCCGGCCAGTCCGATCACCGTCAACACGTTCAACTACGCGCCGATCGCGGTGCTGGCCGTCCTCGTCTTCTCGACGGTGACCTGGTTCGCGGGTGGCCGGGTCCACTTCATGCGTGACGTCCCGAAGGGGCACGAGACGAAGCCGGCCACGGAGATCTTCGGCTGACATGGATGCGGTCGGGGGTGGGCGCGACCTCGCGCTCACGGCGTTGCCGGACGCCGTGCTGCGGCCGACGTCCGGCAACGCGTTCGAGAACACCGTCGAGCAGCTCGCCCGGGCGATCCGCCTCGGGGTGCTGGCCGACGGCGAGCAGCTGCCGCCCGAGCGTGACCTCGCGGCGCGCCTCGGCGTCAGCCGCAACACGTTGCGCGAGGCCATCGCCGCGCTCCGCGACTCGGGCCTCGTCACGACGAGACGGGGGCGTGGCGGCGGCACGACGGTCACGTATGCCGCCGAGATCCCTGCGTCGTCGCGTGGCGTCACGGGCACGTTCGTCCGCAGCGGTGCGGCGATGCTCGACGCCCTGGCCTTCCGTCGCGTCGTCGAGCCGGGCGCAGCGTGGTTGGCAGCGAACCAGCCGCTGGCCGGCGACCAGCGGGCCTGGCTCACGGGGTGCCTGCGCGAGGTCGAGGACGCCTCCGACGCGGCGGCGCACCGGGTCGCGGACTCGCGGCTGCACCTCGCGATCGCGACGCTCTCGGGCTCGCCGATGCTCGTCGACGCCGTGACGCGTGCCCAGGCCGCGCTGCACGACATGCTCACGGCCATCCCGGTCCTGCGGCGCAACATCGAGCACTCCGACACCCAGCACGAGCAGGTCGTCGCCGCCATCCTCGGCGGCGACGCGGACCGGGCGCGGGCGGTGATGGAGGAGCACTGCGACGCGACCTCCGCGCTGCTGCGTGGCCTCATCGGATAGGAAGAGGACATGGCGAAACCATCACCCCTGACCGTCGACCAGCTGCGTGCGGAGATCGAGGCGGGCGACATCGACACCGTCGTCGTCGCGTTCACCGACATGCAGGGTCGCCTGCAGGGCAAGCGACTGCACGGCCACTACTTCCTCGACCACGTCCTCGAGGACGGCACGGAGGGCTGCAACTACCTGCTCGCCGTCGACGTCGACATGAACACCGTCGACGGCTACGCGATCTCCTCGTGGGAGCGTGGCTACGGCGACATGTTCTTCGACCTCGACCTCGACACGCTGCGCCGCACCCCGGGCAGCCGGCACTCGGCCACCGTGCAGTGCGACCTCACCTGGCTCGACGGGAGCGGGACGGTCAAGCAGTCGCCGCGGTCGGTGCTCAAGGCCCAGGTGGACCGGGCGGCCGGCCTCGGGATGGTTGCGCACTGCGGCACCGAGCTCGAGTTCATCGTCTTCCAGGAGTCGTACGAGCAGGCCTGGGACGCGGGCTACACGGGCCTCACGCCGGCGAACCGCTACAACGTGGACTACTCCATCCTCGGGGGGGACCGCGTCGAGCCGCTGCTGCGCGAGATCCGCAACGAGATGTACGGCGCCGGCGCGGTCGTCGAGAGCGCCAAGGGCGAGTGCAACCTCGGGCAGCACGAGATCGGCTTCCTGTTCGACGAGGCGGTGCGCACGTGCGACAACCACGTCGTGTACCGCAATGCGGCCAAGGAGATCGCGGCCCACCACGGCCAGTCCCTCACCTTCATGGCGAAGTTCGACCAGCGCGAGGGCAGCTCGTGCCACATCCACCTGTCGTTGCGCGGCCTCGACGGCGAACCCGTCTTCGTCGACGCCGACCGCGAGCACGGGCACAGCACGATGTTCGAGCACTTCCTCGCCGGCATCCTCGCCACCCAGCGAGAGCTGACGTACTTCTACGCGCCGAACATCAACTCCTACAAGCGTTTTGCCTCGGCGAGCTTCGCTCCGACGACGGTCGCATGGGGTCGGGACAACCGCACGTGCGCGCTCCGCGTCGTCGGTCACGGCGCCGGGCTCCGGGTCGAGAACCGCATCGGCGGTGGCGACCTCAACCCCTACCTCGCCGTGGCCGCCATGCTCGCCGGCGGCCTCCACGGCATCGAGAACGAGCTCCCGCTCGAGCCGGCCCTCGACGGCAACGCCTACACCTCCGACAAGCCCCACGTGCCCTCGACGCTCCAAGAGGCGCGGGACCTGCTCGCCGGCTCGGCCGTCGCTCGAGCGGCCTTCGGCGACGAGGTCGTCGACCACTACGTCAACGCGGCCGACGTCGAGATCACGGCCTTCAACGCCGCGGTCACCGACTGGGAGCGCAAGAGAGGATTCGAACGACTGTGACCCGCCCCCAAGCCGCCCCGCCCCACCCCGGTTCGATGTATCTCCGCGGCCCAGGGGCCGCGCAGATACATCGAACGAGGGAGAGGGGCGAGGCATGACCACCGCCAGCCAGACGCACGACGTCATCAACCCGGCGACCGAGGAGGTCGTCGCGACGGTGCCACTCGCCTCCCTCGAGCAGGCCGACGAGGCGATCGCCCGAGCGAGAGCGGCCGCCTCGGGGTGGGCCGCCGTCGCCCCCGCGGACCGCGCGCTGCTGTTGCGGCGCTTCTCCGACCTCGTCGGTGAGCACCAGGAGGAGCTCGCACTGCTCGAGGTCGCGAACGCCGGGCACACGATCGGCAACGCCCGGTGGGAGGCGGGCAACGTCCGCGACGTGCTCGCCTACTACTCGGGGGCGCCCGAGCGGAACTTCGGACGACAGATCCCGGTCGCCGGCGGCATCGACGTCACGTTCCGGGAGCCGCTGGGGGTCGTAGGCATCATCGTGCCGTGGAACTTCCCGATGCCGATCGCCGGATGGGGGTTCGGTCCCGCGCTCGCCGCCGGCAACACCGTGGTGCTCAAGCCCGCCGAGCTGACGCCGCTGACAGCGCTTCGGCTCGGTGACCTCGCCCTCGAGGCCGGCATCCCCGAGGGCGTCTTCACCGTGGTGCCGGGCCAGGGTGCCGTCGTGGGGGAACGGTTCGTCACGCACCCCGACGTGCGCAAGGTCTGCTTCACCGGCTCGACGGCCGTCGGACAGCGCATCATGCGGGGCGCGGCCGAACAGGTCAAGCGGATCACCCTCGAGCTCGGCGGCAAGAGCGCCAACATCGTCTTTGCCGACTCCGACCTCGAGCTCGCCGCCGCGCGGGCCCCCTACGGCGTCTTCGACAACGCCGGCCAGGACTGCTGCGCCCGCAGCCGGATCCTCGTGCAGCGCAGCGTGTTCGAGAAGTTCATGGAGCACTTCGAGACGGCTGTGCGCGGCGTCGTCGTCACCGATCCGCGTGACGAGGCAGCCGAGATGGGTCCGCTCATCAGCGCCGGTCAGCGCCACACCGTGCGCTCCTTCGTCGAGGACGCCGCCGAGGACGTCGACGTCGCGTTCCGCGGGGAGGCCCCGGACGGCAGCGGCTACTGGTACCCCGCGACCGTGGTCCTGCCACGTTCCACGAGCGACCGGGTCTGGCAGGAGGAGGTCTTCGGGCCCGTTGTCGCGGTCATGCCGTTCGACGACGAGGCCGACGCGATCGCCAAGGCCAACGACACGGCATACGGCCTCTCCGGGTCGATCTGGACGCGCGACATCGGTCGCGGCCTGCGCGTCGCACGCGGCGTCGAGGCGGGCAACCTGTCGGTCAACTCGCACAGCAGCGTCCGCTACTCGACACCCTTCGGCGGGTTCAAGCAGAGCGGCATCGGACGCGAGCTCGGGCCCGACGCCCTCGAGTCCTTCACCGAGGTCAAGAACGTCTTCATCTCGACCGACTGACGGTTACTACACACCGGACACGTAATTCACTGGGCTGGAAGGAAATCCACATGGCAGGCAGACTCGACGGCAAGGTCGCGGTCATCACGGGCGGATGCTCGGGCATCGGTCTCGCGACGGTGCGGCGGTTCGCCGAGGAGGGCGCGAAGGTCGTCATCGGCGACCTCGACGAGGCGAACGGCAGCCGCATCGCCGACGAGGTCGCAGGCACCTTCGTGCGCGTCGACGTCGTGAGCAAGGAGGACGTCGACACGCTCTTCCGCACGGCGAAGGAGACCTACGGCGCGGTCGACATCGCCTTCAACAACGCCGGGATCAGCCCGCCGGAGGACGACTCCATCCTCGACACCGACCTCGATGCCTGGCGCAAGGTGCAGGAGGTCAACCTCACCTCGGTCTACCTGTGCTGCAAGGCAGCCCTGCCCTACATGCTTGAGCAGGGCAAGGGCTCGATCATCAACACGGCATCGTTCGTCGCCGTCATGGGCGCGGCCACGTCGCAGATCTCCTACAGCGCGAGCAAGGGCGGGGTCCTCTCGATGTCCCGCGAGCTCGGAGTCCAGTTCGCCCGTCAGGGTGTCCGCGTCAACGCGCTGTGCCCGGGACCGGTCAACACGCCGCTGCTCCAGGAGCTCTTCGCCAAGGACGAGGAGCGGGCCGCGCGCCGCCTCGTCCATGTCCCGATGGGGCGTTTCGGGGAGCCGGACGAGATGGCCAATGCCGTGCTCTTCCTCGCCTCCGACGAGTCGAGCTTCATCACGGCCTCGACGTTCCTCGTCGACGGCGGCATCTCGGGCGCCTACGTCACCCCGCTCTGAGGCTGGTAGGAGGAGGCTGGGTAGGACGCTGGGCAACGGCAGGAGGTCGGCATGGCTCGCCCCGTCATCGGGATCACCGCCTACATCGAGCGGGCGTCGTGGGGGAACTGGGTGGACGTGCCCGGGGCCCTCGTGCCGCACCGCTACGTCCGGCAGGTCGAGGAAGCCGGCGGGATCGCGGTGGTGATCCCCCCGCGTCCGGACGCCGACGACGGGACCGCCCTCGAGATCGTCGACCGCCTGGACGGCGTCATCCTCGCCGGTGGGGTCGACGTGGCGCCCGAGCTCTACGCCGACGAGCGCCACGCCTCGGTGCAGGCGTCGAGGCCCGACCGGGACTCGACCGAGATCGCCATCGCGCGGGCGACAGCCGGGACCGACGTGCCGGTCCTCGGGATCTGCCGAGGCATGCAGGTCATGGCGGTCGCGGCAGGCGGTCTGCTCGAACAGCACCTGCCCGACCGCGTCGGCCACCACGAACACTCGCCCGCGCCGGCGACGTACGGCAGCCACCCGGTGCGTACCGTGGCCGGGACGCGCCTCGCCGGCATCCTGGGTGAGGAGGCCGAGGTGCCGAGCTACCACCACCAGTCGGTGCTGACCCACCCGGGCTACGCGGCGTCGGCGTGGGCCGACGACGGCACGCTCGAGGCGATGGAGGACCCGGATGCCTTCTTCCGCCTCGCGGTCCAGTGGCACCCCGAGGTCGGCACCGACCCGCGCCTCTTCAGGGCGCTCGTCGAGGCGGCCGTGAGCCGGCGTCGGCGACCGTCGTGACGCCGGCTCAGGCTCCCTGATGTGCCTTGGCGTATGCCGTGTGGGCACCGCGCCGTCGTCAGCATGGGGCCGCGACGCCGGGTCCACGATCCGGACGTGGTGTTTCGCCGGGGTTTCGCGAGCCCTACCGTGAGCGTGTGATGAAGCGACCCGTGCCCACCGGCACCCTCATTATCGAGTAGCGCGACGAGCACCCCTCGTCGCGCAGACCTCCCAACCCTTGGGGGGTCTTTTTGTTTCCCGAACCACCCCGACGGAGACACCGCGAAGGCCACCACCCCGGCTGACGCGATCACGAGAAGAGACCGGGACGCCACCCACACCCGCGTCGGCCGACCTGCAACAGGTGGTCGGCCGAACCCCCGAGATCAAGGACAATGAAGGTCATGGAAGCGCTGCACGTCTACGACACCACCCTGCGCGACGGCGCCCAGCAGGAGGGACTCAACCTCTCGGTGTCGGACAAGCTCGCCATCGCCGGGCTGCTCGACGATCTCGGGGTCGACTTCATCGAGGGCGGGTGGCCCGGGGCCAACCCGAAGGACACCGAGTTCTTCGAGCGCGCCCGGACCGAGCTCGACCTGCGCCACGCGACCCTCGCCGCCTTCGGGGCCACCCGTCGGGCCGGCGGGGTCGCGTCGCAGGACCCCCTCGTCCAGGCGCTCGTGGACTCGCAGGCGTCCGTGGTGTGCCTCGTCGCGAAGTCGCACACCGGACACGTCGAGCGGGCGTTGCGCACCACGCTCGAGGAGAACCTCGCGATGGTCCGTGACACGGTCGGGCACCTCGTCGGCCACGGGCGCCGCGTCTTCGTCGACTGTGAGCACTTCTTCGACGGCTGGCGCCTCGACCGCGACTACGCCCTGTCCGTCGTCCGCACCGCCCACGAGGCCGGGGCCGAGGTCGTCGTGCTCTGCGACACCAACGGCGGCATGCTGCCGCACCAGGTCGAGGAGGTCGTCGCCGACGTCCTCGCCTCGACGGGCGCCCGGGTGGGAGCGCACTGCCACAACGACACCGGCTGCGCGGCCGCCAACTCCGTCGCCGCCGTGCGGGCCGGGGCCACCCACGTGCAGGGCACCGTCAACGGCTACGGCGAGCGCACCGGCAACGCCGACCTCATCACGGTCGCGGCCAACCTGCAGTTCAAGCTGGGGCTGCACGCGATGGAGCCGGACGCCTTCCGCCGGGCCATGCACATCGCCCACGCCATCAGCGAGGTCACCAACGTCCCGGCCTACAGCCGCCAGCCGTACGTCGGCGCGAGCGCCTTCGCGCACAAGGCCGGGCTGCACGCGAGCGCCCTCAAGGTCGACCCCGACCTCTACCAGCACATGGACCCGGCCCTCGTCGGCAACGGCATGCGCACCCTGGTCTCCGACATGGCGGGCCGCGCGAGCATCGAGCTCAAGGCGCGCGAGGCCGGTCTCGACCTGTCCGACCGCCCCGACGTCGTCGCCTCCGTGCTCGCCGAGGTCAAGGCCCTCGAGCTGCGCGGCTGGACCTTCGACGCCGCCGACGCCACCGTCGAGCTGATGCTCCGCGAGGCGCTCGAGCCCGGCTGCACCGACTACTTCGAGGTCGAGTCGTGGCGGGTCATCACGGACTCGTCGGGAGAGGGCGACGCCACCTCGGAGGCCACGGTCAAGCTGCGCGCCGACGGCGCACGCCTCATCGCCACCGGTGAGGGCAATGGCCCGGTCAACGCCCTCGACCACGCGCTGCGTGAGGCCCTGACCCGGGCCTATCCCGAGATGGAGAAGATCGAGCTCATCGACTTCAAGGTGCGCATCCTCGACGCGTCGCACGGCACCGACGCCGTGACGCGCGTGCTCATCGAGACCTCGGACGGCGAGACGTCGTGGGACACCATCGGTGTCGCCGGCTCGATCCTCGCCGCGTCGTGGCGGGCCCTCACCGACGGCATCGTGCACGGCCTGCTCCGTCAGGGCGTCCCGAGGCGCTGAACGAGTCCTGGCAGCCACGCGGGAGCGCTCGTCCGGAACGTCGAGACAGGCAGGGTCGGCGCGCCCCGTGGGATCGCGCCGAGGAGTCCCTCGGGCAGCGCCTCGAACTCGTCGCGGTTGGTCCGCTCGATGACGTCCGGGTCGTCCGGCCATGAACCGATGACGATGCCGAGTTGTCGGATCCCTCTGTGCGACAAGGCCTCTCGCGTCAGCATCGTGTGGTTCAGGGTGCCGAGCGTGCTCCGGACGACGACGAGCACCCCACTGTCGGGAAGCGCGGAAGCGAGGTCGGCCAGGGTCTCACCGGCGTCCGTCAGCTCGACGAGCAGCCCTCCCGCACCTTCGACGACGACGAGGTCGTGGCATACGGCCAGCGCAGCGACGCGACCCACGTGGTCCTCCAGAGTGGGCAGCCCGGCACCCTCGAGACGCGCCGCCGGTCGCGGCGCCATGGGCGCCCTCAGGCGCACCCCCTCGACCGTCGCCGCACGCGTGAGCCGTTCGACCTCGGCCATGTCGCCGGGCTCGCCCGGTGCCACGCCCGTCTGCGTGGGTTTGTATGCCGTCACGCGCAGTCCCGCGGCCAGGGCCGACGCGACGACCGCCGCCGTGACGGCCGTCTTGCCCACGTCGGTGTCGGTGCCCGTGACCAGGACCACCGGGGGCAGCCGCGACTCACTCATCGTCGCCGTGGGGTGAGGCGGCGCCGAGGGGCGACGGAGGCACCGGTCCCTGCGGCCCCTCGACGGCCGCGACCGACGGGAGGCCACGGGCGGGGGAGGGAGCGTCCCCTGCCCGTGGCCCCTCGACGGTATCGGGACGGCGGGGCGCTCCGTGCAGGGCGGCAACGCGAGCGACGAGCCGCGCGGCCTGGGAGAGGTCCTCACCGTCGAGGTCGGCGCGCGCCGTGACCCGGAGCCGCGACACGCCGTCGGGCACGCTGGGCGGCCGGAAGCAGCCCACGAGGACCCCGTGGGCGCGCAGCTCGAGCGCTGCGGCGACGGCGCTGTCGGGCGACGGCATGGGGAGTGACTGCACCGCCCCGGCCGCCTGCTCGATCCCGCAGATCGCCGCGATGGTGCCGGCGTTGGCACGCACTGCCGCGGCGAGCGTCGCGTCGCCAGCGACGATGTCCGCGGCCATGCACGCGGCGGCGGCTGCGGCGGGCGCGAGGCCCGTGTCGAAGATGAAGCTCCGCGCGGTGTTGACGAGGTGGTCGCGCACCGCGGTCGATCCGAGCACGGCGCCGCCTTGCGAGCCAAGGGCTTTCGACAGCGTCACGGTGACGACGAGGTCGCGGGCACCAGCCAGGCCGAGCTCGTGGACGAGGCCGCGCCCGTGCCCGGCCACCCCGATGCCGTGCGCCTCGTCGACGACGAGGAGCGCGCCATGGCGGTGGCAGACCTCGACGAGGTCGCCCAGGGGAGCGGCATCGCCGAGGACGGAGTAGATCGACTCGACGGCGACGACCACCCTCCGGTCGGGCCGGGCGGCCAGCTCTCCGTCGAGGGCTGCAGGGTCGTTGTGGGCGAAGGTGGCATACGGTGCCCGCGCCATGCGGGCGGCGTCGTGCAGGGACGCATGGGCGTGGGCGTCGAGGAGGATCTCCGCCCCACGACCACTGAACGCGGTCAGCACGCCCAGGTTGGCGGCATACCCGGTCGAGAAGGCCAGGCCGCTCGGCTGCCCGGCCAGCCGGCAGAGGGCGGCCTCGAGGTCCCGGTGCACTGGCAGCGTCCCGGTGACGAGACGGCTGGCGGTCGCGGAGGCGCCGTAGCGGTCGAGGGCCTCGTGAGCCGCCCCCACGACACGCTCGTCCCGTGCGAGGCCGAGGTAGTCGTTCGAGGCGAGGTCGAGGGGGTCGCGTGGTCCGTGGCGCGGACCACCAAGGCGCAGGACGGCGTCGAAGCGCTCCACGCCCTGAGCGGCCCGGAGGTCGGACCGCTCCGCCAGCCAGGCGTCCCAGTCGCTCATCCGTGCACCTCGGCCACCGCGCCGACGATCGCCTCGGCGACGAGCCGCACGTCCTCGTCGGTGCAGACGTAGGGAGGCATGGTGTAGACGAGGTTCCGGAACGGTCGCACCCAGACGCCGCGCCGCAGGGCTGCGCGCGTGACCGGGACGACGTCGACCGGTGACGTGAGCTGCACGACTCCGACGGCACCCAGGGTGCGCACCTCGAGGACCTGGGGGAGGTCGGCTGCCGGAGCGAGGTGTTCGGCGAGCAGGCGACCGACCCTGGGGACGTGCTCCTTCCACGTGCTGTCGACGAGCTCCACGGAGGCGTTCGCGACTGCACAGGCGAGCGGGTTGGCCATGAAGGTGGGTCCGTGGAGGAGGGCCCGGAACTCCGATCGGGTAATGGCCTCGCCGACCTCGCGTGTCATGAGTACCGCTGCGAGAGAGAGGTATCCGCCCGTCAGGGCCTTCCCGACGCACATGACGTCTGGGGTGACGTCCGCCCACTCGGAGGCGAACATCCGGCCAGTGCGGGCGAAACCGGTCGCGATCTCGTCGACGACCAGAAGGAGCCCGTGCTCGTCGGCCACGTCGCGCAGGACCCGGAGGCAGTCGGGGTGGTAGACGTGCATGCCGCCCGCACCCTGGAGCACCGGCTCGACCACGACAGCGGCGAGCTCGTCGCTGTGCGTCGCCGCGAGGGCGCGCACCTCTGCGGCCCAGATCTCGAGGGCCGAGCGGTCCGTCTCCCAGTGCTCGTCGCCGGTCGAGGTGGTCACCTGGCGCGCCGCGGGCGGGCGTGGGGCGAAGACCTGGCGGGCCAGGACGCCCGGGAAGGCCGAGTGCATCCCGTCCACGGGATCGCACACGCTCATCGCGGCGAACGTGTCACCGTGGTAGCCGCCTCGCACCGTGAGGAAGCGCTGTCGCTTCGGTCGTCCGCGTGCCGCCTGGTACTGGAGCGACAGCTTGAGGGCGACCTCGACCGAAACCGAGCCGGAGTCGGCGAAGAAGACATGGGCCATCGGTCCCGGGGACATCGCCGTGAGGCGCTCGGCGAGCCGGACGGCGGGCTCGTGGGTCAAGCCGCCGAACATGACGTGGCTGAACCGGCCGAGCTGCTCGTGGGCCGCCGCGTCGAGGACGGGGTTGCCGTAGCCGTGGACCGCGCACCACCACGAGGCCATCGCGTCGACGGCCTCGAACCGCTCGCCCTCCGGCGACGTGAGGCTCAGCCGGACGCCCGAAGCACCCTCGACGGCATACGGCTCAGGGCCGTCGAGGGGTGCGTACGGGTGCCAGACGAGGCCGCGGTCGCGGGCGCCGAGCGGCGAACCCTTCGGGTCAGGCATTGGCGGGGAGGCCGGTTCCGGCCCCGCGTCGGCGCTTGGCGGGGTCGTGCGTGGAGACGGCCTCCGGCCTCGGACCGGTTGCCCGGTCTTCGGCGCCGAGGACGACGAAGCCGTTGTCCCGGATCAGCTCCAGGTCGGACTCCGCCGCCTGGCCCTCGGACGTGAGGTAGTCGCCGAGGAAGATCGAGTTCGCGACGTGGAGGGCGAGCCCCTGCAGTGATCGCAGATGCATCTCGCGGCCTCCGGCGATGCGGATCTCCTTGTCGGGACAGATGATTCGCGCCATGGTGAGGATGCGCAGGCAGCGCCCGGGCGTGAGGTCCCACGTCCCCTCGAGGGGGGTGCCGTCGAAGGGCATCAGGAAGTTCACGGGGATCGAGTCCGAGCCCAGGTCACGCAGGGCGAGCAGTGCCTCGACGAGCTGCTCGTCGGTCTCGCCCAGCCCGGCGATGAGGCCCGAGCACGGCGAGAGGCCGGCGTCCTTGGCCTTGGTGACGGTCTCGACCCGGTCCGCGTAGGTGTGGCTCGTGACGATCTCCTCGTGGTGGGACTCGGCGGTGTTGAGATTGTGGTTGTACGCGTCGACACCGGCCGCGCGCAGCCGCTCGGCCTGCCCGTCCTTGAGCAGGCCGAGGCACGCGCACACCTCGACGTCCGGGTGCTCCTGCTTGAGCGTGCCGACCATGCCGGCCACCCGTTCGACGTCGCGGTCGGTGGGTCCGCGGCCGCTCGAGACCATGCAGATGCGGGTGGCGCCGCCACGGAGCCCGGCAGCAGCCTGCTCGACGGCTTCGTCCGGCTTCAGCCACGTGTACCTGAGGATGTCGGCCTGCGAGCCCAGCCGCTGGGAGCAGTAGTGGCAGTCCTCGGGGCACAGTCCCGACTTCAGGTTGACGAGGTAGTTGACCTTGACGGTGTTGCCGAAGTGCTTGCGGCGCAAGCGGGCCGCTGCGGCGACGGCTGCGAGCAGCTCGTCGTCGGTGACGCGCAGGACGTCGAGGGCGTCGTCGGCGGTGGCCGGTGTCCCGGCGAGGACGGCATCGGCGAGGTCGTCGAAGCGGCGGGTCATGCGGGCTCCTTGCGCTCGGCGTTGAACGGTGTTCAACTTGAACGGTGTTCAGTATGCCGAGTCGGTAGGCTCGGCTGTCAACGCGGGTCCACCGGGACCGTGCGCCGAAGTCGGGGGAGCGCGTGGCACTCAGCCGTGAGCAGGTCGTCACGACCGCCGTCGACCTCCTGCGCCGCTACGGTCTCGCAGACCTCTCGATGCGGCGGCTGGCCCGCGAGCTCGGGGTCGCGCCCGGGGCCCTCTACTGGCACGTGGCGAACAAGCAGGAGCTGCTGGTCGAGGTGGCTGACGTCCTGCTCGCCGAGATCCCCGTCCCGCCACCCGACCGGCCGCCGGCAGAGGCGCTCGTCGGCGTGGCGGTGGCCGTCCGTGACGCCCTCGTGCAGGTCCCCGACGGTGCCGACGTCGTCGGCCTCGCGTATGCCGTGGAGCCAGGCGCCGCGCGCCCGCTCCGAGACCTCGCCCGACTCGTCCACGACGCCGGGGCGCCGGCGTCCGAGCGGGACGAGGTGGCGGCCCTCATCGTGCACCACATCCTCGGGTCCGTTGCCGGACAGCAGGATCGGGCACTCGCCGCATCTGTCGACCTCGACCTTCCCGCCCCCGACGCCACGACGGAGTCAAAGGCGTTCGAGGTCGGTCTAGCGGTCATCGTCCGCGGGCTCTTGGTCCGCTGACCATCCCGGACGTGCAAGTGCTGGGCGGTTCAGGCCCCGCCCAGCACCACCCCTGAGGGCGGAGGTTTGTCGGCGCGCGTGCCTGGACCTTCGCCGACACCTTCCAGAGTGACGGCCCTGCCGGGTTGATACAGGGGAATGGAGGTTTCTCCGGCCGCACCGCGCGGCAACGGGGGTGCCTCCACACGTGACCAGCAGGCGGAATGTTGCGGAGAGACGACCCGGTCGGCCTCCACAGAGGCGCAGGTGGCGGCTTGTCGTGGCCGGGGTCAGTCAGGTGCGGCGGTCAGGCACAGCGCCGCGTCGACCGCGTCGACGGCGTCGACGAGACGCGCACGCAGCGCCTGCCCGCGGGCGGAGAAGCCGCGCTGCGCGGCGGCATACGCGGCCTTGCCCTCCGGGGTCTCGATGCAGACCGGCTCGTAGCCGAGCTCGCGCAGGTCGTACGGCGCCGCGCGCATGTCGAGCGTCCGAATGTCGCGCGCCAGCTCGAAGCAGTCCAGGACGAGGTCGCTCGAGACGGCAGGGACGAGCTTGTGCGCCCACTTGTAGAGGTCCATCCTGGCGTGCATCTAGGAGGCACAACTGAGGGAAGTACACGACCCCTCATGCCGATGAGAGCGCGACGGTTCGGCTCCAGATTGACCGCGCCAAGTCCATCCGCGGCTGACCACGGCAACGGTCGGCGGCCCGAATAGGAACGCGAGCCGAACAGAAACACGCGCAACTAGGCGTGTGGCCACGCGCCCATCTGCGCCATTGCGCCGGCCATGTCCATGACCCCCCAGTGAGCGACGCATTGGTCACCTCGGAACTGCAGGATGTCGATGGCGCTAATGTCGACCGGGTTCCCGCTCGCTGGCACCCCCATAAAGTCGCCGGTGTGGGTGCCGACGAACGAGACCCGTGCGACTACCTTGTCGCCCTCCTGGAGCAGGTCGTGAACGTCCACGTGGAAGTCGGTGAGGGCCGTGTGCATCATTTTGAACAGCTGCCGAGGCGTGTCCCGGGTGTTGTCCATCCCGGGGAGCCCCTCATGTTCGATGAAGTCCTTTGCCATGTACTTGTCGACGGCTTCATCGACGTCTCCGCCAGCGGCTATGGCTCTGAACATCTCCTGCGTTACTGCCTTGTAGTCGGACATCGCGCCCTCCACTCGCCACCGGCGCCTGGGTTGGCGGGTCCGGCGATTTGACGCTAGCACCTGCAGGACCGCACGGGCAGGTCGTTCAAGCCATTGCTGGGCCCTCGGACTCCAGTGCCCAACGGCGAAGCGAATGACCATGACCCAACGCCCGGATCTGCCGCGTTGCGATCAAGTCACGTCTCGGGCGATTTGCAAGATGTAGTCGCAGGCAGCGATCAAGCGCTCCCGCAGCACCTGGCCGCGTTCGGCAAACGCCCGCTGCTCGGTGACGTAGACGGCCTTGCCAGCAGCAGTCTCGATGGGCACTGGTTCGTAGCCGAGGCCGCGCAGGTCGTACGGGGATGCACGCATGTCCAAAGACCGGATGTCGCGGGCCAGCTCGAAGCAATCCATCAGTAGTCCGCTGGAGATGGCGGGCACCAATTTGACTCCTACGCGACCGTAGAGGTCCATCCCGGCGTGGAGGCACCCCGGCTGCTCGAGCGCCGTCTGGCTCTCCCGGGTCGGTTTCAGGGCGTTGAGCGGTGCTGCCTCGGGCGTGAAGAAGCGGTGGGCGTCGAAGTGCGAGCAGGCGATCTGGTGGCTGTCGACGACCGCGTCGGTGCCCGAGGCGCCCAGGCGCAGCGGCCAGCCCGAGTGACGGACGTCGGACGGGTCGAGGCGATAGACCATGGCCCACTCGTGCAGCCCGAAGCAGCCGAACCGTGCCGGCCGTTCGGCTGTACGCACCAGCAGCTCGCGGACGAAGCGCAACGTGTCTCCGCGCGCGCTGCTGAAGGCCTGGACGTCGACGCTGACGACGTCCCCGTCGACGGCGTAGAAGCGCCACCCGGCGTGTGGGGACCCGGCCGCTCCGGCGAGACCCGTTCCCACCCCCGGGTGCCAGCGCCGCAGCTGAGCCGGCTTGAAGGAGTAGTAGGTGAAGAGGAAGTCCTCGACCGGGTGCTTGCGGTGGTCGCGACGGCGGGCGAGGTGCGCCGCAGTGGCGGAGTCGACGCGCGCCTCGTGCGCCGCCGCCCGTTCCCGCCACTCCGGCTCGCCCAGGATCTCCACCCGACGAGGGTAGGCGAGGCGCCAGGTCGGCAGGCAATCGTGCGGCGCGCGACCCGCGAGGTCGCCCTCGGCCCGCTGGGCCACCCCACGGCATACGCTCGGTCCCGTGCTTCCCGCCGACTGGTACCTGACCGCCGACGAGCGGGGCAATCCCTCGACCCGGCTCGACCGACGCCATCCCGACGGACGGTCCTGGACCGAGGGCAACCTCGTGACGCCGCTCGTGCACGGGAAGGCCTACTTCGCGGCGCTCGGAGAGCGCGTCTCGCGGATGCGAGAGGGCGACCTGCTGCTCTTCGTCGACTGGCGCGGCGACCCCGACCAGCGCCTGACGGGCGAGCGCGGCAGCGAGGTCGCTGCGCTCTTCGCCGACGCAGCACGTCGCGGCGTCGACGTCCGCGGCCTGGTCTGGCGCTCCCACTGGGACCGCCTGGCGTTCTCGGCCGGCGAGAACCGTCACCTCGGCGAGGACATCAACGCGGCCGGCGGCGAGTGCGTGCTCGACATGCGGGTGCGGCTCGGCGGCTCGCACCACCAGAAGTTCGTGGTCCTGCGACACCCCGGCCGGCCCGAGCTCGACATCGCGTTCCTCGGCGGGATCGACCTGTGCCACAGCCGCCGCGACGACTCCAGCCACGCCGGCGACCCGCAACCACAGACCATGGCGAAGGTCTACGGCCCCCGGCCCCCGTGGCACGACGTCCAGCTCGCCCTCACCGGCCCGGTCGTGGGGGACGTCGAGACCGTCTTCCGCGAGCGCTGGGAGGACCCCCAGGCGCTCAGCCGCTCGCCCATCCGCTGGGCCGGCGACGCCATCCGCCGCGACCAGGCCCCTCGTCGCCCGCTGCCCCCGCAGCAGCCCGATCCGGCGCCGACGGGTCCGCACCCGGTCCAGCTGCTGCGCACCTACGGTCGCCGCCTCGGTGGCTATCCCTTCGCGCCGCGCGGCGAGAGGAGTGTCGCCCGTGCCTACACCAAGGCGTTCGCGAACGCGCGACGCCTGATCTACCTCGAGGACCAGTACCTCTGGTCCTCCGAGGTGAGCGCACTGCTCGTGGCGGCGCTGCGACGGTCACCTGACCTCCGTCTCGTCGCGGTCCTCCCGCACCAGCCGGACCAGGACGGGGCCGTGAGCTACGCCCCGAACCTCGTGAGCCGTGCCCGACTGCTCGACGAGCTGCACGCCGCCGCGCCCGGTCGGGTCGCCGTCTACGGGATCGAGAACGCGGACGGGACGCCCGTCTACGTCCACGCCAAGGTCTGCGTCGTCGACGACGAGTGGGTCACGGTGGGCTCGGACAACTTCAACCGGCGCTCGTGGACGCACGACTCCGAGGTGTCCGCCGCGGTCGTGCACCCGGACTTCGCCCGCAGCCTGCGGCACGAGCTCGCCCGGGAGCACCTCGACACCGAGGCCGACGTGCCCCTCGAGGACCACTTCGGGGCGTATGCCGCCAGTGCCGAAGCGCTCGCGGCGTGGCACCGGGCGCCCGGTGCCGTCCCACGGCCGCCCGGGCGCCTCCGGCCGCTGGACAGTCCCGAGCAGAGCCGGCTGACCCGGCTGTGGGCCGGCCCGCTCTACCGCCTCGTCTACGACCCGGACGGCCGACCGCTGGACCTGCGGCTGCGACGGACCTTCTGACAGGGAACCGCCGCCCGACCCGGGGTGGCTCTCGTCGTAGGGTGGGCGCGTGCGCATCGCGAGGTACACGACCGG
This sequence comes from Terrabacter sp. 01T434, assembly GCF_056398545.1. Lineage (NCBI taxonomy): Bacteria > Bacillati > Actinomycetota > Actinomycetes > Micrococcales > Intrasporangiaceae > Terrabacter > Terrabacter sp. 01T434. Next base: position 759,992 of record NZ_JBFTPP010000001.1, read on the forward strand.
GGACGACCCGGCATACGGCATCGTCCAGGGCGACCCCGGCAGCGAGGTGATCACGCCGCTGGCCGGCGACCCGCTCTACATCGGCCTCCAGCCGAGCGGGCAGCCGCCCGTCATGCTCGAGGACGCGCGCCTGCTCGCACCGGTCATCCCGCGCTCCAAGATCGTCGCGATCGGCAAGAACTACGCCGACCACGCCAGGGAGATGGGCGGCGAGGCCCCGGCCGAGCCGATGATGTTCTTCAAGCCGAACACCGCCGTCGTCGGCCCGTTCGACCCCGTCGTGCTGCCGGCCGGCAGCGAGGAGATCTCCTACGAGGGAGAGCTCGCCGTCGTCATCAAGACGATCACCAAGGGTGTCAAGGCCGAGAACGCCGCCGAGTGCATCTACGGCTACACCATCGCCAACGACGTCACGGCGCGTGACTGGCAGCGCACCGACGGTCAGTGGGCGCGTGCCAAGGGCTTCGACACGAGCTGCCCGCTCGGCCCATGGGTGGAGACCGAGCTCGACGCCGCCGACCTCTCGATCCGCACGACGCTCGACGGCGACGTGAAGCAGGACGGCACGACGGCCGACATGATCCACGACATCGCCACCATCATCGAGTACGCCTCGGCGGCCTTCACGCTGCTGCCCGGTGACGTCATCCTCACGGGCACCCCGGCCGGCGTCGGGCTCGTCGGGGCCGGCCAGCAGGTCACCGTCGAGATCGCCGGCATCGGCTCGCTGACCAACACGTTTGTCAGGCGCTGACGGGGCCGCACCATTTAGGGTCGTGGCCATGAGCAACGACGACCTGAGCCCGAAGACCTCTCCGGAAACCGAGCAGCCCACGGCCGAGACCGGTTACGCCGGTCGCCACGCGCGTCCGGGGAAGCCTGACCAGGGTCCCGACGAGGACGCCACCTACGACGCACGGCACGACGACATCGACGGCCCTCCCGGAGCGGTCGGGGCCTGACCGGTCCGCAGACCCACCTCGTGCAGAGACGACGTCGCCGCGTCCCGGGCGCGTCGACGCGCCCACTAGGCTGGGTCGCACCATGAGCGACAACAGCACCAGCACCGGTATGCCGTCTTCCCCCGCCAGCGACGCCCCCGACCTGCTCGAGCAGGTCGAGGTCCGCACCGAGCAGGTCGGCCGCGTCTCGACCTCCGACGGCTCCGGCCCGGTGCGGACGCGTGTCGCGCCGTCACCGACCGGTGACCCGCACGTCGGCACGGCCTACATGTCGCTCTTCAACCTCGCCTTCACGCGGCAGCAGGGCGGCCAGTTCGTCCTGCGCGTCGAGGACACCGACCGTGCGCGCTTCCGCGAGGACAGCGAGGCGCAGCTCTACGACACCCTCGCGTGGCTCGGGCTGCACTGGGACGAGGGCCCGGACCTCGGTGGGCCCTTCGCGCCGTACCGCCAGTCCGAGCGCCTCGACACCTACCGGCCCTACGTCGAGCGCCTCATCGAGGACGGCCACGCCTACCACTGCTGGTGCTCCACCGAGCGCCTCGCGCAGATGCGTGAGGTCCAGCAGAAGACGAAGCAGCCCACCGGCTACGACCGCCTCTGCGTCGGCAAGAGCCGCGAGGAGCGCGCCGCGCTGCCCGGCTTCAGCGAGACGCCCGTGGTGCGCATGCTCGTGCCCGACGACGTGCCGCTCGTCTTCGACGACGTCATCCGCGGCAAGGTGTCGGCCCCGCGGCCCGACGACCAGGTCATCCTCAAGGCCGACGGATTCCCCACGTACCACCTCGCCGTCGTCGTCGACGACCATCTGATGGGCATCACCCACGTCGTGCGCGGCGAGGAGTGGATCAGCTCGACGCCGAAGCACATCCTGCTCTACCGCTGGCTCGGGATCGACGCGCCGAAGTTCGCGCACATGCCGCTGCTGCGCAACACCGACAAGTCCAAGATCTCCAAGCGCAAGAACCCCGCCGCGCGTCTGACCTGGTTCCGCGAGCAGGGCTACCTGCCCGAGGCTCTCGTGAACTTCCTTGCGCTGCTTGCCTATCCGCCGCAGCAGGACGCCGAGGGCGCCGACGTCGAGGTCTTCACCTTCGACGACTTCAGCCGCACCTTCGACTGGGCCAAGGTCAACCCGATCGGCCCGATCTTCGACCTCAAGAAGCTCGACTGGCTCAACGGCGTCTACATCCGCTCGCTCGACGTGGGCGAGTTCGCGAGCCGGCTGCTGCCCTACCTCGTCGCCGAGGACGTCCTCGGCGAGACGCAGTCGCTCGGTGAGCTGGCCCGTCTCAAGGCGGTGGCTGAGCTCATCCAGACGCGGATGGCCCACCTGACCGAGGCGCCGGCGCTCGTGCGCCCGTTCTTCGTCGGCGACGACCAGCTCGTCATCGACGAGGACGCCCGTGCGCAGCTCAAGGATGACGCCCCTGCGGTCCTCGATGCGGCCCTGAAGGTGCTCGGCGACATCGACGACCACGGCGCCGGCGTCCTGGGCACCGGGAGCGCCTGGAACGCCGCGGGGATCGAGGAGGCACTGCGTGCCGCGATCGTCGACGGTCTCGGCATCAAGCCGCGATTCGCCTTCGGCCCGCTGCGCACCGCTGTCTCGGGCGCACGCATCTCGCCACCGCTCTTCGAGTCGATGGAGATCCTCGGCAAGACCTCGACCCTGAGTCGTCTCCGGTCGCTGCGCGACTCGCTCTGAGGCAGGCCGGGTGGAGGGCTGGTCCTGGCCGTTGCACGGCATCCGTCTGCGCACGGCCGACCTCGACCTGCAGGTCATGACCGAGGCCGACCTCCCGAGCCTCTGCGCCCTCCTGCCGGACGACCTCCCGATGAACCCGCACGCGACGACGTATGCCGGTCTCGACGACCGCGCGAATCGCCGGGCGGTCCTCGTGCAGGGCTACTGGCGCGCCCTGGGCCTGTGGTCGCCCGACGACTGGGCGCTGCCCTTCGTCGTGCGATCGGGAGGCGAGGTCGTGGGCGCCCAGTGGCTCGAGGGGCCGGACTGGCGCGCCGACCGCACCGCCGACTCCTCGTCGTGGCTCGTCGCCCCGGCACGGGGGAGAGGCCTGGGCAAGCAGATGCGGGCCGCCGTGCTCGCGCTGGCCTTCGGCCCGCTACGGGCCGACGCGGCGGTCAGCTCGGCCGTCGTCGACAACGGGCCGTCGCTCGGCGTCTCGCGGGCCCTCGGCTACCGCGACACGCACCACTCGGTCCTCGAGCACTCGGGGGAGACGCTGCAGCACGTGCGTCTCGAGCGTGCCGCGTGGGAGCGGTCGGGCCAGGCCCACGACGTCGTCATCGCCGGGGTCTCACCGGCCCTTCCCCTCTTCGGCATCGAGGGGGACGGATGAGCACCGTGCCCCTGCCGGCCGCGCTGGACGGCGCGCACGCGCTCCTGCTCGACGTCGACGACACGATCGTCGACACGCAGGAGGCGATGGTGGTGGCCGGCACCGAGGCCGCGGCCGCGATCTGGCCGCACCGGGCCGCGGAGCACCGAGCCATGGCTCAGCGCTACTACGACGACCCCGAGCGGTGGTTCCCGCGGTACGCCTCCGGTGACGTCGCCTTCGAGGCGATGCGTGCCGGACGGCTGACCGAGGTCGCCACGGCCTTCGGTCTCGAGATCCCGAGCGGGGCCCACCGCGCCTTCGAGGAGGCGTATGCGCCGGCCTTCCGCGGTGCCCAACGGCTCTTCCCCGACGTGCCCGACCTCCTGGCCGCAGCCGAGGGCGAGGGCTTGCCGGTCGCGCTGCTGACCAACTCGGCCCACGCGCCGACCCGGGTCAAGCTCGAGGCCCTCGACCTCATCGAGCGGTTCGACGTCGTCGTGACGACCGACACGCTCGGGTTCGGCAAGCCCGACCCTCGCGTCTACCTCGAGGCGTGCCGACTCCTGGCTGCCGAGCCCGGGCGGGTGGTCTGCATCGGCGACAACGTCGAGTGGGACGTCCTCGGTGCGGAGGCGGCCGGACTGCGTGCCGTGTGGCTCGACCGTACGGGCCGCGGGACGACCCATCCAGTCACGTCCGTGCGTGGACTGGACGAGGTCGCCGCGGTGCTCGACCGCCGATTTGGGCCACCGCGCACGGACCGGTAGTATTCCCATTCGGTTCACCCCGTACCGGCCGCGAGGCTGGCTTGGAGTGAAACCCCTTGGGGTATGGTGTAATTGGCAACACTACGGTTTCTGGTTCCGTCATTCTAGGTTCGAGTCCTGGTACCCCAGCTCTGGTCCATGGCAACGTGGGCCGATTCGGAGAAATCCACCCTTCACGGTAAGGTTTCTTCTCGTGCCGAGCTCGCTCGGCACCGCTCACGGCCCCGTTGTGTAGCGGCCTAGCACGCCGCCCTCTCAAGGCGGTAGCGCGGGTTCGAATCCCGTCGGGGCTACGTGATGCTCGAGAGAGCGACAGAAGACCCCGGTCCACACGGACCGGGGTCTTCTGCCATCTCCGGGGTGCTCCCTGTCGGCGCGGCCTATGCTGGCGCTCGTCATTGGCCACGCCGAGCAAGGAGCAGACGCCATGACCGCACGGACCGTCGCCTTCCCTCCGACGGTGGTGCAGCGGCGTCGCTCGTGGCGGCCGGCCCTCGGCGCCCCGCGCCACGTCCTCGACACGACGTTCTCGGGCGTCGGCCTCACCATGGCGGCCTGGTTCTTCGCGCTCTCCCTGCTGCCGTCGCTCCTGCCTCGCGCAGCGCTGGTGCAGGGGATCGTCTCGGGCGTCACCGTCATGATCGGCTACGGCATCGGAGCGGGCACCCAGGCCCTCTGGCGCTACCTCGGGATCCCCGGAGTGCCGGGTCGTGCCCGACGGGTCCTCGTGGCGATCTTCGTCGGGCTGGGCCTGTGGGCGGCAGTCTTCACCGGTTGGCGGCTGGTCGGCTGGCAGAACGAGATCCGGACGCTCTACGGCATGGAGCCTGCCTCACCCACCGTCTGGCCCGTCATCCTCGGTCTCACCGCGCTGCTGGCCGTGCTCATCCTCGTCGTCGCCCGAGGTGCGCGCCTGCTCTTCCGCACGGTCTTCCGGTGGCTCGGGCGTCGGCTGCCCCGCCGCGTCGCGGCCGTCGTCGGCTCGGCCGTGCTCCTCGCGGTCATCTGGTCACTGCTCACCGGCGTCCTCGTCAACGGCTTCTTCGCCGTCGCCAACAACATCTTCGCGCCGCGCGACACGCTCGTCGCCGAGGACATGAACCGGCCTCAGGTGCCGCAGCGCTCGGGCAGCCCGCAGTCGTTGTCGAGCTGGGAGCTGCTCGGGCGGCAGGGCCGCTACTTCGTCGGTGGCGGCCCGTCGGTGGCCGAGCTCAACGCCGCGAACGGTGGCGGCGCCAAGGAGCCGATCCGCGTCTACGCCGGACTGCGTTCCGCCGACACGGTGCAGGGACGGGCGAACCTCGTGCTGGCGGAGCTGAAGCGCACCGGCGCCTTCGACCGCAAGCTCCTCGTCGTCGCGACGACGACCGGCACCGGCTTCCTCGAACAGAACGGCACCGACCCGCTCGAGTTCCTCTGGAACGGCGACACCGCCATCGCGGGGGTGCAGTACTCCTACCTCCCGTCGTGGATCTCGCTGCTCGCCGACCAGGACGCCGTGCGTGAGACGTCACGCGTCGTCTTCGACACGGTGCACCAGTACTGGTCGACGCTGCCCGCGTCGAGCCGGCCCAAGCTCTACCTCTACGGGCTCTCCCTCGGCTCGCTCGGGGTCGAGAGCATCCTCAGCTCCGTCAACGTCATCAACGAGCCGATCGACGGCGCGCTCATGTCCGGACCGCCGTTCGTCAACGAGATGCACGCCCGGCTCACCGCGGGACGCCAGCCCGACAGCCCGGCATACCTCCCCGTCTACGAGCAGGGCCGCACGGCCCGCTTCACCGCCGAGCAGGACGGGCTGGAGCGCGGGGGCCAGGACTGGGGACCGACCCGACTCGTCTACCTGCAGCACGCCAGTGACCCCATCGTCTTCTTCTCGCCGAGTCTGGCGTTCTCCTCGCCCGAGTGGCTCAAGGACGGGGAGCGGGGTCCGGACGTGTCGGCCCGGATGGGGTGGTTTCCCCTCGTGACGATGTGGCAGGTCCTGCTCGACCTGCCGGGCGCCGGCAGCATCCCGATGGGCTACGGCCACCTCTACTCCGCCAAGGCCAACCTCGAGTCCTGGGTTGGGGTGACGGACCCGCCCGACTGGACGCCCGAGAAGACGGCCGCCCTGGCGTCCCTGCTCGCGAAGCGGCCCTACAAGGACACGTGATCCTCGTCCCTGCGGGACTGGAGCCCCGCCCGGACCAGGTCCCGCAGGGACGCGTCGGGCAGGTAGGCGGACGTCAGGGCCAGGCCGACCCGGGGCAGCGCCGCCTCGTCGGAGAAGACCAGGTGGACCGGTTCGTGCCGCGGACGGAACTTCCGCTTGAAGCTCTCGAGCGAGCGGAAGCCGTAGAGCGGCTCCAAGGCCTCGCCGAGCTGGTCGAGGAGGCGCTCGAGCGCGGCCCGCTCCGCCGTGCCGCCGCCCGAGTGGGCCAGCGGGGCACCCGAGAGGGAGACGAAGGCGGCCCCCTGCTCACGGAACGACAGGCAGGCGCTCGCGATGAGGAACTCGGTCACGGGCCCGAAACCGTCGGGGAGGCGACGCATGACGTCCAGGGTCCAGCCGGTGACGGTGCCGCCGGCCGAGTACACGGGCAACCACGACGTCACGCCGTGGACCGTCACGTCGGCGTCGAGGGCCAACCCGACCACCGTGTCGGGGTCGAGGGCCTCGTCGACGCCACCCAGCGTGAAGCCCATCTCCGGCAGGCCCTTGTCGGAGACCCACAGCTCCGAGATGGCACGGGCCTGCGAGAGCAGCCCGCGCGGCATCTCGGCCAGGCGTCCCTCCCGATAGGTGATCCCGTCCTTCGCGGCACGGTTGAGGGCGGTGCGCACGCTCTGCCACGACTTGCCCTTGAACTCCAGACCGGGCAGGTCGATGATCGCCTCCTCGGCGACGAGCACGTCGCGCCGGCCGTGCCTCCGTCCCCAGTCCGCGACCTCCTGCGTGACCGAGAAGAAGCACACCTCGAGGCCGTGCGTCTCCTCCTCGTCGACGAACGCCTGGATCACGGCAGCGCGTGTGTCCGCGTCGGCCGCGACCGGGTCACCGAGAGCGATGGCGGTGCCTCGGTGCACCTGGAAGGCGACGTAGCCGAGCGGTGCACCGTCGGGGTCGCGGTGGATGAACCAGTGGTTGTCGGGCCACGTGCCCATCCACGACATCGTGGACCCGCCGTGGGTCTTGAGCAGGCCGATCGCCGTGCCACGGTCGCCGGCCCCGGTGGCGAGCTCGGCGCGGCGTCGGCGCCCCGAGCGCGCCTGGAAGGCCGAGCGTCCGAGCACGAGCACGGCGAGCTGCACCGCGGTGATCCCGAGGCTGACGACGAGCTCAGGCAGGGACGACACGGCGTTCCCGCCGGCGTTGAGCTGTTCGGGGGCGACGACCTCGACCACGATGAGCAGGGCCTGGGCCACGAAGGAGAGCGCGGCGATCCCTCCCGCGAGGAACCACACCCGTCGGGAGCCGCGTCGCAGGCCGTTGGCGAGCAGGAGCGAGATGCCCGCGCTGACGAGGACGCCCAGCGCGTCCGTGTCGTCGGTCGACGCCCCGAGCGGCCCGTCGGACGGCGTGAAGTAGAGCAGGATCTGCACCACCGCGCTGGTCACGTAGAACGCGGATGACACGACGCGCCACTCGTGCCGGCTGAAACGAGGAGGGGCCAGTGACGGCCTGCTGCCGAGCAGGAGCGGTCCGAGGGCCAGGCCGCCCATGACGGCGATCGCGTGCTCGAGGTCCCAGAGCAGCCCGACGTAGAGCAGCGCGATGACGGCATACAGGGCGAGGACGGCACGGACGCGCCCGCGCCAGGGTGGTCGGAGCGTGACGCTCGCGGCGGCCGCCGCACCCAGGACCCCCGCGCTGAAGCCGACGTCGAGCACGGCGGCCGTCCGGTCCGCCCAGGGCCAGCCGTCGTCCGACAGCACCAGCAGGACGAGCGAGGCGCCGAGCACTCCGAGAAGGTGGCAGGCGACGGCCGCGATCGCGACCCTCCGGCTGCCGAGGCGCATCTCGGACCAGCCCAGGAGCAGGAGCGCTCCGCCGGCGATCGGGAGGTACTGCGCCGGCACGAGCGCGAAGAACGCCCCGCTCACCGGCGTCCACCAGCGCCCCTCCTGCAGGGCGGGGAGGCCGTAGGCGACGGTGTGGAGCAGCTCGCGGTCCTTCAGCGGCGACCACAGCGACTGCGTCGCGACGCCCAGGACGACCATGGCCGACACCACGGCGACGGTGAAGGGCACCTGCCGAACCAGACGGGACAACCGGGCGACCGGCGTCTCGTTCGCGGCTTCGTCGATGACCCCTGCCGCCATCCCTCCCGCCCCTACGCGTCGGTGGTCGACCACACCCCTGACCTGGATGCTAGTGGCCCGGCGTCCGCAGCGGCCCGGGTTGCGCGAAGGCCAGGCGTCAGGTCAGCTCACGCAGACCCGGCAGCACGTCGGCGGAGAACTGCTCGAGGAACCGTGCCTGGTCGTGTCCCGGCGCGTGGAAGACGACATGGTTGAAGCCCCAGTCGACGTACTGTCGCACCGCGTCGACCGCCGCGGCGGGGTCGCTCGTGACGATCCAGCGCTTGGCGATCTCCTCGTCGGACAGCTCGTCGGCGAGCCGCTCCATCTCGACCGGGTCGTCGACACCGTGCTTCTGCTCGGCCGTGAGCGACAGGGGGGCCCAGAAGCGCACGTTGTGCAGGGCCTGCTCGGGATCCCGGTCGTAGGACAGCTTGATCTCGATCATCCGGTCGAGGTCGTCGCGGGTGCGCCCCGACTTGGCCAGGCCCTCGTCGACGGCGGGTAGCAGCTTGTCCTCGTAGAGCTCGCGACCCTTCCCGGAGGTGCAGATGAACCCGTCACCCGACCGGCCGGCATACCTCGCCACGAGCGGTCCGCCCGCGGCGACGTAGACGGGGATGGGCTGCTCCGGGCGGTCGTAGACCGTCGCCGCATGGGTCCGGTAGTAGTCGCCGTCGAAGTCGACTCGCTCCTCGGTCCACAGCCTGCGCATCAGCGTCACTGCCTCGCGCAGCCGCGCGAACCGCTCCTTGAACTCGGGCCACGGTGAGCCTGCGGCGCCGACAGCGACCTCGTTGAGCGCCTCTCCGGTGCCGATGCCGAGCACGACGCGGCCCGGGTTGAGGGCGCCGAGCGTGCCGAATGCCTGCGCCACGACGGCCGGGTTGTAGCGGAAGGTCGGCGTCATGACCGACGTGCCGAGCTGGATGCGCTCGGTGCGCTCGCCGACGGCCGCGAGCCAGCTCACCGCGAACGGCGCGTGCCCCTGCTGGTGGCGCCAGGGTTGGAAGTGGTCGGAGATGAAGACCGAGTCGAGCCCGACCTGCTCGGCCTGCGCGGCATACGTGACGAGGTCGCGTGGGCCGAACTGCTCCGCGGACGCCTTCCAACCAACCTTGAGCACACTGACTCCTTCGGGCCGTGGGGGAGTGGTCCCGCCAGCCTACGGCCGGGCCCTCGGCAGTCCGTCACCAGTGGACGACGACCTTGTCGCCGATGCGCACCTCGTTGTACAGCTGGATCAGCAGCGGCTTGTCGCGCACGTTGATGCAGCCGTGCGACGCCCCCGCGTAGCCGAGCCGTGCGAAGTTCGAGGAGTAGTGGACCGCCTGCCCGCCGGAGAAGAACATGGAGTACGGCATGGGCGTGTGGTAGAGGTTCGAGATGACGTCGACCTGCTTGTGGTAGACGGGGAAGACGCCTTCGCGGGTGGGCAGCTCGTCGCTGCCGAAGCGGACGTCGAAGCCGTACTGCGGCACGCCGTCGACGACCCAGGTGAGCATCTTCGTCGTCTTGCTGACGCACATGACCCGACCCGTCATGCAGCGTTCGTCGAGGTCCCACGCGATGGTCTCGGGCTTGGGCTGCGCCGGCTTCGGCACGACGTTGGCGAGCTCGTCGCCGGTGGGCGCGTGCGTCATGGAGACGAGCTTGTCCCAGGTCTGCTCGTCGACGGTGCCGGTGGTCGCGAGACCGCGCTTGGCCTGGAAGCCGTGCACCGCGGTGGTGGTCGTCGACCCGTAGCGGTCGTCGACGTCGCCCTGGAACCAGGCGATCTGACGCAGCCGGGCCTGCAGGGAACGCACCTTGGGGCCCGTGTCACCGGGGCGCAGCACGATCACGGGCGCAGCCACGGGCTTCGGCGGAGCCGGGGGTTTGGTCGTGGCGATGGGGCCAGGCGTCGCGGGCGGCATGGTGACCGGTGGTGTCGTGGGCGGTGGGGACGTCGGCACCTCGGTGGGGGCCTCGCTCGTCGTCATCGCGGGAGTGCCGGTGCCGGTTGAACTGGTCGCGCCGACGTGCGTGGGGGTGGCGCCGACGTTCTGGTCGGGGGTGCAGGCCGTCGTCGCGACGACCATCGCGATGGCGCCGGCGAGGGCGAGGGCCCGGCGCACCCCGGCTGCGGTGCGGAACGGTGAGCTGGCTGCCTGCATCGTGACCCCTTGTCTGAAACGCGACGGTGCCGTGCGTCGTTGCACTGCACTGAGAGTGACGCGACGTGCCGGTCAATGGTTGTCCGGGCGGGGGTGCTGATACAGATCGTGACCGATCCGTTGTGTGGCGGCCGTCAAGCCGTGCGGTCAGGCGTTGTGCTGCTGCTGTTGCTGCTGCTGCATCGCGTGGTGGCGGCGCAGCACCTCCGTCAGCTTGTTGGCGCCGGCGACGACCGTGGCGGCGTGGAGGCGGCCGGGCTGGCGGGACAGGCGCTCGATCGGCCCCGAGATGGACACGGCCGCGACGACGCGCCCCGACGGTCCGCGCACGGGGGCAGACACCGACGCGACGCCAGCCTCACGCTCGGCGACGCTCTGGGCCCAGCCCCGTCGCCGGACCCCGGACAGTGCCGTGGCCGTGAACGCCGCGCCCTGCAGGCCCCGGTGCAGGCGGTCGGGCTCCTCCCAGGCCAACAGCACCTGCGCGGCAGATCCCGCGAGCATCGACAGCGTCGCGCCGACGGGGATCGAGTCACGCAGGCCGACGGGCCGTTCCGCCGCGGCGACGCAGATGCGCTGGTCGCCCTGGCGGCGGAAGAGCTGGGCGCTCTCGTTCGTGTGGTCCCGCAGGGCGCCGAGGACCGGACCAGCTGCTGCGAGCAGGCGGTCCTCGCCGGCCGCGGAGGCCAGCTCGCCGAGGCGCGGGCCGAGCACGAAGCGTCCCTGCATGTCACGCGAGACGAGGCGGTGGTGCTCGAGGGCCACCGCCAGGCGGTGGGCCGTCGGTCGGGCGAGTCCGGTGGCGCCGACGAGCTGGGCGAGCGTGGCCGGGCCGGCCTCGAGGGCGCCGAGCACGGTAGCGGCCTTGTCGAGAACGCCGACTCCTGAAGAGTTGTCCATGCACTGATATTGACGTCTCAGGCACTGAGACGTCAATCCATGGCACGCACAAAGGGTTCAGTCTTGCCGAAGAGCGATGTCGCGACCGGGTCCTCGATGGCGCGCGCGCTCGAGCACCGGAACGTCGCCGCGGAGGGAAGTCAGAGGAAGCCATGGCAGGGACACTGGCCGAGAAGGTCTGGGACGCACACGTCGTACGTCGCGCCGAGGGGGAGCCCGATCTCCTCTACATCGACCTCCATCTGCTCCACGAGGTGACGAGCCCGCAGGCGTTCGACGGGCTCCGTCTCGCCGGCCGCCCCGTCCGGCGCCCGGACCTGACGCTCGCGACCGAGGACCACAACGTCCCCACGACGCCCGGTCCCATCACCGACCCCGTGTCGAAGGTCCAGGTCGAGACCCTGCGCCGCAACTGCGAGGAGTTCGGCGTCCGTCTCTATCCGATGGGCGACGCCGACCAGGGCATCGTCCACGTCGTCGGCCCGCAGCTCGGCCTGACGCAGCCGGGCATGACCGTGGTCTGCGGCGACAGCCACACCTCCACCCACGGCGCCTTCGGGGCACTCGCCTTCGGCATCGGCACCTCCGAGGTGGAGCACGTGCTCGCCACGCAGACGCTGCCGCTCAAGCCCTTCCGCACGCTCGCCGTCAACGTGCGGGGCGCCGTCCCCGATGGTGTCACGGCCAAGGACATCGTCCTGGCCGTCATCGCCAAGATCGGCACCGGCGGGGGCCAGGGCTACGTCATCGAGTACCGAGGCGAGGCCATCGAGGCCCTGTCGATGGAAGCCCGGATGACCGTCTGCAACATGTCCATCGAGGCCGGGGCGCGCGCCGGGATGATCGCGCCCGACCAGACGACCTTCGACTACCTCCAGGGCCGTCCGCACGCGCCGACGGGCACCGACTGGGACGCTGCGGTCGCCGAGTGGACCGCGCTGCGCAGCGACGACGACGCCGTCTTCGACGCCGAGGTCGACCTCGAGGCAGCCGAGCTGACTCCCTTCGTCACGTGGGGCACCAACCCCGGACAGGGCCTGCCGCTCTCGGCCGCAGTGCCGGATCCCGAGGAGTTCGCCGACGAGAGCGACCGCCTCGCCGCCGCGAACGCCCTGGCCTACATGGGCCTCGAGCCCGGAACGCCGCTGCGGGACATCAAGGTCGACACCGTCTTCGTCGGCTCCTGCACCAATGGCCGCATCGAGGACCTGCGCGCTGCCGCCGCCGTCGTGCAGGGCCACCGCGTCGCGGACGGCGTGCGCATGCTCGTCGTGCCCGGGTCGGCGAAGGTACGCCTGCAGGCCGAGTCCGAGGGCCTCGACAAGGTCTTCACGGCAGCCGGCGCCGAATGGCGCCTTCCCGGCTGCTCGATGTGCCTCGGCATGAACCCGGACACGCTCGCCCCCGGTGAACGCAGCGCATCGACGTCCAACCGCAACTTCGAGGGTCGCCAGGGCAAGGGCGGCCGAACCCACCTCGTCAGCCCGCTCGTCGCAGCCGCCACCGCCGTCCGCGGCACGCTGTCGAGCCCCGCCGACCTCGACGACCGACCCCAGTCGCCGGGCGAGCTGGCGTCCGCGACGACCGGAGAGGCCTGAGCCATGGAGAAGTTCGAGACCCACACGGGTGTCGGCGTCCCGCTGCGCCGCAGCAACGTCGACACCGACCAGATCATCCCCGCGGAGTACCTCAAGCGCGTGACGCGCACCGGCTTCGAGGACGGCCTCTTCGCCGCCTGGCGCAAGGACGAGTCCTTCGTCCTCAACAACCCGGTGTATGCCGACGGCTCGGTTCTCGTCGCCGGCCCTGACTTCGGCACGGGCTCGAGCCGAGAGCACGCCGTGTGGGCCCTGATGAACTGGGGTTTCCGGGTCGTCATCAGCTCGCGCTTCGCCGACATCTTCCGCGGCAACAGCGGCAAGCAGGGACTGCTCACCGCGATCGTGGCGCAGGACGACGTCGAGCTGATCTGGAAGTACCTCGAGAACAACCCCGGTGCCGAGATCACGGTCGACCTCGTCGCCCGGACGGTCCACGCCGGAGAGATCGTGGCGCCCTTCGAGATCGACGACTACACCCGCTGGCGGCTGCTCGAGGGCCTCGACGACATCGGCCTCACCCTGCGACACGAGGATCTTGTCGCTGATTTCGAGGCGCGCCGCCCGAACCACAAACCGGTGACCAGCCCCGCCTGACGAGCCTCCGGCGGGCCGGCGTCGCTGGCCAGAAGATGGAACGGATTCCTTTGCCTTGCAAAGGGATCCGTTCTCATATCCGGAGAAGTCGGTGATGTTTCGAGGGTGCCGTGTTCGCCACGGGACCTGCCCGAAACTCGTCAAAGTCCTTGCGACACAACGAAAAACCCATCGGAGGGTGATGGACGTGCTCCCCGAGTCGGCCTAACGTCAGGAGGTAGCCGGACCGGTTCCGGACTCACATCGTCGGGTCGCCTGACACCGACAGTCCTCTGGAGGGGAAGACGTGAACAAGGCAGAACTGATCGACGCGCTCGAGGCGAAGCTCGGGAGCAAGAAGGTCGCATCCGACGCGCTGGAGGCGTTCCTCGACGTCGTCATCCGGGAGGTCGCGAGGGGTGGCAAGGTCGGGATCACCGGTTTCGGCACCTTCGAGCGCGCCGACCGCGCCGCGCGCACCGGCCGCAACCCGAAGACCGGGGCGACGGTGAAGATCAAGAAGACCCGCGTCCCCAAGTTCCGCTCGGGCACGAACTTCAAGGAGGTCGTCTCCGGCGCCAAGAAGCTCTCCAAGACCGAGTCGGCCGCATCGCGGGCCTCCGCCGGGTCCACGGCCGTCGCGGCGCCGGCCAAGAAGACGACGGCCAGGAAGACTGCCACCAAGGCCGCCCCGGCCAAGGCCGCAGCGAAGCGGACGACGGCGACGTCCAAGGCCGCGACGTCGAAGGCCGCGACGTCGAAGGCCGCTGCGACGAAGGCCGCTCCGGCCAAGCGCGCGACCGCGACCAAGGCTGCAGCGTCCGGGACGACGGCTCGCAAGACGACGACGAAGGCGGCCACGGCCTCACGCGCCGCCACCACGAAGGCTGCGCCGGCCAAGGCGACCGCCAAGCGGACGACGGCGACGTCGAAGGCAGCGACGGCCTCGCGCGCCGCCACCACGAAGGCTGCGCCGGCCAAGCGCGCCACGACGACCAAGGCGGTTACGGCCGGCGCCGCCAAGACGGCAGCGACGACCAAGGCCGCCGCGTCCAGGACGGCCGCTGCGAAGAAGACGACGGCTCGCAAGACCACCGCGAAGAAGACCGCCTCCAGGTGACGACAGCCCGGCGCCCGAGCTCGGCCGCCGGTGAGTGCGACGTGGGCCCGGCCGTCTGACGGTCGGGCCCTCGTGCCTGTCAGCGGATGGCTTGCCCCGGACCGACCCCGACGATGTGAAGGGCGACCACGAGGTCGTCGACGACCTCGACCGTGAGCCGCTGGCCGAGACGCAGCAGCCGGAGGCCGCTCGACTCGAAGGCCGATGCCTCGAACGCCAGCTCGACGCCGTCGTCCCGCAGCACGCTGCCGGTGTGGGTCTCGGGATCGAAGCGGTGGACCGTGGCCTGCATGCTCCTGATCCAACCAGATGCTCGGTGCTGCAGGACGGCTCGTGTGGCCGGGCCGAGGCCCAGGCGTCGCGCGTCTGACAGGCTCCGGGCGTCGTCGACGTCGGTGCGCAGGCGCGGGAGCGGCAGCTCGAGGCGCACCGCACCGTCGGCCTCGTGGCGCGAGGCGCTGCCGGCGCCGAAGCGAGGGGTGAAGTCGCGGCCGCAGCGCAGCACCGTGCCCGTCCCGTCCGCGTCCGGCACGAACGACTCACGGTGCTGCCCCGCGGCCTCGAGGGCCAGTCGCAGGGAGTCGCCGTCGAGCGCGGGGAGGTCTCCGAGCAGGGCGGCCACGGGCACGCCGGGCCCGGCTGCACGCATACCGGCGCAGATGGCGTCGTTGAGGCCCGTGCCCGGGTCGGGCACGACGTGTACCCCACGCGCCCGCCAGGCGGTGGACAGGCCCTCGTCGCTGCTGACGAGGACCAGGCGACCGGGGGCGACCGCCTGCACGGCGGCCGAGAGCGTGTCGGTGGCGATCGCAGCACTGAGGTCGGGGCGGTCCGAGCCGACCGCTCGGGCCAGGCGGGACTTCCCGTGGCTCGTGTCCTTGACGGGGACCACGACGTGCCAGCGGGTGGGCCGGCCGGTCGGAGGGTACGGCGGGGACATGGGGGAGGAGGTCGACATGCTGGCGATATCGTCCCACTCGCCGCGCTGCTGCTCGACACCGCGCCGCGAGGTGGACAAGATGAAGGCCAGCCACGTCGACCGGCGTGTGCACGACGAGAAGGACGTGACAACGTGACTGCCGGCGCACGCAAGAGGCGGCTGCCCTGGGCCTACCGGTCCGTGGCGTTCGTGCTCCGGCCCCTGTTGATGCGGGTGACGAAGCGCGACTGGCGCGGCCTCGAGAACATCCCGGCCGAAGGCGGGTTCGTCGTGTCGACCAACCACATCTCCTACGTCGACCCGATCGTCTTCGCCCACTTCATGTTCGACAGCGGCCGCGAAGCGTACTTCCTCGGCAAGGACAGCCTCTTCGCGATCCCGGTCGTCGGGTGGCTGCTGAAGAAGTGTGGCCAGATCCCGGTGTACCGGAACTCGGTCGCCGCCACCGACTCCTACCGCGCCGCGGTCGACGGCGTGCGCGCCGGCAAGGCGCTGGGCATCTTCCCCGAGGGCACCATCACGCGCGACCCCGACCTGTGGCCGATGCGTGGCAAGACCGGCGCCGCCCGGGTCGCGCTCGAGACGCGCTGCCCGCTGATCCCGGTGGCGCAGTGGGGTGCACAGGAGATCCTGTCCCCGTACGGCCACCGGCCCTCGCTCTTCCCGCGCAAGACGATGATGATGTATGCCGGTCCGCCCGTGGACCTGTCGGACCTCTACGGTCGACCCCTCGACGCGTTGGTCCTTCGCGAGGCGACCGACCGGCTCATGGACCGCATCACCGACCTGCTCGAGGTGCTCCGTGACGAGAAGCGCCCCACCGAGCGGTTCGACCCGCGCACCCACGGTGTCCCCGAGATCGGGAACCCCTTGAAGCACGATGAGATTGGGCGCCACCGGCGATCGAAGGACTCGGACGGGAAGCACTCGTGACGCGGGTCGCCGTCCTGGGCAGCGGCAACTGGGGCACCGCGTTCGCGATGATCCTGGCGGACGCCGGCTGTGACGTCACCATGTGGGCCCGCCGGCGGGAGGTCGCTGACGCCGTCAACGCCGGGCGCAACGACGCCTACCTGCCGGAGCTCGAGCTGCCGGCGAGGGTCCGCGCCACGGTGGACACCGGCGAGGCGCTCGAGCAGGCCGACGTCGTCGTGCTCGCCGTGCCCTCGCAGACCCTGCGGGACAACCTGACCCAGTGGGGCCACGCGATCCCCGCGGGCGTGCCGGTCGTCTCCCTGATGAAGGGGGTCGAGCTCGGCACGACGATGCGCATGAGTGAGGTCATCGCGGAGGCGGGGAACGTCGAGCAGGACCGCGTCGTGGTCGTGTCGGGGCCCAACCTCGCCACGGAGATCGCCCGTCGGCAGCCGGCGGCCGCCGTCGTCGCGTGCCGCGACATGGCCACGGCCGAACGGGTGGCCGCCGCGTGCGCGACGCCGTGGTTCCGGCCCTACACCGACACCGACGTCACGGGTGCCGAGGTCTGTGGTGCGACGAAGAACGTCGTGGCCCTCGCCTCCGGCATGGCCGAGGGCATGGGTTTCGGTGACAACACGAAGGCCACGATCATCACGCGCGGGCTGGCCGAGACGACTCGCCTCGGTCTGGCGCTCGGCGCCGACCCGCAGACGTTCATGGGGCTCGCCGGCGTCGGCGACCTCATCGCGACATGCATGTCCCCGCTCTCGCGCAACCACAGCTTCGGTGTGCGACTCGGGCGCGGCCTGACCGTCGCGGAGGCGACTGCCGAGCTGCGCACGACGACCGAGGGGGTCAAGTCGTGCGAGTCGATCCTCACCCTCGCCGAGCAGCACGACGTCGAGATGCCGATCTGCGAGCAGGTGGTCGCCGTCATCCGCGACGGACACCCGGCCAGCGAGGTGGGACCGCGCCTCATGTCCCGTGACCTCAAGGCCGAGAAGCGCTGAGCCCGTAGTCCGGTCCGCCTTGCCGTCAGCTCGGACGCTGCCGGCCGGCACCCGCCGGATGCCGACGGACGACCGTTGCTGCACGGCATACGTCCTCGGCCGGTGTGTCGGCCGGCGTGTCGGGACGGTTCAGTGACCAACGGTCGTCGGCCGGCGCGGCACGCGCCCAAAGGGCGGGGTTCTCACGCCTCCTGGGCGTCGGGTGCGAGCACGCGGTCCACGACGGGCAGCGAACGCGCGCGGTGCACCAGCCAGGTCAGCGGCCGGCGGAGCAGCAGCCAACCGAGACCGGCGACCGCGGCACCGAGCAGCAGCCCGGCCACGACGTCGTGGGGGTAGTGCGCGCCGACGTAGACCCGGGTGGCGGCCATGAGCAGCGCTGCGACGACCGCGACGGCTCCCAGCCGCTTCGACACGATGAAGAGCCCGACGGCGGCGGCTCCCGCCATCGCCGCGTGGTCAGAGGGGCAGGACCAGTCCGTGGTCCGGTCGATGAGCACGAGCGCCGCCGGGTGCGCGGCATACGGCCTGACCTCGGCCACCGCGGCAGCGACGGGCACGTTCACGGCGACGGCGAGCAGGGTCCCGAGTCCTGCCCAGATCGCCGCGGCGAGCAGCCGGTCAGTGTCCCCGCGTCGCCGCCAGACACCCACGAGGATCAGCGCCGCGAACACGACGAGGCCGTACTTCGCGTAGGCCACGGCCGGCGCATGCAACCACGTCGAGGTGCGCGCGAAGTCGTTGACGCGCAGGAACAGGGCGGTGCTGAGGTCGAGCAGGTTGCTCACGGAACGGATCCTTCAGATGGGAGGCGACGACGACGCAGGGTCGCTGCGGCACGCCCACTCTCCCGGACGATTCTGAGGAGAATCTCAGAGACCGACTGAGGCGGCGTCCAGGGCCCGGGCGAGGTCGGCCCAGAGGTCGTCGACGTGCTCGATGCCGACGGAGAGGCGCAGCAGGTTGACCGGCACCTGCTCGGACTCCGAGGGGTGGCGACGGCGGCGTTCGACCTGGGACTCCACGCCCCCGAGGCTCGTCGAGTGCAGCCAGAGCCGAGTGGCGGCACACACCCGTTCCGCTGCCTCGGCGTCGCCCGCGACGTCGATCGACAGGATGGCGCCGGCCCCCGGGTACCGGACCCGCGCCACGGACGGGTGGGCCGCGAGCCGTCGGGCCAGCTCGGCGGCGGTGGCGCTGGCCCGCTCGAACCGCACCGAGAGCGTGCGCAGCCCGCGGAGGGCGAGGAAGACCTCCATCGGCCCCGCGATCGCCCCGTGCAGGGTGCGGTGGCGACGCAGGCGCTCGCCGATCTCACGGCCCCGGTCCGTGTCGGCCACGACGGTCGCACCGAGCACGACGTCGCTGTGTCCTGAGAGGTATTTCGTCACCGAGTGCACGACGACGTCGGCACCGAGCGACAGCGGTCGGCACAGCAGCGGCGTCGAGAGCGTGTTGTCGACGACGCTCGTCACCCCGAGCTCACGCGCGCGGGCGAGCACGACGTCGAGCTCCGTGACGTCCATGAGCGGGTTCGTGGGCGACTCGAGCCACAGCAGGTCGGCCGACTCGAGGGCGTCGCGGAACCCGGCCGTGTCGGTGGCGTGAACGCGTACGACGGTGCCGCCGGCCGCCTCGTGGGCGGCGAGCAGGTCGCCGGTCCCGTTGTACGTCGTGTCGGGCGCGACGACCGTGCCCCCGGAGGGGACGAGCGACAGCGCTGCCGAGATGGCTCCCATCCCAGAGGCGTGCACGAGCGCGCGACCGCCCTCGAGGCCTCCGAGGGCCTCCTCGAAGGCGTTCCACGTGGGGTTGCCTGACCGGGCGTAGTTGACGGAGCCGTCGGCGGCATACGTGGAGGTGAGCTCCACGGGCACGTTCACGGAAGCACCCGGGGAGCGCTCCGGGCGACCGGACGCCACGAGGAACGTCTCGACCTGCATCTGCTGCGAATCCTCATCCCTGACCACGCCGTCAGCGTACGAGGGGGTCCGGAAGGTCGGGATAGAGTCTCGTCTGATGACCACGGACCAGCCCCAGCCCGAACAGCCGAGCCGCCGCCCCCGCGTCGCCATCGTCTTCGGAGGACGTTCCTCGGAGCACGCCGTCTCCTGCGCCACCGCAGCAGGGGTGCTCCGGGCGATCGACCGGAGCAAGTACGACGTCGTGCCGATCGGCATCTCCCGCGACGGCCAGTGGGTCCTCGCCGCTGACGACCCGAGCCGCTTCGAGCTGACGGCGAGCCGCACGCCCGAGGTCGAGCCGAGTGCCGCGCACGTCGTCCTGCCGCTGTCGACGCGTGAGAACGCGCTCACCGTCCTCGAGGCGGGTCGGCCGCCCCGGGAGCTCGGGCAGGTCGACGTCGTCTTCCCGCTGCTGCACGGCCCCTTCGGTGAGGACGGCACGCTCCAGGGCTTCCTCGAGCTCTCGGACGTCCGCTACGTCGGCTCCGGGGTCTTCGCCTCGTCAGCGGGCATGGACAAGCACTACATGAAGGTGGTCTTCGCCGGGCACGGCCTCCCGGTCGGGCCGTATGCCGTCATCACCGACCGCGCGTGGCGCACCGACCGGGCGGCAGCCATGGACGCCTGCGCCGGCCTGCGCTACCCGCTCTTCGTCAAGCCGGCGCGGGCCGGCTCGTCCATGGGGATCACCCGTGTCGACGATCCTGCCGGGCTCGAGGCCGCGATCGAGGTCGCGCGCGAGCACGACCCGAAGGTCCTCGTCGAGGAAGGCATCGCCGGGCGCGAGATCGAGTGCGCGGTGCTCGAGGGCCACGGCACGTCCGGACCGCGCACGTCCGAGGTGGGCGAGATCGCCATCCACGACAACCACGCCTTCTACGACTTCGAGGCGAAGTACCTCGCCGAGGCCGACGTCGACCTCAGCTGTCCGGCCGACGTGCCGGAGGAGGTCGCCAAGGAGGTGCGGCGCCTCGCCGCCGAGGCCTTCGAGTCGCTGGGGTGCGAGGGGCTCGCGCGCGTCGACTGCTTCTACACCGACGACGGCCGTGTCGTCATCAACGAGATCAACACGATGCCGGGCTTCACCCCGCACTCGATGTACCCCCGGATGTGGGCGGCCTCGGGCCTGGAGTACCCCGACCTCATCGACGAGCTCGTGTCGCTCGCCCTGGAGCGCCGCACCGGCCTGCGCTGACGGCCTCGTCGCCCGGCCACACGGCATACGCCCTCAGGAGCAGTGCCGGCCGTTCGCGGGCAGGGACCTCGCGACGGCCGTGAACGCCGGCAGGAGCAGGGGCACGGCTCCGTAGGACCCCGGCGCGAGCACCTCGATCGCGGGGTCGCGGCCGTAGGTCGTGGCAGCCGAGCCGTCGGTGAGCTGCCGCACGACCCAGTCGACCCCGTCGACGGTGACGCAGTCCTGCGTCGTCGGAGCGAGCGGGTCGAGTCCGCAGCGCGCGATGATGGCCGGATCGCCCCACGCCGCCACCGACCGGTCGTCGGGCTGCGTGGCGACGCGGGGGTGGCCGCTGACGTCGCCCGGCCAGGCAGCGGACGAGCACACCGGCGCCGACGCCTGCGGCGCGAGTGCCACCTCCGGTGCGCGCGTGCACGCGGACAGCACGACGGCGGCGCCGATCAGCGCCGCCGTCGTGAAGGACGTGCGTCCGGTCAGGGGGCCGGCCTCAGACGTGGACGACCGTGCAGGTCAGGGTCCGCGTGATGCCCGGGACGTCCTGGAGCTTCGCGATGACGAGACGACCGAGGTCGTCGACGTTGGAGGCCTCGACGCGGGCGATGACGTCGTAGGGACCCGTCACGTCCTCGGCGAGAGTCACGCCGGAGATCCCGGCGATCGCCTCCGCCACGGTCGCGGCCTTGCCGACTTCGGTCTGGATCAGGATGTAGGCCTGGACCACGTGTCACCTCACTGTGTGTCGATCGTTGGACGGTCGAGCACGGGCACGGTGCCACGGCACGACCGGTCGGAACGGCAGGCCTCAGTGTGACTGCGGCCGTGCCCTGACGCTACCTTGCCATGGGGCCTCACGTCCCCTGGAAACCGGGCCCCCGAGGGTCCTCCATCGAAAGGGTGTGTGATCCCGTGCCGAACGTCGACCGGCTCCAGCGAGGGCCGATGATGACGGGCGGCACACCGCTGCGCTCGCTGGACGAGGACCAGCTGCTCGCACGCATCCTGCCGGGATTCCCGGCGGGCGACGACCTCCTCGTACCGCCCGGCGACGACGCTGCCGTGCTGGTCGGCTCGGAGCGCATCATCGCCACGACCGACACCGTGGTCTTGGGCCGCGACTGGCTGGACGCGTGGTCGTCGGGGGCCGACATCGGTCACAAGGTCGTGGCGCAGAACCTCGCCGACGTCGCGGCGATGGGCGGACGTCCGACCGGTGTCCTCGTCACCCTCGTCGCCGACCCCGAGCTCTCCCTCGAGTGGGTGCTCGACCACGTGCGGGGTCTGGCCGAGGCGTGCCGGGCAGCCGGGGTGGCGGTGCTCGGCGGCGACCTGTCGTCGGCGCCCACCGGGGTCGTCATGGTCTCGGTCACCGCCCTCGGCCGACTCGCGGGTGACCCGGTGCTCCGATCGGGCGCGCGGGCCGGTGACGTCCTCGCGGTGCACGGGTCGCTCGGTCTCGCCGACGCCGGCCTGCGGCTGCTGAAGGCCGAGGCGGTCGACCGGCTCCCGCTCGCGGTCGAGCGCCAGCGACGTCCGGCACCGCCGCTCGCCGCCGGGCCAGAGGCGTCCGCCGCTGGTGCGACGGCCATGCTCGACGTCAGCGACGGGCTGCTGCGCGACGGTGGGCGCATCGCTCGGGCGAGCCACGTCGTCATCGACCTCGACCTGCAGGCGCTCGCGGGCGACGTCGACGCCCTGGCCGGAGCGGTCGGGGCCGAGGCGGCGCTCGACTGCGTGCTCGCCGGCGGCGAGGAGCACTCGCTGCTCGCGACCTTCCCGGAGGACGCGCTGCCGGACGGATGGCGGGTGGTCGGGTCCGTCCGGGCGCCCGGGGAGGACGAGCCTGCCGGCATCCTCGTGGACGGCCGCCACGTCAGCCACACCGGGTGGGACCACTTCCGCAACGGCTGACCCGCGGTCGGGGCCGCTGCGTTCCCGATCGCGTATGCCGCGTGCCCGGTCCGTCGGTCACCGCCGCCGGCAGGTGGGGGAGGAGCGCACGACGAGCGGGAGGACGCGCCGGGCAAGAGGAAAGGCCGGCCCCCGTTGTGGGGACCGACCTCTCAACGTTGGTGAGGGACGTTCAGCGAACGACCTTGCCCGCCTTGAGGCAGGAGGTGCAGACGTTGAGTCGCTTCGGCGTCACACCGTCCACCAGCGTCCGAACGCGCTGGATGTTGGGGTTCCAGCGGCGCTTGGTGCGGCGGTGCGAGTGCGAGATGTTGTGACCGAAGCTCGGTCCCTTGCCGCAGACGTCGCAGTTGGCAGCCACGGGTATCTCCTGAAGTTCGATGTTGACGAAATGCTGAGCTCCACCACCGGATCGGGTCGACGCACACGAGGGCGCGCGTCACCCCGAAGTGCACGGGGGGAACCGGTAAAGAGTAGCCGACGAGTCGCTCGGACGACAAAACGGCGCCGCAGGCGGGCGCACCGCCCCTCACGCGAAGGCGCGGGCGGCCTCGACGAGCTGGACGGCATACGCGGGGCCGTGCGACGACGCGTGCACGGCGAGAGGGTGCAGCTGGTGGAGCCCGACGAGGTCGCGCCAGCCGGCGTCGAGCCCGGCGGCCTCCTCGTAGGCGGCCGCGACGCGGTCGAGGCCCGGGCAGCCGAAGAGGGCCAGCATCGCGAGGTCGGTGAGTCCGTGCCCGCCGTGGGCGGCCGGGTCGATGAGGACGGCGCCGTCCGGGGTGAAGAGGACGTTGCCCGACCACAGGTCGCCGTGGATGCGCGCAGGCGGTCGGTCGTCGTCGAAGTCCCCGGCCGTCAGACGGTCGCAGACCCGGTCGACGGCGCGGGCGCCGGCCTCGTCGAGGTGCCCGCGGTCGAGTGCCCGACGCACGAACGGGCGCACCCGCTGCTCCGCGTAGAACAGGCCCCACGACGGAGTCGGCTCGTTGGTCTGCGGCTGCCGTC
Organism: Terrabacter sp. 01T434; assembly: GCF_056398545.1. Classification (NCBI taxonomy): domain Bacteria; kingdom Bacillati; phylum Actinomycetota; class Actinomycetes; order Micrococcales; family Intrasporangiaceae; genus Terrabacter; species Terrabacter sp. 01T434. The sequence goes on from NZ_JBFTPP010000001.1 coordinate 783,646, forward strand.
CGATCCAGGCGTCACCGGCCCAGCCGGGCGGTGGGGACCCGAAAGCCGTGGCGCCCGCGCCGTGGGTGACGGCGAGGCCCCGCCCGAGTGCCTCTGCGGCCTCGGCGGTGGGGCGGGCGGGTCGAAGGCGTGTCAGCTCGATGTGGTCGGTGCCCACGCCGCAGACCTCGACGACTCGTGCGCCACCGTTGGGCTCTGCCTGCGCGAGCCACCGCAGGCCGGCAGCCTCGGCCTCGAAGAAGCCGGAGGGGGCGTCGGACCACGACTTGCGGTGGCGGGCGGGGGAGGGACTCGACACGGTGACCACGCTAGCTGCCTCCGTCCGGGCCGGAGCGGTGCATGCGACCGTCCGAGCGAGGCGCTAGCCTGCCGAGATCGGCGAGCCCGCTACCCGTCCGATGTCCAGACGCCAGGTCACGCACGACGAGCAGGAGGTCCGATGTCCGGCGCCACGCCGCCGCCCGACGGGCCCCTGACCTCGCTCGACCTCGTCGCCGTGCGCCGCTGGGCGGTTCTGACGCGTTCGCTGTTCGCCGCCCGACGGGTCGAGATCGACGCCATGAACGTCTTTCCCGTGCCCGACGGCGACACGGGCACGAACCTCTACCTCACCTTCGACGGGGCGGTCGAGCGCACCCTGGCCACCGCCGACGTCACCACCGCCGACGAGCTGCTGTCGGTCTTCGCCAAGCACCTGCTGTGGACCGCTCGGGGCAACTCCGGGGTCATCCTCAGCCAGCTGGCCCGCGGCCTGGCCGAGGGCTGTGCGGGTGCCGCCCGGATCGACGGCCGCATCCTGGCTGCTGGACTGCGCCACGCCGAGGTGCGCGCGCGTCAAGCCGTGACCGACCCCAAGGAGGGGACCATCCTCACCGTCGCCAGCGCGATGGCAGAGGCCGCCGAGCGTGCTGCCCACCAGATCGCCCAGCACGCCGGGGGATCACCGACCTCGTATGCCGCCCACGACGTGAGTCGTGTCCCCCCGTCCGGTGGTGACTCGGCCGACCACGCTGCCGTGAGCGTGCACGACGTCGCGTTGGCGGCGGTCGAGGCCTCGCGGGAGGCGCTCGCACGCACCCCGGAGCAGCTCGCGGTGCTCGCGCGCGCCGGCGTCGTCGACGCCGGCGGCGCGGGACTCGTCGTGCTGCTCGAGTGTCTCGAGCGCGTCTGCGCCGGACAGCGTGCGCGCTCGGGGGCCGACGACTCGGACCGTCGCTTCCGGCGTCGTCCCGACCTGCCTGGTGCTGCCCACGACGTCCACCCGAGCGCGGCTTCCGACGAGGAGGGCATGCCCGAGTACGAGGTGATGTACTTCCTCGCCGACTCCGACGACGCGGCGGTGGACGTCCTGCGCAGCCGCCTCGTGCAGCTCGGTGACTCCGTGCTCGTGGTCGGTGGGGACGGCGAGTGGAACGTCCATGCGCACGTCGACGACGCCGGCGCGGCCGTCGAGGCCGGCATCGAGGCGGGGCGGCCGCATCGTGTGCGCATCACGCGCCTCGCGGGAGCCCACGGCCTCGGCCGCAGGGTCGAACCGTCCGAGGGACGCACCGGGTCGCCGCGCTCGGGTGCCGCGATCGTGGCCTGCGCGGCCGGCGTCGGCCTCGAAGGCCTCTTCGAGGATGCCGGTGCGGTCGTCGTGCGCTCCGGCCCCGGCCGGAGAGCCTCCACCGGCGGACTCATCAGCGCGATCCGCGAGCAGCACGCCCGGGGCGCGTCGGGCGTCGTCGTCCTGCCCAACGACGGCGACACGCTCCTCGCCGCGGCGGCAGCAGTGCGCGCGGTCGCCGACGACGGCATCGAGGCGCACCTCGTCCACGTGCGCACCGCCGTCCAGGGCATCGCCGCGCTCGCCGTCTTCGAGCCGGCCGCCGCCGCCTCGGCCAACGTCCTGGCGATGCAGGCAGCCGCGTCGGCCACCCGGCACGGCGCGGTCACCGTCGCCAACCGGGCGGCGCTCACGAGCGGTGGCCCGTGCCAGGCGGGCGACGTCCTCGGGGTCGTCGACGGCGACGTCGTCATCGTCGGTTCCGACCAGCTCGACGTGACCCGCGAGGTCGTCCGGCGGCTCCTCGCGAGCGGAGGCGAGCTCGTCACCGTGGTTGCCGGCATCGACGCGCCGGACGGCCTCTTGCCTGCCGTCGCCGACGAGGCCCGCCGCGACCAGCACGGCATCGAGGTGTCGCTCATCGACGGTGGACAGGCCGTCTATCCCGTGCTGCTGGGGGTGGAGTGAGGTGCCCGTGCTCACCGAGGACTCGCCGCTGACCAAGCTCGTCAAGAAGAACGAGGCCGAGCAGCTCGCCCGCACCAAGGGCCTGCTGAGCGTGGCCGACCTCTTCGAGTTCGTGCCGAGGCGCTACGTCCGACCCGGCCAGCTGACCGACCTCTCGTCGCTGCACGTCGGCGAGGACGTCCTCGTCGTGGCCGAGGTCAAGAAGGCGACGACCCGGTCCATGCGCAACCGTCGGGGCAAGATGCTGACGGTCGCCATCGGCGACGACCTCGGCAACGAGCTCGACGTGACCTTCTTCAGTGCCTACGGCCACGAGGGCAAGCTCCAGCCGGGTGCGCGCGGCTTCTTCGTCGGGCAGATCGGCGCCTACGGTCGTCGCCTGCAGCTGACGCACCCGGAGTACGAGCTCTTCGACGACGAGGAGGCGGGGGAGGCCGCGGTCGAGTGGTACCGCACGCACCGCGTGCCGGTCTACTCCACGACGGGCAAGCTCAACTCATTGCGGCTGCGCAAACTCGTCCACGCCGCGCTCGACACGGTCGACCGCATCCGTGAGCCCGTCCCCGACGACGTACGCGTGGCGCGCGGCCTCGTCGACCGTGCCGTCGCGCTCGAACTCGTCCACCGCCCGGCCGTCGACGACCAGCCCGCCCGGGGCCTCGACCGGCTCAAGTTCGACGAGGCCTTCGTGCTCCAAACGATCCTCGCCCAGCGCCGCAAGGCCGCTGAGTCCGAGCTCGCGACGCCAAGGCCACCACGCCCGGGAGGCCTGCTCGCGGCCTTCGACGCCCGGCTGCCTTTCGAGCTGACGGGGGGACAGCGCGAGATCGGCGAGGTCCTGGCGACCGAGCTCGCGTCCGAGCGACCGATGCACCGGCTGCTGCAGGGGGAGGTCGGCTCGGGCAAGACGGTCGTCGCCCTGCGGGCGATGCTGGCCGCCATCGACGCCGGCGGCCAGGCCGCGCTGCTCGCCCCGACCGAGGTGCTGGCCGCCCAGCACCACCGGTCGATCACGGCCATGCTCGGCGACCTCGCGCAGGGCGGGATGCTCGGCGGCTCCGAGTTCGGCACCACCGTGGCCCTGCTCACCGGCAGCCAGAACGCCGCAGCGCGCAAGCGCTCCCTCCTCGAGGCCGCGTCGGGCGGGGCCGGCATCGTCGTGGGGACCCACGCCCTGATCCAGAAGCACGTCCAGTTCGCCGACCTCGCGCTCGTCGTCGTCGACGAGCAGCACCGGTTCGGTGTCGAGCAGCGGGACGCGCTGCGCGAGAAGGGCATCCGTCCTCCCCACGTGCTCGTCATGACCGCGACGCCGATCCCGCGCACCGTGGCCATGACCGTCTTCGGCGACATGGAGACCTCCACGCTGCGCGAGCTGCCCCGCGGACGTTCGCCCATCGCGACGCACGTCGTCGACGCCGACAAGCCCGGCTGGGTCGACCGCACGTGGCAGCGCGTGGCCGAGGAGGTCGCCAAGGGGCACCAGGCCTACGTCGTGTGTCCCCGCATCGGTGACGTCGACGACGAGCCGGGCTCGGCGCCGGCGCTCTCCCGGGACACGTCCGACGAGGACGCCGGCTGGGACGCGCACTGGGACGGCGACGACGAGGCGGGGCCGGACGGCGAGCCGGACGCGCCAGCGAAGGAGCTCACCGGCGTCTACGCGATGCTCAGCACCCTGCGCGCCACCCCGGCCCTCGAGGGTGTGCGCATCGGTGTGCTGCACGGCCGTCTCGACCCCGACGCCAAGGACGCCACGATGCGCGCCTTCTCCGCGGGCGAGATCGACGTGCTCATTGCGACGACCGTCATCGAGGTCGGCGTCGACGTGCCGAACGCCTCGGTCATGGTCGTCGTCGACGCCGACCGTTTCGGCATCTCCCAGCTGCACCAGCTCCGCGGCCGCGTCGGTCGTGGTGCGGTGCCCGGCCTCTGCCTGCTCATGACCCAGGGCGCGGGGGAGCGGGCGGCCGAGCGCCTCGACCAGGTCGCTGCGACGACCGACGGGTTCGAGCTCGCCCGGGCCGATCTGCTGCTGCGCCGCGAGGGCGACGTTCTCGGCGCACGACAGAGCGGACGGGGCAACTCGGTCCGGCACCTGCGCCTCGGCCGCCTCGAGGACGAGCAGATCATCGCCGACGCCCGCGAGGACGCCTTCGCCCTCGTCGACCGTGATCCCGAGCTGCGTGAGCACCCGGCGCTCGCCGCAGCCGTGGCGATGCGGCTCGACGAGGACCAGGCCGTATGGCTCGAGCGAGGCTGAGATGACGCGCATCATCAGCGGTGTCGCCGGTGGACGGCGTCTGCAGACACCCCCGGGGTCATCGACCCGACCGACGTCGGACCGGGTGAGGGAGGCCCTCTTCAGCCGCCTCGAGCATCGCGGGCTGCTCGAGGGCGCCCAGGTCCTCGACCTCTACGCCGGCTCCGGCGCCCTCGGGCTCGAGGCGGCCAGCCGCGGGGCCGCGCTGGTGCTGCTCGTCGAGTCGGACCGGAAGGCCGCGAAGGTCATCCACAGCAACGTCGGTGTCGTGGGCCACCCCGGGGTCCGGGTCCTCGCCGACACCGTCGAGCGAGCGGTTGCCGCGGGTCCACCCGCCGGCGTCCGCATGGACCTCGTGCTGCTCGACCCGCCCTACGACGTGACCGAGGACGCCCTCGCCGCGGTGCTGGCGGCCCTGGTCGAGCGCCAGTGGCTCGCCCCGGACGCGTTCGTCGTCGTCGAGCGCTCCAGCCGGTCCCCGCAGCCCACCTGGCCGGACGGACTCGAGCTCTCGGGCGAGAAGCGCTACGGCGAGACCGCGGTGTGGTTCGCCGAGCCGACCCCGGGCGACGTCGTGGCGTGAGGCTCCCGCGACGGCGACGAACCGGACGGTAGGTTGGGCGCGTGACGAGCGAAGCGCGCCGCTGTGTGTGTCCCGGCTCCTACGACCCGATCACCAACGGTCACGTCGACGTGGTGACCCGGGCCAGCAGGCTGTTCGACGAGGTCGTGGTGGCGATCCTGCACAACCCGGGCAAACAGGGCACGTTCGGCATCGAGGAGCGCACCGCCCTCATCGAGCAGTCCGTCGGCCACCTGCCCAACGTGCGCATCGGCGCCTGGGCGGAGACGCTGGTCGTCGACGTCTGTCGGGAGGTCGGTGCGGCGACGATGGTCAAGGGGCTGCGCGGCGGCACCGACTTCTCCTACGAGCTGCCCATGGCGAACATGAACCGTCACCTCACCGGCGTCGAGACGCTCTTCCTCGCTGCCGACCCGACGCTGGCCCACGTCTCCAGCTCGCTCGTCAAGGAGGTCGTGCGCTACGGCGGGGACGTCTCCGGCCTCGTCCCGGACCCGGTGCTCGCGGCCCTGAGCGGGCGTCTCGTCTGATTTGGGCGCACGGCGCCCCTCTAGTAGCCTTGGAGGTCGGTCCACGTCCGTCTTGGCGCGGACCGAATCCTCTACTGTGCGCAGGAGCCATGGACCGTCCTGATCCCCGTTCTTCTCTGGTGCTCGACACCAGGGAGCTGGTTCGGCGACCCGGGACGATGCTCGAGCTCTCGCGCACGGTCACGTTGCCCGACGACCTCGGAACCGACATCATCTCGATCACATCCGGCCAGCCGGTCGCGGTCGAGGTGCGGATGGAGTCCGTCGTCGAAGGTGTCCTCGTGACGGGTTCGGTCAGTGCCACGGCGACCGGCGCGTGCGTGCGGTGCCTGGATCCTCTCGAGCTCGCTGTCGAGGGGCGCTTTCAGGAGCTGTTCGCCTACGCCGACCGGGCGGCGCACCACCACGAGGTGGGAGCCGACTCGGACGAGGACGAGGTGCACGAGCTGGTCGGTGACCTCATCGACCTCGAGCCCGTGCTCCGGGACGCTGTCGTGCCGACGCTGCCGTTCCAACCGGTGTGCCGGCCTGACTGCCCGGGGTTGTGTTCCGAGTGTGGGATGCACCTCGCGGAAGACCCGGACCATCATCATGAAGTGATCGACCCGAGGTGGTCGTCCCTCAGTGGACTGCTGAGCGACGACCCGCAAGAGAAGAGGAACTGACGTGGCTGTCCCGAAGCGGAAGATGTCGCGCTCCAACACCCGTTCGCGTCGTGCGAACTGGAAGGCAACGCCGACGACGCTCACCACGTGCCCGCAGTGCGGTGCGGCGACCCAGCCGCACATCGCGTGCCCCTCGTGTGGCACGTACAAGGGCCGTCACTACGCCGTTGCCGAGCGCACCGAGCACCAGGCCTGATCACACCGTGAGCAGCCCCATGAGCGACCTTGGCGCTGGGGGTGTTCCGGCGGTGCCGCAGCGGCCCGTCGATGCTCTGATCGCCCACCTCCGTGAGGTGGTCGGCCGGGACATCGACGAGCCGCTGCTGCTGCGTTCCCTGACGCACCGCTCGTACGCCTACGAGAACGGTGGCCTGCCCAACAACGAGCGTCTCGAGTTCCTCGGTGACTCCGTGCTGGGTCTCGTCGTCACCGAGTCGCTCTACCGCGAGCACCCGGACCTGGCCGAGGGGCAGCTGGCCAAGCTGCGCGCGGCCGTCGTCAACATGCGCGCGCTCGCCGACGTCGCCCGGATGTTCGACCTCGGGCAGTACGTCATGCTCGGCAAGGGCGAGGAGGCGACCGGCGGCCGCGACAAGGCCTCGATCCTGGCCGACACCCTCGAGGCGCTCATCGGCACCGTGTTCCTCTCGACGGACATCGACTTCGCCGCGCGCTTCGTGCACCACCACTTCGACCCCCTCATCGAGGAGGCCGCCACGCTCGGGGCCGGACTCGACTGGAAGACGAGCCTGCAGGAGATGGCGGCCGGCTCGGCGCTCGGGTCCCCGGAGTACCGCGTCGGTGAGCAGGGGCCGGACCACGAGAAGGAGTTCCACGCCCGCGTCGTCGTCGGCGAGGAGGTCCTCGGCGAGGGTCACGGCCGGTCGAAGAAGGAGGCCGAGCAGAAGGCGGCCAAGGAGGCCTGGCACACGCTCGACGACCGTCGGGGCACGTCCGGACCCGCGGCCGACACCGCGGGCCCCAGCCCGACCTGACGCCTCGTGCCGGAGCTGCCCGAGGTCGAGGTCGTGCGCCGTGGTCTCGAGGACCACGTCGTGGGTCGCCACGTCACTCGCGCTCGGATCACGGGGGTGCGGGTGGCCCGTCGCCACGACGCCGGTCCCGACGACCTCTCCGCACGGCTTCACGACGTGACCGTCACCGCGGCCTCGCGTCGCGGGAAGTACCTCTGGCTCGCCCTCGACGGCGAGGACGCCCTCATCGTCCACCTGGGGATGAGCGGGCAGATGCTCGTCGAGCCGGCTGACGCGCCGCTGGAGAAGCACTGCCACGCCCGTTTCGACTTCGCCGACGACGGCCCGCAGCTGAGGTTCGTCGACCAGCGCACGTTCGGCGGTCTGGCCCTGTCACCGCTGCGGCCCGACGGCATCCCGGAGTCGGTTGCGCACATCGCGCCCGACCCCTTCGAGCCGGCCTACGACCAGGCCGCCGTCGTGCGCCGGATGAAGCAGCGCGACAGCGCCGTCAAGCGGGCCCTGCTCGACCAGACCCTCGTGTCGGGCATCGGCAACATCTACGCAGACGAGGCTCTCTGGCGCGCCCAGGTGCACGGCGAGCGCCTCTGCTCGTCCCTGACCAAGCCGGCGCTCGCCAGGATCCTCGACCACGCCCGGGACGTCATGGCGGAGGCGCTCGGCCACGGCGGCACGAGCTTCGACGCGCTCTACGTCAACGTCAACGGGGCGAGCGGCTACTTCGACCGCTCGCTCCACGCATACGGACGCGCGGGCACCCCGTGCGACCGGTGCGGTGCCATCATGCGCCGCGAGCAGTTCATGAACCGCTCCTCGTTCTCCTGCCCCGTCTGTCAGCCGCGCCCGAGACGCCGCAGCCCGTCCTGACCGTCTGGGACGGGGGACGGGCTGCGAGGTCGCGAGGGCTGCGGGTGGGTCAGTGGCCGGTCGGCCGACGCTTCGGAGCCGGTCGTGAGGGGTCGTCGTCGACGGGCTCGACGTGCGCGGGGACGACGATCGGCTTGATCCTCGCCCACACGATGAAGAACGCACTGATGACGAGCAGGACGATGCCGGCGTAGAGGTTGGCGTTGACGTTGCCCGTGCGGTCGTAGGCCTTGTCCCCGAAGATCCCGAGCAGCGTCAGGATCACGCCGTAGAGGCCGAGCAGGGCGCCGATGAAGTTGCGGATGTCGAAGGCGCCGGCCGTGTGCTTCTGGCCGCGCTTCCCGCCGGCGGCAGAGGAGTCGAGATCGTGGGAGTCACTCATGTCGGAGCTCCTGTCAGAACAAGAAGTTGAGGATGATGACCATGCCGAGCGAGATGCCGGCGAGGGGCAGCGTGCGGCGGAACCACGGCAGCTTGCGCTCCTCCGGGTCCACGAGGTCCTCCCGTGGCGTCTCGGAGTAGACGAGGCCGCGCAGCGAGCCGGCCGGCTTGGGCTCGGTCACGAGGGACACGACGACACTCAGCGCGATGTCGACGACGAAGGCCGCGGAGGCTGCGACGAACGCGGCGCCCTGGCCCTTCAGTGGGATGACCCCGAGGCTGAGGGTCCCGAACGCGTCCTCGCTGAGGAAGGCGACGAGCACGGCCGAGAGCGTTCCGGCCGAGAGGCCGACCCAGCCGGCGGTTGCGGTCATCCGCTTCCAGAACATGCCGAGGATGAACGTCGCGAAGAGCGGGGCGTTGAAGAACCCGAAGAGCGTCTGGAGGTAGTCCATGATGTTGCTGAACGAGCTCGCCACGATCGCCGTGAAGATCGCGATGACCGTCGCACCCACCGTTGCGAGACGCCCGATGCGCAGGTAGTAGTCGTCGCTGTGGTCCTTGCGGATGTAGCGCTGCCACAGGTCGTAGCTGAAGACGGTGTTGAAGGCCGAGATGTTGGCGGCCATGCCGGCCATGAACGCGGCGAGCAGGCCGGCGATCGCGACGCCGAGCAGGCCGTTGGGCAGGATGTCGCGCATCAGCAGCAGCAGGGAGTCGTTGTACTTGACGCCCTCGCCGGACGCGCCGCCGGGGGGCGTGCCACCGGCCTTGAGCTGGCCGATCTCCTTGACGAGGACGGCGGCGATCATGCCCGGCACGATGACGATGAAGGGCACGAACATCTTGGGGAAGGACCCGATGATGGGCGTCTTGCGCGCCGCCGAGATCGAGTTGGACGCCATGGCGCGCTGGACCTCGACGAAGTTCGTCGTCCAGTAGCCGAAGGACAGCACGAAGCCCAGGCCGAACACGATGCCGACCACCGACCAGAACGGTGAGTCGAAGCCGGAGAGCGCCTGGCCCGGCCACGAGTGGAGCTGCTGTTCGGCGGAGGGGACCTTCGCGGCCACCGCGGCGGGTGTGGATGCGAACTCGGTGATCTTGTCCTTGAGGCCCTGCACGCCGCCCACGCGGTTCAGGCCGATGAGGGTCAGCGGCAGCAGCGCGGCGACGATGACGAAGAACTGGAGCACCTCGTTGTAGATCGCCGCGGAGAGGCCGCCGAGCGTGATGTAGGACAGCACGATGGCGGCCGCGACGAGCAGCGTCACCCACAGCGGCCAGCCGAGCAGCGCATGCACGATCGAGCCGAGCAGGTAGAGGTTGACGCCGGCGATGAGCAGCTGTGCGAAGGCGAAGCTGATCGCGTTGACGAGGTGGGCGCCCGTGCCGAAACGGCGGAACATGAACTCGGGGACCGAGCGCACCTTGGAGCCGTAGTAGAAGGGCATCATCACGACGCCGAGGAAGAGCATGGCGGGGATGGCCCCCACCCAGAAGTAGTGCACGGCCGAGATGCCGAGCTGGGCCCCGTTGGCCGACATGCCCATGATCTCGACGGCACCGAGGTTCGCCGAGATGAAGGCGAGGCCGGTGACCCAGGCCGGGAGCGACCGCCCGGAGAGGAAGAAGTCGATCGAGTCGGACACCGATCGCCGTGCCATGACCCCGATGCCGAGGACGAAGACGAAGTAGAGGGCGATGATGACGTAGTCGACGGGATTGGCGTTGATCAGGGTGCCTGCGGTGGGCAGACCCGCCAGAGCGTGCATGCGATCAGTCCCTTCGTTGGGCGACGACCCACGCTAGCGCAGGCTCCGGCGCCGGGCGCGTCAGGGCGAGCGGGTGTCTCGTCCCCTCGTGATGAGCCGCTTGAGCGGGACGGAGGATTCCGCCGCGGAATCGGCCGGAATCGTCATACCCTTCTCGAGCGCCCTCTTCACGGCGAGGTAGTCCGTCGGGCTCCCCACCGACTCGATGGCGATGAGCAACCCGTCCCGGTAGCTGAGGAGCGAGAACCGCTCTGCCGCAGGATCGCCGCGAACGACGGTGTGGTCGGCGCCGTGGGGTAGGCCGGCGATCTGCAGCCGCAGGTCACCCTGGTCGCTCCAGAACCACGGCACGGACGCGTATGCCGCCGGGCGCCCCGTGAGCGTCGCTGCCGCAGCGCGTGCCTGGTCGGTGGCGTGTGCCACGCTCTCGAGCCGGGTCGGTCCGACCAGCCCCCGGGCGAAGGGGTTGGGTCCGACGGCGCAGTCGCCGGCCGCGACGGTGATCCCGTCCGAGGTGCGGGCGTGCTCGTCGACGACGATCCCGCGCGGGTCGACCGTCAGCCCGAGCTGGGCGGCGAGGTCGGTGCGCGGGTCGACGCCGACGCCGACGACCACGACGTCGGCATCCAGCACGGAGCCGTCGGCCAGCGCGACCCCCACCGCGTGCCCGTCCTCGCCGATGAGGCCGACAGCGCTGGCGCCCAGCAGGACCCGCGTGCCGCGGCGCTCGTGCGCGGCCCGGACCGTGTCGGACAGCAGCGGAGTGACCGAGCGGCCGAGAAGGCGGTCGCTCGCCTCGAGGACGGTCACGGCGGCGCCGAGGGCGCGGGCGCTCGCGGCGATCTCGAGCCCGATGAAGCCACCCCCCACGACGACGACCTCGCGGGCGACCCGGAGCCGCGGCGCCAACCGGTCGGCGTCGGTCAGGGTGCGCACCGAGTGGACGCGCTCGAGGTCGGCGCCGTCGAGGGGAAGCGTGCGGTTGACCGCGCCCGTCGTCAGGGCGAGGCGGTCGAACTCGAGCGCGCGGCCGGAGCCGGTGACGGCGCGTCCGCCCCGGGCATCACGCTCGATCGTCGTCACGGCGTCGCCGGTGACGAGCTCGACGCCGAGGTCGGCGAACCAGGCGGCGTCATGAAAGACGAGTGAGGCGCGGTCGTGCTCGCCGCGCAGGTAGCTCTTCGACAGCGGGGGGCGCTCGTAGGGCGCTTCGGGCTCGTCACCGACGAGGGCGATGGGCGCGGTGTCCCCGAGCTCGCGCAGGGCCGTGACGAGCGAGATGCCGGCTTGGCCGGCGCCGACGACGAGCGTCCCGGCGGTCTCGTCTGTGGCCATGGGTGCCACCCTAGGGTGGGCGCATGACGTGGTCACCAGCCAACCCCGAGTCCGTCTTCACCTACGGAGCTCCACAGCTGAAGTTCGGCGCCGGCGCCGCCGACGAGATCGGGCACGACCTCGGGGCGCTCGGCGTGCACCGGGTCCTCGTCGTCACCGACGCCGGTGTGCTGGCGACCGGGTGGCCCGAACGGGTGGCCGAGGGCATCCGGGGGTTCGGCATCGAGGCCGTCGTCCACGACTCGGCGCACGTCGAGCCGACGGACGCCAGCCTGCAGGTCGCGGTCGACCGGGCCCGCGCCGACGGACCCTTCGACGGTTACGTGGCGGTCGGCGGCGGTTCGGCCATCGACACGGCGAAGGCGGTCGACCTGCTGCTCAGCGACGGCGGAGACCTCATGGACTACGTCAACGCACCGGTGGGCGAGGGGCGGGCTCCCACGCAGCCGCTCGCGCCCCTCGTCGCGGTGCCGACGACGACGGGCACCGGCGCCGAGAGCACGACCATCTGCGTGCTCGACGTCCTCGCGCTCAAGGTCAAGACGGGCATCAGTCATGTCCGGCTCCGTCCCAGCCTGGCGGTCGTCGACCCGCGCCTGACGGCCACGCAACCCGCGGGGGTCACGGCAAGCGCCGGGATGGACATCCTGTGCCACGCCCTCGAGAGCTGGACGGCGCGCCCGTTCACCAGCTACGAGCGCAAGCAGCCTGGCGAGCGCGTGCCGTACTGCGGCAGCAACCCGATCTCCGACATGTGGTCCGAACGCTCGATGTCGCTGCTGGCCAAGGCCTTCCGCACCGCCGTGCGAGACGGCGGCGACGAGGCCGCCCGCGGCGACATGGCCCTCGCGGCGACGTTCGCGGGGCTCGGGTTCGGCAACGCCGGCGTCCACGTGCCGCACGCCAACGCCTACCCCATCGCCGGTCGGGTTCGCGACTTCCACCCGGACGGCTACCCGCGGGACGAGCCGATGGTGCCGCACGGCATGGCCGTCGCGCTGACCGCACCCGAAGCATTCCGTTGGACGTTCGAGTCCGACCCGGAGCGCCATCTGGCCGCTGCCCGCCTGCTCGACCCCGGCCACGGAGATCGCTGGGACTCCGACTCGCGCGATGTGCTGCCCGGCGTCCTCGTCGACCTGATGCGCGACATCGGACTGCCCAACGGCCTGCACGCCGTCGGCTACGGCGAGCACGACGTCGACGACCTCGTCGACGGGTCGCTCAAGCAGCAGCGGCTGCTCGCGACGAGTCCTCGCGAGGTCGGCCCCGACGACCTCGTCGGGATCATGACCCGCTCGCTGCAGCTCTGGGACTAGCGAAGGCAACCACGCGGGTTTTTCGGGGGAACACGGGGGCGCAGGCCGGTAGCGGCCGTGAGCTCCCGTGCGTCGGCATACAGTGCCGTCTGTGACGACCGAGCCGACCCACCTGCCCCTTCCCCTCGAGAGCGACTGGCTCGACTGGGTCGGTGCCCGCGGCGAGCAGCAGCTCGCGCTGGCCCGGTCCCTCGTCGAGGGCCTGCGCAGCGACCCGCCGAAGGAGCCGCTCGAGGTCCTGCGGGTCTGGAACGACGCGCAGACGGCACTGTCCAACGCCGCCTCGGTCGGCTCGCTCTTCTCCGAGGTCCACCCGGACGGTGCGGTGCGCGAGCGTGCCGAGTCGGTGGCGCAGCAGGTGCAGAAGCTCGACACCGACCTCGGCCTCGACACCGGGTTGTATGCCGTCCTCGCCGGCCTCGACGCGAGCGGCCTCGACGCCGACGCGACGCGGGTCCTCGAGCGCACCCTGCGCGACTTCCGCCGCTCGGGCGTCGACCAGGACGAGGCGACGCGCGACCGGCTGCGCGAGCTGAGCGAGCGCGCCATCCTGCTGAGCCAGGAGTTCAGCAAGAACATCCGCGAGAACGTCCGGAGCATCCGCGTCACCCCCGACCGCCTGGCCGGGCTGCCCCAGGACTGGGTCGACGCGCACTCCGTCGACGACGAGGGGCTCGTCACGGTGACCACCGACTACCCCGACGTCGTGCCGTTCCGCACCTTCGCGCGGGACGCGCAGGCACGCCGCGACCTCGTCACCGAGTTCCTCACCATCGCCTGGCCCGCTAACGACCGCGTGCTCCAGGAGATCTTCGCCGTCCGTCGCGAGCACGCCGCGCTGCTGGGCTACGCGTCGTGGGCCGACTACGACGCCGAGGTCAAGATGATCGGCAGCGGCAAGGCCATCGGCGAGTTCATCGACCGCATCGCCGAGCTGTCGACGGCGAGCGCCGAGCGCGACAAGGCGGTGCTGCTCGAACGGTTGCGGCAGGACCGCCCCGAGGCCACCGACATCGACGGCGCCGACACCTCCTACTACGCCGAGCTCGTCCGCAAGGAGCAGCTGGCGGTCGACGCCCAGCAGGTCCGCACGTACTTCCCGTTCGAGTCGGTCCGCCAGGGCCTGCTCGACGTGACGGGACGTCTCTTCGGGCTCGAGTGGTCACCGGTCCCGCGCGAGGACGCCCGCACGTGGCACGAGGAGGTCGCGACCTACGACGTGTCGTTCTCGGGCGAGCGCATCGGCCGCATCCACCTCGACCTGCACCCGCGCGAGGGCAAGTACAAGCACGCGGCCCAGTTCGACCTCGTCCGTGGCGTCGCCGGCACGCAGCTGGCCGAGGGCGTGCTCGTGTGCAACTTCAACCGCGGCCTGCTGGAGCACGACGAGGTCGTCACGCTCTTCCACGAGTTCGGTCACCTCGTGCACCACGTCCTGGCCGGCCGGACCGAGTGGGTCCGGTTCTCGGGGGTCGCGACCGAGTGGGACTTCGTCGAGGCGCCGAGCCAGATGCTCGAGGAGTGGGCCTGGGACGCCGACGTCCTCGCCACCTTCGCCCGCAACGCCGACGGCGAGGTCATCCCGGCCGAGCTCGTCGAGGCGATGCGCCGGGCCGACGACTTCGGCAAGGGCTACGACGCCCGCACCCAGATGTTCTACGCCGCGCTGTCCTACGACTTCCACGTGCAGGAGAGCGACGACCTCACGGCCCGCCTGCGCGAGCTGATGGACCGCTACTCCGTCTTCCCGTACCTGCCGGGCACGCACATGCAGTGCCACTTCGGGCACCTCGACGGCTACAGCTCGGCCTACTACACCTACATGTGGTCGCTCGTCATCGCCAAGGACATGTTCTCGGCCTTCGACCGCGGTGACCTCTTCGACCCCGAGATCGCCGGTGCCTACCGGGACAAGGTGCTCGTGCAGGGCGGCCGACGCGACGCCGCGGACCTCGTCGAGGACTTCCTCGGCCGGCCCTACACCTTCGACGCGTATGCCGCCTGGCTCGCCGAGTGACCCCGCGCGGGATGGAGGGGGTGCACGTCACGTCGCTGACGGCATACCCCGTCAAGTCGCTCGGCGGGGTGAGCCTCGACGCGGCGGTCGTGGAGGCGCAAGGGCTGCGGGGTGACCGTCGGTGGGCGGTCGTCGACCCTGACGGCACCAAGGTCACCGCCCGCGAGGAGCACGCCCTGCTCGGGCTGCGGGCCGAGTCGCTCGACGGTGGGGGAGTGCGCCTGCTCGCCCCCGGCGCGGACCCGCTCGAGGTGGCACCGCCCCGCGACGCCGCACCCGTGCCGGTGCGGTTCTCCGGGCAGGACCGCGCTCGACCTGCTGCTCCCGGCGCCGACGGGTGGCTGACCGAACGGGCGGGGCGTCCGCTGCGCCTGGTGTGGCAGGACGACGCGACGCACCGCCCGATCCGACCTGACCTGGGCGGCGTCGAGGGCGACCGCAACTCGCTCTCGGACGCCGCGCCCGTCCACGTCACGTCGGAGTCGTCGCTGGCGCGCCTCAACGACTGGGTGCTCGAGACGGCCCTCGAGCGAGGTGAGGAGCCCCGGGATCCCCTGTCGCACCAGCGGTTCCGGCCCAACGTCGTCGTGGCCGGCGGCGCGCCCTTCGCCGAGGACCAGTGGTCGTCGGTGCGCATCGGCAACGTGCCGTTCCGCACGACGATGGTGTGTGACCGCTGCGTCATGACGACGATCGACAGCGACGACCTGCGCTCCGGCAAGGAGCCGATCCGCACCCTGGCTCGGCACCGGAAGTGGGACGGCGCCACGTGGTTCGGCATCAGGCTCACGCCCGTGCTGCCGCTCGACCCCGGCGCGACCCTCCGCGTGGGCGACCCGGTGATCGCCGGCTGAGGTTACGACCGGGCGCCGGCGGCGCTCACGGGATCGGGAGCTCCTTGAGCACGACCGTCTTGCCGGTGTTCCTCGCGGAGAGGTCGGCCATCGCCTGACGCACCGTCTTGGAGAAGAGGTGGGCGCCCCTGATCGTGGGGTGGATGCGGTCGGACTGGACCTGGTCCGGGTGGGCGCGGATGGCATCCGCCCAGTCGGCGACGACGACGTTGGGGCGGCCTCGAGCGACGAGCTCGAGCGTGGCGTTGTCGGTGTCGACGCGTGCGAAGGGGGCCATGATGTTGACGAGGACGACCATGCGGTCGGGGCCGAGGGTGTCGAGCACCTTCTTGACGGCGTCCTCGTCGACCCCGGCGTTCGTGCCGAAGGCGAGGATGACCGCGCGCCGGTTGCCGACGCCGCGGTCCGCGACCTCCCTGAGCCCGTCGGACCACCGACGGTTGGACTTCGCGTCGATCCGGATGCCGGGGAAGTAGTAGCGCAGGGCCTGCAGGCTGCCGACCATGATCGAGTCGCCGTAGGCGTCGATCTCGCCTCCGCTCGGCATCGTGAACGAGGCGTTCGCGGCCGACGCGGTCCCCGACGGCGGGCCGCCCGTGGTCTTCGCCGGAAACGGTGTGCTCGTCGCCGCTGGTGCGGCGCCCGCCGGTGCGGCCGGCGTCGGCGTCGCGTCTGCCGCCGCCTCGTTCTCGGCGAGCATCCTGGCGGTCTCACTCTGGTCGGGAGCCGTGACGACGATGACGGCGGTCACGACGGCCAGGACGGCGACGACCGCGCCGAGGCCTCGCTTGCCGCGGAGGGTCAGTCCCGACACGCCCCGGCGCAGGCTCGACGCCACCCCTCGGAAGCCGAGGGTCCGGAACGGGGTCTCGACGAAGCGGAAGGTCAGGTCGGCGAGCGCGAGCGTCACGAGCACGCACCACAGGCGGGTCAGCAGGTGCGAGGTCGTGCCCGGGGCGGACGGGTTGTCGAGGGCCACGAGGAGGATGACGGGCCAGTGCCAGAGGTAGATCGAGTAGGACCTGGCCCCGACCCACGACGCGGCGGGATGGCGCATGACCCGCCGGACCGGGGTCACACCGTTCGCCCGGGTCATGCCGTCGGGGCGCCGCTCGACCAGACCCATGACGAGGACGGCTGTCGCCAACGACGCCGCCACGATGCCGCCGCGGAAGGTCAGCGTCGACTGCTCGTCGAGGAAGGCCATCTCGGCGAGCAGGATCCCGAGAGCGAGGGGCACGGCATACGACCCGAACCGCCCCCAGCGCGACGGCGCCACCCACGACGCCAGGCGCGGACTCGCCCAGGCGAACGCGAGCGCCGCGCCGGCCATGAGCCCCATGACGTGCGTGTCGGTGCCGTAGTAGACGCGCGTCGCGTCGGTGCCGGGCGTGAAGAGCGCGGCCATGAGCAGCGAGGAGGCCGCGCCGACGGCGACCGCCACGGCCACCCGCATCCGGCTCGACACCGCCAGCAGCGCGAGGGTCAGGAGGGGCCAGAGCAGGTAGAACTGCTCCTCGACCGCCAGGGACCAGAAGTTCATGAAGAGCTGCGGTGCGGTCTGGTCGAAGTAGCTCGTGCCCGCAGTGATCTCGAGCCAGTTCGTCGAGAAGGTGAGGGCGCCGAGCATCTGGCGTCCCACGTCGACGAGGAGGTCCTGGCTGACACCGCGGGCGATGAGGACGCTCGTGACGACGCAGAGGACGAGCGCGGGAAGCAGACGACGCGCGCGGCGGACCCAGAACTGCGACAAGGCGATCCGGCCGCTGCGGTGGTGCTCGCGCAGCAGGAGCGTCGTGATGAGGAAGCCCGAGACCACGAAGAAGACGTCGACCCCGAGGAAACCGCCGGGCAGCCACGACGCGTTGAGGTGGTAGACGAGGACACCGACGATGGCGAGGGCCCGCAGCCCGTCGAGGCCCTCGATGCGCTCCCCGTGTCCCGCCGGGGTCTGCTCCGGGCGAGCACGCCCCGATCGCGGGATGGCCCCCGTGGCCGTCTGGGCGGTCCGGCTCGTGCCGGCCGCCCGTGAAATCGCCGACGTCGTCACGTCGCTCCTTCCGTGGGCCTCGGTGGGTGGAGCCGCCGCTGTGCCTGCCGCGAGCATAGTGACGGGTGGTGCTGACGCTGCGACGCCACGCGGCATACCGTGTCGGGGTGGACGAGGGAGCGAACGAGGCGGCGCGCCCGCCGGTCAGGGTCACGATGTTCGTGCGTGGCACCGTGCAGGGCGTCGGCTTCCGGTGGTGGACGCGCGCACGCGCGCTCGAGCTCGGTCTCGTCGGGCACGCCCGCAACACCACTGACGGACGCGTGGAGATCGTGGCCCAGGGAAGCCCGGAGGCCGTCGACGCCCTCGAGGCCCTGCTGCGCGAGAGCCCGTCGACGACCAGACGGCCCGGACACGTCGAGGGCGTCGTCGCGCAGCCCGGCGTTCCGAGGGACGGGATCGCCGGATTCGCGGAGCGCTGAGCCGCCTAGGCTGGCGGCGTGAGCGACGTGCCCGAGGTTCCCGCAGAGCTCGCCCGGCTGCGCAGCAGCATCGACAACATCGATGCAGCGCTCGTCCACCTGCTGGCGGAGCGCTTCAAGTGCACCCAGCAGGTCGGCCGGCTCAAGGCCGAGCAGCACCTGCCCGCCGCCGACCCGCAGCGCGAGGAGCGGCAGATCGCGCGGCTGCGGTCGCTCGCCGACAGCGCCGGCCTCGACCCGGTGTTCGCCGAGGCGTTCCTGAACTTCATCATCGCCGAGGTCATCCACCACCACGAGCGCATCGCGAACGGCAACGCGTAACCCCTGCCCCCACCGGGGACGCCTCAGTAGAGGGTCGCGTCCTGCCGCTCGTCGAGGGCCGCGTCGTAGGCCGCGACCTCGGCGTCGGTCGTGAAGCCCCCGGCCTCACGCGTCATCGTCCCCGCGGTGGGCAGCGTGCTCGGGTCGACGCGGGACTCGTTGGCCCACAGCCGACTCCGCTTGACCGCGCGGGCGCACTGGAAGTAGATGCGCTCGACCGTGACGACGAGCACGGAAGTCGGCCGGACACCCCTGACCTCGTGTCGTGCCAGCTCGTCGGGGTCCGTGGAGATGACCGCCGAGCCGCGCACGCGCAGCTCCTCACCGAGGCCCGGGACGAGGAACAGCAGGCCCACCCGCGGGTCGGCGATGACGTTGCGCAGCGTGTCGAGCCGGTGGTTGCCGCGCCGGTCCGGGATGACGAGGGTGCGCTCGTCGCGCACGACGACGAATCCGGGCAGGTCGCCGCGTGGTGACTGGTCGAGACCGCCGTCGCCGACCGTGGCGATGACGACGAACGGCGCCGCCGCGATGATCCGGGCGTGGCTCGGGGTGATCGTCGGGGACTCCTTGGCGAGGCTGTTCGGCGCCGGTGTGCCGGGGTAGACCTCGAGCAGCCCCTCGATCGAGGTGACCCGGTGCGCGTCGTCGGCAGGCTGGTGTCGGTGCTCGTCGGCGTCCACCCGTCCACGGTATGCCGTTCGCACCCGCCAGGCGCTCGCCTCCCCGGGGCAGCGACCGCTGGCTAGTACGCTGACCGGGATCGCTGGCCGGCTGGACAAAGGATTTCTCGGGTCGTGTACGTCAAGAGCCTCACCCTGAAGGGCTTCAAGTCCTTCGCCTCGGCGACCCACATGCGTCTCGAGCCCGGCATCACCTGCATCGTGGGCCCCAACGGGTCCGGCAAGAGCAACGTCGTGGACGCGCTCGCCTGGGTCATGGGCGAGCAGGGTGCCAAGTCGCTGCGCGGCGGGAAGATGGAGGACGTCATCTTCGCCGGCACGTCGGGCCGCGCCCCGCTCGGCCGGGCCGAGGTGGCCCTGACGATCGACAACACCGACGGCGCGCTCCCGATCGACTACACCGAGGTGACGATCGCCCGGACGATGTTCCGCAACGGCGGGTCCGAGTACGCCATCAACGGCACCCCGTGCCGGCTGCTCGACGTGCAGGAGCTGCTCTCCGACAGCGGCATCGGGCGCGAGATGCACGTCATCGTCGGCCAGGGCCAGCTCGACACCGTCCTGCGCGCAACCCCCGAGGAGCGCCGCGGTTTCATCGAGGAGGCCGCGGGCGTCCTCAAGCACCGCAAGCGCAAGGAGCGCGCGCTGCGCAAGCTCGACACCATGGAGGCCAACCTCACCCGCGTGCAGGACCTCACCGGCGAGATCCGCCGCCAGCTCGGCCCGCTCGGTCGCCAGGCCGAGACGGCTCGCAAGGCCGCCGTCATCCAGACCGACGCCCGCGACGCCCGGCTGCGCCTCCTCGCCGACGACCTCGTCCAGCTGACCTCGACGCTCGAGCAGGAGGTCGCCGACGAGTCGGCCCTCATCGAGCGCCGGTCGGAGGTCGAGGAGTCCATCGGCGACCTCGCGCACCGGCTGTCGACGCTCGAGGAGGCCGCCGAGGCCGCCCGCCCGGCCCTGACCCGGGCGCAGGACGAGTACGTCTCGCTCGGCCGCCTCGTCGAGCGGATGGCGTCGACGCGGTCGCTCGCCGCCGAGCGGGTGCGCCTGCTCAGCGAGGACGACGAGCCGGAGGCCCCCGGTCAGAGCAGGGACCCGGAGCAGCTGCGCGTCCAGGCCGCCGAGGTCCGCGAGCAGGAGGCGTTCCTCCTCGAGGAGATCGCCGAGGCCAAGGCCGCCCTCGAAGAGGCGGTCATGAATCGCACCGACGCCGAGCGCGGCCACGCCGAGGAGACCGCTCGACTGCAGCGAGAGGCCCGCGCCGCCGCCGACCGCCGCGAGGGCCTTGCCAAGCTCGGCGGCCAGGTCGGCGCCAAGGCCTCGCGCATCGAGGCCCGCGAGGCCGAGGTCGGGCGCCTGCGGAGCACCATCGAGGCCGCCCAGGCCCGCGCTGCCGAGGCGGAGCACGAGTTCTCCCGACTCGAATCCAGCGTCGCCCAGGACGAAGAGGGCGAGGAGGGGCTCGACACCGCCTACGAGGAGGCCGCCGCGCGCCTCGAGGCCGCCGAGGCCGAGCTCGCCCGGTGGAAGGAGGCCGAGGCCACCGCGGAGCGCGCGCGCACCACGGCCGCCGCCCGGGTCGAGGCGCTCGGCCTCAGTCTGAGCCGCAAGGACGGCGCGGCAGCGCTGCTCGCCGCCGCCGACGAGGGCCACGAGATCCTCGGGTCGGTCGCCTCGCTCGTCACGGTCGAGCCCGGTCTGGAGAATGCCGTCGCCGCCGCTCTCGGATCCGCCGCCGAAGCGCTCGCCGTCGGCTCGCTCGATGCCGCTGCCGCGGCCCTCGACGCCCTCCGCGACGGCGACAACGGGCGGGCCAGCCTCCTCGTGGCCGAGTCTGCGACGCACGTCGACCGGGCGTCGTGGCCCAGCCTGTCGGGTGAGGCCCGCTGGGCCCGGGACGTCGTCGAGTGCCCGGAGTCCGTGCGTCCCGCTGTCGAGCAGGTGCTGGACCGCGTGGCTCTCGTGCCGGACGGCTCGGCGGCCCGGGAGGTCGTCCGCACCCATCCCGGCGTCACCGCCGTGACTCGCGGCGGCGACGTCTATGCCCCGGGCACGGTGCGAGGCGGCAGCACGACTGCTCCGAGCCTGCTCGAGCTGCAGGCCGCGCTCGACGACGCCCAGGACGCCATGGCCCGGGCCACCCGCGAGGGTGAGGAGGCCCGCTTCCGCGTCGTGGGCGCCGAGGCGACGTGCGCCGAGCTCACCGACGCGGTCGAGGCCGCGCTCGAGCGGCTCAACGAGAGCGACGCCCGGATGGCCGCGATCGCCGAGAAGCTCGGCTCGCTCGGGCAGACCCTGCGGTCCGCGCGGTCCGAGGTCGAGCGCACCGAGAAGGCCATCGCCGACGCCATGACGGCCCTCGAGGCCGACCAGACCGAGCACGCAGCCCTCCTCGAACGACTCGAGGCCGCGAGCGGCGAGGGCGACTTCGCCGACGAGCCGTCGACGGAGGAGCGCGACCGCCTCGAGGCCGTGGCCCGTGAGGCCCGCGCGGCCGAGACCGAGCTGCGTCTCGCGCTGCGCACCCGTGAGGAGCGCTCACGTGCCCTCAAGGACCGCGCCGATGCGCTCGAGCGCAGTGCTCGCCACGAGGAGGAGACCCGCCGGCGGCTCGCGGAGAAGCGAGCGCGTCGGCAGCGTGAGGCCGCGGTCGCCGACGCCGTGCGCATCGCGGCGACGTGGGCGCACACGCTGCTCGCCGAGTCGGCCGAGCAGGCGGGGCACGCCCGTGCGGCAGGCGAGGCCGAACGCACCGAGCGTGACGCCGAGCTCGCCGTCGTGCGGCGTGACATCTCGGTCCTGCAGGCCGAGTTGCGTGAGCTGACCGACTCCGTGCACCGCGACGAGGTGGCCCGCACCCAGCAGCGCCTGCGCATCGAGCAGCTCGAGACCAAGGCGGTCGAGGAGCTCGGCGTCGCGCCCGCCGACCTCGTCGAGGAGTACGGCCCGCACCAGCTCGTCCCGACGGTGCCCGACCCCGACGCGGATCCCGATGCGCCACAGCCCGATCCCGTCCCGTTCGTGCGTGAGGCCCAGGAGAAGCGGTTGCGCCAGGCCGAGCGCAAGCTGAACGCACTGGGGCGCATCAACCCCCTCGCCCTGGAGGAGTTCACCGCCCTCGAGGAGCGTCACAAATTCCTCACGGAGCAGCTCGAGGACCTCAAGAACTCCAAGCGGGACCTGCTGGACATCGTCAGGGAGGTCGACGAGCGCGTCGAGCGCGTGTTCGCCGAGGCCTTCGAGGACACCGCGGTCCAGTTCGAGCGGGTCTTCCAGCGGCTCTTCCCCGGCGGTGAGGGACGGCTCGTCCTCACCGACCCGTCGAACATGCTGACCACGGGCCTCGAGGTCGAGGCCCGGCCGCCGGGCAAGAAGATCAAGCGGCTGTCGCTGCTCTCCGGTGGCGAGCGCTCGCTCGTCGCCGTCGCGCTGCTCGTCGCGATCTTCAAGGCTCGCCCCTCGCCGTTCTACATCATGGACGAGGTCGAGGCCGCGCTCGACGATGCCAACCTCGGCCGACTCATCACCCTCTTCGAGGAGCTGCGCGACAGCTCCCAGCTCATCGTCATCACCCACCAGAAGAAGACGATGGAGATCGCCGACGCCCTCTACGGCGTCAGCATGCGCGGCGACGGCGTCACGACGGTCGTGTCCCAGCGCCTGCGCGACGTCGCCGACCGCTCGGCCTGAGGCACCCGGCATACGCCCCGATCGCGCGTCTACCGCGGTCGGGCGCCGGGCCCCGTGGCCGGGGGTTTCGGCGGGTCAGGAGTTTGCCAAATCGTCACCCCGCGATATTTGCGCCACAGGAGTCACATGCGTCACTCTTGTCACATGGTTTTCTTGGTCCTCTCGATGCTCGTCGTCACCGTGCTCGGTGTGGCGGTCGTCGGCGTCGTGGCGGTGCCCGCGCACCGTGGCGGCCGCGACCTGCTCACCGCCAAGGGGGAAGGGGTCGCACGCTCGGCACGCCGCCGCGCCGGCACCCTCGGTCGCCCGCGCGCCCGCACCCACTAGGCCGCGTCAGACCGCCTGCCCACCACACTCAGCCACCGGCACACGCCGGTGGCTGATCGGCGTTCGGACAGGCTGTCGCCGCCCCGGGGGACGACCTCGAGGGCGCACGGAGGGCCCCTGCGACCGTGGTTGGATGGCTGACGTGGACACAGTCTTGATCTACGTCATCATCGGCGTCGCCATCATCCTCGGGGCCGTCGGCTACGGCATCAGCCTCCTGCGCGGGCGCGGCCGCACCCTCGAGCGCCAGGCGCCGCCGGCACGCCCGGGCCTGCCCACCGAGGACCTCGACCGCCGACCACCCGCGGGCTCCCCAGGCTCGACGGACACCGTCGCGCCGCCCGAGACGCCCGGTGCACCCGCCCGGGTCGAGGTCGAGGAGCCGGTCGCACCGACGGCTCCCGAGCCCACGCTCGAGCGGCCCGAGTCCGCCCGCGGCCGGCTGCAGCGACTGCGGGCGCGTCTGGCCCGGTCCAACTCCTCGATCGGGCAGGGCCTGCTCGCCCTGCTCTCGCGCGGCAAGCTCGACGAGGAGGCGTGGGAGGAGGTCGAGGACACCCTCATCTCCTCCGACCTCGGCGTCGAGGCGACCATGGAGCTCGTCGACTCGCTGCGCACGCGCGTCAAGGTCGACGGAACCACCGACGAGGCCACCGTCCGCGGCTGGCTCCGCGAAGACCTGCTCGCGCTCGTCCAGCCCGACATGGACCGTCGCATCGCGAGCAGCCGTGTCGGCGAGCGGCCCGCCGTCATCCTCGTCGTGGGTGTCAACGGCACCGGCAAGACGACGACCGTCGGCAAGCTCGCCCGCGTCCTCGTGGCCGAGGACCGCGAGGTCCTCCTCGGGGCGGCCGACACCTTCCGCGCGGCGGCGGCGGATCAGCTCGAGACGTGGGGCGCCCGTGTCGGGGTCGCCACCGTGCGGTCCGAGAAGGACGGTGCCGACCCGGCCGCCGTTGCCTTCGACGCCGTCAAGGCCGGCATCGAGGAGGAGGTCGACGTCGTCATCATCGACACGGCCGGCCGCCTCCACAACAAGGTCGGCCTCATGGACGAGCTCGGCAAGGTCAAGCGCGTCATCGAGAAGCAGAGCGAGATCGACGAGGTCCTGCTCGTCCTCGACGCCACGACGGGCCAGAACGGCCTCCAGCAGGCCAAGGTCTTCTCCGAGGCCGTCGACGTCACGGGCATCGTCCTGACCAAGCTCGACGGCACCGCCAAGGGCGGCATCGTCGTCGCGGTGCAGCGACAGCTGGGCGTCCCGGTCAAGCTCGTCGGCCTCGGTGAGGGACCGGACGACCTGGCGCCGTTCGACCCCGAGGCCTTCGTCGACGCCATCGTCATGTAGCCAGCCCCCGACCCCTCGCGTATGCCGCCCGGCCCGGCCGGGCGGCATACGTGCGTCCCGGGGTGGTCGGGCAGCATGGGGCTGTCCGTGGGGTGGGCGGGAGAGTCCACGATCCGGACGGCCACGGCGGGTGAAACCATCCGCTAACACCGCTCCGGCGTTGTTGACACGGCTGTAACAAACGGCGTGCTCGGACGACATCCGACCCGTCCATCGTTCTCGCCATGAGCGCACTTACCTTCGTGACGGCGGACAAGCCGTTCACCGACAGCGGGAACACCGCGTGGGTCCTCGCAGCAGCCGCCCTGGTGCTGTTCATGACCCCCGGTCTCGCCCTCTTCTACGGCGGCATGGTTCGCACCAAGAGCGTCCTCAACATGATGATGATGTCGTTCATCACCATGGGAACGGTCGGCACGGCGTGGATCCTCTGGGGCTACAGCGAGACGTTCGGCAACGACGTCGGCGGCGGCCTCATCGGCAATCCCTTCGAACACTTCGGGCTCAAGGGCGTGCTCGGTGCCATCTACGGCTACGTACCGGCTGCCGCGGGCACGCCAGCGGCAGGCGGCATCCCCGGCGGTGCCTTCGTCGCCTTCCAGGTCGTCTTCGCGATCATCGCCGTGGCTCTCGTCTCGGGTGCGATCGCCGACCGGGCCAGGTTCGTCACGTGGACCGTCTTCACGGTGATCTGGGCGACGCTCGTCTACTTCCCGGCAGCCCACTGGGTCTTCGCCTTCAACGGCTTCGCGGCCGAGACGGGTGGCTGGATCGCCAACAAGGCCGACGGACTCTTCCTCGGTGGCCTCGGCGCCTACGACTTCGCGGGCGGCACGGCCATCCACATCAACGCCGGTGTTGCGGGCCTCGCCCTGGCGATCCTGCTCCGCAAGCGGGTCGGGTGGCCCAAGGAGCCGATGCGTCCGCACAACCTGACCCTGGTCATGATCGGTGCCGGCATCCTGTGGTTCGGCTGGTTCGGCTTCAACGCAGGCTCGGCCCTCAGCGCAGGCACGCTGGCCTCGGGCGTCTGGGTCAACACCCTCGGTGCCACCTGCACGGCCATGCTCGGCTGGCTCATCACGGAGAAGATCCGCGACGGCCACGCCACCTCGCTCGGCGCGGCCTCCGGTGTCGTCGCCGGCCTCGTCGCCATCACCCCGGCGTGCGCCACCGTCTCGCCGTGGGGCGCCCTCGTCGTCGGTCTCGCGGCCGGTGTGGGCTGTGCCCTCGCCGTCGGCCTCAAGTTCCGTTTCGGCTTCGACGACAGCCTCGACGTGGTCGGCGTGCACCTCGTCGGCGGCCTCATGGGCACCCTGCTCATCGGCTTCCTCGCCGACGCGACCAACAGCCCGACCGGCACGGCCGGCCTCACGATGAACGACGGTCTCTTCTTCGGCGGGGGCTTCGGACAGCTCTGGGCCCAGACCCTGGGGGCCGTAGCGGTGCTGATCTACTCCTTCGTGGTGACCTTCGCCATCGGCTGGGTCCTGCACAAGACCATGGGCTTCACCATCTCCGAAGAGGAGGAGGTCAGCGGTATCGACCTGCTGGAGCACGCGGAGACCGCGTACGACCTCGGCTCGTTCACGGGTGGCAGCCGTAGCCTGCCCACCTCGGGCATCGTGGCCGAACGAACCCGACAGCCCGTCGCCGACGAGCCGTCCTCCAAGGAAGGGGCATCCGCGTGAAGCTCATCACCGCCATCATCAAGCCGCACCAGCTCGACGAGGTCAAGGAGGCCCTGGAGGCCTTCGGGGTGGCCGGCATGACCATCAGCGAGGCCAGCGGCTACGGACGCCAGCGCGGCCACAGCGAGGTCTACCGCGGCGCCGAGTACACCGTCGACTTCGTGCCGAAGGTGCGGCTCGAGGTCCTCGTCGACGACATCGACGCCCCGGACGTCCTCGACGTGATCCTTAAGGCCGCGCAGACCGGTCGCATCGGTGACGGCAAGATCTGGTCCGTCCCGGTCGAGGAGGTGGTGCGCGTCCGCACCGGCGAGCGGGGCGTCGACGCCCTCTGAGCGCCGACGGACCGCTCCACAGCACGACGAGCACCAGAGACACCCGCAACACCAAACCCAAGGGGACGGCGAGACCTGACATGACGGATGTGACCTCACGACGTCTGGACCTCGCCGGCACCCGGACCTTCGCGACGCCCGGCGCGGGCCAGACCCGCCGCCGGGCGCTCGCGGAGTTCGGGTTCGGATGGCTCCAGGAGCTGTGGCGCGAGGCGTGCTCCGGGCGCCGGCACGAAGGTGTCGCGCTCGCTGCCGTCGGCTCGCTGGCCCGCAGCGACGGCGGACCGCTCAGCGACTACGACCTGGTGCTGGTGCACCACCCCCGCGGCCTCTCCGGCAAGGAGGTCGGCGCCTTCGCCGACAAGCTCTGGTATCCCATCTGGGACGCCGGGGTGCGCCTCGACCACAGCGTCCGCACGGTCGCCGAATGCCGCGCCGTCGCCTCCGACGACCTGTCCGCGGCGGTCGGGCTGCTCGACCTGACCCACGTGGCCGGTGACGCCGACGTCGTCAACGCGGCCCGCTCCACGGTGGCGCACGACTGGCGGGCCAACGCCCGCACCCGTCTCGGCGAGATGCAGGAGTCCGTGGTCCAGCGACACGCCCGCCAGGGCGACCTCGCGCACCTCATCGAGCCCGACCTCAAGGAGGCCCACGGCGGCCTGCGGGACATGTCGGTGCTGCGGGCCCTCACGGCCGCGTGGCTCACCGACCGCCCGCACGGTGAGGTCGACGAGGCCTACGAACGCATCCTCGACGTCCGCGACGCCATCCACGTCGTCACCGGGCGCGGCCGGGACCGGTTGACGCGCGACGACCAGGACGCGTGCGCGGCGCTGCTCGGCTACACCGACGCCGACGACCTGCTCACCGACCTGTCGACGTCGGCACGCACCATCGCGTATGCCGTCGACGGCACCCTGCGCCGCGCCATGCAGTCCCAGCGCGCCCGCACGCTGCGCGTCGGTCCCCGCCGCCCGCAGCTGGCGCCGCTCGGCTACGGCCTCTACCGGCACGACGGGGAGGCGGTTCTCGGACCGTCGGCCGACCTGTCGTCCGACCCGATCACCCCGCTGCGGGCCGCTGTCGTGGCCGCGCGTGGCGGGATACCCCTGTCGCCGACGACACTGAAGAACCTCGCCGCCACCGCACCCTCGCTGCCCGAGCCGTGGCCCGAGGTGGCCCGCAACCTCTTTGCGGACCTGCTCGCGTCGGGGCCCGGGCTCGTCACCGTGTGGGAGGGGCTCGACCTCGCCGGCGTCGTCGAGCGGTGGATCCCTGAGTGGCAGGCGGTGCGCAGCCGCCCGCAGCGCAACGCCGTGCACCGGCACACCGTCGACCGGCACCTCATCGAGACCGTCGTGGCGGCGAGCGGCATGGTCCGCGACGTCGCGCGGCCCGACCTGCTCATGCTCGCGGCGGTGCTCCACGACATCGGCAAGGTGCCGGGCTCGCAGGACCACTCCGTGACCGGGGCCGGGCTCGCCGACTCGGTGCTCCGGCGGATGGGTGTCACCGACGCCGACCGCGGGACCGTCGTGCGCCTGGTCCGGGAGCATCTCACCCTCGTCGAGCTGGCCACCCGTCGCGACCCCGAGGACCCGGCGACGATCATCGCGCTCTCGGACGCCGTCCACGGCTCGGCCACGACCCTCGACCTCCTGCGCGCCCTCACCGAGGCCGACGCGTCCGCCGCCGGGCCCAAGGCCTGGAGCGACTGGCGGGCCGGCCTCGTCCAGCGCCTCTACCAGGCCTGCCGTTCGGCACTCATCGCCCACACCCCAGGAGAGGGGCCTCTCGTCGTGGAACCGATCGAGACCCTGGCGCTCGGGGGCGACGCCCTCGACCGCATCGCGTCCGGAGAGCCCTACGTCACCGTGTCATCCCTCGGTGGCGCCCACCGCATCGACATCATCGACCGCGACCGCGCCGGCCTCTTCGCCGACGCGGCCGGCCTGCTCGCCGCGCACGGCTTCGTCGTGCGCTCGGCCATCGTCCGCACCATCGACGGCGTCGCCGTCAACGAGTGGTGGGTCGACTCGCCCTCCGGCGAGACCCCGCTTCCCGGGGTGATCGGCCGCGACCTCATGCGGGTCGCGAAGGGCGACCGCGCGCCGCTGGGCAAGCTGCAGCGACGCAAGTCCTCGGGGGTCCGAAGCCCCGGCTCGGGGTCGGTCGACTCGACGCGGGCCATGGTCATCAGCAGCGCGTCCGACACCGCGACGGTCATCGAGGTGCGCGCCACCGACCGCCCGGGACTGCTGCAGGACATCGGCATCACGCTCGCCCGGGCGTCGTTGTCGGTGCGCTCCGCCCACATCGCCACGTATGCCGGCCAGACCCTCGATACGTTCTACGTGACCGAGTTCGGTGGTGGGCAGCTGGCGCCCGCCCGGGCCGCGCAGGCGGTCGCGATGATCATCGACACCTGCGACGCCGACTGAGCAGCCGCCGCCTCCTCCTCGCCACCTCCCAGGCGGTTCGAGGTATCTGCGCGGTCCGGGGGCCGCGCAGATACCTCGAACCGGGGGAGGGGAGGGTGCAGGGCCTCAGTCGAGCAGGTCGGCCTCGTGCAGGTGGGCGAGGACGAGCCGGTCGACGGCGGACACCCGGTCGCCGTCCCCGGCCGTCAGCCACGCGATCTCCTCGATCTCCCGCGACGGCACGAACGTGCCCGTGTGGAGGGCGGTGTAGCAGGTGAGGCGCACGAGGAGGCCGTCCGTACGCGCGTCGGCGAGCGCCTCGAACGTGCCGACGTGCCTGGCCGTCGCAGCATCAACCGTGACCGCCAGCTCCTCGTCGAGCTCGCGGACCAGCGTCTCCACGTCGCTCTCGCCCGGCTCGCGCTTGCCGCCGGGCAGGTAGAACCGCTCGCGGCCGGCGTTGCGGGCCACGAGCAGGCGCCGCTCGTCCAGGTGGATCCACGCGATCTTGTCGATGAGGTCAGCCATCCGACCAACGTAACCTCCGCGCGCCACCGCGGCTCACGGCATACCTCCTCGGACGTCGGGTCGGACCCACGCGCCGGAGCGGATAACCTTGCCCGGTGTTTGCATCCCTGTCTGACCGCCTGACCGCGACGTTCAAGAACCTCCGCGGCAAGGGCCGGCTCACGGAGTCCGACGTCAACGCGACGATCCGCGACATCCGCCTCGCCCTGCTCGACGCCGACGTCGCCCTGCCCGTCGTCAAGCGGTTCACCAGCTCGGTGCGCGAGCGGGCCCTCGGCGCCGAGGTCAGCCAGGCGCTCAACCCGGCCCAGCAGGTCGTCAAGATCGTGCAGGAGGAGCTCGTCGCGATCCTCGGCGGGCAGACGCGCACCATCCGCTTCGCCAAGCAGCCGCCGACGGTCATCATGCTGGCCGGCCTCCAGGGCTCGGGCAAGACGACCTTCGCCGGCAAGCTCGGCAAGTGGCTCAAGAGCCAGGGGCACACGCCGCTCCTCGTCGCGGCCGACCTCCAGCGCCCGAACGCCGTGACCCAGCTCGAGGTCGTCGGCGAGCGAGCCGGCATCCCCGTCTTCGCGCCCGAGCGGGGCAACATGGGCGGCCACGACGCCGTGCTCGACTCCGGCGAGGGCACCCGCTCGTTCGGTGACCCCGTCCACGTCTCCCGGATGGGTATCGAGCAGGCTCGCGCCAAGCAGTACGACGTCGTCATCGTCGACACCGCAGGCCGCCTCGCCGTCGACGCCAACCTCATGCAGCAGGCCTCCGACATCCGCACGGCCATCGCGCCCGACGAGGTCCTCTTCGTCCTCGACGCCATGATCGGCCAGGCTGCCGTCGAGACCGCCCAGGCGTTCCACGAGGGCGTCGCCTTCACCGGTGTCGTCCTGTCCAAGCTCGACGGCGACGCCCGTGGTGGTGCCGCCCTGTCGGTCGCCGAGCTCACCGGCGAGCCGATCATGTTCGCCTCGACGGGTGAGAAGGTCACCGACATCGAGGTGTTCCACCCCGACCGCATGGCCAGCCGCATCCTCGACATGGGTGACGTGCTGACCCTCATCGAGCAGGCCGAGAAGGCGTTCGACAAGCGCCAGGCCGACGAGATGGCGCGTAAGTTCCTCGCCGAGGAGGACTTCACCTTCGAGGACTTCCTCCAGCAGATGAACGCCATCAAGAAGATGGGCTCGCTCAAGTCGATGCTCAAGATGATGCCGGGCATGCAGGGGATGCGCGACCAGCTCGACGCCTTCGACGACCGCGAGTTCGACCGCGTCGAGGCGATGGTCCGCTCGATGACCCCGTTCGAGCGCACCCACCCCAAGCAGATCAACGGCTCGCGCCGCGCCCGCATCGCCAAGGGCTCGGGCGTCACCGTCACCGAGGTCAACCAGCTGCTCGAGCGCTTCGGCCAGGCCCAGAAGATGATGAAGTCGATGGCCCGCGGGGGCGGTGGCGGCCTCCCGGGCATGCCCGGCATCCCCGGTGCCGGCAAGCGCGGCAAGCAGGCCCCGCAGCGCAAGAAGAGCAAGAGCGGCAACCCCGCCAAGCGCGCCGCCGAGGAGCGGGCCGCCGCGGAGAAGGCCGCCTCGGGGCGTGCCGCCTCCGCCGCGAGCGCGTTCGGGGCTCCGGGCGCGGGCGATGCGGGCGGCCCCGACCGTGCGGCCGACGACGCCGACCCGATGGCCGGTTTCGACCCGTCGAGCCTGCCCAAGGGCTTCGAGAAGTTCCTCGGCGGAGGCCGCTGACCGTTCCGGCCCCACACCTCCGGCATCCCGTCTCACCGCGGGAATGCCGGTCGTGACCTTCGCGCTGACCACTCTGGGGCCACGGGACGTGGGTGTCCGGGTCCGCGAGGAGGGGTGATGGCGCGCTTCGAGATGACGGCGGCCGCTGACCCGGGCGACGGCGACGGCCTCGACGCGTACTCGCGCGCGGTGAGCACCGTGGCCGCCCGGCTCACGCCGCTCGTCGCGAGCCTCCGGGTCAGCCGACCGGTCCGGGGCGGCGCCGTCGAGGGCGGAGGCTCCGCAGTGACGCTGACCGCGGACGGCCTGCTCCTGACCAACGCCCACGTCGTGCACGGCGTCGACCACGGCACCGCGAACTTCTCCGACGGCCGGTCCGTTCCGGTCCACCTCGTCGGCGCGGACCCGCTCTCGGACCTCGCCGTCGTGCGCGCCGAGGAAGCACTCACGTCCCCGCCGGAGTTCGGCGACGCCGACCGGCTCAGGGTCGGGCAGGTCGTCGTCGCCATCGGCAACCCGCTCGGGCTCGAGGGCAGTGTCACCGCGGGCGTCGTCAGCGCGCTCGGTCGCTCGCTGCCGACCCGGTCCGGCAGGGCCTCCCGCTTCGTCGAGGACGTCATCCAGACCGACGCACTTCTTAACCCGGGCAACTCCGGCGGCGCGCTGGCCGACTCACGGGCCCGCGTCGTCGGCATCAACACGGCGGTCGCCGGGATCGGGCTCGGTCTCGCGGTGCCCATCAACGCGACGACCCGACGGATCATCGAGGCCCTCGTCGAGGACGGGCATGTCCGCCGCGCCTACCTCGGACTCGTCACCGTCCCGGTGCCGGTGACCGACGAGGTCGCGGCCCGACTGGGCCGGCGCACCGCGCTGCGCATCGCTGAGGTCGTGCCGGACCGCCCGGCTGAGCACGCCGGCCTGATCCGGGGCGATGTCGTCGTCGCCGCGGACGGCAGACCGCTGTCCGACGCACAGTCGCTCCAGCGGATCCTGCTGGACGAGGCGATCGGGCGCCCGATCGAGGTCACCGTCCTCCGGGGAGCTGCACTCGTCGACGTCCGCGCCGTGCCGCGGCTGCTGCGCGGGTGACGGAGAGGGACAGGCGGCCTACGCTCAGGGGTCGTGGTCACCACCGACGGGCGCTCCCGGGTGCGGATGCCGGACGGGCGGCGCCTCGACGTGTGGCAGGGCGGAGACCCGCTCGGCACACCGCTCGTCTTCTTCCACGGCACGCCGGGCGGCCGGCTGCAGGCCGCGCTCGGCGACGGCGCGGCCTCACGCGCCGGGGTGCGGCTGCTCGCGTTCTCACGCCCCGGCTACGGCGGGTCGACAGACGCCCGCACCACCCTGGCGTCGGTGGGCCGGGACACCGGCACGGTCGCCGACGTACTCGGGCTCGACGCGTTCGCCGTGCTCGGTGTCTCCGGGGGAGGGCCGTATGCCGTCGCGGCGGCAGCCGTCCTGCCGCACCGGTTGCGCGTGGTCGGGGTCGTCGCCGGCATCGGGCCGCTGCTCGCGCTCGACCCTGCCGCTGCCGAGGACCCCGCGGTCCGTGCGGCACTCGCCGGAGACGTCGACACGGCCATCGACCTCCAGGACGCCGCGATGACGGATGGCGCCGGGGAGAGCGGGCCGGGTGGTCGCACCCCTTGTGCACCGGCGGTGTGCGTCGGCGGCTTCGTCTCTCCCGAGATCCTCGAGCCCTGGACCGCGAGCGGCCGCCCCGGCGTGCCGTCCTACCGCGGCGTGTCGCGCGACGCGCTCGCCTTCACCTCGGGCTGGGACGTCGCCCTCGACGACGTCCGCGCGCCGGTCCACCTCTGGTACGGCGACCGCGACCGCACGGTGGGGCTCGAGCACGGCCAGTGGCTGCACGCGCACCTGCCGACGTCGCGGCTCGTCGTCCGCGAGGGCGCCGGACACCTCGCGACGCTCATGGCGCACTTGGCCGAGGTCCTCACGGATCTGGCGCGCGACGGAGGTTAGGGTCGGTGCCATGAGTGCACCGGTGCTCCACGTCCGCGGTCGGGTGCTCGTCGGTCCCGACGACGTCGTCGACGAGCTGTGGGTCATCGGGGGGCGCGTCTCGTTCACGCCGCCGACCGACCGGACCGACGTGCAGACGCTCGAGGGCTGGGTGCTCCCCGGGCTCGTGGACGCCCACTGCCACGTCGGTCTCGGGCCCCACGGCGGCGTGCCGCGCGACGAGGCCGAGCAGCAGGCGATCACCGACCGCGACCGCGGCACGCTCCTCATCCGCGACGCCGGCCAGCCGGGCGACACCCACTGGGTCGACGACCGTGACGACCTGCCCAAGATCATCCGCGCCGGCCGGCACATCGCCCGCACGCGGCGCTACATCCGCAACTTCGCCCACGAGGTCGAGGAGGACGAGCTCGTCCGCCACGTCCGTCTCGAGGCGCACCGCGGTGACGGGTGGGTCAAGCTCGTCGGTGACTGGATCGACCGCGATGTCGGCGACCTCGCGCCCAGCTTTTCGCGCCAGGCGGTCGCCGACGCGATCGCGGCCGCCCACGAGGAGGGCGTGCGCGTCACGGCCCACTGCTTCGGCGAGGAGTCGCTGCGCGACCTCGCGGCCGCCGGCATCGACTGCATCGAGCACGCGACCGGCCTGCGCGAGGACTCCATCGACACCTTCGCCGCGCAGGGCATCGCCATCGTGCCGACCCTCGTCAACATCGCGCAGTTCCCCGACCTCGCCGAGCCGGCCAAGGCGAAGTTTCCCGACTACCACCGCCACATGCTCGACCTGCACGAACGGCGCTACGCCACGGTCGGCGCGGCGCACGAGGCCGGCGTGCCGATCTACGTGGGCACCGACGCCGGCGGGAGCCTCCCGCACGGCCTCGTCGCCCAGGAGATGGTCGAGCTGACCAAGGCAGGGCTGACCAACGCCGAGGTGGTCGCCGCAGCGACGTGGGGCGCTCGCGAGTGGCTCGGGCGTCCCGGCATCGTCGAGGGCGAGGACGCCGACCTCGTCGTCTACGCCGCCGACCCCCGCGCCGACGTCACCGTCGTCGCCGACCCGCTGGGTGTCGTCCTGCGAGGTCGCGTTGTCGTCTGAGCACGCCCGCGAGCCGGACGCCGACGAGCCACCGTTCACCGCGACGGGCGACCGCGTCGAGGTGCGGCCACCCACCCCGGCCGACATCCCGGCCTACACCGCCGCCGTCACCCTCTCGGCGCGGCGCCTCGCCGACTTCGCCATGCCCGACCCGCACAACCTGCCGGTCGTCATCGCCAACCAGTCGCCGACCTACCGCACCTTCATGGTGCACGCGCTCGACGCCGAGGGCTCGCACGGGCTCGTCGGGCGCGTCAACGTCGCCAACGTGGTCGGCGGGTCGTTCCGCAACGCCACCGTCGGCTACGACTCCTACGACCCGTATGCCGGCCGTGGCCTCTTCGCCGAGGGGCTGCGCCTCGTGCTCGACCTGCTCTTCGCCGACCCGCCCCGGGGGATGGGGCTGCACCGCGTCGAAGCCAACATCCAGCCGGCCAACCACCGATCCGCAGGGCTCGCCCGCTCGATCGGTTTCGTGCACGAGGGCTACTCCCGCCACTTCCTGCACCTGCCCGGCGTCGACGGACGCCGCGACTGGCGCGACCACGAGCGCTTCACGATGCTCTCCACCGACTGGCCGTCCGTGCCCTACCGCGCCCAGGGCCACCGCCGGGTCGCCTGTGTCGTGGACGGGCCCCGCGTCCCCGGCTACGGCGGGACCAGCCTCGCTGCCGCCGTCGCCGCGGAGCTCGGGGTGCCGCTCTTCTCGTCGACCGTCGTCCCGGACCCGGCCACTGTCTTCGAGCTGCTCCGTGTGTCTCCCGTCGGCGGGGTCCTCGAGTGCCGGCTGCACGGTCCGGAGCTGCGGACGGGTCTCGCCCGCGCCGGCTTCGAGCCCTCCCGGGTGCCAGTCATCGAGGGCGGCGCCGACGTCGCCCGACGGGACGTCGTCCGCCACGCCCTGGCGGTGCGTGCCGCCCACGCGTGAGTGCGCAGGCGGCATACGCACGTCGTCGCCGGGCCCGTGTCCGGAGCACCCTCTCCGGTCTGGCAGAATGGAGGGCTGTACCCGTCCGGCCCCCTCTCGGCTGGACCGGACGCCTACACACCGAGCGTCGGCACCCCGGCTGAACCCAGTCGGTCTCGCCGCGCTCACTACTGGTTGAGGAGACCGCCACCATGGCAGTCAAGATCCGTCTGAAGCGCATGGGCAAGATCCGTGCACCGTACTACCGCGTCGTCGTCATGGACTCGCGCACCAAGCGTGACGGCCGTGCCATCGAGGAGATCGGCAAGTACCACCCCACCGAGCAGCCGTCGCTCATCGAGATCGACATCGAGCGCGCCCACTACTGGCTCGGCCAGGGTGCGCAGCCGACCGAGGCCGTGGCGGCGCTCATCAAGATCGTCGACGGGGGCAAGCTCCAGACCAAGGAGCCGAAGACCCCGAAGAAGGACCTCTACGAGGCCGCAGTCGCCGCCGCCGGTGGCAAGAACGACGCCGGCACCGACGGCCCGACGCCGCGCAAGAAGGCCGCGAAGAAGGCCGAGCCGAAGGCTGACGAGGCCAAGGCTGACGAGGCCAAGGCCGACGAGAAGGCCACCGAGGCTCCGGCCGAGGCCGCTGCCGACGACACCGCGAAGGCCGAGGCCTGAGCATGCTCGAGGAGGCGCTCGAGCACCTCGTCAAGGGCATCGTCGACCACGACGAGGACGTCGTCGTGCGCCGCAAGGAGCTGCGCCGCGGAGAGCTGCTCGAGGTCCGGGTCCACCCCGACGACCTCGGCCGCGTCATCGGCCGCTCCGGCCGCACGGCGAGCGCGCTGCGCACCGTCGTCGGCGCCCTCGCGGGCAACAACAACGTGCGCGTCGACATCGTCGACACCGACCGCGCACGCTGAGCGCCGACGACTCCACCCGAGTCACCGAGAGGGGCGCCCCGGATCTGCCGGGGCGCCCCTCTCGCGTTCTCGCACGGGCCTGCGCCAGTGGTCTCCTGCCGTCGCCAGAACTGAGAGGATTCGGCCCATGAACGTCGTGCTCGCCCGCATCGGCAAACCCCACGGTCTGCTGGGAGAGGTGACCGTCCAGCTGCACACCGACGACCCGGAGACGCGGTTCGCCATCGGCACCGTCGTCGCGACCGAGGCCGAGCCGGGATCCGGCGTCCCGACGGCGCTGACCATCGCGTCGACGCGGGTGCACCGCGGCATCTGGCTGCTCACCTTCGAGGAGATCCCGGACCGTACCGGCGCCGAGAGCCTGCGTGGCACGCGCCTCGTGCTGCCCGAGTCCGACCCCCAGGCCGAGGACGAGGCCTACTACGAGGAGGACCTCGTCGGTCTCGAGGTGCGCGACATGAACGGCGAGACGGTCGGCACCGTGAGCGGGCTCGAGATCGGGCCGGCACAGGACCGCCTCGTCGTCACGCTCACCGACGGGGTCACGGCATACGTCCCGTTCGTCAAGCGCATCGTGCCCGTCGTCGCCGACGACCACGTCGTCGTCGACCCGCCGGCCGGTCTCTTCGACCTCTACCGCGAGGGCGCCGAGTGACCTTGCCCGAGCAGCCGCCGACACCTCGCGCTCTTCCGGCCATGCGTGTCGACGTCGTCTCCATCTTCCCGGACTACCTCGCCCCCCTCGACCTCTCGCTCATCGGCAAGGCGCGCGAGGACGGGCTGCTCGACGTCCGCGTCCACGACCTGCGCGACTTCACCCACGACCGCCACCGCACCGTCGACGACACCCCGTACGGCGGGGGAGCGGGCATGGTCATGAAGCCGCAGCCGTGGTCCGAGGCGCTCGACCACGTTCTGGCGCAGGACAACCCAGAGGGCCTGAAGCCGCGGCTCGTCGTCCCCGGCCCCGGCGGCCAGCCGTTCACGCAGGCGCTCGCGCGCGAGCTCGCGCAGGAGCCGTGGCTGGCCTTCGCCTGCGGCCGCTACGAGGGCATCGACGAGCGCGTCTACGACCACGCGCGTGAGGACCTCGGTCTCGAGGTCTCGGTCGTCAGCCTCGGCGACTACGTCCTCAACGGCGGCGAGGTGGCCGTGCTCGCCATGGTCGAGGCGGTCGGCCGGCTCGTCCCCGGCGTCATCGGCAACGCCGAGTCCCTCGTGGAGGAGTCGCACGAGGACGGTCTGCTCGAGTACCCCATCTACACCAAGCCCAGCTCGTGGAACGGCCGGGAGGTCCCGCCGGTGCTCCTGTCCGGCAACCACGGCGCCATCGCGGCCTGGCGCCACGAGCAGCGGCTCGCGCGCACCGCCGCACGCCGGCCCGACCTGCTCCACGCCTCCCACGGAGCCGTGGCGGACCAGGACGTCGACATCCGCGCCGCGACGCCGGGGGACGTGCCCGAGCTCGCCGTCCTCATGCGCGCCTGCTGGGTGCAGGAGGCGGTCGTCAACGACACCCTCGACATCCCCGCGCTCCACGAGAGCCTCGACGACGTCCGGGCCAGCCTCGACACGACGCAGACGTGGGTGGCCCGCAGCGGCGGCCGCCTCGTCGGCGCGGTGCGGACGTCCCGGCCGTCGGCCCCCGGTGACGACTGGTTCATCGGGCGTCTCTGCGTCGTCCCGGACCTCCAGGGTCGCGGACTCGGCCGCCGTCTGCTCGAGCACGCCGAGTCGACGGCACCGGACGGCATACGCACGTTCACGCTCCACACGGGCGCCCACAGCGCCGAGAACCTGCGGATGTACAAGAAGGCGGGCTACCGCCTCGTCGACTCGGAAGCTCCCATCCCCGGGGCGGTCACCCTCGTCAAGCGCCGGCGCGGCTGACCGGCGCGACCGTCACGACACGAGGGCGAGCCCGAGGTCGTCCGGCAGCAGCAGGCGCCGGCGGATCAGGGCGGCCTGCACCCCGGCGGTGATCGACTGCGTCGCCATGATCGCGAAGAGGACGAGCACCTGGGCGGTCGCGGCCTGGACCGCGCTGCCCCCGCCGAGCATGACGCCGATGAAGGCCCCCGGGAGCGTGACGATGCCGGACGTGCGCACCTGGTCGAGGCTCGGGACGATCCCCTCGGGCACCCGTCTCGCGATGATCTCGTCGATGGCCTGGCTCGAGGTGAGCCCGAGCGACAGTGACGCCTCGTACTGCCCGTGCTCCTCGCGCAGGGCCGCGAACGTGCGCCGCCCGACGAGCGTGTGCACGGTCATGGTGTTGCCGATGACGATGCCCGCGACGGGGATGACCGCGATCCCGGTCAGCGGCACCGACCCCGTGGCCAGCACGATGGCCACCACCGGCACGACGCCGCAGGCCATCGCGGCGGCGGCCCAGGGCCAGGTGCGGGGAGCGCCCACCCGCTTGGACGTCGTGGCGACGGCGGTGGCGAACATCGCGCCCACCGCGAGGAACGACCACCACAACGAGCCGACCACGGCGGTGATGACGAGCGCCACGAGCGACAGCTGCACGACCGCCCGGGCGCCGGCGACCGCTGACTGCCGCTCGAGGCCGATGCCGCTGACCCGGTTGGCGACCACGGTCACGGCGAGGAGGATGGCGAGGCAGAGATAGACGGGCCAGCCGGGGGAGACGCTCACGGGCCCACGCTAGGGCACGGGCGCCCCCGAGCCGCGACCTCCGATTTCTGGTATGCCGGGTGCTCTGGCAGACTTGCTCCTTGCGTCCGGCACACGACGGCCCCTGCCACAGGGGGAGTCGGGTCACCACCCAGCACCACCGAGCAGCACCGGTGACTCGACGCGGCCCGACGGACGCGTCCACATCTTTGTGACGAGGTGGCCTGTGGCACCCAGGAAAGCGAAGCATCATGCACACGTTTGACGAGATCAACGCCGCATCGCTGCGCTCGGACGTTCCCGAGTTCCGCGCCGGCGACACCCTCAAGGTCCACGTCAAGGTCATCGAGGGCACGCGCTCGCGTGTCCAGGTGTTCCAGGGCGTCGTCATCCGTCGCCACGGTGGCGGCATCGGCGAGACCTTCACCGTCCGCAAGATCTCCTTCGGTGTCGGCGTCGAGCGCACCTTCCCGGTGCACACCCCGGTCATCGACAAGATCGAGGTCGTCACCCGCGGTGACGTCCGTCGCGCGAAGCTCTACTACCTCCGTGGTCTGCGCGGCAAGGCCGCCAAGATCCGCGAGAAGCGCGACAGCATCCCCGCCAAGACCGGCGCGAAGAGCTGACGACCTGCTGACGCGGTCGTCCTTCTAGGCACGAGAGGCGCGGTGGACCCCGAGCGGGCCGTCCGGAAGACATCCGGGACGCCCCCCGAAACGGGGTCGACCGCGCCTTCCTCGCGTCCGGGGGGACCCGCGGCGCCGACGTCGCACGCCGGGCGGTCACGGGCGTATGCCGCCGCGCGCCGGCGCCGGTGGCTGCTCGGGCCCGCGCTGCTGGTGCTCGCGGTCGTGCTGCTCCGCGCCTTCCTCGTGACGCCGTTCGGCATCCCCAGCGCGTCGATGCAGGACACGCTGCTCGTCGGCGACCGCATCCTCGTCAGCCGCACGACCTCCCCGGCGGACCTGCACCGCGGCGACATCATCGTCTTCGACGCGTCCCGGGCCTTCCACGTCCCAGCCCCCGAGCGGGGGGTCCTCCAGACGCTCGTGGCCGCCGTCCAGAGCCTGGCCGGTCAGGGGCAGCCGACGGACTACGTCAAGCGGGTCATCGGCCTGCCCGGCGACCACGTGCGGTGCTGCGCGCCCGACGGACGCCTGGAGATCAACGGGGTCGCCGTCACCGAGCCGTACATCGCGGCGGGCCAGAAACCGAGCGAGCTGACCTTCGACGTGACCCTGCCCGCGGACCGCTTCTGGGTCATGGGAGACAACCGGGGCTCCTCCGCCGACTCACGCGCCCACCTCGGCGACCCGGGTGGCGGCATGGTGCCGGGTGACGACGTGGTCGGCAAGGTTTGGGTGCGATACTGGCCGCTCGATCGGCTCGGACCGGTCGACGCAGCACCAATTGCCCCCGTCCCACGAAATGGTGAGTGATGTCGCAGTACACCGGACGCCCCGAAGACCCGACCCGAGGGCGCACTGCTGACGACACCGACGACCTCGACGACGACTACGACGACGACTACGACGAGCCTCGCAGCTTCGGGGCGACGATCCTCGCCGGCCTCAAGGAGCTCGTCATCGTCGTCGTCCTCGCGATGGCGCTCTCCTTCGTGGTCAAGACGTGGCTCTTCCAGGCGTTCTACATCCCGTCCGGCTCGATGGAGAACACCCTCGTCAAGGACGACCGCGTCATCGTCAGCAAGCTGACGCCGGGCCCCTTCGACCTCAAGCGTGGCGACGTCGTCGTCTTCGAGGACCCGGGCGTGCCGAGCCCCTGGCTCGGCGGACTCAGCGAGACGCACAGCACCGTCGGTGGGCCGTTCCACGACGCGCTCGTCTTCGTCGGGCTGCTCCCTGAGGACTCGGAGAACCACCTCATCAAGCGCGTCATCGGCCTGCCCGGCGACCACGTCCAGGCCGACGGCGACACCGGCAAGATCAAGGTCAACGGCGTCGAGATCACCGAGCCCTACGTCAAGCCGGGCGACTTCCCCAGCGAGGGCAAGAAGTTCGACATCACCGTTCCCGCCGATCGCATCTGGGTCATGGGCGACCACCGCAGCGACTCGTCCGACAGCCGCTGGCACGACGACGGGACCGGGGCCACGGGCTCGGTGCCCATGGACAAGGTCGTCGGCCGCGCCCTCTTCGTCGTCTGGCCGATCGACCACGTGACGTGGCTCGGCGTGCCGGAGCGCACCTTCTCGCAGGTCCCGACGGCCACCACTCCGTCGACGAAGCCCGCGCCGAAGTCCACGGTCAACCCGAGCCAGGGCGCCACGCCGAGCGTGTCGGCGACGAAGGCCGCGGCCGGCTGATCGGCGCAACCCGCACCATGGCACGTCCTGCACCCTCCAAGAAACCGTCGCTCCGGGTCGAGCGCGCCCTGCAGCGCTCCGGACACCGTCTGCTCGCCGGCATGGACGAGGTCGGCCGGGGCGCGCTCGCCGGCCCGGTCAGTGTCGGCGTCGTCGTCATCGACGAGACCGTGCGGTCGGCGCCGATCGGGGTCAAGGACTCCAAGCTGCTCACCGAGCGGGCCCGCACGGTGCTCGTGCCGCGCATCGAACGGTGGGCCGTCGCCCACGCGGTCGGCCACGCGGGCGCCGACGAGATCGACGAGATCGGCATCATGGCGGCGCTGCGCCTGGCCGGCCTGCGCGCCCTCGGCGGACTCGGTCTCGTGCCCGACCTCGTCATCCTCGACGGCAACCACGACTGGCTCACGGCACCGACCGAGATGGGGCTCTTCGCGTTCGCCGACGACTCGGGCCCGACGACCCCGCCGGTCACCACCATGATCAAGGCCGACCTCAAGTGCTCGTCGGTCGCCGCCGCGAGCGTGCTGGCCAAGGTGGAGCGGGACCAGATGATGGTGGCCCTCTCGAGCGACCACCCGGCATACGGCTGGTCGCTCAACAAGGGCTACTCCGCACCCGAGCACATGGACGCCCTGGTGCGCCACGGGCCGTGCGAGCTGCA
Source organism: Terrabacter sp. 01T434 (assembly GCF_056398545.1). NCBI lineage: Bacteria > Bacillati > Actinomycetota > Actinomycetes > Micrococcales > Intrasporangiaceae > Terrabacter > Terrabacter sp. 01T434. The sequence goes on from NZ_JBFTPP010000001.1 coordinate 825,588, forward strand.
CCGACGCTCGTGGCGCCTGCCCGGCGTGTACTCGACGGAGCCTGTCGAGGTGTTGAATGAGGGCACGGAGACGTTCGCTCCGGAGCCCGCCACGGCAGATCAGACAGGGACGGCGATCAGGTGAGTTCGGAAGATCTCGAGAAGTACGAGACCGAGATGGAGCTCCAGCTCTACAAGGAGTACCGCGACGTCGTCGGCCTCTTCACCCACGTCGTCGAGACGGAGCGCCGCTTCTACCTCGCGAACTCGGTCGACGTGAAGGTGCGCAGCGACGGCGGCGAGGTCTTCTTCGACGTGACGATGGCCGACGCGTGGGTCTGGGACATCTACCGCCCGGCGCGCTTCGTCAAGAACGTCCGCGTCGTGACGTTCAAGGACGTCAACGTCGAGGAGCTGCCCAAGCCCGACATCAAGCTCCCCGAGAGCGGCGACTTCTCCTGACGCGGTGACGCGCACGGCGACTCGCGCCACGAGGCTCGGGTCGGCTGACGTCCCTTTGTCCACACCCCCTCACCGACGACGTATGCCGTCCACAGCCCGGCGCTGACGGGTGTCCTCCCCGGACGGTCGCCGGGAGGGTGGTCGGCATGGACCTCTCCAGCCGCGCCCTCGGCGACTACGGCGAACGCCTCGCCTGCCGCTACCTGCTCGCGCAGGGACTGACGATCCTCGACCGCAACTGGCGGTGCGTGCGGGGCGAGATCGACGTCGTCGCGGTCGACGGCCGTGAGCTCGTCGTCTGCGAGGTCAAGACCCGCACGACGGAGGCCTACGGCGCACCCTTCGAGGCGGTGACGCGGAGCAAGCAGCGCCGGCTGCGGCGGCTGGCCGGGCTCTGGCGCGACGACCACGCCGACCTCGCGCGCGGTCTCGCCCTGCGCATCGACGTCATCTCCATCCTGCGCCCGCCCTCCGGTCGGGCACACCTCGAGCACCTACGGGCGGTGTGCTGATGGGACTCGGGCGCACGAGGTCGGTCGGGCTGCGCGGGGTGCACGGATTCGTCGTCGACGTCGAGGCGCACGTGACCCCAGGGTTGCCGGGCTTCGCGATCAGCGGCCTGGGCGACTCGGCCGTCAAGCAGTCCTCCGACCGGATCAAGGCCGCAGCCGCGCTCATCGAGAAGATGCCGGTGAGCCAGCGCCGCGTCACCGTCAACCTGTCCCCGGCGGGGGAGCGCAAGGTCGGCACCGGCTTCGACCTCGGCATCTTCATCGCCGTCGCCGCCGCCATGGATCTCGTGCCGGTCGGCGTCGTGCGCGACGTCGTCCACATCGGCGAGGTCGGTCTCGACGGCACCGTGCGTCCGGTGCCAGGGGTGCTGCCGCTCGTGCGAGCGGCGTCCCTCGTGGGGGTGCGACACGTCGTGGTCCCGGTCGCCAACGCGGGGGAGGCCCGCCTCGTGTCCGGCGTGCGGGTGCACCCGGTGGCCGACGTCACGGAGCTCGTCCGGCGCTACGCCGCCCTCGGGAAGGGACGTGGCGTGGCGGAGGTGCCGGTGCCCCGGGTCGCCCCACCGCCACCGGAGCCGGTGCGCGACCTGAGCGAGGTCGTCGGCCAGGCGGACGCCAAGCTCGCGCTCGAGATCTCGGCTGCCGGAGGTCACCACCTGCTGCTCGCGGGTCCGCCGGGTGCCGGCAAGACGATGCTGGCCGAGCGGCTGCCCGGACTGCTGCCGGCGCTCGGTGAGGCCGAGTCGATGGAGGTCACGGCGATCCACTCGGTGCTCGGAGCGCTCGGGCCGGGGCAGGATGCGCGGCTCATCACCCGGCCTCCCTTCGTCGCTCCGCACCACGGCGCGTCGCAGGCCGCGGTCATCGGCGGCGGCAGCGGGCGCATCCGCCCCGGTGCGATCACCCAGGCCCATCACGGGGTCCTCTTCCTCGACGAGACGCCGGAGTTCGACAAGGGCGTTCTCCAGGCGCTGCGCACGCCGCTCGAGAGCGGGTCGGTCTCGATCGCCCGGGCTCAGGAGACGGTCACCTTCCCGGCTCGCTTCCAGCTCGTCATGGCGGCCAACCCGTGCCCGTGCGGCCACGGGTGGGGCAAGGGCCTCGACTGCACGTGCACCCCGCTCATGCGTCGCGCCTACTTCGGCAAGCTGAGCGGCCCGTTGCTCGACCGCGTCGACCTGCAGGTCCACGTGCAGCCTCCCGGGCTCTCGCTGGCGGGCGCGGCGCCGGGGGAGCCCACAGCCTCGGTGGCCGCGCGGGTGGCCGCCGCCCGCACCGCGCAGGGGGAGCGGTGGCGCGAGGCGCTGGAGCGGCGGGGAGGGGTGAACGCGGACGTGCCGGGTTCGGTGCTGCGGGCTCGCCCGTGGCGGCTGCCGAGCAGCGCCACGACCACGCTCGACCGTGCGCTCGAGAGCGGGGCCCTCAGCCTGCGCGGCTACGACCGCACGTTGCGGTGCGCGTGGACCATCGCCGACGTCCTGGGGCTCCAACGTCCCGGACGAGAGCAGGTCGACCTGGCCATGTCGCTGCGACACCGGGCCGGGGTGGCCGCATGAGCACCCGACGACGGAGCCGGCCCGTGGCCGACGGTCGTCCCACGAACGTCCTGCAGGGGGTGGACGGTGGACGCTGACCGGTTCGCGCGGGCAGCGCTGTCGCGACTCGCGGAGCCGTGCGACAAGGAGGTGCCCGGTCTGGTCGAGCAGCTGGGCGCCGTCGAGACCGTCGCGCGCATCCGCGCCGGGCGCGGCACCATGGCACGCTTCGCCGCGAGGCTCGCGGTGCTCGACACCGACCGTGACCTCGACATCGCGGCGAAGGTCGGGGCCAGGGTCGTCGTCCCCGGCGACGACGAGTGGCCCGAGCGGCTCGGACAGGTCGCCGTCCCGCCCTACTGCCTCTGGGTGCGCGGTCCGCTCGACCTCGCCGAGACCGTCGAGCGATCCGTGGCGGTCGTCGGCTCACGCTCCGCCACGGCGTACGGCGAGCAGGTGGCCGCCGACATCGCCGCCGGACTGTGCCAGCGGGGGTGGGCCGTCGTGTCGGGGGCGGCCTTCGGCATCGACGGCAGTGCCCACCGAGGCGCCCTGGCCGTCGACGGTGCCACGGTCGCGGTGCTGGCGGGCGGGGTGGAGCGGCCCTACCCCCCGGGGCACGCCACCCTCATCTCACGGATCGCCCGTGACGGGCTCGTGGTGTCGGAGGTGGCTCCCGGTTCGGCCCCGATGAAGTCGAGGTTCCTGGCGCGCAACCGCCTCATCGCCGGGATGACCCGCGGCACGGTCGTCGTCGAGGCCGACCTGCGATCCGGCTCACGCAACACCGTCAAACACGCGATCGAGGCCGGACGACCGGTCGGGGCCGTTCCCGGCCCGGTCACGTCGATGACCTCGTCCGGCTGCCACCAGGAGATCCGTGACGCGCGGGCGGTCCTCGTCACGAGTGCCGAAGAGGTCGTCGACCTCGTGGGCGACCTCGGCGACGACGCGTGCGAGCCGGGCCGAGGCCCCGTGCTCCCCGAGGACGACCTACCGCCGCTCGACGCGTCGGTCCTCGAGGTCGTGCCGTTCCGCTCCGGGCTCACCCTGGACGTGATCGTCCGTCAGGTGGCGCAGGCGCCGCTCCTGGTCCGGGCGGCGCTGGGACGCCTCGAGCGGCTCGGCCTCGTCACCGAGTCCGCCGGGACGTGGCGCAAACGGCCCCGACGCCATCAGCTCCCACTCGGCTGAAGGACATCCGGGGGAGGGGGCTTGCCAAGCGTGGGGCGCTTTGCGATGGTGCGGGAGTGACGGATGTGGCGCAGGCCGGACGACCGACCGATCGGGCGGTGCCCGAGCGGTATGCCGAGCTGCTCCATGCGTACTCCCGCCACCTCGGCGCCGAGCGTGGCAGATCGGACCACACCCGCCGCGCCTACCTCGGGGACGTCCGCCACCTGCTGACCTTCGCGGTGGACCGCGGCATCGGCGAGATCGCCGACCTGCGCATCGGTGACCTCCGGGCGTGGCTGGGCGTCCAGGCCGACGCCGGTGCGGCCCGGGCGACGATCGCTCGCCGGGCGGCCTCGGCCCGGACCTTCCTGCGCTGGGCCGAGCACACCGGGCGCATCCCGACCGATCCGTCCCTCCGCCTGGTGGCACCGAAGCGACTCGCCAGCCTCCCGGGGGTGCTGCGCCAGGGGGAGGCGACCGAGATGCTCGACCTCGCCGCCACCCGCGCCGACGACGAGGACCCGATCCATGTCCGCGACCGCGCGATGCTCGAGCTGCTCTATGCCAGTGGCATCCGCGTCGGCGAGCTCGCGGCGCTGGACATCGACGACGTGGACCTGGCGCAGGGCGTGGTGCGCGTGATGGGCAAGGGGGCCAAGGAGCGGATCGTGCCCTTCGGTGCCCCGGCGGCGGGCGCCATCGAGGCCTGGCTCGCTGTCCGGCCGCGACTCGTCGGCGAGCACTCCGGCCCGGCGCTCTTCCTCGGACGGCGTGGTCGCCGCGTGGACGCGCGGCAGGTGCGGTCCGTCGTGCACGAGCTGCTCTCGCACCTGCCCGACGCTCCTGACCTCGGTCCGCACGGCCTGCGGCACAGTGCGGCCACCCACCTGCTCGAGGGAGGTGCGGACCTTCGCATGGTCCAGGAGATCCTCGGCCACGCCAGTCTCGCGACGACCCAGATCTACACGCACGTGTCCGTCGACCGCCTGCGCCGCAGCTACGAGCAGGCGCATCCCCGAGCCTGAGCGCCGACCCGCCGCGGTCTCACGGGAGCGGGAGGAGGATGACCCGCGCTCGACCCACGAAGGTCAGCGGGTCGAGGTAGGTCTCGCCCCGCAGCACGCCCCAGTGCAGGCAGGTTCGGGGAGCGCAGTGGCCGGGTGTCGACGTCACCTGTCCGATGGCGTCTCCTCGTGTGACGAACGTGCCGACGGACCGGGCTGCGGCGACGGGTTCGAAAGTGCTTCTCAGACCCCCGTCGTGCAGGACGACGACCACGGCTCGCCCCGCGATGACCCCCGTCCACGAGACCCGTCCGTCGGTCGGTGCCAGGACAAGCTGCCCGACCGACGCGGCCAGATCCACTCCGCGGTGGCCGGACGTCCACGCCCGGGCGGCTGGGTCGAACCGGCGCGCGACCTCGGGCTCCGGGTCGAGGGGCCATGACCACCCGCCAGCCGGTGGCGCGGGGGCGACCCGACGGTCACTGGCAGGGCCAGGACCCGCGGACGTGGACGCGACGGCGCTCGCACTCGTCAGGGTGACGGTGGCAAGGACGGCGCCCAGCAGTGCTGACCCGATCGACATGCCGCCATGCTGGTCGAGCCTGATGGTGCTGCGCGTCAGGGCGGGTCACCTGTGGACGGGCGCGCGTCTGCCTGCGGGGGTGTGGACGACGACCGTCACGTGGTGGTGGTGTTGCGGCGTGGCCCCGAGTGGGGCCGGGCGGCCACTCGGGTGGCGGTGGGGTTCACCCGGCGGAGACGTGGGGCGGCCTGCCTGCAGCGGCGAGGCGGTGGCTGGCTTCGAGCAGGATCTCGTCCCTCTTGCAGAAGGCGAACCGGACCAACGTGGGTGCCGCAGCCTCGTCGTCGTGGAAGACCGAGACCGGTACCCCCACCACGCCGGCGATGTCCGGCAGCCGCCGCGCGAACTCGAGCCCGTCGACGGCCCCGAGGGGTGCGGCGTCGGCGATGACGAAGTAGGTGCCCGACGGGCGGGCCACCTGCAGGCCCGACGCCTCGAGGGCCGTGCACAGCAGATCGCGCTTGGCCTGCAGCGAGGCGCGGATCCCGGCATACACCTCGTCGCCGAGCCCGAGAGCCAGCGCGACGGCCGGCTGGAAGGGCCCCGACGCGACGTAGGTGAGGAACTGCTTGACGGTGCGCGCGGCTGTGACCGCCTCGGCCGGACCCGAGAGCCAACCGACCTTCCAGCCCGTGGCCGAGAACGTCTTGCCCGCCGAGCTGATCGTGATGGTGCGGTCGAACATCCCCGGCAGCGTCGCCATCGGCACGTGCCGGGCGTCGTCGAAGACGAGGTGCTCGTAGACCTCGTCGGTGACGACCCACGCGTCGTGCTCCCGCGCCAGGTCGGCGACGAGCTCCAGCTCGGCCCGCGTGAAGACCTTCCCCGTCGGGTTGTGCGGCGTGTTGAGCAGGACGAGGCGCGTGCGCGGCGAGAAGGCCGCCCGCAGCGAGGCCTCGTCGACCGCGAAGTCGGGGAACCTCAGGACCGACGTGCGGCGGGTCGCGCCGGCGAGGGCGATCGTGGCGGCATACGAGTCGTAGTAGGGCTCGAAGGTCACCACCTCGTCGCCGGGCTCGCACAGCGCGAGGACCACCGCCGCGATCGCCTCGGTGGCCCCCGCGGTGACGAGGACCTGTGACCCGGGGTCGAGGGTGAGGCCGTAAAACCGCTGCTGGTGCGCGGCCACCGCCTCGAGCAGCTCGGGCACGCCGGGGCCGGGTGGGTACTGGTTGCGACCCGAGTCGATGGCGGCCTTCGCCGCCTCGAGCATCTCGCGGGGCCCGTCGGTGTCGGGGAATCCCTGGCCGAGGTTGATGGCGCCGGTCCGGGTCGCGAGCGCCGACATCTCGGCGAAGATCGTGGTTCCGAACGGCTGCATGCGCGAGATCAACGGCGAGCTCATGGCCCGAGCGTAGCCACGGCCGCGACATCCGCAGCGTGGCCCGCCTCGTCGCTCAGGACGAGGGGGCGCCACCCAGCCCGCAGCCGGTGACCCGGTAGAGCGTGTAGTCGCCGTCGGTCCGAACCGGCTCGACGCCGTCGACCTTCGCGAGGTTCTTCAGCCCCGAGGAGCGCTCGGGCACGTCGAGCCAGTAGACGTGGGGCGAGTCGATCGCCCACCGGACGTCGTGCCGAGCCATCGCAGCGCACACGTCAGGCCGGTGTGCCATGTCGTCGAACCCCGTCCCGATGATGATCCCGTCGCCCGCGGCGGGGATCGGGATGGTGCGGTAGAGCGTGTTCGTGCCGAAGAGCGCCCACATGAGCGGGGAGCCGTTCTCCGGTCGACCGACCACTCCCTGACCGGCCGGCACGAGGGCGGCGAGCCGGCGCAGCGAGTCCTGCGCCTCGAAGGAGAGGATCACCTTGTCGGGGTCGGCCGGTCGGAAGAAGCCGGCGAGCACGGTGTTGCGGGTGCCGCCGTTGACTCCGAGCGTGAGCAGCGGGATGACGAGCACCGCCAGGAGGGCGGTCACGACGTGCCGAGCGCCCAGCAGCGGCACCTTGCGCAGCAGCGCGCGCACCGCGGGCGCGGACGCCGCGACGAGGACGACGCCGGGCACGGCCGCGAGGGAGGCCAGGCGCACCTTGTCGTTGTACCAGTAGCCCGTGACGAGCGAGGTCCACGAGCTCGTCGAGGAGGCCGCGAGGGCGTAGAGCGCGACGCAGGCCACCCACATCGCGACCACGGGCAGGGCGGCGCGTGCGCGCAGCACGATCCAGCCGATGCCGAGGGCGATGAGCACGACGAGGCCCCACAGCACCTGCGAGATCTGGAGCTGGCCCCCGACGACCTCGACGAGCGCCGTCCAGACGGAGACCCGGTCCTTCCACTCGTAGGACTGGGTCGAGGCCAGCAGGCTCGACACGGACGGGGCGGCGACGAGGGCGGCGGCGCCGACGACGACGACGATCGCCAGGTCCCTCGCGACGGTCCACCAGGACACGTGTCGCAGCAGGCCCGCCCGCACGCGGGCCGTGACGAACCAGACGAGGGCGAAGAGGACGAGCGCGACGAGGGCGTTGGGCTGGATGAGGGCCAGGCCGAGCATCGCCACCGCGAAGCCGAGCCACTGGGCGATGCGCCCGGAGCGGGCGGCCTGGAGCATGAGGGCGAGCGCTCCCGGGGTCAGGGCCGTCGCCATGAGGTTGGGCCACAGCACGCCCCAGCCGAGCAGGAGCGTCGGGAAGGAGATGAAGGCCGCGGAGGCGAACCCCCCGGCATACGTGACGAGGCGCGAGGTGCCGAGCGCGTGGCGCACGAGCGCCACGCAGCCGATCGGCCACACGACGGCGGCGAGCACGACGGTCGCGACATTGGTCCCCGGTAGCACGTCGGCCCAGCCGGGCAGCAGGCTCGTGGCGACCCAGGAGTGGAAGCCGGTGGGATAGAGCGTCGGGTTGCCGATGGAGAAGTCGCCGCTGGCGAGGAACGTCTTGATGCGGCTGAGGTGGAAGACGACGTCGGGCGAGTCGACGAGCTCGTCCGGGCGGCCGATCGCGGGCAGGATCGTCGCCAGCGCCAGCACGATCCCGATGGCGACCGCGATGACCGCGTCGGGACGTGGTCGACCGAGCAGACGACGTGCCGGGCGCAGCTCGGCGTCGTGGTGGCCGAACACTCGCATCCCGAGCCACGCGGCGGCGACCGTCCCCGCCGTCACGACGACGAGCGGGAGCAGTCCCCAGCGCACGCCGAGCCGTGCGGCGAGCGTCGCGTAGCCGGCCACGAGCCCCGTCGACACGGCAGGGGAGACGGCGAGCGCCTCGAGGCCGCGCGTGCCGAAGGCGCGCACGACGAGCCAGCCCGGCAGGAAGAGCACGAGCAGGAGGACCCCGAAGGTCGGGACCGTCTCCACCCACTGCGCCATGCGGGTCATTGTGTCGGGTCACGACGATTTCTCCACCACCCGGGTCAGGACGTACGATGGCCTGCGGTCCCGTGTGCTCGTCACACGGACCGCAAATTCGCGCGTCTTCTGCCGGTCCGTCGGACCGGGTCACACCACGGCAGTCCCCACCGCACGCGGCGGGGCGGGGTGGGTCAGGCGCCAGGAGTGAGGTCGTATGCCGCCCGTCGGCTCACGTGCTCCACGTGAGCTCCCGAGCGTCCACGCCCCACGTACAACTGACAACACGACACAAGGGAGAACACGGCATGGCCGTCGTCACCATGCGCCAGCTCCTCGAGAGCGGCGTCCACTTCGGGCACCAGACCCGTCGCTGGAACCCCAAGATGAAGCGCTTCATCATGACCGAGCGCAATGGCATCTACATCATCGACCTGCAGCAGTCGCTGACGTACATCAACAACGCGTACGAGTTCGTCAAGGAGACCGTCGCCCACGGCGGCAGCATCCTCTTCGTCGGCACGAAGAAGCAGGCCCAGGAGCCCATCGCCGAGCAGGCGACGCGCGTCGGCATGCCCTACGTCAACCACCGCTGGCTCGGTGGCATGCTCACCAACTTCCAGACGATCTCCAAGCGCCTGACGCGCCTCAAGGAGCTCGAGGAGCTGAACTTCGACGACGTGGCCGGTTCGGGCTACACGAAGAAGGAGCTGCTCATCCTCAAGCGCGAGATGATCAAGCTCGAGCGCACCCTGGGCGGCATCCGCACGATGGCCAAGGTCCCCTCGGCCGTGTGGATCGTCGACACGAAGAAGGAGCACCTCGCCGTCGACGAGGCCCGCAAGCTCGGCCTGCCGGTCATCGCGATCCTCGACACGAACTGCGACCCCGACGAGGTCGACTACAAGATCCCCGGTAACGACGACGCGATCCGTTCCGTCACGCTGCTGACGCGGGTCATCGCCGACGCCGTCGCCGAGGGTCTCGTCCAGCGCTCGTCCGGCAAGTCCGGTGGCGACGCGCAGGCCGAGGAGCCGCTGGCCGAGTGGGAGCGCGAGCTCTACGCCGACGCCGCGGCCGCCACGACGCAGGCGCCGGCCGGTGCCGCCGAGATCGACGCCGCCGAGGCCGCTGCCGAGGCGCCGGTCGAGACCCCCGTCGAGACGCCGGCCCCCGAGGTTGCCGCCGAGATCGCGGTCGATGCCCCCGCTGAGGCCCCGGCCGCTGACGCGACGGCCGGTGCCGAGAAGGCCTGACGGTCTCTCGCACCAGCCCGACCCAGCTGACACACGAGTCAATCTCCACTGACGAAAAGAGCGATACAGAGCATGGCGAACTACACCGCCGCTGACATCAAGGCGCTGCGCGAGCAGACGGGCGCCGGCATGATGGACGTCAAGAAGGCGCTCGACGAGGCCGACGGCGACCGCGCCAAGGCCGTCGAGATCCTTCGCGTCAAGGGCCTCAAGGGCGTCACGAAGCGTGAGGGCCGCTCGGCCTCCAACGGTCTCGTGGCGGCCTCGGCCACCGACGGCGTCGGCACCCTCGTCGAGGTCAACTGCGAGACCGACTTCGTCGCCAAGGGCGAGAAGTTCATCGCCCTCGCCGACCAGGTCCTCACGCAGGCCGTCGCCGCCGGCGCGACCGACGCGGACTCGCTCCTCGCGAGCACGCTCGAGGACGGCAAGTCCGTCAAGGAGCTGCTCGACGAGGCCAACGCCACCATCGGCGAGAAGATCGAGGTCCGTCGCGTGGCGCGCCTCGAGGGCGACAAGGTCGTGTCCTACCTCCACAAGACGAGCCCCGACCTGCCTGCGCAGATCGGTGTCCTCGTCGCGCTCGAGGGTGGCGACGAGGCCGTGGGCCGCGACGTCGCGATGCACATCGCGGCGTTCAGCCCGACCGTGCTGACGCGTGACGAGGTCCCGGCCGAGACGGTCGAGAACGAGCGTCGCGTCGCCGAGGCCACGGCCAAGGAGGAGGGCAAGCCGGAGGCCGCCCTTCCCCGCATCATCGAGGGTCGCGTCAACGGCTTCTTCAAGGAGAACGTCCTGCTCGAGCAGGCCTTCGCCAAGGATGCCAAGAAGACCGTCGGCAAGGTGCTCGAGGAGGGCGGCGCCACGGCGACGTCCTTCGCGCGCTTCCGCGTCGGCCAGTGAGGTCCTGACCTCCCTCGTGTCACCGCACCACGCGTAGCGCAGAACCCGCGCATCACGACGACGTATGCCGGTCGCCCCCTCGGGGCGGCCGGCATCGTTGCGTCCCGGGCCCCCGCCGGCCCGTCGCGGGACGCGTCCCCCAGGAGGAGCACCATGAGCGCCCACACCGACATCCATGGCGGCACCCACACCGGCGCCGCTGCCGCGGCCGCGGACGACGGCCCGCTGACCGTCTCGATCACCCGGCGGGTGGCGGTGGAGGACGAGGTGCTCATGCAGGCATGGGTGCATGCCGGCACGTCGATGGCGGAGCGGTTCGAGGGCTTCCTCGGTGCCGGCTGGGTGCGCTCGGGCAGCGAGGACTGGCACATGCTCTACCGCTTCGACTCGCGTGAGCACCTCGACGCCTGGGAGCGCTCGCCCGAGCGGATCCGCTGGCTGCGCTCGGCAGCCGACCTGGTCGAGCACCGTCGCACGGAGTACCGCACCGGCATCGAGGGCTGGTTCGACGAGCCGACGTCTTCGTCGGTGTACGAGCAGGGCCCGCCCGTGCAGCCGGCGCCACCCCGCTGGAAGCAGGCCAGCGTGATCTGGATCGCCTTCTTCCCGACGAGCCTCACCCTGACCTACCTGCTGTCGCCGTTCAGCGCGGGCTGGCCGGTGGTGGTCCGCGTCCTCGTGACGACCCTGCTCGCGACGCCGTGGATGACGTACGTCCTGCTGCCTTTCGTGACGAGGCTCTTCGGTCGGTGGCTCAAGGCCGCCTGACGCCCAGATGGGCCGGATGCCCCTGTGAGGCAAGCCTTTGTCTCACAGGTCACAGCTGAGGTGTCTCGTCGCTCACAGCGCCGCAGATACCCATGGGGGTACCGTCGAAGCATGACCACCACCATGAGGTCCCTCGTGGTGCTGGGAGCGGGCACGGCCGGCACCATGGTCGCGAACAAGCTGAGGCACCGCCTCCCCACCAGCGAGTGGCGCATCACCGTCGTCGACAAGGACGACATCCACGACTACCAGCCCGGCTACCTCTTCCTGCCCTTCGGACTCATCGAGCCCGAACAGGTCAGACGCAGCCGCCATGCCCTCATCACCGACGGCGTCGAGCTCGTCCTCGGTGACGTCGACCTTGTCGACCCCCGGGCCCGAGAGGTCTCTCTCGTCGACGGGCGGGCCTTGGGCTACGACGAGCTCGTCATCGCGTCCGGTACGACGCCCCGGCCCGACCAGACGCCTGGCATGCTCGGACCGGAATGGCACCGCAGCGTCGGCGAGTTCTACACCTACGAGGGCGCGATGGCGCTCCGCGAGTCGCTCGACGCCTTCTCCGGTGGCCGTCTCGTCGTCCACGTCACGGAGATGCCGATCAAGTGCCCCGTGGCGCCACTGGAGTTCACGTTCCTCGTCGACGACCACCTGCGCCGCCGGGGGCTGCGTGACCGCACCGAGATCGTCTTCGTCACGCCGCTGGACGGCGCCTTCACCAAGCCCGTGGCCAGCCGCGAGCTCGGCCACCTGCTCGCCGACAAGGGCATCACGGTCGAGACCGACTTCATGGTCGAACACGTCGACCAGGAGCGGCGCGTCCTCGTCTCCTACGACGAGCGCGAGGTCGCCTACGACCAGCTCGTCACGATCCCGCTCAACATGGGCGCCGACTTCGTCGCCCGTTCGGGTCTCGGCGACGAGCTGAACTACGTCCCGGTGGACAAGCACACGATGCTCTCGACCGAGCACCCGTCCATCTTCGTCCTCGGTGACGCGAGCAACATCCCGACCTCGAAGGCCGGTTCCGTGGCGCACTTCTCGGTCGAGGTGTTCGTGGACAACTTCCTCGAGTACGCCCGTGGCGAGCAGATGACCCACTCCTTCGACGGGCACGCCAACTGCTTCGTCGAGTCCGGTGGTGGCAAGGCGATGCTGCTCGACTTCAACTACGACACCGAGCCCCTGACCGGCACGTTCCCGCTGCCGCACCTCGGCCCGATGACCCTGCTCAAGGAGTCGCGCGCGAACCACCTCGGCAAGCTCGCGTTCCGCCACATCTACTGGAACCTCCTGCTCCCCGGACGACCTCTCGGCCTGCCCGCGCAGATGTCGATGGCGGGGAAGGTCCCCGCCGCCTGAGCTCAGACAAGGAGCGCCACCATGCCCACCACGACGATCGCCGGCCATGCCGTCGAGGTCAACGACGAGGGCTTCCTCACGCGTCCGGACCAGTGGTCCGACGACCTCGCGGCCGAGCTGGCCCGGCTCATCGGGATCGAGCTGACCGACGGCCACTGGAAGCTCGTCCACTTCCTGCGCGACGACTTCGCGCACCAGGGGGAGACCGCCACCCTTCGCCGCGTCAGCACGCAGACCGGCACCCCCATCAAGGCCCTCTTCGACCTCTTCCCGGGCAAGCCCGCCAAGAAGATGGCCTACGTCGCGGGCCTGCCCAAGCCGAAGGGATGTGTGTGATGACCACCGAGACCGCACCGACCGCCACCACGGCCCCGTTCGTGCCGACCTTCGACGCGCCCGATTCGCAGGGCCGCAAGCTCGCGATCATCTGCAGCAAGGGCAACCTCGACATGGCCTACCCGGGCCTCATCCTCGCCAACGCGGCGCTCGGTGAAGGGGTCGAGACGCACCTGTTCTTCACCTTCTGGGGCTTCGACATGATCAACAAGAAGACCTCGGGCGAGCTGAAGTTCACGATGCTCGGCAACACCGCCACACACATGCCCCAGGGCTTGGGCGGCATCCCCGGGATGACGCACCTCGCGACCTCGCAGATGAAGAAGGCCATCGCCGACCTCGACGTCCCCGAGGTGCCGGAGTTCCTCGACCAGATCGTCGCCTCGGGTGGCCACCTGTGGGCGTGCCGGATGTCTGCGGACATGCAGCACCTGACGGAGACGGACCTCCGCGACGACGTCGAGGGCATCATCTCGGCCTCGGACTTCATCGAGCTGACCGAGGGGGCGCAGCTGCTCTTCATCTGAGCCGCTGTCCGGCCCGCTCCACCTTCACACGATCTCCACACGTCGCACCCGCGCCGCCCGCGTGGCCGCTCCTAGGCTCGGGGCATGAACCAGGGGTATGCCGCATCGCCACCCGACGTCGCCGCGCCGACGCTGCTTGTCGTCGAGGATGACCCGACGATCAACCAGGCTGTCACGGATCGCCTTGTGGCAGAAGGCTTCCGAGTCGTCCAGGCGTTCGACGGGCCGGGTGCGGTCGCCGCCCATGGTGAGCATGCGCCCGACCTCGTGGTCCTCGACCTCATGCTGCCCGGCTTCGACGGGCTCGAGGTCTGCCGTCGCATCCAGGGCGACCGCCCGGTGCCCGTGCTCATGCTCACCGCGCGGGCCGACGAGACCGACCTGCTGGTCGGTCTGGGGGTCGGCGCCGACGACTACGTGACCAAGCCGTTCCGGATGCGTGAGGTCGTCGCCCGGGGCCGGGCGCTGCTGCGCCGCGTGGACCGGGCGCGCCAGCTCGCCGCGGAACAGCCGCCGGTGGTCGCCGTCGGAGACCTCACCGTCGACCGGGGATCGCGCCGGGTCACGACCCGGGGGAGCGAGGTCCACCTGACACCGCTCGAGTTCGACCTGCTGCTGGCCCTCGCCGCCGAGCCGGGCGCGGTGCGTGGCCGCGACGAGCTGATGCGCGAGGTGTGGGGGTGGGCCGACGCCGGCGGCACCCGCACGCTCGACAGCCACGTGAAGTCCCTGCGCGCCAAGGTCGGGGCCGCCCGCGTGCGCACCGTGCACGGCGTCGGCTACGCGCTCGAAGCCGGCCCGACCGCCGCCGACGCCACCGACGCACCGTGAACGCCGACCGGCCCCTCGACGGCATCCGCTCGATCAAGGCCAAGCTCGGCCTGCTCGTCGCGGCCAGCATCGTGGTCGCCTCGCTCGTGTCGGTCATCGGCGACCGCGCCGACGTGCTGGGCTGGTTCAGCCTGCCCGTGACGATCGCCGCGGCGCTCGGGGTCACCCAGTGGCTGGCCCGCGGGATGACCTCCCCGCTGCGCGAGATGACGGCTGCGGCGTCGCGGATGGCGACGGGCGACTACTCCCGCAGGGTCACGGCGACGTCGGCCGACGAGGTGGGGGTGCTCGGCCAGGCCTTCAACACGATGGCGGCCGATCTCGCCGGCGCCGACCAGCAGCGGCGGCAGCTCGTGGCGACCGTCTCCCACGAGCTGCGGACCCCGCTCGCCGCACAGCAGGCGCTGCTCGAGAACCTCGTCGACGGGGTGGTGCGTCCTGACGACGCCGTGCTGCGGACCGCTCTGGCGCAGGCCGAACGGCTCGGGACCCTCGTCGGTGACCTGCTCGACCTCAGCCGCGTCGACGGCGGCCGCGCGCCCCTCGACCTCGCCGCGGTCGACGTCCGGGCCCTCGTCGAGCGCGCCGTGGCGGAGGCCGGCGTGTCCCGGCGCGGCACCGTCCACGTCGTCGACGTCCCGGCCGACCTGCACGTCACCGCGGACGCGGCCCGTCTCGAGCAGGTCCTCGCCAACCTGCTCGACAACGCCGACCGGCACAGCCCGTCCGGGGGGCGCGTGACCGTGAGCGCCGGCCCGGACGGTCCGGACCACTGGTGGCTCATGGTCGCCGACGAGGGCAGCGGCATCCCGGCCGAGCACGTCCAGCACGTCTTCGACCGCTTCGGCTCCGGCGACGACGCGGGCGGTGGCACGGGCATCGGGCTGGCCATCGCCAGCTGGGTCTGCGAGCTGCACGGCGGGTCCATCGCCGCCGTGACCCCGCCCGTGGGGGAGCAGGGCGCCCGGATCCGGGCCGTCCTCCCACGGACCCCCGCGCCCGCGCCCCCGTATGCCGTCGAGCGACCCACAGACACCCCCGCCGACACCCCCACCGACACACCCACCGACACCCCGGTGGGCGTCCGCACCGAGGAGACCACCGTGCCCGCACCCGTCCCTGCCGCAGCAGGACCCAGTCCCGTCCCCGCGCAGGGGAGCCCGGGCGCGTCGGCCGGCCCCACGGCATACACCCCCGTCCCGCTCGGTGCGCCCAGGCCGGTCATCGACTCGCTCTTCGGTGACCTCTGGCCGGAGCGAGGACTCGCGCCCCAGGTGAGGCTGCTGCTCACGTGCCTGGGCGTCGGCCTCCTCTCGGCGGTCGTGCTGCCCTACCGCTCGTTCGGTGTCGCGCTCTTCGGCGTGCTCGTCGTCGGCGGCGTCGTCCTCTGGCGCACCACGAGCCGCCGAGGGCGGTGGACGGTCCTCAGCAGCGTCCTGTGCGTCGCGCTCGCCTCGCTCTGCGTGCTGCGGGCGGCCGAGTGGTTGACGGTCATGGCCGTCATGCTCGGAGTCGCGGTGCTGACGACGGCGCTCACCGACGCCAAGGGTCTGCTCGCGCTCCTGGCCGGACTGGCGTCCTGGCCTCTCGCGGCCGTGCGCGGGCTGCCCCTGCTCGGGCGGACCGTCGCCGTGACGAGCCGGATCAGCGTCGTCTGGCCGGTCGTGCGCACCGCGGCGGTCTCGCTCGTCGCCCTGGTCGTCTTCGGGGGACTCTTCGCCTCGGGCGACGCGGTCTTCGGGTCGTGGACGCAGGCGCTCGTGCCCCACCTCGCGTGGGACAGCCTGACCCTCCGCGTCTTCGTCGGGTTCGTCATGGGGGGCGCCCTGCTCGCCGCGGGCTACGTCGCCCTCAACCCGCCGCGCGTCGAGCGTGTGGCGGTGCCGCAGGGGCGTCCGGTCGCGCGACTGTGGGAGTGGGCCGTCCCGGTCGGTCTCGTCGTGGCACTCTTCCTCGCCTTCGTCGTGGCCCAGGCGGCTGCCCTCTTCGGCGGCCACGAGTACGTCCAGCGGACGACCGGCCTGACGTATGCCGACTACGTGCACCAGGGCTTCGGCCAGCTGACCGCCGCCACGGTCCTCACCCTGGCCACCGTCGCGCTGGCCGTGCGCAAGGCGCCGCGGTCGACGGCACGTGAGCGGCTCGTCCTGCGCGTCACGCTCGGCACGCTCTGCGGTCTGACCCTCGTCGTCGTCGCGTCGGCGCTGCACCGGATGGACCTCTACCAGCAGGCCTACGGCTTCACCCTGCTGCGGGTCCTCGTCGACGCCGTCGAGCTCTGGCTCGGGCTGCTCGTCGTCCTCGTCCTCGTGGCCGGAGTGCGGCTCTCCGGGTGGTGGCTGCCGCGCGCAGCGCTGGTCTCGGCCGCCGCCCTCGTGCTCGTCGGAGGTCTTGCGAACCCCGAGGCGTGGGTGGCGCAGCGCAACATCGACCGCTACGTCGCGACGGGCAGGCTCGATGCCTCCTACCTCGTGACACTCGGCGACGACGCCCTGCCGACGATCATGACGGGGCTGCCCGCAGAGGTCTCGGCGTGCATCGCCGGTGCGCGTCCGGACGACGCGCCGAGCGACGTCCTCGAGTGGAACCTCGGTCGCAGCCGGGCGGCGGCCGTGCGACCTCCGACCGCGGTGTTCGGCGCGTCCTCGCCGTCGTGCCTGTCGAGGTATGACTCCTGAGGTGCGGCAGGATGGCCGGGTGCGTCACGACATCGCCGAGCTGTTCGAGCTCGACCCGGCCCTGACCCACCTCAACCACGGTGCGTTCGGGGCGGTGCCGCGCTCGGTCCGCGAGGCCCAGGACCGGGCCCGCACCCGCATCGAAGGAGCCCCGATGCGGGCCTTCCGGGACGAGTTGCCGGCGGCCCTCGCCGCCGCGCGCGGGTCGGCGGCCGCCTTCCTCGAGGTGCCGGCGGACTCGACCGCCCTGGTGCGCAACGTCACCGAGGCCGTCGGGGTGGTGCTGCAGGGCCTGGGCCTCGGTCCCGGGGACGAGGTCGTCGTCAGCAACCACGGCTACCTCACGGCCGGCTGGTCCGTCGAGGCCCGCGGTGGCACGCTGCGTAGCGCGGACTTCGACGTCGAGAGCGACCCGGACACCGTGGCCGCGGCCTTCGCCGACGCGGTGACCGATCGCACGCGCCTGGTCGTGATCGACCACATCACGTCGCCGACCGCTCTCGTCCTGCCCGTCGCGCAGGTCGCCGCGGCCGTGGCGCCGGTGCCGGTCCTCGTCGACGCGGCGCACGTTCCCGGCAGCCTGCCCGGGGTCGACGTCGAGGCGCTCGGTGTCGCGTTCTGGGCCGGCAACCTGCACAAGTGGGCCTACACGCCGCGAGCTGCGGCCGCGCTGTGGGTCGCGCCCGAGCACCGTGAGGCGATGCGGCCCCTCGTCACCTCCTGGAGCCACGGACTGCCCTTTCCCGAGCGCTTCGACCTGCAGGGCACCGTCGACCACTCCGCGTGGGTCGCGGTGCCGGACGGTCTGGCCGCCTGGCACGCCTTCGGCGGGTGGGAGCAGGTCCAGCGCAGCGCGGACCTCCTCCTCCGCGGGGCGAAGCTCGTCCGGGACGCGCTCGGGACCCCGAGCCCGCACGGCGGCATACCGTCGGCTCCCTGCCTGCGGCTCGTCGGGCTGCCCGACGGCGTCGCGACGACGACGGAGGACGCCGAGGCGCTGTGGCAGCGGCTGTACGCCGCCGGCTTCGTCGTGCCGCCGGTCGCCTTCGGCGGGCGGGGATACCTCCGTCTTGCCGCGGCCCCCTACAACGACGAGGACGACTACGCGCGCCTCGCGGCCGCGCTGTCCGGGGTCCTCACCCCCTGAGCCACCTCGATGCGGCCGATGACCTCGGGATGTGGAAAGATCGACCGACCCCCGGAACGCTGCCCTCGAGGAGGCCCTGCGCCATGACCGACGCCCAGACGACCCCCTTCCACCGGGTTCTTCTCAAGCTCTCCGGCGAGGTGTTCGGCGGTGGCCGCATCGGCCTCGACCCGGCCGTCGTGTCCGGCATCGCCAAGCAGATCGCCGACGCGGTGCGCGGCGGTGTCGAGGTCGCCGTCGTCATCGGCGGCGGCAACTTCTTCCGTGGCGCCGAGCTCCAGCAGCGAGGCATGGACCGCACGCGTGCCGACTACATGGGCATGCTCGGCACCGTCATGAACTGCCTCGCGCTGCAGGACTTCCTCGAGAAGGAGGGCATCGAGACGCGGGTGCAGTCCGCGATCGCGATGCAGCAGGTCGCCGAGCCCTACATCCCGCGCCGGGCCATCCGCCACCTCGAGAAGGGCCGTGTCGTCATCTTCGGCGCCGGTGCCGGCATGCCGTTCTTCTCCACCGACACGGTCAGCGCGCAGCGCGCCCTCGAGATCAAGTGCGACGCCGTGCTCATCGCCAAGAACGGCGTCGACGGCGTCTACGACGCAGACCCGCGCACCAACCCCGAGGCCAAGAAGCTCGAGACGATCACCTTCCAGGACGCCATCGTCGAGGGCCTCAAGGTCGTCGATGCGGCGGCCTTCAGCCTGTGCATGGAGAACAAGCTGCCCATGGTCGTCTTCGGCATGGAGGGCGCGGGAAACATCACGCGGGCCCTGCTCGGTGAGAAGATCGGCACGCTGGTCACCAACGCCTGAGCCCGGCCGCCGCGCCCGGTCGCGTGACCACGCGAGCAGCGCCGCACCGCATACGACCACGAACGAGGGACGAGGAACCGAAGACCCATGATCGAAGAGACGATGTTCGAGGCCGAGGAGAAGATGGACAAGGCCGTCGAGGTCCTCAAGGAGGACTTCGCGGGCATCCGTACCGGCCGCGCCAACCCGGGACTGTTCAACAAGCTCACCGTCGAGTACTACGGCGCGCCGACCCCGCTCCAGCAGCTGGCCTCGTTCCAGAACCCCGAGCCGCGCACCATCCTCGTCATCCCGTTCGACAAGTCGGCGATGCACGAGATCGAGCGTGCCATCCGTGACTCCGACCTCGGCGTCAACCCGAGCAGCGACGGCAACCAGATCCGCTGCGTCATGCCGGAGCTGACCGAGGAGCGCCGCCGCGAGTACATCAAGCTCGCCAACCACAAGGCCGAGGAGGCGCGCGTCTCCGTGCGCAACATCCGTCGCAAGGCCAAGACCGACCTCGACAAGCTCGTCAAGGACGGCGAGGTCGGCGAGGACGACGGGACGCGCGCCGAGAAGGAGCTCGACGGGCTCACGAAGAAGCACACCGACCTCGTCGACGTGCTCGTCAAGGCCAAGGAGGCCGAGCTGCTCGAGGTGTGACCTCGGTGCTCGACCCGATGATGACGACTGACTCCCCGTCGGAACCCGTGGAGCCCACACCCACGGCGCAGGCCGACGACGGCGGGGGCGGGCCCCTCGAGCCCGTCCCGTACGACCCGGAGCTCGACGAGCTCGCGGGGGTCCCCGCCGAGCAGGTCCTCGAGAAGAAGCAGAGCCGCGCCGGCCGCAACCTCCCCGCCGCCATCGGGGTCGGACTCGGACTGGGCGTCCTCATCGTCGCCACGCTGCTCCTCAAGGAGGAGTCCTTCCTCGCGCTCGTCGCGGTTGCCGTGGGGATCGGCATCTGGGAGCTGCGCGGTGCCCTGCGCAACGCGGGCGTCGAGGCGCCCCTCGTCCCTCCGCTCGTCGGCTTGGTCGCGATGCTCTGGGCCGCCTACGTGCACGGGCCGGCCGCGCTGGTGGTGGCTTGGTCCCTGACGTGCCTCGCCGTGGTGCTCTGGCGAGGCGCCGGCCGCCTCGACGGCGCCGGGCGGGACGTCCTCGGTGGCATCTTCGTCTCGACCTACCCGACGTTCCTCGTCGGCTTCGCGGCGCTGCTCCTCGCGCCCGAGGACGGCGTCGGCCGGATGTTCGTCTTCCTCATCACGACGGTGTGCAGCGACGTCGGCGGATACGCCGCGGGCGTGCTCTTCGGCAAGCACCCGATGGCCCCGAGCATCAGCCCCAAGAAGTCGTGGGAGGGGTTCGCCGGCTCGGTCGTGTTCTGCATCGTCGGTGGCTCGCTCACGGTCCACCTCCTGCTCGACCGCTCGTGGGTCATCGGCGTCGCGCTCGGCGTCGGCGTGGCTGTCGCCGCCACGGTGGGCGACCTCATGGAGTCGCTGATCAAGCGCGACCTCGGCATCAAGGACATGTCCAACGTCCTGCCGGGCCACGGCGGCATCATGGACCGCCTCGACTCCCTCGTCGTCGTCGCCCCGATCGTGTGGGCCGTGCTGACGCTGCTCGCGGCCAAGCCGGCCTGACGGCATACGCCCTCAGGTCGTGACGGGGCGTTTTGACTCCACCTGAGACACTGGAGGGGAGATGACCGATACCCCAGCCCCCGCCACAGAGGGCGCGCCCGTGGCGCTGCCCGAGCCGACGACCTCCCGGCCCGAACCCGGGCAGCTGACCTTCACCGCGCCCCGCCGTGGCAAGCCGCCGCGGCACCTGGCCGACCTCACCCCCGCCGAGCGCAAGGAAGCCGTGGAGGCCCTGGGTCACAAGGGGTTTCGGGCCAAGCAGCTGTCGACGCACTATTTCGAGCGGCTGGAGGTCGATCCCGAGCAGATGACCGACCTGCCCAAGGCCGTGCGGTCCGAGCTCGTCACGGGGCTCCTGCCGACGCTGCTGACGCCCATCGTCCAGCGCGTCGCCGACGACGGCCAGACGATGAAGTACGCATGGCGCCTGCACGACGGCGCGATCGTCGAGTCCGTGCTCATGCGCTACCCGAAGCGCGTCACCATCTGCATCTCGAGCCAGGCCGGGTGCGGGATGAACTGCCCGTTCTGCGCCACCGGCCAGGCGGGCCTGACCCGCAACATGTCGGCTGGCGAGATCGTCGAGCAGGTCGTGTGGGCCGCCCGGGCGCTGCGACGCGGCGAGCTCGCCGGTGGGGGAGACGAGGACCGCGAGGCGCCGCTGCGCGTCAGCAACGTCGTCTTCATGGGCATGGGCGAGGCCCTCGCCAACTACAAGGCCTCGATCGGTGCGATCCGCCGCCTCACGGACCCCACGCCCGACGGTCTCGGCATCTCGGCCCGTGGCATCACGATGTCGACGGTCGGGCTCGTGCCGGGCATCGACAAGCTCACGGCCGAGGGCATCCCGGTGACGCTCGCGCTGTCGCTGCACGCGCCCGACGACGAGCTGCGCAACGAGCTCGTGCCGATCAACACCCGGTGGTCGGTCGACGAGGCGCTCGACGCGGCGCACCGTTACTACGAGGCCACGGGTCGACGCGTGTCGATCGAGTACGCCCTGATCCGCGACATCAACGACCAGGGCTGGCGCGCGGACCTGCTGGGCGAGAAGCTCAACCGGCGGGGGCGTGGCTGGGTCCACGTCAACCCCATCCCGCTCAACCCGACGCCCGGCTCGAAGTGGACGGCGTCACGGCCCGGCGTCGAGCAGAACTTCGTCGAGCGCCTGCGGGCCCACGGCATCCCGACGACCATCCGCGACACACGGGGCCAGGACATCGACGGGGCGTGTGGCCAGCTCGCCGCGGCAACCGCCTGACCCGCGTACGCTGGCGTCGTCGGGCTCGATCCTGGTGAGGAGTCGCCGGGCAGGGCAGGTGGCGGCCCACCAGGAGGTACGCGCATGGTCCAGTTCAGCGTCGGCGTCATGGCCCGGTCGCTCAAGGAGAACGAGCACCGGCTGCCGTTGCACCCCCGGCACGTCCACCGCATCCCCGAGCTGCTGAGGCCGGGCATCTTCCTCGAGCACGGCTACGGCCAGCGCTTCGGCGTGGCCGACGACCAGCTCGAACGCTACGTCGGCGGCTTCCGCAGCCGCGAGGAGCTCGTGGCGGAGTGCGACGTCATCCTCGCGCCCAAACCGCTGCTCAGCGACATCTCCGCCCTCCGGGTGGGGCAGGTGTTCTTGGGCTGGCCGCACTGCGTGCAGGACGCCGACCTCACCCAGGTCGCGATCGACCGGCAGCTGACGCTCATCGCGTTCGAGGCGATGAACCACTGGAACCGGGACGGCTCGTTCAACCTGCACGTCTTCCACAAGAACAACGAGCTCGCAGGCTACTGCTCGGTGCTGCACGCCTTCCAGATCGCCGGGATCTCCGGCGACTACGGTCCGCACCGTCGAGCCGTCGTCATCGGGTTCGGCGCCACCGCCCGTGGAGCCGTCACGGCCCTCAACGCGCTGGGCATCGGCGAGGTCGACGTGCTCACGCACCGGCAGAGGGCCGCCGTCGCGGCACCCATCCACTCGGCCACGATCGTGCACTTCGACACCGACGACACCACGGCGCACGCCAGCCACGCGGTGACGGACGACGGACCGGTCGCGCTCGAGGAGTACCTCACCGAGCACGACATCGTCGTCAACTGCGTGCTGCAGGACACCGACGCCCCGCTGACGTTCATGACCGAGGACGACCTCAAACGCATGAGGCCCGGAAGCCTCGTCATCGACGTGTCGTGCGACGAGGGGATGGGTTTCAGCTGGGCCAGGCCCACCAGCTTCGCCGATCCGGCATTCGTCGTCGGCGACCACGTGCTCTACTACGCCGTCGACCACAGTCCGTCCTACCTCTGGGATGCCGCGACCTGGGAGATCAGCGAGGCGCTGCTGCCCTTCCTGCCGACCGTCATGGCGGGCCCGGAGGCGTGGGAGGTCAACCCGACGATCCGCCGCGCCATCGAGATCCGCGGCGGCGTGGTCCAGAACCCCGCGATCCTCTCGTTCCAGGGCCGCTCGCCCCTGCACCCGCACCTGCCACTGGCGACCTGACGGGCGGGCCAGCCTCAGGCCGGCTCGGCGCGGTAGGTCCGGCGATACGCCAGGGGCGACAGGCCCACCGACCCGGCGAGGTGCTGGCGCAGCGACGCGCTGCTGCCGAATCCAGCGGCGGCAGCGACACGGTCGACGGGCAGGTCGCTCGTCTCGAGCAGGTGGCGGGCCCGGTCGACGCGAGCCCGTGACAGCCAGGTGCCCGCGGTCTCGCCGGTCTCCTCCCGGAAGCGCCGGGTGAAGGTGCGCACGCTCGTGCCCGCATGACGGGCCATGTCCGACAAGCTGATCGGTTCGTCAAGGTGCTCCAGCACCCAGGCCCGCGTCGCACCGGTGCCGTCGTCGGACTCGTCGGGCACGGGGCGGTCGATGAACTGGGCCTGGCCGCCGGCTCGCCACGGCGCGACGACCGCGCCCCGGGCGACGCGGTTGGCGGCCTCGGTGCCGAGGTCCGAGCGCAGCACGTGGAGCAGCAGGTCGATGCCGGCGGCGTTTCCGGCGGAGGTGAGCACGTCGCCGTGGTCGACGTAGAGCACGTCGGGGTTGAGCACCACGTCCGGGAAGTGCCGGCGGAAGGTGTCGACGTGGCACCAGTGCGTCGTCGCCTCGCGCCCGTCGAGCTTGCCGAGGGCGGCAAGGACGAAGGCGCCGGTGCAGATGGAGAGCCAGCGGGCATCAGGACGGGCCGTCGCGGCGAGGCGGCGCAGCTCCTCGGGGAGCACGCCGGTCTCGATGATGTCGCCGTTGATGCCGGGGACGACGATGGTGTCCGCGTGGGCGAGCTCGGTGTTCGGGTGCGTCGGCAGGACGGCATACCCCGCCGAGGTCGTCACGGGCCCGTCGTCGAGCGTCACGAGGCGCACGTCGTAGGGCGGAGCCGCTCCCGTGGGAGGTCCGGGCCAGCCGGGGTCGAGCGCGCCCGCGCGCAGGAAGCGGTGGGGGAGCCCGATCTCGAACGCGATGGCGGTGTCGAGGGCCAGGACGACGACGAGGTGAGGACGCCCTGCGGCATGTCTCATGGCCAGATTCTTGCACATGATGTCCGTCTGGCCACTCGTTTGCCGGGTCGCGTATGCCACAGTCTTGACCCGTGAGCATCACCGACCGACACTCCGCCGCCGACGACACCGTCCAGGGCCCGCCGTTGCCCTCTGCCGGGCCGCGTCGCATCCACCCCGCGTGGTGGGTCGCGGTCGTCACCTTCCTGACCATCATCGGGGCGGCGGGCTTCCGGTCCACGCCGGGCGTGCTCATGACGCCGCTGCACGACGAGTTCGGCTGGCCGATGGGTGTGATCGGTGGTGCGGTCTCGGTCAACCTCGTGCTCTTCGGGCTCGCGGCGCCGTTCTCCGCGGCCCTCATGGAGCGGCTCGGCATCCAGCGCGTCATCGCCGTGGCACTCGTCCTCGTCAGCGTCGGGTCGCTCCTGCCGATCTGGATGACGCAGTCGTGGCAGCTCGTGCTGTGCTGGGGGATCGTCGTCGGGATGGGCACCGGCGCCATGTCGATGGGACTGGTGGCGACCGTCACGGGTCGCTGGTTCGTCGCCCGCCGCGGACTCGTGACCGGCATCCTCACCGCCGCCGGCGCCACCGGTCAGCTCGTCTTCCTGCCCTTCCTCGCCTGGCTCGCCGCGCACCACGGGTGGCGCCGTGCGGCCATCGCCACCTCGGCCGCAGCGCTGACCGTCGTCCCGCTCGTGCTGTGGAAGCTGCACGACCACCCCAGCGTCCTCGGCATCACGGCCTACGGCGCGCCCGCCGGCACGCCCGTGGCGCGGCCGCCGCGGCCGACGGGCCACCCCGCCCGCCTCGCGGTCGACACCCTGCGCCACGCCGCCCGCACCAAGGTCTTCTGGCTCCTCGCCGGCAGCTTCGCCGTGTGCGGCGCGTCGACGAACGGCCTTGTCGGCACCCACTTCATCCCCGCCGCCCACGACCACGGCATGCCGACGACGACCGCGGCCGGGCTGCTCGCGCTCGTCGGCGTCTTCGACGTCGTCGGCACCATCTTCTCGGGCTGGCTCACCGACCGGGTCGACCCGCGGATCCTGCTCGCTGCGTACTACTCCCTCCGCGCGGGGTCGCTCTTCCTGCTGCCGTCGCTCTTCAGCGACTCGATGCACGTCAACATGCTGGCCTTCGTGCTCTTCTACGGTCTCGACTGGGTCGCCACGGTGCCCCCGACGATCGCCCTGTGCCGCAGCGCCTACGGCGAGAAGGCCCCGATCGTCTTCGGCTGGGTCTTCGCCTCGCACCAGCTCGGGGCGGCGACCGCGGCACTCGGCGCCGGGCTCGTGCGCGACCACCTGGGTGCCTACACCCTCGCCTGGTACGTCGCCGGGGCCCTGTGCCTCGCGGCCGCCGTGATGTGCGTCGCGATCACGACCGCTCGTCTGTCAGATGCGTCACCTCGGCGCACGGACTCTGGCGCGGAGGCCGCACCGGCGGCACAGTGAGGCCATGAGCGATGGCGCTGCGACGGCATACCAAAGCATCTACGACGCCAGCCTGCGCGACCCGGAAGGGTTCTGGCGCACGGCTGCCGAGGGCATCGACTGGGTGACGCCGCCGACGCGGATCCTCGACGACTCACGGCCGCCGTTCTACCGGTGGTACCCCGACGCCGAGCTCAACGTGTGCTTCAACGCCGTCGACCGCCACGTCGCCGCGGGCCGTGGCGAGCAGGCGGCGATCCACTACGACTCACCCGTGACCGGCACCAAGAGCACGATGACGTATGCCGTCCTCCTGGAGCGGGTGCGCGCCGTGGCCGGCGGCCTGCGCGGGCTCGGGGTCAGCAAGGGCGACCGGGTCGTCATCTACATGCCGATGGTCCCGGAGGCCGTCATCGCCATGCTGGCCTGCGCCCGCATCGGTGCCATCCACTCCGTGGTGTTCGGTGGTTTCGCGCCGCAGGAGCTTGCCGCGCGCATCGACGACGCGGCCCCCAAGGTCGTGCTGTCGGCGTCGTGCGGCGTCGAGCCGAGCCGGGTCGTGCCCTACAAGCCGTTCCTCGACGAGGCCATCCGGCGCTCGGAGCACCAGCCGGAGCACTGCGTCGTGCTCCAGCGCGAGCAGCAGGCCGCCGAGCTCGGCGAGCGCGACATCGACTGGGCCGAGTTCGAGTCCGGCGACGCCGCCCGCGAGGGCAGCGAGTGTGTCACGGTCGCGGCGACGGACCCGCTCTACATCCTCTACACGTCCGGCACGACGGGGAAGCCCAAGGGGATCTACCGCGACAGCGGCGGCTACGCCGTGGCGCTGCGGTGGTCGATGGCCAACCTCTACGACGTCGCGCCCGGCGAGACGATGTTCACCGCGAGCGACGTCGGCTGGGTCGTCGGTCACTCCTACATCGTCTATGCGCCGTTGCTCACCGGGGCGACGACCGTCCTCTACGAGGGCAAGCCGGTCGGCACTCCCGACGCCGGCACGTTCTGGCGCGTCATCGAGGAGTACGGCGCCGTCTGCCTCTTCACCGCGCCGACGGCCTTTCGCGCCATCAAGAAGGACGACTCGACGGCGTCCAAGGTGGCCGACCACGATCTCTCGGGCTTCCGGGCCCTCTTCCTCGCGGGGGAGCGCCTCGACCCCGACACCTACGAGTGGGCCTCGGCGGCCCTCGGCAAGCCGGTCATCGACAACTGGTGGCAGACCGAGACCGGATGGCCGATCGCCGCCAACCCCAAGGGGATCGGGCTCCTGCCGATCAAGCCGGGGTCGCCGACCGTCGCGGTTCCGGGCTATGACGTGCAGGTCCTCGACGGCACGGGTGAGCCGGTCGACCCGGGGGTCGAGGGGGCGATCTGCATCAAGCTGCCGATGCCGCCCGGCACGCTGCCGACCCTCTGGGGCGACGACGACCGCTACGTCAGCTCCTACCTCTCGGCCTACCCCGGCTACTACCTGACCGGCGACGGCGGCTACGTCGACGAGGACGGCTACCTCTACGTCATGGGCCGCACCGATGACGTGCTCAACGTCGCCGGTCACCGGCTCTCCACCGGGTCGCTGGAGGCGGCGCTGGCCGGGCACGAGGCCGTGGCGGAGTGTGCCGTCATCGGCGTCCACGACGACCTCAAGGGCCAGGTGCCCCGTGCCCTCGTCGTGCTCAAGTCGGGCATCGACGGCGACGCGGACGGCGACCGGATCAGGCGAGAGCTCGTCGCCCGGGTCCGCTCCGAGGTCGGCGCGGTCGCAGCCTTGCGCCAGGTCGACATCGTGGCCGGGCTGCCCAAGACGCGCTCCGGCAAGATCCTGCGCAAGACGATGCGTGAGATGGCCGACGGCAAGAGCCCGTCGGTGCCGGCCACGATCGAGGACGCCTCGGTGCTCGACACCCTCGCGCCGGTGCTGCGCGGCCCCACCGCGTGACCCCTGCACCCTGATCGAGAGAGCGATCCGTCCGGCCGGATCGCTCTCTCGATCAAGGGAGGGATACGGAGTACTCCGCGGGTCAGCGAGGCGCGAGGAGGGGGAGGACCTCGTCGATCGAGTCGACGAGGTGGATCGCCTCCGACATGGGGCGGCCCGCGGCGAGGGCCTGCAGAGCCGTCCAGACGGGCACGCGCTCGGTCCAGTGGGGGCGGCCGACGAGCACGAGCGGGGGCAGCGGGGCATCGTCCGGCGCGTAGTAGAGGGGGGTCGCCGCCTGGAAGACCTCCTGCACCGTCCCGGCGGCGCCGTCGAGCACGACGATCCCGGCGTTCGACCGGGCGAGCAGGCCCTCCTCGCGGATCGCGTTGGAGAAGTACTTGGCGATGACGTCGCAGAAGACGTTCGGCGGCTCGTGACCGTAGAACCAGGTCGGGATGCCGAGGGAGCGGGCCGACGGACCGAGCGTCTCCGAGGGTGCCTGGGGCTCGTCGCCGACGACGACGTCTCGTGCCGCCAGCGCTGTCGCAGCCCACGGCGTGATGTCGGGCCGGAAGCCCGGCACGCCGACGATGCGGCCGACGGTCTCCTCGACGGCCGCCGTGCTCCGGCACAGGGCACCGAGGTTGGCCGCCTCCATCGCCCCGGGGCCGCCACCCGTCGCGACGAGATGCCCCTCCTCCGCGAGAGCGTGCCCGAGGCCGGCGGCGGCAGCGTAGGCGGGGGAGTCCCGTTGCAGCGCATGCCCGCCCATGATCCCGACCACCGATCGACCCTGCACGAACTCGTCGAGCTCGTCGGTCACCGAGTCGTCGTGGATGGCGCGCACGAGGGTGCAGTAGGCATCGGTGCGCAGCCGGGCGTCGACGAACCAGGCGTACGCACGGGCGTCGGGGGTGGCGGCATACCCGCCTTCGAGGCCGGCGTAGAGGTCGGACGGGAAGTAGAGCCCGCGCCACGGGTCGACCGGGGCATCGGCCACACCGGGGAAGAGGATCGCGCCACGCACGAGGAGCAGCTCGGCGACGGGAACGGGCACGGTGCCTCCGAGGACGACGAGACCGGTGAGATCCCCATGGGCCGCCAGGCGCTCGCCGTAGGAGGTGAGGTCCAGGTCCTGGAGGCGCAGGCCGCGCAACGGTCCGGCGGAGTCGAGGTGGTCGTCCAGCTCGTCCAGCGTCTCGATCTCCATGCGTCCCATCCTGCCTCGCCCGGAATGCCGAGGAGCGGACCCGCGACTCGGCGTGTGCGCCGGCGCTGCAAGGATCAGCGTCATGGTCGGCGTGCTGGAGGGCTTCGCGACGATCGCGATCATCGTCGCGGTCGGGTGGCTGCTCGCCGACCGTCGCGTGCTCGACGACTCGGCGCAGGTCACCCTCTCGCGGCTCGCCTTCCACGTCGCCTCGCCGGCGCTGCTGCTCACCGTCATGCAGCGCACGTCGCTCGACGCGGTGCTGTCGGCGAACCTCGTGACGTCACTCATCAGCTTCGCCCTGGTCATCGGCATCTACCTGCTCGTGGCCCGGTTCCGTTGGGCGGGAGGCACGCTCGGGTCACGACTCATCGGAAGCCTCTCTGCGGCCTACGTCAATGCCGGCAACCTCGGCATCCCCATCGCGCTCTACGTCCTGGGTGACGTCGCGTGGGTCGCGCCGACACTCCTCATGCAGCTGCTCATCATCACGCCCGTCTACATGGCGCTCTTCGACAGCGACGCGCGTGGCGAGCGACCCACTCTCGGTCGCAGCGTGCGCCGGATGTTCAGCAACCCGATCACCCTGGGCGCGGTCGCGGGCCTGCTGATCGCGGTCTTCGACATCCACCTGCCGCGCGTCGTCGCGGCGCCCATCGACCTGCTCGGGGCGATGGCCGTGCCCTCGATGCTCGTCGCGTTCGGCATCTCGCTGCGGCGCGGCCCGCGGCCGGCAGCCGGCCGATCCGCCGAGCACGTGTGGACGATCGTCGTCCTCAAGACCCTGCTCATGCCTGCGATCGCGCTCGGGGTGGGGCTCGCGCTCGGCCTTCGTGGTCAGGCCCTCTTCGCCGTCGTCGTGACGGCCGCCCTCCCCACGGCGCAGAACATCTTCACGTATGCCGTCCGCTACCGCCGCGAGGTCAACCTCGCCCGCGACGTCATCTTCGTCAGCACGTTCGCGTCGGTCCCCGTCATCCTCGGCATCGCGGCGCTGTTCCACTGGCTCGCCGGCGTCTGACACCACGCCGGCGCCCGGTTCCGCGGCCACCCGTCAGCGGGGGGCCGCGCGAACCGAACGCCGCTCGCCGATCCGTGCTGCGGATTCAGTCAGAAGCCACCGAAGTCGCCACCACCGAAGTCGCCACCGAAGTCACCGCCTCCGAAGTCACCACCACCGAAGTCGGAGCCTCCGCCGACGTCGCCGACGTCGGAGCCCGCAGTGTCGCCCGCGGCGTCGACGCTGCCGTCGCCCCCGGCGTCGCCCCCGCCCCCGTCCCCGTCGCCCGAGTCAGCGGAGTCGCCGGAGTCGCCGTTGGCGTCCCCGGCCTCGTGGGCCTCGGGCGAGGAGTCGTAGCCACCGAGCATCATGTCCGCCAGGGCCGAGCCCACGACGACACCCGCAATGGTCCCGAGCATCGAGCCGGCGATGATGCCGCCCATCCCCATGCCGCCCCCGCCACGGCCGCCACCGAAGGCGCCCTGGAGGTAGCCGGGCCGGGAGATCTCGGCGCGGGTGGCGCTGCGAGCAAGGTCGGCCGGCTGGTCGCTGCGCGGCCGCTCACTCGCCGGGAGGTCGTCCGTGAGGCGCTGGAGCACCATCTGGCGCTGCTCGGGGGTGAGTTTCGCGAAGGCCTCGGCGTGGACCTTCTCGATGTCCTCGGGGTCGGCGGTGCGCAGGAGGTACGTGTAGCGGGCGATGGCGCGCTCGTCCTCGGTGGAGGCGCCTCCTCGGGGCGACGGGACGGCATAGGGCTCGCCGGTGGGCGGCGGCGGTTGCTGGGGGCGCTGCTGTTGCAACGGCTCTCGGCCCAGCAGCTTGTCGAGGAATCCCATGTCTTCTCCTTGGGTCGGTGGTGCGTCGGCGTCGCACTCATCACACCTACCCCAACGAACGCGTCGTCCGAGCGTTCCGGAGGTCGGTCGCGTCGTGGCCGCGGAGTGCTGCGAGTGGCAGACGGCAGCCATGATCTTCGACACACTTAGGGTTGCATCGGGCCGAACAAGAACGGCTGATCGCGACGCGGAAGAGCGGTGGCGCCGAGACCACTCCGGTCCGGCGAGAGCGAAGGGTGGGGGACATGCACAGGCGAAGGAAGATCCTCGTGGCGCTCCTGTCGGCCCCGGGTGTGGTGGTGGCGATGCTGCTGCCTTCCAGCCCGGCGTCGGCGCTGGGGAAGGTGGGGTGCGACGCGTCCGGGCAGCCGACGGTGTCGGTCGCTTCGTACGACCCGATCGTCAATCACAACGGCACGGGTTCGGCGCACGAGCACCAGCTGTTCGGGAACATCGCGTGGTTCTCCCTGCCCAACCCGAACGCGGCGAACTACGCGGATCTGGTGGGGCGGGCGAACAACTGCCGGAAGGTGCTGGGGCTGTCGAACTCGGCGGACTCTGCGGGCTACTGGACACCGACGCTGCGGTACGTCTCGGGGCCGCAGGCCGGACAGCTGGTGCCGGCGCAGCAGTTCACGGCGTACTACCGAGCGGCGTCGGGTGACCAGTTCGGTCCGGCTCGGGCGATCCCGGCGGACACGCGGCTGATCGGGACCGAGTACAACTGGACGTGCGGGCAGAACTCGGGGAGACGATCCGCGCCGGTGCTGAGCATCCCGGACTGCTCGGGTCTGCCGGGAACGCCGGGGCGGACGCTGACGGCGCACATCGACTTCCCGTCGTGCTGGGACGGGGTACTGCCGAGCCACCCGGCGAGCCAGTCCGGTGACACGAGGGACAACGCGCACTACGCGTACCGGGTGGGACAGTCGTGCCCCGCGGGGTTCCCGGTCGGTGTGACGGAGCTGCGGGAGACGGTTCAGTTCGCGTACGCGGGGACGGGCGCTGACGTGGCGCTCTCGTCGGACGCTGCGATGGGCACGAGCGACGGTCGGTCGATGCACGCCGACTTCTGGCAGACGTGGTCGCAGAAGGACTTCGAGGCCTTCGTGCAGACGTGCGTCGTGGACCACCGGGCCTACTCGCGGGCGGCGTGCCAGCCCTGACATGACTCAGGTCAGAGGTGGTTCTCGGCCTCCGTGAGCACCGAACGCAGGCGGGACTCGATGTCGTCGAACTGCTCCGGGCCCATGATGAGCGGCGGCGCGAGCTGGATGACGGGGTCGCCGCGGTCGTCGGCGCGGCAGTAGAGGCCGGCGTCGAAGAGCGCCTTGGAGAGGAACCCGCGCAGCAACCGCTCGGACTCGGCGTCGTTGAAGGTCTCGCGGGTCGCCTTGTCCTTGACGAGCTCGATGCCGTAGAAGTAGCCCGCTCCGCGGACGTCGCCGACCAGCGGGAGGTCGAGCAGCTTGTCGAGCGTGGCCTTGAAGATCGGGGCGTTCGTCTTGACCCGGTCGTTGAGGCCCTCGCGCTCGAAGATGTCGAGGTTGGCCATGGCGACCGCGGCCGAGACCGGGTGGCCACCGAAGGTGTAGCCGTGCGGGAAGTACGTCGTGCCCGACTTGAACGGCTCGAAGAGCCGGTCGCTCGCGATCATCGCGCCGATGGGGGAGTAGCCGCTCGTCATGCCCTTGGCGCAGGTGATGATGTCGGGCACGTAGCCGAAGTCGTCGCAGGCGAACATCGAGCCGATGCGGCCGAAGCTGCAGATCACCTCGTCGGACACGAGCAGCACGTCGTACTCGTCGCAGATCTCGCGGACGCGCTCGAAGTAGCCGGCGGGTGGCGGGAAGCAGCCACCGGAGTTCTGCACCGGCTCGAGGAAGACGGCCGCGACGGTGTCGGGCCCCTCGAACTCGATGGCCTCGGCGATGCGGTCCGCGGCCCAGCGGCCGAAGGCCTTCTCGTCGCCCTGGAGGTGCTCGGGGGCGCGGTACAGGTTCGTGTTGGGCACCTTGTGCGCACCGGGCACGAGCGGCTCGAACATCTCCTTGGCCGCCGGGATGCCCGTGATCGACAGGGCGCCCTGGGGCGTGCCGTGGTAGGCGACGTTGCGGGAGATGACCTTGTGCTTCGTCGGCTTGCCGGTCAGCTTGAAGTACTGCTTGGCCAGCTTCCAGGCGGTCTCGACCGCCTCGCCGCCGCCGGTCGTGAAGAAGACGCGGTTGAGGTCGCCGGGAGCGTGGGATGCGAGCCGCTCGGCCAGCTCGATGGCCTTGGGGTGGGCATAGCTCCACAGCGGGAAGAAGGCGAGCTCCTTGGCCTGCTTGGCCGCCGCCTCGGCGAGCTCCTCGCGCCCGTGGCCGACCTGGACGACGAAGAGGCCGGCGAGACCGTCGATGTACTCGTTGCCGCGGTCGTCCCAGATCTTCCAGCCCTGGCCCTTGGTGATGATCGGGACCGTGTGGCCCAGGCCGCCTTCGGTCCGGTCCTCGAAGACCGAGTGGCGCGTGAAGTGCATCCAGAGGTGGTCGCGCGCGGCCTCTGAGTGGAGGGTGCCGGCAGGCGTGCGGTGGTCCGAGGTCGGTTCCCAGATCTCGTTCGGGTTGATGCTCATCGTGTACCCCAGTTGTAGAGCTGTTTGTTGAGTTTCAGGTAGACGAACGTCTCGGTGGCCGTGACGCCCGGAAGGGGGCGAATGCGACTCGTGAGCAGCTCGAGCAGGTGGGAGTCGTTCTCGCAGACGACCTCGGCGAGCACGTCGAAGCTCCCGGCCGTGGTCACGACGTAGGAGACCTCGTCCATCTTCGTCAGCGCGTCGGCCACCGCCGTCATGTCTCCCGACACCCGCAGCCCGACCATCGCCTGGCGCTGGAACCCGACCTGCAGCGGGTCCGTCACCGCGACGATCTGCATGACGTCGGCGTCGAGCAGGCGCTGGACGCGTTGGCGCACCGCAGCCTCGGAGAGGCCGACCTCCTGCGCGATGGACGCGTACGACTTGCGCCCGTCGTGCTGCAGGAGCTCGATGATGGTCTTGCTCACGTCGTCGAGGTTGACCGAGGGTTTCTTGGCTGCGTTGCCCCCGGAGCCGGCCGTGTTGGCCACGCCGCGGATGGTCGTCATGCGCCGATACTGACCTGTGGAACGCACTGTTGGCAAGTCTTCGGGCAACTGATTCCGAAGAATTCTCTCGACAAGTCTTCACGATTGCGAAGGTATGCGTCTAGCATTCCCGCATGACTTCGCAGCCACGCCAGCTCCGCAACTTCATCAGTGGGCAGTACGTCGACCCCGCCGGCGACACGACCCTCGACATCGTCGACCCGTCGACCGCTCGTGTCGTGGCCACGGCTCCCGTCAGCGGGCAGGCCGACGTCGACCGGGCGTATGCCGCCGCGTCCTCGGCGTTCGAGACGTGGGGTGACACGACCCCCGGGGAGCGCCAGGCGGCACTGCTGAAGTTCGCGGACGCCATCGAGGCCCGCGCCGAGGACTTCGTCCGCCTCGAGGGTGAGAACACCGGCAAGCCGCACGCGCTGACCCGGAGCGAGGAGATCCCTCCGATGCTCGACCAGCTGCGCTTCTTCGCCGGTGCCGCGCGGGTGCTCGAGGGCAAGTCCGCGGGGGAGTACATGAAGGGGCACACCTCGTTCGTGCGTCGTGAGCCGATCGGGGTCGTCGGCCAGGTGACGCCGTGGAACTACCCGATGATGATGGCGATGTGGAAGATCGCCCCGGCGCTCGCCGCGGGAAACACCATCGTCCTCAAGCCGTCCGACACGACGCCCGAGACGACGCTGCTCCTCGCCGAGCTCGCCTCGGAGTTCCTGCCCGAGGGCACCTTCAACGTCATCACCGGCGACCGCGAGACCGGACGCATGCTCGTCGAGCACCCGACGCCGGCGCTCGTGGCGATCACCGGCTCGGTCCGCGCCGGCATGCAGGTGGCCGAGAGCGCGTCGCGCGACGTCAAGCGCGTGCACCTCGAGCTCGGGGGCAAGGCGCCGGTCATCGTCTTCGACGACGCGGACATCGAGGCCGCCGTCGAGGGCATCGCGGGAGCCGGCTACTTCAACGCCGGCCAGGACTGCACGGCCGCAACGCGTGTGCTGGCGGGTCCTCGGGTCCACGACGACTTCGTCGCCGCGCTCGCTGACTACGCCCGGACCTCGGTCAAGGTCGGGATGCCGCACGAGGAGGACGCGAGCCTCGGCCCGGTCAACAACGCCAACCAGATGGCGCACGTCTCCGGCTTCATCGACCGGCTGCCCGACCACGCGCGCGTGGCCGCCGGAGGCTCGCGGGTCAACACGCTCGGCGACGGCTTCTTCTTCGAGCCGACCGTGCTGGCCGGGCTCCGCCAGGACGACGAGCACATCCAGAGCGAGATCTTCGGCCCGGTCATCACGGTGCAGCAGTTCACCGACGAGGCGGAGGCGCTCGCCTGGGCCAACGGGGTGCAGTACGGCCTCGCCTCGAGCGTCTGGACCAGGGACTTCTGCAGGGCGATGCGGATGAGCAAGAGGCTCGACTTCGGCTGCGTCTGGATCAACACGCACATCCCGATCGTTGCAGAGATGCCGCACGGGGGATTCAAGCACAGCGGCTACGGCAAGGACCTGTCCATGTACGGGCTCGAGGACTACACCCGCATCAAGCACGTCATGGCCAACATCGAGTCCTGAACGGGACACCACAGGGGAAGCAGCACGGACGGACAGGGACGTCCGGACGCCCGGCCCACTCGGACCGGGTGCGTTCACCAGCACGTGAAGGAGAGAAGGCGTGAACAGCCGTCGCCCCCCCTCGGATCCCGGCATCCGAGCCCTGGCCTCCCTGGCCGCCTCATCCGGACTCTCACGACGCGGGCTCCTCGGGGGCGGCGCTGCCGGACTCGCTGCCCTGGGCCTGTCCGCGTGCGCGCCGCCGGTGCCACCGAGTGCAGGCGCCGGTGCCGCACCGACACTGACCCTGCCCAAGGACGTCTCCGACACCGAGAAGATCGTCAAGTTCGCGAACTGGACGGCATACCTCGACTACGACGACAAGACGAAGACCTACCCCACCCTCGAGGCGTTCCAGAAGCTGACCGGCATCACGGCCACGTACTCGGAGGACATCGAGGACAACGACTCGTACGCGACCAAGATCGGGCCGCAGCTGCAGGCGAAGCAGGACATCGACCGCGACATCTTCGTCTTCACGGACTGGATGGCCAACCGGATGATCCAGCAGGGCTTCGTCCAGCCCCTCGAGCTGATCCGCATGCACAACGCCCCCAACCTCCGGCCCATCCTGCAGGAGGTCTCCTTCGACCCGGGCCGCAACCACTCGCTGACGTGGCAGAGCGGGTTCGCCGGCATCGGCTACCACAAGGGCAAGGTCGGACGGGAGCTCAAGACGCTCGACGACCTCTGGGCCCCCGACCTCAAGGGCAAGATCACGGCCCTGTCGGAGTTCCGCGACACCGTCGGGCTCATCATGCTCTGGCAGGGCGTCGACATCGCGCAGAACTTCACCGAGGCGCAGTTCCAGAAGGGTGTCGACGAGGTCTCGAAGCAGCTGGCCAACGGACAGATCCGCCGGATCAAGGGCAACTCGTACCTGCAGGACCTCACGAGCGGCAACGCGATCGCGGGCATCGTCTGGAGCGGTGACATCGCCCAGCTCCAGACGAACACCAAGGACGACAACTGGACGTTCGTGCTGCCCGAGTCCAAGGGCACGCTCTGGAGCGACAACATGATGGTCCCCATCACCTCGCGCCACCGTCGCAACGCCCAGCGGCTCATGGACTACTACTACGACCCGCTCGTGGCCGCGAAGGTCGCCGCGTACGTCGCGTACATCTGCCCGGTCCAGGGTGCCCAGGAGCAGATGAAGAAGGTCGACCCGACCCTTGTCGACGACCCGATGATCTTCCCGACCGAGGAGTACCTCAGGGCCGAGACCCGCAGCTTCCGGGCCCTGTCACCGGCGGAGGACCAGAAGTTCTCCCAGATCTGGAGCACGGCGGTGGGCAACTGATGGCCACGAACACGCGCGAGGCGCACGGCGACCTCGTCCTCGAGAACGTCACCAAGGAGTTCTCCGACTTCACGGCGGTCGACGACCTGTCGCTCGTCGTGCCGCGCGGCTCGTTCTTCGCCTTGCTGGGGCCGTCCGGCTGCGGTAAGACGACGACGCTGCGCATGGTCGCCGGACTCGAGCAGCCCACGGCCGGAAGGGTGCTCATCGGAGAGACCGACCTCACCGGCACGCGCCCGCACGAGCGTCCCGTCAACACGGTCTTCCAGAGCTACGCGCTCTTCCCCCACCTGACCGTCCGCGAGAACGTCGCCTTCGGGCCCAAGCGCCGCAAGGCCCCCGACGCGATGCGCCTGGCCGACGACGCGCTCGAGCTCGTCCAGCTCTCGCACCTCGCCGGCCGCAAACCGATGCAGCTCTCCGGAGGCCAGCAACAGCGTGTGGCACTTGCTCGCGCCGTCGTCAACCAGCCGGAGGTGCTCCTGCTCGACGAGCCCCTCGGTGCCCTCGACCTCAAGCTGCGCCGCCAGATGCAGGTGGAGCTCAAGCGGATCCAGAGCGAGGTCGGATTGACCTTCATCCACGTGACGCACGACCAGGAGGAGGCCATGACCATGGCCGACACCGTCGCCGTCATGAACCGTGGCCGGATCGAGCAGATGGGGCCGCCCGAGCGGCTCTACGACCTGCCCCGGACCGTCTTCGTGGCCAACTTCGTCGGCCAGTCCAACCTCGGAGTCGGACGGATCCTCGGCACCGACGGTGACTTCATCATGGCCGAGGTCAGCGACACGAAGGTTCGGATCCCCAAGCAGCGCACGCAGATCCATGACGGCGAGGTGATGTTCGGCGTGCGTCCGGAGAAGGTCCGGATCCACGAGTCCCAGCCCGACGGCACCGGCAACGACGTGCGGGCCAAGGTCACCGACGTGTCCTTCAGCGGTGTCGCCACGCAGTACCTCGTCACCGTCCCGAGCGGCGGCAACTGGACCGTCTACGAACAGAACCTCGACGTCGACCCGATCAGCCTGCGCCCGGGTGACGACGTGTGGCTGTCGTGGGACCCGACGCATGCCTTCGGCGTCCCCGTCGACGAGGACGGCCGCAAGGCCGCACTCGCGGAGGCCGGGGCATGACGACCGCCATCGCCGCGAGCGCACGCGAGGCGGGCGACCCGCAGCTGACGCCGCCCCGCCGCGGCGGGAAGCGCCGCAGGTGGACGCCGTACCTCCTTCTGGTGCCCGGGCTGCTCTGGCTGACGCTCTTCTTCATCGTCCCGCTCGTCCAGCTCGGCTCGGCGAGCCTGCAGTCCCAGTGGCCCGGCGCTCCGGGCTACTACTACCGCGACGTCAACGTGGGCAACTACGTCGAGGCCCTCAGGACGTACGGCGTGCACTTCCTCCGCTCGCTGCTCTACGCGGGCACGGCCACGGTGCTCTGCTTCGTCATCGCGTTCCCGCTCGCCTACGCGATGGCGTTCAAGGCCGGCCGCTGGCGGAACGTCATGCTCATCCTCGTCGTCGCGCCGTTCTTCACCTCGTTCATCCTGCGCACCATTGCCTGGCGCCAGATCCTCGCCGACGAGGGCCCGCTCGCGCGCACCCTCAACGCCCTGCACCTGCTCCCCGGCGGACACATCACCGAGACCTGGGTCGCGGTCGTCGCCGGGCTGACCTACAACTTCCTGCCCTTCATGGTGCTGCCGATCTACACCAGCCTCGAGCGCGCCGACCCGCGCCTGCTCGAAGCCGGTCGTGACCTCTATGCGGACCGGTTCACGACGCTGCGCACCGTGACGATCCCGCTCGCGGCCCCGGGCATCCTGGCCGGCACCCTGCTGACCTTCATCCCCGCCGCGGGCGACTACGTCAACGCCGAGCTGCTCGGTTCGGACACGAGCACCAAGATGGTCGGCAACGTCATCAACAGCCAGTTCTTCACGGTGCTGGGAGGCTATCCGACCGCAGCGGCGCTCTCGATCAGCCTGATGATCCTCATCCTCGTGCTCGTCCTCGGGTACGTCCGCCGCTTCGGGACGGAGGAGGTCCTGTGAGCCGTGCCCGTGCCTGGGTCAGCGAGAACATCGCGATGATCATCGCCGTCTGTGTGCTCGTCTACCTGTTCCTGCCCGTCTTCTACACGTTCGTCTTCTCCTTCAACAACTACCGCCGGTCCAACATCACGTGGAACCCGGAAGGCAGCCCGACGCTCAAGCACTGGGCCAACCCGTGTGGTGCGCCCGGAGTCTGCCCGGCGCTCGTCGAGAGCATCAAGATCGGGACGATCGCCACCCTCGTGGCCACGATCCTCGGCACGCTCATCGCGTTCGCGCTGGTCCGCTACTCCTTCCGTGGCCGCGGCTCGACGAACATCCTCGTGTTCCTCCCGATGGCCACCCCAGAGGTGGTGCTGGGCGCGAGCCTGCTGACGATCTTCATCCAGGGATTCCGCATGGACCTCGGCTTCTGGACGGTCGTCATCGCGCACATCATGTTCTGCATCAGCTTCGTCGTGGTCACCGTCAAGGCGCGGCTGCAGAGCCTCGACCCACGCCTGGAAGAGGCTGCCTCGGACCTCTATGCCAACCCGCGGACGACGTTCCTGCGGATCACCTTCCCGCTGGCGCTCCCGGGCATCGTCGCGGCGGCCCTGCTGTCGTTCTCGCTCTCCTTCGACGACTTCATCATCACCAACTTCGTCTCCGGCAACGAGACGACGTTCCCGAAGTTCGTCTACGTCTCCTACACCCGCGGCATCCCGGCCCAGGCCAACGTCATCGGGTTCTCGATGTTCCTCATCGCCGTCCTCTGCGTCATCGCTGCCCAGGTCATCGGCAGTCGACGTCGCGGGGCGTCGGCCTGACCCCCTGGAGTGAGCTGCCTTGCGCGTCCTCATGATCGGCTCCGGTGGAGTCGGTGACGCCGCCGCGCGCATCGCGGCCGAGCGTGCCTTCTTCGACACCTGGGTCGTCGCCGACTACGACGTGGCGCGGGCCGAGCGCACCGTCGCTGCCGTGGCCGTGCGACATCCGGCAGACACCCGGTTCGTGGCGGCCCAGGTCGATGCCTCATCGGCCGAGGCCGTGACGAGACTGGCCCGGGAGCATGCCGCCACCCACGTCTTCAACGCCGTCGACCCGAAGTTCAACATGCCGATCTTCAATGGCGCCAAGGCTGCCGGGGCCGACTATCTCGACATGGCGATGAGCCTGTCCCAGCGCCACCCCGAGCGACCCTTCGAGCAGGTCGGCGTCATGCTCGGGGACGAGCAGTTCGCGGTGGCAGGGGAGTGGGAGGCCGACGGCCGCCTGGCGCTCGTCGGCATCGGCGTCGAGCCAGGCCTCTCCGACGTGTTCGCCCGGTATGCCGCCGACCACCTCTTCGACGAGATCGACGAGCTGGGCACGCGGGACGGCGCGAACCTCGCGGTGCACGACGACGAGGGCAACGAGGTCTTCGCGCCGAGCTTCTCGATGTGGACGACGATCGAGGAGTGCCTCAACCCTCCCGTCGTCTGGGAGAAGGACCGTGGCTGGTTCACGACCGCGCCCTTCAGCGAGCCGGAGGTCTTCGACTTCCCGGAGGGCATCGGGCCGGTCGAGTGCGTCAACGTCGAGCACGAGGAGGTGCTCCTCATGCCGCGCTGGGTCGACGCCAAGCGGGTCACCTTCAAGTACGGCCTCGGGGACGAGTTCATCACCATCCTCAAGGTGCTGAACACCCTCGGTCTCGACCAGACCTCGCCGATCACCGTCAAGGGTGTGCAGGTCTCGCCACGTGACGTCGTGGCCGCTGCGCTACCGGACCCGGCGACCATCGGGCCCCGGATGACCGGCAAGACGTGCGCCGGCCTCTTCGTCACCGGCACGGGCAAGGACGGCCGGCCGCGTCGCACGTACCTCTACCACGTCGTCGACAACGCCGAGACGATGGCGGCCTATGGCGCGCAGTGCGTGGTGTGGCAGACGGCGGTCAACCCCGTGGTCGCGCTCGAGCTGCTTGCCCGGGGCACGTGGAGTGGCGCGGGTGTGCTCGGCCCCGAGGCCTTCGACGCCCTCCCGTTCCTCGACCTGCTGGCCGCCGACAAGCCCGCGGGCTACGGCTCCCCGTGGGGCATCGACGAGCGCTGACGGGGCGCCCGCCACGGGCCGCCGACGACGACCACCAGGAGAGGAATAGGGTTCAGGCATGGCAGCGGTGACGCAGAAGTCAGTGATCGACGCGGTCCCGAAGGGCCTGCTCATCGGAGGGCAGTGGCGCGACGGCAGCGACGGCGAGACGATCGCCGTCGACGACCCGTCGACCGGGAAGGTCCTCACCCATGTCGCCGCGGCGTCCGTCGCCGACGGTCGCGCCGCGCTCGACGCCGCCGTGGCGGCACAGAGCGACTGGGCCCGGACGGCGCCGCGCGAGCGCGGCGAGCTGCTGCGGACGGCATACGAGAAGATCACCGAGCGTGCCGACGAGTTCGCGATGCTCATGACCCTCGAGATGGGCAAGACGCTCGCGGAGAGCCGCGGCGAGGTCGCCTACGGCGCCGAGTTCTTCCGGTGGTTCTCCGAGGAGGCCGTGCGCATCTCGGGCCGCTGGTCGACCGCCCCCAACGGCGCGACCCGACTCATGACGATGAAGCAGCCCGTCGGCCCGACGCTGATGATCACCCCCTGGAACTTCCCGCTCGCGATGGGCACGCGCAAGATCGGCCCTGCCATCGCCGCTGGCTGCACCATGGTCGTCAAGCCGGCCAGCCAGACGCCGCTGACGATGCTCGCCCTCGCTGAGCTGCTCCGCGAATGCGGGCTGCCCGACGGCGTCCTCAACATCGTCATGACGACGCACGGCACGACCGGAGACGTCATGGAGCCGCTCATCCGCGACCCGCGCCTGCGCAAGCTGACCTTCACCGGCTCGACCC
The DNA here is from genome assembly GCF_056398545.1 of Terrabacter sp. 01T434. Classification (NCBI taxonomy): domain Bacteria; kingdom Bacillati; phylum Actinomycetota; class Actinomycetes; order Micrococcales; family Intrasporangiaceae; genus Terrabacter; species Terrabacter sp. 01T434. The sequence goes on from NZ_JBFTPP010000001.1 coordinate 867,222, forward strand.
CGGTCGGGCGATCGCTCATGGAGCAGGCCTCGCAGGGGATCCTGCGCGTGTCGATGGAGCTCGGCGGCAACGCGCCGTTCCTCGTCTTCGAGGACGCCGACGTCGACCAGGCCGTCGAGGGCGCGATGCTCGCCAAGATGCGCAACATGGGCGAGGCGTGCACCGCCGCCAACCGCTTCTACGTCCACGAGTCGCTCGCCGACGAGTTCAGCGCCGAGCTGGCCCGCCGGATGGGCGCGCTCACCCTCGGCAAGGGCACCAAGGACGGCGTCGACGTCGGCCCCCTCGTCGACGAGAAGGCCCGCGACAAGGTCTCGGCGCTCGTCGACGACGCGGTCTCCAAGGGCGCGAAGGTCCTCGTGGGCGGCAAGGCGCCCGACGGCGCCGGCTGGTTCTACGAGCCGACCGTGCTCGCGGACGTGCCCAACGACGCCGACATGGCCCGCGAGGAGATCTTCGGCCCGGTCGCACCGGTCACGACGTTCCGCACCGACGCCGAGGCGATCCGCCTCGCCAACGACACCGAGTACGGCCTCGTCGCGTACCTCTTCACCAAGGACCTCTCGCGTGCCATCACGATGAGCGAGGCCCTCGAGTACGGCATGGTCGGTGTCAACCAGGGCATCGTCTCCAACCCGGCGGCGCCCTTCGGCGGGGTCAAGGCGTCCGGTGTAGGGCGCGAGGGCGGCTTCGAGGGCATCGACGAGTACCTCGAGACGAAGTACGTCGGAATCGCCCTCTGACGCTGGACATTCGCTGATCCGGCCCAGCGCGGGGGTGCGTTGTGGTGCAATCTGCGCATGGTCACTCCAACCGGTCCTCGTGACGCGGGAACCCTGCGTCCGCTCGACGCCCTGCTCAACGAGACGGACGACGTCCTGCGCCGCGGCCTCCCTGCCGGGGCGCGCGTGTGGTCGACCGGCTTCCCGGCTCTCGACACCCTCCTGACGGGCGGCTTCCGTTCCGGTGAGCTCGTCCTGCTCGGCGGTCCGGCCGGGCACGGCAAGACGACGCTCGGTGTGCAGATGGCGCGTAACGTCGTCGCCGCCGGTGGGAGCGCCCTTGTCTTCTCCTATGAGCACGACAGCCACACCCTGCTGGAGCGGCTCATCTCGATGGAGGCCGCCGAGGGCGACCCGGGCGAGGTGGCCGGAGTCATCGACGTGCGTCTCGCGCTGGAGAACGCCGTGGACGCCGGATCGCTCGACGGGGTCCTCGGCAGCCTGAGCGGCGGCGCGCGAGCCCAAGCCGCGCTCGTCGGATACGGCGACCGGCTCCAGATCCACGAGTCGTCCGGGGCGACGACGACGCTCGAGCAGGTCTGGGCCACCGTCGACCGCGTCACGAAGGCGACGGGACAGGCGCCCTTCGTGCTGCTCGACTACATCCAGAAGCTGCCCGTCGACCGCGCCGAGGAGAGCGACCGGATCACTGCGGCTGCCGAGGGCCTCAAGGACCTCGCGCTCTCGGCCCGCGTGCCCGTCCTGGCGATCTCGGCCGCCGACAAGGCGGCCCACGCCGTCGGGCACCGGATGCGCACCCACGACCTGCGCGGGTCGTCGGCGCTGGCCTACGAGGCCGACGTCGTCCTCATCGTCAACGACAAGGTCGACGTCGTCTCGCGGGAGCACCTCGTCTACGACCTCGGCAACATCCAGCGCTTCCGCGGCTGGTCAGTGGTCAGCGTCGAGAAGAACCGTCACGGCAAGGCTCACGTCGAGCTCGAGTTCGCCAAGGACTTCGAGCACGGCCGCTTCCACACGGCGGGACAGGAGATCGCCGAGCGGCTCATCGACGACCGCGTCTTCGTCTCCTGAGGCCCACTCCCGACGGCGTATGCCGTCCCGCCGAGAGGGCGTGCCCCGCGGTCTCGCGGGCGGACGTCACCTGCCAGGGGCGGTGTAGCTGACCTGCTGCTTCGAGGCGGCGTCGACGTCCTCGGGGCTGATCAGGACGACGGTCCGGACATGCGCCAGACCAGTGGAGTTGACGGCCAGAGCCACCGCGGCAGCGGCCTTGTTGTCGGGCAGCTCGCAGAGGGTGTAGACGTCGTCCTCGCCGAAGGCGAAGTCGAACGTCACCATGCGGCCACCCGCATCGGCGGCTGCCTTCTCGATCACTGCCGCCCGGGCAGAGCCGCCCTTGGCCAGGACACCCTGGACCCCGGCGCTGTCGTAGCGGGCGTATGTACATGTAACGGGGCATTGCGCTCTCCCTCGTTGCCGATTCGGGTAGGAGAGCCACGCTTGCACAGCGCTGTCGCTCGCGCCTCCGGCAAAAGGGCTAGCCCGGCGGCTCCGTGGGTGCCGGGGTCACCGGGTCACCACGGTGATGAGGAGGTCGTCGCGCTCGTCGGCGACCTGCTCGAGGATCTCGACGACCGTGTCGAAGGCGTCGCGGTCGCGCTCGCGCAGGGCGGCCGCGTGGTCCCAGACGAGCTCGATCGGCACCCCCCGTGGGGCGTCGAGGTCGCGCAGGGCGTCCACGAGGGCATCCCAGTTGCGCCCGAACCAGTCGGGCAGCTCGAGGTCCGTCGCGAAGGCGTCGAGCACACCCGCCTTGTCGTCGCCGCCCGAGACGATGCGCACGTCGTGACCCAGCCAGCGCAGCTGTGCGATGTGGTCGTCGGGCTCGCTGTGCGTGCCGAGGAACGTCGTCACGTGCCCTCCCTGATCCGGCTGAACGATGCGTAGTGGTCGTCGGTCCAGTACTTCTCGCCGCTGCTGCCCGTGATGATGCGGCGGGCACCGCGGTCGTCCGATCCCGGTGTCACGACGGTGAACTCGCGGTAGTAGCCGCGGGCGTGCAGCGGTAGCAGGCGTTCCCGGTTGTCGAAGACCTGGTTGTCGCTGCGCGGGTAGGGAAAAGGCCCGCCGGCGCGGATCAGTGCCAACGTGTCGAGGGCCTGCGGGGGGAGTGCCGACTCGGCGACCCACGCACGCCTCGAGTCCGGGTCGGTGCCCAGAGGGCCGAGCGTGTAGGTGGCGCTGGCCACCGCTCCTTGTCCCGCAGACGTGGACGGGGCCTGCGTGGCGCGGACGACGACCCAGGCGAGCACGACGACGGCCACGGCGAGCACACCGAGCAGGACCTGACGCGAGCCGAGCGACTTCACCTCGCCATCATGCCCGAAGGGGTGACGGCGCGAGTCCCCTGACTGCTCCACTGCACTGGGCGGACCCGGGTCGAACGTCGGCAGCCGGCGCTAGCGTCGGAGGATGCTGGAGACACCGGAGGAGACAGCTGTCCTGCAGGCCCTGCTCGATGCCTCGCACGCGAGGTCGACGGGGCACCTGCGCAGCATCATCGACGACGACCGCACCCTCACCGCCGAGCAGCTCGTCGCTCTGCTGACCGGCATGAAGGTGCTCGCGGTCGCCACGGTCACGGCGGCGGGGGAGCCGCGCATCAGCGCCCTCGACGGACACTTCCTCCACGGAACGTGGACGTTCGGCACGTCGGGCGACTCCGCCAAGGCGCGACACCTCGCCGCGCGGCCCGCGGTCAGCGTCGCCCACATCGACGGCGAGGACCTCGCGCTCTTCAGCCACGGCCACGCCGAGCTCATCGCGCCGGGACCCGAGCGCGACGAGGTGGATGCCCACTGGACCGCCCACTACGGCAGCAGCCCGTACTCGTGGGGCGACGACATCCGCATGTACCGCCTCCGCATGACGTGGGCCGTCGCCTACGCCTTCAAGCGCGACGAGCTGCTCCGGGCACGAGGAGTGACCACCTGACCGCCGAGTGGGAGCCTGCGCGAGAATGCCGGGGTGACTGACACCCCGACGCGCCTTCGCCGTATCGTCCTGCTCGGCTCCACCGGTTCGATCGGGACGCAGGCCCTCGACCTCGTCCACCGCAACCGTGACCGCTTCGAGGTCGTCGGTCTGTCGGCCGGCGCCAACGTCCAGCTCGTCGCCGAGCAGGCCGTGGCGCTGCGGGTGCCCGTCGTCGCGGTGGCGAGCGGGACGCAGGAGGACCTGGCGCGAGCGGTCGCGGCCGCGGCAGACGCGGCGGGCGTGACGGCATACGACCCCGAGCTACTCGTCGGCCCGGGCGCGAGCACGACCCTCGCAGCGCGCGAGTCGGACGTCGTCGTCAACGGCATCACCGGCGCCATCGGCCTCGAGCCGACGCTCGCCGCGCTGCGCGCCGGCACCGCGCTGGCGCTCGCCAACAAGGAGTCGCTCATCATCGGCGGCCCGCTCGTCAAGGCGATCGCGGCGCCCGGCCAGATCGTGCCCGTCGACAGCGAGCACTCGGCGATCGCCCAGTGCCTGCGCGGCGGTCGCGCGGCGGAGGTGCGCCGCCTGGTCGTCACCGCGAGCGGTGGTCCGTTCCGGGGACGCTCACGCGCCGAGCTGGCCGACGTGACGCCCGAGCAGGCCCTCGCGCACCCGAACTTCGCGATGGGCCGCGTCATCACGACGAACTCGGCCACCCTCGTCAACAAGGGGCTCGAGGTCATCGAGGCGCACCTGCTCTTCGACATCCCCTTCGAGCGCATCGACGTCGTCGTGCACCCGCAGCAGATGATCCACTCGATGGTCGAGTTCGTCGACGGCTCGACCATCGCCCAGGCCGGTCCGCCGCGGATGCTCGTGCCGATCGCGCTGGGGATGAGCTGGCCCGAGCGGCTCGCCGACGCGGACGTGCCGGTCGACTGGACCCGGGCGCAGTCGTGGGACTTCGAGCCGCTCGACGACGAGGCCTTCCCGGCGGTCGCGTTGGCCCGCCGGGTGGGCGAGGCGGGTGGCACGTGGCCGGCCGTCTACAACGCCGCCAACGAGGTTGCGGTCGATGCGTTCCACGACGGCCGCATCGGCTTCGTCGACATCGTCGACACCGTCGCCGAGGTCGTGAAGGCGTATGCCGCCGAGCCGGCCTCGCACGTCACCGACCTCACGCTCGACGACGTCCTCGCGGCCGACACCTGGGCTCGGCGGGCTGCCGCCGCGCGCACCTCCTGACGGTTCGATGTATTTCCGAGGCCCAGGGGCCTCGGAAATACATCGAACCGGCGGTCCGGAGAGCCGCTCACGCGGCGCGACGGTGGACGAGACCGCGCTCGACCTGGTCGAGGAAGCGGTCGGTCTCGAGGCGGAGGCCGATGATGTCGATCCGCAGCACACGGTCGCCCGAGAGAGTGACGTCGTTCTGCCTCAGGTTGTCGAAGGCCACGGCCGTGCCCCAGCGGTGCTGGGCCCCGTCGATCTCGACCACGAGGTCGTAGCCGTCCCAGGCGACATCGAGGTAGATGCGGCCCCCCGGCGTCTGGCGCACGACCTGGCGCGACGGCTCCGGGAGGCCGCGAGATCGACATAGCCGGGCGAAGTCGAGCTCTCCGAGGCTTTGCACACCGAAGGCGATGTCACGCACGACCGCCCTGACGAAGGCGCGGCGGGTGCGGCCGCGGACGACGCGTTGCGCGGCGGCGAGCCGAGCAGGAGTCGTCAGCCTCTGCTGCACGGTCATGAGGAGAACCAGGGCAGCCTGTCGGTCCGACCTCGCCCAGTGAGCGGCCCGGACCGCCGCCACCTCGGAGGAGGTCCGAGGCAGGCCGCCAGGGGTGAGCTCGCCGGACACCCGGCGGATGACCTTGTGCACCGTGACCCCTGGGAGCCGATCGGCGTTGTGGTTGTGGACGGCCGACACGTGGATGTCGTCGTCCTCGAAGCCGGCGAGTCCGGCGTGCTGCAGCGCCGTCACGCCGTCGACCGCGGCGATGGTGGTGCCCGTCTCGAAGACGGCGGTCCATCGCCGAGCCACGACGCCGAGCGGGCCGTTGTGCACGGCCACCGTCTGGCGCCCGTGCAGACGCCACCGTCCGCCTTCGACCTCGCAGCGGACGTCGTGTCGAGTGACCCCGGCCGCCGCGAGCATTGCCCTCGAGACGACTCCGTCCGCGGGCTCGGCGAGCTCGAGGGCCAGGCGGCGACGTGCGATTCTCTCCACCAGCCCACCATGCGGGTGGTCACTGCGGCGAGTGGCGGGGTCGTGCCCGGCGGTGGACAACCGAGGCCTGTGGCCAAGGGCTGTGGATCCACCCCGTTCGATGTATCTGCGCGGCACAGGGGCCGCATAGATACATCGAATCGGCTTCACAGGGACGGGGTGTGACAATGAACGGGTGCTGTTCTTCCTAGGGGTCCTGGTCGTCGTCGTCGGCGTGGCGCTCAGCATCGCCCTCCACGAGATCGGCCACCTCGTGCCGGCCAAGAAGTTCGGGGTCAAGGTGACCCAGTACATGGTCGGCTTCGGGCCCACGGTCTGGTCACGCCGGCGCGGTGAGACCGAGTACGGCATCAAGGCGATCCCGCTCGGGGGCTACGTCCGCATGATCGGGATGCTCCCGCCGCGCCCCGGTGACAAGCCCGGCGAGCTGCGCACCCTCTCGACCGGCCGGTTCAGCCAGATGGTCGACCAGGCCCGCGCCGACTCCATGGAGGAGGTCCAGCCCGGCGACGAGGACCGCGTCTTCTACAAGCTGCATCCTGCGAAGAAGGTCGTCATCATGCTCGGCGGCCCGGTCATGAACCTCGTCATCGCAGCGGTGCTCCTGACCGGCGTCATCACCATCTACGGTCTGCCGCAGGTCGCCCCCAAGGTCGGGCTCCTGTCGTCCTGCGTGCCGACGGCAGCGCCCACCCTCCAGGTGCCGCAGCCGCAGTGCAAGCCCGGGGACCCCGTCGCACCGGCCAAGGCGGCGGGACTGCAGGAACGCGACCGGATCGTCTCCGTCGACGGCCGCCCCGTGACCTCGTGGGACCAGGTCACCGCCGCGATCCGCGACAGCAAGGGCAAGACGATGGCGTGGGTCGTCCAGCGTGGTGACCAGCAGGTGCGGATCTCGATCACGCCGGCCGTCATCGAACGCGCCACCTACGACGACCAGGGCAACCCGATCGCCAAGGACGGCAAGCTCGTCCTGGCGTCGATGGGTTTCGCCGGCCTCACGCCCGGCCAGGAGCTCGTCCGGACCCCGATCATCCAGGCGCCCAAGTTCGTCTGGGACCGCCTCGTCGACACGGCATCGATCATCGTCAAGATCCCGCAGAAGATGGCCGGCGTCGTGCAGGCCGCCTTCGGGTCCGAGGCGCGCGACCCCAACGGCCCCATCTCCGTCGTCGGCGTCGGCCGCATCGGCGGTGAGGTCGCCGCGCTCGACATCCCGGCCGACGAGGGTGGCAACTGGGTGAAGCTCGCGCAGCTGATCCTGCTCATCGCCTCGCTCAACCTCGCCCTCTTCGTCTTCAACCTCGTGCCGCTGCTCCCGCTCGACGGCGGGCACGTGGCGGGGGCGATCTGGGAGTCGATCAAGAAGGGCTGGGCACGCCTGCGCCACCGCCCCGACCCCGGCTTCGTCGACGTCGCCAAGGGCCTGCCGATCGCCTACGGCATGAGCCTCGTGCTCATCACCATGTCGGTGCTGCTCATCTACGCCGACATCGTCAAGCCGATCAAGCTCTTCGGCTGACGCGGAAGCTTCCCGGGGGTGCTCGGGGGCGGAGCCCCCGAGGGCGGTCATAATGGCGGGATGAGCGTCTCCCTCGGTATGCCGCCCCTGCCCCCGCCGGTCCTCGCGCCCCGTCGCCAGACCCGTCAGATCCACGTGGGCAAGGTCGGCGTCGGCAGCGACTTCCCGGTCTCGGTCCAGTCGATGACGACGACCCCGACGACCGACATCAACGCGACCCTCCAGCAGATCGCCGAGCTCACGGCCAGCGGCTGCGACATCGTGCGCGTCGCCTGCCCGAGCCAGGACGACGCCGACGCGCTGCCCGCGATCGCGCGGAAGAGCCAGATCCCCGTCATCGCCGACATCCACTTCCAGCCGAAGTACGTCTACGCCGCCATCGAGGCCGGCTGCGCAGCGGTGCGCGTCAACCCCGGCAACATCCGCCAGTTCGACGACCAGGTCAAGCAGATCGCGCGCGAGGCCAAGGACGCCGGCGTCTCCATCCGCATCGGCGTCAACGCCGGCAGCCTCGACAAGCGGATCATGGAGAAGTACGGCAAGGCGACCCCCGAGGCGCTCGTCGAGTCGGCCGTCTGGGAGGCGAGCCTCTTCGAGGAGCACGACTTCCACGACTTCAAGATCTCGGTCAAGCACAACGACCCCGTCGTCATGGTGCGCGCCTACGAGCTGCTCGCCGAGCGCGGCGACTGGCCCCTGCACCTCGGTGTCACCGAGGCCGGCCCTGCCTTCCAGGGCACCATCAAGTCGGCGACCGCCTTCGGCGCGCTGCTCTCCCGCGGCATCGGCGACACGATCCGCGTCTCGCTGTCGGCCCCTCCCGTCGAGGAGGTCAAGGTCGGCATCCAGATCCTGCAGAGCCTCAACCTGCGACCGCGCAAGCTCGAGATCGTCTCGTGCCCGTCGTGCGGCCGCGCCCAGGTTGACGTCTACACGCTCGCCGACCAGGTGACCGCCGGCCTCGAGGGGATGACCGTGCCGCTGCGCGTGGCCGTCATGGGTTGCGTCGTCAACGGTCCCGGCGAGGCACGCGAGGCCGACCTCGGCGTCGCGTCCGGCAACGGCAAGGGCCAGATCTTCGTCAAGGGCGAGGTCATCAAGACCGTGCCCGAGGCGCAGATCGTCGAGACCCTCATCGAGGAGGCCATGCGCCTCGCCGAGGAGATGGGCGAGCCCGTGGACGAGGACTCGGCCGGAGCCCCCAGCGTCAGCGTCAGCTGACGTGCGGACCCCCGTCCCCGCGACGGTGAGGTATGCCGTCCTGGGGGACCTCGCGGACCGCGTCCTCGCGCTCCGGCCGGGTGAGCGCGTCGCCGTGGCCGTCGACGGCTTCGACGGGGCCGGCAAGACCGTGCTGGCCGACCAGCTCGCCGAGGTGATCGGCGCCGTGGCCGGCTCGCGCGACGTCGTGCGCGTCTCGATCGACGGGTTCCACCGGCCGAAGGCCGAGCGCATCGCCCGCGGCCGTGGACCCGAGACCTTCTACGAGGACTCCTACGACTACGCCGCGTTCCGCCGGGCGGTCGTCGACCCGTTCCGACGAGGCGAGCCCGTGACGCCTGCCGTCAACGACGTGGATGCCGATCTGCCGGTGCACCCGGCCCCGGTCGCCGTCGCGGCGGACACGGTGCTGCTCGTGGACGGGATCTTCCTGCAGCGACCCGAGCTCGCCGACGTGTGGGACGCGACGGTGTGGCTCGACGTGCCCTTCGAGGTGTCGGTGCCCCGAGGCAACGAGCGCTTCCCCGGCGACCACGACCCGCATCCCGAGGCGGAGGCGAACCGCCGCTACGTCGACGGCCAGCGGCTCTACCTCGCCGCGGCCGACCCGCGGACCCGAGCCACCTGGGTCCTCGACAACACCGACCTCGACCGGCCGGTCCTGCACCCCACCAGCTGACTCGATCGACAGAGCAGTTCATCCAACGCGAGCTGCTGGCTCGATCGGGCGAGGGGCGGTCCCCGGGCGGGCTGTGACGCGTTCGTGGGGCGCGCCGGGGTGACACCCGGGCCGTGGGCAGGCAGTCTGGGGAGGTGCTCCGCCAACGCCTTCCCGTGCGGCCCCTGTCCGGGGCCGACCACGACGCTGCCCTCGAGGTGTGCGCGCGTGACCGCGTGGCCAATGCCTTCGTGGCGGCGCGCATCGTCGAGGGCTCGCTCCGCAGCTCTCCCGGGTCACTCCTGGGCCATTGGAGCGACGGTGAGCTGCGTGGTCTCGTGTGGGTCAGCGCCAACGTCGTGCCGGTCGAGCTCGACCAGGACGGCGTGGCGGCTGTGGCGGCGCGGATCATCCGGATGCGCCGCCAGTGCGCCTCGATCTTCGGCCCGAGCGGGCAGGTCATCGGCCTGTGGGACCGCCTCGGCCCCACGTGGGGTCCTGTCCGTGCCATCCGCGCGCACCAGCCGCTGTTGACCACCCGCGACATGCCGTCGAGCCTCGGCCTCCCGCTCGATCCCGACGTGCGCCCCGCGCGCCTCGACGAGGTCGACCTCGTGCTGCCCGCCGCCGCCAGCATGTTCACCGAGGAGATCGGCTACCCGCCGTACTTCGGCTCCGACCGCAGCTATCGGGCGAGCATCGCCGCGCTCATCCGGGCGGGCCACACGTTCGTCAGGGTCGAGGACGGCGAGGTCGTCTTCAAGGCCGACGTCGGCTCGCTCGCCCTCGGCTGCGCCCAGGTGCAGGGGGTGTGGCTGCACCCACGCCTGCGGGGACGGGGCCTCTCGGTGCCGGCCATGGCGAGCGTCGTCGAGCAGGTGCTGTCGAGCATGGCCGACGAGGTCTCGCTCTACGTCAACGACTTCAACGCCGCGGCGCGCGCCACCTACGCCCGCTGCGGCTTCCACGAGGTCGGGGCCTTCACCACGGTCCTGCTCTAGCGCCGACGCCCCTAGGGTGAGGTCATGAAGACCGCGACGAACGCACCGCTCGGCAAGGACGCCATCGCCCTGGCCGGCCTCTTCCTCACGTCGGGGACGATGCACTTCGTCAAGCCCGCGCCGTTCGAGGCGATGGTGCCGAAGCAGCTGCCGTCGCGCAGGACGCTGGTATATGCGTCGGGCGCACTCGAGATCGCCTGTGCCGTGGGGCTCTTCCTTCCACGCACCCGGCGTGTGGCGGGTCTGGCCTCGGCTGCCCTGCTCGTCGCCGTCTTCCCGGCGAACGTCACGATGACGGGCCAGGCGAAGCGTCGGTTCGACCGCGACCCGGAGGATCCGAAGAGGCAGGGTTATCTCGCGGCGACCGTCGCGCGGTTGCCGCTGCAGTGGCCGATGATCCGCACGGCGCTGCGTGCCGGCGGCGTCCTGCGCTGAGACGTCAGGCGTCGAACCTGATGCTGATGCTGTCACCGATGCGGCGGTATCCCATCGCCTGGTAGATGGCGTTGGACGTCGGGTTGGCCAGGTCGGTGTAGAGCATGCACGCCTCACCCGCGTCGAGGCGCGCGGTGCTGAGCGCCGCGACGACCCCGCTCGCGTAGCCGTGTCCGCGCAGGTCCGGTGGGGTCCACACGCCGGAGATGCGTGTGACACCTCCGTTCGCGGGGGAGGCGTACGCCATCGACACCGGTCGGCCGTCGTCCTCCCAGAGTCCGACCCGACCGTCGGCGAGGTGCTGTGTCAGGGGTGACGCGGCACGCCCGCCGCCCTCGATGGCGTCCACGAACTGCTGGTGCCAGCGATGGACGAGCGGTGCGTCCGCGTCGGTGGCGGCCCGGAAGGAGCCGCTGACCTCGAAGGCCAGGCGTGGTCTCGTCGGCAGGTCGAAGCGCCCCACCTCCATGGAGACCGTCGACGTCGCGCCCGTGAGTGCGGCCCACTCGTCCGCGAAGGCCTCGGCCGCTGTTTGCTGCCCGCCCACACCGGGGAGGCTGCCGCCCGCATCGGCGAGCAGCGCGGCGAGGTCACGCGCCTGGTCAGCGGTGGCCAGCGCGATGTGCAGCGGGTGGGGCGGCGTGTGCATGAAGGCGGCGACGACCTCACCCGACGCGTCCGCGCCCGTCCACCAGCGCGGCTCGACGTAGCGGCTGGGATCGGTGACGAGGGCCTGCGTCACGCTCGCGATGACGCTGAGCGCCTCCGGCTCACGCTCCACGAGGGTCGCGAAGCGCGCCTGTGCCTCGGCGGGGTCGGCGACCAGGGTGAAGGCGCATGAGGATCGCGGCATGGGGCCACTCTGGCAAAACCGCAGCGCACCTCGCGAACCGTTTCCCGGCCCGAGGCCGCGGAGTCAGACGTGGGCGATCACCTCGGCGTGGGTCATCGCGAACCACGCGTCGGGGTGCGTCGACCACGCCTGCCAGTCAGCGCTGATGGCCGCCAGGTCGTCGGGCGTCACGAGCCCGCGCTCGAGCGCCTGCGTCGCGAAGGTCGACTCGAGCGCGCGGCGGGCCCAGGTGCCACCCCACCACGCGCACTGCTCCGGCGTCGCATAGGTCCACAGCGAGGCGGACGGCTCGAGTCGGGTCAGCCCCGCGGCGTGTGACCAGGCGACGAGGTGGCGCCCTGCATCGGGCTCGGCATGGTTGAGGCGAGCGAGGCGTCGGTAGACCCCGAGCCACCGGGTCATCCCCTCGGACGCCGGGTGCCACACCATCGACGCGTAGTCGACGTCGCGCACGGCTACCAGACCACCGGGACGTGCCACACGCGCCATCTCGCGAAGGGCGCCGACGGGGTCGGTGAGGTGCTGGAGCACCTGGTGGGCGTGGACGACGTCGAAGGAGGCGTCGGCATACGGAAGGTCCCTGACGTCGGCCAGGTCGAACTGCGTGCGCGCGTCACCGCGTGCGGCCGCGTTGCGGCGCGCGTGCTCGAGCGGGCCCTCGACGTTCTCGGTGCCCGTGACGGCGCCCGTCGGCGCGACCGCCTCTGCGAGGTCGAGGGTGATGGTGCCGGGCCCGCAGCCCACGTCGAGGACGCGCATCCCGTCTCGCAGCCGGGGGAGCAGGTAGGCGGCCGAGTCCGCCGCAGTTCGCGCGCCGTGCGCCGAGAGGACGCTCGCGTGGTGCCCGTGGAGGTAGACGTCCGCCATGGCGCGACGCTACGCCCTCGGCACTCGGTGGGGGGCGGCTGTCCGGGTCCGCGAGGTCGACGCGAGGTCGACGCGGGGACGGACGTGGGGACGACGAAGGCCCGCCCCGGACGGGGCGGGCCTTCACCGTGGTGCGGTGACCGTGCTGTGTCAGCTCACTTGGTGAGCGGGGCCAGCGTCGGGTCGTTCGCGTAGGCCTCGGCCGCGTTCTCCTTGGTCACGATGACCGGCGGGAGGAGGTTGGCCGGGACGACCTTGACACCGTTGTTGTAGGACTTGGTGTCGTTGACGGTCGGCTTCTGCCCCTTCTGCAGGGCGGAGACCATGGCGATGGTCTCCTTGACGAGGTTGCGCGTGTCCTTGTTGATCGTGGAGTACTGCTCACCCGCCATGATCGACTTGACCGACTCGACCTCGGAGTCCTGACCGGTGACGATCGGCGTCGGCTTGCCGGCCGCCTTCACCGACGTGAGGATCGCGCGGGCCAGCGTGTCGTTGGGCGACAGCACGCCGTCGAGGGGAGCGCTCGTGTAGCTCGCCGCGAGAAGCGTGTCCATGCGCTTCTGCGCGTTCTCGGCCTTCCAGCCCTGCGTGACGACCTGGTTGAAGTCCTTCTGGCCGGAGACGACCTTCAGGGTGCCGTCGTCGATCTTCGGCTTGAGCACCTTCATGGCGCCGTCGAAGAACACCTGGGCGTTCGCGTCGTCGGGCGAGCCGGCGAAGAGCTCGATGTTGTACGGGCCGTTGGGCTTCTTCTTGGCCATGCCGTCGAGCAGGGCCTGGCCCTGCAGCTCGCCGACCTTGAAGTTGTCGTAGGCCACGTAGTAGTCGACGGCGGGCGTGTTCTTCACGAGGCGGTCGTAGGCGATGACCGTGGCGCCGGCGTCCTTCGCGGCCTTGAGCTGGGACCCCAGCTGCGAGCCGTCGATGGCACCGACGACGATGACCTTGGCGCCCTTGGTGACCATCGCCGAGATCTGGTTCTGCTGCTCCGACACGCCACCGTTGGCGAACTGCACGTCGCCCTGGAAGCCGGCCGCGGACAGGCCGTCCTTGAACAGCTGCTCGGCGAGCACCCAGTTCTCCGACGTCTTCTGCGGCAGCGCGACGCCGATGACCGCGTTGGCGGGGAAGCCCGCGGCAGCGGATCCTCCGTTGGACGCGCCCGGCGTCGTGCCGGTGTCGCTGTTCCGACCGCAACCGGTCAGAACAAGGGCGGCCACAGCCGTGACGCCCAGCACCTTGGTGAAGGTACGCATGTGCTCTCTTTCCTCTCATCGCGTCCAAGCGGAGCGCGGATCCTGCTCGGTCTCGGGCGGCGCCCTGACCGGGTTTGTGGGGTGGTCCGTGGGGTGATGGTGCGGCCGAGCCGTCCGCTCAGCTGGACTGGCGGATGGTCTCGGAGACCGGACTGGTCTCCGTGGCCGCGGAGGGTGGCGGCAGCGGCGAGGAGTCTTCGTCGTCGCCGCCGGACCGTCGGAAGCTCGTGGTCAGCAAGCCGAGGATCGACACGCGGCCCGCCGACTTGTTGTAGACGTCGAAGGCGACGGCGACGAGCAGCACGAGGCCCTTGATCATCTGGGTTGCGTCGGCGCCGATGCCCTTGAGCTGCAACCCGTTGTTGAGCACGGCCATGACGAGGCCTCCGACGATCGAGCCGACCACGGTGCCGACACCGCCGGTGACGGCGGCGCCACCGATGAAGACGGCCGCGATGGCGTCGAGCTCCCAGCCGACGCCGTCAGACGGGCCCGAGGCGGTCGAGCGTGCGACGAAGATCATGCCGGCGAGGGCCGCCAGGATCGACATGTTCATCATGACGAGGAAGCTGACCTTCTTGCTCTTCACGCCGGAGAGCTCGGCCGCGTGGCGGTTGCCGCCGACGGCGTAGATGTGCCGGCCGATGACGGTGCGGTTGGAGATGAAGCCGTAGAGCAGCACGAGCACTGCGAGGATGATCCCGGAGATGGGGAACGACGTGCCCGCACGACCCGAGCCGAAGAGCAGGGTCGCACCGATGATCGCGGCGCAGATGAGCCCGAGGCGCACCCACATGATCCACGCGTCCTCGACCTCGGCGCCGAGCTTGACGAGGGCGCGACGGCTGCGCACGGCACCGACGACGATGCCCACGGCGAGCACCACCCCGATGAGCACGGTCAGGTTGTTGTAGCCGGTGTTGGGTCCGACCTCGGGGAGGTAGCCGGCGCCCATGACCTGGAAGTCGTCCGGGACCGGCACCGAGTTGGACTTGCCGACGTACTGGTTGGCACCGCGGAAGAGGAGCATCCCCGACAGCGTGACGATGAAGGCGGGGATGCCGACGTAGGCCGTCCACATCCCGTGCCACGCCCCGACGAGCGCGCCGAGGGCCAGCCCGAACAGGATGCCCATCCACCAGCTGAGTCCCCAGTCACGCATCGCGATGGCGACGCAGATGCCGACGAACGCCGCGACGGAGCCGACGGAGAGGTCGATGTGACCGGCGATGATGACGAGCACCATGCCGATGGCGAGCACGAGGATGTAGGAGTTCTGCTGGAAGATGTTGATGACGTTGTCCGGTGTGAGCGTCAGCCCGCCGGTCCAGATCTGGAAGAAGATGATCAGCGCCACGAGGGCGAAGATCATGCCGAGCTGACGGGTGTCGCCACCGAAGATCTTCTTGACCTTGTCCATGGGTGCAGTCCTGGCTGTGTCGAAGGTGGATGGGGGAGGTGTCGGGGCGCCGCTCACGCGCTCTCGCGCGTGGGCGTGGTCTCCTGGGAGCCGCCATGGGTGCGGCGGGTCATGAGGCGCATCAGCGACTCCTGGTCCGCCTCCTCGCGGGAGAGCACACCCGTGACCGCGCCCTCGGCGATCGTGTAGATCCGGTCGGACAGGCCGATCAGCTCGGGGAGCTCGGACGAGACGAGGATGACGCCCTTGCCCTCCGAGGCCATGCGCTGGATGATCCCGTAGATCTCGAACTTGGCGCCGACGTCGATGCCGCGCGTCGGCTCGTCGAGGATGAGCAGGTCGGGCTCGGTGAAGAGCCACTTCGCGAGCACGACCTTCTGCTGGTTGCCGCCGGAGAGCTTTGCGACCCCTTCGTCCACGGTGGGAGCCTTGGTGCGCAGCGACTTGCGGTAGGCCTCGGCGTAGTTGTACTCCTCGCGCTCGTCGACGACGAAGCCGCGGGTGATGCGTTGCAGACGGGCCGAGACCGTGGTGCGCTTGATGTCGTCGAGGAGGTTGAGACCCAGGGTCTTGCGGTCCTCCGTGACGTAGGCGAGGCCGGCGTCGATGGCGTCGGAGACGGACCGGAGCCGAACCTGCTTGCCGTCCTTGACGATGGTGCCCTCGACGTAGGTGCCGTAGGAGCGGCCGAAGAGGCTGCGCATCAGCTCGGTGCGCCCGGCGCCCATGAGACCGGCGAAGCCGACGATCTCGCCACGACGGACGAAGAAGTCGCTGTGCTTGGCCACGAGGCGGTCCGGGACGCTCGGGTGGCGCACCGTCCAGTTCTTCACCTCGAAGAAGACCTCACCGATCTCGGGGGTGTGGTCGGGGAAGCGCGACTCGAGGTCCCGACCGACCATCCCGCGGATGATGCGGTTCTCGTCGACGCCGTCCTCCTTGACGCGCAGCGTCTCGATCGACTTGCCGTCGCGGATGATGGTGATGGAGTCGGCGATCTGCTCGATCTCGTTGAGCTTGTGGCTGATCATGATGCAGGTCACGCCCTTGGAGCGCAGACCGGCGATGAGGTCGAGCAGGTGCTGGGAGTCACCCTCGTTGAGGGCGGCGGTCGGCTCGTCGAGGATGAGCAGCTTGACGTCCTTGGACAGCGCCTTGGCGATCTCGACGAGCTGCTGCTTGCCGACGCCGATGTCGCGGATCTTCGTGTCGGGCCCCTCGTCGAGGCCCACGCGAGCGAGCAGCTCGCGCGCCTTGGCCCGAGTGGCGAGCCAGTCGATCACGCCGCCCTTGGCCGCCTCGTTGCCGAGGAAGATGTTCTCGGCGATCGACATCTCCGGGATGAGCGCGAGCTCCTGGTGGATGATGACGATGCCGGCGTGCTCGCTGTCGCGGATGTTGTTGAACTCGCAGAGCCGGCCCTCGAAGTGGATCTCACCGTCGTAGGAGCCCGCCGGGTGGACGCCCGAGAG
Organism: Terrabacter sp. 01T434; assembly: GCF_056398545.1. Taxonomy (NCBI): domain Bacteria; kingdom Bacillati; phylum Actinomycetota; class Actinomycetes; order Micrococcales; family Intrasporangiaceae; genus Terrabacter; species Terrabacter sp. 01T434. Next base: position 883,888 of record NZ_JBFTPP010000001.1, read on the forward strand.
CACCTTCATCAAGGTGGACTTGCCGGCGCCGTTCTCCCCGCAGATGGCGTGGACCTCTCCGCGGCGCACTGCCATCGACACGTTCGAGAGCGCCTTGACGCCCGGGAACTCCTTGGTGATGTCGCGCATCTCGAGGATGACGCTGCCGGGCGGGGCGGCGGGGTCGGCCGCTGCGCCCGTCGCGTCGGCGCTCGATGATCCAGGAGCCGGGATGGAGGGGGTGCTCATCTGGTCGTCAACACTCCTTTGTGGTTTTCGTCAGGCGCACGCGCCTGTCCCGATTGTTCCGTACGGTTCGTGCTCACGTGGCGGAACACCGCGGCGTGTGGTCACAAGGACGTCACGATCTCCGGACACGCTCTGGGTGGCGTCCGGCAGGGTCACTGAACCGCCGCCCGGTTCGTCGGTCAAGTGCGTGACCGCATCCTGTCCGGTCCGGACAGGATGCGGACAAGCCGGGCGCCGACGGCTCACCCCCAGCGGCCGATATCCTGCCAAGGTTCCGCACCCAAGTACTGAGCCCACACGAGGAGACCCGTGGTCCTGCACATGTCGTCCCTGTTCCTGCGAACCCTTCGCGAGGACCCGGCGGACGCAGAGGTCCCGAGCCACCGCCTCCTCGTCCGCGCCGGCTACGTCCGCCGCGTGAGCCCGGGTGTCTACACGTGGCTGCCCCTCGGCCTGCGTGTCCTGCGCAACGTCGAGAGGATCGTCCGCGAGGAGATGGACGCCATCGGCGCCCAGGAGCTGCTCTTCCCGGCGCTGCTGCCCAAGGAGCCCTTCGAGGCGAGTGGCCGCTGGACCGAGTACGGCGACAACATCTTCCGACTCCAGGACCGCAAGGGCGCCGACCACCTGCTCGGCCCGACCCACGAGGAGATGTTCACCCTCACGGTCAAGGACCTCTACAGCTCCTACAAGGACCTGCCGCTCTCGATCTACCAGATCCAGACGAAGTACCGCGACGAGGCGCGCCCCCGTGCGGGCGTGCTGCGCGGCCGTGAGTTCGTCATGAAGGACAGCTACTCCTTCGACATCGACGCTGCCGGGCTCGACAAGAGCTACCAGCTGCACCGCGAGGCCTACGTCCGCATCTTCGACCGGCTCGGCTTCCACTACGTCATCGTCGAGGCGATGGCCGGCGCCATGGGCGGGAGCAAGAGCGAGGAGTTCCTCGCCACGGCCGAGGTCGGCGAGGACACCTACGTCCACTGCACGAGCTGCGGGTATGCCGCCAACGTCGAGGCGGTACGCGTGCCCGCGCCCGACGCCGTCGGCTGGGACGGCGTCCCTGTGGCGCACGCCGAGGACACCCCCGGCACCCCGACGATCGAGACGCTCGTCGCCCACCTCAACGAGCGCTTCCCGCGCGAGGACCGTCCCTGGGCGGCCGGCGACACGCTCAAGAACGTCGTCGTGACCCTGGTGAATCCCGACGGCACGCGCGAGCCGCTCGCCATCGGCGTGCCCGGGGACCGCGAGGTCGACGAGAAGCGACTCGGCGCACAGGTCGAGCCGGCCGAGGTCGAGGCGTTCACCGAGGCCGACTTCGCCGCCAACCAGGCCCTCGTCAAGGGCTACATCGGCCCCGGCGCGCTCGGGCTGGAGGGCACGAGCGGCATCCGCTACCTGCTCGACCCCCGTGTTGCGGAGGGCACCCGGTGGGTGACCGGTGCCGATGTCGCCGGGCAGCACGTCATCGACCTCGTCGCGGGCCGCGACTTCACGGCCGACGGCACCATCGAGGCCGCCGAGGTGCGGGCGGGTGACCCCTGCCCGAACTGCGACCACACGCTCTCGACGGCGCGCGGCATCGAGATGGGCCACGTCTTCCAGCTCGGCACGAAGTACGCGGAGGCGCTCGACCTCAAGGTGCTCGACCAGAACGGCAAGCTCGTCACGGTCGTCATGGGGTCCTACGGCGTCGGCGTCTCGCGGGCGGTGGCCTGCGTCGTCGAGGGCAACCACGACGAGTCCGGCATCATCTGGCCGCGCGAGCTCGCGCCCGCCGACGTCCACATCGTCGCCGCGGGCAAGGACGAGGCGCTCTTCGTCAAGGCCGAGGAGATCGCCCGTGAGCTCGAGGTGCAGGGGCTCACCGTCATCGTCGACGACCGCAAGGGCGTCAGCCCCGGCGTCAAGTTCAAGGACTCCGAGCTCATCGGCGTCCCGACGATCCTCGTCATCGGTCGCGGCCTGGCCGAGGGCAAGGTCGAGATCAAGGACCGCCGGACCGGCGAGCGCCGCGAGGTCGCCGTCGACGACGCCGTCGCGGCGCTCACCGCCGAGGTCACAGCCGAGGTCGAGCGCTCGTGACCGCACCGGAGCGACCCGTCCAGGCGGTGATCTTCGACTGGGGCGGCACCCTGACCCCGTGGCACGAGGTCGACGTGCCGCAGCAGTGGCGCGTCTACGCGCGCACCGTGCACGGGCTGGCCGTCGATGACCCGAACATGCCCCTGGACGAGCTGGCCGAGGCCGACTCGCTCGCCCTGCGCATCCACGAGGCGGAGGACCGGGCGTGGCGCCGGGGCCGCGATAGCCACCAGAGCGCCTCGCTCGCCGCCATCCTGGCCGAGGCTGGCGTCGACCCCGAGCACGACCGGCATCACCTGGCGCTCGCGGCATACCAACGCTTCTGGGAGCCCCACACCCACACCGACCCACAGGTGCGTCCACTCTGGGAGACCCTGCAGCGCATGGACATTCGGGTCGGAGTGCTGTCCAACACGATCTGGAGCCGCGCCTACCATCGTGAGGTGTTCGCGCGCGACGGGGTCCTGGACCTGCTCGACGCCGACGTCTACTCGTCCGAGATCCACGTCGTCAAGCCGCACCCGGACGCCTTCCGCGCGGCCTGCGACGCCGTGGGTGTGGCGCCCGAGCGCAGTGTCTATGTCGGCGACCGCCTCTTCGAGGACATCCACGGTCCGCACCAGGTCGGCATGCGCGCCGTCCTCGTGCCGCACTCCGACATCCCGGCTGGTCAGCGCATGCCCGTCGAGGCCGCGCCGGACGCGGTCGCCCACGAGCTGCTCGACGTCGTGGACATCGTCGCCCGGTGGAACGAGGGCACCGACGACTCCGAGCCGTACGGCGCCGGGGCGTGAGCGACCCGACCCTGACCACCCTCGCCTTCCTCGCAGCGGCAGCGTTCGTCGCCGGCTGGATCGACGCCGTCGTCGGCGGAGGAGGCCTGGTCCAGCTGCCAGCGCTGCTGGTCGGGCTGCCGGGGGCGTCGCCGGCGCAGCTGCTCGCGACGAACAAGTTCGGCTCGATCTTCGGCACCGCCACGAGCTCGGTGACCTTCTACCGACGCGTGCGCCCCGACCTGCGCACGGCCCTGCCGATGGCGGCCGTCGCCTACGTCGGGTCGATCGGGGGAGCCCTCATCGGGCTGCACATCCCCAAGTCGGCGTTCAACCCGATCATCCTCGTGCTGCTCGTGCTCGTCGGGAGCTACACGCTCTTCAAGCCCGACCTCGGCAAGGAATCCATCCGGCGGTTCCACGGCGCTCGGCACACGGTGCTCGCGATGCTGACTGGCTTCGTCATCGGCGGCTACGACGGCGCGCTCGGCCCCGGAACGGGCAGCTTCCTCGTCTTCGCCCTCGTCGGCCTGCTCGGCTACAACTTCCTCCAGGCGAGCGCCAAGGCCAAGATCGCGAACTTCGCGACGAACCTCGGCGCTCTCACGGTCTTCCTGCCCATGGGTCTCGTCCTCTTCAAGGTCGGGCTCGTCATCGCATCGGCCAACCTGCTCGGGGGCTACGCGGGCGCCCGGACCGCCGTGGCGAAGGGGAGCGGCTTCGTGCGTGCGGTGTTCGTGGCGATCGTCAGTGCATTCATCCTCAAGATCGGCGGCAGCCTCCTCGGCTGGTGGCCGTGACCCGATCGGTCGAGGGGCCGCTCACCGTCCAGCTGGTCGGGCGCACGGGACGCCGAGCGCTCACACCAGTGCCATCCCCGTGACACAGCACACACACAGGGTCACGGCCCAACCTGAGTGCCATGACCTCACTCGCCCTCCCCGAGAGCCGTGATCTCTCGGTGCCGGCCTCGTCGCAGCAACACGCCGTCGCCCCGACGCCCCGGTGGTGGAGGGACGCCTCCGCCGGCTTCGCCTGGGGCGCCACGCTGTTCGTCGTCGCCCTCTGGGTCGCTGGTGGTGGCCTGACCGCCTTCGGCTCGCTCGGCGAGGGAGTCACGAACGTCGGCCGCCTCACGGGCCTGGTCGCCTCGGTGCTCATGCTCCTGCAGGTCCTGCTCATGGCGCGCGTCCCGTTCGTCGAGCAGGCCTGGGGTCAGGACGAGCTCGCTCGGGTGCACCGGCTCGTCGGATTCACGTCGTTCAACCTCATGGTCGCCCACATCGTCCTCACGACCATCGGCTACAGCGCCGGCACCGACCTCGGCGTCATCGCCACCTTCGTCGACCAGGTGCTGCACTCTCCGGGCATGCTCCTCGCCCTCGCGGGGGCCGTCGCGCTCGTCATGGTGGTCGTCACCTCGGTGAAGAAGGCGCGTTCGAAGCTGCGCTACGAGTCGTGGCACCTGTTGCACCTCTACGCCTACCTCGGCGCCGGCCTCGCGCTGCCGCACCAGCTCTGGACCGGTCAGGACTTCAAGGCGAACCTCGCCGCCACTGTCTTCTGGTGGGGCCTCTATGCCCTTGCGCTCGTCGCGGTCCTCGTCTACCGGGTCGCCCTGCCGCTCATCCGCTCGAGCCGCCACCGGCTGGTCGTCTCCGAGGTCGTCGCCGAGTCGCCGACCGTGACGTCGGTGGTCATGACGGGGCATCGCCTCGACCGGCTGCCGGTCCGCGCCGGTCAGTTCTTCCAGTGGCGCTTCCTCGACGGGCCGGGCTGGACGCGCGGCAACCCGTACTCCCTCTCGGCGGCCCCCGACGGCCGCTCGCTCCGGATCACGGCCGAGGGGGTGGGGGCCTCGAGCGCGCGCCTCGCGACGCTCCGTCCCGGCACCAAGGTCCTCGTCGAGGGGCCGTACGGCCGGTTGCACGCAGGGGTCCGCACCAGCGACAAGGCGGTGCTCATCGGTGCCGGCATCGGCATCACGCCGCTCCGCGCCATCCTCGAGGAGCTGCCCGCCTCACCCGACGGCGTCGTCGTCATCTACCGGGTCGGCCGCCAGTCCGACATCGTCCTCGCCGACGAGCTGTTGGATCTCGCTCGCGCCAAGGGTGGCCGTGTCGTCGCCGTCGTCGGCCACCGCAACCGCGAGCGCGTCAGCTGGCTGCCCGTCGAGTCGCGGCACCTCACCGACGTCGAGGCGTTGAGGCGGATCGTCCCCGACATCGCCGAGCGCGACGTCTACGTCTGCGGCAACCCTGCCTGGATGGACACCGTCATCGCCGCAGCCCACGAGGCAGGTGTGCCGCACGGCGCCGTCCATTCCGAACGTTTCTCCTACTGACTCCGCGCGGCCTGCGCGCACGCCCGCACCGCCCTTCTCACCGACCGGAATCGAGCCACCATGCGACGCATCGTCATCTGGGCCATGAGCACCCTGACCGTGCTCGTCCTCCTCTTCAGCTACAACACGTCCCGCAGCTCGTCCGCCATCGTGGCGGCCGAGACCCGGACGGTGACAGCGACCAGCAAGACCTCAGGCAGCACGGGTTCCGCGTCGGGATCGTCCTCCGCCTCCGCAACCGACTCGTCGGGCCAGCAGCCCAACCCGGCCGCCACCACCGACTCGGGGACCACCTCGAAGACCACCGCGGGCGGCTCCTCGGGGTCCTCCGGATCGTCCGGTTCGGCAGGTTCGTCCAACACGCCGTCGGCAGCGACCACCTATGCCGGTGACGCCGTCATGACCCGCTACGGCAACGTCCAGGTCCAGATCACGGTCAAGGACGGCAAGATCACCGCAGCCGACGTGCTGCAGGTCCCGTGGAACGACCGTCGCGACCAGATGATCAACTCGTCAGCCGTCCCGGTCTACAACCAGGAGGCCGTCAGCGCGCAGTCGGCGCAGATCGACGTCGTGTCCGGGGCCACGTACACGTGGGACGGCTACACGCAGTCCCTGCAGTCCGCCATCGACCGGGCCCACCTGTGAGGCACCCGGGAGAACCGGCGACCAAGGAGCGAACCGTGAGCCGACCCGACACCCCGGCCGACCAGCCCGGGGCCACACCTGCTCCGGCCCGGCGCGCGTGGGTCGAGCAGATCATGGGGATGCCGATCTCCATCCACCTGCGCGGCGAGGACGTCGACCGGTTCGAGGCTCAGGAGGCCGTGGCCGACGCCTTCCGGATCCTTCGCGAGATGGACTCGATCTTCTCGACCTACCGGCACGACTCGGACCTCATGCGGTTGCGGCGCCAAGAGGTCCAGCTGTCGCAGTGCAGCCCCCTCGTGGACCAGGCGCTGCGCATCGGACAGGAGGCTGAGGTCCTCACCCGCGGGGCCTTCACGACCCTCCTGCCGACGGGAGACTGCGACCTCGCCTTCGACCCGACCGGCCTCGTCAAGGGATGGGCGGTCGACCGTGCCTCGGTGCCGTTGCTGGCGCTCGAACGGATCTCCTTCTGCATCAACGCCGGTGGCGACATCCTCATCGGTGCGCACCCGGCCATGCCTGCAACCGGCGCAGACGCGATCGTGTGGCGCGTCGGCATCGAGGACCCGCTCGACCGGCAACGGGTGGCCCGCACCCTGACGCTGGTGCGCGGGGCTGTGGCGACGTCCGGTACGGCTGCCCGGGGCGCGCACCTCTACGACCCGCAGTCGCGAGAGCTCGTCGGCCGCACGGGGTCCGTGACCGTGACCGGACCGACCCTGCTGTGGGCGGACATCTGGGCGACGGCACTCTTCGTCGGTACGGACCGCACGAGGCAGGCCTTCGCCGCGAGTGCGCCCGACTACGTGGCGACAGCTCTCTGACCGGCCTTGCGGCTTTCTTGCGGAAACCAAGCGCGGCACGGCCTTCGGCCCTTGCAGTTGGCGCGGCAGAGTCGTCCTCACCAGCAGGACCGGTCGGGGGACCGGCTGCTGACACAGAGACCTTCGGGCGAGTGCCCGCCGACCGGGGAGAGGACGCCATGACCACCAGCACCAGCACTGACCCTGCAGTGACGGTGCGCGGTCGCGGTGCCCTGTCCGGTCGGCGGGTCAACTCGAGGACTCAGGTGGGGGTAGGGAGCCGGAACGGGGCGGGCCGCCTGGTGGGAGGCCGGTCCGCCCCGATCCAGTCCCGTCGTTCCCGGGCCCGTGTCAGCCCGCAGGCGCCGTGCGTCGTCGGCAGCTGTTGTGGCTGCTGAGCAGGTCGTGGGTCCGGTCTTCCCCGGGCTCACGGTCGAGGAGCTCGACCCCACCGCGCTGAGGCGGCTCGCCTGCGAGCTCGAGAGCGACGCTCTCGCCCGATCCATCGCGCAGACCTACCTGCGGATGCTCGACGCCCGGCTCACGCGCGCCGCCGACGCCCTCGAGTGCTGCGACGAGGTCGCGGCCATGGACGTCCTGCTCAGCCTGCGCGTCTCGTCGGCCACCGTCGGTCTCGTCCGGCTCGAGTCGGCCGTGCGCTGGGTCATCGACGCGGTGCGTCGCGGCGAGCCGGAGGTGGCTCGCGAGCGTGGCTCGTCCATGCTGGGTCTCGCGACGGGTGCGCGTCACGCGCTCCGGTCGCACCTCGAGCACACCGTCCCCGCGGCAGCCCCGGTCTGAAGGGTCTGCGCACCGGGAGGGGCCCGGGCTCAGAACCCGTCGGGCTCTTCCATCCGGTAGCCCACGCCTCGAACGGTGCGGATCGGGGCTCGCATGCCGTCGGGCCCGAGACGGCTCAGCTTGCGACGGAGGTTGCCGACGTGCACCTCGACGAGGTGCTCCTCCGACCATCCCGGTCCCCAGAGGCTGTCGAGCAGCACCGCACGGGACCACACCCGGCGCGGCGCGCCGAGCAGGGTCGTGAGCAGGTCGAACTCGGTGCGGGTGAGGTCAGCCTCCCGGCCGTCGACCGTGACGACGCGACCGTCCGGGTCGACCGCGATACGGCCGTGGCGCACGAGCGCGAGCCCCTCCTCGGCCGGCGGTGCCTCTGCCGTCGCGACCGATCCGGGTGATGTGGGCTGCGAGCCCTGGGCGGCGACACCACCGTGAGCGCTCGACCCGTTGGAGGCCGTCGGGGCGCCGTTGGAGACCGGAGTCCGCGGACGTCGGAACATCGCGTTGACCCGAGCCTGCAGCTCGCGCGGGCTGAACGGCTTGGTGAGGTAGTCGTCGGCGCCGATCTCCAGCCCCATGAGGCGGTCGATCTCGTCGGTGCGCGCGCTGATCATGACGACGTAGGCCTGGCTCACGTCTCGCACCCGACGGCACACCTCGATCCCGTCGAGGTCCGGCAGGCCGAGGTCGAGCGTGACGAGGTCCGGGGCGGTCGCGACGACGAGATCGAGACCGGCCTGGCCCGACGCAGCGGTCGACACCGCGAAGCCCTGCATGGTCAGGCTGTGGGTGATGAGTTCGCGGATGTCGTCGTCGTCCTCGACGACGACTGCGGTGCGTGCTGAGCCCATCATGAGTTGATTCTTGCAGAATGCGTGGGTTTGGCCCGTCAGTTCCGGTTATTGGGCGGTTCGCGGGCCAGGAGGGCGAGGACGCCCGTCACCGCAGCTGCTCGACCAAGGCCGACGGGTCGGCGGTCGGCAGCTCGCAGACCATCCCCCGGCAGACGTAGGCCGCAGGCTTGCCGTCCACGAGCGGGCGTCCGGCGAGCAGTGGGATTCCCGGTGCGTCCGGCTCTCCGTGGACGACGACGAGTCCGGGACTGGGGGAGCGCCGGGCCGTCTGCGCGAGCTCCCGGGCGGCCGGACCCGACCCGACGACCGCGACCTGGAGCGGACCGGCGACGAGTGCTTCGGCGACGGCGAGCGACCACCCCCCGAAGCGCGGCTCGCGGACGGCCAGTCCGAGGCCGGCGGCTGTGGCCCGGGCGCCGGCGTCCAGTGCTCCTGCCTCGCCCGTCACCGCGCCGAGCGTCACGAGGGCCGCTGCGAGAGCGGACTGCCCGGCCGGCTCCGCGTTGTCGGCGGCGCTGCGCGGGCGCAGGTAGAGCGGCTCTGCATGTTCGGCAGTGTCGTGGAACCCGCCGTCCTCGGCCGCGAAGTCGCGGGCAGCGCGCAGGATGTCGCGGGCCGCGTCGAGCCAGCGCCGCTCCCCGGTGGCCTGGTGCAGCACGAGCAGTCCCTCGGCGAGGTTGCCGTGGTCGTCGGCGACGGCCCGAGCCGTGCCGACCTCTCCGAGGCGCGAAGCCCGTCGCAGCTCGCCGTCGACGACGTGGACGTCGAGGACGTGGGCGGCACACCGCCCGGCCGCCGCGACCCACTCCGGCCGGTCGAACGTGGCGCCGGCGCCCGACAGTGCGGCGACGGCGAGACCGTTCCACGACGTGACCACCTTGTCGTCCCGGCCGGGCTGCGGTCGTTGCGCACGAGCGACGAGGAGGCGCCGGCGGACGTCGTCCAACCACGCGCGATCGGAGGGTTCGACGGGAAGCTGCAGCGTCGACGCGCCGTGCTCGAAGGTCCCGGTCTCCGTGACGCCGAGCACCTCCGCCGCAGCGGAGCCCTCGTCGTCGCCGAGGACCTCTCGAAGCTGCCCGCGCGTCCACGCGTACGTCAGCCCCTCGACGCCATCGGCGTCGGCGTCGAGGGACGACGCGAAACCGCCGCGTTCGGTGCCGAGGTCGCGCAGCAGGAAGGCCGCCGTCTCGTGGGCGATGCGTGCGGCGAGCGGGTCGCGAGTGACCTTCCACCACGTCGTGTAGGCGCGAAGGAGCAGGGCGTTGTCGTAGAGCATCTTCTCGAAGTGCGGCACGACCCAGCCGGCGTCGACGGCGTAGCGGGCGAAGCCACCGGCGAGCTGGTCGTACATGCCGCTGCGGGCCATCGCCTCGAGAGTGCGGGAGGCCATGTCGAGGGCGGAGGGGTCACCGGTACGGGCATGGTGACGCAGCAGGAACTCGAGCACCATCGACGGCGGGAACTTCGGCGCACCCCCGAAACCGCCTGCGACACGGTCGAACTGGCGCGCCAGCAGGCCAACCGCGCTGTCGAGAGCGCCGGGCTCGACGGCATACGGCGTCGGCGCCTGGAGTGCGTCGGCGAGGCTCGTCGCGACGTGCGCACCGGACGCACGGACCTCGTCCTCGCGGGTGCGCCAGGCCTCGTCGAGCGCGGCCAGGACGCGCAGGAAGTGGTCGCGAGGGAAGTACGTGCCGCAGAAGAACGGCTCGCCGTCAGGGGTGAGGAAGACCGTCATCGGCCAACCGCCGTGGCCGGTCGTCGCGGTCACGGCCGACATGTAGGCGGCGTCGATGTCGGGACGCTCCTCGCGGTCGACCTTGACCGAGACGAAACGGTCGTTGAGCACGGCGGCGACGGTCTCGTCCTCGAACGACTCGTGCGCCATGACGTGGCACCAGTGGCACGCTGCGTAACCGACCGAGAGCAGCACCGGAACGTTGCGGCGACGAGCCTCGGCGAAGGCCTCCTCGCCCCACTCCTGCCAGTGGACCGGGTTGTCGCGGTGCTGCAGCAGGTACGGGCTCGTGGCGGATCGCAGTCGGTTGGACATGCCCCCACTCTCGCGCACTCGCGCCGGAGTGCTGGGTCTGCTCGGTCACACCCGCCCGTGCTCGATACCCCCCGGGGTTATCGTCGAGCCATGGCCAGGTGTCGTCGCCGCAGTGCTCGTCTCCGGCTCGGAGTCACGGTCGCAGCCGTCGGTGCGCTGCTCGCCGCCTGCTCCAGCGGCACGGTGACGACGACCCCGATGGGCGGCTCGGGCGGGGTCATGGGAGGCCTGCGGGCCGCGTCGACACCGGGTGTCGGCATGGCGGCGCCCCTGTCCTGCCACGCCCCGACCGACCTCCCCGGGAAGCGGGTGACCGTGCGTCTGGTCGACATGGGGATGTCGCGGATGATGGGAGGCGTCGCTCCGATGGGCGCTCCGATGCTCCTCACCGTCGATCCCGCGACCCTGCCCACCGGTCAGGTCGGCCTCGTCGTCGAGAACGCCGGCTGGCGCACCCACGAGGTCGTCATCCTCCCGCTGGCGCCTGGAGTGGCCGCCGGGCAACGGGTGCCCGGGTCGGACGGCACGGTGGACGAGACGGGGAGCCTGGGCGAGGCGTCCGGCACGTGCGCCGCGGGCGCGGGTGACGGCATCGCCTCGGGCGCCGTCGGCTGGGTCACCCTGACCCTGGCGCCGGGCCACTACGAGCTCGTGTGCAACCTGCAGAACCACTACGCGAACGGGATGCGCCAGGAGCTCGTGGTGACCGGCTGAGGCCGCGCTCAGGCAGCAGCGCCGACGAGCCGGTTCCAGCGAACGCGCTTGGCCCGCCAGGAGAAGATCGCCAGCTTGGCCAGCTCCTCGAGGATGCGTGCGACGAAGATGCCGACGTAACCGAGTGGGGTGTGCAGCCCGAGGAGCACGGCGAGCGGCAACCCGATCGCGAAGGCGCCGACCACGTCGCCCATGATGACGCCGCGGACGTCGTTGGCGCTGGGCAGGACGCCGGCGCCGACGATCATGTTGCGCACCTTGACCACCTGGAAGGCGGCGTTGATGAGGATGCCGACGCCCGCCATGGTCCGCACGTCGCGACCGGCCTCGCCGAACAGCACGTCGAGGAGCAGGACCGAGGCGGCGAAGAGCACCCCGAAGACGGCGGCCGTCCCGATCCCGGCACGCATGAGCCGCCGCACCCAGGCCATCGCGTCGTCGACGTCGCCGCGACCGACCGAGCGGCCGACGAGAGTCGTCGTCGCGCTCATCAGACCGATGCTGCCGACGATGAAGACGCCCTCGAGGGTCGTGACGATCTGGGCCGCCGCGAGGGCCTCGTCGCCGAGCTTCTGGAAGACGACGTTGTACAGGAACGTCCCGACGGTCCAGAACAGCTCGGTGACGCCGAGGGGGACGGCCAGCACGAAGAGCGGCACGACGACGGCCCGCCACTGCCGCACGCTGTCGGGCAGGCTCCAGCCGACGACGCCCCGCCGGCCGAAGGCCATCCACAGCAGGATGAGCGCCTTGGCGACCGCGGTGACGAGGGTGGCCCAGCCGGCGCCGGCGACGCCGAGCGACGGCAGCGGCCCGAGTCCGACGACGAGGGAGTAGGCGATCGCCGAGTTCGCGACGACGGTCACCATCGTCGCGATCATCGGGCTGGTGGGCTGACCGGCCGAGCGCAGCACGCCCGACAGGATCGCGCTGAGCATGACGGGCAGCGTCGCCAGCACGGTGAGGCGCAGGTAGTCGGTCCCTGCCGCCGCGACCGAGGGGGAGGCCCCGACCAGCGACATGAGGTGGTCGGCGAAGAGCCACGGCACGACCGAGACGACGATCCCGAGGCCCACGGCGACGAGCAGCGCTGCCGTGACGGTGTGGTCGAGGTCGCCGCGCCGACCGGCGCCGTGGGCGCGGGCCACGAGGATGCTCACCGAGGTGCCGAGACACCCCAGGGTCACCGCGAGGATGAAGGTGAGGCTGTTGGAGAAGCCCACCGCGGCGATCGCGGTGGCACCCAGGCTGCCGACGACGATCTGGTTGACGAAGTTCAGCACGAGCATCAGGACGAACTCCATGCTCACCGGCACGGCGATGCGCGCGATCTCGCGGGCCGGCGTCGACGGCGCCGACCGACGGTCGCGGGAGATGGGCATGGCAAGGGGAGGCATGCGAGTGCCTTTCGACAACGAGGTGGGGGAGCCCGACAAGGTTAAGGGTTCAAGCACCCGCGGTCGAAACGATTTGATCCGGGGTGTCGCGAAGGGGACGGCACCCCTGACACGTCAGTCGTTCATCGCCTTGATGATCGTCACGGCGAGACTGATCCGGTCGTGCGCCCACGCCTCGTCGGCCGGCCCGTCGGACAGCCTCCCGGCGGCCTCGAGCGCGTTGTCGGCCTCGCGGACGATCGTCCACGCCCGGGCCCGCCCCTCGTCGAGGCCGGCGCGTTCGCAGATGATCTCGAGCCGCCGTCGCAGCGACCACCTCACCTCCGAACCGGTGCCGAGCTCGTCGGCGCGGTTCCACAGGGCCGGAGCCACCTCGAAGGCCGGGTCGCCCACCATCGGCTTGGGGTCGATGGCGAGCCAGGGGGAGCGGTAGGCGGCGAGCACGTTCGTGTAGTGCAGGTCGGTGTGCAGCAGGCGGTCCTCGGTCGACGCCCGCTCGGCGAGCTCGCCGGCGAGGGACGCCGCCTGGTCGAGGTAGCGCCGCGGCAGGACCGCCGGAGCCGCCCGCAGCTCCTCCGCCTGCCGGAGGGCGTATGCCGCGAGGCTGGGAACGCGGGGATGGGCCGGTCGCTCGAGCCGCGCCAGCAGGTCGCCGATGACGGTGCACGCGTCGTCGATGTCGACCCGGCTCAGGTCGCGGGTGTGCAGCCGCTCGAGCAGCAGGGCGAACCGCGAGGGGTCGGCCCGCACGAGGCGCACCGCCCCGTGACCGTTCCACGTCTGCAGCGCGAGGTGCTCAGTGGCGGCCTCCGGGTGCGGCCAGGTGATCTTGAGGATGCCCTCACCGCTCACCCCGACGAGGTCGCGGCCGGTGCCGAGCAGGCGGACCGGGATGGCGACGGCACACACGCCGCTCGAGCTGCGGCCGATGGGCTCGAGCTCCCACTCCGCGAGCAGGTCCCGGATGAGGCCCGGCAGGGCGTCGATCCAGTCGTCGCCCGACTCGTAGCCGTCGGGCTCGTAGCTGCTGACGGCGTGCGCGAAGTGCGCGGGGATGAGGTCGTACATCGGGTCGTAGCTCATCGTTTCGCTCCAGGGAAGGCGGTCAGGGGCACGTGCCAGTCCACGGCGAGTGCCTGGAGGTGCGCGCTCCAGCGCGCGACGTCCTCGAGGGTGGCTGCATCGGGACCGGAGCCCGCGAGCTCGGTCCCGGCCTCCACCGCCGACGAGAGGGTCTGGGCCGCGAGCCGTCGGGCGGCGTCCGGGGTGGTCACCGGGTAGGGCAGGGCCCACCCGGCAGGCGTCGTCGAGCTCGAACCCGAGACCGCGACCTCGAGCCGCACGAGCGCGGCGAGCGTCCGCTCGGCGGCCCGGCGCTGCTCACCCGCGCTCTGGGCGGCGACCACCTCGAAGGCATAGACGAGCGGCTGGGTGCGCGCGACGATCGCGGGCCTGGCGCTGCTGGGCGAGGCCGTCGCGACGTCGCGACCCAGCAGCACCGCCGCTGCCAGCTGCTGGGACCAGGCGGCGGCCAGCAGCTCGCGGGTGCTCGCAACGGCGGTGGTCAGGGTGGCCCAGTCAGCGGGTCCGAGCGAGTCGAGCACGGCGGCCAGTGCCAGGGGGGTCCGCACGGGGGCGTCCGGCGACGAGGTGCTCCCCGAGCCCGTCGGTGCGGGCGTCCCCGTAGACGCGTGTGTCGACGGGGACGGCCCCGCAGCGACCGCGGCATCGATGACGCTGGTCGGTACGCCGGCGTTCGTCAGCCGACCGCGGAGCACGCGCAGCTGGTCCTGGCTCACCGTGCGCAGTCGCTGGACCAGGGCCGTCTCCTTCCCGCCAGCGAGGACCGAGGTCTCGGCCTCGACGACGCGGTCCAGGGCGCCCACGGCCCGGAGGAGCAGCGCCTCGTCGGGCGCAGGTCGTCGTGTCGGCACCGGCGGCGGAGGTGGCGGGACGTCGATGCGCAAGCCGTGGTCGACGAGCACGGCGACGGCGGCGGCGCCCAGCCCGAGCGCGAAGAGACGGCGCGGCGGACGACCCATACGGTCCGTCACCCGTGCCCCGAGCCCACGGGTGTCGCCGTCCATGCCGAGATCTTCGCACGCAGGCGGCGGTCGGCGACCACCCGCCGGCGCCGATAGAGTGGTGGGCACGCGGTTGCTCGTCCCCCCTCGGGGCGTCGGCTCCGGACATTCGAGAAGAGCAGGAGGCGTCGACTGATGAGCACGGCCCAGGAGATCAGAGCGACCCTCGAGCCGGTGCTCACGCCCCTCGGGCTCGTCGTCGAGGACGTCTCCGTCTCTCCCGCAGGCAAGCGGCGCCTCGTGCGAGTGCTCGTCGACTCCGACATCAGCAGCCTCGACGTCGCCGACACGTCGAGCACCGTCCCCCCGTTGTCGCTCGACGCGGTCGCGGACGCGACCCGCGCGGTGAGCGACGAGCTCGATGCCAGTGACGTCATGGGCGCGGCGCCCTACGTCCTCGAGGTCTCCTCGCCGGGGGTGGGTCGACCGCTCGCCTCCCGCGACCAGCTCCGCCGCCAGGTGGGTCGCCTCGTCGAGGTCGTCCACCAGGGTGGCACCGACACGGGACGGCTCACCGAGGTGGGCTCGGACGCCATCACCCTCGAGATCCCGGCCACGAAGAAGACCGCCGCACGAACCGTGACCCTCGACCTCGATACCGTGCAGCGCGGCACCGTGCAGGTCGAGTTCACCCGGCCCGGAGCCGCAGACGCCCCCGAGGCCGCCGGCGACGACACCCCTGAAGACACCTCCGAAGAGATCTTCGAAGACCTCCCTGACGACAGCCTTGCCGACCTCGACGACCCGGACGAGACGTCCGCCCTGGAAAAGGACCACTGATGGACATCGACCTCGCAGCCCTGCGCGCCCTCGAACGAGAACGCGACATCAGCCTCGACGTGCTCATCCCGGCCATCGAGCAGGCGCTGCTCGTGGCCTACCACCGCACCGACGGCAGCCAGCGCATCGCCCGCGTCGAGCTCGACCGCAAGACCGGTCACGTCATCGTGTGGGCGCGCGAGGAGGGTGACCTGCTCCCGGTGACCGAGGAGGGGGAGCGCCCCCAGCGCGGCGAGCCCGGTCCCGAGTTCGACGACACCCCAGTGGGCTTCGGCCGCATCGCCGCCTCGACGGCCCGCCAGGTCATCGTCCAGCGGCTGCGCGACCTCGAGGACGAGGCGATCCTCGGAGACTTCAAGGGTCGCGAGGGCGACGTCATCTCGGGCATCATCCAGCAGAGCCAGGACCCCCGGAACGTCCTCGTCGACTTCGGCACGGTCGAGGGCATCCTGCCCCTCGCCGAGCAGGTGCCGGGCGAGCGCTACGTCCACGGCGAGCGGCTGCGGTGCTTCGTCGTCAGCGTCAAGCGGGGGCCGAAGGGCCCGCAGGTCGGCCTCAGCCGCACCCACCCCAACCTGGTGCGCACCCTGTTCAAGTTCGAGGTGCCCGAGATCGCCGACGGCACGGTCGAGATCGCGGCCCTCGCCCGAGAGGCCGGCCACCGCACCAAGATCGCGGTCCACAGCAAGGTCGCCGGGGTCAACGCCAAGGGCGCGTGCATCGGCCCGATGGGCGCTCGCGTGCGTGCGGTCATGACCGAGCTGCGCGGAGAGAAGATCGACATCGTCGACTACGCCGACGACCCGGCGACGTTCGTCGCGGCCGCGCTGTCCCCGGCCCGGGTGCAGTCGGTCGAGATCGTCGACGCGGCGGCCCGGACGGCCCGCGTCGTCGTGCCCGACTACCAGCTCAGCCTCGCGATCGGCAAGGAGGGGCAGAACGCCCGCCTCGCCGCCAAGCTGACCGGGTGGCGGATCGACATCCGTCCCGACACCGACGCGGGTGCAGGCCCCGCCTCCCGCCGCGGCGTCGAGGCCGCCACCGAGGACCGCTGAGCGCAGTGGTGGCGGCACCCCGTGGAGCGGGGAGCCGCCCGGACGCGGTAGACTTGTCTGTGGCCGACCGGACTGGACTCCGTGCTGAGCCGTCCCGCACCTGTGTGGGATGTCGAGGAACGGATAGCTGGTCGGCACTGCTGCGAGTGGTCGCGGCGACGGACGGAGACGGCAGGGGCACCCCCCCGGTCACGCTCTGCCCCGACCTTCGACACCGGATGCCGGGACGCGGTGCATGGTTGCACCCGACCCCCGGCTGCTTCGAGCTGGCAGTGCGCCGCAAGGCGTTCGGACGTGCCCTGCGCCTGCAGGTGGCGGTCGACGTGAGCGCGGTGGCACGACACCTCGGGCTCCAGCACGAGTAGCACGCACCGGTGCAGCCTCCAGACGGGGTTGCACCAGATCAGTCAGAGATCAGTCAACGAACCACAAGGCGGGTTGAAACGCTATGAGCACCCGATGAGTACTCAGCGATGAGCAAGCCCCAGCAATAACCCACGGTTCGGCCACTTCCTGTTCAGGCCGGACCAGGAACAGGAGAGATGTGGCTAAGGTCCGGGTCTACGAGCTCGCCAAGGAGCTCGGAGTCGAGAGCAAGACACTGCTCGCGCACTTGAAGAGCCAGGGAGAGTTCGTCCGGTCGGCATCGTCGACCATCGAGCCCCCCGTCGTCCGCAAGATCATCGAGACCTTCCCTCGGGAAGGCTCCTCCGGCGGCGACAAGAAGCCGGCGGCCCCCAAGGCCGCCCCCACCGGCGCGGTTCCCAGCGCGCCCCAGAAGGCTGCTCCGGCGCCGTCGGCCCCCGCGCCGGCCGCTCCCGCAGCCGCTGCGCCGTCGGCCCCTGCGCCGGCTGCTCCTGCAGCACCTGCCGCTCGCGAGGCCGCTCCGGCGCCCGCCAAGGCAGCTCCTGCACCCGCCGCCCCGGCCCCGAAGGCCCCGGCACCGGCCGCACCGGCTCCCGCCGCGCCTTCCGCGCCTGCGGCGTCGGCTCCTGCCCGGGTGCAGTCCAGTCGTGACGAAGGCAAGCAGACCTCCGGCGTCCCGGCCTCCCCGCGACCGGCTCCCCGCCCGGGTCAGCCGCGTCCGGGCAACAACCCCTTCGCGCCGAGCCAGGGCATGGGCCAGTCCCGTCCGCCGCGTCCCGGTGGCGACGCCGGCCCGCGTCCGGGCAACAACCCGTTCAGCCCCAGCCAGGGCATGCCCCGTCCGCAGCAGCGTCCGGGCGGCCAGGGTGGTCCGGGCGGGCAGCGTCCCGGTGCTCCCGGCGGCGCCCCGCGCCCCGGTGCCGCCGCTGGCGGCCGTCCCGGTGCACCCGGTGGCGCCCCGCGTCCCGGTGGTACGCGTCCCAGCCCCGGCATGATGCCGGAGCGCAGCACCGTCGGCCGACCGGGCCAGCGCCCGGCCGGTGGCCCCGGCCGTGGTGGCCCTGGTGGCGGCGGCGGCCGCGGCGGCTTCGGCGGTGGCCCCGGTGGCGCCCCCGGTGGTCCCGCCCGCGGTGGTTTCGGTGGTCCCCGCGGTGGCGGTGCTGGTCGTGGCTCGACGGCTGGTGCCTTCGGACGCGGCGGCGGTCGCCCCGTGCGAGGCCGCAAGTCCAAGCGCGCGAAGCGCCAGGAGTTCGAGCAGATGCAGGCCCCGAGCCTGGGTGGCGTCACCGTCCCCCGTGGTGACGGCAAGACGACCATCCGTGTGCGTCGCGGCTCCTCGCTGACCGACTTCGCCGACAAGATCAACGCCAACCCCGCGTCGCTCGTCACCGTGCTCTTCCACCTCGGTGAGATGGCCACGGCGACGCAGTCGCTCGACGAGGACACCTTCAAGGTGCTCGGCGCCGAGCTCGGCTACGACATCCAGGTCGTCTCCCCGGAGGAGGAGGAGAAGGAGCTCTTCGACTCCTTCAACATCGACCTCGAGACCGGTATCGAGGGCGAGGAGGACGAGGACCTCGAGGCCCGTCCCCCGGTCGTCACGGTCGTGGGTCACGTCGACCACGGAAAGACCCGCCTCCTCGACGCGATCCGCAACGAGGACGTCGTCGCAGGCGAGGCCGGTGGCATCACCCAGCACATCGGTGCCTACCAGGTCCACCGCGAGCACGAGGGCGTGGAGCGCGCGATCACCTTCATCGACACCCCGGGTCACGAGGCGTTCACCGCCATGCGTGCCCGTGGTGCCAAGGTGACCGACATCGCGATCCTCGTCGTCGCCGCCGACGACGGCGTCATGCCGCAGACCATCGAGGCGCTCAACCACATGCAGGCCGCCGACGTGCCGATCGTCGTCGCCGTCAACAAGATCGACGTCGAGGGTGCCAACCCGGCCAAGGTGCGCCAGCAGCTGACCGAGTACAACCTCGTCGCCGAGGAGTACGGCGGCGAGACGATGTTCGTCGACGTCTCGGCCCGTCAGGGTCAGAACATCGACGGTCTCCTCGAGGCGGTCCTCCTCACGGCGGACGCGGCCCTCGACCTCCGGGCCAACCCGGACAAGGAGGCTCGCGGTGTCGCCATCGAGGCCAACCTCGACCGTGGCCGCGGTGCCACGGCCACGGTTCTCGTCCAGACCGGAACGCTGCATGTCGGTGACTCCATCGTCGCCGGCTCGGCCTACGGTCGCGTTCGCGCCATGCTCGACGAGCACGGCCAGAACGTCGACGAGGCGGGTCCGTCCCGCCCGGTGCAGGTGCTCGGACTCAGCTCGGTGCCGCGCGCCGGCGACACGTTCGTCGTGGCGCCCGACGACCGCACGGCCCGCCAGATCGCCGAGCGGCGTGAGGCAGCCGACCGCCAGGCCGTGCTCGCCAAGTCCCGCAAGCGCATCTCGCTCGAGGACCTCAACGAGGCCCTCGCGGCGGGCAAGGTCGAGACCCTCAACCTCATCCTCAAGGGTGACGTGTCGGGCTCGGTCGAGGCGCTCGAGGACGCGCTGCTCAAGATCGACGTCGGCGACGACGTGGACCTGCGCATCATCGACCGCGGTGTCGGCGCGATCACGATGAACAACATTAACCTCGCGATGGCCTCCAACGCGGTCATCATCGGCTACAACGTCCGGGCCGAGGGCCAGAACGCCGACTACGCCGAGCGCGAGGGCGTCGAGATCCGCTACTACTCGGTGATCTACCAGGCCATCGACGAGGTCGAGGCGGCGCTCAAGGGCATGCTCAAGCCGGAGTTCGAAGAGGTCGAGCTCGGCACGGCCGAGATCCGCGAGATCTTCCGTTCGAGCAAGTTCGGCAACATCGCCGGATCGATCGTGCGCAGCGGCGAGATCAAGCGTGGCTCCAAGGCCCGCATCACCCGCAACGGTGTCGTCGTGTCCGAGAACGTCGAGGTGGCCGGTCTGCGCCGCTTCAAGGACGACGTCACGGAGGTCCGCGACGGCTTCGAGTGCGGTATCAACCTCGGGTCGTACAACGACCTGCAGCTCGGTGACCTCATCGCCACCTACGAGATGCGCGAGAAGCCGCGCGCCTGA
Organism: Terrabacter sp. 01T434; assembly: GCF_056398545.1. Classification (NCBI taxonomy): domain Bacteria; kingdom Bacillati; phylum Actinomycetota; class Actinomycetes; order Micrococcales; family Intrasporangiaceae; genus Terrabacter; species Terrabacter sp. 01T434. The sequence continues at coordinate 903,988 of NZ_JBFTPP010000001.1, forward strand.
GCGCGGTTGGACCGACGGCGCCGGCCCCCACGGGGGTCGGCGCCGTCGCCGTCCGCAGGGGTCCCCACCCGACCTGCGGACGCCGGGCCGGGTATGCCGTGTGCGCCCGCCCCACTACTAGGGTGGTCACCACGTCGGCCCGGCTCGGACCGGACCGACCGCACGACACACGAAAGCAGAGGTAGTCATGGCTGACCCCGCCCGCGCCCGCAAGATCGCCGACCGGATCAAGGTCATCGTCGCCGAGTACCTCGAGTTCCGGCTCAAGGACGAACGCCTCGGGTTCGTCACCATCACCGACGCCCGCGTCACGGGCGACCTGCAGCAGGCGTCGGTCTTCTACACCGTCTTCGGCAGCAACGAGGACCGTCAGGCCACCGCCGACGTGCTCGAGGCCAACAAGGGCCGCATCCGCTCGGCGGTCGGCAAGGGCATCGGGATCCGCCTCACGCCGTCGATCGAGTTCATCGCCGACGCGCTGCCCGAGGGGGCGGCGCACCTCGAGGACCTCGTGGCGCAGACGCGCGCCCGTGACGAGGAGCTGGCCCGGGCCGCGGCGAACGCCAAGCCCGCGGGCGAGGCCGACCCGTACCGCAAGCCCGTCGACCGCTCCGAGGGCAGCGACGACGCCGACAGCGCCCAGGACGACGCCGAGGACAACTCCGAGGACAACGCCGAGGTGGACGCGGACGTCGACGCGCGATGACGGAGCGCTCGAGTGGCCTGCTCGTCATCGACAAGCCGGCCGGCTGGACGAGCCATGACGTCGTGGCTCGGGCGCGCCGCCTGTGTGGGACGCGCCGCGTCGGCCACGCCGGCACGCTCGACCCGATGGCGACGGGGGTGCTGGTGCTCGGCGTCGAGCGGGGCACCAAGCTCTTGACCTTCCTCGTGGGCTGCGACAAGTCGTATGCCGCGACGATCCGCCTGGGCATGGCGACCCTCACCGACGACGCCGAGGGGGAGACGACCGAGGCGCGCGGCGTCGATGACGTGCCGGCGCTGGAGGCCGCCCTGCCGGCCGCCATTGCGGCACTCACCGGTGACATCGAGCAGGTGCCGAGCGCCGTCAGCGCGATCAAGGTCAAGGGCGTGCGCAGCTACACGCGCGTGCGCCAGGGCGACGCGGTGGACCTCCCGGCGCGCCCGGTGACGGTGAGCCGGTTCGACGTCCTCTCGGTGCGTCCGGGCACCGCGACGCCCGAGGTCGGTCCCGCCATCGACGTCGTCGACGTCGTGGTCGAGCTCGACGTGTCGTCGGGCACCTACGTGCGCGCCCTCGCTCGCGACCTCGGCGCCGCCCTCGGCGTCGGGGGGCACCTGACCGCGCTCCGACGCACGCGCGTGGGCCGGTTCGGGATCGGCGACGCCGCGTCGCTCGACGACCTCACGGCCACGTCCGAGGCGGACGGGTCGGACGGCATACCCCTGATCCCGATCGCGGAGGCGGCTCGGGCGCAGCTGCCCGTGCACGAGGTCTCGACGGAGGAGGCCACCGCGCTCGGCTACGGTCAGCGCATCCCGAGCGTCGTGGCGGGCGCAGCTGCCGTCGCTGCCATCGACCCCCACGGACGCCTGGTGGCCGTGCTCGACGAGACGCGGTCGACGGCGCGCGCCAAGGTGGTCTTCGCCGCGTCCGGGGCGGGGGTCTGAGCCACGTGCCCGAGCCCTCGGACGTCCGCTCCTGCGCGCCCACTACAGTGGTCGCCGTGCAGCGCTGGTACGGACTCGACGACATCCCGGCCGACCTCGGGCCCACCGTCGTCACCCTCGGAAACTTCGACGGGGTGCACCGCGGGCACCGCGAGGTCCTGACGCGCGTCGTGCGCGAGGCCGCCCAGCGGGACGCCCTTCCCGTCGCCGTGACCTTCGAACCGCACCCGATCGCGGTCCTCTACCCCGACCGGGCGCCGGCGGCGGTCATGTCGCTCGACCAGCGTCTCGACGCCCTCGACTCGGTGGGCCTCGCGGCGGTCCTCGTCCTCGAGTTCACCCGTGAGTTCGCCCAGCAGACGCCGGAGGAGTTCGTCCACGGCACCTTCGTCGAGGCCTTGGGGGCGTGCGCAGTCGTCGTCGGCAAGGACACCCGTTTCGGCGTGCGCAACTCCGGCGACGTCGACACCCTGCGGGAGCTGGGGGCCACGCACGGCTTCGAGGTCATCGCTCTCGAGGACATCGGCGAGGGGGCCAGCGATGGTGCTCGCTGGAGCTCGACGCAGCTGCGGGCGGAGCTGCTCGCCGGCAACACTGACCACGCCGCCCAGATCCTTGGCCGTCCGCACCGCGTCACCGGCACCGTCGTGCACGGGGACCACCGCGGCCGTGAGCTCGGCTACCCGACGGCGAATCTCTCCCAGGACCACGAAGGTCTCGTGCCCGCCGACGGGGTGTATGCCGGGTGGCTCGTCCGCCTCGACCTCGACGAGGGTGCCCCGGACCGCGCCCTGCCGGCCGCCGTGTCGGTCGGGTCCAACCCGACGTTCGACGGCCACCAGCGCCGGGTCGAGGCCTACGTCCTCGACCGCACCGACCTCGACCTCTACGGTGAGCGCGTCGCGGTGGAGTTCGTCTCGCACCTGCGGCCCACCCTGAAGTTCGAGACGATCGACGCGCTGGTGGAGCAGATGGCGCAGGACGTGGCGCGGTGTCGCGAGATCCTGTCGGCGATCGTCCCGTCCTAGCGCGCCCCCTCCCGCGGCCCGCTCGCGTCGTGGGGCGCCCCGGCGCCGCCCGCGGCGGGCGTCGCGTCCGATCGTCGTGGGTGCAGCTCGACCTCGGCCTGCTCATCGGGGCGCTCGGGCTCTCCGTCGTCGGCGTCGTGCTCGTCTGGTCGGCCACCCGGGCGGCGTCCGGTGGCACGGCGGCGCTCAAGCAGCTCGTGGCGCTCTGCGTCGGCCTGGCCTGTGCAGCGGCCGTGACCCGCCTCGACGTGCGAACGGTGCGCGCGGCGGCCCCGGTCGGGTACGTGCTCGCCGTCCTCGGCCTCGCGGCCGTCGTCTCACCGCTCGGGTCGACCGTCAACGGGTCCCGGTCCTGGATCCGGGTGCCGGGCGGCATGAGCCTGCAGCCGTCGGAGCTGATGAAGGTGGCTCTCGCCGTCGGACTCGCCATGCTCCTCGCGGAGCGTGCCGAGCGTGGGCTGCGCCAGCGGCACCGCGACGTCGTGCTCGCGTGGGTCGCGGCCGGCATACCCATCGTGCTGGTCCTGGCCCAGCCCGACCTCGGCTCGGCGCTGGTGCTCGTGGCCGTGGCGGTCGTCATCATCGCTGCAGCCGGGGCACCGGGGCTGTGGACGGCGGCGGTGCTCGTGGCGGGGGCCGGGGCCGTGGCGGCGGCCTTCCTCACGCCGGTGCTCTCGGGCTACCAGCGCAACCGGCTGCGGGCCTTCCTCGACCCGTCGCTCGATCCGCAGGGCATCGGCTACCAGACCCGTCAGGTGCGCATCGCCATCGGTTCCGGCGGCCTCGGCGGCCAAGGCCTCTTCGAGGGGCGCCAGACCCAGGGCGGGTTCATCCCGTTCCAGGAGACCGACTTCGTCTTCTCCGTCGCGGGGGAGGAGCTCGGCTTCCTCGGCGCCGCCGGGATCGTCGTGCTGATCGCCTTCATCGTCGTGCGCTGCATCGTCGTGGCGCGCCGGGCGGACGCGTTCGGCCGGCTCGTCGCGATCGGCGTCGCCGTGTGGATGGGCGTGCAGGCGTTCGAGAACATCGGGATGAACCTCGGGCTCATGCCCGTCACCGGCCTCCCGCTGCCGTTCGTGTCGAGCGGAGGGTCCTCGCTCATCGCCTCGTGGGTCGCCGTCGGCCTCGTCGGCAACGTCGCGTCGGGGTCGCACCGGGACGGGCGCGCGCGCTCGGGCACGATGTCCACCCCGGCCATCCGGACCCGGGGAAGGCTCCACGGCTAGGCCGGGTCTCCCCGCTCTCGTGGCCAGGTGATGGGCGAAGCCCGCATGACGCCGAGCGCGATCCCGGTGTCATGGCCGGTGCCACGGCCGGTGCCACGGCCGGTGCCACGGCCGGTGCCACGGCCGGTGCCACGGCCCGGTGTCACGGCCCGGGGTCGGCACAGGGGACGGCGCTTCGACGGGCCGCGGGATCCAGGTCTCCCGTCGGGTGGCCTCGGCTGCGCCAGTCACGTCTCCACTGCTGCCAGGTGTGCCAGCTGACGCGGGCGCCGGTGACGGTTGCGGTGAGGCCGTGACGGTGGACGTGGAGGTGGTGGCGCCGGCAGAGCAGTGCGAGGTTCTCGAGGCTGGTGGGGCCGCCGTCGATCCAGTGGGTGACGTGGTGCGCGTCGGTCCAGGCCGCGGGCACGGTGCAGCCGGGGAAGCTGCAGCCCTTGTCGCGCAGGACCAGTGCGGTGCGGATGGCGGGGGTGACGAGCCGGTGGCGGCGTCCGACGTCGAGCGGTTCGCCCTGTGTGCCGAGGACGGCGGCGATCAGCGAGGCGTCGCAGGCGAGCCGGCGCACGGTCGTCGGGGAGAGCACATCGCCCGAGGCCGACACCCCGAACAGCGCCCCGGGACCGCATTCAGGACCCGATTCGGGACGTGACCCTGGGGCTGCCCCGGATCGACGGCCGCACCCGGCGGAGCCGACGCCCGGCGTGCGGTCGGATGCGGTGAGTGTGCGGGCGAGCGTGTCGTAGTCGATGGTCACGACGATCTTGGCCTTGTCGGTGCTCGGCTGCTCGCCGGGGGCGGCCACGCCGCGGCCGATGATCTCGACGAGGGCATCGAGCCGGCGCTGGTGCGCCGGGCGGGGGTCGGGCTCGATCGTGGCGCCGGTGTCCTCGTCGACCAGCGGTCGTGGCGCTGCGAGGGGGTCGATGGCGCCCTGGACGATCGCGGCGTTCTCTGGGTCGAGCACGCCCTTGAGGTTGACCATGCCGGTCCTGTTGGGTCGGGAGAACCAGAGGCCGCGGGCGCCGCGGCGAGCGTCGTCGAGCTCGTCGAGGTCCTTGGGCGGCCGAAGCTGGTCGGCGTGCAGCCGGCAGGCGCGGGCCAGCTCCTCCGGACGCAGCTTCGCCGCCTGCCCGATGAGGTGCTCCAGGGCGTGGTGCAGCTCGCTCGGGTCGGCCACCGGGTCGAGACGCTGACCGAGGTCAATGATCTGGGCGGCGTTGCCCGCCGGGACCGAGCCGGCGAGCACGTCGACAACCAGCGCCTGGTGCAGCGCGCGTCGCGCGGCGGCCGTCGCGTCGTCGAACGGGCTCGGCGCCTGCCCGGCGGCGGCAGCCCGGGCGACCGTCACGACCGACCTGGCCGTGGCCACGGTCAGCGACGGGTCGAGCGAGCGGAGCCAGTCGATGCGGGACAGACCATCGGGCGAGTCGACGCCGCGGGCCTCGAGCTCGGTGACGACCCGCACCAGCAGCAGGTCACGGGCCTGCGACAGCCGGGCGAGGACCCCGACGGTGTCGAGCAGGTCACCCTCGCGGCAGAACGCCAACGGCGCCTGCCACGCCCGGGCGATCTGGCTGGCGACGTCCAGGCTCGACGACAGCCGGGCATCGACGTTCTCCCACACGACCCCGTCCGCGTCCACCGCCGTCGCGAGCGGTGCCGGCTCGGACCACACGTGCTCCGTCTCCCCCTCCCCGACACCGGCACGACCCCCACCATCACCGAGACCATGACCGGCACGGACGGACGCCGCCCACGCCGCATCCGCCACCCCGCCAGCCGCGCGCTGCCGCGCCTCGAGATCACTCAGGCGTGACCTGAGCTCCTCGAGCGTGATGGCGGTGCCGGCTTCCATGAGAGAACGCTACGGCCGACCACCGACACCGCTCGGACCCCAATCCGCTCTGTCCACAGCCGGATCCAGACACCGGCCCCTTCACCACCCAGCTGTGGACGACGCCCGCCTGGCCGAGCCGGACGGCCTACGCCCACGAAGTTACCGGCGGTCACGGTTCGATGTGGAAGCCGACGAATACGTGACTGTCAGGCGGATTGTTGACAGGATCCGGGCATGGCGGCAGCCCGCAGACGCCGATGACGGGCAGCCGAGCGACGAAGGAGTCCACACATGCCCCTCCAGGCACTCGCCGACCGGCACGTCGACCAGAGCATCCTCGACGGGCGCGCTCCCAGCGTGGGCGCGCTCTTCCGCAGCCGGGTCCGGGCGACGCCTGACGCTGCCGCCTACCTCCACTTCGCGGACGGTTCGAGCGAGCTCACCACCCTGACGTGGGGGCAGACCCACGAGATCGTCGAGCAGTGGGCCGCCGGACTCATCAGCCTCGGGGTGCAGCTCGAGGACCGCGTCGCCATCGCTTCGACGACCCGGGTCGAGTGGATCCTGGCCGACCTCGCCGTCATCTGCGCCGGTGGCGCGACGACGACCGTCTACCCGACGACGATCGCCGAGGACGTCGCCTACATCCTGGACGACTCTGGCAGTGGCATCGTCTTCGCCGAGAACGAGGAGCAGGTCGCCAAGCTCCAGGCCGTGCGGTCCGAGATCCCCGGCGTGCGGCAGGTCATCGCGCTGACCGGCCCGGGCAGCGACGACGGCTGGGTCATCACGACCGACCAGCTCGCCGAGCGCGGACGGGAGTGGCTGGCCGCCACGCCCGACCTCGTGGACTCGCGCATCGACCAGCTCGGACCCGAGTCCCTGGCCGTCGTCATCTACACGTCCGGCACGACGGGCCGCCCCAAGGGCGTGCGGCTGGTGCACGACAGCGTCGTCTACGAGGGCGCCGTCATCGACGCCATCGGCACCTTCACCAGGGACGACCTCCAGTTCCTCTGGCTGCCGCTCTCGCACGTCTTCGGCAAGATGCTCGTCGCCACGGGGCTGCAGATCGGCTTCCCGACAGCCGTCGACGGCCGCGTCGACAGGATCGTCGAGAACATGGCGGTCATCAAGCCGACCTTCATGGCCGGTCCGCCGCGCATCTTCGAGAAGGCGCACGGGCGCATCGCGCTGATGTTCGCAGGGGAGACGGGTGTCAAGAAGAAGCTCATCGACTGGGCGCTCGCGGTCGGCGGCGAGATGCGCGACGTGCGTGCCCGTGGTGACGAGCCCTCAGCGGGACTGCGCCGCAAGCACGTCCTCGCGACGAGGCTCGTGCTGAACAAGGTGCAGGAGCGCTTCGGCGGGCGGGTCCGTTTCATGATCAGCGGGTCCGCCCCGCTCAACGCCGACGTCGCGCGCTGGTTCGGCTCGGTCGGCCTGCTCGTCCAGGAGGGCTACGGCCTGACCGAGACGTCGTCCGGCACGACCGTCAACGCCCCCGACCACGGCTCGTACCAGTACGGCTCGGTCGGCTGGCCGCTGCCGGGCACCGAGGTGCGCATCGCGGAGGAGGACGGCGAGATCCTCGTCAAGGGCCCAGGCGTCATGCGCGGCTACCACAACAACGCCGAGGCGACGGCTGAGGTGCTCACCGAGGACGGCTGGTTCCACACCGGCGACATCGGCCGCGTCGACGAGCGTGGCTTCCTCTACGTCACCGACCGCAAGAAGGACCTCTTCAAGACCTCGGGCGGGAAGTACGTGGCTCCGGCCGAGATCGAGGCGCGCTTCAAGGGCCTGTGCCCGTTCGTCAGCCAGTTCCTCGTGCACGGCGCCGGCCACAACTACGCGACGGCGCTCGTGACGCTCGATCCCGACGCGGTGGCCGGTTGGGCGGCGACGGTGGGGCTGGCCGGCAAGCCGTACGCCGAGGTCGTGGCCTCGCCACAGGCGCACGCGCTGGTCCAGCGCTACGTCGACCAGCTCAACGAGGGTCTCAACCGCTGGGAGACGATCAAGAAGTTCACCATCCTCGACCAGGACCTCACCGTCGAGGCGGGGGACCTCACTCCGAAGCATGAAGCTGCGCCGCAAGGCCGTGACCGAGAAGCACCGCGCCGAGCTCGACGCGATGTACGACGGCGTCTGACGCCTCGCGGGCTCAGCGCCGCGCCGGGAGGTCGAGGACGATCCCGGCGTCGGCGTGCGCGGGGTCGGGGAAGGTGACGTGGTAGCCGTGCTGCGCGACGAGACGCGGGTCGGCCCACCGCTCGGTGCGCGGGGTGCGGTAGTTGAAGCGCAGCGTCGGGCCGGCCGGGGCGTCGAGCACGACGCGCGCCATCGCGGCATCGTCGGGGTGGTGGAAGACGTCGCCGTTGGTGGAGACGAGGTAGTGGCTGGCCGGCGCGGCGGCGAGCAGCGCCGCCACGACGTTGGCCTGGCTGCCGTGGTGGGGCAGCTTGACCGCATCGACGGAGAGGTTCTGCAGCCCCCGCGCCCGGGCCACGCCGTGCAGTCCCGCGGCGAGCACGTTGCCGTAGGCGTCGGCCCCGAGCACGATGCTCGCGCCGCGGCGCTCGAGGAGCAGCGCGATGCTGCTGCCGTTGGGCACCGATGAGTCCGAGGGGGTCCGTTCGCCGGCGAGGTGGGGGAGGTCGTCGAGCGGTCCGAGCACGTCTGCCGGCGGCGCGAGGCCGCGGTCGCGGGGCTGCAGCGCGTCGTGCAGGCTCGACGACCAGGAATCCGCGAGCCGGGCGAGGCCTCCGGTCGTGGGGGAGAGCACGGTGATCGTGGGCCCGTCGGGCACCGTGACCGAGATGACGCCGCCGGTGGCGCCGGTGGCGCCGCTGGCGCCGGGGGCGCCGGGGGCTGCTGTCTCGACGGGCCCGCCGCCGAAGGCGGCGTTCCACGGCAGGGCGTGGCCAGGAGGCTTGGCCCCGAGATTGCCGGAGGGTGGGCCGAGCAGGGCGGTGACGAGGCTCTCGCCCTGCTCGATGCTGCGGGCCCGTCCGGGGGCGCTCGCGGACAAGTGCGTGCGCCCGTTGAACCAGAAGTCCCCGACGTCGGCCGCGAGGTCGCTCGAGAGGAACGCGAGCATGCCGCCGATGTGGTCGTTGTCGATGTGGGTGATCACCGCGACGTCGATGTGGCGGTCGGCAGGGTCGAGGCGACGCAGCCGCGCCTCGAGGAGCGGCCAGGTGTCGGGCGGCCCCCCGTCGACGAGCATCCGCCACGTCGGACCCGCGGGGCGCGGGCACTCGACGATGAGGCAGTCGCCCAGCCGCGCGGGCAGCACCTCCACGTGGATCGCCGTCGGCTCCGTGGTCACCCTTGCCTCCTCCGCCTCAGGGTAGGGCGGACAGCCCTTGGGCGTCCGGTGCTTGAGGCAGGGTGCGCCGTTCGCCCACGTTTCGGCGTCCGGCAGCGCGCACGTACCATGGTCCAATGCCCGGAGAGTCACTGTTCAACGCCCTCGAGCCCCTGCTGGAGCGGGTCAACAAGCCCATCCAGTACGTCGGCGGCGAGCTCAACTCCACGGTCAAGGACTGGAACGTCGGCGGCCACGGTCCCGACGGCACGGAGCTGACCACGCGATGGGCGCTGATGTACCCCGACGCGTACGAGGTGGGTGTGCCCAACCAGGGCGTCATGATCCTCTACGAGGTCCTCAACGAGCGTCCCGACGCCCTCGCCGAGCGCACGTATGCCGTGTGGCCCGACATGGAGGCCCAGCTGCGCGAGGCGGGCCTGCCGCAGTTCACGGTCGACGCCCACCGCTCGGTGCGCGACTTCGACCTCTTCGGCCTCAGCTTCTCGACGGAGCTGGGCTACACCAACATGCTCACCGCGCTCGACCTCGCCGGCATCCCGCTCCACTCGGTGGACCGCGACGTCGACGACCCGATCGTCATCGCCGGCGGTCACGCGGCCTTCAACCCCGAGCCGATCGCCTCCTTCATCGACGCTGCCATCGTCGGTGACGGCGAGCAGGCCGTGCTGGCGGTCACGGACATCGTCGGGGAGTGGAAGGCCGAGGGTCGTCCCGGCGGTCGCCGCGAGGTCCTGCTGCGCCTGGCCCGCACCGGCGGCGTGTACGTCCCGGCGTTCTACGACGTGAGCTACCTCCCCGACGGACGCATCCAGCGGGTCGCGCCGAGCTCGGACGCCCCCGGCGTGCCGTGGCGCGTGTCCAAGCACACCGTCATGGACCTCGACGCGTGGCCCTACCCGAAGCAGCCGCTCGTCCCGCTCGCCGAGTCGGTGCACGAGCGCATGTCGGTCGAGATCTTCCGCGGCTGCACCCGCGGCTGCCGCTTCTGCCAGGCCGGCATGATCACCCGGCCGGTGCGGGAGCGGTCCATCACCGGCATCGGCGAGATGGTCGAGCGCGGTCTCGCGGCGACGGGTTTCGAGGAGGTCGGCCTGCTCTCGCTGTCGTCCGCCGACCACTCGGAGATCGCCGACCTCACCAAGGGCCTGGCCGACCGCTACGAGGGCACGCAGACGGGGCTGTCGCTCCCGTCGACCCGCGTCGACGCCTTCAACATCGACCTCGCCAACGAGCTGACCCGCAACGGGCGCCGGTCTGGCCTGACGTTCGCGCCCGAGGGCGGGTCCGAGCGCATCCGCAAGGTGATCAACAAGATGGTGTCCGAGGAGGACCTCATCTCGACCGTGGCCGCGGCCTACGGCGCCGGCTGGCGCCAGGTCAAGCTCTACTTCATGTGCGGGCTGCCCACCGAGACCGACGAGGACGTGCTCCAGATCGCCGAGCTCGCCAAGCGCGTCATCGAGACGGGACGCCAGGTTTCCGGCCGCCGTGACATCCGCTGCACCGTGTCGATCGGTGGCTTCGTGCCCAAGCCGCACACGCCGTTCCAGTGGGCCTCGCAGCTCGGCGTCGAGGAGACCGACGCCCGCCTCGCCAAGCTCCGTGACGCCATCCGCGCCGACAAGCGCTATGGCTCGTCCATCGGGTTCCGCTACCACGACGGGCAGCCCGGCATCGTCGAGGGCCTGCTGTCACGCGGCGACCGCCGCGTCGGCAAGGTCATCGAGGCCGTGTGGCGCGACGGTGGTCGCTTCGACGGGTGGAGCGAGCACTTCTCCTACGAGCGGTGGATGCGCTGCGCCGACGAGGCGTTCGCCGACGTCCCGGTCGACCTCGCCTGGTACACCACGCGCGAGCGCGGCGAGTCCGAGGTGCTGCCCTGGGACCACCTCGACTCCGGCCTCGACAAGGACTGGCTGTGGGAGGACTGGCAGGACGCCCTCGACGAGACCGAGGTCGACGACTGCCGCTGGACCCCCTGCTTCGACTGCGGCGTCTGCCCGCAGATGGGCACCGAGATCGAGATCGGCCCGACCGGCAAGACGTTGCTGCCCCTGACCGTCCTGGGTTCGGGCCGTCAGGAGCTCCTCGAGCACCAGCACTGACACGGGCACTCGCTCAGAAGTCCCTGAGCGAGTGCCGTGCGGGCGGTGGCCCGCTGACGTTCAGACGGGGAAGCCGACGTGCGCGAGGGCCTGCCGCACGAGGACGCCGTGGGAGCCGGACATCTCGCCCCGGACCGCGATCGACGCGGCCTCCTCGGGGGTCACCCAGGACAGGTCGAGGGCGTCCTGCTGAGGCCGGCAGTCGCCCGTGACCGCGACGACGAAGGCCATCGAGACGGCGTGCTGGCGAGGGTCGTGGAAGGGAGTGACGCCAGGCGTCGGGAAGAACTCGGCGACCGTGAACGGCTGCGGCGACAACGGGATCCGGGGGAGCGCCATCGGGCCGAGGTCGCTCTCGACGTGGCGCACGAGGGCGTCGCGGATGCGCTCGTGGTAGAGCACTCGGCCGCCGACGACCTCCTGACCGATGCCGCCGTCGCTGTCGGCCCGCAGCAGCAGCCCGACATGGGTGACGACGCCGCGGTCGTCGACCCGGACCGGGATCGCGTGCACGTAGAGGATCGGCAGCCGGTCCCGGGCGTTGTCGAGGTCCTCGCGGCTCAGCCATGCACCTGTCGTGTCCACTTCGGTCATGACGTCATCCTGCCAAACGCGGCCCGCGGCCTCGGGCCCGGTCTCAGCAGGCCGGCATATCCGGTCGATCAGGCTAGACTGGCGCGCACAGGCGTTCGAGCCGTCATCAGCGGCGAGCCTCCGGAAGAACAGGGCGCAAGCCCCCACTAGACCCGGACGGGTGGGCCCGTCACAGCCTTCGACAAGAGCGGCCGTATGCCGTCTGCCCGAGAGGGTGGGAGCGTGCGGCAAGCGGGGTGGTACCGCGGCAGACTCCGGCAGGAGACGTCGTCCTCGTGGCACGGACGAGTGACCAGACGAGCGACCAACAGACGCGAACGCAGGAGACCACGAGCATGACCTACCCCCGGGTCACCACGAACGACGACGCCGACCAGCCCGCGACCGGCTCCGGCGTCCCGTCCAACCCGCGCTTCCCCGAGATCGAGCAGCGCGTCCTGAAGTACTGGGCCGAGGACGGCACGTTCCTCGCGTCGGTCGAGGGCCGCGAGGCCGGGACCGACGGCGACAACGAGTTCGTCTTCTACGACGGGCCGCCGTTCGCCAACGGCCTGCCGCACTACGGCCACCTGCTCACCGGTTACGTCAAGGACATCGTCCCGCGCTACCAGACGATGCGCGGCAAGCGCGTCGAGCGCCGCTTCGGCTGGGACACCCACGGCCTGCCCGCCGAGCTCGAGGCGCAGCGCCAGCTCGGCCTCAAGACCAAGCAGGACATCGTCGAGCTCGGCATCGACCGGTTCAACGACGCGTGCCGCAGCTCGGTGCTGAAGTACACCGGCGAGTGGCGCGACTACGTGACGCGCCAGGCCCGCTGGGTCGACTTCGACCACGACTACAAGACGCTCGAGCCCGACTACATGGAGTCGGTCATCTGGGCGTTCAAGCAGCTCCACGACAAGGGCCTCGTCTACGAGGGCTTCCGCGTGCTGCCGTACTGCTGGAACGACCAGACGCCGCTGTCCAACCACGAGCTGCGCATGGACGACGACGTCTACAAGATGCGCCAGGACCCGGCCGTCACCATCGGCCTGCGCCTCGAGACCGGCGAGCTCGCGCTCGTCTGGACGACGACGCCGTGGACCCTGCCGGCCAACCTCGGCATCATGGTCGGCCCTGACATCGACTACGTCGTCGTCGAGTCCGACGTCACCGGCACGACGGAGCGCTACGTCATCGGCGAAGCCCGCCTCGCGGCATACGCCAAGGACCTCTTCGGCCCGGACGTCGACCGGGCCACGCTCGACGAGCGGATCGTCCAGCGGCTCAAGGGCGCCGACCTGATCGGCCGTGCCTTCACGCCTCCGTTCTCGTACTACCGGGGGCACGAGCGCGCGCACTTCGTCTTCCCGGCCGACTTCGTCACCACCGAGGACGGCACCGGGCTCGTGCACACGGCCGGTGCCTTCGGTGAGGAGGACAAGATCGTCACCGACGCGGCCGGCATCGAGCCGGTCATCCCCGTCGGCCCCGACGGCCGGTTCCTCTGGCCGGTCACCGACTACGAGGGCATGCACGTCTTCGACGCGAACGCCCACATCATCGACCACCTCAAGGCGGCCACCCGCGGCGAGGGCGAGACCGGCTCGGTCACGGCAGGCACGGTGCTCCTGCGCCGTGAGACCTACGACCACAGCTACCCGCACTGCTGGCGCTGCCGCGAGCCCCTCATCTACATGGCGGTTTCGTCGTGGTTCGTCGAGGTGACGAAGATCAAGGAGCGGATGCTCGAGCTCAACCAGGAGATCGAGTGGACCCCCTCGCACATCAAGGACGGCCAGTTCGGCAAGTGGCTCGCCAACGCCCGCGACTGGTCCATCTCGCGAAACCGCTTCTGGGGCAGCCCGATCCCCGTCTGGAAGTCCGACAACCCGGAGTTCCCGCGCGTCGACGTCTACGGCTCGTTCGAGGAGCTCGAGCGTGACTTCGGTGTCGAGGTCACCGATCTGCACCGCCCCTTCATCGACAATCTGACGCGCCCGAACCCGGACGACCCTTCGGGGAGGTCCACGATGCGCCGGGTCGAGGACGTCCTCGACGTCTGGTTCGACTCTGGATCCATGAGCTTCGCGCAGGTGCACTACCCGTTCGAGAACGCCGACTGGTTCGAGCACCACTTCCCGGGCGACTTCATCGTCGAGTACATCGGCCAGACGCGCGGCTGGTTCTACACGATGCACATCCTCGCCACGGCGCTCTTCGACCGGCCTGCCTTCAAGACGTGCGTCAGCCACGGGATCGTGCTCGGCTCCGACGGCCAGAAGATGAGCAAGTCGCTGCGCAACTACCCCGACGTGAGCGAGGTCTTCGACCGCGACGGCGCCGACGCCATGCGCTGGTTCCTCATGAGCAGCCCGATCCTGCGCGGCGGCAACCTCGTCGTCACCGAGCAGGGCATCCGCGACGGCGTGCGCCAGGTGATGATCCCGCTGTGGAACGCCTGGTCCTTCTTCGCGCTGTACGCCAACACCGCGCGCGGCGGCGAGGGCTACGAGGCGAAGCGCTCGACGGCCTCGACCGACGTCCTCGACCGCTACCTGCTCGCCAAGCTGCGCGAGTTCGTCGGCGACATGACCGAACAGCTCGACGCCTACGAGATCGCCGCCGCGTGCGACACCATGCGCGGCTTCCTGGACGTGCTGACGAACTGGTACATCCGCCGCTCGCGGGACCGGTTCTGGGGCGGCGAGAGCGACGGGTCGCTCGCGGCGTTCGACACGCTGTGGACGGCCCTCGAGACCGTCACGCGCGCCACGGCACCCCTGCTGCCGCTCGTCACCGAGGAGATCTGGCGCGGGCTGACGGGGGAGCGGTCGGTGCACCTCGCCGACTACCCGACGGTCGACGACCTGCCGGCCGACCACGAGCTCGTCGTCGCGATGGACCGGGCGCGCGAGATCTGCTCGACGGCGTCCAGCCTGCGCAAGGCCCGGGGCCTGCGGGCCCGCCTGCCGCTCGCCGAGCTGACCGTCGTGGCTCCCGAGCCGGCGAGGCTCGAGCCGTTCCGCGGGATCATCCAGGACGAGCTCAACGTCAAGGCGTTGACCCTCGTCGAGCTCGCTTCGGCGAGCGAGTCCGACTTCGGGGTCAGCCAGCGCCTCACCGTCAACGCGCGCGCGGCCGGGCCTCGGTTGGGCAAGGACGTCCAGCGCGCCATCAAGGGCAGCAAGTCGGGCGACTGGAGCGTCGACGCCGACGGCACCGTCACCGCCGGCGGTCTCGCGCTCGTCGAGGGGGAGTACGCCCTCGAGACCGTCGTCGCCGGCGACGCCGCCGAGGCCGGTGCCACGGCGATGCTGCCCTCGGGAGGCTTCGTCGTCCTCGACACGGCCGTGACGCCCGCCCTGGCTTCCGAGGGCCTGGCTCGCGACCTCGTCCGCGCCGTCCAGCAGGCCCGTCGCGACACCGGGCTGCACGTCAGCGACCGCATCAGCCTGACCGTCCTCGGTGGGGCTGAGGTGTTCGAGGCGACGGTCACCCACCGCGACCTCATCGTCGGCGAGACGCTCGCGACGCAGTTCGCCGCCGCCGGACGCGACCACGCGCTGGCCGGCAGACTGCCGGGCACGCCGACCGACGTCGTCGTCGGCGACAACCACCCGGCGACGATCCTGGTGGTCAAGCGATGATCGCCGCCAACCGCGGGCACGAGCTGGAGGACGCTGACGTGAGCACGACCCCCGACCCCCATGGCAGCGCCTTGGGGACTGCGACCGACGGCGCCGCCGCAGACGGCGTCATCATCCGAGGTGCCGTGGGCGACGACCTGACGGGAGTGCTGTCCGTCGGACACCGGACGTGGCTCGCGACCTACGAACCCATCGCGGGTCCGGAGTACGTCGCGATGGGCCTCGCGAAATGGTGGACGAGCGACGTCGTCACCGACTCGATCCGCAAGGGGCGCACCCTCGTGGCCGTCGAGGAGGACGACGTCGTCGGCGTGGCGACGTTCGGCCCGCAGGACGACGCCTTCGTGCTGTGGAAGCTCTACGTCCTGCCCGGCCACCACGGGCAGGGGATCGGTTCTCGCCTGCTGGACGCCGTCGTCGAACGGGCGCTCGAGAGCGAGCACCCGCGCATCACGCTGTCCTACCTCGAGGGCAACCAGCAGGCGGCGCGTTTCTACGTCAGGCACGGGTTCGCCGAGACCCACCGCGAGAGGCCGGGTTCCGGGCTTCCGGAGAGTGTGTGGATGGTCCGCGAGCTGAACGGCGGGGCGTCGTCATGAGCGGCCGCCCGGATGCCGCATCCCTCGAGGCGGCCCGCAACCTCGAGGAGATGAAGCGGATGCGCGAGATCGAGGAGGAGATCCTGGCCCGCGCCCCCGAGAACGACATCGGCCCGTCGCTCGACCGCATCCGCGCGGTCATGGAGCTCGCCGGCGACCCGCAGCGGACCTACCCATCGATCCACCTCACCGGCACCAACGGCAAGACGTCGACGAGCCGGATGATCGACGCGATCCTGCGCGAGAGCGGCCTGTCCACGGGACGCTTCACCTCGCCGCACCTGCACGACATCCGTGAACGGATCACGTTGTCGGGCAAGCCGATCCCGCGCGAGAAGTTCATCGCCGCCTACGACGAGGTCGCGCCGCTCATCGAGCTCGTCGATGCCCGGTCCCTCGAGTCCGGCGGCCGCCGGATGAACTTCTTCGAGGTGCTGGTCGCGCTCGCCTACGCCGCCTTCGCCGACGCCCCGGTCGACGTCGCGATCATCGAGGTCGGCCTCGGCGGCTCGTGGGACGCGACCAACGTCATCGACGCCCAGGTCGCCGTCGTCACCCCGGTCGACCTCGACCACACCCACCTGCTCGGCGACGACGTCGTCTCCATCGCGGAGGAGAAGAGCGGCATCATCAAGGCCGACTCGGTCACCGTGTCCGGTGTCCAGGACGAGGACGTCGCCCGCGTGCTCATCGACCGCGTGGAGGAGGTCGGTGGATCACGGATCGTCTTCGAGGGCAACGACTTCGGCGTCCTCGCCCGCGAGGTCGCCATCGGCGGGCAGCAGGTCTCGATCCGCGGCCTCGCGGGGGAGTATGCCGACCTCTTCCTCCCGCTCCACGGCGCGCACCAGGCGAGCAACCTCGCCACCGCCGTGGCGGCCGTCGAGTCCTTCATCGGTGGCGGCGAGCAGCGCATCGAGCCCGAGGTGCTGACCGCGGCGGCCGCGGCGATGACCTCGCCCGGACGCCTCGAGATCGTCCGACGCTCACCGACCGTCCTCGTCGACGCGGCCCACAACCCGCACGGCGCCCGCTCGCTCGTGACGGCGCTCGAGGAGGCCTTCGCGTTCACCCGACTGGTCGGCCTCGTCGGCATCGTCGCCGACAAGGACGCAGCCGGCATGCTGGAGGTGCTCGAGCCCGCCCTCGACCACATCGTCGTCACCCGTTCCTCGTCGCCGCGCGCCATGCGGCCCGAGGACCTCGGCAAGCTCGCCGTCGAGCTCTTCGGCGAGTCCCGGGTGACCGTCGTCCGGGACCTGCCCGACGCCCTCGAGCAGGCCGTGACCCTCGCCGAGGCCGACGGCATGGGTGGCGGCGTCATCGCCACCGGGTCGGTCATCACGGCCGGCGAGGTGCGCCTGCTGCTCGGCCACACCGACGTCTGAACCTGACCGCCCCTCGCCCCGACCTAGGCTGGCACCCATGCACCCCTTGGTGAAGCTCGTCGTCCTCCTCGTCCTCGTCGGCGTGGCGGTCGTCGTCTGGGGTCGGGTCATGGGCCGCAAGGATCCCGACCGGGAGCTCGTCGGCCTCACCGACACCGTTCGTGCCAGGGTGAGCCGCGAGATCAGCGCCGGGCACAAGCTCAACGCGATCAAGATCTACCGTGAGGCCACCGGGGCTCCGCTCGCCGACGCCAAGCGCGCCGTCGACGGTTGGTTCGTCCCGGGTCGTGGCCCGGGCGTGCGTGACGCGGCGGCGTCGTACACCGACGGCCGTCTCACCGACGAGGCCCGCGCCAGGATCAGTGAGCTGATCCTGGCCGGGCGGCGCGAGGACGCGATGAGCCTCTATGCCGAGGCGACCGGAGCCAGCGACTCGGAGGCGCGGGCCATCATCCGCACCTGGGACACCGCACAGAACTACTGAGCCACACCGCACACCACCAGACAGCCGAGGCGACCCCCTTCCATGCGCTCGATCATCTTCCACGGCCAGACCGGCAAGTTCACCTTCCGCATGCTCGCGACGGTGCTCGGCGGCCAGTCCATCTGCATCCTGCTCGGCGCCCTCGTGGCGCGGGCGATCGCGGCGACCGACGGTGGCGACGCGTCGAGCACGGCCTACCTCGTCGTCGGCCTCGGTCTCGGCGCCCTGTGCATCGTGGCTGCAGGACTCATGCGTCGTCCCTGGGGCGTGACGCTGGGCTGGGTGGTGCAGGCGCTCACCCTGCTCAGCGCCCTCGTCGTGCCGATGATGCTCGTCGTCGGGCTCTTCTTCCTCGCCCTGTGGGTCACCTGCCTCGTCAAGGGCGCCCAGGTCGACGCCGAGATGGCGCGGCGCCGAGCGGCGGCGGGCGAGGGAGACCCGGCCGATAGGGTGGACGGGTGACCATCGAACGCTCCCTCGTCCTCGTCAAGCCCGACGGATTCCAGCGCGGCCTCACCGGTGAGGTGCTGCGGCGCATCGAAAGCAAGGGCTACCAGCTCTTGGCCCTCTCCGTGCTGACGCCCACTCGCGAGCAGCTCGCGGCCCACTACGCCGAGCACGAGGGCAAGCCGTTCTACGAGCCCCTCGTCGAGTTCATGAGCTCGGGTCCCGTCGCGGCCGTCGTCGTCGAGGGCCAGGACTGCGTCAAGGGCTTCCGCAGCCTCGCCGGCGCCACCAACCCGACCGACGCGGCTCCCGGCACCATCCGTGGCGACCTCGGGCGCGACTGGGGCACCAAGGTGCAGCAGAACATCGTGCACGGCTCCGACTCCCACGAGTCCGCCACACGCGAGATCGGCATCTGGTTCCCCGATCTCGCGGGCTGATCAGGGCACAATCTGGACATGACCTCCCGATCGTGGCTGCGCCCCCTGGGGCGTGACCTCGCGATCGACCTCGGCACCGCGAACACCCTCATTCACGTGCGTGGGCGCGGGGTCGTCATCGAGGAGCCGTCGGTCGTCGCCGTCGAGGTCGGCAGCGGACGGCTGGTCGCCGCGGGGAGCCGCGCCAAGGAGATGCTCGGCCGCGCGCCGGGGACCATCCGCGCCGTTCGCCCCTTGCGCGACGGCGTCGTCTCCGACGCCGACGAGACCGAGCGCATGCTGCGGTGGTTCATCGACCAGGTGCGCACGTCGCGGCTCGTCCGCCCGCGCATGGTGCTCTGCGTCCCGAGCGAGGTCACCGGCGTCGAGCGTCGCGCCCTGGAGGACGCCGCCACCCGGTGCGGTGCGCGTCGCGTCTACATGATCGAGGAGCCGATGGCCGCCGCCATCGGTGCGGGGCTGCCGGTCTACGAGACGGCCGCGAGCATGGTGGTCGACATCGGCGGCGGCACGACCGACGTCGCGGTCATCAGCCTCGGGGGCATCGTCACGTCGAGCTCGCTGCGCATCGCGGGCGACGAGATCGACGAGGCCCTCGTCAGCCACGTCAAGAGCGAGTACTCCCTCCTGCTCGGAGAGCGCAGCGCCGAGGACATCAAGGTCGCGGTCGGCTCGGTCTTCCCGCTCCGCGAGGAGCTGACGACCCGACTGCGCGGGCGCGACCTCGTGACCGGACTGCCCAAGACGGTGCAGGTGAGCTCGGCCGAGGTGCGCCGGGCCATCGAGACACCGGTGCTCCAGATCATCGAGCTCGTCCGGGCCACGCTCGACGTCTGCCCACCCGAGCTCGCCGGCGACATCCTCGACCGCGGCATCACCCTGACCGGAGGCGGAGCGCTCCTGCGTGGCCTCGACGAACGGATGCGCCACGAGCTCGGCGTGCCCGTCCAGGTCGCCGACGACCCGCTGCGCGCCGTCGCGCGTGGGGCCGGCCGCTGCGTCGACGACTTCGACAGCCTCGAGCGCGTCCTCGTCGGGGACCACCGCCTCTAGCCGCATGCAGCCCACCCTCCGCCGCCGTCTCCTCGTCGTCCTCGCGTCGCTGACCCTCGCGCTCCTCGTCTCGGACCTCGCCGGCTCGGGGGTCGCAGACGGTGTGCGCCGGGCCGGAGGCCTCGTGCTCGGTCCCGTCCAGCGCGCCCTGGCTGGGGCCCCGCGTGACGAGCTCGCTGCGGTCGAGGTCGAGAACACCAGGCTGCGCGCCGTCACCGCGGAGCAGCAGCACCGCCTCGACGAGCTGGCCCGTCTCGACGAGCTGCTCGGGTCCAGCGTCACCAAGGGCCGCTCGCTGATCCCGGCGCGTGTCGTCGCCACCGACCTCAGCCCGCTCGGAGGGCGCAGCGTCACCATCGACGTCGGGTCACGCGACGGCATCCGCGCGGACTCGACGGTCGTCGCGGCGGACGGTCTCGTCGGTCGGGTCGTGGCGGTGTCGCCCTGGACGAGCGACGTCCAGGTGCTGGGCAGCGCCGGCTCGGTGGTTGCCGTGCGCGTCGGACCCGCCGGCACGCTCGGCACGGTGTCGCCGTCAGCCCCGGGCGACTCCGAGTCGCGTCCCCGCGGCTCGCTCCGGCTGTCGAGCGTCGTCCCGTCGACCCCCGTCGTCGGTGACGTCGTGCGCACCCTCGGCAGCATCGACGAGACCCCGTATGCCGCCGGCATCGTCGTGGGGACCGTGACGGCCGTCGACCCCGACCGGGGGCAGCTGACCCGCAGCGCGACGGTGCGCCCCGCGGTCGACCCGGACGCGATCGACGTCGTCGCCGTCCTGGTGCCATCCGCACGGAGCACGCCGAGAGCGGCCACCCGTGCCACGCAAGCCTCGACGGGCACCCCACGATGAGGCCGACGCTGCTGGGAGTGCTGCGGACGGCATACGTCCTCGTCACGGCCCTCGTCGTGGCGACGTTGCTGCCCCGTCTCGGCGTGCCGCCGCGGTGGGTGCCGGACCTCGTGCTCGTCGGGGTCGTCGCGACGGCGGCACTCCGCGGCCCCGTCCACGGCGCCCTCGTGGGACTGCTCGCCGGCTGGGTCGTCCAGCTGGTCCCGCCGGTCGGGAGCCCGCTCGGGCTCACCCCCCTCGTGATGATGGTCGCCGGACTCGTCGCCGGCTCCTTCCGCCGCACGTCCTCCCGCTCCCGACTGCGCGCCCCGGTCGCGCTGCTCGCTGCGGCCGCCGTCGTGCTCGTCGGCCGCCTCGGGTCCGCCGTGCTGGCCGAGGGTGGCGTCGAGCCCGCCGACGACCTGTGGCGGCTCGTGGCGACGGTGGCCGTGGGTGGCCTGCTGCTGCCGCCCCTCCTCGCGCTCGATCGGGCCCTGGTGCGCCGGAGACTCGGATGAGCGCGCGTCCCCGGCGCTCCCGAGTCGGGGTCGTCGGCGTGGTCCTCGTCCTGCTCGTCACACTCTTCGGGCTGCTGCTGGGTCGGCTGGGTCAGCTCCAGCTCGTCCAGGGTCCTGACCTCGCCCGGGCCGCCGTCACCGTCAACACCCGGACGGTGACGGAGCACGCGCTGCGCGGTCGCATCCTCGACCGCCTCGGGGCGCCCTTCGTCGAGAACACCTTCGACACCGTCGTCACGGTGCAGCGCTCGGTGCTCGTCGACTCCCGCGACGGCGGCCGCGACCTCGTGACCCGGGTCGCCGCAGTGCTCGGCCTGCCGTTCGAGCGGCTGTGGGGCAAGACGATGCTGTGCGGGACCAAGGGCGCTCCGGCCGCGCCCGCCTGCTTCAACGGCTCGCCCTACGTGCCCATCCCGGTGGCGATCGGCGTCGACGCCCGTCGGGCCCTGACCCTGCTCGAGCAGCCGGAGAAGTTCCCCGGCGTCGGCGTCACCGCCGAGCCCGCTCGCGCCTACCCCCGACCCGACGGTGCCCTCGCGTCGCACCTGCTCGGCTGGGTCGCCCGGGCCGGCGCCGACGACGTGACGCGTGGCCAGGGACGCATCGACGCGGAGGACGCCGTCGGCAGGTCGGGTCTCGAGGAGCAGTACGACTCGGTGCTGCGCGGCTCGAACGGCAGCACGGTCGTCGCCATCGACCCGCGCGGGATCGTCACGGGCACCGTCAGCTCGACCCCGGCCGTGCCCGGGCGTGACGTCGTCACCCACCTCGACGCCCGGCTGCAGGCGCGCACGGAGGCCGCTCTCGTCCGGGCCGTCGCCGCGGCCCGGGCCGACCACCTGCGCGCGGACACCGCCGCCGCGGTCGTCCTCGATGTCACCAACGGCGCCGTCGTGGCCGCCGCGAGCTACCCCTCCTACGACCCGTCCGTCTTCGCCGGCGGCATCACCGCCCCCGACCTTGCGCGCCTGACCGACGAGCGGGCCAGCACGCCGCTCCGGTCCCGGCTCACCGCCGAGACCTTCCCGCCCGCGTCGACGTTCAAGGTGATCTCGGTGCCTGCGGCCGTCAACGCCGGGGCGGACCTCACGGGGACCTTCGACTGCTCGCCGAACGTCTCGGTCGGCGGTCGCGTCTTCAACAACTACGAGTCGCGCGGCTACGGCCCCATCGACCTGCACAAGGCCCTCGTCGTCTCGTGCGACACGGTCTTCTACCGCCTCGCGTATGCCGCGTGGCTGGCGCAGGGCGGTCTCACGGCCCCCGTGACGGCCGCAGACCCCTTCGTCGCGATGGCGAAGGCCTTCGGGCTCGGCCGGCGCACCGGCGTCGACCTGCCCGGCGAGGCGGCCGGTCGCGTCCCCGACCGCGCGTGGAAGGAGCAGTACTGGCTCGCGACCCGGGCGCAGACGTGCAAGCGGGCGAGCACCGGCTATCCCGAGGTCGCGCGCACCGACAAGGCTCGGTCCGACTACCTCACGCGGCTCGCGTCCGAGAACTGCACGGCGGGCTACCAGTACCGCGCCGGTGACGCCGTGAACTTCTCCATCGGGCAGGGCGACACGGCCGTGACGATCCTGCAGATGGCAGGCGTCTACGCCGCGATAGCCAACGGCGGCACGCTGTGGCAGCCGCAGGTGGCGGCCGGCTACCGGACGCCGGCCGGGGCGACGACGGCGATCCCGCCGAGGCGGGTCGCCACGGTGCCTCTGCGACCCGACGTGCTGGCCTACGTCCGCTCGGCCCTCGGCGACGTGACGCGCCCCGGTGGCTCGGCCGGTACGGCCTTCAAGGGCTTCCCGCAGGACCGCTACCCGCTCGCCGGCAAGACGGGTACCGGCGAGGTGTTCGGCAAGCAGGCCACCGCGTGGTTCGCGGGCTACGGGCCGACGACGAAGCCGAAGTACGCCGTCGTGGTCGTCGTCGGGCAGGGCGGCTCCGGTTCGAAGGTCGCGGCCCCTGCCGTGCGACAGATCTTCGATGCCATCCTTGCCCTGGGCCTCTAGCCCGCACGACGGCACGACGTGCACGACCCGCACGACCTGCACGACTCCCGTCCGACCGGGGCGGGACCTGACGAGAGGTGCGTCCGTGGACGACTACCTGAGGAGCGACGCCCCGGTCGTCGAGGCCCTCGACCGCGCCTGGGACCACAGCCGACTCAGCGTCCGCACCCGGTTCGAGCGGCTGCGGTCACGGATCTTCCTCATCGTCCAGTGCGCCGTGGCGGCGGGTGTCGGCTGGTGGGTCGCGACCGACGTGTTCCACCACCCGTCGCCCTTCTTCGCCCCGATCGTGGCCGTCGTCTGCCTCGGCATGTCCTACGGGCAGCGGCTGCGGCGGGTCTTCGAGGTCGCCATCGGGGTGGCGGTCGGCGTCTTCACGGCGGATGTGTTCGTGCACGTCGCGGGCAGCGGTCCGTGGCAGATCTCGGCCGTCGTCCTCGTCTCGATGGCGATCGCGACCCTCCTCGACGGCAGCCCGGTCATCGTCACCCAGTCAGCGGTGCAGGGCATCGTCATCGCGGCGCTGGTCGCGACTCCCGGCCAGGCCTTCGGTCGCTGGACCGACGCGCTCATCGGTGGCGGCGTCGCCCTGGTCGCGGCGACCGTCGTGCCCCAGGCGCCGCTGCGGCGCCCCCGGGTCGCGGCCGCCGAGGCGGTGCGCAAGATCGGAGAGCTGCTCCGGCGCGCGGCGGCGAGTGCCCATGACGGGGACGTCGAGGGGGCTGCGGAAGTGCTCGCCTCGGCCCGCGGGACCGAGTCGCTGCTGCGCGAGCTGAGGTCGGCGGCGGACGAGGGCCTGTCGGTCATCACGTCGTCGCCGTTCAAGCGGCACCACAAGCCGGGTGTGCGCAAGATGGTCGACCTCGTGGAGCCCCTCGACCGGGCGATGCGCAGCACGCGGGTGCTCGTGCGCCGCGTCACCGTGGCGGTCGGACGCGGCGAGTCCCTGCCGCCCGGCTACGAGGCGCTCCTGCTCGAGCTCGCGGCCGCCACGGACGTCATCGCGCGGGCCCTGTCGGAGAACGCCTCGCCCGAGATCGGCCGGCCGGCGCTGCTGCTGGTCGCGGCGGCGACGGGGGAGGTGCCGCGCACCCCGAGCCTCGCGACCGAGACCATCCTGGCCCAGATCCGGTCGACGGTGGTGGACCTGCTCCAGGTGACCGGGCTCGACGTCGACCAGGCCACCGCCGCCCTCCCGCCCGAACGTCCTCGCTCCTCGTGACCCACACCCCACCCGGGGCCGCCTCGTCATCCCCGGTCGGGCGGGTCGGGGACGCGCGCAGGGCCGGGTCCGTGCGGACCCGGCCCTGCGCATACGTGCTCTGACCCGTCAGGCGGACGGCGTCAGCTCGTGCGGACCGACCTCGATCTTCTCGACCTTGGGGTCGCCGGCGTCGGCGAAGTAGTCGGCGGGGATCGTCTCGTCCTGGCCCTCGGGCGCCTTCAGGGCGCGCAGGACGAGGGTCAGCACCGCGGCCACCACGACGTTGAACGCGAAGGCCGTCACCGCGATGTAGCCGAGCTGGCCGACCACCGGCATGTTGGCCACGGACCCCGCGAAGGGTGCACCGGTCGCCTTGTTCGTCACGTTGTACGCAGCCAGCGTGCCGTACACCATGCCGACCGCCCAGCCGGCGAGCAGCGCCCACCGGTGGAACCACCGCGTGTAGAGGTAGAACACCAGCGCCGGGAACGTCTGGAGGATCCAGATGCCGCCGAGGAGCTGGAAGTTGATCGCGTTGCTCTTGTCGAGCGTCAGCACGAAGATCAGCGCGAACGCCTTGACGACGAGCGAGGTGAGCTTGCTGACCTTGGCCTCCTGCTGCACCGTCGCGTCGGGCTTGAGCCACGCCTTGTAGATGTTGCGCGTGAACGTGTTGGCCGCGGCGATCGACATGATCGCCGCCGGCACGAGCGCACCGATGGCGATGGCAGCGAAGGCGACTCCGGCGAACCACGACGGGAACATGTCCTCGAACAGCTGCGGGATGACGAGCTGTCCGTTGACCTTGCCGTCGAGGCCGACCGGCTTGGTGCCGGCGGCGATCGCGACCCAGCCCAGCAGGGCCAGCAGGCCGAGCAGGAAGGAGTATGCCGGGAGGATCGCGGCGTTCTTGCGGATCGTGTTGCGGCCCTTGGCCGACAGCGTCGCCGTGACCGAGTGGGGGTACATGAACAGCGCCATCGCCGAGCCGAGGGCCAGGGTCGCGTAGGCCCAGTAGGCCTTCGGTCCGGGGATGAAGACGTTGGGGTTGCCCGTCGCCGCGTTGGTCGTCGTCTTCATCTTCTGCTCGGCGGAGTCGAAGACGTGCCCCCAGCCGCCGACCTTCGAGGGCAGGTAGATCACGGCGACGATGATGACGATGTAGATGAGGATGTCCTTGACGAACGCGATGAGCGCCGGCGCGCGCAGGCCCGAGGTGTAGGTGTAGAGCGCGAGGACGAGGAACGCGACGAAGAGCGGCAGGTCCTTGGCGACCCAGTTGCCGCTACTGCCGACGCCGGCGACCTCGAGTACGGCCTGGATGCCGACGAGCTGCAGCGCGATGTAGGGCATCGTCGCGAGGAAGCCGGTGACCGCGACGGCCAGGGACAGGCCGCGCGAGCCGGACCGCCCGTGGACGAAGTCGGCCGGCGTCACGTAGCCGTGGCGGTGCGAGACGGACCACAGGCGCGACATGAAGATGAAGATGATCGGGTAGAGGATGATCGTGTAGGGCACGGCGAAGAAGCCGTTGACGGCGCCGAAGGCCCACATCGCGGCGGGCACCGCGACGAACGTGTAGGCCGTGTAGAGGTCGCCGCCGAGCAGGAACCACGTCACCCAGGTGCCGAAGGAGCGCCCACCGAGGCCCCATTCCTCCAGGCTCTCCATGCTCTCGGGGCGCCGCCAGCGCGCGGCCCAGAAGCCGGCGCCGGCCACGACGACGAAGAAGAAGATGAGGACGGCGAGCGCGACGCCGTTGACGCCACCCGTGTCGGCGGCCGGTGCGATGGCGGTCATCGGGTGCCGTCCTCTCGGGACGCGTCGTCGTCGAGGAAGGCATCACCCTCGGGGTTCATCGGCACGTGCGGACGCGCCTTGAGGACGAGGCGGTAGGCCGTGTAGGTCAGGGCCGAGCAGATGATGACCCACAGGAACTGGTACCAGATGAAGAAGGGAAAGCCGGCGAGACGCGGCTCGTCCTTGGCGTAGGTGCCCACGAGCATCAGGGCGACGATGGGAATGACGAGGAGCACAGCGGCCAGGGCCAGCAGGCCCTTGTTCGCCGGCGGCGCCTGGTGGCGGTGCGGAGTGGTACTCACGCGGGTGACCTCCGTTGGTCGGGCCGGAAGAGTTCGGCCGTGCGTCGCGGAAACTTACTCTTGCGGCGGCCTCCCAGGTGGTCTGCGACACAGCAAGTTGCCAAGGTCTGTGCAGATCGTGATGTGCGGGCGGGCGCGGTCCGGACGTCTCGGGCGCACGGATAGGGTGTCGCCATGGCTGATTTCGATGTCGTTGTGCTCGGTGCCGGTCCTGGTGGCTACGTCGCGGCGATCCGCGCGTCGCAGCTCGGCAAGAAGGTCGCCGTCGTGGAGAAGCAGTACTGGGGCGGCGTCTGCCTCAACGTCGGCTGCATCCCGAGCAAGGCGCTGCTGAAGAACGCCGAGCTCGCGCACACCCTGACGCACGAGAAGGCGAAGTACGGCATCGAGGGTGACGCGACCATGTCGTTCGGCCCGACGCATGCCCGCAGCCGCAAGGTGTCCGAGGGCATCGTCAAGGGCGTCCACTTCCTCATGAAGAAGAACAAGATCGAGGAGATCGACGGCTGGGGCACGCTGACCTCGGCGTCGTCGATGGACGTCGCTCTCAACTCCGGTGAGAAGCGCTCGATCACCTTCGACAACCTCATCCTCGCGACCGGCTCGGTCACCCGCATGATCCCGGGCGTCGAGGTCAGCAAGAACGTCGTCACCTATGAGGAGCAGATCCTCGACCCGGAGCTGCCCGGCTCGATCATCATCGCCGGCTCCGGCGCCATCGGCGTCGAGTTCGCCTACGTCATGAAGAACTTCGGCGTCGACGTGACGATCGTCGAGTTCCTCGACCGGATGGTGCCCACCGAGGATGCCGACGTGTCCAAGGAGCTGCTCAAGCACTACAAGAAGCTCGGCGTCAAGGTCATGCTCGGCACGAAGGTCGAGTCCGTCGAGGACACCGGCTCGGGCGTACGTGTCACGGTGAGCCCCGCAGCCGGCGGCGACCAGCAGGTCCTCGAGGCCGACCGCCTCCTCTCGGCGATCGGCTTCGCGCCGCGCACCGAGGGCTTCGGCCTCGAGTCGACCGGTGTCGAGCTGACCGAGCGTGGCGCGATCGCCATCGACGAGTTCGGCCGCACCAACGTGCCGAACGTCTACGCGATCGGTGACGTCACCGCCAAGCTCATGCTCGCCCACGTCGCCGAGGCGATGGGCATCGTCGCGGCCGAGACGATCGCCGGAGTCGAGACGATGGCCATCGACTTCCGCTTCATCCCGCGGGCGACCTACTGCCAGCCCCAGATCGGCTCGATGGGCCTGTCCGAGGCGCAGGCTCGCGAGGCCGGTCACGATGTCAAGACGGCGACCTTCCCCTTCTCGGCCAACGGCAAGGCGATGGGGCTCGGCGAGCCCGTGGGCTTCGTCAAGGTCATCGCCGATGCCGAGCACAACGAGATCCTCGGCGCTGCGCTGATCGGTCCGGACGTCACGGAGCTGCTCCCGGTCCTCAACCTCGCGCAGACCTGGGACCTCACCGCCGACGAGGTGTCGCGCACCGTCTTCGCGCACCCGACGCTCGGCGAGGCGGTCAAGGAAGCCGTCCACGGCATCGCCGGACACATGATCAACTTCTGAGCACCGGCTCCCGAGCCGACACAGCAGGACGCCCCCGCGGATTCCGCGGGGGCGTCCTGCACTTGCCGGTTGCTGCGACCGATCAGTACCAGTGCTTCCGGCCGCCGATGGCACGACCCGTCGCGCCGAGCACGAAGAGCACGATGCCAACGACCAGGATGATGGCGCCGATGGTCACAAGGATGCTGAGGGACTTCACCAGAAGTCCGATGATCAGCAAGATGAGTCCGAGAACGATCATGGTGTCGCTTAGCTCCTTCAAGATGGTTTCCCCGAGCAACGCATCTCATACCCACGCTGGGGCCGTCCCCGAACGTCGCAATGGTCACGAAACGGTCACGCACCCCGGTCGGGTCGATTAGGGGCCGCGCGTGGCGCGCTGTTACCCTTGGAGACGCCGTTGACCGGCCGCGGATCGATAGCGCCCAGGTGGACATGCCCTGGAGCACCGCGCAACGAGAATGAGAAGGAGTCGGTTCATCCATGCCTTTGGACGCTGACGTGAAGAAGCAGATCATGACCGAGTACGCCACGGTCGAGGGCGACACCGGCTCTCCCGAGGTCCAGATCGCGATGCTGACGCAGCGCATCAAGGACCTGACCGAGCACTCTCGGGCCCACAAGCACGACCACCACAGCCGTCGTGGTCTCCTCCTGCTGGTCGGCCGCCGCAAGCGCATGCTGCGCTACCTCGAGGCGACCGACATCGAGCGCTACCGTTCGCTGATCAAGCGACTCGGCCTGCGTCGATGAGTTCGTGACGAAAGGCGGTCACCGCGTCCTGCGGAGACCGCCTTTCGTCGTAGGTGCAGGCGTCCGACGTCCGTCGGTACCGCACCAGGGCCAGCCGGCCCGAAGAAGGAACCCCGCACACAACGACGATGTGCGTGGCACATGAGAAAAAAGAAAGCGAGGGCCCACATGGAGGGTCCAGACATCACCTTCGCCGAAGCCGTCATCGACAACGGCTCCTTCGGCACCCGCACCGTCCGCTTCGAGACGGGACGCCTGGCCAAGCAGGCCGGCGGCGCCGTCGCGGCGTACCTCGACGACGACACGATGCTGTTGTCCACCACGTCCGCCGGCAAGCAGCCCAAGGACCAGTTCGACTTCTTCCCGCTGACGGTCGACGTCGAAGAGCGCATGTATGCCATCGGCAAGATCCCCGGGAGCTTCTTCCGTCGTGAGGGTCGTCCCTCGACTGAGGCCGTGCTCACCTGCCGCCTCATCGACCGGCCGCTGCGCCCGACCTTCAAGAAGGGTCTGCGCAACGAGGTCCAGGTCGTCATCTCGGTGTTCTCCCTGAACCCCGACCACCAGTACGACGTGCTCGCGATCAACGCCGCGTCGGCCTCGACCCAGATCTCCGGTCTGCCGTTCTCCGGCCCCGTCGGTGGCGTGCGTGTCGCGCTCATCGACGGCCAGTGGGTCGCGTTCCCCAACTTCTCCGACGCCGAGCGCTCGGTGTTCGACATGGTCGTCGCCGGTCGCGTCGTCAAGCACACCGACGGCAGCGACGACGTCGCGATCATGATGGTCGAGGCCGAGTCGACCGAGTCGACGTGGGACCTCGTCAAGACCGAGGGCAAGCAGGCCCCGACCGAAGAGGTCGTCGCCGAAGGCCTCGAGGCCTCCAAGAAGTTCATCAAGGTGCTGTGCGAGGCCCAGGCCGAGCTCGCCGCCAAGGCTGCGAAGCCGGTGCAGGACTTCCCGATCTTCCTGGACTACCAGGACGACGTGTATGCCGCTGTCGAGGCCGCCGCGGCCGGTGACACCGCCGCAGCGCTGACCATCGCCGGCAAGTCCGAGCGCGAGAGCCGGCTCGACGAGGTCAAGGACGCCGTCAAGGTGCAGCTGGCCGAGCAGTTCGCCGGGCGCGAGAAGGAGATCTCCGCAGCCTTCCGCTCCGTGCAGAAGAAGCTCATCCGCGAGCGCATCCTGCGCGACAAGGTCCGCATCGACGGCCGTGGCCTCGCCGACATCCGCGCCCTGGGCGCCGAGGTCGAGGTGCTTCCGCGCGTACACGGCTCAGCGATCTTCGAGCGTGGCGAGACCCAGATCATGGGTGTCACGACGCTCAACATGCTCAAGATGGAGCAGCAGCTCGACACGCTGAGCCCCGTCACGCGCAAGCGCTACATGCACAACTACAACTTCCCGCCCTACAGCACCGGTGAGACCGGCCGCGTCGGGTCGCCGAAGCGCCGCGAGATCGGTCACGGCGCGCTCGCCGAGCGGGCCCTCATGCCGGTCCTGCCGACGCGCGAGGAGTTCCCGTACGCGATCCGTCAGGTGTCCGAGGCGCTCAGCTCCAACGGCTCGACGTCGATGGGTTCGGTCTGTGCCTCGACCCTCTCGCTGCTCAACGCCGGTGTGCCGCTGCGCGCCCCGGTCGCCGGCATCGCGATGGGCCTCGTGTCCGACACGGTCGACGGTGAGACGCGGTACGCCGCCCTGACCGACATCCTCGGTGCCGAGGACGCCTTCGGCGACATGGACTTCAAGGTCGCCGGTACCAAGGAGTTCGTCACGGCCATCCAGCTCGACACGAAGCTCGACGGCATTCCCGCCTCGGTCCTCGCCGGCGCGCTGACCCAGGCCCGCGACGCGCGTCTGCACATCCTCGACGTCATGGCCGAGGCCATCGACGTGCCCGACGAGATGAGCCCGTACGCCCCGCGCATCATCACGGTGAAGGTCCCCGTCGACAAGATCGGTGAGGTCATCGGCCCGAAGGGCAAGATGATCAACCAGATCCAGGACGACACGGGCGCCGACATCTCGATCGAGGACGACGGCACGGTGTTCATCGGTGCGGTCGACGGCCCCTCGGCCGAGGCGGCCCGCGCGGCGGTCAACGCCATCGCCAACCCGACGATGCCCGAGGTCGGGGAGCGCTTCCTGGGCACGGTCGTCAAGACGACGACCTTCGGCGCCTTCGTCTCGCTGCTGCCCGGCAAGGACGGTCTGCTGCACATCTCCGAGGTGCGCAAGCTCGTCGGTGGCAAGCGGATCGACAACGTCGACGACGTCGTCAAGATCGGCCAGAAGATCCAGGTCGAGCTCAAGGAGATCGACCCGCGCGGCAAGCTCAGCCTCGCGGCGGTCCTCCCCGAGGGTGACAGCGGCGACTCTGCGGCGGAGGCTCCGTCCACGGAGTCCGCTGACGCCTGAGCGACCTTCCGGTCACGATCGGCCCGTCACCCCAAAGGGGGTGGCGGGCCGTTCGCGTGTCCAGCGGGCGTCACGGGGTCGCGTCGTCGTCCACCCCGGAGCCCGTCCCCGAGGTGGACCGGCGGTAGCGCCCGGCCAGCCGCGGGTCCTGCTCCCACCACAGGCCGGAGCCGCCCGTGTCCGGGGACGCCGGCGTGGCCGCGCCGACCCCGCCGGTTGGGGAGGTCTCGTGGTGCGGCTGGACCGTCGCTGCCCGGGCATTCTCGTCCTCGAGGAGGTCGGAGGCGCGAGCGTCCCGCTCGTCGCTTCGCACCCACTCGAGGAAGACGGCAGCGATGACCGGCAGCCCCACCGACTCGGCCACGGCGAGCAGGGCGCCGCCACCCAGTCGCTGGTCGAGCAGCGGGTCCAGGCCGCTGACACCACTGGAGAAGCCGGGGTAGCCGGGGGAGAGCAGCGTCGTGGCAGTCATCACCACGATGCCGGGCACGGCGTCCAGCAGGCCGTCCACGAAGGCGAGGAAGGTGCGGACCGGTGGCGTGGCCCAGGCGGGCAGCAGGTCGTCGGCGAGCAGGGGCACGACGAAGATCAGCCCCGTGCCGAGGAGGACGAGGTCGAGCACGACGCCGGCGGCCGGCGAGGTGACGGAGCGGACGAACACCGGCGTCACGAAGACGAGGAGCAGCGTGCCGGTCGCGAGCAGGGTGCTCACCGCCGGGAAGGTGAGCACCCGGGCGACCCGCCCGTGGAGGACCCGCAGCAGGACGTGGTCCCCGTCAGGGTGCAGGCGCTGAAGCACGCCGACGGGGTCGCCGAGGGCGAGGCCGATCGGCGTCACCGTCGCCAGCACCCCGACCCGGAGGGCACCGAGCCAGAAGACGTCCGCCCGGAACACCGCCGGCGCACCGCAGGTGGCGTACGCGAGGGTGCCGACGCCGAGGACGGCGTAGAGGACGATGCGCCCCGCCGCCGGTCGCGAACCGGCACTGGCGGCGCGTCGCAAAAGAAGGGCGTAGGGCACCACCGCAAGCAGGCACAGCGCCAGACCCTCGGGGTCGGCGGTCCACGCCGTGAGCAGGTCGCTCGGGGTGAAGGTGCTCACCGCTGGTGGCGCCGCCCGACCTGTGGTGGGAGCGCGGCCGCCGTCATCGCGTGTTCCCCGTGTGGCCGAGCGAGAAACGGCCGGGTTGCGGCCAGACCAGCAGCCCGTGGGGGCCCGCGTCGGTGGGGATCCGCGCGATGAGGTGGCCGTCGCGCGTGTCGATGACGTAGACCTCCGCGCTGTAGCGTCCGCTCAGCCACAGCTGTGAGCCGTCAGCGGTGACCCCGCCCATGTCGGGAGTGGCGTGGCCCGGCAGCTTCCACGTCGTCGCGGGTCGGTCGGTCGCGGCGTCGAAGACGGTGATCGATCCCTCGTCGCGGTTGGAGACGAAGAGGCGGCGCGCATCCCGGGAGGGGTAGATGCCGTGGGCGCCCATGCCGGTCTGCACGAAGTGGTCGTAGGTGAAGGTGGCCGAGTTGATGAACCACACGCCGTTGCGCAGCATGTCGGCCACCATGAACCATCGGCCGTCCGGCGTCAGCCGCACGTCCTGCGGCATCGCCGTGGCGCCCTTGGCGAGCTCGTTTCGCGGACCACCCATGGGGCTGTTGGGGGGCGTCGCGCCCGGCGTCTTCACCTGGTTGAGGTCGATGACCTTCTCCACGTGCGTGGCCGCCGCGTCGACGACGACGAGACGGCCGCTGAACTCGCAGCTGGCGACGAACGTCTTGAGGTCGGCGGTGAAGTCGGCGTGGTTGACGCCCGCGCAGGTCGGCACGGCCAGCGACCGCACGAGCTTCATCGTGTGCGCGTCGCGCACGTCGATGGCCCGGAACCGCGAGGCCATGACGAGGGCGTACTTGCCGTCGGGGGTGAAGTAGAGGTTGTAGGGGTCGCGGACCGCGACCGGCCGGCCGACCTCTCCGGTGGCCGGATCGATGGGGGTGAGGGCATCGCCCTTGTCGGAGTTGACCCAGAGGCGGGTCATGTCCCAGCTGGGCACGACGTGCTCGGGCGAGCTCGGGACCCGGACGTGCTTGATGACGCGCCGCGTGTCGGGATCGATCACCTCGAGCGTTCCCGCCACCTGGTTCGGCACGTAGACCAGCCGTTTGGCGTGCAGCG
This sequence comes from Terrabacter sp. 01T434, assembly GCF_056398545.1. NCBI lineage: Bacteria > Bacillati > Actinomycetota > Actinomycetes > Micrococcales > Intrasporangiaceae > Terrabacter > Terrabacter sp. 01T434. Next base: position 937,380 of record NZ_JBFTPP010000001.1, read on the forward strand.
CCGCGCCGGTGAGCGCGTTGGCGCCGGCGTGCGCGTAGGGCCCCTCGGGCGCCTCCGTCGTCGTGGCGGACCGCTGCTGGGCCCCACTCGTCGGGGTGGTGGTGGGCGTGACGGGACTGGACGTCCGGATGACCGAGGTCTGGGCCTCCGTGCCCGTCTGCGGGCTCGTGCACCCGCTGGCCGCGACGGAGAGCAGGGCGGCAGCGCCCACCACGAGAAAGAGGGAGCGGCCCGCTCGTGCCCCGGTCATGCGGCCAGCCTCGTCATGGTGACGGCATGGAGGCCGCGTGAGGCAAGACCGGCGAGGATGGTCGGCAGGGCCTGGATCGTCCCGGGGTGCCCCAGGTGCAGGCTGACGATGGATCCGGCGCGCACGGCGTCGAGCGTTCGCGCCGCGACGGCGGCGGAGCCCGGGTCCTGGTAGTCCGCGGGGTCGACGTCGAAGGAGATGCAGCGCGCGTAGCCGCTGGCACGGGCGGCCGCCCTGATCGTGGGCGTCGAGGTGGGCGTGCCCGAGGGACGGAACAGGTAGGGGGAGGACCCGTCGATCGCGGCGACGGCCTTCGCGCCCTTCTCGATCTCGGCCGTGGCCGCTGCCGCCGACAGCCGGGGGAGGGTCTGGTGCGACCAGGTGTGGTTGCCGAGGTCATGGCCTGCAGCCACGATGGCGCGACCGAGCTCCGGGTGATCCGAGAGCCACGTGCCCACGGCGAAGACCGTCACGTGGGCACCGTGATCGCTGAGGATCTGGAGCGCGAGATGCGTCAGCGCCGGGTCGCCCGCACCGTGGAAGGTCAGCGCCACGGCCGGGACCGACGAGCTGCCCTGCCGGATGTCGTCGCCCGGCGTGCGCAGCACAGCGGGAACCGAAGACGCCTGCGCCGGCGAGCTGGTCGGTGCCGACGTCCCGGGCTTGGGAGCCGAGGACGGGGCGGGGGCCGCAGGGCTGCCCGCAGTCGCGGACGAGGAGGGCTCCGGTCCATCGACCTCGGAACCGTTCGTCGAGCAGGCAGCGAGGCCGAGGCCGACCGCGGAGGCCAGACCGCCGCCGATCAGCGCCCGGCGACCGACAACATGAGACTCTTCAGACACCAGGGCATCATGGCCCAACGCGCTGAAGGTCGGCTGGGACCACGCCGTGCGGCCCCCGCGTTCGCGGGTCACAGGATCGCCGTCGCGATGTTCCACCCGGTGCTGACCAGGGACCGAGGACCCCAGCCGCCGGAACCGTTCCCCGGGTAGAGCCACAGCTGGCCGGACCCGTCGCGCCCCAGGAGGTCGGCAGCCCGGTCGCCGGTGAGGTCACCGGCGCCGACGATCGCCGTCATGACGTTCCAGCCCGATCCGACCCGGACCCGGGGTAAGAAGCCGCCGGAACCGTTCCCCGGGTAGAGCCACAGGTAGCCCGTCGAGCTCTCCCTCGCGAGGAGGTCGGCGCGACCGTCGCCGGTGAGGTCGCCGGGTCCGACGATCGCGCTCATGACGTTCCACCCGCGGCCGACGACCACAGGGGTGCGCCACCCGCCGGTGCCGGTCCCGGCGTAGAGGTAGAGGTTGCCGTCGCTCGTGCGACGCGCGAGGAGGTCGGCTCGCTGGTCCCCGGTGAAGTCACCGGGACCCACCACGGCGTTGAAGATGTTCCACCCACGACCCACCAGGACAGGCGGCAGGTTCCACCCTCCCGTGCCGTTCCCCTTGTAGAGCAGCAGGTCCCCGGTGGAGGTGACGCGGGCGACGACGTCGAGGGCGCCGTCACCGTTGAGGTCGCCGGCGGTGTCGATGAGGTTGAAGGCGTCCCAGCCCCTCCCGATCTCCACGCTGAGCGCGAGGGAGCCTCGACCGTCGCCGGCGTAGAGCCGCAGCGAACCCGAGCTCCAGCGGGCGAGCACGTCATTGCGCCAGTCCCCGTTGAAGTCGGCCGTGCTGTTGGAGAGCGAGGACGACGGCATCGGCAAGGACGTGAAGGCGTTGGTGCCGCACGTGCGGTCGTAGTCGCGCGTCGCGTCCCACCACTGGGACAGGTACACCGTTCCGCCGGAGAAACTTGCCTGGGTGCATCGGTCGAGCGCCTCGGTCGGGTAGTCGAGGCTGCCCGCAGTAGCCCAGACCGGCACGCCGGGGAGCCACCAGTCGCCCGTGACCGCCTGCCAGCCCGCCGCGTAGGAGTAGACGCCGTAGGCGTAGCCGGCCTCCCGCAGGCCGCGCATGAGGCCTTCGATGACGTACCGGTTATCGAGGCGCTGGGCAGCCGCGGTCGAGGGCCACGGCTGGGCGGGTCGCGGCTCGACGTCGACCCACACCACCGGCGGACGCCAGCCGACCTTCGCGAGGGAGCCGACGGCATACCTCGCCTCGGCGTAGCCGACGTTGGAGAGCTGGGCCGCGCGCGTCGTCGGGCGCCAGGGGCCGCTCGAGCCGTAGGCCGTCAGCTGGGCGGAGGTGGGGAAGCCGGCCATCGTGTAGGCCTGGGCGGCCTTGGACCGGTCACGGAACCACGTGACCTGGCTGGCGAGGCAAGGGTTCTCGGTGAAGGGCAGGCCCTTCGTCAGGCCGACGACGACGAACTGCGTCGACTCCGGCGGCATCGGCGCGCCGTATCCGCCGACCGCGGTCGGGCACTGCGGCCACGACACGTCGTTGCCGAAGAGGACCGCGGCCTGTGCGCCCGGTGCCACCCAGAGCCCCAGCGTCAGCCCGACGGCCATCAGGGGGACCAGGGCCAGACAGCGAAGCCGGCCCGGGATGCCGACGGTGGGCAGGCGCACGAACATGCGGATCACTTCCTCGGTCCCTTCCAGTGTGCGTCGGACTCCTCACTCCCCGTGGGGGAGTGTGACGCGCGAGTCCGTATGCCGTGTGCCAGGCCGGGTGCCCCACCTCCGGGGCCGAGTCGGCTCGTTAGGCTGGCCGGGTGAGCGACTCGACACCCCAGCCGTCCCGCGACACCAAGGTCGCCGTCATCGGAGCGAACGGCCGGATGGGGTCCGAGGCGGTGCGAGCCGTCGAGAGCGCTCCTGGCCTGTCCCTCGTCGGCGCCTACGGTTCCGGGGACGACCTCGGCGACCTCGGTGGGGCGGAGGTCGCGGTCGAGCTGACCGTCCCCGGCGCCTCCCCGGCCAACGTCGCCCACTGCGTCGAGCGGGGCGTCCACGCCGTCGTCGGCACCACCGGGTGGAACGACGCGCGGCTCGAGACCCTCCGCGCACAGCTCGCCGACGCACCTCCCGCTGCGACCGGCGCCGGGGTCGGAGTCCTCATCGCGCCGAACTTCGCCATCGGGGCGCTGCTCATGATGTCGTTCGCTGCCAAGGCCGCACCCTTCTTCGAGTCGGTGGAGGTCATCGAGCTGCACCACCCGGACAAGGTGGACGCCCCCTCCGGCACGGCCGCGCGCACCGCGGCGATGATCGGGCAGGCCCGGACCGCGGCCGGCTGCACACCTCCGCCGGACGCGACGACGCACGACCCCGACGGCGCCCGCGGCGCCCGGGTGGACGGCATACCCGTGCACTCCGTGAGGTTGCGGGGGCTCACGGCCCACCAGGAGGTGCTGCTCGGCAACGCGGGGGAGCTGCTGACGCTGCGACACGACTCGTGCGACCGGGTCAGCTTCATGCCGGGCGTCATCGCCGCGGTGCGCGCCGTGGGAGACCACCCCGGCCTGACCGTCGGGCTCGAGCACTACCTCGGACTGGCCTGAGCCGGTTCGAGCACCAGTCGAGTCTGCCGTGGCCATCCCGAAGGTCGTCCTCTTCTATGCGTTCCGTCCGCTCGCCGACCCCGAGGCTTTGCGCCTGTGGCAGCGCGACCTCTGCGAGGGCCTGGGCCTGCGCGGCCGGATCCTGCTGTCCGCACACGGGATCAACGCCACGGTCGGCGGCGACGTGGCGGTCCTCAAGACCTACGTCCGCAAGACGCGGGAGTATGCGCCGTTCCATGACATCGACGTGAAGTGGAGTGACGGGAGCCGGCTGGACGACCGGGGCCGCAGCCTGGACTTCCCGCGGCTGGTCGTCAAAGTCCGTGAGGAGCTCGTGTCGTTCGGGGTCCCCGACGAGGTCGTCGTGGACGCGCAGGGCGTCGTCGGTGGCGGCACCCGGCTGCGCCCCGAGGAGCTCGACGCGCTCGTCGCCGAGCGCGGTGACGAGGTGGTGCTCTTCGACGGACGCAACGCCGTCGAGGCACAGGTCGGGCGATTCCGGGGCGCAGTCGTGCCGGACATCCGGCGCACGAGCGACTTCGTCCGCGAGCTGGACGCGGGTCGCTGGGACGAGCTCAAGGGCCGTCCGGTCGTCACCTACTGCACGGGCGGCATCCGGTGCGAGGTGCTGACGAGCCTCATGCGCTCACGTGGCTTCGACGAGGTCTACCAGCTCGACGGGGGCATCGTGCGCTACGGCGAGGAGCGGGGAGACCGTGGGCTCTGGGAGGGTCACCTCTACGTCTTCGACGAGCGGATGACCGTGGGCTTCAGCGACGATGCCGTCCACCGGGCCGCCTGCCACGTCTGCGGCGCGCCGACGAGTCGCCTGCACAACCGCGAGGACCTGCCGGGGCGGCCGCTCCAGCCGGTGTGCGACGCCCACGCGTGAGCGTGAGCGTCGGCAGGGGTCGGAGCGCTCAGTCGTCGAGCAGCTCGGCCGGGGCGCGCATCCGCCAGGCGTCCGTGACGAGCTCGGCGAGCCGGTCGGTGTCGACCTGCTCGAGACGGAGCATGACGAGCGGGGCGCCGTCGTAGGCGGGCGTCGTGAAGAAGCGCTCCGGCTCCCCGAGCACGAGGGCCTGCTTCTCGGCCTCGTCGCCGACGTAGAGCACCGCGATGTCGGTGCGGATGACCCGTCGCTGCCCCGGGCGCCGCTCGGGCCAGGACCACACGAAGCCCTTGTTGCCGACCCGGAAGTCGAAGCCGTCGCTGGCCATCTCCTCGACCCCGGGCAGCGCCAGGGCCAGGCGACGGACGTCGTCGGCGTCGGCCATCGGCTCAGGCCCAGCCCAGGGCCCGCAGCACGGCTGCGGTGGCGGCGCCCAACGCGACGACGACGATGAACGGCGCACGCAGCAGGAGCGCCACCACCGCGACCGCCACGGCGACGGCGCGGGCATCGAGCACGAGGGCGCCGCCCGCCCCGGTGAACGCCTGGGTGGCGACCAGTGCGGCCAGCAGCGCGATGGGCAGCGCGCCCGTGATCCGCCGCACGCGCGGGGCGTCGAGCAGGTGAGCAGGCACGAGGTGGCCGGCGAGCTTGAGCGCGAAGGCGATGCCGGCGGCGAGCAGCAGGGAGGTCCACAGGCTCACGGCGCCTCCCTCCGCGGCGTCCGCCAGGCCAGGAGCGAGGCGGCTGCCGCCGCGACGACGGGAATGCCGGGCGGCATCGTCGGCGACAGCACGACCGCCACGACGGCGCCCACGACGGCGATGGCGACCGCGTCCCGGTTGCGCAGTCGCGGCCACAGCAGGGCGGTGAACGCGGCACAGGCCGCGGCATCGAGTCCGTAGGTGCGCGGGTCGCCGATGAGGTTGCCGATGAGGGCCCCGGCGAGGGTGGTGAGGTTCCACAGAGCGAATACCGTCAGGCCGGTGACCCAGAAGCCGAGGCGGGAGGTGCGCGCGTCGTCCTGGGCCACGGCCACGGCGGTGGACTCGTCGATGGTCAGATGGGCCGCGGCAACCCGGCGTGGCCCGCGTGCCCCGAGCAGGTGCGTCAGCTCCAGGGCGTAGAGGCCGTTGCGGATGCCGAGCATCGAGGACGCCGCGATCGCCGCCGGCGCAGCGTGCAGCCCGTTGGCGATGATGCCGACGAAGGCGAACTGCGAGCCGCCGGTGAACATCAGCAGCGACAGCGCCATCGCCTGCCACGTGTCCAGCCCGGCAGCGACGGCGAGCGCCCCGAAGCTGATGCCGTAGGCGCCGGTCGCGACGCCCACCGACAGCGCCTGGCGCACGACGGTGCGCCGTGCCCCCGGGTCAGCGGTGCCGAAGTCTGCCGCCGCGGTCACGCCCGCTCCAGGTCCTCGCCGTCCACGCCGTCCCCGCCGTCCCCGCCGTCCTCGGCGTCGACAACGGCCGCCGACAGGCGGATCTCACCGGTGGTGCCACCGTCCTGCGCCACCACTCGCTCGCGGTGCGCGCCGTCTGCCACCATGCCGGCGGCGGTGAGGAAGCCCCGCGTGGAGTCGTCGCTGGCCAGCACCCACGCGGCGAGCTCGGACCGGCCACGGGCGCGCGTCGTGTCGACGACCGCGTGCAGCAACCGTGAGCCGTGCCCCTGGCGCCGCGCTTCGGGGTGCACCCCGAGCACGAGCAGCTCGGCCGTGCCGGGATCGGCGTCGGCGTCGTTGGAGGCGCCGACCGCCGCGAACCCGACGACCTGCTCGCCCGCGCAGGCGACGAGCAGCACGCCGTCGCCGGACTGCGCGCCCTCGAGCGTCGCGCGCCAGGCGTTCCCGAAGGCCCGCGGCTCGAACGTCGCGAGGACCTCGGGTGCGAGCGTGGCGGCATACGCCTCCCGGAAGACGACGGCCTGCACCAGCCCCACGGCGGGGGCGTCCGAGACGCGGGCGACCCGGACCGACGCGTCGGCGACGGGCCCGCGCTCGTGCCCGTGGTCGTGCCCGTGGTCGTGCTGATGTCCATTCGCGTGCTCGTGTGCCACACCGGCATCCTCTCAGGCGAGGACGGGCCCGTTGTCCGCCCCGGCCCACCCCGGCTTTGGACGCCCCCCGTCCCATCTCGCATACTGGACTCATGTATGGCAACGACGTCATCGACCCGAACGAACCGCTGAACGCGGCCGAGACCGACGCCTATGACGCGTCGGCGGTGCACGAGGACCAGCGAGACACGGTCGGGAACGACTTCGACGCCCTCATCGCAGCCGATCAGCGCATCGAACCGCGCGATGCGATGCCCGACACGTACCGCGAGACCCTGATCCGCCAGATCGCCCAGCACGCGCACTCCGAGATCATCGGCATGCAGCCCGAGGGCAACTGGATCACCCGCGCCCCGTCGCTGCGCCGCAAGGCGATCCTCATCGCCAAGGTCCAGGACGAGGCCGGGCACGGGCTCTACCTCTACTCGGCCGCCGAGACGCTCGGCATCGACCGGCAGGAGCTGCTCGACCGACTGCACAGCGGCCAGCAGAAGTACTCCTCGATCTTCAACTACCCGACGCTGACGTGGGCCGACTGCGGCGCCATCGGCTGGCTCGTCGACGGCGCGGCGATCATGAACCAGGTGCCGCTCTGCCGGTGCTCCTACGGCCCCTACGCCCGCGCCATGATCCGGGTCTGCAAGGAGGAGTCCTTCCACCAGCGGCAGGGCTTCGAGATCCTCTGGAACCTCATGCGCGGCACCGAGGCCCAGCAGGCGATGGCCCAGGACGCTGCCAACCGGTGGTGGTGGCCCGCGCTCGCGATGTTCGGCCCGCCCGACACCGGCGAGGCTGCCACCAAGGGTGGTCACACCGAACAGTCGATGGCGTGGGGCATCAAGCGCTTCAGCAACGACGACCTGCGCCAGAAGTTCGTCGACATGATGGTCCCGCAGGCCGAGAAGCTCGGCATCGTCCTGCCCGACCCCCAGCTGCGCTGGAACGAGGAGCGCGGCCACTACGACTTCGGCGAGATCGACTGGGACGAGTTCTGGCAGGTGCTGCGCGGTGACGGCCCCTGCAACGCCGAGCGCATCGAGCACCGCCGCCGCGCCCACGACGAGGGCGCCTGGGTCCGCGAGGCGGCCAACGCGTACGCCGCCAAGCACCCCGCCAAGCACGAGGAGAGTGCCGCGTGAGCGGAGTCGACACCACGCCGACGAGTGCGACGACCCCGGCGCCGCCGGCGACGCCGGCGCCGGACGTGACACCGTCCGAGCGCAGCTGGCCGCTGTGGGAGGTCTTCGTGCGCGGGAAGCGCGGACTGTCGCACGTGCACGTGGGGTCCCTCCACGCGCCGGACGCCGAGCTCGCCCTGCGCAACGCCCGCGACGTCTACACCCGGCGCCAGGAGGGCGTCTCGATCTGGGTCGTCAAGGCCGACGACGTCACCGCGAGCAGTCCGTCCGAGAAGGACTCGTTCTTCGACCCGGCCGGCGACAAGATCTACCGGCACCCGACGTTCTACGACGTGCCCGAGGATGTCGAGTACCTATGAGCGACCATGTGACCGAGGCTGCGACCTCCGCCTCGGAGTCCGCGCAGCGCGAGCCCCTGCCGGGCGCCGCCGAGAACACCGGCGCCGACCCCGGCTCGAAGCCGTATGCCGGCTACCTCCTCGGCCTCGCCGACGACGCGATGGTCTACGCCCAGCGTCTGGGCGAGTGGATGACGAATGCCCCGCAGATCGAGGAGGACATGGCGCTCGGCAACATCGCGCTCGACCTTCTGGGCCAGGCGCGCGGCCTCTACCCCTACGTCGGCTCGATCGACGGTACCGGGCGCGGCGAGGACGACTTCGCCATGCTGCGCGACGAGCGCGAGTGGCACAACGTCCACCTCGTCGAGCAGGAGCGCGGCGACTTCGCCGACGAGATGGCCCGGTTGCTGTGGTTCTCGGCCTACCAGGTCGAGCTCCACACGGCCCTGACCGGATCGACCGACGACGTCGTCGCGGGCGTCTCGGGCAAGGCGCTCAAGGAGGTGCGCTACCACCTCGACCACGCCTCGCTCTGGGTCGTGCGCCTCGGTGACGGGACCGAGGAGTCCTCCCGCCGCATGCAGGCCGCCCTCGACCGCGTGCTGCCCTACCTCGCGGAGCTCTTCGACGACGACGAAGCGTCGGTGCTCGCCGCACGTCTCGGCGCCGGCGTGCTGCCCTCGACCCTGCACCAGGCTGTCGTCGACCGGGTCGCGCGCGTCGTCGAGCAGGCGACCCTGACGCTGCCCGACGGGTCACGGTGGCGCTCGCGGGGCGGCCGTGCCGGCATCCACTCGCGGCCCATGGGATACCTCCTCGCCGAGATGCAGCACATCGCGCGCTCCCACCCCGGCGCGACGTGGTGAGTGTCGTGGCGGCGGAATCTGCTGTCGCACAGGTGATCTCGCGCATCCCGGACCCCGAGGTGCCGGTCATCAGCATCGCCGACCTGGGCATCCTCCGGTCGGTCGACGTCGACGAGCAAGCGCACACGGTCGTGGTGACGATCACCCCCACCTACAGCGGATGCCCCGCCATGGAGGCCATCGCGTCCCGCATCGTCTTCGAGTCCGCTCGCCAGGGGTATGCGGCCGACGTGCACACCCAGCTGTCGCCGGCGTGGACGACCGACTGGATGAGCGACGAGGGCCGAGCAGCTCTGCAGCGGTTCGGGATCGCCCCGCCCGGGCCGGTGCCGACGGGCGAGGCGCACGGCCCGGTCGCCGTGACCCTCAGCCGTCACGTCGTCGCGTGCCCACACTGCGGGTCCACCGACACCTCCGAGATCGCCCACTTCGGTTCGACCGCCTGCAAGGCCCTGCGCCGGTGCAACGCGTGCCTCGAGCCCTTCGACGAGTTCAAGGCCATCTGAATGACCGACGTCACCACCCCGGCCGCGGCCGAGCTCTCTTCGACCACGCCGACCGCCGCCGCCGCGCGCCACCGGGCGCGCTTCCATCCCCTCGCCGTCTCCTCGGTCGAGCGGTTGACGGAGGACGCGGTCGCCGTGACCTTCGCCGTGCCGGGGGAGCTCGTCGACGAGTTCGCGTTCGAGCCCGGGCAGCACCTGACGCTCCGCGCGACGATCAACGGCGAGGACGTGCGACAGTCCTACTCGATCTGCCAGTCACGTCGCGCCGACCCCGCCGGGCGTCGACTCCGGGTCGCCGCCGCGCGCGTGCCCGAGGGCCGGATGTCGAACTGGCTCAACGACGTCGTCTCGCCCGGCGACGTCGTCGAGGTCATGACCCCGCAGGGTTCCTTCACGTGCGCGACCCGGGCGGACGGCATACGCCATCACGTCGCGATCGCCGCCGGCTCCGGGATCACGCCGGTGCTCTCGCTGCTGACGAGCGCCCTGGAGGACGAGCCCGGTTCGCGCGCGACGCTGCTCTTCGGCAACCGGCGCACGAGCTCGATCATGTTCCTCGAGGAGCTCGAGGACCTCAAGAACCGCTTCCCCGGCCGCTTCCACCTGATCAACGTGCTGTCGCGCGAGGCCCAGGACGTCGAGCTCTTCCACGGTCGGCTCGACACCGAGCGCCTCGCGACGATCTTCGGCTCGCTCCTGCCGGTCGGGTCGGTCGACGAGTGGTACCTCTGCGGACCGTTCGGCATGGTCACCGGTGCGGAGGCGTTGCTGACGGGACGCGGCGTCGACCCGCGCCACATCCACCACGAGATCTTCCACGTCGCCGACGGGACCGAACCGAAGCGCAAGGTCGTCGTCGACGCCGGCGCGCCGCCCGAGGCCACGGTCACCGTCAACCTCGACGGGCGCACGACGGTCATCCCGATGCCGAGCCGCGAGGAGACGATCCTCGACGCGACCCTGCGGGCCCGGCCCGATGCGCCCTTCTCGTGCACCAACGGCGTGTGTGGCACCTGCCGCGCGCGACTCGTGTCGGGTGAGGTGCGGATGGACCGCAACTACGCGCTGGAGCCCGAGGAGGTGGCTGCCGGCATCGTGCTCGCCTGCCAGAGCCACCCGGTCACCGACGCGGTCAGCCTCGACTACGACGCCTGACGCCGGGTCTCACCAGCGCTGTGTGCACTAATCGGCGTCCTGGCCCCGACCGGTGCACACACGACGGTGAGTCACGCCGCCTTCCGCCCCACGATCGTGCAGTCTCGCCGCCTGCACGGCACGACTGATCCCGTCCAGCCGCGGGCACGCAGCAGCTCGCCGAGCTCCGCCGCCAGGTCACACGGAGTCACGGCGACGTCGGACCAGAACGCCCGGACCGTCAACAGGCCATGTCGCGCCGACTTCCGGTCTCGTATACCGTCGGGGTCGCGGACCCGGGCGCCCCACCCCTCGTGCCCGAGCCTGCCGTCCACCTCGAGCACGAGCTGCTCGGCGAGGTAGAGGTTGTCGCACCGCCTGCGCTCGCCGAGGTGGTACTGACGCAGCGCCGTCGGTAGTCCGTGGGCCCGCTCGACATCGCGGATGAAGCGCACCTCCGCCGGGCTCTCGGCTCCCGCGCCGACGTCGGCGAGGCACTCGCGGAGCAGGGCCCGATGCGTCTGGTCGGGGCGTTCCTGTAGGGCCGCCGCGAGACGGGCTTCGTCAGTGAGCCGACGCTGGCAGGCGAGCGTCGCGAGACCGAGCACCCGGTCGAGGGGCGTCCGCATGCCGAGGTCGAGGACGGTGTGCGGGACGGTGGTGCGGTGGGGCCACGCCCAGTCGTCGACCCGGTCGGCGAATCGCCTCGACCGCGTGACCTGGATGCCGGCACGGGTGCTCGCCCTCCGCCCGGCCGGCACCACCACGTGGACCGCGTCCGGCTCGCGCCGTTCCAAACCCCACGCCAAGGCCGCGCTGGGTCCGGCAAGCGCCACCGGGGTCCCGACGAAGAGCAGCGCTGCGACAGCGCGGACCTCCCAGTCGTCGCGACCCGGCAGCGTCAGGTAGACCCCCGGATGGGGCGCGGCCCAGCGGCCGGAGGTCACCGCCCAGCGGATGGCCTCGTCGCTGATGCCGGCGCGGTGCGCCTGAACCCGGGTGAGCAGACCCGCCTGACCGCCAACCTGGGCGCGTAGCCGCGGCAACTGCTCCAGGACCCGGTCGGCGCGCATGTGCCCAGCGTGCCGAGGTTGGCGTGCGAACGGCCCCAGTCATCCACACCGGAGACTCCGGGGGAGGCGCTGTGTGCACCAGTCGTTGCCAGGACCCCGATCTCTGCACACAGCGTCGAAGCGCCGGGCGCGCTCCGACGCGGCGTCACTTAGCGGGGTTAGGCTGCGGACCGTGCGGCAGTATCTCGACCTCCTCGACCACGTCCTGACCCACGGCCAGGAGAAGTCCGACCGGACCGGCACCGGCACCCTGAGCGTGTTCGGCCACCAGATGCGCTTCGACCTCGCAGACGGCTTCCCGGCGATGACGACGAAGAAGCTGCACCTGCGCTCGATCATCGGTGAGCTGCTCTGGTTCCTCCGCGGCGACACCAACGTGCGCTGGCTCCAGGAGCGCGGCATCTCGATCTGGGACGAGTGGGCCGACCCCGTCACCGGCGACCTGGGCCCCATCTACGGCTACCAGTGGCGGTCGTGGCCCACCCCCGACGGCCGCCGCGTCGACCAGATCGCCAAGGTCATCGAGCAGATCCGGACCAACCCCGACAGCCGGCGCCTCATCGTCTCGGCGTGGAACGTCGCCGACGTCGACGACATGGCCCTGCCGCCCTGCCACACGATGTTCCAGTTCTACGTCTCGCCGCCCGGGTCCGACGGTCGCCGGCGCCTCTCGTGCCAGCTCTACCAGCGCAGCGCCGACATCTTCCTCGGCGTGCCCTTCAACATCGCGAGCTACGCCCTGCTGACGCAGATGGTCGCCCAGCTGACCGACCTCGAGCCCGGGGAGTTCGTGCACACCCTCGGCGACGCGCACCTCTACCTCAACCACCTCGACCAGGCGCGGCTGCAGCTGACCCGCACGCCGCACCCGCTGCCGACGATGCGCATCACGCCCGGCAAGACGAACATCGACGACTTCGACCTCGACGACTTCGAGCTCGTCGACTACGTCGCCGAGCCGGGCATCAAGGCACCCATCGCCGTCTGAACCGCGTCCGTCTGGGAGCCTTGGCGCCATGACGACTGCCTGGCCGAACGTGACCATGATCGCCGCCGTCGGGCGCAACGGGGTCATCGGGGACGGCCTGACCATGCCGTGGCACCTCTCGGAGGACCTCAAGTTCTTCAAGCGCACGACGATGGGCCACCCGATGGTCATGGGCCGGCGCACCTTCGACTCGATGGGCGCGCTGCCCGGTAGGCGCAGCATCGTCGTGACCAGGCAGCGTGACTGGGCCGCGCCCGGCGTCGAGGTCGCGCACTCGCTCGACGATGCGCTCGAGCTCGTCGCCGACGCCGAGCAGGTCTTCGTCGTCGGCGGGGGAGAGGTCTACCGCCAGGCGATGGCGTATGCCGCCCGCCTCCTCGTGACCGAGGTCGACCAGTCCCCGGACGGTTCCGTCACCTTCCCGCAGATCGACCCCGCCCACTGGACCGAGACGGCGCGCGACGAGCACCCCGGCTTCGCCTGGGTCACCTACGAGCGGCGCCGCTGACACGGCATACGCACGCTGCCCCAAAAAACATCGGTCCGGGCTGTAACGCCCGTCGACCGCCCGCGATGGAGGGGGTGGCGAGGCACTACTCGGACCCCCGAGCGAGTAGTGCCTCGCCTCTTGTATGCCCGTGACCGGCACGCTGGCGCGCCCGACGTGGGCGCGGCGCCGAGCGCGGAGGCCCGGGCGCTAACCTTGGGCGCATGCCTGACGCACCCGCCCTCGGACGTGTCCTCTCGGCGATCGTCACGCCCATGCGGCCTGACGGTTCGATCGACTTCGACGCCGCCCAGCGGGTCGCGACGCACCTCGTCGACTCGGGGCACGACGGCCTCGTCGTCTCGGGCACGACCGGTGAGTCGCCCACGACGTCGGCGGACGAGAAGGACGAGCTGCTCCGCGCCGTCATCGGTGCTGTCGGGGACCGCTGCGTCATCATCGCCGGCGCCGGCAGCAACGACACCGCCAAGAGCATCGAGTCGGTGCGCCTGGCCCAGAAGGCCGGCGCGGACGCTGTCCTGGCCGTCACGCCGTACTACAACAAACCACCGCAGGCCGGGCTCGTCGCCCACTTCACGGCGCTCGCCGACGCCAGCGACCTGCCCGTCATGGTCTACGACATCCCGGGCCGCTCGGGCATCGCCATCGCCCGCGAGACCTACCTGCGCATCGCCGAGCACGACCGCATCACCGCGGTCAAGGACGCCCGCGGCGACCTCTGGTTCGCCGGCGAGATGATGCAGGAGACCGGCCTCGACTGGTACTCCGGCGACGACGCGATGAACCTCGCGCACTTCGTCAACGGCGCCGTCGGTTTCGTCGGCGTCACCTCCCAGGTCGCGCCCGGCGCCTACCGCGAGATGGCCGACGCCGTCGTCGCGGGGCGCTGGGACGATGCCCGCGCGGTGCACCGTCGCCTCGTCCCGCTCGTCAATGCCGTCATGAACGTCACCCAGGGCGCGATCATGGCCAAGGCGGGCCTGGCCGCCCAGGGACTCATCGACTCTCCGGCCGTGCGGCTGCCGCTCGTGCCCGCGGACGAGGTGCAGACCAGGCTCGTGCGCGAGGCGATCGCCGCGGTCCCGGCGCCCCCGGCGGTCGGGTGACCGCCCCATGACCTCCGACCGGAGCCCTCGACGGCCCGGCAGCACCACCGAATGACAGGACACCTGTGAGCCATCCGCACCCCGAGCTGACCACGCCCCCAGCCCTCCCCGACAACGGCCTGCGGGTCGTCGCACTCGGTGGGCTCGGCGAGGTCGGACGCAACATGGCCGTGCTCGAGACGAAGGGCAAGCTCCTCGTCATCGACTGCGGCGTGCTCTTCCCCGAGGACCACCACCCCGGTGTCGACCTCATCCTCCCGGACTTCAGCTACATCGCCGACCGGCTCGACGACATCGTGGCCATCGTCCTCACGCACGGCCACGAGGACCACATCGGCGCGGTGCCCTACCTGCTCAAGCTCAAGGGCGACATCCCGATCATCGGCTCCACGCTGACCCTCGCCCTCATCGAGGCCAAGCTCAAGGAGCACCGCATCCGGCCCTACACCATGGCCGTGAAGGAGGGGCAGCGCGAGAAGCTCGGCGTCTTCGACCTCGAGTTCGTCGCCGTCAACCACTCGATCCCCGACGCGCTCGCCGTCTTCGTGCGCACCGAGGCCGGCACCCTGCTGCACACCGGCGACTTCAAGATGGACCAGCTGCCCCTGGACGGACGCCTGACCGACCTCCGCGCCTTCGCCCGGCTCGGCGAGGAGGGCGTCGACCTCTTCCTCACCGACTCGACGAACGCCGACGTCCCCGGCTTCACGACGCCCGAGCTCGAGATCGCGCCCGCCATCGACAAGGTCTTCCGCCACGCCGAGCGCCGGATCATCGTCGCGTGCTTCAGCAGCCACGTGCACCGCGTCCAGCAGGTGCTCGACGCGGCCGAGAAGGCCGGCCGCAAGGTGGCCATGGTGGGGCGCTCGATGGTGCGCAACATGGGCATCGCGGCCGAGCTCGGCTACCTCAGGGTGCCCGACGGCATCCTCGTCGACATCAAGAAGATCGACAGCCTGCGCGACGACGAGCTCGTCCTCATCTGCACCGGCTCCCAGGGCGAGCCGATGGCCGCCCTGTCGCGGATGGCCAACCGCGAGCACCGCATCGACGTCGGCCCCGGCGACACGGTGCTGCTGGCGAGCAGCCTCATCCCCGGCAACGAGAACGCCGTCTACCGCATCATCAACGGCCTGATGCGCCTCGGCGCCACCGTCGTGCACAAGGGCAACGCCAAGGTGCACGTCTCCGGCCACGCCAGCGCCGGCGAGCTGCTCTACTGCTACAACATCGTCAAGCCGCGCAACGTGCTCCCGGTCCACGGCGAGTGGCGGCACATGTACGCCAACGCCCAGCTCGCCATCGCCTCCGGCGTCCACGAGGACAACGTCGTGCTGGCCGAGGACGGCGTCGTGGTCGACCTCGTCGACGGACAGGCGTCGGTCGTCGGTGTCGTCGAGTGCGGCTACGTCTACGTCGACGGCAGCAGCGTGGGCGGCGCCGACGAGGCCCTGCTCAAGGACCGCCGCATCCTGCGCGACGAGGGCTTCATCACCTGTGTCGTCGTGCTCGACGCGGCCACCGGCAAGATCGCGAGCGGCCCGGAGATCACGGCCCGCGGGTTCGTCGAGGACGACGAGGTCTTCCAGCAGGTCATCCCCAAGGTCGAGCGGGCCATCGAGGAGGCCGTCGCCAAGGGGGTCCGGGACGACCAGCAGCTCCAGCAGGTCATCCGCCGCGCGGTCGGCTCCTGGGTCGGGGGCAAGATCCGCCGCCGCCCGATGATCATCCCGGTCGTGCTGCAGGCCTGAGGTGACGGTGCAGGAGGTCGACGGGGGGACCGCACGCGCCGACGCGCACCGCGCGGACCGCGCCCCACAGGGCGACACGCCGGGCTCCTCGCGCGGCGGCCGGCACGAGTTCCCCGGCCGCCGGGGTCGTCGGCTCTGGCTCGACGTCGTCATCGGGGTCCTGCTGCTCGTGCTCGTCGCGGTCGGGGCGTTGCGCTGGTACGACTCGACGGCATACCTCGTCGTCGTGCTCCAGACGGCAGGGCCGTTCGTCGTCGTCGGCCTGGGACTGCTCGCCGTCGCGACCCTGGTGCTGCGCCGGTGGCGGATGCTGATCCCGGTCGTCGTCGCGTTCGTCGTCGCTGCGACGGTCGCGGCGCCCGCCTTCCGGGCGACCTCCTCCCCGAAGGCCAGCCGCGACCTCACGGTCATGTCGGCGAACACGTGGATCGGTTCCGCCAACGCCGGGCAGCTCATGGACGCCGTGCGGTTCCACGACGTCGACGTCCTCGTCGTCACGGAGGCGACGCCCGCGATCATGCGACGGCTCGACGCCGAGGGTGCGAGCGACTACTTCACCCATCGCGAGGGGATCGCGCGGGCCAGCACGTTCACCGGGACGATGATCCTGTCGCGCTACCCGCTCTCGATGCGCAACCCCGGCACCGACGCGACGGTCGAGGCCACGCAGAGCGTGCAGCCCGAGGTCGACGTCACGGCGCCGGAGGGCACGGTGCGGCTCAAGGTCGCGCACCCCACGGCGCCGCTCCAGGGCGACACCGCCCAGTGGCGCGCGGGGCTGAGCGCTCTCCAGGCGTGGAAGGAGCACCTCGCCGGCGACCAGCCTGTCGTCATGGCGGGCGACTTCAACGCGAGCTTCGGTCACCCCGGTTTCCGTGACCTTGCGGAGGGACTCGACGACGCCCAGCGCACCGACGGTCAGGGCTGGGTGCGCACCTGGCCCTTCGCGGGCAACCGGTTGCCGCCGTTCGTGCAGCTCGACCACCTGCTGAGCCGGCGCCTGACGGTCGTCGCGGCCGGTCAGGTGGCGTTCAACCGGGCCGACCACGCGGCCGTGTGGGCGAGCTACCACCTGCCGGCGCGCTGACGCGCTGACGCGCTGACGCGCGACATGGGGCAGGAGCACCCGCCGGGGGTCACCAGGGACGGGCGACCTCGACGTCGCGCGGGTCGGTGCCCTCGACCGTCCAGCTGCCACCGGTGCGGGTCCACACCGCGTCGGTGCCGTGCTCGACCAGCCGGGCGACGGCGGCGACGAGCCGCTCGACGCCCTCGCGGGTGCTGCCGAGGCCGATGCTCGCGCGGACGGCCGTGGCCGGGCGCTCGCCCCACGGGTCCTCGAGGAGCTCGTCGACGAGCAGGTGGGCGCAGAACTTGCCGTCGCGCACGCCGATGCCGTGCTCGACGGAGAGCACCTGCGAGACGAGGGAGGAGTCCCAGCCCTCGACGGTGAAGGCCACGACGCCGACGCGGTCGCTGTCGTCGCCGAAGATCGAGAGGACCTCGACACCGGCCACCTCGTCGAGCCCGGTGCGCAGCCGGTCAAGCAGGCGGGACTCGTGCTCCTCGATGGCCTCGCGGTGGCGGGCGATGGTCGAGCACGCCGCCGCGAGGGCGATCGCGCCGAGGACGTTGGGGCTGCCGCCCTCGTGGCGCGCCGGGCCGGTCGCCCAGGTCGTGCCGTCCTCGGTCACCGACCGGGTCGCGCCACCGCCGAGCAGGTAGGGGTGCCCGGCGTCGAGCCAGTCGGCGCGCCCGGCGAGCACCCCCGCGCCGTAGGGGGCATACGTCTTGTGGCCCGAGAACGCGACGTAGTCGGCGTCCCACGCGGCGAGGTCGATGGTGCGGTGCGCCGACAGCTGGGCCGCGTCGACGGCGATCCGGGCACCGTGCCCGTGGGCGAGGGCGGCGAGACGCTCGACGGGCCACACCTCGCCGGTGACGTTGGACGCCGCGGCGACGACGACGAGGCGGTGGCGCGACGGGTGGTCCGTCAACGCCTCCTCGAGCAGGAGGTGCGCGTCCTCGACGGTCTGCGGGACGGGGAGGCGCACCGTGCGGAAGCGCCCCCACGGCAGCAGCGTCGAGTGGTGCTCGGTGCCGAAGACGAAGACCGTCGTGCGACTCGGCAGCGCCTTGCTGAGCAGCGCCCACGAGTCCGTCGTCGAGCGGGTGAAGACGACCGAGTCGCTCTCCCGGGCGCCGACGAACGCCGCGACCTCCTCGCGGGCCTGCTCGTACCACGCGCTCGTCAGCCGTGAGGCGAAGCCCGCGCCGCGGTGCACGGAGGAGTAGGTCTCGAGCGCGCGGTCGACGGCCGCCTTGACCGTCTCGAGCGCGGGCGTCGAGGCGGCGTGGTCGAGGTTGGCGTATGCCGCGTCGCCGTGGAGCGTCGGGACGCGCAGCCCCGCGCCGACGACGGTGGGCAGCGTGCGCGCCTCGGGCACGACGTGCAGCGCACGGCTGCGCACGACCGGTGCCGACGTCCCGCCACAGGGCGAGGACGCCGGGTGAGCGGCGGGGTGGGAAGAGGGACGGGTCGAGGACAGGACCGACATGCCAGTGCTCCTGGGTCATGGGACCCACCCGGTGCGGGTCCGCGCTTGCCGACCTCGATCGCACGTTCGGACCGAGGGTGGCCTGGTCGTCACCCGGAGCACCCCACCGCGGAGGAGGGTTGCTGGCCAGCGAGCCGGGGCTTGTCACTGGCACTCATGACCTGGCAAGGACGATAGGGGCCGCACCAGCCGTCTGTCCACCAGTCGGTACCGGGATGTCGCGATCTGAGACGACATCCGAGGCGCGGCCGGGCGGCGACCCACGCGAGCCACGCACTCGGCATACGGAAGCTCTCCTCGAACCCCGCAGACCGGCCACCGCTGTTGCGCGTGTGACGCGTGAGTTCAGCAGCGCGTTGACGTACGGTGCCACCATGGCGTCACGTCCGTCCAGCAGCCAGCGCTCGAGCACCACCGCGGCCACACGCGCCAAGGGGTCCTCGGGCGGTGCCACGTCGCGCCCGCCCGCAGCCCGCTCGACCCGGCCCGCGCAGCGCAAGCCCGCCGCCCGCAAACCGGCCGCCAAGGCCGCGTCCAAGGCCCGGGGCGGTGGCCTGCCCTTCCCGCTCGGCGCGATGCGCAACACGTGGATGGGCGTCTCGCACCTGGCCGGGGGAGCGGTGCGTCGCGTGGGCCACAGCGCCGCGGACCTCGAGCCGGAGCACCGCCGCGACGGCATCGGCTTCGCCCTCATCGCGCTGGCCGTCGTCGTCGCCGCCCGCGAGTGGTGGGGCGTCTCCGGCACCTTCGGCGACGTCGTGCACGCGGTCTTCGCCGGCACCTTCGGTCGCGTCGCGTATGCCGTGCCGCTCGTCCTGATCGCCCTCGGCCTGCGCATGCTGCGCGCCCCCCAGGACGACGCCGCCACCAACCGCGTCGTCGTCGGCACCATCGCGCTGACCTTCGCTGCGTGCGGCCTGTCGCACCTCGCCGACGGCATCCCCAACCCGCCCGACGGCGCCGACGGCATGCGTGCCGCCGGCGGCATCCTCGGCTTCCTCGCGTCGAGCCCGCTCGCCGCGGCCGTCTCCACCTACGGTGCGGTCGTCCTGCTCATCATGCTCGGCCTCTTCGGCCTGCTCGTCGTCACGGCCACCCCGGTCAACATGATCCCGACCCGGATGCGTCAGCTCCGGGCCCTCGTCATCGACCGGGGCCACGAGGACGACCAGCACGACGACGCCGACGACGCCCCGGCGGCCGCCGTCAAGCGCGCCCGCCGCAAGCCCGTGGACCTGTCCGAGCGCGACGGCGACGAGGCCTTCCGCCAGGCAGCCCAGAAGGCCCTCGAGGACGAGGGCGCCACGGGGCCGCGCCCCGGCGAGAAGCGCGCGACCCCGCCCGGCCTGCTGGCGCCGCGCCCCGGCGGCGAGATGAGCGGCGACAAGGGCCGCGAGAAGGTCATCGACGCGACGGACCCGAAGACCCTCGGCGCCCCCGACACGAGCAAGATCGGCCCCAAGGCCGAGCTCATCCCGCCGCCCATGTCGGAGCTGCCGGCGCGGGTCGAGCAGCTGAGCCTCGGCGGCGACATCACCTACCGGTTGCCCGACCCGGCGATGCTGACGCCAGGCCCGGCGCACAAGACGCGCAGCGAGACCAACGACCGTGTCGTCGAGTCCCTGACCAACGTCTTCGACCAGTTCGACATCGACGCCGCCGTCACGGGCTTCACGCGCGGCCCGACGGTCACGCGCTACGAGGTCGAGCTCGGCTCAGGTACCAAGGTCGAGCGCGTCACAGCCCTGTCGAAGAACATCGCGTATGCCGTCGCCTCGGCCGACGTCCGCATCCTCAGCCCGATCCCCGGCAAGTCCGCCATCGGGATCGAGATCCCCAACCTCGACCGCGAGAACGTCTCGCTCGGCGACGTGCTGCGCAGCCACACGGCGCGCGGCAACGAGCACCCGATGGTCATGGGTGTGGGCAAGGACGTCGAGGGCGCCTACGTCATCGCCAACCTCGCGAAGATGCCGCACCTGCTCGTCGCCGGAGCCACGGGCTCCGGAAAGTCGAGCTTCGTCAACTCGATGATCACCTCGATCCTCATGCGCGCCACGCCTGAAGAGGTGCGCCTCATCCTCGTGGACCCGAAGCGCGTCGAGCTCACGGCATACGAAGGCATCCCGCACCTCATCACGCCGATCATCACGAACCCGAAGAAGGCGGCCGAGGCGCTCGCCTGGGTCGTCAAGGAGATGGACCAGCGCTACGACGACCTCGCGGCGTTCGGGTTCAAGCACGTCGACGACTTCAACAAGGCGGTCCGCGCGGGCAAGGTCAAGCCGCTGCCGGGGTCCGAGCGCCAGATCACGACCTACCCCTACCTGCTCGTCGTCGTCGACGAGCTCGCCGACCTCATGATGGTCGCCCCGCGCGACGTCGAGGAGTCGGTCGTGCGCATCACGCAGCTCGCGCGAGCCGCCGGCATTCACCTCGTCCTCGCGACGCAACGCCCCTCGGTCGACGTCGTCACCGGCCTGATCAAGGCCAACGTGCCCTCGCGCATGGCGTTCGCGACCTCGTCCCTGGCGGACTCCCGCGTCGTGCTCGACCAGCCCGGCGCCGAGAAGCTCATCGGCCAGGGTGACGCGCTCTTCCTGCCGATGGGCGCGAGCAAGCCGATGCGTGTGCAGGGCGCGTGGGTCAACGAGTCCGAGATCCACGAGGTCGTCAAGTTCGTCACGACCCAGCTCAAGCCCAACTACGTCGAGAACGTCACCGTCGCGGCACCCAAGAAGCAGATCGACGACGACATCGGCGACGACCTCGACGTGCTGCTCCAGGCCACCGAGCTCGTCGTCACGACGCAGTTCGGCTCGACGTCGATGCTCCAGCGCAAGCTGCGCGTCGGCTTCGCCAAGGCCGGCCGCCTCATGGACCTGCTCGAGTCGCGCGGGGTGGTGGGGCCGAGCGAGGGCTCCAAGGCCCGTGACGTGCTCGTGCGCCCGGACGACCTCGAGCAGACGCTCGCGCTGCTGCGCGGCGACGACGTGCCGCACCCCAACGAGCCCGTCGACATCGACGACTTCATCGAGCCCGCCGAGCCGTATGCCGCCCCGCCCGTCGACGTGGAACCCCCGGAGGTCTCGGCGCAGTATGCCGACGACGCCGAGCCGGACGCTGCGCCCCAGCGGACGGCCGCCATCGTCGCCCAGCGCGGCGAACAGCGCCTCGACGACGAGACGACGGCGGTGCCCACGGCCCGGTGGACCCCGGGCGACATGACGCGCACGGTCGACGAGGACGACGAGGAGTCCGAGGACGCCTGGAACCTCACCGACCGCGGCGGCCGCGAGCGCTACTGACCCGCACCCTTCAACCGTCGAGAGGCCACGAATGGTCGCCTCCCAACGGTCGAGGGGCCACGAATGGTCGCCTCCCAACCGTTGGCGACTCGCCCGATGTGGCGCGGATCAGCCGTGACGAGGCGGCCACACGTGGCCTCTCGACGTGGGCAAGGCGGCCACACGTGGCCTCTCGACGGGGGCGAAGCGGCCACATGTGGCCTCTCGACGTGGGCAAGGCGGCCACACGTGGCCTCTCGACGGGGGCGAAGCGGCCACATGTGGCCTCTCGACGGTCGGGGTTGAGTGGGTCAGGGGTTGAAGCGGTAGCCGAGGCCGGGCTCGGTGAGCAGGTGGCGCGGGCTGGCCGGGTCGGGCTCGAGCTTGCGGCGCAGCTGGTTGGCGTAGACGCGGAGGTAGTTCGACTCTCGCCCGTAGGACGGACCCCAGACGGCGCGGAGCAGGTCCTGCTGTTGGACGAGGTGCCCGGGCTCCCGGCACAGCGCCTCGAGCAGGCGCCACTCCGTCGGCGTGAGCCGGACGTCCTCACCGGCGACCGTCGCGCGCCGCTCGGCGAAGTCGAGGGTGAAGTGGCCGGTGACGACCGGCGCGAGGTGCCGACCGAGGTCGCTGCCGCGCCGCACCGCAGCCCGCACCCGGGCCAGCAGCTCCTCGACACCGAAGGGCTTCGTCACGTAGTCGTCGGCACCGAGGTCGAGGGCCTCGATCTTGTCGTCGGACTCGTGGCGGGCAGACAGGACGATGACGGGCACGACCGACGCGGCGCGGATGCGGCGCAGCACCTCGGTGCCGTCGAGGTCGGGCAGCCCGAGGTCGAGGATGACGACGTCGGGCGCGTCCTCGGCCACCGACTGCACCGCGGTGCGGCCGTCAGAGGCGGTCACGACCTCGTTGCCGTGCGCCCGCAGGGCGATCGACAGCGTGCGCTGCAGCCGTGGGTCGTCGTCGACGACGAGTACTCGGGTCACGTCTCCTCCTCCTGAGCGGCCTGGGGGGCAGGCGCGAGCGGCAGCTCGATGAGCATGGTGAGGCCACCTCCCGGGGTGTCCTCGGCCACGAGGGAGCCCCCCATGACGTTCATGAGTCCGCGGGCCACGGCCAGCCCGAGGCCGAGTCCGTCGCCCTGCGGAGCGTCACCGGCCCGCTGGAAGGCAGCGAAGATCCGCTCCTTGTCGGCATCACCGACCCCAGGGCCCCGGTCGATGACGCGCAGCTGCACCGTGTCTGCGATGCGCCCCGCCGTGAGGCGCACCTCGGCGTCGCCGCTGTGCCTCAGGGCGTTCTCGACGACATTGGCGAGCACCCGGTCGAGCAGGCCGAGGTCAGCGCGGACCAGGGGCAGGTCCGCCTCGAGGTCGACCTCGACGCGGTCCGGCTCGGACGTCGTGCGCACCGTGGAGACGACGGCATCGAGCACGTCGACGGAGTGGTGGTGGGGGCGCACCGCCCCCGTCTCCAGCCGGGAGAGGTCGAGGAGGTTACCGATGAGGGCGTCGAGGCGATCGGCGCTCTCCTCGATCGACTCGAGCAGCTCGGCCTCGTCCTCCGGAGTCAGGTCGAGGCCGGACTGACGCAGGGTGGACACGCCGGCCTTGATGCTCGAGAGCGGAGTGCGTAGGTCGTGCGAGACGGCGGCGAGCAGGGTCGTGCGGGCGGCGTTGTCGCGGGCCAGTCCGGCGGCCTCGCGTGCGGCTCGAACGAGCTGTTCGCGTCCGTGCAGGATGGCGGCGTGGGCCGCGTAGGCACCGACGACGCGCTGGTCCTCGGCAGCAACGGGCGGTCCGTCGAGCAGCAGGTGCACGCCGTCGTCGACGGTGACATCGAGCGCCCACGTCGTCGCGGCCGGCACGGTGCTGCCAGCCGGCAGGAGCGGGTCCGTCGAGGCGACGACCGTCGACGGCCGGTCCTCGCCCGACTCGGTGAGAACGGCGGACCGCATCCCGAGGTCGTCCCGAGCGTGCTCGAGCAGTGCCGGCAGGGGGCGGGGCTCGGCCAGCAGGTCACGGCTCATCGCCGCGAGGGCCGCCGACTCGCGCTCTGCCGAGATCGCCTGCTCGGTCCGTCGGGCGGCGACGTTGACGACCGAGGAGACCGCCATCGCCACCAGGACGAAGACGGCGAGCGCCAGCGCGTTCGGTGCGTCGCTGATGGTCAGGGTGCCCCGGGGCTCGGTGAAGAACCAGTTGACGACGAGCGAGCCGACGACGGCGCAGAAGAGCGCGGGCCAGATGCCGCCGACGAGGGCACAGGCCACGGTCAGTGCGAGGTAGAGCAGCAGGTCCAGCGACAGGGTGTGGCCCCCGCGCGTCGCGACGAGCGCCGCGGTCATGGCCACGAGGGCGACGACGGCCAGCAGCAGCCCGCCGAGGACACGACGTCTGGGCAGGCCGGCGGCTCGTGCGCTGCGGCGACCGACCTTTGAGCCCTCGTGCGGGACGAGGTGGACGTCGATGTCGCCGGAGCGGTCCGCGACCTCGGAGGCGATGCTCGGTCGCAGGATCTGCTGCCAACGGCTGCGGCGGCTGACCCCGACGACGATCTGCGTGGCGTTGACGCCACGGGCATGGTCGAGGATCGCCTCGGCCACGTCGGGGCCCGAGACGTTCTGGAACTCGGCGCCGAGGTCGCCCGCCAGCCTGCGGAGGCGCGCGAGCGCTGCCGGGTCGGTGGAGGCCAGGCCTTCTGCCGACTGGACGTGGCAGGCGATGAGGTCGCCGCCGGCTGCCCGGGTCGCGATGCGGGCGCCGCGCCGGAGCAGCGTCTCGCTGCCGGCGCCCCCGGTCAGCGCGACGACGATCCGCTCGCGGGCCGGCCACTGGTCGCTGATGCCCTGGTCGGCCCGGTAGCGCTCGAGGGCCTCGTCGACGCGGTCGGCGAGCCACAGGAGCGCGATCTCGCGCAGGGCCGAGAGGTTGCCGACGCGGAAGTAGTTGGCCAGGGCGGCGTCGACCTGGTCGGGTCCGTAGATGTTGCCGTGCGCCATCCGGCGGCGCAGGGCCTCGGGTGACATGTCGACGACCTGGACCTGGTCCGCCCGCCGCACGACCTCGTCGGGCACCGTCTCGTGCTGCCGTATGCCGGTGATCGACTCGACGACGTCGTTGAGCGACTCGAGGTGCTGGATGTTCACCGTCGAGATGACGTCGATGCCCGCCTCGAGGATCTGCTCGACGTCCTGCCAGCGCTTCTCGTGTCGCCCCACAGGGTGGACGTCGCCCTCCTCGCCCGCGGCGGACCCGTCGCCGAGCCCGTCGCCGAGCCCGTCGCCGAGCCCGTCGCCGAGCCCGTCGCCGAGCCCGGTGGCCTCGGGCACGTTCGTGTGAGCGAGCTCGTCGACGAGCACCACGTGGGGACGGCGGGCCAGGACCGCGTCGACGTCGAGCTCGGTCAGGGTGGTTCCGCGGTAGGTCACCTGGCGACGCCGCAGCACCTCGAGGCCGTCGAGCAGCGCAGCGGTGTGCGGCCGTCCGTGCGTCTCGACGTAGCCCACGACGACGTCGGTGCCACGGTCGAGGCGACGGTGGGCCTCATCGAGCATCGCGACGGTCTTGCCCACTCCCGGCGCCGCACCGAGGTAGATCCGCAGCGAGCCTCGCCCCATGTCGCGATCCTCTCAGGTCATCCGTGGCCGGGCGCCGTCAGGCGCTCCAAGGCGAGGTTGAGCTCGAGGACGTTGACGCGTGGCTCGCCGAGGAACCCGCCGACCCGGTCCTGGGTGTGCGCCGCCACGAGCGCCCGCACGCGGGCGACGTCGAGTCCGCGGGCCGCGGCGACGCGCGCAACCTGGGCGGCGGCATACGCGGGGGAGATGTGCGGGTCGAGCCCGCTGGCGGAGGCCGTCAGGGCATCGGCCGGTGAGGAGGCCGGGTCGAGTCCGGCGGCAGCCGCCCGCTTGGCGACCTCGGCACCGAGCGCGGAGCCGGAGAGGTTCGAACCCCCGCTCGTGTCGCCCGAGTAGCTGCTGGCAGACGGGCGGCCCCAGAACCACTGGGCGCCCGTCCACTGCTGCCCGACGAGGGACGACCCGGCGACCGTGCCGTCGACGGTGACGAGCGAACCGGCGGACTGGTCAGGAGCGACGACTCGCCCCACGCCCCAGACGACGGCTGGGTAGAGCAGGCCGAAGAGGACGGTGAAGACGAGCATGGCGCGCAGGCCGGCCCGGGACTGCTTGACGAACGTGTTCAGGGTGCTGGTCACGGGGATCACATCATTCCGGGGAGGTGGCTCACGACGAGGTCGATCAGCTTGATCCCGATGAACGGGGCCATGATGCCGCCCAGGCCGTAGACGAGGATGTTGCGCCGAAGGAGCTCCGTGCTGCCGATCGCGCGATAACGAACACCTTTCAGCGACAAGGGAATCAGCGCGATGATGATGAGCGCGTTGAAGATGACTGCCGAGACGATCGCCGATCTCGGCGAGGCGAGGCCCATGATGTTCAGCGCGTCGAGGCCGGGGAAGAGGACGACGAACATCGCCGGGATGATGGCGAAGTACTTCGCGATGTCGTTGGCGATCGAGAAGGTCGTCAGGGCTCCGCGGGTGATGAGCAGCTGCTTCCCGATGGAGACGATGTCGATGAGCTTGGTCGGGTCGGAGTCGAGGTCGACCATGTTGGCCGCCTCCTTGGCCGCCGACGTGCCGGTGTTCATCGCGACGCCCACGTCGCTCTGCGCCAGCGCCGGTGCGTCGTTCGTGCCGTCCCCGGTCATGGCGATGAGCCGGCCCCCGTGCTGCTCCCGCTTGATGAGCGCCATCTTGTCCTCCGGTGTCGCCTCCGCGAGGAAGTCGTCGACCCCGGCCTCGGCCGCGATCGACCTGGCGGTCAACGGGTTGTCGCCCGTGACCATCACGGTCTTGATGCCCATGGCGCGCAGCTGCGCGAAGCGTTCCTTCATGCCCGGCTTGACGACGTCCTTGAGGTGGATGACGCCGAGCACGCGAGGCGGTCGGCCCTGCTCCCGCACCGCGACGGCGAGCGGGGTGCCACCGGAGCTCGCGATGCCGTCGACCTCGGTGAGCACGCCGCTCGGCATCTCGCCGCCGAGGCCCGTCACCCACCGGGCGACCGAGTCTGCCGCGCCCTTGCGGTAGGCCGTGCCGTCGGGCAGGTCGGCGCCCGACATCCGGGTCGCGGCACTGAACTCGACGAAGGTGGCTCCGGCCCGGGGCAGCCGGTCGAGCGCCTCTCGCGACGGCGCGTCGAGCGCCGACGCGGCCAGCTCGACGATGGAGCGTCCCTCCGGGGTCTCGTCCGCGAGTGACGAGACGTATGCCGCCCGGGTGACCCCGCCGTTGTCGAGCCCCGGGGCGGCCAGGAGCTCGGTCGCCCGACGGTTGCCGAACGTGATGGTGCCGGTCTTGTCGAGCAGCAGCGTCGACACGTCGCCGGCGGCCTCGACGGCGCGGCCGGACATGGCGAGCACGTTGTGCTGCACGAGGCGGTCCATTCCGGCGATGCCGATCGCCGACAGCAGCGCACCGATGGTCGTCGGGATCAGGCAGACGAGCAGGGCGACGAGCACGACCGGCGACTGCGCCTGGCCTGAGTAGATCGCCATCGGCTGCATCGCCATGACGGCCAGCAGGAAGATGATCGTCAGCACGGTGAGCAGGATCGTGAGCGCGATCTCGTTGGGGGTCTTCTGACGCGAGGCGCCTTCGACGAGGGCGATCATCCGGTCGATGAAGGTCTCACCGGGCTTGGTCGTGATGCGCACGGTGATCCCGTCGGACAGGACGGTCGTACCCCCGGTGACCGCGCTTCGGTCACCGCCGGACTCGCGGATGACCGGGGCGGACTCGCCGGTGATGGCCGACTCGTCGACGGTGGCCATGCCCTCGACGACGTCGCCGTCGCCGGGAATGACCTCGTTCGGTCGGACCACGACGAGGTCGCCGATCGCGAGGTCCGACGCTGCGACGGTCTCGAGGGAACCATCGGGGAGTCGACGCTGGGCCGTGGTGGTCTTCCGGGTGGCGCGCAACGTGGCCGCCTGTGCCTTGCCACGGCCCTCGGCGACGGCCTCGGCCATGTTGGCGAAGAGGACCGTGGCCCAGAGCCAGACGGCGACGGCCCAGGCGAACCACGAGGGGTCGACGACAGCCTGGACGGTCGTGACCACCGAGCCGACCCACACGACGAACATGACCGGGCTGCGCCAGACGTGACGATGGTCGAGCTTGGCGACGGCCTGGGGAAAGGTCGTGACGAGCTGCCGCGCGAGCTGCGCGTACGTCGTGCTCGACCGGCCGGGCCGGATGAGGGCCTCGCGGCCAGCGCGTGCGGGCCGGGACGCCGGCTCGCTGCCGGGCGTGGTGCGTGACGACTTCGTCGTCGACGAGGGGGTCATGAGAGTGCCTCCGCGAGGGGACCGAGGGCCAGGGCCGGGAAGAAGGTGAGACCGCCGACGATGACGGCCACCCCGACGAACAAGCCGATGAAGGTGGGGGTGTGGGTGGGGAGCGTGCCGGCGGTGATCGGTCGGCGACGTTGTGCCACAAGGGAGCCGGCCAGGGCGAGCACGAAGACGATGGGGGCGAACCGGCCCAGGAACATGCACAGCGCCAGCGTGAGGTTGGTGTAGGGAGTGTCGGCGGAGAACCCGGCGAAGGCGCTGCCGTTGTTGTTCGCCGCGGACGTGTAGGCGTACATGACCTCGGTGAGGCCGTGCGGACCCGTGGCGAGCATCTGTGACGACACGAGAGGCGCCACCATCCCGATACCGGTGAAGGCGAGGACGAGGGTCGGCATGACGAGGACGGCGAGGGCGGTCAGGGTGATCTCGCGACGCCCGATCTGCTTGCCGACCAGCTCGGGGGTGCGCCCGACCATGAGACCGGCGAGGAACACCGTGAGGACGGCCACGAGCAGCGCGCTGTAGAGGCCCGTGCCGACGCCACCCGGCGACAGCTCGCCGAGCATCATGTTGAACAGCGCGCCACCGCCCCCGAGCGCCGAGAAGCTCTCGTGCATCGAGTTGACGGCCCCGGTCGACGTGGCCGTCGTGCTCGTCGCGAAGAGCGCCGAGGGCCACACGCCGAAGCGGAGCTCCTTGCCCTCCATCCCGGCCAGCGGGCCGGACGCTGCGTGCACCTCCGACCACGTGACCACGCTGAGCATGAGGACCCAGAGGGTCGCCATGAAGCCGAGGACCGTCCAGCCCTGGCGGCGGTCGCCGACCATGACGCCGTAGGTGCGCGGCAGCGAGAACGGGATGACGAGGAGCAGGAAGATCTCGACGAGGTTGGTGAACGCGTTGGGGTTCTCGAAGGGGTGCGCCGAGTTGGCGTTGAAGTAGCCACCACCGTTGGTGCCGAGCTCCTTGATCGCCTCCTGCGAGGCGACGAGGCCGCCCTGGATCACCTGGTGCCCGCCCGAGAGCGTCGTGACCGTCGTCGGTTCGGTGAGGTTCTGGATGACGCCACCGAGCAGCAGCACGACCGCGCCGACGAGGGCGATCGGTACGATCACACGGAACAGTCCGCGCACGAGGTCGACCCAGAAGTTGCCGAGCGCCGCGCCGCTCGAGCGCACGAGGCCGCGCACGAGGGCAACCGCCACGGCCAGGCCGACGGCCGGGGAGACGAAGTTCTGGACGGTCAGGCCCACGGTCTGCACGAACGGCGACGTCCCGGCCTCACCGGCATACGACTGCCAGTTGGTGTTCGTCACGAACGAGACGGCCGTGTTGACCGCCGTGTCCACGTTCATCGCGGCGCCGCGAGCGAGTGGCAGCACGCTCTGGAGCACGAGGACGAGGAACAGCAGCACGACCCCGACGACGGAGAAGGCGACGACGGCGACGGCGTAGGTGGTCCAGCGCTGTTCCGAGGTGGGATCCACCCGAACGAGACGGTAGACGAGCCGCTCACCCCGCCAGTGCCTCTCATCGGTGAAGACCTTCGCCATCCAGTTGCCGAGCGGCACGTGGACGATCGCCAGGGCTGCCACCAGGACGGCGATCGTGAGCAGCCCGCTGACGGTGTCGCTCATCAGAAGCGATCCGCGTGGAGGAGGACGTGGACGAGGTAGACGAGCAGAGCGAGCGCCACGAGGCCCAGGAGGATGTTGGTGACCATGCCTCGTTCCTACGCCGCGGGCGGTCCCGGTCCCGGGGCGTTTGACCCGGTGCTGACGCCTCTTGACGCGTTCTTGACGGGGTCGCCACTAGAGTCCGGGACGTGAGTGCGTCGCTGGAGCTCTGGCCGTCATCGCCCCGTCGTGCGGGGCCGCCGTCCCGGCTGGACCGCCTGCGCCGCAAGGTTTCCGAGCTGCCGTGCGCGATGCTGCTCTTCGCTCAGCTGGCGGCGCTCGTGGCCTACCCGTTTGTCGAGACCAGGGCGGGTGACGTCCGTGAGACCGGTCGCGCCATCTTCGGCCTCATCGGCCTGCTCGTGCTCTTCCTCGCCGTGCGCGCCGTGCGCGCGACACCGGCCCTGACGTGGGTGGCCGTGCTCCTCGGCGGGCCGGTCGTCCTGCTGACGGTCGCGGAGGCGGTCTGGGCCGACAACACGACGGTCGCCCTCTGGAGCGCGCTGCTGCACGCGCTCTTCTACTTCTACACGGGCTACGGGTTGCTGCGGTACATGTTCGCCGACAACTGGGTGACCCGCGACGAGCTCTATGCCACCGGGGCGACGTTCACCGTCGTGGCGTGGGGCTTCGCCTACCTCTACGTCGCCGTGCAGATGCTGTGGCCGCACTCGTTCACGATCTACGGCGAGGGCGCGCCCGGCACGCGCACGTGGTTCGAGCTGCTCTACCTCTCGATCACGACGATGACCTCCACCGGCCTGTCCGACATCATCGCCGTCGAGCCGCACGCCCGCGCCTTCGTGCTGCTGCAGCAGATCGCCGGCATGCTCTACGTCGCGCTCGTCGTCGCGCGCCTCGTCGGCCTGACCATCGCCCGCTTCCGCCAGTAGGTCGCGCCGGTCTCCGAGGACGTATGCCGTGTGCCCGGGTCGCGCTCAGGCCGTGACGTCGAGCTCGGCGAACGTCCTGAGGCTGGGGGAGCGGGTGGTCCGGAGGTCGCGGGCGACGGCCTCGACGTCGCGCATGACGCGCAGCGTGTTGCCGCGGACGAGCTGCGCGACGTCGGCCTCGGACCACGACCGCTCGAGGAGCGCGGCGACGAGCCGGGGGTAGCCGCTGACGTCCTCGAGCCCGACGGGGAAGGTGTCGGTGCCGTCGTAGTCGCCGCCGATGCCGATGTGGTCGATGCCGGCGACCTCGCGCACGTGCTCGAGGTGGGCGACGACCTGCTCGATCGTCGCGTCGGGCTTCGGGTGCTGGTGCCGCCACGTGGCGGTGAACCGGCCGAAGGCCTCCCAGTCGCGGGCCTCGACACCGACCTCGGCGGCCGCCGCGGCCGCCTCGACACGCCAGGCGGCGGTCGCCGGTGAGACGAACTCCGGCACGAAGGTCACCATGCACACGCCGCCGTTGCGGGGCAGGGCGGCGAGGATGTCGTCGGGCACGTTGCGCGGGGTGTCGCACAGGGCGAGCGCCGAGGAGTGGCTGAAGATGACCGGGGCCTCGGTCGTCTCGAGCGCGGCCCGCATGGTCGTGGCGGCGACGTGGCTGAGGTCGACCATCATCCCGAGACGGTTCATCTCCCGCACGACCTCGCGGCCGAACTCGCTGAGGCCACCGACGACAGGCACGTCGGTGGCCGAGTCGGCCCACGGCGTGTTGTCGTTGTGCGTCAGCGTCAGGTAGCGCACGCCGAGCACGTGCAGCAGCCGCAGGGTGCCCAGCGAGCAGCCGATCGAGTGGCCTCCCTCGGCGCCGAGCAGCGAGGCGATCCGTCCCGTCGCGGTGGCCTGCTCCACCTCGTCGGCGGTCCCGGCGAGGACCAGCCGGTCGGCATACGCCCCGATCATGCGGTGGACCGCGTCGACCTGCTCGAGCGTGGCGGTCACGGCCGAGTCGCCCTGCAGCGTGCTCGGCACGAAGACCGACCAGAACTGCGCGCCGACCCCACCCTCGGTGAGGCGAGGCAGGTCGGTCTGCGTCGTCGTGAGGCGGCCGGAGATGTCGAGGGCCTCGAAGTCGTAGCCGGTCTGCTCGCGGGCCTCCCACGGGAGGTCGTTGTGCCCGTCGACGAGGGGGTGGGCCCGGAGCAGGTCGCGTGCCCGCATGAGGAGTTCGTCGTGGCCGTGGGGGGCGGTTCCGAGCATGTCGGCCATTGAACACCCCGGCATCTAGAGTGGACGCATGACCCCTCCCCACCCGAGCGCCGACAAGAGCGTCGCACTCGTCACCCTCGGGTGCACGCGCAACGAGGTCGACTCCGAGGAGCTGGCCGGACGGCTGCTCGCCGGAGGATGGCGCCTCGTCGACGACGCATCGGAGGCGGACGTCGCGGTCGTCAACACGTGCGGCTTCGTCGAGCAGGCCAAGAAGGACTCCATCGACGCGCTGCTCGAGGCCTCCGACCTCAAGGGCGACGGCGGCCGCACGCAGAAGGTCGTCGCGGTCGGCTGCCTCGCCGAGCGCTACGGCAAGGAGCTCGCCGACCAGCTGCCCGAGGCCGACGCCGTGCTCGGCTTCGACTCGTACCGCGACATGAGCTCGCACCTGCAGACGATCCTTGCCGGTGGCCACGTCGAGAGCCACACGCCGGGCGACCGTCGCACCCTGCTGCCGCTCACGCCAGCCAAGCGCCAGGACGGCGCCGCGGACGTCGCGTTGCCCGGGCACGGCGACGCGCGCCCCGACCTCGCCGACGACGACGTCCCCACACCCGCCTCGGGCCCCCGGGTCATCCGCGCCCGGCTCGACGGGCGGCCCTGGGCACCGCTGAAGATCGCGTCCGGCTGCGACCGCCGCTGCTCGTTCTGCGCGATCCCGATGTTCCGGGGCGCCTTCCTCTCCCGCCGCCCCGCCGACGTCGTCGCCGAGGGGCGCTGGCTCGCCCAGCAGGGCGTCAAGGAGCTCTTCCTCGTCTCGGAGAACTCGACGAGCTACGGCAAGGACCTCGGAGACCTGGCCCTGCTCGAGAAGCTGCTCCCCGAGCTGACGGCGATCGAGGGCATCGAACGCGTCCGCGTCTCCTACCTCCAGCCCGCCGAGATCCGGCCCGGGCTGCTGCGCGCCATGGCCGACGTCCCCGGCGTCGTGCCCTACTACGACATCTCCTTCCAGCACGCGTCCGAGCCGCTCCTGCGCTCGATGCGGCGCTTCGGCTCGCGCGAGGCCTTCCTCGACCTGCTGGCGCGCGTGCGGGCCGACGCCCCGCACGCCGGGATCCGCTGCAACGTCATCGTCGGCTTCCCCGGCGAGACCGAGGCCGACCTCGCCGAGCTCGAGGCCTTCCTCACCGAGGCGCGCCTCGACGTCGTCGGCGTCTTCGGCTACTCCGACGAGGACGGCACCGAGGCCGAGGGGTATGCCGGCCACCTGGCCCCCGAGGTCGTCGCCGAGCGGCTCGACCGCTTCACCCGCCTCGTCGAGGAGCTCAACGCCCAGCGGGCCGAGGAGCGCATCGGTGAGCGCGTCGTCGTCCTCGTCGAGGAGATCGACGACGAGGACGGCTCCGTCATCGGCCGGGCCGACTTCCAGGGTCCCGACGTCGACGGCGTCACCATCGTGCGCGTCCCGGAGGGTGCCCCGGCACCCCAGGTCGGCGACCTCGTGCCGGCCGTCGTCGTCGGCACCGAGGGGATCGACCTCGTCGCGGAGCCGCGATGACGCCGCAGACCTTCCACCGGGGGGAGGGGCCCGCGCCCCGGCCCACCGACTGGAACCTGCCCAACGCGCTGACGGTGCTGCGCTTCCTGCTCGTGCCCGTCTACGCCGCGCTGCTCTTCCAGGACGGCGGCCACCAGCCGTGGTGGCGTTTCTGGGCGTGGGCGGTCTTCGTCCTCGCCGCGGTCACTGACGGCATCGACGGCAAGATCGCGCGGCAGCGCGGCGAGATCACCAACTTCGGCAAGGTCGCCGACCCCATCGCCGACAAGGCCCTGACCGGCACGGCGTTCATCGGCCTGTCGCTGCTCGGTGTCGTGTGGTGGTGGGTGACCGTCGTCATCCTCGTGCGCGAGATCGGCATCACCGTCCTGCGCTTCGTCGTGATCCGCCACGGCGTCATGCCGGCCGGGCGCGGCGGCAAGCTCAAGACGATGCTCCAGACCCTGTCGCTCGGCGCCCTCACCTTCCCGCTCTGGGTCCTGCCGCTCGGCGACGCGTGGCTCCTCGTCGCGTACGTCGTGCTCGGTGCGGCTCTCGTCATGACGGTGCTCAGCGGCATCGACTACGTCTTCAAGGCAGCCCGGCTGCGCGAGACGAGCGAGCGCACGAGGACTCGACGGGCCGCCCGCGCCGCCCAGCGCGAGGCACGGCCGCAGTCCGACGCGCCGCCCGAGCGGACGGCTCAGCGGGACTGACGTGGGCGACGGTTCCGGAACGCCGGGCGCGCTCCTCGTGGCTGCACTGACCGAGGCCGGCCAGACGCTGGCGTGCGCCGAGTCGCTGACGGCTGGGCTCGTCGCCGCCACCGTGGCCGACACGCCAGGGGCCTCTGCGGTGCTGCTCGGTGGAGTCGTGGCGTATGCCGCCGCGGTCAAGACGTTCCTCCTGGATGTGCCCGCCGACCTCGTCGCGCGGGTCGGCACGGTCGATCCCGCCGTCGCCGTCGCGATGGCCGAGGGCGTACGCCGTCGGCTGGGGTCGACATGGGGGCTGGCGACGACCGGTGTGGCCGGTCCGGGACCCTCCGAGGGCAAACCCGCGGGCACCGTGCACGTGGCCGTGGCGGGACCGTCGGGAACAGCGACGCGCGCGCTCGAGTTGAAAGGGACCAGGGCCGAGATCCGGTCGGCGACCGTCGACGCGGTGCTCCGGCTCGCGGTGCAGGAGACCGGCGCCACGCGCCGAACACCTGCGCCGCCGTGGGACCCTCGGGGTACGGTAGGGCTGTCGGGTCACCCCGGTGGTGACCCCGCACCCGACACCGCCACACCAGCGACCTGAGGAGGACGGCATGACGACACTGTTGCGACGCGAGCTCGGTGACGTCCTGCGCGAGCGCCGCCGCGCCCAGGGCCGCACGCTCCGTGAGGTGTCCGCCACGGCCTCGGTCTCCCTGGGCTATCTCAGCGAGGTGGAGCGCGGCGAGAAGGAAGCGTCCTCGGAGCTGCTCGCCTCGATCTGCGGCGCACTCGCCCTGCCGCTCTCGCAGGTGCTCATCGACGTGTCCAACCGGATGGCCGAGAGTGAGGGTCTCGCTCCGACCGTCACGCTCCCTGTCGCGTCGGACGACGTGGTGTCCGCCTCCGCCGCCTGATCGTCTACCGTGCTGGGGTGCTCAGCCCCTTCTCGGACCTCGACTCACGCCTCGCCCTCGCTACCACCAGGCACGCCTCGCCGCCCTCACAGCCCGCCGTCCTGTCGGTGTGGCTCGGTGACCTCGACGGTCGCCCCCGCTACGAGCACGACGCGCTCGCCCCCCACTACGCCGCGTCCACGATGAAGCTCCCTCTCGTCATCGCCGCCTATCGTCGGGTCGTGCGCGGCGAGCTCGACCTCGACACGCCGGTCCGGGTCTCCGGCACCTTCCCGTCGGTGCACGACGGGTCGCCCTTCGACCTCGACGAGTCGGACGACCAGGACCCCGTGACGTGGGCAGCGCTCGGCGAAACGCGTACGCTCGCCGAGCTCGCCGAGCAGGCCATCACCCGCTCGAGCAACATCGCGACCAATCTCCTGCTCGACGTCGTCGGCCTCGGCGAGGTCGCGGACGTGCTCCGCATCGTCGGCTGCTCGCCGGCAATGATCGTGGGGCGCGGCATCGAGGACGCGGCCGCCCGCACGGCGGGCATCACGAACACTGTGACCGCCGCCGACCTCGGGCTCGTCATGGCCGCCGTCGGACGCCGCGAGCCGACCCTCGGCGGCGACCAGGTGCTGGCCCCCGTCGAGGCGATGCTGGCCCGCCAGGTGCACGTCGACCAGGTGCCCGCAGGGCTGCCGCCGGGCACGCCGACGGCGAGCAAGTCCGGCTGGATCCCCGGCGTCTCGCACGACGTGGCGCTGGTGCGTCCCCCTGGCGAGGAGCCGTTCGTCCTCGCCGTGTGCACCACCGTCGACCTCGACGAGACCGCGGCCGCCGCCTTCGTCGCCGACATCGCCAGGGACGTCTGGCGGGCTGAGCACCCGGTGGGGGAGGAGCAGCCGTGACGACCATCCAGCGGGTGACGACGACGACCGTGTCCGTGCCGCTGCACACGCCGTTCGTCACCGCGCTGCGCCGCACCGAGACGACCGACACCGTGGTCGTGACCATCACCGACAGCGACGGCCGCGCCGGCTGGGGCGAGGCGCCGCAGGTGTGGCAGGTGACCGGGGAGTCCCTCGCGAGCGCCACTGCCTGCATCGAGGCGATGCTCGCTCCGGTCGTCACCGGGCGGAGGCTCGACGACCGGGACGACCTCGCCGCCGCGGCATCGACCGTCCAGCGCGCCGTGGCCCGCAACTTCGGTGCCAAGGCGGCGGTCGATGCGGCCCTGCACGACCTCGTCGCCCAGGCGGAGGGGGCGTCGGTCGCCGCGGTCCTCGCGGCCCGGCCGGACGGCATACGCGATGTGCTGACCACCGACGTCACCCTGTCGGCAGGTGCGGCTGACGCCCTCGCCGACACCGCCCGCGCACGGGTGGCCGAGGGCTTCCGCACCCTGAAGATGAAGGTGGGCACCGACGCCGGCACGGACGTGCAGCGTGTCGCAGCGGTCCGGGCTGCCGTCGGGCCCGACGTCGCCATCCGCCTCGACGCCAACCAGGGCTGGTCCCGTGAGGAGGCGGTCCACGTCATCCGGGCGCTCGAGGTCGCCGACCTCGGGGTCGAGTTCGTCGAGCAGCCGGTCGTAGCCGACGACGTCGAGGGTCTCGCCTGGGTGCGCGAGCGTGTCGGCCTGCCGGTCATGGCCGACGAGTCCTGCTTCGGGCCTTTCGATCTCGAACGGATCATCCGGCTGGAGGCGGCCGATCTCGTCAACGTCAAGCTCGCCAAGTGCGGGTCTCTCACGGTCGGCCGGGACATGCTGCGTCGCGCCCATGACGCAGGCCTGCGCACCATCGTCGGCTCGATGATGGAGAGCCACGTCGGGGTGGGAGCCGCGGCCGCGCTCGTCGCCGCCGAGCCCACGACCGAGGTTAGCGACCTCGATGCCGCCTGGTGGTCGGTGCGTTCGCCCGTGGACGGCGGAATCGCCTACGCCGGCAAGCAGATTCGCGTGCCCACGTCGAAGGGCTTCGGGATCACGGGTTTCGCAGCGCCCGCTTGACCCGTCGCTGCACGACGAAGGGCCCCGCCGTAGCGGGGCCCTTCGTCGTGCAGGAGGAGGTCAGTTGCCCACGACACGGAGCGTGAAGGTGCCCTCACCGTTGCCCGTGGTCGAGGAGTTGACGCCGACTGCGCGCAGGGACTCGAGGAACGTCTTCGCCTCGCCGTCCACCTGTCCCTTGGTCAGCGTGTAGACCTTGTCGAGATCGACGAAGAGCGTGACGTTGGAGCTGCTGACGTCGCCCACGGCCAGCTTGAAGGCGTCGCTGTCCCCGAGCTTGCCGCCGGACTTGAGGTCGTCGGCGTAGCCGGGCGTGGTGGCCACGAAGACCTTGTCGCCGTCGACCTTGTGCGTCAGCATGTCGCTGGGCGCGCCGGAGGCGTCCATGAGACGGCCGACGAGCTCGTCGGCGCGCTTGGCATCACTGGAGACGACCTTGGCGCCGATGGTCGGGACCTCCGACGTGAAGTCCTGGTCGGGCATCGCAATGGTGAAGGACCGGCCGAGGAGGACCTTGAGGTCGTCCGGGAGCTTGACGTCGAGCTGCTGCTCGACCTGGCCGATGGGGTCGGACGCGCCGTCGGCTGCAGCGAGGCTCTCGATCTGCTTCTTGACGGCGGGCCACGCGCCGTCGAGCATCTGGTCGGCGCCCGAGATGTTGAGGGCTCCCAGCGTGTTGGCCGGGAGGGACGCGATCTCGGCACCGCCGCCCTTGACCGACTTGGTCCCGTCGGCGCCGCGCACGATGCCGGCCATCTCGACGTAGTCGGCGTCGAAGCGCAGCGCAGCAGCGAACCTGCCCTTGGCGCCGGCCGTGGTGACGGCGCTCAGGCCCGCCGTCCCACCCAGCTTCTGGATCTCGCCGAGGCCTCGGCCCATGTCGAACCAGGCCGACATGATGCCCTGCTCGCCCAGCGCACCCATGTCCTGAGTGAAGGTGGCGTTCTG
The DNA here is from genome assembly GCF_056398545.1 of Terrabacter sp. 01T434. Classification (NCBI taxonomy): domain Bacteria; kingdom Bacillati; phylum Actinomycetota; class Actinomycetes; order Micrococcales; family Intrasporangiaceae; genus Terrabacter; species Terrabacter sp. 01T434. The sequence continues at coordinate 975,550 of NZ_JBFTPP010000001.1, forward strand.
GGCCAGCGAGCCCTTGTCGACCGCGGCCAGGGTGGCGTCTCCGACACCTGACGGCGTGACGATGGCGTAGCCGTCCTTCATGCGCAGGTCGGTGTCACCGCTCTTGTCGCACGCGAACAGCTTGGTCAGCGTGTCCTTGGCCGCGGCTTCGTCCTTGACCTGGATCGCGACGGCGACGTTCGGGGACTTCTCGGAGCCGCCGGGTCGGATGGCTGCACCGACGCGGTCCCCGAGCCAGGGCGCGATGTCCTTGTCGTAGTCGAACTTCGCGACGCAGTCGTTGGTGGAGTTCTTGGAGGCCATCTCCCAGAGCTTCTTGCGAGGGTCGTCGCTCCCCAGGGTGTCCTTGACCTGGGGGAGCTTGCCCAGGAAGCGCACCGCGGCGATCTTCTGGCCGGCGGAGGGGTCGATGTCGAGTCGGAGGTAGGCGTACGCGTCGCCGGGCAGCACGTCGGCGGGCTGGGAGCCGCCACCGCTCAGGCTCTGGAAGGCGAACGCGCCGGCGCCGCCGAGGACGAGCGCCGTCGCGACGCCGCCGATGAGCAGACCGGTCCGCTTGCGGCCACCGGCGGCCTTCGGCTGCGGGTCGTCGGCAAGGGCGACCCCGCCGGGGACGGTCCCGGCCGCCGTACCTGCCGATGTGCCGGCTGCTCCGGCCGTCGGGTAGGTGTAGGGCTGGTCGGGTTGGTTCGTCCCATGGGTGGGCTCGGTCACGGTCTGCTCCCCTGAAGTGTCGGTGGGCCCGCGGCGTCGCGCGGGACGGCAGGACAATACCGTCCGAGCCGGACATTCGTCGCCGGTTGTGGTAACGGTCCGACGACGGTTTCGGCGCGGAACGGCTCCCGCCGCGCGAGTGGCAGACTGCTGTGGTGCGGATCAGCCATTTCTGGACCTTGATGGACGACGAGTTCGGCGCGGCGTATGCCGGGTCGCTCGCCCGCGACCACGTGCTGGGCGCGCTCGGCAATCGCACCGTCGTGCAGGCCCTCGCCGACGGCGAGGCCCCGCGGGCCGTCTGGGAGGCGCTGTGCACCGACATGGACGTGCCGCCCGAGCGTCGACTCGGCCGGGACACCCGAGTCGCTCGTGGGGCGCAGGGCGGTCAGGCCGGGCAGACGCGCCGCTGACGGGTCGCCGAGGAGCGCTTCCCGGCGTGTCGTGATGACTTCGAACACCTGTTCGGTAATGTTCTCCACAGGTCCTGCGCCACCACCCGCATCGTCCACAGGCCGTCTCGTGGTCCACCTGATGTCGGCGCCGGCACCTAGCGTCTGACCCGACAGCGAATCTCTCAGGACGAGCAGTCGCCCGGGTCGAAGGTAGACGACCGCAGCGCAGACGGCAGATAGGTGACCGACATGGCATCGGTGCAGGCAAAGGACAAGGACAAGGCCCTCTCCTCGGTGATGGGCCAGATCGAGAAGAGCTACGGCAAGGGCGCAGTCATGCGTCTCGGCGACGACATCCGTCCGCCGATCGAGGTCATCCCGACCGGGTCGATCGCGCTCGACGTCGCGCTCGGCATCGGCGGACTGCCCCGTGGCCGTGTCGTCGAGATCTACGGTCCGGAATCCTCGGGCAAGACCACGGTCGCCCTCCACGCGGTCGCCAACGCGCAGAAGGCGGGTGGGATCGCGGCGTTCATCGACGCGGAGCACGCGCTCGACCCCGACTACGCGAAGAAGCTCGGCGTGGACACGGACGCGCTGCTCGTGTCGCAGCCAGACACGGGCGAGCAGGCACTCGAGATCGCCGACATGCTGATCCGTTCCGGCGCCATCGACATCATCGTCATCGACTCGGTCGCGGCCCTGGTGCCCCGTGCCGAGATCGAGGGCGAGATGGGTGACAGCCACGTCGGTCTGCAGGCGCGACTCATGAGCCAGGCGCTGCGCAAGCTGACGGGGGCCCTCAACAACACGGGCACCACCGCGATCTTCATCAACCAGCTCCGCGAGAAGATCGGCGTCATGTTCGGCTCGCCGGAGACGACGACCGGTGGCAAGGCGCTGAAGTTCTACGCCTCGGTCCGCTTGGACGTGCGTCGCATCGAGACCCTCAAGGACGGCACCGAGCCGGTCGGCAACCGCACCCGCGTCAAGGTTGTCAAGAACAAGGTCTCGCCGCCGTTCAAGCAGGCCGAGTTCGACATCCTCTACGGCCACGGCATCTCCCGTGAGGGCGGCCTCATCGACATGGGTGTCGAGCACGGCTTCGTCCGCAAGGCCGGCGCCTGGTACACCTACGAGGGCGACCAGCTCGGTCAGGGCAAGGAGAATGCCCGCAACTTCCTCAAGGACAACCCCGACCTGGCCGACGAGATCGAGAAGAAGGTCAAGGAGAAGCTCGGTGTCGGGCCGCGCGTCGACCAGCCCGCCGAGGTCTCGGACGTGCCTGTCGACTTCTGATCGTGGGTCCCTCCGAACCGGAGACCGCGCAGGACCGTCTGGCCCGCGCCGCGGCCGCCCTGGCTGAGGCCGAGGGTGTTGCCGGGGTGCGGGCCGACAGCCCGCCCCGGGCTGTCCCGGTGCGCGAGAGCGGCGCGGGACGTTCCGACGGTCCAGCTCGGCCAGGTCGGCCAGGTCGGCCAGGTCGGCCAGGTGGTCGGCGTGGGCAGCCGCGGTCTGGATGGGGCTCGGACGATGCGGGGGAGCGGCCCGACTGGGCGCCTCCGCCGGACGATACCGAGACGCTCGTCCCCGATGCTGACGCCGAGTCCGTCGCGCGTGCCATCGTCCTGCGGCAGCTGAGCATGGCTCCGCGGAGCCGATCCCAGCTCGAGCGGAAGCTGCGCCAGCGCGGGTGTGACGACGAGGTCGCGGCCAAGGTGCTCGACCGGATGACCGAGATCGGACTCGTCGACGACGAGGCGTACGCCCAGATGCTGGTCCGCTCGAAGCAGTCGGACAAGGGGCTGGCGCGGCGCGCTCTCGCCCACGAGCTGCGCAAGCAGGGCATCGACCAGGAGATCGCCGACGACGCGCTGGGCCAGGTCGGGGCCGGTGACGAACGCGTGCGGGCCGAACAGCTCGTCGCCAAGAAGCTGCGCTCCATGCGTGGCCTGACCCCTGAGGTCCAGACCCGCCGCCTGGCCGGACTGCTCGCCCGCAAGGGCTACTCGGGTGAGGTCGCCTGGCCCATCATCCGGGACGCCGTCGACGGCCTGCCCGAGCACCGACGCGACTGACATCTCCGGCCCGTGGGCGCCGGGACACCGCGAGGGGGTGAGGACCGAATCGGTCCTCACCCCCTCGCGGTGATGCTGTCGTGCTGTCGTGCGGTGCTGCTCAGACCTCGGCAGGCACGTTGGCGATCGCCGAGATGTCGAACTCGAGCTTGACCTTCTCGCTCACGAGGACGCCGCCGGTCTCGAGGGCCGCGTTGAAGGAGAGGTTCCAGTCGGTGCGGTCGATGGTGACCTCACCCTCGAAGCCGACCCGGGTGTTGCCGAACGGGTCCTTGGCCGAGCCGGTCTCCTCGAAGGGAACCGTGACCGACTTGGTGACGCCGTTGATGGTGAGGTCGCCGGTGATGGCCCACTCGGCGCCGTCGCGCTCGACATCGGTCGAGACGAAGGTGATCTGCGGGTAGTTGGCGATGTCGAAGAAGTCGGGGGTCTTCAGGTGGCCGTCGCGCTGCTCGTTGCCGGTCGTGACGCTGGCGGCCTCGATGGTCACGGTGACCGACGAGTTGGCCGGGTTGGCGGTGTCGACGTGGGCGGAGCCCTGGAACTGGTCGAAGTTGCCCCGGACCTTCGTCACCATTGCGTGACGGGCGGAGAAGCCGATTCGCGTGTGGCTCGGGTCGAGCGTGTAGTCGCCGGAGATGTTCTCGACGGCGACCGAGGGGGTCTCGGCGACGGTCTCGGTCTTGGTGCGGTTGAACAGGCCCATGATGTGTCCTTCGGAGTAGTTATTGAATCTTCAACAACCATGGTGCTCCAAAGTTGTTGAACTGTCAAGCACTGGATTCAACGAGGCCACCCCTCCGGCTATTCCCCGACCGGGGAGCGCGGCCGTCGGCAGCCGCCGCACGACGTACCCTTGTCGATGCCATGACAACGCAGAACTTCACTCCCGCGCCCGTCGCGACCGCGCCCATCACCCCGGGCGGCTCGCCCCGGACCTACGACGTGCGCACGCACGGCTGCCAGATGAACGTCCATGACAGCGAACGCCTGGCCGGCCTGCTCGAGACGGCCGGCTACGTCGACCTCGCCAGCCTGCCGGCCGGGGAGCGTCCCGAGGTCGCCGACGTCGTGGTCTTCAACACGTGCGCGGTGCGCGAGAACGCCGACAACAAGCTGTACGGCAACCTCGGACAGCTGCGCCCGGCGAAGCAGAAGAACCCCGACATGCAGATTGCCGTCGGCGGCTGCATGGCCCAGAAGGACCGCGGCGCCATCGTCCAGCGCGCGCCGTGGGTCGACGTCGTCTTCGGCACCCACAACATCGGCTCCCTGCCGGCCCTGCTCGACCGGGCCGCCCACAACAAGCGCGCGGAGGTCGAGATCCTCGAGAGCCTCGAGGTCTTTCCCTCCACGCTGCCGACGCGACGCGACTCTGCCTACAGCGCCTGGGTGTCCATCTCGGTCGGCTGCAACAACACGTGCACGTTCTGCATCGTGCCGAGCCTGCGCGGCAAGGAGCAGGACCGCCGCCCCGGAGAGATCCTCGCCGAGATCGAGGCGCTCGTGGCACAGGGTGTCGTCGAGGTGACGCTCCTGGGCCAGAACGTCAACACCTACGGCGTCGAGTTCGGCGACCGGCTCGCCTTCGGCAAGCTGCTCCGGGCGTGCGGCGAGATCGAGGGACTCGAGCGGGTGCGCTTCACCAGCCCACACCCGGCGGCCTTCACCGAGGACGTCATCCTCGCCATGGCCGAGACGCCGAACGTCATGCCGAGCCTGCACATGCCGCTGCAGTCCGGCTCGGACAAGGTGCTCAAGGACATGCGCCGCTCCTACCGCAGCACGAAGTTCCTCGGGATCATCGACAACGTCCGCAAGCACATCCCGGACGCCGCGATCACGACCGACATCATCGTCGGCTTCCCCGGCGAGACGGAGGAGGACTTCCAGGGCACGCTCGAGGTCGTGCGCGAGTCCCGCTTCTCCAGCGCCTTCACCTTCCAGTACTCCATCCGCCCCGGCACCCCCGCGGCGACGATGGACCACCAGGTCCCCAAGCAGGTCGTCCAGGAGCGGTTCGAACGGCTCATCGCCCTCCAGGAGGAGGTCAGCTGGGCCGGCAACCGAGCTGTCGAGGGTCGTGAGGTCGAGGTCCTCGTCACCCCGTCGGAGGGGCGCAAGGACGCCGAGACCAAGCGCCTGTCGGGACGGGCCCGCGACAACCGGCTCGTCCACTTCGCCGTGCCCGAGGGTGGCGAGGTGCCGAGGCCGGGTGACATGGTCACCGTGCAGGTCACCTACGGCGCGCCGCACCACCTCGTCGCCGACTCGGGCCTCGAGGGCGGGACGTATGCCGTCCGCCGGACTCGGGGCGGCGACGCCTGGGCTGCGCTCCAGGACGTCCCCCAGGGCACCGGCAAGCCGGGCGTCAGTCTGGGGATGCCGTCGATCGGCAAACCGGCCGCAGCACCGACGGCACCGGGCTGCGCTGTCGTCTGAGCCGATTCGGGCCGAGGCGACGCCTCGTGCTTGACTTGGCGCATGAGCGTGCGCCCCATCGTCATCACCGGCGAGCCCGTCCTCCATCGGGCTGCAGCCCTCGTCACGGACTTCGACGACGATCTCCGCACCCTCGTCGAGGACATGTACGAGACCAACGTCGCAGCCAACGGTGTGGGCCTCGCGGCGCCTCAGATCGGTGTCGGGCTGCGCGTCTTCATCTGGAAGATGGCCAACGACGACGGGGTCCCCGAGCAGGGGCACGTCATCAACCCGACGCTCACCACCTCGAGGATCCCGCAGGAGCGGCCGAACCCCGACGAGGAGACCGAGGGCTGCCTGTCCGTGCCCGGCGAGGCCTTCCCCCTCAAGCGTGCCGATCGGGCGCACGTCATCGGCTTCGACGTCGACGGGAACCGGGTCGAGTTCGACGCGACGGGCTGGTTCGCCCGCTGCATGCAGCACGAGTACGACCACCTCAACGGCACGCTCTACGTCGACCGCCTCGACGATCGGCAGGCCAAGAAGGCCCGCAAGGCGGTCAAGCGCAACGGCTGGGGGAAGCCCGGCAACTCCTGGCACCCCGGCGTCGACCGCGACCCCTTCGGCCACGACGAGGACGACGTCGAGCATGCCGGCGAGCACTCCGACGAGCTCATCGGCTGATTGCGCGCCATCGTCGTGAAGGGCAAGACCTTCAGCGGTCCGGTGGACCGTGGCGCCTGACCGGGAGACCTCCGACGCCGAGCCGATCGTCGCGGTCGTGGGTCCGACCGCCACGGGCAAGTCCGACCTCGCTCTCGACCTGGCCGAGCGACTCGGGGGAGAGGTCGTCAACGCCGACGCCATGCAGTTCTACCGCGGCATGGACATCGGCACGGCCAAGCTGCCCCCTACCGAGCGGCGGGGTGTCCGGCACCACCAGCTCGACGTCCTCGACGTGACCGAGGAGGCCAGCGTCGCGGGCTACCAGGTCGCCGCGAGGGCCGACATCGCTGCCATCCGGGGCCGCGGCCATCGCCCCCTGCTCGTCGGTGGCTCGGGCCTCTACGTGCGGGCGGCCCTCGACCGGCTCGAGATCCCCCCGACCGACGCCGAGGTGCGCACCCGCCTCGAAACGGAGTCCGAGGTCGTCGGCGGCGACGCCCTCCACGCGCGGCTGCGCGGCCTGGATCCGCGGTCTGCCGCGTCGATCCTGCCCGGCAACCTCCGTCGTGTCATCCGGGCGTTGGAGGTCATCGAGCTGACGGGCAGGCCCTTCAGTGCGACGATGCCCAAACGCGAGTTCGTCTCTCCCGCAGTCGTTCTCGGGTTGCGATTGGACCGCGAGGTCCTCGTCGAGCGGATCGACCGACGGGTCGAGCGCATGTGGGAGAACGGGTTGCGGGCAGAGACCGAGACCCTGCTCGGAGCCGGCCTGCGTCACGGCGTCACCGCCAGCCGTGCCATCGGCTACAGCCAGGCCATCGCCGTCCTCGACGGTGACCTCGACGAGACCACGGCGCGGCGCGACACCGCCCAGGCGACGCGCCGCTACGCCCGGCGGCAGGAGTCGTGGTTTCGCCCCGATCCGCGCATCGTCTGGCTCGACGCGGCCTCGCCCGACCTGCTCGACCGCGCGCTCACGGCGGTTCGCGAGGCAGATGCTCGGGTGCGACACGGCATGGCGGAGAATGCCTGACATGACGCGTTTCACCAAGGGCCACGGCACCGAGAACGACTTCGTCCTCGTCCCTGACCTCGAGGGCTCTCTCGAGCTCACCCCCGCCCAGGTGCAGCGCATCGCCGACCGGCATGCCGGGATCGGCGCGGACGGCGTCATCCGGGTCGTGCGCACGGCGCTCTCCACCGACGAGACGGTGCGGGCGCAGTCGCGCGACGCCGAGTGGTTCATGGACTACCGCAACGCCGACGGCTCCCTCGCCGAGATGTGCGGCAACGGGACCCGCGTCTTCGCCGCGTACCTGCGGCGCGAGGGGCTGGCCTTCGGCTCGACCTTCACCATCGCCACCCGCGCCGGTGTGAAGACGGTCCGGGTCGTCGACGAGGGGTATGCCGTGGACCTCGGTCCGTGGCGGCTCGTCGACGAGGAGGGTGCGCGACGCGACGGCTTCGACGTCATGGTGCGCCCGCGCCACGGCAAACCGGTGCCGGCGCTGTCGCTCGACCTCGGCAACCCGCACGCCGTCGTCATGCTGCCCGAGGGCATCACCCTCGAGAACCTCGACCTCGGTGAGGCGCCCGAGCTGCACCCCGAGCCGGCCGACGGGTCCAACGTCGAGTTCGTCCGCGCCGTGGGGCCGGGGCACATCGCGATGCGCGTCCACGAGCGCGGCGTCGGCGAGACCCGCTCGTGCGGCACCGGTGCTGCGGCGGCAGCCCTGGCCACGCGCTTCTGGTCCGGCGTCGAGGACCTCAGCCCGTGGACCGTCGACGTGCCGGGCGGACGCCTGACCGTCACGCCTCTGCCCGGTCAGCGGGTCGAGCTCGCGGGGCCGGCCGTCCTCGTCGCCGACGGAGACTTCCCGCTCTGAACCCTGTCGTGACGCGTCCCGACGGGTCGAGGTGATTCCCCGTGGCCGGCCCGGCGGCATACCTCGACCCGGGCCGGGAGCGGACCGGCTCAAGCGCGGCGGACCTCGAGGATGCGGAACGCCTTGGCGGACGACAGGCGCGTGCACGTCAGTCCCCAGTCCTGCGCGTTGACCCATTTCTGCAGCGAGTCGGAGCCCAGGTGCTTCTGCACGACGAGGTGGCCCACGCCGTCGTCGGCCAGGCGCGGGAGCCAGTGCTCGAGGAGGGCGTGCAGGGCCGCCTTGCCCACGTGGATCGGCGGGTTGGACCAGATCGTCGCGAACCGCAGATCGGCCGGGACCTCGTCCGGCTCGCAGAAGGTCGCATTGTCGACGCCCGCCGCTCCGGCGTTGGCCCGGGCGAGGTCGAGCGAGCGGCGGTTGACGTCGACACCCCAGACGCGTGCGGCAGGGGAGCGCAGCGCCAGGGTGATCGCGATCGGCCCCCAGCCGCAGCCGAGGTCGAGCAGGTCGCCGGTCGGGCTGGGGTCGGGTGCGCCGGCCAGCAGCACGGACGTGCCCGGGTCGAGGCGGTCGGGGGAGTACACGCCACGAGCGGTGCTCAGCGTGAACCGGCGCCCCTCGAGGGTGACCTCGATGGTGCGGCGCTCCTCCGGGGTGGCCGGCTCTGCGGTGAAGTAGTGGTCGGTCGGCTCGCTCATCAGGGGTCACGGTATCGGCCGCGGCCGCAGGCCTCCACGACGAGCACGTCAGGGGTGGGTAAGCAGGTCTTGGGCACAAACGAGTGGCTCGTGGCGTTGGACCAGTGGAACCATAGGGAGAACATGACGAGCAACCACACCCAGCACACCGATGACCGAGCCCACGCTGCGGAGCGTGAGCGTGACCTCTTCGCCACCCGCGCCGACGCGCTGGCCGAGGACGCCCACGAGACCGACGACACGGCATACCCCCTCTACGACGGCGATCAGCTCGACCGTGAGGAGCGCGCCGCGCTCCGACGCGTCCAAGGCCTGTCGACCGAGCTCGAAGACATCACCGAGGTCGAGTACCGCCAGCTCCGCCTCGAGCGGGTCGTGCTGGCCGGCGTCTGGACCGAGGGGACCGCCGACGACGCCGAGAACTCCATCCGCGAGCTCGCGGCCCTCGCCGAGACGGCAGGTTCGACCGTGCTCGAGGGTGTCGTGCAGCGTCGTCAGCGGCCCGACCCCGCCACCTGGCTGGGCAAGGGCAAGGCGCTCGAGCTGCGCGACATCGTCGTCCAGGAGGGAGCCGACACCGTCATCTGCGACGGCGAGCTCGCCCCGAGCCAACGGCGCGCGCTCGAGGACGTCGTCAAGGTCAAGGTCATCGACCGCACCGCCCTCATCCTCGACATCTTCGCCCAGCACGCCAAGAGCCGCGAGGGCCGCGCGCAGGTCGAGCTGGCCCAGCTGCAGTACCTCCTGCCCCGCCTGCGTGGCTGGGGTGAGTCGATGTCCCGTCAGGCCGGTGGCCGTGTCGCCGGGGGTGAGGGCATCGGTTCGCGTGGACCCGGTGAGACGAAGATCGAGCTCGATCGCCGCCGGATCAACACGAAGATCGCCAAGCTCCGCCGCGACATCAAGGACATGAAGACGAGCCGCGACACGCGGCGCCACTCGCGTCGCGCCGGCGGCGTCCCGTCGGTCGCCATCGCCGGCTACACCAACGCCGGCAAGAGCTCGCTGCTCAACCGCCTCACCGGCGCCGGCGTGCTCGTCGAGAACCAGCTCTTCGCGACCCTCGACCCGACCGTACGTCGGACCGAGACCGCGGACGGCCGCGTCTACACGCTCGCCGACACGGTCGGCTTCGTGCGCAGCCTGCCGCACCAGCTCGTCGAGGCGTTCCGCTCGACCCTCGAGGAGGTCGGTGACTCCGACCTGCTGCTGCACGTCGTCGACGGCTCGCACCCCGACCCCGAGGGGCAGATCTCAGCGGTCCGCGAGGTGCTCGCGGAGGTCGGCGGCGACCAGATCAAGGAGATCATCGTCGTCAACAAGGCCGACATCGCCGACCCGGAGGTGCTCGACCGGATCCGGCGCCACGAGCGGCACTGCGTCACGGTCTCGGCCCGCACCGGCGCCGGTCTCGCCGAGCTGCGCGCCCTCATCGACGACGAGCTGCCGAAGCCCGACATCGAGGTCGAGGTGCTCGTGCCGTACGACCGCGGCGACCTCATCTCGCGCCTGCACGAGGAGGGCGAGATCCTCGAGAGCGAGCACGTGGCCGAGGGGACCCGCCTGCGCGCCAAGGTCACGCCGACCATGGAGCCGGACCTCGCGGCATACGCCGTCGTCGCCAGCTGACAGCGATCGCTCGAAGGGCCCCCTCCGTGGGGCCCTTCGGCATGTCGGGCTCCGGGCTGTCAGGGCTCTCGGGGAGGATGGGCGGCATGGCCCTCGAGATCCCGTGCCCCTACTGCGGCACCCAGATGTATGCCGAGCAGGCTCACAACCGCTGCCCGAAGTGCCGCTACATCGAGCCCTGCTGTGACGGCGCGCCCCTGGCCGCCTGTGAGACGCGCGCGCCCGAGCGACAGGTGCCGTGAACGCTCCGGCCGGCGAAGGCTCCGTCTGGCTGACGACCGAGCGGCTCGCGCTGCGGCGACCTCGCCCCGAGGACCTCGACGACTACGTGCGCGTGCACAACGACCCACGGACGTATGCGCACGCGCCGTCGAGCATGCCGAGCCCGGAGCAGTGCCGCGAGCGACTCGCGGCCGACCTCGTCGACTGGCAGCAGGACGAGCTGGGGTATGCCGTCGTCGTCGACCGCGCGTCGGGTGACGTCATCGGGTGGGCCGGTTTGCGGCACAAGGAGTCCGACCACGAGAGCCTCAACCTCTACTACCGGCTCGAGCACGACCGTCTCGGTGCCGGACTCGGGCGGGAGATCTCTCGTGCGGTCGTCGCCTGGGCGGTCGAGCACCGTCCCGAGGCCCTGGTGACGGCGATGGTCGACGAGGTCAACGCCGCCTCGCTGCGCACCGCGTCGTCCGCAGGACTGGTGCGGGTGGGCATGCGGCCCATGAGGGACGATCCGGACGGCACGCCGATGGCGTACTTCGAGGCGCCCCGCGTCGAGCCGGTGCCCACCGGGGCCGTCGACGACGCGCTGCGTGACGCAGTCGTCGACCTGTGGGGCCGGGTCAACGACGCCGGCGGCGCGGTCGGCTTCCTTCCCGGCGCGGCGCGCCGCGACGTGGCCGCGGCCCTCGACCGCCATCTCGAGGACGTCCGTGACGAGCGCTCCCTGCTGTGCGTGCTGAGGGACCCCGACGGCAAGGTCAGTGGGCTCGGCCTCTGGGAGCACTCACGTGGGTTCCCGTACGCCCATGTGGCGGGGCTGAAGCGGCTGATGGTCGAGCCGACGGCGCAGGGACGCAACCTCGGGCGCATCCTCCTCGGCGGCATGGTCGGCATCGCGCGGCGCGAGCTGCCGTGGGTCGAGCTGCTGCGCCTCGACTACCGCGGCGGTCTCGGCCTCGGCGGCTTCTACGGGCGCGCCGGCTGGACCGAGGTCGGCCGCGTGCCGCGCGGTCTGCGCCTCAGCGCGACCGACTACCGCGACGACGTCGCCATGGCCCGCCGCGTCGACGGATGTCCTCTCGGGTGATTCCCGGGCTGATCCCGGGCCGTTCACAGCGCTGTCCACGGGGCAGTCGGGGCGGAACCGCGACCTCTCAGGAGAGGCCCGTGACCCGGCCGTCCTCGGTGATGTCGATGCGCTCCGCGTTGGGGGAGCTCGGCAGCCCCGGCATCGTGCGCATGTCCCCGCAGATCGCGTAGACGTAGCCGGCGCCCACCGCCGCGCGCACCTCGCGCACCGGCATCCGCCACCCGCGCGGGGCACCGCGCAGGGTGGGGTCCGAGGAGATGGACAGGTGCGTCTTGGCGATGACGACGGGCAGGCCGCCGTAGCCCAGCCGCTCGTAGTCCTTGAGTGCTCGCGCTGCCGCGGGGCTCACGTCGATGCCGTCGGCGCCGTAGACCTGGGTGGCGATGGCCTCGATCTTCTGCTCGAGCGGCAGGTCGAGGGGATAGAGGAACTCGAAGGCGGTCGGCTCGTGCGCGGCTTCGACGACGACCTGCGCGAGCTCCAGCGCGCCGGCCCCGCCCTCGGCCACGTGGCGGGTCACGGCAGAGCGGACCCCGAGGCTGTTGCAGAAGCGCCGGATGACGGCGTGCTCTGAGTCGTGGTCGTCGGGGAAGGCGTTGATCGCGACGACGGGCTGCACGCCGAACCGCCGGACGATCTCGATGTGCTTGCGCAGGTTGGGGAGCCCGGCCTCGACGTCCTTGGGGCTCTCCTTGAGCATGCCCGCGGGAAGGGGCTTGCCGGCTCGGACGGCATACCGCCCCGAGTGGGTCTTCAGGGCGCGGACGGTGGCCACGACGACCGCGACATCCGGCTTGAGCCCGCTGACCCGGCACTTGACGTCGAAGAAGCGCTCGGCGCCCATGTCGGCCCCGAAGCCCGCCTCGGTGATGGCGTAGTCGCTGCCGCGCATGGCGATGAGGTCGGCGGTGACGGACGACGTCCCGGTGGCGATGTTGCCGAACGGTCCGCAGTGGATGATGGCCGGTCCGCCTTCGAGCGTCTGGAGCAGGTTGGGCTTGAGGGCGTCCTCGAGGATGGCCGTCATGGCCCCTGCGGCGTGCAGGTCCTCCGCGGTGACGCTCTTGCCCTCGGTCGTGTAGCCGACGACGATCCGGCCAAGCCGTTCGCGCAGGTCGTGCAACGAGGTGGCGAGGGTGAGCAGCACCATGACCTCGCTCGCGGCGGTGATGTCGAAGCCGGTCTCGCGCGCCAGCCCGTCCTGTCGCGCCCCGAGCCCGATGACGACGTTGCGCAGCGCACGGTCGTTGACGTCGAGCACGCGCCGCCACGTGATGTTGCGGACGTCGATGCCGAGCTCGTTGCCGTGGTGCAGGTGGTTGTCGATCATCGCCGCGAGCAGGTTGTGGGCGGACGTGACGGCGTGGAAGTCGCCGGTGAGGTGGAGGTTGAGCCGCTCCATCGGGACGACCTGGCTGTAGCCGCCACCGGCCGCACCGCCCTTGATCCCGAACGTCGGTCCCATCGACGGCTGACGCAGCGCGACGACCGCCCGCTGGCCGAGGCGGTGCAGTGCCTGCGCGAGCCCGACCGAGGTCGTGGTCTTGCCCTCGCCGAGCGGCGTCGGTGTCACCGCCGTGACGACGACGTACCTGGCCGTATGCGTCGGCGCGGGCTCGTCGAGGACCGCGAGGTCGATCTTGGCGACGCCGCGGCCGTACGGCTCGAGGTGCTCGTCACGGACGCCGAGGTCGGCGGCGACGTCGGCGATCGGACGCAGGGTCGCTGCGTTGGCGATGTCGAGGTCGGTGGGCAGGGGTGCGCTCATGGTCCGATCCAACTCCCGGCGCCGGTGCCGCGCACCGGAATCGCCGAGCCCCTCCAGTGAGCTCGGTCCCACGAGGGCCGGGCATCGGCGCACCGGTCCACAGGTTGGGGCCCACGGCGGCGGTGCCCACGTGCGTCGGCACTACGCTGACCCAATGCCCCAACCCCCCGCGCTCGACGACCTCCTCCACGCCGCGGTGTCGGGAGTCGGTGGCGCGGAGCGGCCGGGACAGGTCGAGATGGCCAAGGCCGTCGCGCACGCCATCGACGACGGGGAGCACCTGCTCGTCCAGGCCGGCACCGGCACCGGCAAATCGCTGGCCTACCTCGTGCCGGCGGTCGCCCACGCCTTCGAGGCGGGCAAGCCTGCCGTCGTGGCGACCGCGACGCTCGCCCTGCAGGCGCAGATCGTCGACCGGGACATGCCGCGCGTCGCCGACGCGCTCGCGCCGGTCTTGGGGCGCCGCCCCACGTACGCCCTCGTCAAGGGCCGCCGCAACTACGTGTGCCTCAACAAGCTCGAGGGCGGCTTCCCCGACGACGAGGACGGCCTGCTCTCGGTCGGGCAGGTCGACGCCTCGGTCGGCCGACTCGGCCAGGAGGTCGTCCGGCTGCGTGAGTGGGCGTCCACCACCGACTCCGGCGACCGTGACGAGCTCGTCCCGGGCGTGTCCGAGCGCGCCTGGCGTCAGGTGTCGGTCTCGGCCCACGAGTGCATGGGCGGCAAGTGCCCGCTCGTCGCCGAGTGCTTCGTCGAGCGTGCCCGCGAGGCGGCCAAGGACGTCGACGTCATCGTCACCAACCACTCCTTCATGGCCATCGACTCGTTCGAGGGGCGGCAGATGCTGCCCGAGCACGACGTGCTCGTCGTCGACGAGGCCCACGAGCTCGTCGACCGCGTCACGGCCACGATCACCGACGAGCTCACCGGCACCATGGTCATGACCGCCGCCAAGAAGGCCGGCCGGATGTCGGAGAACACCGCGGCCCTCGACGAGGCGGGGGAGATGCTCGCCCAGGCGCTCGAGCCGCTCGAGGAGGGGCGGATGCTCGGCATCCCGGACTCCGTCGGCCTCGCCCTCGCGCGGGTGCGCGACACCGCACGCACGGTCCAGAGCGACCTCAAGCCGCCGCCCGGGCAGGAGGCCGACGGCGCTCGGCAGATCGCCCGTGCGGCGGTCGACGAGGTGCACGAGAACGCCGAGCGCATCCTCGAGGAGCGCGAGCTCGACGTCGTGTGGCTGAACCGCGACCAGCGCCGGGGTCCCGTCCTGCGCGTCGCGCCGATGAGCGTCGCCATGCTCGTGCGCGACAAGGTCTTCGAGGAGCGCACGGTCGTGCTCACGTCGGCGACGCTCGAGCTCGGCGGCACGTTCGACTCCGTCGCCGGCACGATCGGCCTGCGCGGCGAGGGAGCTCCGAAGTGGCAGGGCCTCGACGTCGGTAGCCCCTTCGACTACCCCAAGCAGGCCATCGCCTACGTCGCTGCCCACCTGCCGCCGCCCGGCCGCGACGGCGCCGGTGACGACACCCTCGACGAGATCGAGCAGCTCGTGCGCGCCGCCGGCGGCCGCACGCTGGGTCTCTTCTCGTCGATGCGCGCCGCGCAGACCGCCGCCGAGGTCATGCGTGCCCGCTTCGGTGACGACATCCCGGTCCTGTGCCAGGGCGAGGACCAGATCACGACGCTCGTGCGCCAGTTCGCCCGCGACCCGCGCACCTGCCTCTTCGGCACCCTCACCCTGTGGCAGGGTGTCGACGTGCCCGGCTCGTCGTGCCAGCTCGTCATCATCGACCGCATCCCCTTCCCGCGGCCCGACGACCCGTTGGCGTCGGCGCGGTCGCAGGCCATCGCGCGGATGGGTGGCAACGGCTTCATGGCCGTGTCGGCCACCCACGCCGCGCTCCGGCTCGCGCAGGGTGCCGGCCGTCTCGTGCGCCGGGCCGACGACCGCGGCGTCGTGGCCTTCCTCGACTCCCGGATGATGACGGCGAGGTATGCCGGGTTCCTCCAGCGCTCGCTGCCCCCCTTCTACCCGACCACCGACAAGCAGATGGTGCTCGCCGCACTCGCACGCCTCGACGCGATGGCTCCGCCGCCGGTCGCCGTCGAGGAGCCCGCGCTGCGCTCCCTCACCGGTGCCCGGGCCGACGCCGACGGCACGGAGCACCCGAGGCCGGTCGCCGTGCCACCGCCGGCTCCGGTCTCGTCGCGCAGCGCCGTCACGTCCGGACACGCCTGGACCGACGAGCAGGACGAGGAGCTGCGCGACGCCGCCGACGCCGGCATGCAGCTCGACGAGCTCGTCGACCACTTCGAGCTGCCGGAGGAGACCATCGCCGCGCGGGTCGAGCAGCTCGGGCTCACCATCGCGTCGGGCGCGCTCTTCGACTGACGCGCCCCACGGCATACGCGATCACCCCAGCGACCGCACCCCTCGCCCCGCAACACACCCGGTAACGGTCAACCACTCGGTGCTGCAACCGGATGGTCTGCCCGGTACCGGGTGTGTTGCGCTCGGAGTCAGGGGGTCTTCGAGGTGGCCGCGGGCGGCGTGGGCAGCTGCAGCAGGTTCGAGGTCCCCTGTGGCACGACGATGAGCGAGTCGCCGTGCTCCTTGAGCATGTCGATGTACTTGCTCATGAGGACCTGCTCGTTGAGCCGGTTCTGGCACTTCTCGGACGGCACCGGCACGACCTTCACGGCCTTGACGTCCTTGCCGTTGATGACCTCGTTGACCTGCGTCGAGGTCGCTCCGCAGCGGATGATCTGGTCGGCGTCGGACGTGGCCTGTGCCTCGGTCTTGGTGATCTCGGCCTTCGCGAGTGCCGTCTGCAGGTCGGCCTTGGCCGCCTCGGCGTTGGCGAGCGAGCTCTGCACCTTGTCGTAGTTGGCCTGGACGCTCTGGTCGAGCGTGATGGCCCTCGGGTCGACCTGCTCCACCGTGACGCCGACCTCGCCGAGGCGCTTCTCGAGGCCTTCGGTGATCCGCAGCGCGAGCTGGGCGCGTGACTGGCGGACCGTCGCGGCCGTGAACGTGGTCGGCGCGTCGCGGGTCACCGACGAGACACCGGGCAGCACCGCACGCGAGATGAACGACTCCTGGTCGGGGTACTGCCGCACGATCTCGGAGAGCTTGCCCGGGTTGAGCGAGTAGCGGATGGTCACGTCGTACGCGACCGTCGCGTTGTCGCTCGTGACCGTCGAGATCCGGCCCCCGCCCTCGTCGAGCGCGATGGTCTGGTTGCGGATGTCGAAGCGGATGAGGTCCTGCCACGGGGCCTTGAGGTGGATGCCGGTGGCGCTGATCGCCTCGTCACCCACCGTGCCGAAGGTCTTGGTCACCGCGGCCTCGCCCGCGTCGAGGCGGTAGTACGAGGCGCTGGCGACGAGGAACAGCGCGAGCCCGAACGGGATCGCGGCGTAGCGGCTCAGCTTCTTGGGGTGGTCCTTGAGCCGGAGCAGGACGAAGCCGGCGGCGGCGAGCACGATGGCGAGGACGAGGGCGAACATGACCTTCACTTCCACAGGGGACGGGGCGGGCCGGCTGTCGGGCCCGCATGGCAGAGTTGACGCCATGACCGACCCGGCCGTTCCGCCCTTCGTGCTCGTGACCGGACCGGAGGGCGTGCTGGTCGAGCGCGCCGTCGCCGGGGTGCTCGTCGCCGGCAAGGAGGCCGACGTCGAGGTCATCCGCATCGACCCTGCGACCTACGAGTCCGGGGCCCTGCAGATGCATGCCAGCCCGTCCCTGTTCGGCGGCGCCAAGACCATCGTCGTGCGCGACCTGCACGAGTCGTCGGACGAGCTCCAGCTCGACCTGCTCTCGCTCCTCGCGGCGCCCGACCCCGACCTCGGTCTCGTCGTCGCCCACGGTGGGGGCATGAAGGGCAAGAAGGTCCTCGACACCATGAAGAAGGCCGGCGCCCGGGTCATCGAGTGCCCGGCCATCAAGACCGACCGCGACAAGACCGACTTCGTCATGAAGGAGTTCGCGGCCGCCCGGCGCAAGATCACGAGCGAAGGGGTGCGCGCCCTGGTCGAGGCCGTCGGCAAGGACGTGCGAGAGCTCGCCGCGGCCTGCTCGCAGCTCGTCTCCGACACCGAGGGCACGATCGACGACGCCGTCGTCGACACCTACCACGGGGGCAAGGTGGAGGCCACGGGCTTCCGGGTCGCCGACGCGACGGTGGCGGGCCAGTCGGGAGAGGCCCTGCGCCTGCTCCGTCACGCCATCGCCACCGGCGTCGACCCCGTGCCCATCGTGGCCGTCATCGCCTCCCAGCTGCGCCAGCTCATCAAGGTCGGCGCCGCCGGGCGAGGCAGCTCCGCCCAGCTGGCCAAGAGCCTCGGCATGGCTCCGTGGCAGGTCGACAAGGCACGTCGGGCCGTCGGTCACTGGAGCGCCGACGGCCTCGCCGTCGCGGTCCAGGCCGTCGCCGCTGCCGACTTCGAGGTCAAGGGCGGCGGACGCGACCCCGTGTATGCCGTGGAGCGGGCGATCCTGACCATCGCCCGTGCCCGCGCCGCGCGCTGAGTCGCACCCCCACGGAGTGGCCCGACGACCGCGCGGGACGGCATGCTCCCGGTTTGGTCGTGCGCACCGGCCGCTGGTAACTTTGACCCTTGCGTGCGCGCTCAGGTCGTGCGCGCACGTCTGCAGCATCCAGAGCTGCTCACGCAGGGTGTCCCCACGCCCGGTCCCGAGCAGCTTTGCCGCCCTCTAACGGCAACCATCCGACCGAACGAAAGAAACCATCAACGTGGCAAACATCAAGTCGCAGCTCAAGCGCATCAAGACGAACGCGACGCGCACCGAGCGCAACAAGGCCGTCAAGAGCGAGCTTCGCACGTGGGTCCGCAAGGTCCGTGAGGCCACCGCCTCCGGCGACAAGGACGCCGCTGCCGACGCCCTCAAGACCGCCTCGAAGAAGCTCGACAAGGCTGTCAGCAAGGGTGTCATCCACCAGAACCAGGCCGCCAACAAGAAGTCGGCGCTGGCGAAGAAGGTCGCGTCGCTCTGACGCACCACCCTTTCGCGTGAGCGGGCCCGTCACCTCGTGGTGACGGGCCCGCTCTGCGTCCGGAGGGGGTCAGGGAGCCTCAGCCCGCGTGCAGGGGCGCGTGCCGCAGCGACAACCTGGTCGTAGCGCTCGCGGGGGAGCACGGCACCCTCGCGGCGCACCCCGTCGGGGTCCACCCGGACCAGGCGGTTGACCCGCACCTCGCTGGGACGACCACGGCCGTCCCAGGCGCCGGTGCCGATGTCGACCCACTCGCGGCCCGAGCGTCGCTCCTGCTGCTCGTCCCGGTCGTGGTCCTTGCTCGTCAGGGGCAGCGCCACGAGCCAGTCGCCGTCGCGCCCGACGACGAGCACGGGGCGGTCCTTGCCCTGGCTGTGGTCCTCCTCGTAGGGCACCCACGTCCAGACGATCTCGCCCGGGTCCGGCCGGCCATCCGGCCGTGGCGCGTACGTCGTGTCGGGCAGCCGCGTCGCGTCACCGGGATAGGCCGCGCCCGGGTGGGCGACCGACCGCCCGGCCGGTGGGTTGCTCGGCGGGATGGTCAGTCGGGCGCGGGTGGGGGAGGAGGCGCCGCGCACGATGCCACGGAGTCGGCCGAGGAGACGCTCGAAGGTGCTGGACATGGGAATCACCGTAGCCGCGCCGCCGTTACCGTTGGGGTCCGAGACCGGGTCGACGGCGATCCGCACCACGCCACCTGCCACCACGCCGGTGCCACCACCGTGGCCGCCGATCGAACGACCCAACCCGGAGAACCTCTGTGAGCCCCGCCAGACGCCGCACGACCCTCGCCATCCTCGCGCTCGCCGTGGGAGGTTTCGCCATCGGCACCACCGAGTTCGTGACGATGGGCCTGCTGCCGCAGATCGCCGAGGGCACCGGTGTCGACATCGCCACGGCAGGCCACTACGTCTCGGCCTACGCGCTCGGCGTCGTCGTCGGGGCACCGCTCATCGCCGTCGCCGCGGCCAAGGTCCCGCGCAAGGGACTGCTCATGGGCCTGATGGGCTTCTTCGCCGTCGCGCACCTCGCCATCCTCGCGGCGGACAGCTACCCCACCGTCATGGCGGCTCGGTTCCTCGCCGGCCTGCCGCACGGTGCCTTCTTCGGGATCGGCTCGGTCGTGGCTGCCTCCCTCGTGTCCCACCACCGCCGCACCGCCGCGGTGGCGGCCATCCTCGGCGGCCTCGGGGTCGCGAACGTCGTCGGGGTGCCTGTCGCGACGCTGCTGGGCCAGCGGTTCTCCTGGCACCTGCCCTACGTCCTCGTCGGCGCCATCGCGGCCCTGACCGTCGTGGCCATCGCGATCTTCCTGCCGCACCAGCCGCCGAGCGGCGAGGAGTCCATGCGGTCCGAGATGCAGGCCCTGCGCCGCGTCCAGGTATGGCTCGCCCTGCTCGTCGGCGTCGTCGGGTTCGGCGGCATGTTCGCGATGTACTCCTTCATCACGCCGACCATGACCGAGCTCGCCGGCCTGGACGAGCGCTACATCCCGTGGGTGCTGGCGGCATACGGCATCGGCATGGTCGTGGGGATGGTGCTGAGCGGGCGGATCGCCAACCGGGTCGGGGTGCTCAAGGGCATCATCGGCGCCCTCGGCCTCGTCGCCGTGCTCCTGGCCCTCTTCGGCTGGGCGGCGCACACCCTCTGGCTCGCCGTCGTCATGGTCTTCGTCCTGGGCCTGCTGCCCTCGATCGTCGTGCCGCTGCTCCAGACCCGCCTGATGGACGTCGCGCACGAGGGGCAGTCGCTCGCCGCAGCCCTCAACCACTCGACGCTCAACACGGCGAACGCGCTCGGTGCCTGGCTCGGCTCGATGGTGCTGGCCGCCGGGTGGGGCTACGGCGCGCCGAGCCTCGTCGGTGCCGGTCTGGCCGTGCTCGGGGTCGGGGTCGCGGTGCTCTCGGCGGTGCTCGAGCGTCGGTCGCGCGTCGTCGCGCACGGCTCCGACCGTCCGGTCGACCGGGCTGCTGTCGGCGCCGAGACCACCAACGCCTGACCTGAGAACGTCGGGCGACCCGCGGGCGCGACGCGGTCACTCGACTGACCGAGGCTCCCACCGTTCGTCGTCGTGACGTCCACCGTGCGCCGCTGTGCTCGACACGGCGCCGACCGGAGCCGCGTCCGGCGCGAGAGAGTCGGGTGGCCCCTGCTGGATCGCGGGGGCGTCCTCCGGGAGGGGCGTCGGGGCGAAACCAACCATGGCGGGCAGGGCGTACGCCCCCGGCGCGGCCGGCCGGCCCCAGAGCCACGGCTCCTTCGGACGCCAGAGCAGGCGGCCGGGACGGCGCCGGTCGCGCAGCGCGTGGATGCGCCACAGCAGCACCGGGTGGCTCGCGACGGCGTTGGTGACCCAGACGAAGAAACCCGGCTCGGTGACGGCACGGTCTGCCATCGCGTCCACGTCGACCGAGCGGCCGAGGTACTTGCCCCCGGCGAGGGTCGCCATGGCGGAGCGCGCACCCTGCGGCGCGAGCGCATGGCCGTAGTTGTCGGCGGTGAACTCCTGCGCCCGGTTCAGGGTCGAGCCGATGAGGGGGATCCACTGCGACGCGAACGTCCCGAGGACGCGCCAGTAGCTGACGTGCCCGGCGGCAATGTGCCCGACCTCGTGGGCGATGACGAAGCGCAGCGCGTCGGGCTCCCTCGCCGCGCCGCCGACCTCGAGCAGGTCACTGTTGATGAACACGAACCGGCGGAAGCCGTGTCCCGAGGCGGCGGCGTTGAGGACGCCGTTGCCGAGCACGACGTACGCGTCGGGGACGTAGGACAGGCCGGACCGGGCGGCCGCGTCGACGAGCATCGCATAGGCCTCGGGGAACTGCTCCGGAGCCAGCTTGATCCCGGAGAGCCGCTGCTGGGCCCACAGCTGTCCGCGCGCGAACCAGACGAGCAGCGGGGCGAAGATCAGCGCGAGGGCGTAGACGTCCGGGGTGCGCTGCTCGTCGATGGCGAGCGACACCTCGGAGAAGGCCGCGACGAGGAGCAGCACCGACGTCACGATGGCGACGACGAGCGTCACGATCTCGCGCGGGTGCCGCACGTAGCGGCGCAGCGGCAGGTGCGAGCCGGGGGCCACGGGCAGGACCTGCATCGGTTGGGCGCGCATGGCGGCCATTGTGCGTCACCGGGGCGCCCCGATGCGGAGGCAGGCCGGGGAGGCGTGAGCACCGGCACCCCAAAGCATGGGAGACTGTGCTGGTTGCGGCGGCGGCCCCGAGCGAGTCGAGTGACTCGAGCGCTGCCGACGCCGCTCACCCACCGACCAGCACCATCCCCGTCACCCTGACTCTGCGAGGTTCGTCCCACGTGTCGCCCATGGCCCGCTCCGCGTTGGCACCCAACGCAACGCCGCCGGACCTGATCCGCAACTTCTGCATCATCGCGCACATCGACCACGGCAAGTCCACGCTGGCCGACCGCATGCTGCAGCTGACCGGCGTCGTCGACTCGCGCGCGATGCGCGCGCAGTACCTCGACCGCATGGACATCGAGCGCGAGCGCGGCATCACGATCAAGAGCCAGGCCGTGCGCATGCCGTGGGAGCTCGACGGCACGACGTACGCCCTCAACATGATCGACACCCCGGGGCACGTCGACTTCACCTACGAGGTGTCCCGCTCGCTCGCGGCGTGCGAGGGCGCCGTGCTCCTCGTCGACGCAGCGCAGGGCATCGAGGCGCAGACCCTCGCGAACCTCTACCTCGCGATGGAGAACGACCTGACCATCGTGCCGGTGCTCAACAAGATCGACCTGCCGGCGGCCCAGCCGGAGAAGTACGCCGAGGAGCTGGCCAAGCTCATCGGGTGCGAGCCCGAGGACTGCCTCAAGGTGTCGGGCAAGACCGGCGCGGGCGTCGAGCCGCTGCTCGACACGATCGTGCGCGACCTGCCGGCCCCGGTCGGCGACCCCGCCGCGCCGGCCCGCGCGATGATCTTCGACTCCGTCTACGACACCTACCGCGGCGTCGTCACCTACGTCCGCGTCGTCGACGGCAACCTCAGCCCTCGCGAGAAGATCGTCATGATGTCGACGCGGGCGACCCACGAGCTGCTCGAGATCGGCGTCATCAGCCCCGAGCCGGTGCCTTCGAAGGGTCTCGGGGTCGGCGAGGTCGGCTACCTCATCACCGGCGTCAAGGACGTGCGCCAGTCGCGTGTCGGCGACACGGTGACCAACGCGAGCAAGCCCGCGACCAAGGACCTCGGCGGCTACCGGGACCCCAAGCCGATGGTCTTCTCCGGCCTCTATCCCATCGACGGGTCGGACTATCCCGACCTGCGCGACGCCCTCGACAAGCTCAAGCTCAACGACGCCGCGCTGGTCTACGAGCCCGAGACGTCGGCCGCCCTCGGCTTCGGTTTCCGCGTCGGCTTCCTCGGTCTGCTCCACCTCGAGATCGTGCGCGAGCGCCTCGAGCGCGAGTTCGGCCTCGACCTCATCTCGACGCAGCCCAACGTCGTCTACGACGTGACGATGGACGACGGCAAGGCCGTCCACGTCACCAACCCGAGCGAGTACCCCGACGGCAAGATCCGGGAGGTGAGCGAGCCGATCGTGCGCGCCACGATCCTCGCGCCGTCGGAGTTCGTCGGGGCGATCATGGAGCTCTGCCAGCAGAAGCGCGGCAACCTCCGGGGCATGGACTACCTCTCCGAGGACCGGGTCGAGATGCGCTACACGTTGCCGCTCGCCGAGATCGTCTTCGACTTCTTCGACCAGCTGAAGTCGCGCACCCGCGGCTACGCCTCGCTCGACTACGAGCCCGACGGGGAGCAGGTGGCCGACCTCGTCAAGGTGGAGATCCTCCTCCAGGGCGAGACGGTCGACGCGTTCTCGGCCATCGTCCACAAGGACAAGGCCTACGCCTACGGCGTCATGATGGCGAGCAAGCTCAAGGACCTCATCCCGCGCCAGCAGTTCGAGGTCCCGATCCAGGCCGCCATCGGCTCGCGCATCATCGCGCGCGAGAACATCCGCGCCATCCGCAAGGACGTGCTGGCCAAGTGCTACGGCGGCGACATCAGCCGCAAGCGCAAGCTCCTCGAGAAGCAGAAGGAGGGCAAGAAGCGCATGAAGATGGTCGGTCGGGTCGAGGTGCCGCAGGAAGCCTTCGTCGCCGCGCTCTCGAGCGACTCCGACCCGGGCAAGTCGAAGAAGTAGCCCCCACCGCCGTCGCCGCGAGTCGTACCGTGGTGGCGTGGAGCCGACCACACCGCTGGGAGCTTCGGCACCCACTCCGGCTGACGGCATACGACCACTGGCGGCACGGGGCGCCTGGTCGAGGGTCGGCGCGGTGGCTCAGGCCCCGAGGAGCTTGTGCCGCATGCGGTCGGTGTCGGCGGCGGTCCAGCCCTGGGCGCGGAGCCAGCCGTGGACGCCGCCGTGTCGCTCGTCGAGCGCGCCGAGGAGCAGGCGCATCGTGTCGGTCGTCGGTGACTGCTGCGCCACCGTCTTGTCCTCGAGGTTGCGCGCGTAGGCCGGGCGGGAGCGCAGGCGGTCCATGATGGCCGACACCCGCTGCGCCGATGCCGCGAAGTCGGCGATGACGAGCTCGTCGGGCACGTCGACGACCTTGAGCGCGAGGCCGACGACGGTGCCCGTGCGGTCCTTGCCGGCGGCGCAGTGGACGACCGCGGCCCCCTCGCTCGAGGCGATGGCGTCGAGCGCGGCGACGACGGAGTCGGGGCGGCTGGCGAGGTAGCTGAGGTAGTGCTCCGACCAGAACCGGTCGTGGGCGCGGTCCTGGTCGGGATCGCGCCTCGCGGCCGTGAGCTCGCGCCGCTCGTCCGTCTCCCACGGCAGGGCCCGCTCGGCGGCCGGGATGCCCGACTCGTCGGTGTCCTCGCGGTAGAGGGTGTGGTGGTGGTGCGTGACGCCGGCGACGGCACGGAGGGGGCCGTCGCCCTCCTTGGCCAGCTCGACATGGGTGCGCAGGTCGACGATGTCGGTGACGCCGTAGCGGGTCACGAGCGTGTCGACGGCCTCGGGGGAGAGGTCCTGGAGGTTGTCGGAGCGCAGCAGCCGGCGGGGCCGGACCGTGTCGCCGTCGGCCGTCACCATGCCGCCGAGGTCACGCATGTTGACGACGCCGTCGAGCTCGATCCAGTTCGGGAGGTACACCCCTGCAGCGTAGGCGACGGGAGAAACGACATGGCGCGATAGGCCTACCGTCAGATATCTTGATGTCGAGAGAGTTGCTGACGAGGAAGAGGACCCGTGATCTCGAGCACGACCCCACCGCAGGCGCCGCCGACCCCACCCCTGACGCGTCGCGGCATCCCGGTGGACCGCGACCTGCGCATCCTCGCCCTGGGCTCGTTCGCCAACCGGTTCGGCGCCGGCGCCGTCCTGACGACGAGCGCGCTCTACTTCACCCGGCAGGTCGGCTTCAGCGCCACCGAGGTCGCCCTCGCGATGTCGGTCTCGGCGGTCGTGGGCATCGTCGTGCAGGTGCCCGCCGGCCACCTCGGCGACACCCGAGGCCCGCGACGGGTGCTCACGGCCTTCATGGCCGGGGCGGCCCTCTTCAGCGCGCCGCCGGTTCTCGCCACGACCCCCTGGGCGCTCGCGCTCCTGCTCGGCGTGCTCGCGTTCTTCGAGCGGGGCGCGGGAGCCGTCAACCAGGGCGTCATCGCCCAGCTCGCCACCGGTGGGCGCGGGGTGCTCTTCAAGGCCTACCTGCGTGCCGTCACCAACACCGCCCTCGGGCTGGGCTCGGTCTTCGGCGGCGCGGCCCTCGTCATCGACGAGCGATGGGCCTACGTCACCGTCTTCGTCCTCAACGCCGTCTTCACCGGGTTCGCCGCGTGGAACTCGACCCGACTGCCCGACATCGCACCGCACGCACGCGCGGCCGGCGAGCCGAGACTCGCCGTCGTCCGGGACTGGCCCTTCGTCGTCATCACCGTCATCACCGGGCTCTTCTCCCTCCACTTCTTCGTAATGGAGCTCGGCCTGGCGCTCTACGTCTCCGCCCACACCGCCGCCCCCACCGTCATGGTGGCGATCCTGCTCATCGTCAACACCGCGGCCGTCGCCCTCTTCCAGGTGCGGCTGTCCCGTCGCGCCGACTCCGTCGAGGCCGGTGCCCGGGCCCTCGTGCGAGGGGCGTGGTGGATCGCGGCCGGTTTCGCCGTCGTCGCGCTGGCCGACCGGGGCACCAGGTGGTTCGCCGTCGCCATCCTCGTCGTCGGGTCCCTCGTCCACGTCGTCGGCGAGATGATCGGGTCGGGAGGCCAGTGGGGCCTGCAGATGGGACTCGCGCCGCACGAGCGGCAGGGTCAGTACCAAGGCTTCGCCGGCCTCGGGTTCAGCGTGCTCGCCGTCGTCGCGCCCCCGGTCGTCACCTACCTCTGCGTCGGCCTCGGTGAGACCGGCTGGTTCGTCCTGGCCGCCTTCATGGTCGTCATCGCGCTCGTCTCGGTCCCGGCAGCGCGCTGGGCCCTGGCGTCGCGGGCTCGCTACGGGGTCACGACGCACTCGGGCTGACCCGGCTGCCTCCCGGCCCCCTCACCACGGCTCGAGGTGTCACAGGCGATGCACGTCGACGCTGAGCACGCTGACGGACAGGAACGGTGGGCCGTCCGACCTGAAGTCCTCACCGCCCCCGCTGACGATGTGTTGCACGACGTCCAGCCCCGAGTCGACGTGCCCGATGAGGGAGTAGACGGGTGACCCCGGGGCGACCGTGAAGTCGTGGTGGACGACGAAGAACTCGCCGGCGGTGCCGAGGAAGCCGTCGCCGCGGGCCATCCCGACGTCGCCGACGCGGTAGGTCTGGTCAGCCGGGACGTTCTCCAGCGGCAGGTCGTAACCCGGTTCGGCCGTGCTGCGCCCGCTCGGGTCCCCGCACTGGAGGAACGCCGTGGGTGCCGGTGGCGTGGTGAGCCGGTGGCAGACGCTGTCGGTCCAGTAGCCGGCCCGGGCCAGAGCGATGAACGAGGCGACGCTCCTCGGCGCGCGCTGCCCGTCGAGCCGCAGCGTCACGTCCCCGCACGTCGTGTGCAGGACGGCCCTCCAGTCCGAGCCGGCCGCCACGGACGCGGGCGGTGCGGTCGTGAACCTGGGGAAGGTCGCGCGTGGGGTCGGCGGGGACGCGCACGTCACGGCGACGGTGGGCGCCTGCGTGGGTCCGGCCAGCCGCTGCTGGTGGGTCAGCACGATCACGGACGCACCAACGGCGAGGCACAGCAGGGCCGTGCCCACGAGGAGCCACACGGTCCTGCGGCGCGCCGGCTGCGCATCCGCCATGAGGGCAGCGTACGACGTGGACCAGGCAGGGCTCCCGGGCTGGGAGAATGGAGGTATGCCGCCCTCCGCCCTCCCCGACGGCGACCCCGCTCCCAGCACGGGTGAGCTGCCCCCCGCGGCGCTCTCCGACCTGGCGTCGACCGATCTCGGCGTCTACGTCCATGTCCCGTTCTGCACGGTGCGCTGCGGCTACTGCGACTTCAACACCTACACCCTGACCGAGCTCGGCGGTCCCGGTGCCACCATCGGCATCGACACGTACGCCGACGCCGCCATCCGCGAGCTCGACCTCGCCCGCTCGGTTCTGGGCCGCGAAGCGCCAGCTGTGTCAACGGTTTTCGTCGGTGGTGGCACTCCCACCATGCTGAGGTCGGGCGATCTCGTGGCGGTGCTGGCCGGCATACGCGAGCGGTTCGGGCTGGCGCCCGACGCGGAGGTGACGACCGAGGCGAACCCGGACTCCGTGACACCCGACTCGCTGCGTGAGCTCGCCGACGGCGGCTTCACCCGCGTCTCGGTGGGCATGCAGTCGGCCGTGCCCCACGTGCTCCACACCCTCGAACGCACGCACGACCCCGACAACGTCGCGCGCGCCGTCGCGGCCACCCGGGCGGCCGGCATGCAGGTCAGCGTCGACCTCATCTACGGCACGCCGGGGGAGTCCCTGGAGGACTGGCGGCGCAGCCTCGAGGCGGCCGTCGCGCTCGAGCCCGACCACGTCTCCGCCTACGCCCTCGTCGTCGAGGAGGGCACGAAGCTGGCCGCCCAGGTGCGGCGCGGCGTCGTGCCCGCACCGGAGGACGACGACGAGGCCGACAAGTACGAGCTCGCAGACGAGCTGCTGTCGGCTGCCGGCTTCGGGTGGTACGAGGTGAGCAACTGGGCTCGCTCCGAGCAGCACCGCTGCCGCCACAACGTCGCGTACTGGGCCGGGACGAACTGGTGGGGCGTCGGTCCGGGCGCCCACAGCCACGTCGGCGGCGTGCGCTGGTGGAACGTCAAGCACCCGAGTGCGTATGCGGCTCGGCTCGGTGCGGGGGAGTCGCCCGCGCACGCGCGCGAGACCCTCACCGCGGACCAGCGCTACGACGAACGTGTGCTGCTCGGCACACGGCTCGTCGAGGGGCTCCCCGTCCAGGATCTGCGAGGATCGGGACGCACCGCCGTGGCCGGCCTCATCGCCGACGGTCTGCTCGACGGCACCGCCGCCCTGCGGGACTCCCGTCTCGTCCTGACCCGGCGTGGCCGACTGCTCGCCGACACCGTGGTGCACCGGCTCCTCGCCGACTGAGGGGCCACGACGAAGGAGGCCCCATGACGGAGACGGTGCGCGAGACCCGAGCAGCCGGGACCCCGGCGGAGGTGGTGGCGCGCGCGCGAGCCGCCTTCGACAGCGGGACCACCAAGCCCAGGCCGTGGCGGGTGGCGCAGCTGCGGGCCCTGCGCACGCTGCTCGTCGAGCACGAGCTCGAGGTCGCCGAGGCCCTGCACGCCGACCTCGGCAAGAGCGCCACGGAGGCGTGGATCACCGAGACCGGCTTCGTCGTCAGGGAGATCGACCACACGCTGCGCCACCTGCGCGCGTGGACGGCTCCGCGGCGCGTGCCCGTGCCACTCTCCCTGGCCCCCGGCCGGGCCAGGGTGGTGCGCGAGCCGCTCGGGGTCGTCCTCGTGATCGCGCCGTGGAACTACCCCGTGCAGCTGTGCCTGGCCCCGCTGCTCGGGGCCCTGGCCGCCGGCAACGCCGTCGTCGTCAAGCCGAGCGAGATCGCTCCGGCCACGTCACGGCTGCTCGCACGCCTCGTCCCGCGCTACCTCGACCGGTCGGCCGTCCACGTCGTCGAGGGCGGCGTCCCCGAGACCACCTCCCTGCTCGCCGAGCGCTTCGACCACATCTTCTACACCGGCAACGGCGCCGTCGGACGGATCGTCCTCGAGGCCGCGGCGCGCCACCTGACGCCCGTGACGCTGGAGCTGGGCGGCAAGTCGCCGGCCTACGTCGCCGACGACGCCGACCTCGCGGTGACGGCGCAGCGGCTCGTGTGGGGCAAGTTCACCAACGCGGGGCAGACCTGCGTGGCACCGGACTACGTCCTCGCGTCGCGCGCGACCCTCGAGGCGCTCAAACCGCTTCTCGCACAAGGGATCCGGTCGGCGTTCGGCGAGGACCCGTCTCAATCCACGGAGTACGGCCGCATCGTCAGCGAACGGCACTTCGAGCGGCTCACGGGGATGGTGGACCACGACCGCGTCGTGACGGGCGGTCGCTCGGACGCGTCCAGTCGTTACCTCGAGCCGACGGTCGTCGAGGTCGACGACCCGGACCATCCGGAGCAGCTCGTCATGCGCGACGAGATCTTCGGGCCCGTGCTGCCGCTCGTCGAGGTCGACGACCTCGATGCCGCGATCGCCTTCGTCAACGGGCGGGAGAAGCCGCTGGCGCTCTACGTCTTCACCTCCTCCAGCCGGGTGCGGCAGCGCTTCACGCGCGACACCTCCTCGGGTGCGCTCGCGTTCAACGTCCCGCTGGCCCACCTGGCCGTGCCCGGCCTGCCGTTCGGCGGGGTGGGTGCGAGCGGGATGGGCGCCTACCACGGTGAGCACTCGGTGGAGCTGTTCTCGCACGCCAAGTCCGTGCTGGCGATGCCCACGCGGCCCGACACGACGGTCTGGGTCCGGCCGCCGTTCACGGCCCTGAAGCAGCAGGTCATCGCCCGCGTCGCCGTCCCCGGCCGCCGACGCCGCAGCCCTGCGCCGCCGCCCGGATGACCTGAGGGGCCGGTGCTGCTCAGGCTGCGGGCTCGGTCACGAAGTCGATGAGCTCCTCGACGCTGGCGAGAAGGGTCGGCTCGAGGTCCGCGTAGGAGCGCACCGTCCCGAGGATGCGCTTCCACGCTCGGGCGATGTCGGCCTGGCTCGCGTGCGCCCACCCGAGCTCGGCGCAGATGCCGTGCTTCCACGAGGTGCCCCGCGGGATGACCGGCCACTGCTGCCAGCCGAGGCGCTCGGGGCGCACGGACTGCCACACGTCGACGTAGGGGTGGCCGAGGATCTTGACGTGCCGGGAGAGGCCGGGCAACGCCCGCGCCTGCTCGACGATGCGCGCCTCCTTCGTGCCCGGCACGAGGTGGTCGACGAGGACACCGAGCCGACGCCCGGGGCCGGGCTCGAACTCGGCGATGATGCCGGCGAGGTCGTCCACGCCGTCCATGAGCTCGACGACGACGCCCTCGACGCGCAGGTCGTCGCCCCACACCTTCTCGACGAGCTCGGCGTCGTGCCGCCCCTCGACGTAGATGCGCGAGCCGCTCGCCACCCTGGCGCGGGCGCCTTCGACCGCCACGGAGCCGCTCGCGGTTCGCGAGGCGGCGCGCCGTGCGTCGGCGAGGGCGGTCGCCGCAGCAGCCTGCGGCGGGGTGAGCGTCACTGGGGCCCCGTCGACGAGGAACCCGGGCCCGAGCGGGAACGCCTTGGTCCGTCCGCGACGGTCCTCGAGGTGCACGACGTGCATGCCGCCCGCCTTCTCGACGCGGACGACGGCGCCGACCCAGCCCGTCTCGACGTCCTCGACGACGAGGTCTGGCTCGGCGGGGATCGGGGTCGACCGGCCGCGCCTCGGGGCACGCCAGTCACCGCTGAGCACGTCGGATCCGTAGCGATCGTTGGGGGACACGACAAGCGAGGGTATGCCGCGGGCGTGCGACCGCGCGGACGCCACGCGGTGGCCGGCTGAGGCGCCGGGGTGACGCGGCTCGCACAGGAGGTGGGCACGGCACCCGGGTCCCGCCTACGGTGGGATGAAGTCGGAGATCGGCGGGGACACGACGTAGACTTGGCACTCGTCGATCGAGAGTGCCAGACCGGCGCAGACTGACGTGAGCCACACCCGTGCCAGACCCGTGAAGGAGGGACGATGAGCGAGGACCGAAGGTTGATGGTGTTGCGCGCGATCGTGCAGGACTACGTCCAGACCTCCGAGCCGGTCGGGAGCAAGGCGCTCGTCGAGCGCCACCACCTCGGGGTCAGCGCGGCTACGGTGCGCAACGACATGGCCCTCCTCGAGGAGGAGGGCCTCATCCATGCCCCCCACACCTCGGCGGGCCGGGTGCCGACCGACGCGGGCTACCGCGTCTTCGTCGACCGTCTCAGCGCCGTCAAGCCCCTCGGGTCGGGGGAGCGGCGGGCCATCGGCCAGTTCCTCCAGGGCGCCGTGGACCTCGACGACGTCGTCGACCGCACGGTGCGTCTGCTCGCGAGCCTGACGCGTCAGGTCGCGGTCGTCCAGTACCCGTCACTGACCCGGTCGACGGTGCGTCACATCGAGCTCGTCCCGATGGGCTCGTCGCACCTGATGATCGTCCTCATCGTCAACACCGGCCGTGTCGAGCAGCGCGTCGTCGACACCGGACGCGTCCTGTCGGACGCGACCGGTGAGGCCCTGGTCGCCTCCATCCGGTCACGCATCAACGAGGTCGCGGCGGGCGTCCCGTTCACCGTCGCCGCGACCCGGCTGCGACGCCTCGTGGGCGACGCCGACGATGCCGACCGCGCCGCCGTCGAGGCCGTCGTCTCCGCTCTCGGGGACGCCCTCGTCGAGGAGCGCGAGGAGCGCGTCGTCCTCGCCGGGCAGGCGAACCTCGCCCGGGCGGGCGCGGACTTCCCCCGCAGCATCGGACCGATCCTCGAGGCCCTCGAGGAGCACGTCACCCTGCTGCGCCTGCTCGGCCAGCTCACCGACGACCCCGAGCTCGTGTCGGTGCGCATCGGCTCCGAGAACCCCGTGACCGGCCTCCAGTCCACCTCGCTCGTGTCGATGGGCTACGGCTCCGGCTCCGAACGGGTGGCGAGCCTCGGGGTCCTCGGCCCGACCCGCATGGACTACCCCACGACGATGGCATCCGTCCGGGCCGTCGCCCGCTACGTGTCCGAGATCCTCGACGAGAACCAGGCCACCTGACCAGCACCACCTCGGCCAGTCCGCCGGTGCAGCGCCGCGCCGGAAACCGAAAGCACCACGTACCAAAAGGAATCCCAGCTTGAACGACTACTACGCCGTCCTCGGTGTCTCGCGCGACGCGAGCCAGGAGGAGATCAAGAAGGCCTACCGTCGACTCGCCCGCAAGCTCCACCCGGACGTGAACCCCGGTGCAGAGGCCGAGGAGGAGTTCAAGCGCGTCTCGCAGGCCTACGATGTGCTCTCCGACCCGCAGAAGCGCCAGTCCTTCGACATGGGCGCCGACCCGTTCGCCACGGGCGGCGGCGCCGGCTTCGGTGCCGGACAGGGCTTCTCGTTCAGCGACGTCATGGACGCCTTCTTCGGCGCGGGTGCCCAGGCCGGCACCCGCGGCCCGCGCTCGCGCGTCCAGCGCGGACAGGACGCCCTGGTGCGTCTGGACATCGACCTCTCCAAGGCGGTCTTCGGCTCCGAGGAGGAGCTGACCCTCGACACCGCAGTGGGCTGCACCCGCTGTGACGGGGACGGCGCCGAGCCCGGCACCGGACGCCAGACCTGTCCGATCTGCAAGGGCGCCGGCGAGGTCCAGCAGATCCAGCGCAGCTTCCTCGGCCAGGTCATGACCTCCCGCCCGTGCGTCAACTGCCAGGGCTTCGGCTCGACCCTCACCGACCCGTGCCACGACTGCTCGGGTGACGGCCGCGTGCGCACCCGCCGCTCGCTCAAGCTCAAGGTGCCGGCCGGTGTCGACACCGGCACGCGCATCCAGCTCACCGGTGAGGGGGAGGTGGGACCGGGCAACGGACCCAACGCCGACCTCTACGTCGAGATCCGCGTCGTCAACCACGACACCTACACCCGCCGTGGCGACGACCTGCACTGCAGCGTGGAGCTGCCCATGGCCGCGGCCGCGCTCGGCACGAGCTTCAAGCTGTCGACCTTCGACGGCATGCAGGACCTCGAGATCAAGGCCGGCACGCAGAGCGGTGACGTGCTCACCCTCCGCGGACTCGGCGTGACCCACCTGCGTCACGGTGGCCGCGGCGACCTGCTCGTCCACGCGACCGTGCAGACCCCGACCCGACTCACCGAGGAGCAGGAGGAGCTGCTCCGCCAGTTCGCGGCCCTCCGCGGCGAGGAGAGCCCTCAGGGACGGCTGACGCCGGCCAACAAGGGCCTGTTCGGCAAGCTGCGTGACGCCTTCAAGGAGAAGTGACCCCCACGTGAGCGCCCGGTGACCCACCAGCTCTTCCTCGGCGACCCGTCGGCGGTCGCCGAGGCCGTCGCCGGGTCGTCGCTGCTCCTCGACGGCGACGAGGGGCGTCACGCTGCGGCCGTCGTGCGACTGCGCCCGGGCGAGCGTTACTTCGTCGCCGACGGAGCGGGTCGCCGCGTCCTGCTCGAGGCGACGGACGTCGACCGGGCGTGGGTGCGAGGCCAGGTCCTCGACGTCACCGACGAGCCCGAGCCCCAGCCACGGCTCGTCCTGGTGCAGGCCCTCGCGAAGGGCGACCGCGACGAGCAGGCGATCGAGGCGGCGACCGAGCTCGGCGTCGACGAGGTGGTCCCGTGGCAGGCGGAGCGCTCCGTCGTCGTCTGGCGGGGCGACCGTGCGGCCAAGTCCCTCGCCAAGTGGCTCGCCGTCGTGTCCCGGGCGACCAAGCAGTCCCGCCGGGCGCGTATGCCGTCGACGTCCCCCGTGGTCGGTCTGGCTCCGCTCGTGGCGCGGGTGGCGGAGTCGGCGTGCACGCTCGTGCTCCACGAGGACGCCACCGAGCCGCTGGCGACGGTGGACCTGCCGGAGTCGGGCGACGTGCTCGTCGTGGTGGGGCCAGAGGGCGGGATCACCGACCGCGAGATCGAGGCGCTCACCGCCGCGGGGGCCCACGCCGTGCGCCTGGGGTCGACGATCCTGCGCGCGTCGTCAGCCGGTCCCGCGGCCCTCGCGGTCCTCAGCGCGCGCACCCGCTGGGCCTGACGGCATACGCCCGCCTCTCCTCGACCACGAGGCAGGGCGCGACGGTCGGTGCGCGGGTCAGCGCGCCGTGAAGGGGATGCGTTGCTCTGCCACCGTGGAGCCGTCGTTGGCGCTGGCTTCGAAGACGCGCAGCACGTAGGCGCCTGCCGTCAGCGACTGCTTCGTCGGGAAGGTGTACGAACCCCGGGCGGGGGCGCCCTGGGAGGCGGTGGTGAAGCCACTGTCGACGACCTTCCCGTCGCGCAGGAGCTGCCACTGGACGTTCGCCTCGAAGGTGCTGGCGACACCCGAGACGGTGAGGGGGGCGCCGGCCTTGACGACCGAACCCCGCCCCGGCTCGTCGACCCAGATCGGAGCGACCTGGCCGAGCACCTCGATCGGGTCGCTGGGCCGGGTGTAGGACGTCGACGCCGCGTGACCGGGCGAGACGTCGGCGCTGCCGTCGGCGAGCTCGAAGCGGACGGGCAGCGCGGAGCCGAGCGCCGCCTGCACCGTCCACACGAGCTGCTCCGCGGCGAGCGGAGTGGCATCCCGCGTGCCCGAGGAGAGGCGCACCGTGATGGAGGCGTCCCCGGCCGTCACCGACTCGGCGGTGACGCCGGTCCAGGCGGAGTGGTAGGAGCTGCCGGCCGGTGCCGGCCCCATGGCCAGCCGCAACGCGGCCACCGCGTTGCCCGACGGGACCGAGGGAGACGGGAGCCCGGCGGCGACGAACTCCCGGAAGAGCCGGATCTGGCCACTCCCCGCCGCGACCGGACCGAGGTAGTAGACGGGCACGCTCGCGGTCGTCGCAGCCGGCGGCGGGCCGCCCGTCGTCGCGGTCGGGGCGGGCGTGGTCGGCTGGGCCGCGGTCTGCGTCGGGACGCTCGACCGTCCGCTCGACGGGGTTGCGGACGACGCGCCGGGCGTCGGCGTCCCCACGGCGGTCGGCGTCGCGGCGACCGGCGGCGTCTGTGCCGGAGGACGGTTGACCGCCCACACCGTGCCGGTCACCAGCACGGCGGTCGCGGCCGCGGCAGCAGGCAGGATCCAGCGGTGGTGTCGGCTGCCGGAGCCCGACGAACGCGCCACGCTCGACGCCACGAAGCCGGTCCCGGTGCCGGCGTGACCCTCGTCGAGGATGGCGCCGAGCCGGTCGGTGGGCGTGATGGCGTTCGCCTCGTCCTCGAGCGAGCGGCGCAGCCGGTCCTCGACGAGGCGCAGGCCTGCGCCGTCGACGAACGGGTGGTCGGCGGGCGTCTCGCCGGGTCGCGACGGGTCGGTGTTCATGACAGCTCCAGGGGGTCGATGGTGCGGCGCAGGGCCGTCAGGCCACGGTGGGCGTGGGTCTTGACGGCGCCGGGGGAGATCTCGAGAGCGTGGGCGATCTGGGCTTCGGAGAGGTCGGAGTAGTAGCGCAGCACCAGCACCTCGCGCTGGCGCGACGGGAGGGCCCGCAGGGCGTCCATGACGGCGTGGCGCTCGGCCGAGTGCAGGACGTGCGTCTCGGCGCTCCCGTGGCTGCCCCGTCCCGGGGCGTCGGCCGCCGCCGCCTCCCGGAGGTTCTGGCGGTCGACGACGACGGCGTGCCGCTGCACGGACCTGCAGCCGTTCACGACGGAGGTCTGGAGGTAGCCGACGACACGTCCGCCGTCCCGGATCGAGGCCCAGCTGCGATGGGTCGCCACGAACGCGTCCTGCACGACGTCCTCGGCGGCGAGCTGGTCGCGCAGCAGGAGCCACGCGAGGCGCACGAGCCGGTGCCAGTGGGCCCGGTAGAGCTCGGTGATGGCCACGTCGGGGTCGGTGGGCAGCTCGGCCCCGACGTTCGGTTCGTTCGGGGCGCGGTCAGCGGCCCCCGAGGCCCCGGGGTCACTGAGCTGGCCGGACGGCATACCCAACGCTCTCACGGACAAATGACGCGCACCGCACCTCCATGGTTGACACGTCGACGTGGCAATCGTGCGGACCGTCCACGACGTGCCTAGGGTGCACTCATGACCTCGCAGACCCCGAGTGACTGCCTCTTCTGCAAGATCGTCGCCGGGGAGATCCCGTCCGACCGCGTCGCCGAGAGCGACCGGTCCATCGCCTTCCGCGACATCAACCCCGCGGCGCCGATCCACGTCCTCGTCGTGCCGAGGCGCCACGAGCCGACCGTCGGTGCGCTGGCGGCCGCATCGGGTGACGACCTCGCCGACGTCTTCCGCCTCGCCGCGCGCGTGGCCGAGGAGGAGGGCGTCGCCGACGCGCACCGGATGATCGTCAACACCGGCAGCGACGCCGGGCAGACGATCTTCCATGCGCACGTGCACCTCCTCGCGGGCGCGACCTTCACCGAGCGGGGGATGGTGTGAGCTCGGAACGCCCCACGGGCGACGACAAGCCGGCCACGACGGGGTCGGCCGCAGACGCCAAGGACACCGACGGCGAGGCGAAGCCGGTCGACCCCGTCGACGACCTCGTCACCACCCACCACACCCTCAAGGTCGGCCGCCGCACGCTGGGCTACACCGCGACGACCGGTCGCGTCGTGCTGCGCGAGGAGGAGCACAAGGACGGCACCTTCGGCGGGCACAAGGCCCGCGCCGAGCTGTCGATGACGAGCTACGTCCTCGACGACGCGGACGCCCGCACGCGGCCGGTCACCTTCGCCTTCAACGGCGGTCCCGGCAGCTCCAGCGTCTGGCTGCACCTGGGCCTGCTCGGCCCGCGCCGCGTCGTCAGCGGCGACGTCGGAGCCCTTCAGCCGCCCCCGTACGACCTCGTCGACAACCCGGAGTCGCTCCTCGCCGTCAGCGACCTCGTCTTCATCGACCCGATGTCGACGGGCTACTCGCGCGCCGTCGAGGGCGGCAAGCCGGGGGAGTACCACGGCTACCAGAAGGACGTCGAGTCCGTCGCCGAGCTGATCCGCCTCTGGACCTCTCGCAACGGTCGCTGGATGTCGCCGAAGTTCGTCGCAGGCGAGTCCTACGGCACCCTGCGCGGTGCGGCGCTGGCCGAGCACCTCCAGTCCCGCTACGGCATGTACCTCAACGGCCTCGTGCTCATCAGCAGCGTGCTCGACCTCAGCTCGGTCGACTTCGAGAACCAGCGCAACGACCGGGCCCACGCGCTCTACCTGCCGACGTATGCCGCCGTGGCCCACTACCACGGCAAGCACGGCCGGCGGTCGCTGCAGTCCGTCCTCGACGAGGCCCAGGAGTATGCCGCCCGCGACTACCCGTGGGTGCTCTCCCGGGGCAACCGCCTCACCAGGCGCGAGCGTGCCGAGGCCGTGGCGACGCTGGCCCGGCTCTCCGGCCTGACCGAGGACTACGTCGACCGGGCCGACCTGCGCATCGAGCACTGGCGCTTCTTCACCGAGCTGCTCCGCGACGA
The DNA here is from genome assembly GCF_056398545.1 of Terrabacter sp. 01T434. Lineage (NCBI taxonomy): Bacteria > Bacillati > Actinomycetota > Actinomycetes > Micrococcales > Intrasporangiaceae > Terrabacter > Terrabacter sp. 01T434. The sequence continues at coordinate 1,012,695 of NZ_JBFTPP010000001.1, forward strand.
CCGGCTGTCCGTGGGCCGGCTCGACGCCCGGTTCACGGGTCCGGCGGCGGCCGCCATCGCCGAGAACATGGACGCCGACCCGTCCCACGACGCCATCACCGGCCCCTACTCCGCGGCCTGGAACCACTACGTCCGTGACGAGCTCGGCTACGGCAGCGACCTGCACTACGAGCAGATCTCGCGCCTCGTGCACCCGTGGTCGTTCCATGACTTCGAGGGACGGCCCGTCGACGTGTCGCCCAAGCTCGAGCGCGCCATGCGCCAGAACCCGCACCTCAAGGTGCACATCGCGTACGGCTACTACGACGGTGCGACGCCGCACTTCGCGGCCGAGGACGTCGTGGCCCACCTGCAGCTGCCCGCCGACCGGCTCGCGAACATCGAGCACGCCTACTACGAGGCGGGTCACATGATGTACGTCCACGAGCCCTCCCGCGTCCAGCAGAGCAGGGACCTCGCCCAATTCGTGGTGAGGAGCTCGGGCCGCGCCACGTAGACTCGTCCCCACGATGAATGACGCGCAACCTCGACCATCCGAGACCGACAGCCCTGACGGCACCCAACACGCCGCAGGCGGCAAGACCGGGGGCGACGCCCCGGTGCTGACGCGGCAGATCCCGCCGCCGATCGAGATGGTGACCCTGCTCGGCGCCCGGGACGAGCTGCTCCGCACCATGGAGCGCCAGTTCCCGCTCGTCGACACGCACGTGCGCGGCAACGAGATGACGTTCGCCGGCCCCGCAGGCGAGCTCGAGATCATCGACTCGTTGCTCGACGAGCTGCTCGTCATCGTCGAGACCGGACAGCCGCTCAACCGCGACGCCGTCGAGCGCTCCATCTCGATGCTGCGGAGCCAGACCATCGAGCGTCCCGCCGACGTGCTGACGATGAACATCGTCAGCAGCCGTGGTCGCACGATCAGGCCCAAGACGCTCAACCAGAAGCGTTACGTCGACGCCATCGACCAGCACACGATCGTCTTCGGCATCGGTCCTGCGGGCACCGGCAAGACCTACCTCGCGATGGCCAAGGCCGTGGCAGCGCTGCAGGCCAAGCAGGTCAACCGGATCATCCTCACGCGTCCGGCCGTCGAGGCCGGCGAGCGACTGGGCTTCCTGCCCGGCACGCTCAACGACAAGATCGACCCCTACCTCCGGCCCCTCTACGACGCCCTGCACGACATGGTCTCGCCCGAGACGATCCCCAAGCTCATGGCGTCGGGCACCATCGAGGTCGCGCCGCTGGCCTACATGCGAGGACGTTCGCTCAACGACGCGTTCATCATCCTCGACGAGGCGCAGAACACCTCGAGCGAGCAGATGAAGATGTTCCTCACCCGCCTGGGCTTCGGCTCCAAGATGGTCGTGACGGGCGACATCACGCAGGTCGACCTGCCCGGCGGCACCCGCTCCGGCCTCAAGATCGTGCGTGACATCCTCGGCGACGTCGAGGACATCCACTTCGCCGAGCTGACGTCGCACGACGTCGTCCGGCACCGACTGGTCAGCGCCATCGTCGATGCCTACGAGCGCGACGACGCCCGTGGCCAGAAGCGCGCTCGTCGCCAGGGCAAGGACCCGGCAGGCGGGGCCACCGGGCCGCGACGCGCGGCCGGACGGCATACGCCCTCGGTGGACGCGACGCCCGACACGCAGGAGGACCTCGCGTGAGCATCGACGTGCTCAACGAGACCGACGCCGACGTCGACGAGCTCGAGCTGCTCGCCTGCGCCTCCTACGTCATGGAGCAGATGCGCGTGCACCCGCAGGCGGACCTCTGCATCAAGCTCGTCGACGAGGACGCCATGGAGGTCCTCCACGTGCAGTGGATGGACCTGCCCGGGCCGACCGACGTCATGAGCTTCCCGATGGACGAGCTGCGGCCCGGCCGGGAGGGGCAGGAGCCCGACGAGGGCACCCTCGGCGACATCGTGCTCTGCCCGTCCGTCGCGACGAAGCAGGCCCTCGAGGCGGGTCACGCGCCGATCGAGGAGATGCTGCTGCTCACCACGCACGGCATCCTGCACCTGCTCGGCTACGACCACGCCGAGCCGGACGAGGAACGCGAGATGTTCGAGCTGCAACGGCAGCTGCTCCTGACGTTCCTCGCCACGCGCAACCGCCCGAGCGCCTGACCGCGGACGAGAGACCGAGATGTTCCCGCAGTTTGCGCTCCCGGCGCTCGTCAGCATCGTCGTCGCGTTCCTGCTCTCGGCCGCCGAGGCCGCGATCTTCCGCATGTCGCGCGTGCGGGCGCAGGAGCTCTTCGACGAGGGCCGCTCTGGCGCCAGGTCGCTCATGACCGTGGTCGGCGACTCGCCGCCGTACCTGTCGGTGATCGCGTTCCTGCGTGTCGTCGCCGAGGCCACCGCCGCGGTCCTCGTCACCCTGGCCGTCGCCGGGGAGGTCCAGTCGACGTGGAGCCGCGCCCTCATCAGCATCGCGATCATGGCCGTCGTGTCGTTCGTCGTCGTCGGCGTCTCCCCGCGCACGCTCGGACGGCAGAACTACGACACGGTGGCCCTGTGGAGCGCGCCCTTCGCTGTCGGGCTGCGTCGCGTGCTCGGCCCCCTCGCCAAGCTCCTCGTCGTCCTCGGCAACGCGGTCACGCCGGGCAAGGGCTACACCGACGGGCCGTTCCAGACCGAGTCCGAGCTGCGCGACCTCGTCGACATGGCCGGCGACTCGGACGTCATCGAGGCCGACGAGCGCGAGATGATCCACTCCGTCTTCGAGCTCGGCGACACCCTCGCCCGAGCGGTCATGGTCCCGCGCACCGACATGGTCGTGCTCGACGCGGACAAGACGCTGCGCAGCGCGATGTCGCTCTTCCTCCGGTCCGGCTTCTCGCGGATCCCCGTCGTCGGCGAGGACAGCGACGACGTGCGCGGGCTGCTCTACTTCAAGGATGTCGCCCGCCGGCTCAACGCCGCCCCCGAGGACGGTCGGCACCCCGCCACCGAGGTGATGCGGCCCATGCACTTCGTGCCCGAGAGCAAGCCGGTCGACGACCTGCTGCGCGAGATGCAGCGCGACCAGAACCATTTCGCCATCGTCGTCGACGAGTACGGCGGCACCGCCGGGCTCATCACCATCGAGGACATCATCGAGGAGATCGTCGGCGAGATCGCCGACGAGCACGACCGTGAGGCACCCGGCGTCGAGCAGCTCGAGGACGGCACCCTCCGGGTCCCGGCCTCGATGGACATCGACGACCTGGCCGAGCTCTTCGACGTCACCATCGACGAGGAGGACGTCGACACCGTCGGCGGCCTCCTGACGAAGGTCATCGGGCGCGTCCCGATCGTCGGCTCGTCCGGTACGGTCGCTGGGCTGGAGCTCACGGCTGAGCGCATGGCCGGACGCCGCCACCGGGTCGCGTCGGTCATCGTGCACCGCGCGCCGGTGCCGGAGGACGACGCCGCACACATCGAGACGGAGGACGCCCATGGCCACTCAGGACGCTGACCCGACACGCGGCGACGGCATGGGGCACGGAGGTCGGTCGGAGGACTACCGCGCCGGATTCGCCTGTCTCGTGGGCCGGCCCAACGCCGGCAAGTCGACGCTGACCAACGCCCTCGTCGGACAGAAGGTCGCGATCACGAGCTCGAAACCGCAGACGACGCGGCACACGATCCGCGGCGTCGCCACGACTCCTTCGGCGCAGGTGATCCTCGTCGACACCCCGGGGCTGCACAAGCCCCGGACGCTGCTCGGGCAGCGGCTCAACGACCTCGTCCGCGAGACGCTCCTCGAGGTCGACGTCATCGGCTTCTGCCTGCCGGCCGACCAGCGCATCGGGCCGGGCGACACCTTCATCGCCAACGAGCTCACGGAGCTGCGCTCGCTGCGGCGCCGCCCGGTCGTCGCCATCGCCACCAAGGCCGACGCCGTCGACCGCGAGCGGCTCGCCGAGCACCTCATCGCCATCGACCAGCTGGGGGAGTGGGACGCGATCATCCCGTGCTCGGCCGTGTCGGGGAGCCAGGTCGAGGAGGTGCGGGACGTCCTCGCGTCCTTCCTGCCGCGGTCGCCCCAGCTCTACCCCGACGGCGTGCTCACCGACGAGCCGGAGATGGTGATGATCGCCGAGCTCGTCCGTGAGGCAGCCCTCGAGGGTGTGCGCGACGAGCTGCCGCACTCCCTGGCCGTCGTCGTCGAGGAGATGGTGCCGCGCGAGGGGCGACCGGAGGACAAGCCGCTGCTCGACGTCCGGGTCAACGTCTTCGTGGAACGCCCGAGCCAGAAGGCGATCGTCATCGGACGCGGGGGCTCCCGGCTGCGTGAGGTCGGCACGAACGCGCGCCGGGGCATCGAGGCGCTCCTCGGCCAGAAGATCTACCTCGACCTGCACGTCAAGGTGGCCAAGGACTGGCAGCGCGACCCCAAGCAGCTGCAGCGCCTGGGCTTCTGACGGGTCCTTGACCAGCGACCAGAGAGCTCGCGCTGGCAGGTTCGCCGCCCAGTAGGGTGCCTCGGTGAGCAGCCCGATCCAGAGCCGCGTCGGCCAGGTCTTCATCCCCGTCCGCGACATGGCGACCGCCGTGCCCTGGTATGCCGCCGTGCTCGGCTTCGAGCCCGGGGTCGCCTCCCACGAGGGCACCATCTACGACATCCCCACCGACGGCGAGACCCGGCTCGCGCTCGACGCGAACCGGCCCGCGTTCGACGCGTCGGGACCGCCGCGCTTCTTCCTCTGGACCGAGGACCTGGCGGCGGCGGTCGGCCACCTGCGGGACCTGGGTGTCACGATCACCTCCGACGTCGAGGACATCGGGAGCGTCCGCTTCGTCCAGTTCACCGACCCCGACGGGAACCTCCTCATGGTCTGCCAGCGCGCCTGACGTCTTCCACCGTCCTAGACTCCCGAGAAGGAGGCGGACATGTCGGAGACTGCTGCACACGACCACGAGCTGGAGGTCCTCGAGGAGGACCAGACGGTACCCCCGCGGCCCGAGGAACAGATCGCCGACGTCCGCGAGGACACCGCCGACGCCGACTCGCCCGACACCACGACGGCCCCGTGACAGGCGACCCGTGGGGTCGCGACGAGCCGCCGGCCGTAGCCGACGTCGACCTGCTGCCGCTGCCGCCGGCTCTGGCGGAGATCGAGGCAATGCTCGACAACGGTGAGGACCGGGTGCTCGCCCCCGGGGAGCGACACCTCCTCCCGGGGGTCGCAGACCTGCCCGAGGTGGCGGGCATGGCAGACGAGGGGTGGGAGCCCCTGCCCATCGGGTTCGCCGGCTGGGAGTGGGCGTTGCTCCCGGCGGTCTGGCCGCGCGAGCACCGACGGTGGGTGCGCGACCGGATGCCGAGGTTCGGGCTGATGTCCTGCGGCGACGACGAGACGCGGCTCGGTCCCGAGGCGGGGCGCGACACCCACCAGCAATGGCTGCTCGCCCGAATGGCCCGCTCCGTCGACCTTCCGCCGCCACCCCGCGAACGCATCTGGCTCCTGCGCTCTCCTTGGCCGTCCCTGCCGCTGTCGAGCCTGCTGCTGCTCATCGGACAGCACCGGGATCGGAAGGGGTTCGGCTGGGACGCCCTGGCCAACATGCGGGCGGCAGAGGACGTCCTGTCGCACACCGAGGACGAGGCCTGGGCGTCGTGGAACGGTCGGCAGGCCGACGCCGCGCGCGCCTGGCACGCGGAAGCGGCTCAGGACCCCCATGTCGGGCACTGGGTTCGCCTGGGGCTGGGCCCTGCCCATCTCCGCGCCCTGATCGCACCCCTGTCCGAGTGCGGGGCCGGGCTGACGCCCCTCCAGGCGCGGGAGTGGAGTGAGATCGTTTCCATGTCGGAGGCTCCGGGGGACGAGGTCGTGAGTCGTATCGTCGCGTGGCGACGGATCGGACTGCCGCCTGAGGCGCCGGTGGAGCGGCTTGCCGCCGTGCTCATCCAGCGGACACCTGTCGAGGTCACCCCTTGGCTCGAGGCAGGCCTCACCGTGGCCGATGTGGCCGTCTGGGAGGCCGAGGACCTGCCGCGGGCCGTGCGCTGGCGCGACGCGGGCTTCGGAGCCCGGGAGGCGAGGGAGCTCGTGCTGGCGGATCCGACCCTGACCCCCGAGGAGGCCCGCGGGTTCGTGGTCGCTGGTATCGAGCCGCACGCCCGGCAGCGGTGGGTTGCCGCCGGATTCTCGTCGGGTGAGGCACGGGCCTGGACCGACCTCGACATCGTCGCCTCGGAGGCCCGCGTGTGGCGTGCGGTCGGCCAGGGGCCTGACGAGGCCCGAACCCAGAGGGCATCGGGGGGCGGTGCATTGCCGACGGGCGTCGAGGTCGGATGGGCGGGTTTCGGATCGGGCCGCGAGGACGTCAACTACGGCGTGACTGATCCGCCCGGCACCCGTGGCAGCATCGCGACCGAGCGTCCAGAGGGCTTCGAGATCCGCTGACGAGACGGTCGTCTCATCATCCGGGCAGCGGTCCCGAGGGGTGGACGTGACCCGAGCACCCGGCATACGGTGAAGTCGTGCGAGCGGTGAGCCTCCTCCTTCTCTGCCGCGACGAGGCCTGATCCCGGCCCTCCTCGTCGCGGAGTTTCCCGTGTCCGGCCGGACACCGAGCGAAACGCAGACGAAGAGAGTGCAGCGATGATCCACCCCCAGCAGACGTCGGGAATGCCGTTCCAGAAGTACGTCCCGTTCCACGAGCAGATCCCCTTCGAGCTCCCGGACCGCACGTGGCCGACGAAGCGCATCGAGCAGGCCCCGCGCTGGTGCGCCGTCGACCTGCGTGACGGCAACCAGGCCCTCATCGACCCGATGAACTCCGAGCGCAAGCTGCGCATGTTCCAGCTGCTCGTGAAGATGGGCTATAAGGAGATCGAGGTCGGCTTCCCGTCCGCGAGCCAGACCGACTACGACTTCTGTCGCGAGCTCATCGAGGGTGGCCACATCCCCGACGACGTGACGATCCAGGTGCTGACGCAGTGTCGCGACCACCTCATCGAGCGCACCTACGACGCGATCCGGGGCAGCAAGCAGGCCATCGTCCACTTCTACAACTCGACGTCGGCGCTGCAGCGCAAGGTCGTCTTCGGGCTCGACCAGGACGGCATCATCGACATCGCCGTCCAGGCGGCGCGCCTGTGCAAGAAGCTCGAGGAGACCATCCCGGACACGACGATCTACTACGAGTACTCGCCCGAGTCCTACACCGGCACCGAGCTCGACTTCGCGATGCGGATCTGCAACGCCGTCGTCGACGTCATCGACCCGACGCCGGACCACAAGATCATCGTCAACCTGCCGGCGACCGTCGAGATGGCGACACCCAACGTCTACGCCGACTCCATCGAGTGGATGGTCCGTCACCTCGAGCGCCGTGAGTCCATCGTCGTGAGCCTCCACCCGCACAACGACCGGGGCACGGGCGTGGCCGCCGCGGAGCTCGGCTACCTCGCCGGCGCGGACCGCATCGAGGGCTGCCTCTTCGGCAACGGGGAGCGCACCGGCAACGTCTGCCTGGTCACGCTCGGGATGAACCTCTTCAGCCAGGGCATCGACCCGCAGATCGACTTCAGCGACATCGACGAGGTGCGCCGCACCGTCGAGTACTGCAACCAGCTGCCGGTGGGCGAGCGACACCCCTACGGCGGCGACCTCGTCTTCACCGCCTTCTCCGGCTCGCACCAGGACGCCATCAAGAAGGGGTTCGAGGCGATGGCGGCCGAGGCCAAGGAGAAGGGCACGAGCATCGACGACCTCGTCTGGGGTGTGCCCTATCTCCCGATCGACCCGCACGACATGGGCCGGTCGTACGAGGCCGTCGTCCGGGTCAACAGCCAGTCCGGCAAGGGCGGCGTCGCCTACATCATGAAGACCGAGCACCAGATGGACCTGCCGCGCCGGCTGCAGATCGAGTTCTCCGGTGTCGTCCAGCGCGGCGTCGACCAGGACGGTGGCGAGGTCGCTCCCGCCGAGCTGTGGGGCCGGTTCCAGGACGAGTACCTGCCGGACCCGGCACGCCCGTGGGGCCGCTTCGAGCTCGTCAACGTCGTCACCGACTCGACCGTCGACGGAGCCAGCACGATCGAGGCCACGGTGCGCGACGGCGGCGAGTCCCGGACGATCACCGGGACGGGCAACGGCCCGATCGCGGCCTTCGTCGATGCACTGGCGACGGTCGAGGGCACCCCGGACGTGCGTGTCCTCGACTACGCCGAGCACGCCCTGTCCGCTGGTGGCGACGCCCGCGCTGCGGCATACGTCGAGTGTGCCGTCGGCGAGCGTGTCCTCTGGGGCGTCGGTGTCGACCCGTCGATCGTCACCGCGTCCATCAAGGCCATCGTGTCGGCGGTCAACCGGGCCGAGAGGGACGCCCCGGTCGCCTGACCCGGCGCTGTGCTAGCCTCCCCGCCCATGGAGCGACGGGTCGGACTTGGCCTGCAGCGCCTGGTCGGGGTCCTTCTCGTCGTCGTCGCCGTGGGGACGCTCGTCACTCCACGACTGCCCAACATCACCTATCACTGGTGGGTGGTGGCTCCCACGGCGGCGGTCGCGCTCCTGTTGGCCACCCGCCTCCGGGTGCCGCGGCGTGTGCTCGGCCGCCACGTTCCCCTGGGCGTCGCGATGGGTGGTGGCGTCGTGAGCATGGTGCTGGGCCAGTTGCTGCGCTACGGCTACGGGTGGGACGCGGGCTACATCAACAGCATCGCGCGCACGGTCCAGCTCGGCCGCCCTCTGGTGCAGGGGGTCTACGACTACCTGTCGCTCTATCCCAACAACGTCCCTCTCATCGCCATCGAGCGGGCCGGGGCGGCCGTCGGTGCCGGGCTCGGCCTGTCCGCGAACGCCGTGCTCATCACCCTCAACGGGCTCTGCGTGGGCGTGACGCTGTATGCCGTGCACGCCCTCGTCGTGCGCGTGGCAGGACGGGGCGCCGCCCTCGTCGCGCAGCTGCTCGTCCTGGGGCTGGTCGGCCTCTCCCCGTGGGTCAGCGTGGTCTACACCGACCTCTATGCCATGCCCTTCACCGTGGGGGCGCTGGCTTTGGTCGTCGCTGCATGGCAGCAGCCGTGGGGAGCTCGTGCAGCCGTGCTCGGGATCCTCGGCGTCGCATCGGCCGCGGCTGCCTATGTCATCAAGACGACACCCGTCGTGCTCGTCGTGGGCATCGTCGGCTGTCTGCTGCTGTCGGCAGCGGCGTCCGCGCCCGACCCGGAGGTCGGGCAGGACCGCCGTCGACGCAACAGGCAGCGGGCCGGCGCCGTCGCGGGCGCGGTTGCCGCGCTCGCCGTCTTCCTCGGGGCGAGCGCGGTCCTCACCGGTGCAGCCGGGGTCGCCTCGGGCGTCGACCTGTCGCGCGTGCGCGAGGGAGCGTCGCCGCCACTGCTGTGGTGGGTGGCCAACGGCATGGACGTGAAGGTCGACCGCGGCAACGGGCACGTCAGCTACGGCTCCTACAGCCAGCCCATGGTCGACGCGATCGAAGGGCGCGACCAGGCGCAGATGCGCGACTACTCGCGCAGCTACATCGAGACCCGCTGGCAGGAGCGCGGCCTGCCCGGCACGATCGGCTTCTACGCGGACAAGGCCGTGTGGAACTGGGGAGACGGCATGTTCTGGGCCTGGGGTGAGGGGCTGGACGCGAGGCCGGGCGTCTATCGCGGCCGAGGGCCGGTGACCACCGCTCTCGCCGAGGTCAACGGTCTGCACGGGACGCTCTACCCGCTCCGGGCGGATCTCACCCAGGGACTCTGGCTGGCGCTCCTGCTCGGGGCGGGGGTGGGGCTCCTGCGAGCGCCCTTCCGGCGAGACGTGCTCCTGCTCGCCCTGTCGGTCCTGGGCATCGGCCTGTTCACCCTGCTCTTCCAGGGACGATCCCGCTACCTCTTCGTCTTCCTGCCGGTCGTCGTTGCCCTCGCAGCGGCCGTCCGTCCGAACCTGCCCCTCGTCGGCGGGACCGGATGGCGCCGCGGGACCGGGCGGCACCGCGGGACCAGTCGGCACCGCGCGCTCAGGGCGGCCCGGCTGCCCTGACGCGGGCGTGGCTCACACCGGCGTGACCCGTCGCCTACGGTGAGGGGATGAGCTCGAGGAACGGTCGCGCCGGGGTCGACGTGTGGTTGGACGTGTCCGCCGGGGTCGCCGGGGACATGCTCCTCGGCGCGCTCGTCGACGCGGGTGCCTCACTGGCTGTTGCGCAGACCGCCGTCGACTCCGTGATCCCGGGGACCGTGCGGCTCGTGACGCACGAGACGGAGCGGGCCGGCATGCGCGCCCTCAAGGTCGAGGTCGAGCTGCTCGCGCCGGACCAACACCACCGGCCCTGGTCCGAGATCCGGGACCGGCTGCGCGACGCCGACCTCGACGACACGGTGCGCCAGTGGTCGCACGCAGCCTTCGAGCGGTTGGCGGTCGCCGAGTCACGGGTGCACGGCAAACGCATCGACGACGTCCACTTCCACGAGGTCGGGGCCTGGGACTCCATCGCGGACGTCGTCGGCAGCTGCGCGGCGCTCGTCGACCTCGGGGCGCGCACCGTGACGGCCGGCCGGTTGTCGTTGGGGTCGGGCTCGGTCCGCGCCGCGCACGGCCGCGTGCCCGTGCCGGTCCCCGCCGTCCTGGAGCTGTGCCGTGGCTGGGACGTGACCTCGGGCGGTGACGGTGAGCTCGCGACGCCGACGGGTGTGGCGCTCGTGACGGCCCTCGTGCAGCGCCAGGCGGGACTGCCGGCCATGACCGTCATCTCGGTCGGCGTCGGCGCCGGGACCAAGGAGCACCCGGACCGCCCCAACGTCGTGCGTGTCGTCGTCGGACGACCCCTGGCACCCACCGAGAGTGCGGCTGCCCCGGTCGCCGGCGGGAGACTCGACGCCGGCGACAACGTCCCCGAACAGCTGTGCGTGCTGGAGGCCAACGTCGACGACCTCGACCCCCGCCTGTGGCCGACCGTGGTCGACGCCCTGCTGGCGGCGGGCGCCCGAGACGCGTGGACCACCCCGATCACCATGAAGCGCGGCCGGCCGGCCCAGCTGCTGTCCGTCCTCGCGGCTCCGGGCCACGTGGTGGCGCTCCGGGACCTCGTGTTCGCCTCGACGAGCACCATCGGCGTGCGCGTCACCGACGTCACCCGCTGGGCACTCGACCGCGGCTGGACCGACGTCGACGTCGCAGGTCAGCGCGTCGGTATCAAGGTGGCCCACCGGCAAGGTCGGATCGTCAACGCGGCCGCGGAGTTCCGTGACGTCGAGGCTGCCGCCGCGGGCCTCCGGCTCCCGGTGCGCGAGGTGCTCGACGCCGCTGAGGCGGCCGCTGCGGCAGAGGGTCTGGCCCGCGGTGCTCGCGTGCCGGAGGGGCTGCGCCCGACGCCGTGAGGTCGTGCCGTCGCCGCCACCTCACTCAGGGTCTGGGACCCAGCAGGTCGGCCGACTGGTCATACACCGCGGTGATGATCTTCAGGCTCTCGAGTGCCTCAGCGGGGCCGATCGAGAAGGGGGTGCCAGCGCGGACGTGTCGGTAGAAGTCGTCGATGAGGTCCCGGTGGGAGGCACCCCAGTAGGCCTTCTCGCCGTGACCGATCCCTGTCTCCCGAATGGTGTCGACGCGACCGTCGGCGTGTTCGACCCGGACGTCGGTGTCCAGCTTGACGATGCCGCGTTCGGCGATCAGCTCCAGGGTGACCGGGGCGTTGGCGACGTAGCCGTTGCTGGCATGGAACAACGACCGGCGGCCCCCGGCGTGGCCGAGCTGGAGGGCGGCGGTGTCCTCCACCTCGATGGTGTCGGACAGCGCGACCCGAGTCGCCACGCCGCGCACCGTGGTCACCTCACCGAGGAACCACTGCAGGAGGTCCAGGGTGTGGATCGCCTGGTTGATGAGCACCCCGCCGCCGCTCTCGGACCACCGACCGCGCCACGGGCGACTCGCGTAGTAGGACTCGTCGCGGAACCACGTGACCGCCGCGCGGCCGCCGAGGAGGGCCCCCAGGGTGCCTCCCTCGAGCAGGTCGCGGATCGCCAGGATCGTGGGGTTGAAACGGTTCTGGAAGCACACCCCGAGGGTGGCGGTGCTGGACCTCGCGGCCCGCACCAGGGCCTCACCGTCCGCGACCGTCGTGGCCACAGGCTTCTCGAGCAGGACGTGCACCCCGCGGCGCAGGCTCTCGATGGCCATCGCGGCGTGGAGGTGGTGGGGCGTGCAGATGTGCACGACGTCGGGCTGCGCCTCATCGAGCATCCGGGTCAGGTCCGGGTAGCCGGGCACCCCGCGATCGGCGACGACCGCGGCCACCGCGGCCTCATCCGTGTCTGCCACCGCAACGAGGACCGCGTCAGGGTTGGCGCTGATGGCGTCCAGGTGCTGCGACGCGATGGACCCGCAGCCGACCAGCCCGACGCGCAACGTGGCCGCCTCTATCGGTCGATGGGTCACAGCCGCACCGGACGGCCGGTGGTGGCGGACTCGTAGAGGCCCAGGATGACGGCGAGCGAGGTCCGGGCGTCGGACGTGCTGACGCGGGGAGCGCCTCCCGTGGTGACCGCGGCGATGAAGTCGGCGAGCTGCAGCCGGTGGGCATGGCCGAAGCTGAGCTCGTCCGGACCGATCTGGTGGGCGGCCGTGACCTGGTTGCCACCCGTCATGCTCGACATCCCGATCTCCGTGGCCGCGCCCACCGTCTCGTGGAGGTAGACGAGCTGGTCGTCGGAGACGACGGCTGAGCCCTTGGTGCCGTAGACCGACAGCCGGGCGTCCAGCCCGGGGTAGGCGGCGGTGGTGCCGTGGATCATGCCGAGCGCGCCGCTTTCGAACCGGAGCACCGCGACCGCGGTGTCCTCGACCTCGATGTGTTCGTGCGCCAGGCAGGCGGTGTAGGCGAACACCTCCACCGGAGTGCCGACCATGGTGAGCATGAGGTTGATGGTGTGCACGGTCTGGTTCATGACGGCTCCGCCGCCGTCGAGCGCCCACGTGCCGCGCCACTCGCCGGAGTCGTAGTAGCTCTGCCCTCGCCACCAGGCGTGGGAGGCGATCGCGGAGGTGATCGAGCCCAGCGTCCCGTCGGTCACCGCCTGCAGGACCGTCTCGGTGGAGCGGTCGAAGCGGTGCTGCGAGATCACCGTGGCCTTCCTGCCGGACCGGGCCTCGGCGTGGATGATGCGGTCCGCAGCAGCCAGGCTGACGTCGATCGGCTTCTCGATGACGACGTGCTTGCCGGCGTCCAGCGCCGCGACCGCGACATCTGCGTGCAGACCGCTGGGGGTGCACACGGTGACGGCGTCGATGTCGTCGCGAGACAGCAGCGCCGTCAGGTCGTCGGTGTGCTCGGCGCCATGCTGCTCGGCCAGGGCGAGCGCCTTGGGGCGGTCGACGTCGACGACGGCGACGAGCTCGGCGGTCTCGGGCAGCTCGGCGAGGGCGGCCGCGTGCACCGCGCCGATCATGCCGGCACCGATGACCGCGAACCGGACTCTCTTGCCGCTCATACGTATTCGATCCCTTCGCTGTCCAGCAGCGCCGTGAAGGTCTTCGTCGCGTGGGCGAAGAGGTCGGCACCGGTGAAGCCGCCCAAGCTGTGGGTGCTGCCCAGGTGTGGCTCCATGGAGAAGAACCCATCGAAGCCGTCGGCCCGCAGCGCGCGGATCGTCCGGCGCACCTCGCCGTCGCCCTCACCGGCCGGCACGACCTCGCCGGTGGCTGCGAGCGCGTCCTTGATCTGGATGTAGGCCAGGTGCGGCCGCAGCCGGTCGTAGCCCTCGGTGAACGGGCGAACGCCGCACTGAACGTAGTTGGCGGCGTCCCACGCGAGCTTGAACTGCGGCGAGTCCACCGATTCGACGAGGTCCAGGACGCGGTCTGGGACGTCGCCGTAGATGTCCTTCTCGTTCTCGTGCAGCAGCACCACGTCGTGGCCGGCCGCGGCGTCGACCAAGGCGCGCATCCGGCGGATCACCTCGTCGCGGTGGTCCGCTGGCGCCTCGTCGTCGCGCAGGAAGAACGAGAACAACCGGATGTAGGGCGCGCTGAGCCGCTCAGCCACCGTCAGTGCCCGGTCCATCCGCCGCAGGTGCGCCTCGAAGTCGTCCTCGATGTCGATCTTGCCGATGGGTGAGCCGATCGACGACACCGAGATGGAGTATGCGGCCAGGACGCTCTCGACCTCGCTCAGCTGCTCGTCGGACAAGTCCAGGACGTTGACGTCCCACGCGCTGCGCAGCTCGATGTGGGTGATGTCGAGCTCTCTGAGCACCTGACACTGTGTGGCCAGGTCAGGGTCGATCTCGTCGGCGAATCCGGACAGGGTCCACACGTGGGGCTGCTCCTTCGATGGTGGTCAGGGGGCGGCGATCTGCGCGGCGAGGTGGCCGGCGCCGTAGCCGTTGTCGATGTTGACGACGCCGACCCCGGGGGAGCACGCGTTGAGCATCGCCAGCAGGGGAGCGAGCCCCCCGAATGCCGCACCGTAGCCGACGGACGTGGGCACGGCGACGACCGGGGAGGCGGCGAGCCCCGCGACGACGCTCGGAAGGGCCCCGTCCATGCCGGCGACCACGACGATGACCCGCGCACGGTCGATGAGGTCGCGGCGGGCGAGGACTCGGTGCAGTCCGGCCACGCCGACGTCGACGACGAGCTCGGTCTCGCGGCCGAGGAAGCGTGCCGTCAGCACTGCCTCGCGCGCGACGGGCAGGTCGGACGTGCCGGCACAGAAGACGGCGACGAGGCCGCCGCTGGGGGCCGGAGGGTCCGGCGGCCAGGCGAGAAGCCGGGCTGTCTTGTCGTGCAAGGCATTCGGCAGGATGTCGAGCACTGCTTCGGCGTGCTCGACGCCCGCCCGGGTGAAGAGAACGGCACCAGACGTGGTCCCGTCGGCGGCGGCGTCACGAAGCCGCTCGGCGATGGTGCGCACCTGCTCCGGTGTCTTGCCCTCGCAGTAGATCGCCTCGGGATACCCGCGGCGCGCCCTTCGCCCGAGGTCGAGCTCGGCCACCTCGAAGGGGTCGGTTGCACCGACGCTGCTGCCTCCCGCGTCAGCCACCGGTGACCTGGACGAGCGGCAGGGTGAAGGCGCCGGACTGGATGCCGGCGACGTCGACGGCGACGAACGTGAAACCCGCCGCCCGCCCGGCCTCGTGCACGGCGGTGCGGACGGGCGCGGACATCGCGCGTTCGAGGTCGGGGTCGGGAAGCTCGATCCGGGCAACCTGCCCGTGGTGGCGCACCCGGCAGTCGACAAAGCCCAAGGCCCGCACGGCCGCTTCGAGCTGCTCGACCTGGGCGAGCTTGGCGGGGTCGACCCTGGAGAAGTGCGGGATGCGGGAGGCCAGGCACGGAGCAGCAGGCTTGTCGGCGTTGGGGAGTCCGAGCGCTCGGGCCAGCGCGCGCACGTCCGACTTGGTCAGGCCGGCGTCGGCGAGCGGCCGGAGCACCCCGTGCTCGGTGGCCGCCCGGGAGCCGGGGCGGTCGGGCCGGCGCGCGTCGTCGGCGTTCTCGCCGTACGCGACGGCAGCGAGCTCGTGCGCGGCCGCGACGTCGTCGGAGATCCGCGTGAAGAGCTCGTCCTTGCAGTGGAAGCAGCGGTCGGGTCCGTTGGCCCGGTAGGCCGGGTTGTCGCCCTCGTGCGTGGGGACCTCGACGATCGGGGCGCCGATGTGGGCGGCGACGTCGTGGGCGCCACGACGCTCGTCGGCCGCCAGGCTGGGGGAGACGCCGATGACGGCGACGACCCGGGCCGGTCCGAGCGCGCGCACCGCGAGGGCGAGCAGGAGGCCTGAGTCGACGCCACCCGAGAAGGCGACGCCGAGCCGGCCGGTTCGGGACGGCATACCTCGGCGGATGTGGTCCGCGACGAGGTCCGCGTGGCGCCGGAGGTGCGGGGGGAGGCCGTCGTTGCCCTCCACCGGCCACGCGTCCCTGGGACCCGGCGTCATCGGTCCGGTCTCGTCGATCTGCGTCGATGGGTCGGTCACGGCGCGGCGACCTCGCTCCGGTCGCCCGACCACAGCGTGTGGAAGACACCCGCGCGGTCGGTGCGGCCGTAGGTGTGGGCGCCGAAGTTGTCGCGCAGCCCCTGCACGAGCGCGGCCGGCAGACGCTCGGCCCGCACGGTGTCGTAGTAGGCGAGGGCGCTCGAGAAGCCGGGCACGGGTACGCCCGCAGTCACTCCGAGCGCGACGACGCGTCGCCACGCGTCCTGACGGTCCGCGAGCCCGGAGGCGATGCTCGGGGCGACCAGGAGGGTGGCGAGCCTGCCGGCGGCGTACTCGTCGCTGATCTGGGCCAGGAGGCGCGCGCGGATGATGCAGCCGCCGCGCCAGATGCGGGCCACGGTCGCGATGTCGACGTCCCAGCCGTACTCGTCGCTGGCCTTGCGGATCTGCTCGAGCCCCTGGGCGTAGGCCACCACCTTGGACGACCAGAGCGCGTCACGGACGTCGTCGACGAAGCGCTGCTGATCGTCAACGGAGACAGCGCGATCCGGCCCGACGAGCACACCGCGGGCGGCGTCACGCACGGCGGTGTCACCGGACCCGGACCGGGCGAAGACCGACTCGGCGATCGTCGACACGGGCACGCCGAGCTCGAGTGCCGTCTGCACGGTCCAACGGCCGGTGCCCTTCTGCTCGGCCGCGTCGACGATGACGTCGACAAGGGAGCCGCCGGTGCCCGCGTCGACCTGGTCGAGCACCTCCGCCGTGATCTCGATGAGGAAGGAGTCGAGCTCGCCGGTGTTCCACTCCCTGAAGACGCCGGCCGCCTCGGCCGCCGTCAACCCGGCCGCCGAGAGGAGGTCGTAGGCCTCGGCGATGAACTGCATGTCGGCGTACTCGATGCCGTTGTGGACCATCTTGACGAAGTGACCCGCGCCGTCCGGGCCCATCCAGGCGCAGCACGGCTCGCCGTCGACCTGCGCGGCGATGGACTCGAGGATCGGGCCGAGGGCGGCATACGACTCCTTGGAGCCGCCGGGCATGATCGACGGCCCCTCGAGCGCGCCGACCTCGCCGCCCGAGATGCCGGTGCCGACGAAGTGCAGGCCGTGCTCGCGCAGCCGCGCCTCGCGTCGGCGGGTGTCCTCGAAGTGGGCGTTGCCTCCGTCGACGACGATGTCGCCCTCCTCGAGCAGCGGCACGAGCTCGTCGATGACCGCGTCGGTGGGACCGCCCGCCTTGACCATGACGATGATCCGTCGAGGGCGTTCGAGGGAGGCCACGAAGTCGGCGGTGGACTCGGAGGGCACGAAGGTGCCCTCGGAGCCGTGCTCTTCGATGAGTGCGCGGGTCTTGGCGTTGGTGCGGTTGTGGACGGCGACGGTGTGGCCGTGGCGGGCGAGGTTGCGGGCGAGGTTGCTGCCCATGACGGCGAGGCCGGTCACACCGATGGTGGCGAGGTCAGACACGAGGACTCCTTGAGTGGGGAGGACACGACCGTATGCCGTGTGGCCCGGGGCGGGAAGGGCGCGGTCGCGACGGCGCTGTCACGGCCGCGCCCCGAGGCTCGGGGCGACGCCGGCACCCGGCGGGCAGCGGCGCCCGAGGTCTTCAGCACGCCCGAGGTCTTCAGGCGTCCTTGCGCCAACGGCGACGGAGCGCGAAGGCGGCGGCCTTGGGTTTGCGGTCGCGGGTGAAGGCACCCTTCTTGTTCCCGTCGACCCGCATGATGCCGGAGGTCGTCGCGAAGTCGGCGAAGTTCCACACGTGCTCGCCGACCACGGCGTCGCACGCGTCGAAGACCCGGTGGTTCATGTCGAGGTAGTCGACCTGGTACTCCTCGCTCCATGGCTGCGGGGTGAGCGAGTGGTTGCCGGCCAGGGTGTCCGCGCCGTACTCGGTGACGATGATCGGCTTGCCCTCGGACGCCCAGCCCTCGAGCTCGGCGGTCCACGCGATCTCGGCGCTGGCGAGGTCACCGGTGTTGACGTACCAGCCGTAGTAGCGGTTGAGCATGAGCACGTCGGCGAACTGGGAGACGCGGCACGCGCCGTGGGGAGCGAGCATGACGTTGACGAAGCCGACGGGGCGCGTCGGGTCGGCGTCGCGGGCGACGTCGAAGAGCGGACGGAAGTAGTCCTCGGAGGCCTCGGTGTCGGATTCCGGCTCGTTGGCGATCGACCACAGCACGACGCTCGGGTGGTTCTTGTCGCGCGCGATGAGCTCACGGATCGCCTGGGCGTGGACCTCGCGGGAGCTCTCGTTGATCGTCTCGGGGGAGAAGGTCGTGTAGCCCTGGCCGCCGAAGATGCCGCCGCCGAGGCCCATGTTGAGGCCGACGGCTGCGGTCTCGTCGATGATGACGATGCCGTGGCGGTCCGCGTGGTCGAGGACGTCCTCGGAGTAGGGGTAGTGCGACGTGCGGAAAGAGTTGGCGCCGACCCAGTCGAGCAGCTCGAAGTCCTGGACGAGGTGGGCGGGGCTGTGCGCCTTGCCGATCGTCGCGTGGTCCTCGTGCATGCCGAATCCCTTGAAGTAGAAGGGATCGTTGTTGATGAGGAACTCGGTGCCGCGGACCTCGACCGTGCGGATCCCGACGGACTGGTGGTAGCTGTCGAGGACGACGTCCGAGTCGTCGACGAGCTGGACCTCGAGGTCGTAGAGGTAGCCGTGCCCCGGCGCCCAGAGGTGGACGTCGTCGACGGAGAGGGATCCGCTGGAGCCGGTGCCCGTCGCGACCACGCGCCCCGCGGCGTCGCGCAGGACGACCCGGACCTCGAGGCCGTCGGAGTCGGCGGTCGCCACCGCGTAGTCCACCGAACCCACGGTGCCGGTGAAGCCGGTGACGACCGTGATGTCCTCGACGCGGGCCTGGGGTGTGGCAGCGAGCCAGACCGAGCGGTGGATGCCGGCGAAGTTGAAGAAGTCGTGCCAGTAGCGCTGGGCCCTGCCGCCCGCCGTGTCCTCGATGACACCCGGTGGGATCGACTGGAAGCTCAGCGTGTTGTTGACGAGCGCCGTGATGCGCACCTCCTCGCCCGGCGTGACGAACTCCGTGACGTCGGCCTCGAATGGGGTGTAGCCACCCTCGTGACTGACGACCTCGTGGTCACCGACCCAGACGGTGGCGCGGTGCGTGGCCGACTCGAAGTGGAGGACGATGCGCTCACCGGCCCAACCACGCGGGACGTGGACGGTGCGTTGGTACCAGATGTCGCCGAAGTAGTCGCGGACCGCGGCGTCAGCCGTCAGGTCGTTGAAGCTCGCCGGCACGGCCATGTCGCGCGGGGCGGGGAGGGCGTCGCGGAACCACCCGGCGTCGCGCCCGGTGGAGTCACCGTCGAGCTGGAACGACCAGATGCCGTCGAGGCGCTTGGTCTCGCGGGTGGAGGTGTCCTGGGGGCGCAGCATGGTGGGGCCTTTCGTGAGCGGTGGGGCGTTGCTCCATTGAGTCACCGCCCCGCCGTCCAGCGCGAGCGATTGCCACCAGTTGCCACGACCCATCCAAAGACCAATCCGTCCGCCCGCCCGCCCCCTGATCGAAAGAGCAATCCGTCCGCCCACCTCCCCGATCGAAAGAGCGATCCGTCCGCCCACCTCCCCGATCGAAAGAGCGATCCGTCCGCGCGCAGCCGTGTGTATGCCGTGTCGCCCCCCTTGATCGAAAGAGCAATCCGTCCGGTCACCGGCCCCGCGCGCGCAGTCGCCGGGCGCGGATCTCGGCGAGCTCGAGCATTCGCGTGCTGAAGAACCGCGGATGGATCGCGTTCAGGTCCAAGGATGCCGGCGGTTGTCCCAGCTTGTCCGCCACCTGCAGGACCAGGTCAATCCGAGACTGGTCCATGTTGATGTGGTCGTTCCATACGGGCACAACAGCCCAATCGTGGTCGCAGAACCCGGCGAAGCGCACCTCGTCCTGCGCGCGCTGCTCGTCGCTGTCGTGGAACTCCCGTCCTTGGTACTCCAGCAGGAGGCGTTGCTTCTTCCAGCGCATGTCCGGCCGACCGAGCCAGAGCCGACCCGGTCCGTAGATCGGTTTGTTGAGCTCGGGCTCGGGCAGGCACGCCCGGACGAGGACGAGTCTGGTTCGCGTCTCGCCCGGAGACTCCGAGCCCACCCGGATCCACTCGAGGGCCTCGAGGAGCGTGAGTTTGCCTCGCGGGGCGACTCGAGCGTCGAGCGCTTCACGCAGCGGTTCGACCGAGCCCAGCGCGTTCGCGACGGCATCACCCATGATCACGAGATCGTCGAGTCCGAGGGGAAACCCGGGAGCGATGAGCTCTCCTATGTCGACCCAGGTATCCGCGAGGTTAGTCACCGGCACGCCGCACACGTCGACGACATCCCGGCTGGAGAGCCCGCGGTGCCCGACGACGCCGCGGCGGCGCACGGCCCCGTCCCGCGCGTCGCGCATGACGTGAATCGAGTGGTCATCATCGACTGACATCGGCAGCGGAAGTCCATGGAGGCGGGCAGCGCTGAGATGCGAGAAGGCGTGGCACTCGACGACGAGGGAGATCGCGGCACATCGGTGTGCCAAGGACTCGAGCGCGTTCGCGGTCCACACGCCCCGGACGGGTGCCTCGAGGTTGAGCCGGTGCACCTGGTGCCTGGTCAGCCCCCACACCGTGGCCATGGCCGACGTGAACGGCATGCGGCCGAGCGGATCTGGGAGCGACGGATGCATCGTCCGATGGTGGCGCACCCGTCGGGAGTTGCGCGGTGACGACGACCGGGCCTGTGGACAACCGGTGCTTCGACCCGACCAGGTCACACGGCATACGCCCACGGAAGCGGACGGATTGCTCTCTCGATCGGGAAGGGCGGACGGATTGCTCTCTCGATTGGGGAAGTGGGCAGGCGGATGGCTCTCTCGATCGGGAAGGGGGCGGACGGAATGCTCTCTCGATTGGGGAAGTGGGCAGGCGGACGGATTGCTCTTTCGATTGTGGGTGGGGGCGTGGCTCCATAGATTGGCGGGATGGAGCGACGGCCGACGATCTACGACGTGGCCGAGGCTGCGGGGGTCGCGGCGTCGACGGTGTCGCGGGCGTTTGCGCGCCCGGGCCGCGTCAACGCCGAGACGGCGGCACGGATCTTCGCCGCCGCGGAGGCTCTCGGCTACCGCACGACCTCCCTGCCCGGCCTCGTCCCGAGCCGGACCAGGACGCTCGCCCTCGTCGTCACCGACATCACCAACCCCTTCTACGGCGACATCATCCGCGGAGCGCACGAGGCCGCCGGCGAGCTCGGCTACACCCTCCTGCTCTCGCACACCCAGGAGGACGCCCAGCTCGAGCGGGAGTGGACCGAGCGGGAGCTGCGGGCCGTCGAGGGCGTGCTGCTGACGAGCTCCCGGATGTCGGACCAGGCGATCCGGATGATGGCCAAGCAGAAACCGGTCATCGTCCTCAACCGTCGGCTGCCCGAGGTGCCGAGCATCCTCGTCGACAACGCCCGCGGCGTCCGACGTGCGGTCGAGCACCTGACCGAGCTCGGCCACGACTCGATCACCTACGTCGCCGGTCCCGAGTCGAGCTGGACCGACGGTGTCCGCTGGCAGGCCCTGCGCGAGGCGACCTACGAGCTCGACATCCGCGTGCGCCGGGTCGGCCCGTGCAACAGCCCCACGGTGCAGGCAGGTTTCGGGCGCGCGAGCGAGATCGCGGCCCAGGGGGCCACAGCCGTCATCGCCTACAACGACGTCGTCGCCATCGGCGTCCTCAAGGGCCTGCTCCGTCTCGGGCTACGCGTCCCGGACGACGTGAGCATCGTCGGTTTCGACAACACGCTCCTCGCCGAGATCACCGAGCCGGAGCTGACCACGGTCGCAGCACCGTTGCACGCGATGGGCGCCACCGGGGTCAGGAACCTCGTCGCCATGGCCGGCGGCGCGGTGCCGAGCCGTGAGCCCATCGTCATGCCGGTGCGACTCGTCGTGCGCCGCTCGACGGGTCAGCGCAGCCGGAAGAGGACCTCGCCGGCGTTCGGCACGACGAACGCCCCGCCCTCCGCCTCGGCGGCGACGTCGATGGAGGCAGGGTCGGCGTAGCCGAGGTTGGCGGCACGGCATACGTCCTCGGGAATCTGGGTCGCGAGCGTGACCCGCACCCGCAGGCGCTCCTCGCCCGTCTCGGCGTCGTAGGTGCCGGCACCGCGCAGGTGGGTCGAGTGCGCGAGCGTGCCCCAGTGGATGTGCTTGAACCGGTCCCACTGCTTCACGAAGTAGTCGCGACAGTGGTAGCCGATCTCGTTGATCTCGGGGTGGCTCGTCGAGATCTCGGTGATGTGCGGGGCGTAGATGACGACCTCGCCGCCGTCGGCCACGGCAGGCTCGAGCTTGTAGAAGCCCTTGGCCCCCGTCCAGATGTCCTCGTACATCTCCGGGATGATCGAGATGACGCGGTCGACGGGCTCGTCGAGATACGTGACATGGGTGGCCGCGCAGACCTCCGCCGCGTTGGCCCACGACGAGATCGTGTCGCCGAACGAGATGGAGTGCAGGTCAAGCGAGCCGGACTCGCCGACGACGCACAGGGCCAGCTTCTCGGCCGGCACGAGTGAGGCGCCCTCGTTGATGAGGGCCCGGACCGGGGTGATGTCCGTCGTGCCGATGATCTCGGCCGACGTGATGAGCGCTCCGATCCAGTGCGAGACGTCGATGATGTCCTGGCCCGCGACACCGGGGAAGAAGTACTTGTTGCCCCCGGAGATGCCGACGACCTCGTGCGGCAGCACCGGCCCGACGACGAGCGCGACGTCGTGCTCGACCACGGCACGGTTGAGCAGCACCGGCACATCCATCGACAGCCGTCCCTCGGACAGCTCGGACAGGCGGGCCGCCGGGATCGTGCCGAGGTCGGCGAAGGTCGAGGGCTCCCACCACTCGTGGTTGAGCACGGTCATGCCGGGATACGTCGCCTCGAGCGCGCCCTCCTCGTAGCCGAGGTGGGTGGCGAGGGCGGCGGCCGACATCGGCTGGTGCGTGCCGAGCGCGATGAGCGTGGTCATCCGGCTGACCCGCCCGTGCAGCGCTCGGTGCACGGCGCCGACGAGGAGCGGGAGGGGGCAGGAGCGGGTGCCGTCGGGGACGACGATGCAGACGCTCTTCCCGTCGAGGTCGACGCCGCGGAGCTGCTCCTCGATGAACGCCGTGACCGCCTCGGGTGCGAGGACACCCTCGGTGCCACCCAGCCGAACGGCGCGACGCGCGGCCTGCGCCGGTGTCTCGTCGGCGGACGGGCTCGGGCCGGGGGCGGTCGCGGGAGTGATCGCCGGGGTGGTCGCGGGGGCGGTGGTCATGGCCCCACTCTCGCCCCGGCCGCCGCGCGCGGACAAGGGCTCCCGGCAACTCGTGGCAACTCATGGGCACCCGCGCGGCGCCGGAGCACGATGGCATGCATGACGACCGTCGCACCCTCCAGGCCACTCGCCCTCGACCCCGATCGCCTCCTGCCGGTGGACCCCGGGACCCGGGAGATCGCCCGTCGTCTGTATGCCGCCGTGGCCGACCTGCCGATCATCTCGCCGCACGGCCACGTCCCCCCGGCCTGGCTCGCGCAGGACACCGCCTTCACCGACCCGACGAGCCTGCTCCTCGCGCCGGACCACTACGTCTTCCGGCTGCTGCACGCGCAGGGCGTCCCGCTCAGCGACCTCGGGGTGGGTGGTCGGCCGCTGACTGCGGACCAGTCCCGTCGCGCGTGGCGCCTCCTCGCCGAGAACTGGAAGTCCTTCCGCGGCACGCCCAGCCGGTTCTGGATGGACAGCGTGCTCGCGGACGTCTTCGGCGTCACCGAGCGGCTGGCGCCGGAGAGCGCCGACGGGATCTTCGACCGCATCGCCGAGGCCATCGCGGATCCGGGGTTCCGCCCGCGGGCACTCATGGACCGGTTCGGCATCGAGGTCCTCGCGACGACGGACGACCCCGTGGACGACCTCCGCGACCACCGCACCCTGCGGGACGACACGAGCTTCACCCCACGCGTCGTCCCGACGTTCCGCCCGGACCGCTACCTCGAGCCGTCCCGCGCCGGCTTCGCGGACCTCATGACCGACCTGGCGCGTGCCAGCTCGGTCGACACGGGCAGCTACGCGGGCTACCTCGCCGCGCTGGAGGACCGACGCCGGTTCTTCAAGGCCAACGGAGCGGTGTCGAGCGACCACAGCCACGTCGACGTCGTCACGCTCAGCCTCGACGAGCAGGAGGCTGCGCGGATCTACGACGCGGCCCTGCGCGGCGTCGTGAGCCCGAGCGAGGCCACCGCCTTCCGACGTCACATGCTCGTCGAGATGGCGCGCATGGCCACCGAGGACGGACTCGTCATGACGTTGCACCCGGGCGTCCACCGCAACCACCACACGCCGACCCTCGAGCGCTTCGGCCCGGACACCGGGCACGACATCCCGACCACCGTCGAGTTCACCCGCGGACTCCAGCCCCTGCTCGACCGCTTCGGCACGGCCGAGGGGTTCCACCTCATCCTCTTCACCCTCGACGAGACCGTGTTCTCTCGGGAGATCGCGCCCCTCGCCGGCTTCTACCCGAGCGTCTACGCAGGCGCGCCGTGGTGGTTCCTCGACGCTCCCGAGGCGGTGCGCCGCTTCCGCGGTGCGGTCACGGAGACCGCGGGCTTCTACCGGACATCGGGCTTCATCGACGACACCCGCGCCTTCCTCTCCATCCCGGCGCGCCACGACATGTCGCGGCGCCTCGACAGCGGCTACCTGGCCCAGCTCGTCGCCGAGCACCGGCTCGACGAGGACGAGGCGCTGGAGACGGCCGTGGACCTCGTCACGACGATCCCCCGGAAGGCGTTCAAGCTGTGACCACCGAAAAGACGACCACACGGGCGTATGCCGCCACCGACGTCCCGAGCCCGCGCGGCGAACTCCGTCGCCTGACGCGAACGACGGACGGCAGGGCCGCTGCGCCGGTGCGCGTCATCCATCTCGGTGTCGGCAACTTCTTCCGGGCCCACGCCGCCTGGTACACCGAGCACGCGAATGACGCGGACGAGTGGGGGATCGCGGCCTTCACCGGTCGCTCGCCTGACATCGCCGAGAGCCTGGCGCGACAGGATGGTCTCTACACGCTCCTCGTCCGTGGGCCAGGCGGGGCGCGCCCCGAGGTCGTCTCCAGCCTCAGCGCCGTGCACCCCTCGGACGCGCTCGACGCCCTGCGCGGGTACTTCGCCGACGCGGCCGTGGCAGTCGTCACGAGCACCGTCACCGAGGCCGGCTACCGCCGCGACGCCTCCGGCGGCCTGGACGTCGGTGCTGATGAGGTCAGCGCCGACATCGCTGCGCTGCAAGCGGATCCGCTGACCGGCGTCGTCACGACAACCCCGGGCAAGCTCGTGGCAGGCCTGCTGGCTCGACGTGCAGCAGGGGCCGGGCCCCTCGCCATCGTGCCGAACGACAACGTGCCGGAGAACGGTGCCATGGTCGCCCGCGTCGTCGGGGACCTCGCCGCGCTCGTCGACGACACGCTCACCACGTGGATCGACGCGAACGTCTCCTTCGTGACGACGATGGTCGACCGCATCACGCCGCGGTCGACCGCCGAGGACCGCGCCGAGGTCGCGAGACAGACTGGGGTCGATGACCCCGAGACGGTGCCCACCGAGCCGTTCTCGGAGTGGGTGCTGGCCGGGGCGTTCCCGGCAGGTCGCCCCGCCTGGGAGTCGGCCGGCGCGACGTTCGTCGAGGACGTGCGGCCGTTCGAGACCCGGAAGCTGTGGCTGCTCAACGGGTCCCACTCCCTCCTGGCGTATGCCGGGTCGCTCCGCGGGCACGAGACCGTGGCCGACGCCATCGCCGACCCCCTCGTCCGCTCGTGGGTCGAGGAGTGGTGGGACGCCGCTGCGCCCCACCTCGACCTGCCCGCGGTCGACGTGTCCGACTATCGCCAGGCCCTCCTCGACCGCTACCGCAACCCGCACATCCGCCACCTGCTGGCCCAGATCGCCGCCGACGGGTCGCAGAAGGTGCCGATCCGTGCGGTGCCCGTCATCCGGGCCGAGCTCGACGAAGGCCGCGTGGCAGCGGGTGCGACGCGCATCGTCGCCGCCTGGGTGGCCCATCTCCGCGGTCACGGCGCCCCCGTCACCGACGCGGCTGCCGACGACGTCGTCCCGCTCGCCCAGGGCGAACCGGGCGCGGCGGTGCGGGCCGTGCTCGCCCACCTCGGCATCCAGTCCGAGACCGTGGCGTCGACCGTGGATGATCAGCTGGCAGACCTCCTTGCCCGGGCCTGCACATGACCGCGGCGCCGGTCGTCATCGGGCTCGACATCGGGACGACCGCGGCCAAGGTCGTCGCCTTCGAGGTCCTCGAGTCGCGCCCGGCCGGCTCGACGGCGCCGGAGACGCAGAGCCGTGGCCGGCGGTGGAGCGCTGAGCACGAGTACCCCCTCATCCGGCCCAGATCCGGCTGGCGCGTCCAGGATCCGGCGGCGGTCATCGAAGCCACCCTGAGGTCGGTCGCCGAGGTCGTGACCGCACTCGACGGAGCGCCGGTGCTGGCATTGTCGGTGAGCACGGCGATGCATGGACTCATCGGTCTGGACGACCAGCTGCGGCCGCTCACGCCCCTCGTGACCTGGGCCGACGCCCGCGCCCGAGACATCGCGCGCGAGCTCCGCGCCCTGCCCGTCGCTGCCGAGCTCCATCGCCGGAGCGGCACCCCGGTCCACTCCATGTCGCCGCTGACGAAGCTGCGGTGGTTCGCCCAGCACGAGCCCGAGCTCACGCGCTCGGCCCGGGCATGGGTGGGTCTCAAGGACTTCGTCCTGCTCGCCCTCACGGGTCGGCTCGTCACGGAGCTGTCGTCCGCGAGCGGGAGCGGCCTGCTCTCGATCCTCGACCGGACGTGGGACCCGGAGGCCGTCGAGATCGCGGGGATCCGCCGCACGCAGCTGCCCGACGTCCTGCCGACGACGGCACACCTTCCGCTCTCGGAGGCGGCGGCGCGCCGCGTCGGCCTGCCGCCCGGCACACCGGTCGTGCTCGGTGCCGGCGACGGACCGCTGGGCAAACTCGGGACCGGGGCGATCCGTCCCGGTGTCGCCGGGTTGTCCCTCGGCACGAGCGGTGCCCTGCGCCTCGTCGTCGACGGTCCGCGGAGTGACCCGTCCGGACGCCTCTTCTGCTACGCGCTCGCCGATGACACCTGGGTCGTCGGCACGCCGATCAGCAACGGGGGCGCCGTCGTCCGGTGGGCCGGGTCGGTCTTCGCCGCTGACCGTCCGGACACCCCGATGGAGTATGCGGGTCCACCCGTCGACGACGCCCACGTCCTCGCACTCGCGGCCGAGGTCGGGCCGGGGAGTGAAGGCCTCGTCATGCTGCCGTTCCTGCTCGCCGAGCGCGGCCCGCTCTGGGACGCCGACGTCCGAGGGGCGTTCCTCGGGATCCGCCAGCACCAC
Organism: Terrabacter sp. 01T434; assembly: GCF_056398545.1. NCBI lineage: Bacteria > Bacillati > Actinomycetota > Actinomycetes > Micrococcales > Intrasporangiaceae > Terrabacter > Terrabacter sp. 01T434. The sequence continues at coordinate 1,040,004 of NZ_JBFTPP010000001.1, forward strand.
ACCCGGGGGCACTTCGTCCGAGCCGCCGTCGAGGGCGTCGCCTTCCAGCTCGCGACCATCCTCGACGGTCTCGAGAGCGTCGAGCCCGTCACGTCGATCCGCGCCACCGGCGGCGCCTTCCGCAGCGCGCTGTGGCGAGAGGTCCTCGCCGGCGTGCTCGGCAGGCCGCTGACCGTGACTGCCGGGGCGGAGGGTTCCGCCCTCGGTGCAGCTGCCCTCGGACTGAGGGCGATCGGCGCCAGTGGGTCTCTGGAGAGCGCGCTGTCGAGCCTCGCCCCGCACCTGCTCGAGCACCGGCCCGACCACGACGACACGATCGTGGCGTCGCCGGCCAGCGCGGCTGCATACGACCTCGCCCGCGTCTCGGCGGCGCAACGGCTGCGCGACCTGGCGGCAGCAGCGGACCTCCTGGCTGGACCGGGCCGCCCAGTGGAGGACAACCGGCGGCAACCGACCGGCAACAAGCGGCAACTCGTTGTCGGCCCGGACCTCCGGGGCCTTCACTAGAGCATCGCCTCAACTGAGATGTACTGGCCCACAAAGGAGTTCGGCCCCATGAGCACCATCACCAAGGAGCAGGTCGCTCAGTCGTTCGTCGACGAGCGCCTCCCCAAACGATCGATCGTCGGCTACGGCTTCGGTGACTTCGCCAACAATCTGGCGTTCACCCTGAGCACGTCCTTCCTGCTCTACTACTACACCGACGTCGCCGGGCTCTCGGCCGCAGCCGTCGCGACGATGTTCTTCGTCGTCCGGCTCTGGGACGCCTTCGCCGACATGTTCGCCGGTCGTCTCGTCGACCGCACGATGACGCGCATGGGCAAGTTCCGCCCGTTCATCCTCTTCGGGGCCGTGCCCCTCCTCTTCCTGAGCTACCTGACCTTCCACGTCCCCAGCTCGCTCGACGACAGCGCGAAGCTGCTCTACGCCTACGTGACGTACGCCGTCCTCGGTCTCGTGTACTCGCTCGTCAACATCCCGTACGGCTCACTCGCCTCGGCGATGACGCAGTCGGTCAAGGAACGGGCCAAGCTCGTGTCGTCGCGCTTCTTCGGCGGCGCGGTCGGCGGCATCGTGCTCACCTACATCATCGCCCCGAAGATCTCGAGCCTGAAGGGCGAGAAGAAGGCCATCAGCGCCGCGGAGTACCAGGAGAAGGTCCAGGCGATCTTCACGCAGACCACGCTGCTGTTCATCGTCATCGGCTCGCTGGCCTACCTCATCACGTGGTACTTCTGCCGCGAGAAGGTCGTCCGGACGACGCCGCGCGTCTCGCTCCGGGAGACGTGGGACACCCTCCGGGGCAACAAGCCGCTCGGCTACCTGTGCGCCTCGAGCTTCTTCTACCTCATCGGTCTCTTCGCCGTGGGCGGCGCCTCGGCCTACTACGCCCAGTACGTCATGGGTGACATCAAGTGGCTCGGCCCGATCACCCTGGTCAACAGCGGCATCTCCATCGTCGCCGCGCCCTTCATCCCCAAGCTCGTCGACCGCTTCGGCAAGAAGGCGCTCTTCCAGTGGTGCGGTGTCTTCACCGTGGTGGGTGGCCTCTCGCTCTTCTTCACGCCGGCCGGTGCCGCCGCTCCCGCACTGATCTTCTTGGGCATCAAGGGAATCGGTGCCGCCCTCATCAACACCGTGATGTTCGGCCTCGAGGCAGACACGGTCGAGTACGGCGAGTGGAAGTCCGGCACGCGCTCCGAGGGTGCGACCTACGCCGTCTTCTCCTTCACCCGCAAGATCACCCAGTCGATCGGCGGCGCGGTGGGTGCTGCGGCCCTGGCCTTCGGTGGATACCTCTCCGCCACGGCTGCGGTGCCCAACCCGGTCCAGCCGGACTCCGCGATCGGTGCGATCCGCTTCACCATCGGCCTGCTGCCCGCCATCGTCGCGCTCATCGCCATGGCGATCTTCTGGAAATACCCGCTCACCGACGAGCGGTTCCGCGAGGTGCGCAACGAGACGGAGTACCGCAAGCGTCAGCAGGGCCACCTGATCGCCCCCGACGGACACGTCATCGAGGTCCCGAAGGGCTGACGGCGACGAGGGACGCGAACGGCGCTGGGTGCATCGTCAGGGGGATGCACCCAGCGCCGTCGCACGTGTCAGCGCCAGGGCGTCGGTGGGTCGCTGTGTCGCAGGTGTCAGTCGATGGCGTCGGAGAGCACGGCGTCGACGGACGCCAAGGCCGCTGCGTCGCCGTCACGGACGATCTCGCCCTCGGTCGGGCGGTTCCACAGCCAGCAGTCGATGTCGGCAGCGGACCCGCTGATCTCGGCGGTCGCGGCGGGGTCGGGTCCGTCGCTGACGAGGAAGCGCTGCACGTCGATCTCCCGGCCGTTCCAGGTGCCGGTGATCCGCACGGGGGTCACCGTCCACGAGTGCATGGCATCGACGGTGGCGATCGTCACCGGGGCCGAGACGGGGACGTGCGTGAGGTCCGGGTCGGGCTCGTGACCCCGCATGACGCGTAGCGCCTCGTCGATGCCGTCGGCGGCCAGGCGACAGTCGAGGGGCGTGCGATCATCGGCGGTGAGCTCGGCGTCGACCCGGTGGATCATCGCCTCGTGCGCCTGGCGACGGCGGATGTAGCCAGCGCTCTGGTCGTCGTCGTACCACATCCACAGCGGCGTCTCGGGCGGCAGGTCGCTCAGCACCCGGTGCAGTCGCTCGCTCGAGCGGTCGAAGAAGGCGAGCAGTCCCGCTCGGTCGCTCGGCCGCTCCTCGCGCGTCGCGTTCATCGCGTCGAGGTCGGCCGGGTCGGTGAGTCCGCGCTCGGCGATCTCGCCCCAGAACCACTGCACCTCGCCGAGGTGCCAGAGCAGGTCGTCGGCGTCCCAGTCGGGACACGTGGGCACGCTCGCGCCGACGGGTGCGGTCGCCAGGACCTCCCGGAAGCGCGCCGAGTCGGCCGCGAGGTGGTCGAGGAAGGGTAGGGGGCCACCTGAGCGGCTGGTCGGCATGGAAAGGTCTCCTGTCAGCGGACGCCGGCTACACGGAACTGCACGGAGATGCGCGGTCCCATCGGCTCGGACGTCTTCGGGACCGCATGGTCCCACGTCCGCTGGCACGAACCGCCCATCACGACGAGGTCACCATGCCCGAGGGGGTAGCGCAAGCTCTTTGTCGTCGAGCCGGGGATGGCGCCGCCGTCCCGTGGTCGCAGGGCCAGCGTGCGGGCGGACCCCAGCGAGAGGATCGCGATCATCGTGTCGCTGTCGCGAGAGCGTCCGATGCGGTCGCCGTGCCAGGCCACGCTGTCACGGCCGTCGCGGTAGAGACACAGGCCCGCGGTGACGAACGGCTCGCCGAGCTCGGGCGCGTAGTGGCGGCTCAGCGCCTCGCGCGCCTCGACGAGCATCGGATGGGGGAGGGGCTCGTCGGCGCCGTAGAACTTCGTCAGCCGGGGGACGTCGACGACGGAGTCGTACATCTGGCGCCGCTCGGCGTGCCAGGGCACGTCGCGCAGCAGGGCCGTGAAGAGCTCGTCACCGGCAGCGAGCCAGCCCGGTCGGACATCGACCCACGCGCCATGACCCAGGTGGTGGCGGGTCAGCCCCGTGCCGACGTCGCGCAGGGTCATCGCGTCGGTGAGGTCGAGGAGCGAACCCTGGAGAGAGAGGTCCATGGCCCCACGATAACCCATGGAGTCGAACGGGTGTTCGACTGACGCGGTCGACTCTCGACGGACCGGCGCGCGCACCGGCGCGTGCGGTGCTGCCGCCGCTCCGCCGAGGGGGAGAATAGGCCCATGCCCCTCTACCGTGACGAGGCGATCGTCCTGCGCACCCACAAGCTGGGCGAGGCCGACCGCATCATCACGATGCTGACCCGCACCCGCGGACGGGTGCGTGCGGTGGCCAAGGGGGTACGGCGCACGAAGTCGCGCTTCGGTTCGCGGCTCGAGCCCGGCATGGTCATCGACGTGCAGTGCTACGAGGGCCGCAACCTCGACACCGTGACCCAGGTGGAGACGCTCGCGCCCTACGGTGACGCCATCGCCCGCGACTACACGGCCTACACGTGCGCGACCTCGATGCTCGAGACCGCACTCCAGCTCACCGAGGAGCACGAGCCGCAGACCCAGCAGTACCTCCTGCTGGCCGGCGCGCTGCGTTCGCTGGCCGAGCGGGCCCACGACCCCGGACTCGTGCTCGACGCGTACCTCCTGCGCTCGCTCGCCGTCGCCGGGTGGGCGCCGAGCTTCGTCGACTGCGCGAAGTGCGGCGCGCCGGGTCCGCACCGGGCGTTCAACGTGCAGGCCGGCGGCGCGGTGTGTTCCGTATGCCGTCCGCCCGGCTCGAGCGCCCCCGCCCCCGAGACCTTCGAGCTGCTCGCGTCACTGCTGACCGGTGACTGGGGTGTCGCCGATGCGAGCGACGACCGGCACCGACGCCAGGGCAACGGCATGGTCTCCGCGTTCCTCCAGTGGCACATCGAACGAGGACTGCGCTCGCTGCGCCTCGTGGAGCGTGCCTGAGTCGCACCAGACAGCCTGAGCCGCAAGCGAACCCGATCCCGATCGACCGGAGACCCATGTACGCCAAGCCTTTCCCTCATCCGTCCGGTGCAACGCCGCCGACCATCCGGGCCGACCTCCTGCCGAAGCACGTCGCGATCGTCATGGACGGCAATGGTCGCTGGGCCAACGCGCGGGGCCTGCCGCGGACCAAGGGGCACGAGGCGGGGGAGGCGTCGTTGCTCGACGTCGTGGCCGGCGCGATCGACGTCGGCGTGACGCACCTGTCGGCCTACGCCTTCTCGACGGAGAACTGGCGACGGTCGCCCGAGGAGGTCCGCTTCCTCATGGGCTTCAACCGCGACGTCATCCGCCGACGCCGCGACCAGCTCCACGAGTGGGGCGTCCGGATGCGCTGGGTCGGCCGGGCGCCACGACTGTGGCGGTCGGTCATCAAGGAGCTGGAGATCGCGCAGGAGCTGACGCAGCACAACACCGGTCTGACCCTCTACTTCTGCGTCAACTACGGAGGCCGCGCCGAGATCGCCGACGCCGTGCAGCGAATCGCCCACGACGTCAAGGCTGGTCGCCTCCGTCCGGGGTCGGTCGACGAGAAGACGATCAAGCGCTACCTCGACGAGCCGACGATGCCCGACGTCGACCTCTTCGTGCGCAGCTCGGGTGAGCAGCGCACGAGCAACTTCCTCCTCTGGCAGTCTGCCTACGCGGAGATGGTCTTCCAGAACCAGCTCTGGCCGGACTACGACCGCCGCGACCTGTGGGCGGCCATCGAGGAGTACGTCGCGCGCGATCGCCGGTACGGCGGAGCCGTCGACACCCCCACCACGTAGACGACGCGTGGCACTGGGCACTCGACGGGAGAGCCAGGTCGAGTGCTCACGTGCCCACGGCGCTGCAGTCGGCGCACGTGCCGAAGATCTCCAGCGTGTGCGTCACTCCGGTGAAGCCGTGGTCGGTCGCGACCTTGTCGGCCCACTTCTCGACGGCCGGGCCCTCCACCTCGACGGTGCGCCCGCACGCCCGGCACACGAGGTGGTGGTGGTGGTGCGTCGAGCAGGCCCGGTACACGGCCTCCCCGTCATCGGTGCGCAGCACGTCGACCGTGCCGGCCTCGACCATCGACTGCAGTGTGCGGTAGACGGTGGCCAGGCCGACGCCTGCCCCGGCCTCCCGGAGCCGGGCGTGCACGGTCTGTGCCGAGGTGAAGTCGTCGGACCTCTCGAGCAGGTCGGCGACGGCGACCTGTTGCCGCGTGGGCTTCCTCGAGGCCGCAGGGGATTCGCTGCCGGTCGTCATGGTTTCGATCCTGTCGTCGGGCCGGGCCTCGTGCCTGCGGGTTCAGCTCTCGCGTCCCCGGGTGCCGGGTGGTCGTGGTGCACGCCGTGCTCGTCGTAGTGCCCCTCGTGGGCGGCGTGCAGATGCCCGTCGTGGACGTAGTCGACATGGTCCCCGTGGGTGACGGCCGGGTGGCCGCACTCCACCCCGTGCTCGTGCGCGTGGGTCTCGGCGACCTCGTGGCGCCGGCTGCCCGTCCGGGCGACGACGCTCGTGACGACGGCCGTCACGACGAAGAGCCCCACGGCGAGCAGCACGATGGTGCCGCCCGAGGGGGTGTCGAGGGGATAGGAGAGGGCGACCCCGCCGACGGAGGAGACGAGACCGAAGGCGATGGCCCACCGCAGCCCACTGCTGAACGACCGCGCGAAGAGCTGGCTGGCGGCGTTGGGCACGATCATGAGTGCACTGATGAGCAGCAGGCCGACCACACGCATCGCGACCACGACGGTGGTGGCGGTGAGGACGGCGAGCACGATGTTGAGCGGCAGCACCGGGATGCCGACCGCGCGGGCGTACTCCTCGTCGTTCGCGACGGCGAAGAGACGCGGGCGCAGGGCCCAGGTCGTCGCGGCGATGAGCACGGCGAGCCCGGCGAAGACGTAGAGGTCGCTGCGCTGCGTCGTGAGGATGGAGCCGAAGAGGTACTTCATCAGGTTGGCGGGCGTGCCGTCGGGCGACTTGCTGATGATGACGACGCCGGCCGCGATGCCGCCGTAGAAGATGACCGCGAGAGCCACGTCACCGTTCGTGCGCCCCCGGGTGCGGAGCAGCTCGATGACGACGGCGGCGACGACGGCAGCGACGAGGGCAGTGAGCACGGGCGCCGCGCCCGTGACGAGGCCGATGGCGACACCGGCCAGGGCCACGTGTCCCATCCCGTCACCGATGAGGGAGAGCCGTCGTTGGACGAGGAAGATCCCGACCATCGGGGCGACGGTGCCGACGAGCAGTGCGGCTATCAGGGCCCGCTGCATGAAGTCGACGGTGAGCAGGTCGATCACGGTCGGCCTCCGTCCGGGTGGGTGACGTCGAGGGGGCCCGGGCCCAGGGACGGGCGGTGGCCGTCGAGCTCGAGGTCGTGGTGGTGGCTGTCGTGGTCGTGGTGGACGCGATCGCGCGCGTGGGCGTACTCCTGTGGTGTCCCGTCGAAACGGATGCGTCCGCCGTCGATGACGACGATGCGCGTCAGCAGACGTTCGAGGGCACCGAGCTCGTGCGTGACGATCACCATCGTGACGTCGCGCTCGACGAGCCGTGCGAGGACGTCGGCCAGGACGTGCTGGTTGGCGGCGTCGACGCCCGCGGTGGGCTCGTCCATGATGAGCACGTCCGGTTGCCCTGCGAGGGCTCGGGCGATGAGCACGCGGCGCTGCTGGCCGCCCGAGAGGGTGCTGACCTCGGTGGCGGCCCGGTCGGCGAGGCCGACGACCTCGAGCGAGCGGGCGACGATCTGCCGGTCGGTGGCGTGCAACCGACCGAGCCAGCCGATGCGCGACAGCCGCCCGGTCGACACGATCTCCTCGGCCGTGGCCCTGACGGAGGCCGAGAGCGTATGCCGTTGGGGCACGTAGCCGAGGCGGGCGCGGTCGTGGAACTCGTTGCTGTCCACCCCGAAGAGGGTGACGGTGCCCGCCACCCGCTCGTTGAGGCCGAGCACGCCCTTCATCAGGGTGGACTTGCCCGAGCCGTTCGGCCCGACGATCGCCACGATCTCGCCGCTGTGGATCGTGAGGTCGACGTCGGTCAGGACGGCACGGTCGCCGTAGCCGAAGGCCGCGCCGCGCAGGGTCACGACGGCATCGGCGTCGTCCGGCTCGATGGGCACCAGCCGCGCGGCTCTCATGAGCAGCCCTGTCCGTCGCGCAGCGCCACCAGGTTGCTGCGCATGACCTCGAAGTAGTCCCGGCCGACCGATGCGGACGTGATGCCCTCGATGGGGTCGAGCGTCGCGACCTTCGCTCCCGTCGACCCGGCCACGGTCTGGGCAAAGTGTGGCTCCACGAGAGTCTCCTGGTAGATCGTCGTCACGCCGCTGGACGACACGAGGTCGGCGACGGCCTTTAGGGCGGATGCGCTCGGCTCGGCCTCGGGAGAGACGCCGGTGATGCCGTGCTGCTGGAAGCCGTAGCGGGCGGCCAGGTAGCCGAACGCCGCGTGGCTGGTGACGAGCTGCTTGGTCCGGCACTGTTCGAGCCCGCGCCGCATCTCGTCGTCGAGCTCGGACAGCTTCTCGACGAAGACTGCGGTGTTCTTCGTGTAGGTCGCTGCGTGCTGGGGATCGTCCTTCACCAGGCGCGCACTGATGGCCTCGGCCACGGCGGCATACCGCGAGGGGTCGAGCCAGAAGTGGGGGTCGCTGCCCGAGTGACCATGGTCGTCGTGCTGCGGGTCGGTCTCGCCTGCGTGCCCGGACTCCTCGGCGAGGGTGAGAGTCAGCTTGGCCGCGTCGGCGACGTCGAGGACCTTGGCCGGGTCGACGAGCCCTACGGCCTCGTCGACGGCCGGCTGGAACCCGTCGGCGTAGACGACGAGTCGCGCCTTGGTCATGCCGCCGATGTCCTGCGGCGAGAGCTCGAGGTCGTGCGGCTCGGCGCCTGGCTTGGTGAGGACCGAGACCGGGACAGCACCGCCGGTGATCTGCTGCGTCGCGAACTGGATCGGGTAGAACGAGGTGACGACCACGTCCTCTGCCGCCGAGGTGCCGCCGTTCGCGCCGGACCCGCAGGCAGCAGCCGCAAGGACGAGCGTCGTCGCCGCGGCCAGGGCAGGAAGGAGCCTGCGCAGGGGCGGCGGAACGGGGGGCATGCGCTCATCCTCACCCAAAGTGAGAATGATTGTCAAAACCGTTCTCGTCCGGAGACGAGGGGTCAGCCCGCGGGGACGATCCGAACGACGGCGACGGCGACCGCGAGCACGAGCACGGCGATGCGCATGAGGCGCTCGGGCAGGGTGAGCCGTTGCCACGTGAGGAAGAGCAGCCAGCCGACGAAGGCCGACACGACGAGGAAGGCGATGCCGCCCCACGGCCGCGGGGCGAAGACGCCGACGGCGAGCAGGACGATGAGCGCGCCGAGGGCGACGGGGCGCGGGACGGCGTTGAGACGCTCGACCCACGGGGCCGACGCATGCTCGAGACGGGAACGGAAGCTCAGGGCCACGTGACGAGCCTAGGGGACGCGACGGCATACCCCGGACGCGTGGCAAACCACTGGCGCCGGCCCGATAACCTGTGCGGCATGGCCAAGCAGACATCCACCGTGGACACCGTCGTCAGCCTCTGCAAGCGCAGGGGCTTCGTCTTCCCGAGCGGCGAGATCTACGGAGGCACGCGTTCGGCCTGGGACTACGGCCCGCTCGGTGTCGAGCTCAAGGAGAACATCCGCCGGCAGTGGTGGAAGGCCATGGTCACGAGCCGCGACGACGTCGTCGGACTCGACTCCTCGATCATCCTCCCGCGCGAGACGTGGGTCGCCTCGGGCCACGTCGGCACGTTCACCGACCCGCTCGTCGAGTGCCTCAACTGCCACAAGCGCCGCCGCCAGGACCACCTGCAGGAGGCGCTCGCGGAGAAGAAGGGCATCGCCGACCCCGACTCGATCCCGATGACCGACATCGTGTGCCCCGACTGCGGCACCAAGGGCCGGTGGACCGAGCCCCGCGACTTCCAGATGATGCTCAAGACCTACCTCGGCGTCATCGAGGACGAGTCCGGCCTGCACTACCTGCGCCCCGAGACGGCCCAGGGCATCTTCGTCAACTTCAACAACGTCATGCAGGCCTCGCGCAAGAAGCCGCCGTTCGGCATCGCCCAGACGGGCAAGAGCTTCCGCAACGAGATCACCCCCGGCAACTTCATCTTCCGCACGCGCGAGTTCGAGCAGATGGAGATGGAGTTCTTCGTCAAGCCCGGCGACGACGCAGAGTGGCACCAGTACTGGATCGACGAGCGCACCCGCTGGTACACCGACCTCGGCATCAACCCCGACAACCTGCGCCACTACGAGCACGCGCCCGAGAAGCTGTCGCACTACTCGACGCGCACCGTCGACATCGAGTACCGCTTCCGGTTCGCGGGGTCGGAGTGGGGCGAGCTCGAGGGCATCGCCAACCGCACGGACTTCGACCTGTCGACGCACTCGAAGCACTCCGGTACCGACCTGCACTTCTTCGACCAGACGACCGGCGAGAAGTACACGCCGTACGTCATCGAACCGGCGGCCGGTCTGTCGCGCTCGCTCATGACGTTCCTCGTCGACGCCTACGCCGAGGACGAGGCGCCCAACACCAAGGGCGGTGTCGACAAGCGCGTCGTGCTGCGCCTCGACCCGCGCCTCGCCCCGGTCAAGGCCGCCGTGCTGCCGCTCTCGCGCAACGCCGACCTCTCGCCGAAGGCGCGTGACCTCGCCGCGCAGCTGCGCCGCCACTGGAACATCGACTTCGACGACGCCGGGGCCATCGGCAAGCGCTACCGTCGTCAGGACGAGATCGGCACGCCGTTCTGCATCACGGTCGACTTCGACACGCTCGAGGACCACGCCGTCACGATCCGCGAGCGCGACACCATGGCGCAGGAGCGCATCGCGCTGGACCAGGTCGAGGGCTACCTCGCCCAGCGCCTCGTCGGCTGCTGACAGCCTCCTCGCAGTCCCGTTGAGTATGCCGTCCGCCCACCTGGGCGGGCGGCATACGCTCATGACCTGCTCCGTTTTGGGGAGCAGGATCCGATAGGCGAGCTCCCGGACAGATCCGGCCGGGCCTCGGAAGCTGCTCCGTTTTGGGGAGCAGGTTGCGAGGGGCAGCGGGTCAGCCGGGCTGCGGCCCGGTCGCGACCGGGCGCGACGGGTCACGGATCCACTCGCTCCACGAACCGGGGTAGAGCACCGAGTCGACGCCGAGCACGGCCAGCGCGAGCATCTCGTGGGCCGCGGTGACGCCGGACCCGCAGTAGACGCCGACGGGCCCGGCCTGGGCGTCCCTGCCGACCGTCACTCGCTTCCAGACCTCCGCGAGGTCGCGCCGCAACGTGCCGTCCTCGGCGAGCCAGGCTGCTGTGGGGCTGTTGACCGCCCCCGGGACGTGGCCGGCGACGGGGTCGATCGGCTCGGTCTCGCCGGCGTAGCGCTCGGGCGCGCGGGCGTCGAGGAGCAGGCCGTCGCGCGCCAGCCGTGCCGCGCCCGCAGCATCGAGCGTCGGCAGTTGCCCCGGACGCACCTCGAAGTCGCCGTGCCGGTCGGCGGCATCCTCGGTCGAGACGGGCAGTCTGGCGGCGACCCAGGCGGCATACCCGCCGTCGAGCACGCGCACGTCCGGGACCCCGGCCCAGCGCAGCACCCACCAGGCCCGCGCGGCGGCATACGACTCCCGACCGTCGTAGGCGACGACGCGGCTGTGCTCGGTGATGCCGCAGCGACGCAGCCAACGCTCGAGGACGGCCGGCTCGGGCAGCGGGTGCCGCCCGCCGTCGCCGGGGGGAGCGGCCAGCTCGGTGTCCAGGTCGACGAAGAACGCGCCCGGCACGTGGCCGGCGTCGTAATCCTCCCGACCCGCGGGGGAGTTCGCCGTCGTCAGCGCCCAGCGGACGTCGAGCACGACGACGTCCTCGATCTCGTGGGCGAGCTCCGCGGCGGTGATGAGGTGGGTCACCGGGCCATCGTGGCATCCTCGCCGTGTGCGTGCTCACCTGGTCCTCGTGCACGGGTCGCGCCTGTCGAGCGCCCAGTGGGCACCGCAGGTCCCGCTCCTGCGTGACGAGGTCGACCTGACGCTGGTCGACCTCCCCGGTCACGGGCGGCGCGCCGAGGAGGAGTTCACCCTCGCCCGCTGCGTCGAGGTCATCGACGAAGCCGTTCGCGCCGTCCCGGCCGGCACCCCGGTCGTGCTCGTCGGCCACTCCCTGGGCGGCTACGCCGCGATGGCGTATGCCGCAGCCCACCAGGATGCCCTCGCCGGGCTCGTCCTCGCGGGCGCGAGCGCCACCCCCACCGGCCCCGGCGCCGCGCTGTACCGCGGGGTGGCGGCACTGACCGACTGGCTCGGGCCCGAGCGCATGACCCGGATCAACGACCGCGTCCTGCGCCGGCTCTACCCGGCCGAGCGCATCGACCCGGTCATCGCCGGCGGCTACTACTTCGACCAGACCCCCGCCGCATGGCGCGAGGTCATGACGCACTGCCGGCCGTCGATGCTGCACGCGGTGCGCTGCCCCGTGCTGCTGCTCAACGGGCAGTTCGACCAGTTCCGCGTCGGTGCCCGGGCCTACCTGCGCGCCTGTCCCGGCGCCCGTGCCGAGATCGTCAGGCGGGCGAGCCACTTCGCCAACCTCGACCAGCCGGAGGCCTTCGCCCAGGCGGTCCTGCGCTTCGCGCAGCGGGTCGTCGATTCGGCGCCTCGGGCCTGATCGGGGACAATCGGGTCCGTGACCGACGTGATGAGCCCTCCCGTCCAGGAGACCGGAGCCGTGCTGCCCCCGCTGCACATCGGTCGTCACGTCATCGAGTCGCCGGTCGTCCTCGCCCCGATGGCCGGCATCACGAACCGCGCCTTCCGGCGGCTGTGCCGTGAGTACGGCAACGAGGGCACCGCGATCGGCGGCGCCAGCGGCTCGACGAGCCTCTACGTCAGCGAGATGATCACCTCGCGCGCGCTCGTCGAGCGCACTCCCGAGTCGATGCGCCTCATCGAGCACGACCCCGACGAGAACCCCCGCTCCATCCAGCTCTACAGCGTCGACCCGGCGACGGCACGGGCGGCCGCGCGGATGCTCGTCACCGAGGACCGCGCCGACCACATCGACCTCAACTTCGGCTGCCCCGTGCCCAAGGTCACCCGCAAGGGCGGCGGCTCGGCCCTGCCGTGGAAGAAGGACCTCTTCAAGGCCATCGTCGGCGCCGTCGTCGAGGAGGGTGCCAGGCGCGACATCCCCGTCACCGTCAAGATGCGCAAGGGCATCGACGACGAGCACCTCACCTTCCTCGACGCCGGCCTGGCCGCCGAGGCGGAGGGTGTCGCCGCGGTCGCGCTGCACGGCCGGACCGCGGCGCAGGCCTACTCCGGCACCGCCGACTGGAGCGCCATCCGGATGCTCAAGGAGACCGTGACGAGCATCCCCGTCCTCGGCAACGGGGACATCTGGTCCGCGGAAGACGCCCTGCGCATGGTCCGCGAGACCGGCTGCGACGGCGTCGTCGTCGGCCGAGGCTGCCTCGGGCGCCCGTGGCTCTTCACCGACCTCGCGGCAGCCTTCGCCGGCACCTCGGCGCGGGTGACGCCGACCCTCGGGGAGGTCGCCGACACGCTTCGGACGCACACGGCATACCTCAGCGACTTCTACGGCGAGGAGGAGCGCGCCTGCCGAGACATCCGCAAGCACATCGCCTGGTACCTCAAGGGATTCCCCGCGGGGTCGACCATCCGCAACTCGCTCGCGCTCGTCGACTCGATGGCGGCGCTGGACGCGCTGCTCGCCTCTCTCGACCCTGACGAGCCCTGGCCCGGCGAGGCCGCGGAGGGCCAGCGCGGACGCGCCGGGTCATCCCGAACCGTGGCGCTGCCCGACCGCTGGCTCGAGTCGCGCGAGCTGTCCGAGGAGCACCGCCGCACCATCGCCGAGGCGGAGCTGTCGGTCAGCGGCGGCTGAGGCTCACTTCAGCCAGACGTTGAGCGGCCCGATCCGCTCGCACCCGGCCGCGACCGCGGCGTCGACGCTCGCACCGGCCTCCCACCCCACCAGGGGTATGCCGCCCGCGACCTCGCGCGCGGCCGCTGCGCCCGCAGCCCACGCCCTCTCCACGTCCCCGTCGCGGGAGAAGAGGTTGCCGAGCCCGGCGACCTCGCCCGTGACGTTGACGATGGCGCCCGCGACGACCGGGGACGCCGGGTCGTCGGACGCCCGGGTGCCGAGGACGTGGACGCCCGGTTCGCCAAGCAGCGACGGGCGCAGGATGGCCTCCGCGTCCGGGTCGCTCGCCCACGCGCGCACCCAGTCGGCCATCTCGCGAAGGGTCGTGAACCGCTGCCACGCGCTGCCCGTCCCCGGAGTCGGCACCGAGGGGTCGAGCCACACCCACTCGCCCACGACGATGCGAGCGAAGTCCTCCATCGACAGGTCCAGGCGGGCCCACGAGTCCTTGACCGAGCAGCCGTCCGAGTCGTCCACCCGTGCCAGCACGTCGTACTCCCCGGCCTCGGGAGAGAGGGTCACGGCGTCGGGGTAGTAGGGGGGTGTGCGCGTCGACGCGGTCCAGGCCACCTCATCGGTCGTGCACGAGACCCCGTGCGAGCGCGCCACGGCGTCACACCAGAGGGCGTTGTTGCGGGCGGCGAGGGCGATGCGATCGGTCACGTCGTCGATCCTCCCAGCGTCGGCGGTCACTGGCAGGATCGGGTCATGCGTGAGGGTGGTTCCGCGGAGCGGCCGGCGATCTTCTTCGACGACGCCGAGGACTTCCGGGCCTGGCTCGAGGCCAACCATGAGAGCGCCACCGAGCTGTGGATGGGCCTCCACAAGAAGCACGTCGAGGACCGGGGGCTCCAGTGGGCTGAGGCCGTGCGCGAGGCGCTGTGCTTCGGCTGGATCGACTCCATGTCCCAGCGCATCGACGAGGACGCCGTGCGCCAGCGGTGGACGCCGCGCAAGCCGGGCAGCAACTGGAGCACGGTCAACATCAACGCCGTGGCCGAGCTCACGGCGGCAGGGCGGATGCGTCCTGCCGGGCTGGCCGCGTTCGCCAGGCGGCGTGAGGACCGCTCGGGCGTCTACGCCTACGAGAACCGCGAGCGCACCTGGCCCGACCACTACGAGGCGATGCTGCGCGCCGACGAGCGCGCGTCGGCCTTTTGGGACGGGGCCACGCCGTCCTACCGCAAGGTCGCGACGAACTGGGTGCTGACGGCCAAGCAGGAGGCGACACGCGACAAGCGCATGGCCGAGCTCGTCGAGGACTGCGCCAACCTGCGCCTCATCAGGATGCAGCGCTACGGCACCGAGCCGGCCTGGGTGCGGCGCATGCAGACCGAGCTCGGCTGAGCCGACGTCAGGGTCGGATGAGGGTCAGCGCTTGGCCTTCGGGGGAATGATCTCGGTGTGGTCCTTGGCCGCGGACTTGGCGTGCTTGTCGGCACGCTTCTCCTTGAGCGATCTGGCCTTCGTGGACATGTGGGACTTCGGTGACTTGTCGCCCATGGCGCGCTCCTGAGGTTGGAAGCCTGAGCGGCTCCATGACTCAGTATGCGCCCAGGGTGCGGTGCCACGGTGGCCTGCGTCTTGCCGCATAGAGTTCCGATGTGGGCTACGAGGTGCGGGACCGGGAGCGCTGGGTCGCGGAGGACCCTGCGCAGAAACGGGCCGACCGCGACGACTTCGCCCGCGACCGGGCGCGGGTGGTCCACTCGTCCTCCCTGCGCCGCCTCGCCGCCAAGACCCAGGTCCTCGCGCCGGGCCACGACGACTTCGTCCGCAACCGCCTGACGCACTCGCTCGAGGTCGCGCAGATCGGGCGCGAGTTCGGCGCAGCCCTCGGCTGCAACGCGGACGTCGTCGACACCGCGTGCCTGGCCCACGACCTCGGCCACCCACCGTTCGGGCACAACGGAGAGACCGTCCTCGACGAGATCGCTTCTGGCATCGGCGGATTCGAGGGCAACGCGCAGACCCTGCGCCTGCTCACCCGACTCGAGGCCAAGCGCGCGCACCCCGACGGCACGTCCGCCGGACTCAACCTGACGAGGGCGAGTCTCGACGCGACGACGAAGTACCCGTGGGGGCGCGGCGACGGGCCGGACGGGACGCGGAAGTTCGGCGTCTACCCCTCCGACCAGCCCGTCTTCGACTGGATCCGCGAGAGTGCCGAACCGCGAGCCCGGTGCCTCGAGGCCGAGGTCATGGACTGGTCCGACGACGTCGCCTACTCCGTCCACGACGTCGAGGACGCCATCGCCTCGGGCTGGATCGACCCGCGCGTGCTCCACTCCCGCGACATGGCCGACGTCATCGACGTCGCGGGTCGCACCTACGCCCCCGACCTCGGGGCCGACGCGCTGGGGGGCGCGCTGGAACGCGTCCTCGCCTCGGGCGCGGTGCCCACGGCATATGACGGCTCACGGGGTGACCTCGCCCGCCTCAAGGACATGACGAGCCGGCTCATCGGGCACTTCGTCCTCGTCGTCGAGCAGGCCACGCGCGAACGGCACGGCCCGGGGGAGCTGTGCCGATTCGAGGCCGACCTCGTCGTGCCCGACGACACGCGCGCCGAGTGCGCGGTCCTCAAGGCCCTGGCCAACCACTTCGTGATGACCACCGACGAGCGGCTCGCGGTCATGGCGGGCCAGCGGGACGTCGTGCGTGCCGTCGTCGAGGCGTATGCCGTCCAGCCCGAGGAGCGCCTCGACGTGGCCTTCCGCGCCGACCACGCCGCGGCTGCCGACGACGGCGAGCGGCTCCGGGTCGTCGTCGACCAGGTGGCCTCGCTGACCGACGTGCGGGCCCTCGCCCTCCACAGCCAGTGGTGCCGGTGACGAGTCCCAGCTGGGCGAGCACCTAGAATCACGGGCAGCGACAGGAGGCAGATGGCGGGGTTGATCAACAGCGAGGACATCGCGGCGGTCAAGGCGCGGTCGTCCATCGAGGACGTCGTGCGCGAGCACGTGACGCTGCGCTCCGCCGGTCCGGGGTCGCTCAAGGGCCTGTGTCCCTTCCACGACGAGAAGACGCCGTCCTTCAACATCCGTCCCGCCGTCGGCGCCTGGCACTGTTTCGGCTGCGGTGAGGGCGGGGACGTCATCTCCTTCATCCAGAAGGTCGACCATCTCAGCTTCTCCGAGGCCGTGGAGCGGCTGGCCTCCAAGCTCGGGATGGAGCTGCGCTACGAGGACGGCGCGCGACCGCGCGAGGAGGGGCTCGGGCGGCGCAGCCGCCTCATCGAGGCGCACCGGGTCGCCGAGGAGTACTACACCGAGATGCTCCTCGGCAGCCAAGCCGCTCGCACCGCGCGGGACTTCCTCCGCGCCCGCGACTTCAACAGCGAGCACGTCAAGCAGTTCGGCATCGGCTTCGCCCCGCGCGGCGGCGAGGACCTCGTACGGCACCTGCGCGCCAAGGGTTTCACCGACGACGAGCTCGTCACCGGGGGCATCGCGGGCCGTGGCTCGCGCGGGCTCTACGACCGCTTCCGGGGCCGGCTCGTCTGGCCGATCCGTGAGATCACGGGCGACACCGTCGGCTTCGGGGCGCGCCGGATCTTCGACGACGACCGCATCGAGGCGAAGTACCTCAACACCTCCGAGACACCGATCTACAAGAAGTCGACCGTCCTCTACGGCCTCGACCTCGCGAAGAAGAAGATCTCCCAGGGCCGGCAGGCCGTCGTCGTCGAGGGCTACACCGACGTCATGGCCTGCCACCTCGCCGGGGTCGAGACCGCGGTCGCCACGTGCGGCACGGCGTTCGGTGCCGACCACATCAAGACCCTGCGGCGCCTGATGCGCGATGAGGCCGGCCTCGCGCCGGCCAAGGTGATCTTCACCTTCGACGGCGATGCCGCCGGGCAGAAGGCCGCGATGCGGGCCTTCGCCGACGACGAGAAGTGGACCTCCCAGTCCTTCGTCGCCGTCGAGAAGTCGGGCAAGGACCCGTGCGAGCTGCGCCAGGCCGGCGGTGACCCGGCGGTGCAGGCGCTGATCGAGGACGCCGTGCCGATGTTCGAGTTCGCGGTGCGCACGACGATCAAGCGCTTCGACGTCGCGACGGCGGAGGGACGCATCCAGGCCGTCCGCGCCGTGGCGCCCATCATCGCCTCCATCCGCGACCAGTCGCTCCGCCCCGAGTACACCCGCGAGGTCTCCGGCATGCTCGGGCTCGACGTCGAGCAGGTCGCGACCGAGGTCTCCCGGGCGGGCAAGATCAAGGTCGAGGAGGACGCTCGCGCCGACCGCAACGGCGGTGACGCCCGGAGCGGTCGGGACGGCCGTGGCGGTCGTGGCGGTCGTGACGGTCGCGACGACGGCGAGCCGAGCGCGGCGGAGACCGCCGGGGTCATGCCGGTACCCGACCGGCGCGACCCCGTGGTGCACGCCGAGCGGCAGCTGCTCCAGGTGCTGCTCCAGTTCCCCGCGGTCTTCAAGCCCGGCGCCATCGACCTGCTGACGCCCGACGCCTTCTCGGCCCCGGCACACCGTGCGGTCTTCGACGGCATCCGCATCGCCCACCACACCGGTGACAAGGCCAACGCCCGGGCGTGGACGTCAGCCGTCACCGAGGCTGCTCCCGCGCCCGTCGCGGGCTTCGTCAGCGAGCTCGCCGTGGACACGCTGCCCACGCGGATGGACCCCAACACCGGGCTGCCGACGTCGCGCTACGTCGACGAGCTCTTCGCCCGGGTGCGCACCATCGCCCTGACGCGCCGGATCGCCGACGCGATGAGCGAGATGCGCCGTCTCGACCACGCGGAGACCCCGGCACCCGACCGCACCCGCGAGCTCGGCATGCAGCTGCAGACCCTCCAGCGCGAGCTGGCGACGATCAAGGCGGGAATGGGCTGATGGCACTCTTCGAGCGGCGGCGCCGACCGGCGCTGCCTGCGGATGTTCGGGCGGCCGTGCCGCTCGAGAGCGGGGAGCGGCTGCTCGCTTGGGCGCGTGACGAGGTGAGCGGCGCGCACGTCGTCGCGACCACCCACCACCTGGCCCTCGTCGACGCCGGCGGTGGTCTCGTCTGGAGCCGCCCGTGGCACGAGGCGGAGTCCGGCACCTGGCAGGGGGAGTCGTCCGAGCTCACGGTGACGTGGGTCGACCGCGGCGCGCCGGAGCGGTGGCGACTGACGGAGCCCTCACTCCTCCAGCAGGCCTTGCGCGAGCGGCTCCAGGCCAGCGTCGTGCTCGCCGACGAGTTCCGCACCGCAGGGCGCCGCACGGTGCGCGTCGTGATCCGTCAGGACCTCGCCAGCGGCGACCTGCTCGAGCAGACCATCCCGGGCAAGGGGGCCGACCTCAGCGACCCGCTGGTGGCCCGTGAGGCGGCGCAACGGATGGCCCGTCTGCGCTCCGAGGTGGGTCGGTGACAACCGTCGCCGCCGGGTCTGCGTCGACCCGGGAGCCGGCCGACGGGGAGCTCGCGACCCCGATTTAGTGCTGGCCCAGTCCCTTTGCTATGGTTTCCCAGCAGCATTCCCCTGTAGCTCAATTGGCAGAGCAGCCGGCTGTTAACCGGCAGGTTATTGGTTCGAGTCCAATCGGGGGAGCCCAAGAAAGGGGCCCGTCACCAGTGGTGACGGGGCCCCTTTCCGTATGCCCTCGCGCTGAGTGGGAGGACGTCTGCGGCTTTCGGTCAGCGGCTCGCCGCGTCGCCGGTGTAGACGCCTGTGCCGCCGATGCCGTCGGTGGGGGTGTCCACCGTGCCGGCGCCCGTGACACCGGTCGCGGGGCCGCCCCGGCGACGACCACGGCCGCGGCGGTTGAGGCGGCGCTCGACCCGGCCGGCGACGACCGTTAGGCCGTAGTTCAGCAGGATGAAGATGACCGCGACGAGGATGTAGGCCGCGATCGTGTTGCTGTAGGCCGTGCCGATGTCCTTGGCCGCCTGGAGCAGCTCCGGGTAGAGCACGGCGGTGCCGAGGGCGCTGTCCTTGAGGATCACGACCAGCTGGCCCACCAGGGCCGGCAGCATTGCTGTCAGAGCCTGCGGCAGCTGGATGGAGCGAAGCGTCTGGCCCTGCGTCAGGCCGATCGAGAGACCCGCCTCAGCCTGTCCCTTGGGCAGCCCGAAGACCCCGGACCGGACCAGCTCCGCGATGACGGAGCCGTTGTAGAGCGTCAGACCCGTCACGACGGCGGCGAGCGGGTTGAGGTCGTTGGTGAAGACGCCGTTGTCGGAGTAGTAGCGGTAGGTGAAGTACATCATCAGCAGCACCGGGACCGAACGGAAGAACTCGACGACGACACCGCATACCCAGCGCACCGCTCGCACGGGCGAGAGGCGACCGAGACCGAAGACGAGCCCGAAGGCGATCGCGAGCACGATGGAGATCGCGGAGGCGATGAGCGTGTGGATCAGGCCCGGGATGAGGTAGGCGGTCCACACGTCGGCCGTGAAGAGTGAGGTCCACATCGAGGGCTCGAGCTGACCCTGCGCGGCGAACTTCCACAGGACGAGCGCGACCCCGCCCGCAGCAAGGATGAACCCGACGACGGTCAGGATCGCGTGGCGACGCCGGGCCCGTGGCCCGGGCGCGTCGAAGAGGACGTTCTGGGCACTCATCGCTTCACCGCCAGGCGCCGCGACAGGGACGTGAACAGCATCCCGACAGGCAGCGTCAGGATGACGAAGCCCATCGCGAAGATGAGGAAGACACCGAGGCTCGCCGTCTCGTTCTCGATGATCTCGCTCATCAGCAGCGAGGCCTCGGCGACGCCGATGACGGACGCGACCGTGGTGTTCTTCGTCAGGGCGATCAGCACCGAGCCGAGCGGCGCGATGGATCCTCGGAAAGCCTGGGGGAGGATCACCTCGCGCAGGCTCTGCGTGAACGTCAGCCCGATCGACCGAGCGGCCTCGGCCTGCCCGACCGGCACGGTGTTGACACCGCTGCGCAGTGCCTCGCAGACGAAGGCGGCGTGGTAGACGGAGAGCCCGACGATCGCCCAGCGGACGTTGTTGTCGACGATCGACGTCGGGGACTTCGGGTCGGCCAGGTTGATCTGCAGGATGTAGAGCACACCCAGTGAGCAGAAGACGAGGATGAGGGTCAACGGCGTGTTGCGCACCGTGTTGACGTAGAAGGTGCCCAGGCGGCGCAGGATCGCGATGGGAGACACCCGCATCACGGCGAGGACCGTGCCGATCACCAAAGCCCCGATCGCGGAGAAGATGGTGAGCCTGATGGTCATCCAGAACGCGCCGAAGATCGCGTACTTGTCGAAGAGGTCGAGCACTGCGCCCCTTTTCGCGGGTGATTGACACCGTTACCGGGTCGTGCGATCACCCTCGGTGACCGCACGACCCGATGAGCCGGCTGGGGTGGTCAGGAACAGGCAGCCGGCGTCGGCGGGTTGCCGGGGCCCGGCTTGTAGTTGGCCGGTCCCAGGTTGTTCGCGATGGCCTTGTCGAGCGAGCCGTCGCTCTGCATCTTCTTGATCGCGTCGGTGATCTTCTGGCAGAGGGCCGTGTCGCCCTTCTTGAGGCCGATGCCGTAGTTCTCGGTCGAGAACGGCTTGCCGACGAGCTTGAACTTGCCCTTGTTCTCGGGCTGCGCGGCGAAGCCGGCGAGGATCGCGTCGTCCGTCGTCAGGGCGTCGACGCCCCCGGTGGCCAGCGCCGGCAGGCACTCGGAGTAGGTGGCGAACTCCTGCAGCTGCACGGTCTGGGCGAACTTGTCCTTGACCTTCTGCGCGGACGTCGAGCCCTTGACCGAGCAGAGCTTCTTGCCGTTGAGGCTGTCGGGACCGGTGATGGAGGTGTCGTCGGCGCGGACGAGGAGGTCCTGGCCGGCCACGAAGTAGGGGCCCGCGAAGGAGACCTTCTCCTTGCGCTTGTCGGTGATGGAGTACGTCGCGACGATGAACTTGACCTGACCCGTCGAGATGAGGTCCTCGCGCTGCGCGCTCGGGGCCTGGACCCACGTGATCTTGTCCTCGGGGGTGCCGAGCTCCTTGGCGACGTACTTGGCGACGTCGATGTCCATGCCGGTGTAGTCCGTGCCCTTCTTGAGGCCGAGGCCGGGCTGGTCGAACTTGATGCCGATCTTGATGCCGTCGGCGCCTCCGCTGCCGCTCCCGCTGTTGCCGGAGCCGCACGCGGCGAGCGTGAGCGCCAACGTCGCAGCCGCCGCAACGGCTCCGAGTCGTCGTGCCTTCATGTGAGTTCCTCCTGAGTGGTTGCAGCGGCGCGGTGCGCGCCGCTCCCTGTCGTTCGCCGTAGCTGGTTCAGATGGTTCAGCTGGTTCAGTGGGTGAGGATCTTGCCGAGGAAGTCCTTGGCGCGGTCGCTCCTGGGGTTGGTGAAGAACTCCTGGGGCGTGCCCACCTCGACGATCTGGCCGTCGGCCATGAAGACGACACGGTCGGCCGCCTTGCGGGCGAAGCCCATCTCGTGGGTCACGACGATCATCGTCATGCCCTCCTTGGCCAGGCCCACCATGACGTCGAGGACCTCGTTGACCATCTCCGGGTCGAGCGCCGACGTCGGCTCGTCGAAGAGCATGACCTTCGGTCCCATGGCCAGGGACCGGGCGATGGCGACGCGCTGCTGCTGGCCGCCGGAGAGCTGCGCGGGGTACTTGTCGGCCTGCGCCTCGACGCCCACGCGCTTGAGCAGCGCAGTCGCCTGCTGGTCGGCGTCGGACTTCGACTTCTTGCGCACCTTGATCGGCCCGAGCGTCACGTTCTCGCGAATCGTCTTGTGGGCGAAGAGGTTGAAGGACTGGAAGACCATCCCCACGTCGGCGCGCAGCTGTGCGAGCGGCTTGCCCTCCTCGGGGAGCGCCTTGCCGTCGATCGAGATGGTGCCGGACTCGATCGTCTCGAGCCGGTTGATGGCACGGCACAGCGTCGACTTGCCCGAGCCGGACGGTCCGAGGACGACGACCACCTCGCCCTTGCCGACCGTGAGGTTGATGTCGCGCAGAACGTGCAGCTCGCCGAAGTGCTTGTTCACCCCGTCGATGACGACCATGGGGTCACGAGGCGTGTCCGGGGTGCGGTCGCTCGGCGCCGCGGTGTCGGGTTTCACGTCGTCCATCCGGGAAACCTATCGGCTCCGGCGGCCGGCAAGCACACTCCGCGCCGAGCGTGCCCGAATCGTGAGGCGTCCGTCCGGGACACCACGAGCCGGCGGGGAGTGTCAGGAAATCAACATATCGGGCGCGCCTGCCCGAGGGGTGGCCATCTCGGTCAGGCGCAGCGCGCGGCTAGCTCGCAGTCAGGGAAGTCGTGCCGGAGCCCGCGGACGAGCTGCTCGATGGGCTCGATGGAGCGGCTGACGGTGTGGTCGGTGCATCGGTCGTGGTCGTGGTCGTGGTCGTGGTGGTGGTCGTGCCGGTCGCCGGATCGGTCGTCGTGCTCGGCGGCGTCGTCGTGGTCGGCGGGACGCTCGTGGTCGGCGGATCGGTCGTGGTCGGCGGCACCGACGTCGTGGTCGGCGGGACCGTCGTGGTGGTCGGCGGGACCGTCGTGGTGGTCGGTGACGGCGCGGTGCTGGTGGGGGTGGGCGTCGACGTGGTCGGACCGGGCGTACTGGTCGTCGTCGATGGTGTCGCCGTCGTCGGCGTGCCGCTGGGCGTCGTCGGTCCGGACGTGGTCGGTGTCGTGGTCGGCGGCCGGCCGCCCGTGCTGGTGGGCCCCGAGGGGATCACGCTGGCGTCGGTGATCGGGACGTCGCCGTCGGCCACGGTGTCGACGAGACGGCTGGCCGGGTCGAACACGAGGTGCGGCACGGCGGCATACGGCACGGAAGCTGCGTCTGAAGGCGGGAAGCCGAGGTACGGGGCGGGGTCGACATAGCGATCGTTGACGATGACGTCGAAGTGCAGGTGGCAGCCGGTCGACCAGCCGGTCGTGCCGCTGAGGCCGATGACCTGCCCCTGCTTGACGACCTGGCCCTCCGTGACGAGGAACGCGGACTGGTGACCGTAGGCGGTCTTCAGTGTCGGGCTGTGCTGGATGATCGTGCGTCCGCCCCACGAGGCGGAGACCCGGGCATAGACCACGACCCCGTCCGCCGCCGCGCGGATCGGGGTGCCGCACGCCGCGGCGAGGTCGATGCCGGTGTGGAACATCGGTCGGCCGAGCAGCGGGTGGATGCGCGGGCCGAAGGGCGAGGTCTCGCCGCCGGGCACGGGGTGGATGAAGAGCGGCCGCCCGATGATCGGGGCCGCGATGGCCTCCGCCGTCGCCGGGGCGAGGCTGATCGAGGGGAACATGAAGAGGCCGCCCCCGATCCCGGCCGTGAACGCAGAGCCTGCAGGGGCGGTCGCGGCGGCGTCGGTGACGTCGGTGACCGCGGTGACGTCGAGCGTCGAGAGCTCGGCTCGTGCCCGGTCCACGGCATCAACGGCCTCCTGCACCGCGGTGGAGGACCCGGCTGCCAGCACGACGGACGCGACCGGTGCCGCCGGGCCGGTGCCGCCGAGGAAGGGCAGCAGCGCGAAGAGCACCAAGATGGCGGCAAAGGGCACGAAACGGCCCTTGACCCGGATGCTCACGACGCGTGGAGCGGTGCGCTCGCCGGCGTCTGTCACCGTCAACTCAGCCCCCCTCGAGCCACTTCTGGTCTCACCGTCGACACTCCTGGGCAAGGTGTCCCCCGACACCGGAGCCCGGACCGACTCGCGCCTCGACGCGCCGGTAGCGTCCACCATAGGTCGGCGGGTTGCGGGCCGGGTCGTTCCGGCAAAACCCGAGGCGACCCGTTGCGGCAATCTTGCGCAAACCCCGGCATTTCGGGACTGCCGATCTTGCAGCCCGCGGGGCACTGTTGTCAGTGCGGGGGAGGAAGACCGACCGAACAGTGGGGACAGGTCGGAGTAGAACCGGTCGGGGGATGACCGGGGTGGGAGTCTGCCGGGGGAGTCGGCGGAACCCGCCCCGGCCAGCGGCACCGGGCCCGTGGGCCGCGCCGAAGGACGACGGACCGGCCCCGACCAGGGCCGGGCGCCCCTAGGCTGAGGGCGTGAACCCGGGGGAACCCCCGCCCGAGCCTGACGACGTCGCGGACGGTCCCACGCCGTCCTTCGCGGAGCTCAAGGTGCTGCTCGCGTTCCGGCCCTTCCGCAACCTGTTCCTGGCCGGGACCTTCTCCAGCTTCGGGGACTGGCTGGCGCTGCTCGGCACGACGGCGCTCGCGGCCGAGCTCGCCCGCGGCGGGGTGGGCGAGTACCTCGCCGTCTCGGGCGTCTTCATCCTGCGCATCGCGCCGGCCGTGCTCCTCGGCCCGCTGGCCGGTGTCGTCGCCGACCGGCTCGACCGGCGCCGCACGATGATCACCGGCGACCTCCTGCGCGGTGCGCTCTTCGTGTCCATCGCGCTCGTCGGGACCCTCTGGTGGATGTACGTCGCGATCGTGGTGATCGAGTGCATCTCGCTCTTCTGGAACCCCGCCAAGGACGCGACAGTGCCCAACCTCGTGCCCCCGGAGCGGCTCGAGATGGCCAACCAGCTGGGACTCGTCGGCAGCTACGGCACCGCGCCGGCCGCGGCCCTCGTCTTCTCGGGGCTGTCGCTGTTCAGTGAGCCCCTGCAGTCCCTGGTCCCCGGCCTCGACCCGGAGGGCGTCCTCCTCGCGCTGTACGTCAACGCCGCGACCTTCCTGGCCAGCGCGTGGATCGTCTGGCGGCTCACGTTCCCGCCCAGGGCGGCGACCGCGACCCTGGCGGGGGAGTCCATCTACCGCACCGTCGCCGACGGCCTGCTCGTCGTGCGGGAGCGGCCCTTCGTCCGGGGGCTCATCGCCGGCATGCTCGGCGCCTTCGCCGGCGGTGGGCTCGTCGTCGGACTCGCGACGCGCTTCGTCGAGGACATGGGCGCCGGCTCGCCCGGCTACGGCATGCTCTTCGTCGCCGTCTTCACCGGCATGGCAGGCGGCATCATCGTGGGGCCGCGCCTGCTCGCCGGGCTGTCCCGGCCGCGGATCTTCAGTGCGGCCCTGACGAGCTCGGGCCTGCTGCTGCTCGCCCTCGCCCTCGTGCCGACCCTGCTGCTCGCGCTGCCCCTCGCGACGGTGCTCGGCGCCCTCATCGGCGTCGGATGGGTGGTCGGCTACACGTTGCTCGGACTCACCGTCGAGGACGAGGTCCGCGGCCGCACCTTCGCGCTGGTCCAGTCGCTCAACGGCGTCGTGCTCGTCCTCGTCCTCGCCGTGGCGCCGCTCCTCGCGGCGGCCTTCGATGCCGTGCTGTCCCTCCCGCGCACCGTCACCGTCGGGGCGCTGGACCTCAGCTACACGGGCGCCACGGTGACCTACCTGCTGGCCGGGATCGCGATGTCGACCGCCGGGGTGGGGGCATGGCGGGCGATGAACGACCAGCCGGGCGTCTCCCTCGTGAGCGAGTACCGCCTGGTTCGGCGGCGGCGCCGCGCGACCTGACCTCAGACCGCACTGCCGTCGCGTCCATCACATGCGGGCGTCCGGCAGCCACAGCTGTCCGGTCCGGCGAGAATGGGAGCGTGGCCGCGTGGCAGCATGACCTCCTCCCCGAGCCGCCCAGCCCGCCCCCGACGGCGAGGTGGGCACACCTCGACGGCCCGGTGCACTACGTCGACTACGGCGGACCGGAGGGCGGGCCGCTCCTGCTGCTCGTGCACGGTCTCGGCGGTTCCGTCCTCAACTGGGCCGCGGTCGCGCCGACGCTCGCCGAGACGTGCCGGGTCCTGGCGATCGACCTGGTCGGCTTCGGTCGCACGCAGCCGTTGGGGCGCTCGCCGCACATCGACGCCAACCGCGACCTCCTGGCGCGCTTCGTCGACGAGGTCGTCGGCCACCCGGTCATCCTGGTCGGGAACTCGATGGGTGGCCTGCTCGCCATGCTCCTCGCCGACGCCCGCCCCGACCTCGTGAGCGGGCTGGTGCTCGTCGACCCCGCAGTGCCTGTGGGTCCGACGGCTCGCCCCGACCCCCTCGTCACCGTCATGTTCGGGGCGTATGCCGTCCCCGCCGTCGCGCGCGGCTTCCTGGCCCGCCGGCGCTCGCTGCTGTCCGCCGAAGGACAGGCCATGGCCGTGCTCCGGCTCTGCTGCGTCGACACGACGCGGGTGCCGGCGCACGTCGTGCAGCAGCACCTCGAGCTCGCCCGGGAGCGTCAGGACTACCCGGACGTCGACGCCGAGCTCATCGTGGCGGGGCGCTCGCTGATCCTCGTCCTCGCTCGCCGTCGCTGGCTATACGCGCTGATGGAGCGCATCACCGTCCCCGTGCTGCTCCTCCACGGGGCGAGGGACCGGCTCGTCCCCGTCGCCGCGGCGCGAGCGGTGGCGAAACGGAACCCGGAATGGCGCTTCGAGGTCGCTGAGGACGTCGGGCACGTGCCCCAGCTCGAGGCGCCGGGCTGGACCATCGACCGGATCCGTGACTGGCTGGTCGACGAGGGCGCGGTCGCCGTGCTTGCGGCACGGCCCTGAGACTGCCGATCCCGGCACTCACGTGCTCACGTGCTCACGGCACTCACGGCACTCACGGCACTCACGGCGTCCGGGCGACCTGGCCCGCGTAGAGGCGGTCGATCTCGGCGGCATACCGCTCGACGACCACCGCGCGCTTCACCTTGAGCGTCGGCGTGAGCAGACCGGACGCGACGGTGAAGGCCTCCGACAGGACGACGAAGCGCTTGATGCCCTCCGCGTGCGACACAGCGGCGTTCGCGTCGTCCACGGCCGACTGGAGCGCGGCCACCAGCTCGGGGTCCTCGCGGAGGTCCTCGACCGGGGCCTGGTCAGGATGGCCGTGCTCCGCCCGCCACTGCGGCAGCACCTCCGCGTCGAGGGTGAGCAGCGCCGCGACGTACGGGCGACGGTCGCCCACGACGACGCACTGGTCGACCAGCCAGTGGGCACGGAGCCGGTCCTCGAGCACGGCCGGGGCGACGTTCTTGCCGCCGGCCGTCACGATGAGGTCCTTCTTGCGGCCGGTGATCGTCAGGTAGCCGTCGGAGTCGAGCGCGCCGAGGTCACCCGTTCGGAACCACCCGTCGGCGTCGAAGGCCGCTCGCGTGGCCTCGTCGTTGTGCCAGTAGCCCTCGAAGACGACGCCGCCCTTGATGAGGACCTCGCCGTCGTTCGCGATGCGCACGGCGCACCCGGGCACCGGTCGACCCACCGTCCCGATGCGCTGCTGTCCCGGCAGGTTGAGCGTGACGCCGGCGCACGTCTCGGTCAGGCCGTAGCCCTCGAGGGGATTGACGCCGACACCGCGGAAGAAGTGGCCGAGGCGCGTCCCCAACGGGGCCCCGCCGCTG
Organism: Terrabacter sp. 01T434; assembly: GCF_056398545.1. Classification (NCBI taxonomy): domain Bacteria; kingdom Bacillati; phylum Actinomycetota; class Actinomycetes; order Micrococcales; family Intrasporangiaceae; genus Terrabacter; species Terrabacter sp. 01T434. Next base: position 1,067,753 of record NZ_JBFTPP010000001.1, read on the forward strand.
GCGATGAAGTCCACCCGTCCACCGATCGCCGCGCGGAGGCGACCGTAGACGAGGCGGTCGAACAGTGCGTGACGCAGCCTCAGGAGGCGCCCGGGGCCGCCGTGGTCCAGCGACTCGCTGAAGTCGCGGGCCGTGGTCTCGGCCAGGTCGAAGATCCAGCCCTTGCCGTCCGACGCCGCGCGGTGCTTCGCCGTGTTGTAGATCTTCTCGAAGACATAGGGCACGGCGAGGACGACCGACGGCTGGAAGTCCTCGAGCAGGGCGGCGGCCTGCTTGGCGTCGCTGCTGTGGGCGAGGTGCACCCGGTTGTGCACGGCGCACAGCTGGATGGACCGCGCCAGGATGTGGGCGACGGGGATGAAGAGCAGCGTCCTGCTGCGGTCGTTGAAGACGAGCTCCGTGACGTTGTGGCCGGCCAGGACGTTTCGGATCTGGGACAGCAGGTTGGCGTGGGTGATCGCGCAGCCCTTGGGGCGCCCGGTCGTCCCGGACGTGTAGATGATCGTGGCCAGCGACGCGCTCGTCCGTGAGGTGCGCCGGGTCTCGACCTCGGATGGCTCGAGGCCGCGACCTGACGCGGCGAGCGTGTCGAGGTCGGCAGAGTCGAAGCCCCACACCTGCCGGAGGTCGCTCAGGCTGTCTCGAACGGACGCGACGGTGTCGGCGAGGGCCGCGGTCGCGACGAACACCCCAGACGCGCCCGAGTCGCGCAGGATCCACTCCACCTGCCCCGCGGACGACGTCTCGTAGATCGGCACGGTGACCCCGCCAGCGGTCCAGATGGCGAAGTCGCAGACCATCCACTCGAAGCTCGTTCCCGCGAAGATCGCGACCCGGTCGCCCGGGGCGAGGCCCCAGGCCATCAGGCCGCCCGCGAGCTCGGTCACCTGCTCCGCGAGCTGCGCGTGGGTGACCGGCAGCCAGCGTCCACCGACCCGGCGCGAGTAGCCGACCTCGGAGCCGTGCAGCCGCGCGTTGGTCACGACGTCGTCCGTCAGGGTGTCGTGCAGGGCGGGGGTGTAGCAGGCCGGCTCAGCTGTTTCGTGCATGACGCGCCTCGGAACGGTTCGTGGGCGGGGTGAGGGAGACGAGCTCGGTGATCGACTGCTCGATCCCGTCGGAGAGCACGGCGAGGTCGGGGATGGAATCGCGGTCACCGGTGACGCCCCAAGCCAGCCCCCCGGCATACGACGCGATGCCGATCGTGACCCGCAGCTCGGCCCCGAGCGGGATGTAGGGGTAGAGGTCGGTCATCCGGCGCCCCAGCAGGTAGAGCGGTGTCCGCGGCCCGGGGACGTTCGTCGTCACTGTGCTGAAGGTCCGCTGGGGGCTGTGCGCCCACGTCTTGACGCCGAGGGCGAGCAGGCTTCCGGGCAGCAGGTCGGCCGCTCCCAGGAGGGCGTCGACGCCGAGCGCGGTCCCGCTGTTCTTCAGCGCGTCCAGCTGAGTGGTGATGGCATGGAGCCGGTCGAGCGGGTCGTCCAGGCCGATCGGCAGGTCTGCGAAGACGGCGGACACCCGGTTGCCGAGCGTGCCGTGCTCGTCGGCGTGGCGGGTCGAGACGGGCACCATCGTGCGCAGGCTCCGGCCGTCGACCAGCCGGCCCCTGGAGAGCAGGAGCGACCGGAAGCCGCCGGCGACGGCCGCGAGCACGACGTCGTTGACGGTCCCGCCGTGATGGTTCTTCACCGCCTTGACCGCGTCGAGGTCGGCGCGCACCCACCGCCAGTCGCGACGGGGGCCGATCGGGCCGTTGAGCCCGAGCTCGAGGTGCGCGAGCTGCTCGCCGAGGTGGGCCATGCCGACGACCTCCGCCACGCTCGTCGCGAGCGCCTGGGGTCGCAGCGCCCTGGCCAACCGGTCGACCGCCCGGAGCGGGCTCGACGCCAGCTCGACCATGGCGTCCAGCGCCAGCCGAGCCTCCGTCGGCTCGGGCGCGGGCCGCCACGGCGGCGGTGGCGCCTCACGGGGATGGCGGGGCGTGCGGGGGGTCGGCGACAGCAGCACGCTGATGATGTCGCTCCCGGAGATGCCGTCGATCATCGCGTGGTGGTTGGTGTTGACGAGGGCGAAGCGTCCGTCCCGGAGCCCCGTCACGAGCCAGGTGTGCCACAGCGGACGGCGGAGGTCGAGCGGTTGGGAGATGAGACGTACGGCCAGCCGTCGCAGCGCGTCGTCCGTGCCCGGCGGACGCAGCCGTCGGTGTCCCACGTGGTCGTGCAGCCGGAACTTCGGGTCGTCGACCCAGATCGGCAGCGCCAGCCCCAGCGGCACCGACCGCACGTGCTGGCGGTAGCGCGGGAACTGAGGAAGGAGTGCCTCGATGGCGCGGCGCACCTCAGCGTGAGTGGGGGCGGGCCCTTCGAAGACGAGGGCGGATCCGACGTTGAGCTGTTGCACGTCACGTTCGAGGTGCAGGAAGGACGCGTCGAGGGGACTGAGCCGCTGCATACTCGCAGTCTGTGCCGGAGGGCGGGTTCCCCACACCGGCCATTGGTCCCGGCGCTCGGCCTTTTGCCGGGTCATTCGTGCCGGTTGGCGACGAACGACGCCAGACGTCCCGCGCGGTCGACTGGTTTGTCCGTCGACGCGTCCTGGGCGCGCGCGTAGCGTCGAGATAGACCCCGCCGAGACCTCTCCCGGACCGCCCCGCTGGGCCGGGGCCGATCCCAAGAAGGGAGTGCAACGGTATGAGCTATGGCGTCGTCCACCAGTTCAAGGGTGGCACCAAGGATCAGTACGAGGCCTCGATCGCGGCAGTTCACCCCAGCGACGGGAGCCTGCCGGCCGGGCAGATCTTCCATGCCGCGGGGCCGTCTGCCGACGGCTGGACCATCATGGCCATCCACGAGAGCAAGGAGAGCTGGGAGACCTTCCGGGACGGGATCCTGATGCCTCGGATGCAGGCAGGCATCGACGGCGGCTTCGCCGAACCTCCGCAGGAGACGGGCTTCGAGGTCGTCAACGAGGTCACGGCGCCGGCCCCTGCCTAACCGCACGCGGCCACAGCTGACAGGCGACGAGTGGCCCCTTGGCGGGACCGCTCGTCGCCAGTGCGAGCTCGGTGCGCGTCGCCTCGACCTATGCGTGGGGTGGCTCACGCCGCAGCGAGTGCTCCCGGGCTTCAGCCGAGCTGCTCCCTCTGTCGTCCACTGGGCGCAGGTGGACGCAGCTCTGGTTCGAGAGGCGTGCACCGGATGCTCGGCATGAGAAGGCGAGAATGAGCCTGACGTGGCTCTGGCCGCGAATTGCTCTTTGAGCAAAGGCCGGTGAGCTGCAGTGATGCGTTCTGCTTGGTGCGTTTTAGCGTGATCACGGCGCCCTTAGGGTCGCTGGTCGAGTTCATGAAGCGGCTGTGGACGGCCTCGCGCCCGGCCGTCGCACCCGGGCGTGGCAATTACCTGACCGATTTGGTGTCTTGCCACCCAATCCTCACGCGGATACGTTGAATGGACAGTCAAAATTGGCTGCCAGGGGGTCGCAATTCTCTTCTGAGGCGACTTGTGCGATTCGGCCTTATTAGGTCTTTAGGGCGTTGCGTGCGCTAATCAGCGCGGCTCAACAAGCGATGTCGTGGACTGTATGTGTCCATCTCTTTGGCCCGCTCGACCTCCCGAATTCCAAAAACCCTTCAAGGGAGAGAAATGCGCAAAACATACGTGATTGCCGCCGCCAGTGCTGCCCCTCTGGTTCTGGCCCTCGCTGGTGCCTCCGGGAGCCAGGCCGTCGCGGCCACCCAAACCAGTCACGACTCCTCCGTCTTCTCGACGATGCTGACCCCGGTCCCCACCAACCACGTGAATGCCAGTGGTACCGCGTCCGTTCGTCTTGACGGCGACACCGCGTGGGTCACGGTCAAGGTCAAAGGCCTGATCGTCGCTCCGCACGCCATGCACATCCACTACAAGGGCGAAGGCGAATGCCCCCAGGCCGACGACGCCACCAAGCACAACGGGCACCTGGCCATGAGCACCACCGACGGCCTCGACGACTACGGGCCGATCGGCACCTCGCTGACCACCCGAGGCGACACCAGCCCCGCCAGCGCCCTGGCCATCTCCCGATTCCCGCAGGTCGGCACCTACACCTACACGCGCAGCATCGAGCTGACCCATGACGTCGCCATGGCGGTCCGGCAGAACAACGCCGTCATCGTTGTCCATGGCATCGACTACAACCACAACAACAAGTACGACAACGTGCTCGGCGTCAGCGACCTGACCTCCACCCTGCCAATGGAAGCCACCGCCCCCGCGATCTGCGGCGCCCTCACCAAGGCCAGCGACCGCTGAACCGCATCCATGATTGACTGACGCGGCTATCCCCGGGGATCTCGTTCTGACGGATCCCGGATATTCCACCTTGCCCCGCAAGGACGAGAACAGATGCATCTGTGTGGTCCGTCGAGATGAGTTGAAGCAATCCGCTATCGCAGATTCGCGCCAGCTTGGGCGAAAGACGCCGCCGTGTTCTTGAGAATGTAGTTCGCGCGCTCACGCTCGGTCACCCGACGCGTGGGCGCACGCATCTCCAATCGTCGCCTCCCCGTGCTCCTCCAGCCTGTCGCGGTAGTGCTGGGCCGCTCGAATGCGGGTCGCGTCGTCGAACGTCTTCGCTGCAGGCATGAGAATGGTCCTACGTGCTAGATCAGCAACGTCCGCGAGGCGCAGATGGTTCACATCGGTCAGGAGGACATGCTCGAGTGCTCCACCTCGGCCTCGTCAATGTGCTCATGACCCAGACACTTCACGAGCGGCGGGGTGCGTGCGGTGCCGACGAACTCGGCAGCACCTCGAGCACCGGGCGACCGGGGTACGGCATGCGCCCACCCTACGGTGCGCATCCCTAACTCGAACACTAGTCCCAGAGTGGCCAGATGGCAGGCGGCTCGGCAGGGGGCACGAGCACCCCATGCTGTCGGTCGCCATCCCATAGGCACTGCTGAGTGAGCGGGACCCGCGATGCGCCAGGCCCGCACCCCGGCATCGTCACCCCTTGGGAGCAGCGGGAGGGGCAGTGGTTCGCTTTGATGGCCTAATACCTCGATGCGGATGGTGTGCTTGCTCAACAGTGGCTCGTGGCGGAGCGGCTTACGCCAGTCAGCCAGATGACGCGCCCGTGATATTGGCCGGGTGCAGCCACTGTCAACACGCGAATCACATCCGACGGCATCCGACATTCCGTGGAAACTGCCCCTATGCGACCAACTGTTCTGCACAATCGCTCTGCACCACCCACAAGCTGAGACAGGGACATCATCAATGAGCGACAACTCGACTACCTCCTACTACAACGCCCTGCCCCCGCAGGGTGAACCGCTAACCCCCGACCCAACCCCCGCCCCGAAAAAGATGAGCAAGGGCAAGAAGTGGGCCATAGGTGTCGGCGCGCTCTTCGCTCTCGGCCTCATCGGCAACTTGGGGAGCAAGGCCCCGACGGTTGACCCGACAGCCGTGTCTGTCGCCGTCCCCCAGTCGACGACCACGGTCGCGGGCGCAACCCCCACGCTCAATCCGTCCGTCCAGGCATCGCTGGACAAGGCCGCTGCCGACAAGGCCGCGGCAGACAAAGCCGCGGCAGACAAGGCAGCAGCGGACAAAGCCGCTGCCGACAAGGCCGCCGCGGACAAAGCTGCCGCAGACGCCGCAGCCGCGAAGAAGGCAGCAGATGCCCAGGCAGCCGCCGAGAAGGCAGCCGCCGACAAGGCCGCAGCGGAGAAAGCAGCAGCCGACGCGATGTCCAACGGGCAGCAGCAGGCGGTCGCCAAGGCCGAGTCGTATATCGAGATGACCGCGTTCTCCAGAAGCGGTCTGATCAAGCAGTTGCAGTTCGAGGAGTTCTCCCAGGCCGACGCGACGTTCGCTGTCGACCACATTACGGTTGACTGGAATGCGCAGGCCGCTGAGAAGGCCAAGTCCTACCTCGAAATGTCCCCCTTCTCACGCAACGGTCTGATCAAGCAGCTGCAGTTCGAGGGCTTCACAAGTGCGCAGGCCACCCACGGGGTCAATGCCGCAGGGCTTTGAACATCTAGGTTCTCGAACGAACATCCGGGCTCTCAAAAACCGCGGAGGCAGACAGGCCTGGCCGGGCGTGGACGGGGTAAGTCGTCCGCCCCGGCTCGCAGTTATCGCTTCCGCCATGGCTGAACCTTTTGCGTCGGCGGCAGGTCGTCGCCGAGAGCGTGACCGAGGTCGGTGGCCGGCTCGTCTGGTCCACTCCGAAGACGCACCGGACGCGGACGGTGCCTTTCCCGCCGTCGCTCGGGCCGGGCATCGAGGCCCTGTGCGTCGGCAAAGGGCCGGATGACCTGCTGTTCACCGCGCCGGGTGGGGGAGCGGTCCGTCTGGGGAACTGGCGTCATCGAGTGTTCAACCCGGCATGCCGAGAAGCTGGCCTCGTCAACGTCAAACCTCACGACCTGCGTCACACGGCGGCCTCCCTTGCGATCGCAGCGGGGGCGAACGTGAAGGCTGTGCAGCAGATGCTGGGGCACGGTCGGCAGCGATGACGCTCGACGTGTACGCCGGTCTCTTCGGTGACGACCTGGACGCCGTGGCTCTGGCTCTCGACGGGCTTGTGCCCCAGATGTGCCCCCGCGACCCTGGAGGCATCAAAGGAGGGGCGGTCTCATGCCGCAGACTCGAGTTGAACTGCGCAAACGTGTGGTGGGGCAGCAGGGGCTTGAACCCTGGACCGACGGATTATGAGTCCGCTGCTCTGACCGGCTGAGCTACTGCCCCGGGACCGTCGCGAGCCGTGCAGGCCGTCGAGGTCGATCGGAGTCTAGCGAGCCGCTGCCGATGGTCGGGAGGCGGTTCCGGCGGTCGCCCCGCGACACTCTAGGCTCGCCCTGTCCCAGGCCCCCGCACGTGAGGAACAGGAAATGAGTGACGGCATCCGCGTGGCAGCGGTCGACGACGTAGAGCCCGGCGAGGCGCTCGTGCTCGACACGGCGGTCACGGCGACGCCCGAGCCGATCTCCTTGTTCCGCGACGACGACGGCACGTACTACGCCCTCGACGACACCTGCTCCCACGAGGACGCCTCCCTCGCCGAAGGCTGGATCGAGGCGGGTGAGGTCGAGTGCCCGCTGCACGCGACGCGCTTCTGCCTGCGCGACGGCAAGCCGATGTGCCTCCCGGCCACCAAGCCGGTCAGGACCCATCGAGTCGAGATCCGTGACGGCGAGGTCTATCTCTTCCCCGGTGTCGCTGCGAGCGCCTGACGTGTCACCGGTTCAACCTTAGGACGAAAGTGGACATATCGGCACCTGAGATTGCTGGTGCCCCTGCGCCCCATGGTGCACAATGGGCGAGTGCTCGATGCCGAGCATGCTCCACCCGCATCACCGAGACAGTTCGCCGCACCACGAAGTAGCAGGCGTTGGGGAAGACGTCCCTGCAACTTCAGGAGGTTCGGATGGCTGTCGCGATGTCGCGCACCCAGACAGGCGGGGTTCTGTTCGTACACGGAGCCCCAGCCGCGCTGTGCCCGCACATCACGTGGGCGATCGAGGCCGTCCTCGACCAGCGGGTGACCCTCGACTGGATCCCTCAGCCGGCTGCGCCCCGGATGATGCGCACCGAGCTGACCTGGACCGGCGCCCCCGGCACGGGTGCCGAACTGGCCAGTGCCCTGCGCGGCTGGGACGGGCTGCGCTACGAGGTGACCGAGGACCCGTCCCCGGGCTGCGACGGGGCACGCTGGTCCTACACGCCCCGCCTCGGCATCCACCACACCATGACGTCTGCCTCCGGTGACGCCGTCGTGCAGGAGGACCGCCTCCGCGAGGCGATCATGCGCACGCGCGGCGACGCCGACGCGCTCCAGGACGAGATCGACCTGCTGCTCGGCGTCCCGTGGGACGAGGAGCTCGAGGTGTTCCGCTACGCGGGAGACGGTGCTTCCGTGCGCTGGCTGCACAAGGTCGGCTGACCACCCCAGCGCTCGTCCGCCCCGCCCTCCAGCGTGGCGAGCGGGACGTGACGAGGGCCCGGGCGGTTCGTGCGCCCGGGCCCTCCTCGCGGCGACCTCGTCCGGCGCCCAGGGAGGACTCCTCACGGGGCCGAGGATCGGCATGATCGGGGGCATGAGTACACGCCGCGGGCTCTTCGTCGCCCCCTTCGACGCCCTTGCCGACCCTCGAGTCCTCGCAGACCTCGCCGTCAGGGCCGAAAACTCGGGCTGGGACGGCTTCTTCGTCTGGGACCACCTCAAGTACGGCGACCGGGTCTCCGAGATCGCCGACGTGTGGACGTGTTGCGCAGCCATCGCGATGCGAACGGAGACGATGCTGCTCGGCCCGATGGTGACCCCGCTGGCGCGACGCCGACCGCAGGTGCTGGCCCGGCAGGCTGCGAGCCTGGCGGTGCTCTCGAGTGGTCGGTTCGTGCTCGGGTTGGGGCTCGGCGACGACTGGGTGGGCGAGTTCACGACCTTCGGTGACCAGCCGGACCCGCGGGTGCGCGCTGCCATGCTCGACGAGGGGCTGCATCTCCTGACCGGCTTGCTGTCGGGTGGTCACGTCGATCACCGGGGCGCCTACTACACCGCTCGCGACGTGCAGTTCCAGCCCGCGGCCGCGGTGCCCATCTGGCTGGCCGGACGATTCGGCAACCGGGCGCCACTGCGTCGAGCTGCGAACTACGACGGGTTCTTCGTCATCGACGTGGAACAGCCCGACGATCTCGCCCGGGTGACGTCAGACCTCGCGTCCCACTCTCCCGCCGCAGGTTTTGACCTCGTGGTGGACATCCGCCCCTCGCAGGATCCCGCTCCGTGGATCGACCACGGTGCGTCCTGGGTCCTGACGCGCCTGGGACCGTTCGATCTCGACGTGGCGCAGGTTCGCGCGATCATCGAGGCGGGACCCGGCTGAAGCGTGCCCAACCCTGCGGTACCGAGGTGACGCCCCAGCGTGGAAGGTCGCACCCCSCCGAAGGGGTGCGACCTTCCAGGCTGCGGAGAGGCTGCTCCGCCCCTGCAGCGGAGGCAGCCGGAGCCGAGACTCAGATGCTGCGGATCGCCAGGGCGACGTTGTGGCCGCCGAAGCCGAACGAGTTGTTGAGGGCCGCGATGTCGCCGTCGGGGAGCTTCTGGTGCTCGCCGGTGACGACGTTGAGCGCGATCTCGGGGTCCTGGTCGTCGAGGTTGATCGTCGCCGGTACGAGCCGGTTGTAGATCGACTGGATCGTGATGACCGCCTCGAGGGCTCCGGCCGCGCCGAGCAGGTGCCCGGTCATCGACTTCGTCGCCGTGACCGACAGGTTGCCGGTGTGGTCGCCGAAGGCGCGCTTGATCGCGTTGTACTCCGCGACGTCGCCGACGGGGGTCGAGGTGGCGTGCGCGTTGATGTGGATGATGTCGGTCGGTGACAGGTCGGCGCGCTCGACGGCATACAGCATCGCGCGGGACGCGCCCGAGCCGTTGGGCTCGGGGGCCGTGATGTGGTGTGCGTCGGCCGACATGCCGACGCTCGCGAGCTCGGCGTAGATGCGGGCGCCACGGGCGCGGGCGTGCTCCTCCGACTCGAGGACGATGACGGCGGCGCCCTCACCGAGCACGAAGCCGTCACGGCCCGTGTCATACGGCCGCGACGCCTTCTCGGGCTCGTCGTTGCGGGTCGAGAGCGCCTGCATCGCGGCGAAGCCGGCGATCGGCAGCGGGTGGACCGCCGCCTCGGTGCCGCCGGCGACGACGACGTCGGCGCGGCCGGTGCGGATCATGTCGATGGCATAGCCCATGCTCTCGGCGCCGGAGGCACAGGCGCTGACCGTCGTGTGCGCGCCGGCGCGGGCGCCGAGGTCGAGCGAGACGGCCGCGGCGGGCCCGTTGGGCATCAGCATCGGCACCGCGAGCGGGTAGACGCGCCGGGGCCCCTTCTCCTTCAGCACGTCCCACTGGTCGAGCAGGGTCCACACGCCACCGATGCCGGAACCGATGGCGGCGCCGAGGCGCTCGGGCTCGATCTCGGGGGAGCCGGCGTCGGCCCACGCCTCACGGGCGGCGATGAGGGCGTACTGGCTCGACGGGTCGAGGCGACGGGTCTCGACCTTGGTGAGGACCTCGCCGGGCTTCGTGGCGATCGTCGCTGCGAAGGTGACCGGGAGCTCGTACTTGGCGACCCAGTCGAAGTCCATCGGGCGGGCGCCGGACCGGCCGGCGAGCAAGGCCTCCCACGTCTCAGTGGCGGTTCCGCCCAGGGGCGTGGTGGCTCCGAGACCGGTGACCACGACGCGTCGGTCGCGATTGGACGTCATGGTGACGTGCTCCTCTGAGTCGAGTGAGGTGGAGTGGTGCGAGGGGTGGAGCGGGTGGGGGTGGAGCGGGTGGGGGTGGAGCGGTGGGGGGCCGACTTGTCCATCTCGACGGACGCGGTGTCGAGACCGGTCTCCTCGTTGACGATCTCGGCAAGACCCTCGAGGATCTCCTGCTCGGACTGAGCCATCTGTCTACTCCTTGGTGTGTGGTGCCTGGTGGTTGTCGTTCCGTGGCCCGAATGACCCGTCGGGACCCGCGGGAGTGCTGGACTGCCCGTGTCGGGCGTGCTCAGGGCAGCACGACGACCTGCGCGGCATACACCAGGCCGGCGCCGAAGCCGATCTGGAGAGCGAGGCCGCCGCTGGGGATCTCCTTCTCGGCGAGCATCCGTGTCGTCGCGATGGGGATGGAGGCCGCCGAGGTGTTGGCCGTCGTCACGATGTCGCGAGCGACGGGGATGTCGGCGGGCAGCTTGAGCTGCTTGACCATCGCGTCGATGATGCGGATGTTCGCCTGGTGCGGAATGAAGGCGTCGAGGTCGTCGGCCTTGATGCCGGCCTTGTCGATGGCCTGCTGGGCGACGGGGGCCATGCCCCAGACGGCCCAGCGGAAGACCGTCTGGCCGGCCATGCCGATCGCTGGCCACACGTTCTTGTCGGCCTGCGCGGACTGCCAGGACTCGCGCACGTCGGTCCAGGCCTGCTTCTGGCTGATGGCGTCGCGCTGCGTGCCGTCGGAGCCCCACACCGTGGGGCCGATGCCCGGGGTGTCGCTCGGGCCGATGACGCACGCGCCAGCCCCGTCGCCGAAGATGAAGGCGCTGCCGCGGTCGTACGGGTCGGTGAAGTCGCTCAGCTTCTCGACGCCGACGACGAGGACGTAGTCGGCCGATCCGCCCTTGACCATGTCGCTGGCCATGGCCACGCCGTAGCAGTAGCCGGCGCACGCCGCCGAGATGTCGAGGGCGGGCGCGGTCGAGCCGAGCCGGGACGCGAGCTCGGGCGCCGCGGCGGGCGTCTGGTACGGGTGCGTCACGGTGGCGACGAGTACGAAGCCGATCTGCTCCGGTGCGACGCCCGCCTGCTCGAGGGCCTGGCGGGAGGCCGCCTCGGCCATGTCGATGACGCTCTCGTCGTCGGCGGCGAAGTGGCGGCTGATGATGCCGGACCGCTCACGGATCCACTCGTCGCTCGAGTCGATCTTGTCGACGATCTCGGAGTTCATGACGACGCGGGCCGGGCGGTAGGCGCCGACGCCCATGATCCGCGAGTGGCGCGGCGCGCCGTTGTCGACGAGGGTGCCGGTGCCCTTGGGCGTCGGCGCGGTGGCGCTGGGGGATGTCACGTGAGGCCTTCTCGAGGGTGAGGGTTCAGGTGGGTCGTGGATCGGCGCTGGAGGGGTCCGGGGACGGGGTGGCCGTCGGACGGGGACCTCTCCATGAGCCTGCCCCTTGTCGGGGTGGTGCGCTAGTCAAGGATCCGTCACGAGCCTGTGTGGGCTGCGATGAGGGTCCGGGCCGCCTCGAGGTCGTCGGGGGTCTTGACGGCGAGGGTCTCGACACCGGGCATGGCCCGCTTGGCGAGGCCGACGAGGGTGCCGGCGGGAGCGAGCTCGACGAGGCCGGTGACGCCGAGCGCGAGCATCGTCTCCATGCAGCGGTCCCAGCGCACCGGGTTGCTGACCTGTCGGACGAGGCGGTCGAGCGCGTCGGGGCCGTCGGCCACCGTGGCACCGTCGGCGTTGGAGAGCAGCCGGAGCGCCGGGGCGGCGGGCGTGACCTCGCGGGCGGCCGCGGCGAGGGCCTCGACGGCGGGGGACATGTGCTGGGTGTGGAAGGCGCCGGCGACCTGCAGGGGGATGACCCGTGCCTTGGCCGGGGGGGCTGCGCGCAGGGCCTCGACCTGCTCGAGGGTGCCGGCCGCTACGATCTGTCCGGCGCCGTTGACGTTGGCGGGCGTGAGGCCTTGGGCCTCGAGCGCATCCAGGACCTCGTCCGGATCGCCGCCCAGCACCGCTGCCATCCCCGTCGGGGTGACCGCGCTGGCCTGCGCCATGGCGCGGCCTCGGGTGGCGACGAGAGAGATGGCCTGCTCGTCCGTCAGGACTCCGGCGAGGGCGGTGGCCGTGAGCTCGCCCACCGAGTGTCCGGCGAGAACGGCGCCGGTACCGGCGAGGTCGCTGCGGGTCGGGAAGAGGGCCGAGGCGGTGACGAGTCCGGCCGCGACGATGAGCGGCTGGGCGACGGCGGTGTCCTTGATCGTGTCGGCGTCGGACTCGGTGCCGTGCGCGACGAGGTCGTGTCCGGCCGCCTGGCCCAGGGCGGTCAGCTGTTCGCGCACCCCGTCGAGCTCGAGCCAGGGGGTGAGGAAGCCGGGAGTCTGGGAGCCCTGTCCGGGGCACACGATCGCTAGCACGTGCTCCACCTTTCCCGGTTACCGGTCAGGACCCCGCCACCGAATGTCACGAAGTCGCGGAGGATACTTTGGAGGTTTCCTCTAAAAGCAGGGACGCAGCCGAGCCGACCGCCGTCGGAGTGCTGGCGGTCGAGGGGGCGGGTGTCGCGGCAAGGCGACCCAGGGCCAGAGCGATGCGCACGGTCCAGGCCTCGCGCGGTGACGTGAGGTCGTAGCCCGTCACGTCGGAGATGCGTCCCAGCCGGTAACGCACCGTGTTGGGGTGCACGAAGAGCGCCCGCGCGCTGGCCTCGAGCGAGCCTCCGGTCTCGAGGTAGGCCGTGGCCGTCTGCAGCAGTGGGGCGTGACTCGCGCGAGCCAGTGGCCGGTGGATCCGGTCGACGAGGATGCGCCGGGCCGGCGGGTCGCCGGCAAGTGCCCGTTCGGGCAGCACGACGTCGGACTCGAACACGCGCGGCGCGTCGGGCCAGGCGGCGGCGGCCACGAGCCCGCTCAGCGCCGCTCGGGCTGAGCGGCCCGCGGCGAAGAGGTGCGGCACCGTGGGCCCGAGCACGATGGGCCCCGGTCCGAAGCAGCCGGCGACGGACTCGACGACCCGCGCCGCCTCTCGCGTGCCGCCGAGGATGGCGATCAGGCGCGACCGCTGCACGATCGCCAGCGCTTCGACGCCGTGCTGGCGAACGGACCGGCGGAGGTCGTCCACGGCCGGGACCGCGCCACCAGGCACTGCCGGCGTGCTGCCCACGACGAAGGTCACGTCGGCGACGTCGCCCCAGCCCAGGGCGCTCGCCCGCGACTGCATCGAGTCGTCGGCCTCGCCGCGGAGGACGGCGTCCACGACGAGAGCCTCGAGGCGGGCGTCCCACGCGCCACGGGCTTCCGCGGCACCGGCATACACCTCAGCGGCAGCGAAGGCGATCTCGCGCGAGAAGCGCAGCACGGACTCACGCAGTAGCTGCTCGTCGCCGGGACCCGCGAGGCTCTCGACGCGCGACTCGACGACGTCGACGACGGTGCGCACGAGGTCGAGGGTCTGGCGCAGGCTCACCGACCGGGTCAGCTCCTGGGGGGCGTTGGCGAAGATCGAGATCGCCGACGGCGGGTGGCTCTCCTCCTGGTGGAACCACGCGATGAACTGCGAGATGCCGGCCTGCGCGACGAGTCCGACCTGCGAGCGCTCCTCGGCGGAGAGGTCGCGGTACCACCCCAGGTGCTCCTCCATGCGCTGCGACGCGAGCGTCGACAGCTCGCCGGAGCTGCGCTCCACGGCGCGCGAGGTGGCCGCACTCGGGTGCTGCCGCGGTCCGCTCACGGTGCCAGCCTAGGACGATCCGCGTCGCGATTTTGTATGCCGTTCACAAACCGCCCGCAGGCACGTGCGGTCCTCGGGTCGTGCCGCGAGGTCAGCGGGCCGTGAGGACCGCGGTGTGGCCGGCATACGACCTCGGCCCGTCGAAGTGCGGGAGGGACCCCGCGAGACCGGGGGAGAACGTCGCGAGGTAGGCGCAGGCCGCCTCGTGGTCGGCGAAGGTCGCACGCGTCTCGATGTCGCGCCGGGCGACGTGCTCGAAGTGCCTGCCGAGGATCTCGGCCGCGTTCTCCGACGTGAACTGGGTGACGAGCGGCTCACCGCCGGCGTCGCGGAGCAGGTCGGCGAGGTGCTCACTCCCGTTGGTCGCGACGTGCAGCGTGCCACCGTCGCGCAGGACCCGGCGCACCTCGCCCAGCGCGCCGTCGAGGTCCGGCACGTGGTAGAGCATCCAGGCGGCGGCGGCGCCGTCGAAAGAGCCGTCGGCGAAGGGCAGGTCGTCGGCGGGTGCCACCTCGGCGGTGACGCCGAGTGCGCGCGTGGCCTCGACCATGGCGGGGGAGAGGTCGGTCGCGACGTAGTCGACGTTCGGCGCCTCGTCGAGGACGGAACGAGCGAACTGGCCCGTGCCGCAACCGACCTCGATCAGCCGCCGGGGCTGGGTGGACACGACGAGGGTCCGGAGGACCTCGACGGGCGACACGCCTTCGGGCCCGGGCCCCCAGACGCTGCGGCGGGTCTGGAGGCGGTCGACACTCGCATACTGCTGGCCGACGAGGCCCCGGTCCGTCATCTCGCGCATCGATGGACCCTATCGGCGCGGCAGACGGTCGGGCGTCCGGCCGCGCCGGAACAGCTCGCGCAGGCGGACGCGGTGCCCGGTGACGACGAGGGCCCGGCGGTAGACCGTCGAGGCGAGCCAGACGCACCCGAGCCCGGTCAGGGCCGTGAGGCCGAGGGCCAGCAGCAGCTGGTAGACCGGCACCTCACCGGAGGCCCACCGGATCGGCATCGTCAGCGGTGCGGTCAGGGGGAACAGCGACACGGCGACGCTCAGCGTCGATCCCGGATTGCCCATGACGACGGTGACCCCGAGCAGATAGCCCGCGATGATGAGCGCGGTCACCGGCAGGACTGCGGTCCCTGCCTCGGTCACCTTGTCCACGAGCGCCCCTCCGGCGGCGTAGAGGAAGGCGAAGAGCATGAAGCCGAGGATGAACCACGTGATCGCGAGAGCCAGGTCGGGAGCGGCCATCGCCGGCAGCCAGGTGGACCCGGTCATCGATGCGCCGACGAGCAGCGGCACGGACAGGACGAGCAGCTGGATCGTCGCGACGGTCGCGACCGCGAGGACCGTGCCGACGAGGATCTGACTGGGGCGAAGGACGGCCAGCAGGACCTCCGAGATGCGGCTCGCCTTCTCCGTCGCGACCGTCGTCGAGATGATCTGACCACTGAAGAGCAGCGCCAGGTAGAGCACGAGGCCCACCGCGAAGCCCACGCCGGCGCGGCCCGTGTCCTGCACGGGCGCGACGAACACCTGCTCGGGAGGGTGCACGGAGTCGAGCTGCGCCACCTGCCCGGCGGTCAGGCCGAAGCTGGTCAGCAGGCGGCGTGTCTCGATCCGGACCAGCGACTGCGCGACGACGCCGGGGAACGCGCCGGCCGTTCGCTCGGCGACGTACATCCGGTCCCCGGCGAGGCCGACCGTCGCCTCACCGTGCTGGACCGCGGACCTGACCCCGGCGTCGTCGGTCCGCACGACGTACGTCGTCCGGACGCCGGTGGCCTTGGCCGCCGCGTCCAGGGACGTGATGAGCGCGGCGGGCGCCGGACCGACCGTCGCCAGGGTGTAGGTCGTCGGTCCAGCGGTGACGAGCTTGGGCACGACCACGGCGCCGATGGACAGCAGCAGCATCAGGGCCGTCACGATCTTGAAGGTCCTCGAGCGCAGCTGCTCCCGCAGGCCGCGGCCGAGGACGAGTGCCATCCCGTGCCGCCAGCTCATCTCGGCCTCCCCTCGAGCGCGGCCGCGGCCGCCGACGCGTCCGGCGCGTCGGACGGACCCACCGACTCCAGGAACAGCTGGGAGAGCGAGGGCAGGTCGAGCCCGAAGTCGTCCACGCGTCCGGCGGCTCGCGCGCCGTCGAGCACGCTCAGCGGGTCGGTGCCCCGGGGGATCGCGATCCGCACCTCGTCGGCCTCCTCGCTCACGACGGTGGCGCCGGGGAACCGGGCCAGCCACCGCCGGTCAGGTGCGTGGACGTTGAGTCGCAGCTGCACGCCGGTCGACGCGGCCCGGAGGCTCACGAGCGGGCCACGTAGGACGATCCGCCCCTCGTTGACCATGAGGATGTCCTCGCACAGGTTCTGCACCAGGTCCAGCTGGTGGCTGGAGAAGAGGACGGTGCAGCCGGACCGGGCTCGCTCACGCAGGCTCTGGGACAGCTCGGCCACCGCCACCGGGTCCAGTCCCGCGAACGGTTCGTCGAGCACGATCACCTCCGGCTCGTGGACGAGGGCCGTGGCGAGCTGGAGCCGCTGCTGCAGACCGCCCGAGAGCTTGTCCGTGCGCTGGTCCCAGCGTTCCGCCATCCCGAGCTCGGCGAGCAGGCGGCGGGCCCGCGCGACCGCCTCCGCGCGGGAGAGCCCGTGCAGCCGGCCGAAATAGACGACCTGGTCGCCGACCTGCATCCCCGGGTACAGGCCACGCTCCTGCGGCATGTAGCCCCAGTGCTGTCTGGCCACGCTGTCGACCGCGACCCCGTGGAGACGCACCTCGCCCCGATCCGGGGTGAGCACGCCGAGCAGGATCCGCATCAGCGTGGTCTTACCGGCCCCGTTCGGTCCGAGCAGCCCCGTGAGGACGCCGGGGGTGATCTCGAAGCTGACGCCGTCGAGCGCCACGCGGTCGCCGTAGGAGTACGCGACGTCGCGGACCTCCATGGCCATGCATCCACGCTAGCGCCGCGAGGGCCCGGCCGTGACGGCCTGCGGGAAACGGGTCCGTCGGTGCCGAACTCCGCGGCGGCGCGGTCGAGCTCGTCGCTCAGCCAGCGACCGCCGAGGCGAGGTTGCCGAGGCTGTCCTCGAGCTGGTTCTTCTCGACGAGCGGGAAGCTGACCTTCTGGAGGATCTCCTTGTCCGTGACGTGACTCCAGTCGTACGTCAGGGACACGAGAGTCGAGTTCGGGCCCTCGGGCGTCAGCTCCCACATCCATTCCCAGCCTGGCGGCGGGGTGTCGGCCGGGGCGGTCTTCCAGGCGAGCAGGGCGTTGTGCGAGTAGCCCGAGACGGTGTTGTCTGTCTGGTACTCGCCGCCCATGTGGTCGCCGGCCATGTTCATCCGGAAGACGTCGCCGACCTGCTTGATCCGTTCGGCCTTCTCGTCGGAACGCACGAACCCGGAGCCGTCGAGCTCGACGTGCCGCTTCGGATTGCTGAGCACGTCGAAGATGTCGGCGGCCGAGGCGTCGATGTTCCGCTGGACGGTGATCTTTTGCGAATCGGTCATGCCGGGTCCCTACCCGCTGGGACCCGGCGCCTCTCGCTCAGTCGGTGCCGAACTCCATGGCGGCGCGGTCGAGCGCGTCGTCCTGCTCGTCGACGCCCACCGCGGCGGGGTTCGCCGAGATGGCAGCCGCGCCGCCGGGCGTGAGCTCGCCCACGAGCTCGTGGGCGTCGGGGCCGAGGAGGCCCTGGGCGGCATACAGCTCGAGCTTGGCGCGCGAGTCGGCGATGTCGAGGTTGCGCATCGTCAGCTGCCCGATCCGGTCGACGGGGCCGAACGCGGCGTCCTCGGTGCGCTCCATGGAGAGCTTCTCGGGGTGGTAGCTGAAGGCGGGACCGGCCGTGTTGACGATCGACCAGTCGTCCCCGCGCCGCAGCCGGATCGTGACCTCGCCGGTCACGGCCGAGGCGATCCAGCGCTGGAGCGACTCACGCACCATGAGCGACTGCGGGTCGAGCCAGCGACCTTCGTAGAGAAGGCGGCCCAGCTTGCGGCCCTCGGCGTGGTAGTTGGCGATCGTGTCCTCGTTGTGGATCGCGTTGAGCAGACGCTCGTAGGTGATGTGGAGCAGCGCCATTGCCGGGGCCTCGTAGATGCCGCGCGACTTCGCCTCGATGATGCGGTTCTCGATCTGGTCGCTCATGCCGAGCCCATGACGGCCACCGATGCGGTTGGCGGCGTCGACGAGAGCGACGGCGTCGGCATACTCCTCGCCGTTGATGGCGACGGGGCGCCCACGCTCCCAGCGCACCGTGACGTCCTCGGTCTCGATCGCGACCGAGGGGTCCCAGAACTTGACGCCCATGATCGGCTCGACGACCTCCATGGACTCGCTGAGGAACTCGAGGGTCTTCGCCTCGTGCGTGGCGCCCCAGATGTTCGCGTCGGTGGAGTAGGCCTTCTCGGCGGATGCCCGGTAGGGCAGGTCGCGGGCGGTCAGCCACTCCGACATCTCGTGGCGGCCGCCGAGCTCGGTGACGAAGTCGGCGTCGAGCCACGGCTTGTAGATGCGCAGCTGCGGGTTGGCCAGCAGGCCGTAGCGGTAGAACCGCTCGATGTCGTTGCCCTTGAAGGTGGAGCCGTCGCCCCAGATCGAGACGCCGTCCTCCTGCATGGCGCGCACGAGCAGCGTGCCGGTGACGACGCGGCCGAGCGGCGTGGTGTTGAAGTACGTCTTGCCGCCGCTGCGGATGTGGAAGGCGCCACACGCGATGGCCGAGAGGCCCTCCTCGACGAGCGCCGTCTTGCAGTCGACGAGGCGGCTGATGTCCGCGCCGTACTGGCCGGCCCGGCCGGGGACCGAGTCGATGTCGGGCTCGTCGTACTGCCCGAGGTCGGCCGTGTAGGTGCACGGCACGGCGCCCTTCTCGCGCATCCAGGCAACAGCAACAGAGGTGTCGAGACCGCCGGAGAAGGCGATGCCGACACGCTCACCGACAGGGAGCGACGTGAGGACCTTGGACATGGATGTAAGTATATGCACAGCCGCGCATACCTATCCAATCGTGTATGCCGTGCCCCTCCTACCGATCGAAAGAGCAATCCGTCCGCACCAGGTCGTGCGCAGACGCGCACCCGGGCGGACGGATTGCTCTCTCGATCATCGGGGGTGGCGGGCGGTCAGCTCTCACCGCCCGCGTTGCCGGACGTGCCGGCCGTGACGTCGTCGAGCTGGTACTTCTCGGCCGCACGACGCGGGACGTCGGCGTCGACCTTGCCCTCCTTGGCGAGCAGCTGCAGCGTCCGCACCGCGACCGAGGGGCCGTCGATGTGGAAGAAGCGGCGCGCCGCGGGCCGGGTGTCGGAGAAGCCGAAACCGTCGGCGCCGAGCGTGGCGTACGTGCCCGGCACCCACTCGCGGATCTGGTCCTGGACCGCGCGCATGTAGTCGGAGACCGCGACGACCGGGCCCTCCGTGCCCTCGAGGCACTGCGTGACCCACGGCTTGATCGGCGGGCCGTCGGGGGAGAGGAACTCCTGCTCGGCGGCGGCCAGGCCGTCACGACGCAGCTCGTTCCACGAGGTCACCGACCACACGTCGGCGGCCACGCCCCAGTCGTCGGCGAGCAGCTGCTGCGCCTCGAGCGCCCACGGCACCCCGACACCGGAACCGAGGATCTGCGCCCGCGGGGCCTCGTGCGTCCAGCCCTCGGTGTCGGCCGGCGAGATCCGGTGCATGCCGCGCAGGATGCCCTCGACATCGACGTCGTCGGGCTCCTTGGGCTGCTGGATCGGCTCGTTGTAGACGGTGAGGTAGTAGATGACGTTCGACTCCTCGGGCGTCTTGCCCTCGCCGTACATCCGCTTGAGGCCGTCCTGCACGATGTGCGCGATCTCGTAGCCGTACGCCGGGTCGTAGTGCACGACGGCGGGGTTGGTCGCGGCCAGCAGCGGGCTGTGTCCGTCGGCGTGCTGCAGGCCCTCGCCCGTCAGCGTCGTGCGACCGGCCGTGGCGCCGATGAGGAAACCACGCGTCATCTGGTCGGCAGCGGCCCAGATCGAGTCGCCGGTGCGCTGGAAGCCGAACATCGAGTAGAAGACGTAGATCGGGATCATCGGCTTGCCGTGCGTCGCGTACGACGTGCCCGCCGCCGTGAACGCCGCGAGCGAGCCGGCCTCGTTGATGCCGAGGTGGAGGATCTGGCCGCTGACGTTCTCTCGGTAGGCGAGCATCAGCTCGGCGTCGACCGGCGTGTAGTTCTGCCCGTTGGGGTTGTAGATCTTGATCGTCGGGAAGAACGCGTCCATGCCGAACGTGCGCGCCTCGTCGGGGATGATCGGCACGATGCGAGGGCCGAACTCCTTGTCGCGCAGCAGGTCCTTGAGCAGACGGACGAACGCCATCGTCGTGGCGACCTCCTGCTTGCCCGAGCCCTTCTTGACCTGGGTGTACGCCTCGTCGCCGGGCAGCTTGACCGGCTCGAAGTCGACGCGGCGGCTCGGCAGCGTGCCGCCGAGCTTCTGGCGGCGGTCGACGGAGTACTTGATGACCTCGCTGTCGGCACCCGGGTGGTAGTAGGGCGGCTGGTAGGGGTTGGCCTCGAGCTGCTCGTCGGTGATCGGGATGCGCAGGCTGTCGCGGAAGGCCTTGAGGTCATCCAGCGTCATCTTCTTCATCTGGTGCGTGGCGTTGCGGCCCGCGAAGTGCGAGCCGAGGCTGTAGCCCTTGATGGTCTTGGCGAGGATGACGGTGGGCTGGCCGGTGTGCTCACGCGCCGCCTTGTAGGCCGCGTAGACCTTGCGGTAGTCGTGGCCGCCGCGCTTGAGGTCCCACCAGACCTGGTCGTCGGTCCAGTTCTCGACCATCTTTGCGGTGCGCGGGTCGCGCCCGAAGAAGTGGTCGCGGACGTACTTGCCGTCGTTGGCGCGGAAGGTCTGGTAGTCGCCGTCGCTCGTGGTGTTCATGACGTGCACGAGCGCACCGTCGCGGTCGGCCGCCAGCAGCGGGTCCCAGCCACGACCCCAGACGACCTTGATGACGTTCCAGCCGGCGCCGCGGAAGAACGCCTCGAGCTCCTGGATGATCTTGCCGTTGCCGCGCACCGGGCCGTCGAGCCGCTGCAGGTTGCAGTTGATGACGAAGTTGAGGTTGTCGAGCTCCTCGTTGGCCGCGAGCTGGAGCAGGCCACGCGACTCGGGCTCGTCCATCTCGCCGTCGCCGAGGAACGCCCAGACGTCCTGCTGGCTCGTGTCCTTGATGCCGCGGTTGTGGAGGTACTTGTTGAACTGCGCCTGGTAGATCGCGTTCATCGGGCCGATGCCCATCGACACCGTCGGGAACTCCCAGTAGTTGGGGAGCAGCCGCGGGTGCGGGTAGGACGGGACGGCCTCGACCTTGCCGTCGACGAGGTGGCTCTTCTCCTGGCGGAAGCCGTCGAGCTGCGCCTCGGTCAGGTGGCCCTCGAGGAAGCTGCGGGCGTACATGCCGGGGGAGGCGTGGCCCTGGAAGTAGACCTGGTCGCCGCCGCCGGGGTGGTCCTTGCCGCGGAAGAAGTGGTTCATGCCCACCTCGTAGAGCGTCGCGGCCGACGCGTACGTGGAGATGTGGCCGCCGACACCGATGCCGGGCCGCTGGGCGCGGTGCACCATGACCGCCGCGTTCCAGCGGATGTAGCGGCGCATCTCGCGCTCAACGTCCTCGTCGCCGGGGAACCACGGCTCGCGCTCGGGCGGGATCGTGTTGATGTAGTCGGTCGCCGTGAGGGACGGGACGCCGACCTGCTGCTGGCGCGCGCGCTCGATGAGCTTGAGCATGATGTAGCGCGCCCGCGTCCGGCCCTGCTCGTCGAGGACGGCATCGAGGGAGTCGATCCACTCCTGCGTCTCGTCCGGGTCGATGTCCGGGAGCTGACTGGGGATGCCGTTGAGGATCGGTCCGGCCTCGGATGCCACGTCGTGGGTCCTTTCTCGTCGCGAGGCGGCGCCCGCGGCCGGTCGGCCACGGCGCTGCGCCCTCCCATCCTCTACCCAACCGTGGGGACCGTCACAACCGGGTCCGTCTGCTGGGGAGCGGTGGTATGCCGTCCGCTCCCTGGGCGCGTCGGGCGCGGCGTGGGCGTTGTCCCCGACGGAGGCCGCCTTGCGCGATAGCGTCGGACCCGGTGCACTGATGTCGTGGCACCTACGCCAAGACACGGACGACCACGATCGAGAGGACCGGTGACAGTGAGCGAGACCGCGGGAGCGGCGTCCTTCAGCAAGCTCGGATTTGCCAAGGGGCAGGTCATCCAGGAGTTCGGCTATGACGACGACGTCGACAACGACCTGCGGTTCGGGCTCGAGGACGTCATCGGGACCGAGCTCGAGGACGAGGACTTCAACGACGGGGCGGACGGGGTGCTGCTCTGGTACCGCGACGGGGACGACGACCTCGTCGATCTCATGGTCGACGGGCTGACGAAGCTCTTCGACCAGGGCTTCATCGTGCTGCTGACGCCCAAGGCCGGACGCCCCGGCCACGTCGATGCCAGTGTCGTCGAGGAGGCCGCCTCGACGGCGGGCCTGACGACCGGCGGCCAGGTCAACGTCGCAACCGAGTGGGCGGCGACGCGCCTCATGCCGCCCAAGGGGCCGCGCCGCTGACCGACGCCCCTGCGCCGGGCCGGCCGTTTGCGTGCCTGTGCGTGCGTTCGCCCGCACCGCTGTCGAGGGTGGCGCGCGCACCGAGGTCGTGGTGCCACACTTGCCGCCATGACGAACGCGCACCCGGCCGAGTCGCCGGTCCAGGTGTCCGCCCCGCTGGGGGTCGGCGACCTGGCCCCCGACTTCACCCTCGTGGACCAGTACGGCGTCGACGTCAGCCTGTCGGCGGTGCGTGGCCTCAAGAACGCCGTCGTCGTCTTCTACCCGGCCGCGTTCTCCGGGATCTGCAGGGGGGAGCTGCGCGAGATCCGCGACGGGCTCGAGGACTTCCAGGACGGTGACATCCAGGTCTTCACGATCTCGTGCGACTCCATGTACACGCTGCGCGCGTGGGCCGACGCCGAGGGGCACTTCTTCCCGCTGTTGTCGGACTTCTGGCCGCACGGCGAGGTGGCGAGGCGCTACGGCGTGCTTGACGACGAGGACGGCTTCGCGCTCCGCGGGACCTTCCTCATCGACCGTTCAGGCCGCATCGTGTGGACCGAGGTGCGCGGCATCGGTCAGGGCCGCGACTTCAGGGCCTACCGCGAGGCGCTGGCGACGCTCCGCGCGAGCCAGCCTGATGCCGTAGGCTGACCGCCGCCTGCCGGTGACACCGACCGGCGCCCCAGGGCCTGTAGCTCAGTAGGTAGAGCACCGCGTTTACACCGCGGGTGTCGTCGGTTCGAGCCCGGCCGGGCCCACGTGGACGATCCTGCTCCCGACCTCAGCCTCCGTGACGCCGTTGCGGCGCTGGAGTCGCTCTACCCCCTCCAGAGCGCGGCGGAGTGGGACCGTGTCGGCCTCGTGACGGGCGACCTCGACCAGCCCGTACGCCGCATCCTCTTCGCCCTCGACCCGACGCTGGACGTCATCGACGAGGCGCGCACGTGGGGAGCCGACCTGCTCGTCACGCACCACCCCCTGCTGCTGCGCGGCGTCCACTCGGTGGCGACCACGTCGGCCAAGGGCGCGTCGGTGACCGCGCTGGTGCGGGCCCAGATCGCGCTGTGGGTCGGGCACACGAACGCCGACGTCGCCGACCCCGGCGTCTCGACGGTGCTGGCCGACGCCCTCGGCCTCGCCGACCAGCGCCCCCTGTCCCGCGAAGGGGAGAACGCCATCGGCCGGGTCGGGGTGCTCGCCGCGCCCGTCAGCCTGGCGGACTTCGCCGACGTCGTGGCCACGGCCCTGCCGGCGACGGCCGGCGGCATACGGGTCAGTGGCGACCCGGGTGCCGAGGTGCGCACGGTCGCGGTCATGGGCGGTTCGGGTGACGACCGGTTCGACGACGTGCGTGCCAGCGGCGCCGACGTCTTCGTCACCGCCGACCTCCGTCACCACCCGGTCCTCGAGGCTCGCGAGGAGGCGCGGGGCGGCCGGCCGTTCCTCGTCGACGCGGGCCACTGGGCCACCGAGTCGCTGTGGCTGGCGAGCGCCCGCGAGCGGCTGCTGTCGGCGCTGGACCACGTCCCCGGAGCCACTAGGGTCGAGACCAGAGTCTCAACCATCCGCACCGAACCGTGGACGTTCGTCGTCGGTGCGAACGCCGCGCGGGCCGACCGCGCGGCTCCCGATCCCGGAGGTGTGTCCTGAAAGCCGACCCGTCCCGCCAGTGGCGCCTGCTCGACCTGCAGGCCATCGACTCGCGTCTGGACCAGATCACGCACGCCAAGGCCACGCTGCCCCAGACCCCTGCCGTCGAGGCGGCCCGGCGCGAGCTTGGTGCGCTCGAGACGGACATCGTCAACGCCCGCACGGCGGCCGGTGACGTCCAGCGTGAGCTGACGAAGTCGGACCAGGACGTCCAGCTCGTCCGCGACCGTGCCGCCCGCAACCAGTCGCGGCTCGACGCGGGCCAGGGCAGCGCCAAGGACCTCCAGGCCCTCCAGCACGAGCTGGCGTCCCTCGCCCGGCGCCAGGCCGAGCTCGAGGAGGTCGAGCTCGAGGTCATGGAGCGGTCCGAGGCGCTGACCGCGCGCGTCACCGAGCTCGAGGCGCGACGGGCCGAGCTGGTCGCGCGCGTCGCGGACCTCGAGGCAGAGCGCGACGCCGCCGTCACGAAGCTCGACGCCGAGGCTGAGGAGGTCGCCTCCGGACGAGCGAACATCGTCGCCGGCGTCGGCGAGGAGCTCATCGCGCTGTACGAGAAGATCCGTGCCAGCAGCGGCGGCCTGGCCGCAGCCGAGCTGCGCCACCGCCGGTGCGGCGGCTGCCGGCTCGAGCTCGGCAACGTCGACCTCTCCCGCATCCGCAACGCCCCCGAGGACGAGGTCGTCCGGTGTGAGGAGTGCCGCCGCATCATGATCCGTACGGGCGAGTCCGGTCTGTGAGCGGTTGGTGAAGGCGGCGTCCCACGGATCGGGCCGCCGGCTCGTCATCGAGGCCGACGGCGGGTCCCGGGGAAACCCGGGTGTCGCCGGCTACGGCGCCCTCGTCCGTGACCCCTCGACCGGCCGCGTCCTCGTCGAGCTCGCCGAGCCCCTGGGCAAGGCCAGCAACAACGTGGCGGAGTACTCCGGCCTGCTCGCCGGGCTGCGCGCCGTGCTCGACCTCGACCCCGGTGCCACGGTGCGCGTCAAGATGGACTCCAAGCTCGTCGTCGAGCAGATGTCGGGCCGGTGGAAGATCAAGCACGAGGACATGCGCCGCCTCGCGCTCGAGGCACGTGACCTGTGCGCGGAGATCTCCGACGCCGGTGGCAGCGTCGACTTCGAGTGGATCCCGCGCGAGAAGAACAAGGACGCCGACGCGCTGAGCAACGACGCCATGGACGGCAAGAGCGTCCACCGGGTCCTGACGGACGAGAAGGCAGACGTTCCGGGCTCGGAGGTCGAGTCGGGCTCGACTGTCCCAGCAGCCGATTCGCG
Organism: Terrabacter sp. 01T434; assembly: GCF_056398545.1. NCBI lineage: Bacteria > Bacillati > Actinomycetota > Actinomycetes > Micrococcales > Intrasporangiaceae > Terrabacter > Terrabacter sp. 01T434. The sequence continues at coordinate 1,093,241 of NZ_JBFTPP010000001.1, forward strand.
GGCGACCTCGCCACGGGCGGGTGTGCGCCCGCTGCGGCTGCTCCTCGTGCAGGCTCCGCTCGACAGCCACGCCACGCCACGCATCGTCGCCGCCGTGCGACGTCTCGTCGACTCGGCGAGCGTCGTCGGCGCCGACGACGCCGCGACCGCGCGAGTCGCGAAGGACCTCGCCGTCGCCCTCGACGCGGACGTCACGACGTCCGCGTCCTGGTCCGGCCAGGCACCGGGCGAGGGGGCCGACGTGACGGTGCAGGCGGCATACCGCTCGCTCGCCTCACGGGGAGGCACCGTCGTCGCGGTGACGAGCCGCAGGGGAGTGCTCTCGGTGCTCAGCGACGTGCTCGGCACCCCGGTCGAGCGCTTCTGGGCGCTGGCCACGGCTCCCGGCAGCCTCACCGCGGTCGAGGTCTGGGAGGACGGGTCGGCGTCGGTGGCTTTCACCAATCGGACGGACCATCTCGCCTGACGGACGCTGTGCGATATTCGGGCCATGAGCTATGCCGGTGACGTGACCCCCGAGCAGGCCTGGACGGTCCTGCGCGACGAGCCCGGTGCGGTGCTCGTCGACGTGCGCACGAGGGCGGAGTGGTCCTACGTCGGGCTGCCCGACCTCAGCGCAGCCGGCAAGGACGTCGTTCTCGTCGAGTGGCAGACCTATCCCGACGGCGCCGTCAACGCGCGCTTCACCGCGGAGCTCGAGGCCGCGGGCGTCGCCAAGGACGCATCCGTCTACTTCCTGTGCCGCTCCGGTGTGCGCTCCGTGGCTGCGGCCGAGGCCGCGACCCGCCATGGCTGGGCCCGGTCGCACAACGTCCTCGACGGTTTCGAGGGACCGCACGACGAGCAGCGCCACCGGTCGGTGTCGGGCTGGAAGGTCGCGGGTCTGCCGTGGGTCCAGGGATGAGCGGCGCGGCCCAGGGCTGGCGTCCCGACACCCTCGCGGTACGAGCAGGACTGTCCCGCAGCGGGTTCGAGGAGACCAGCGAGGCGATCTACCTGACGTCGGGGTTCGTCTACGAGACCGCCGAGGACGCCGAGGCGGCCTTCAAGGGTGACGTCGACCGGTTCGTCTACTCGCGCTACGGCAACCCCACCGTCACGATGTTCGAGGAGCGGCTGCGCCAGATCGAGGGCGCCGAGGCATGCTTCGCCACCGGGTCCGGCATGTCCGCGGTCTTCGTGGCGCTGGCTGCCCTGCTCGGTCAGGGCGACCGCGTCGTCTCGTCGCGGGCGCTCTTCGGCTCGTGCTTCGTCATCCTCGACGAGATCCTGCCCCGGTGGGGGGTCGAGACCGTCTTCGTCGACGGCGCCGACCTCGACCAGTGGCGCGAGGCGCTCTCGGAGCCGACGACCGCCGTCTTCTTCGAGACGCCGAGCAACCCGATGCAGGAGCTCGTCGACATCGCGGCCGTGACCGAGCTGGCCCACGCCGCCGGGGCGAAGGTCGTCGTCGACAACGTCTTCGGCACGCCCGTCTTCTCCAAGCCGCTCGACCTCGGTGCCGACATCGTCGTCTACTCGGCGACGAAGCACATCGACGGTCAGGGCCGCACCCTCGGCGGCGCCGTGCTCGGCCCGAAGGAGTTCATCGACGGGCCGGTGCAGAACCTCATGCGCCACACCGGGCCGTCGATGTCGCCGTTCAACGCGTGGGTGCTCCTCAAGGGGCTCGAGACGCTGTCGCTGCGCGTCGAGCGGATGGCCGACAGCGCTCTCGAGGTGGCGCGGTTCCTCGAGTCGCACCCGAGGGTCACGCGCGTCGTGCACCCCTTCCTCGAGTCGCACCCGCAGCACGAGCTCGCCAAGCGCCAGATGAGCGCCGCCGGCACCGTCGTCACCTTCGAGCTCGACGGCGGCAAGGACGAGGCCTTCGCGCTGATGAACGCGCTGGACGTCATCGACATCTCCAACAACCTCGGCGACTCGAAGTCGCTCATCACGCACCCCGCGACGACGACGCACCGCCGTCTCGCTCCCGAGGCGCGGGCGGCGGTCGGCATCACCGACGGCGTGCTCCGGGTCTCCGTGGGCCTGGAGGACGTCCGCGACCTCATCGACGACCTCCGCCGCGCCCTCACCTGACCCAGCCGTACGCATACGACAGTGGGGCGTCGACAAGTGGGCACTCGATGGTCGAGTGCTCGGTTCCCGACGGATGGGGCGTAGCCAGTTGGGCCCTCGAGTGGCGGGGACGGGGGCGGTCTCAAGTCGTCTGCGCAACGGTGAGTTGTTCGTTGAGCCTAACGGCGGGGGTGTGGAAGCCGAGGGTGGCTCGGGGTCGGGTGTTGAGCAGGTGTTCGACGTGGGCGACGCGTTCGTCGGTGACGGTGGTGAAGTCGATGCCTTTGGGGAAGAACTCGCGGATCAGGCCGTTGGTG